>CAXBER010000025.1:0-9758 GCA_963974875.1 uncultured Pseudohongiella sp. | reverse complement strand
GCCAGGAAATCCGCAACGCCATCGCCTATCTGCGTCTGGTGCACTATCGCCGGGATGATGCAGCGTTCGAGCGCGTGGTGAACATTCCCGCCCGCGGAATTGGTGCCAAGAGCCTGGCGGACATGCGGACGTTCGCCACTGAGCGCAGCATCTCATTGTGGGAGTCTGCCGAGCGTTTGCTGGAGGCTGGGCAGGTAAAGGGCCGTGCCAAAACCGGTTTGCAATCCTTCATGGGCATCATCGAACGCCTGACGGAAATGGTGGACGACGCGTCCCTGCATGGGCTGATGAAGAGCACCCTGGAACTGAGCGGCCTCAGGGATTATCACGCCAACGAGAAGGGTGAGAAAGGTCAGGCGCGGGCAGAGAACCTGGACGAACTGGTGAATGCCCTGTCGGACTTTGAAGCGGAGGAGGGGGTTGATCCGTTATCCGAATTTATCGCCCAAGCGGCTCTGGATGCCGGCGAGGCCCAGGCCGAGGTCAACGAAGACTGCGTCCAACTGATGACCCTGCACTCTGCCAAGGGCCTGGAATTTCCGCTGGTGTTCCTGGCGGGCGTGGAAGAAGGCCTGTTCCCTCACAGTATGTCTCTGGAAGAGCCGGGGCGGATGGAAGAAGAGCGGCGCCTGGCTTACGTGGGCATCACCCGGGCCATGCAAAAGCTGGTGCTTACTTACGCCGAATCCCGCCGTTTGTATGGTCAGGAGAAATTCCACGCGCTGTCGCGCTTTGTTCGCGAGATTCCCGGTGACTGCATCCAGGAAGTGCGGCTGCGCAACACGGTCAGCCGGCCAGCCATGATGGCCCGGCCCAATGAGGGCCTGTTCAGCCAGGAACCGGACGTGGGCACGGGGTTCAGCTTGGGCCAGCGGGTACGTCATCCCAAGTTTGGTGAGGGCATTGTGATGAACAGCGAGGGCAGTGGTCACCACACCCGGGTGCAGGTGAACTTTGACGAAGGTGCAAAGTGGTTGGTTCTGGCGTATGCACCTCTGGAAGCCTGCTGATGTCCTGTCATCAACCTGCGGATCGCTCCCTTTCAGGATTGTGATCCGGGATTAGTCCGGTAGCGCGGCGACCACCATGATTTCAACTTTCCATTCCGGTTTGGCCAGCCGTGCTTCGACACAGGCCCTGACCGGTGTTCGTCCTGGTGTTACCCAGGCATCCCAGGCACTGTTCATGCCGGAGAAGTCGGCCATGTCTGCAACCCAGATTGTTGCGCTGAGCAGGTGCGCCTTATCGGTTCCCGCCTCTGCCAGCAAGCTGTCGAGTCCATCCAGAATCTGTTGAGTCTGGCCCTGGGCGTTGGCACTGGCGTCGGTGGCAACCTGTCCGGCGGTATGAACGGTGCCATTGTGGATAATGACCTGACTCATGCGAGGGCCTGATCCAAGGTATCTGATTGTCATCGTACTCTCCTGTCTAATGTTGGCGATGTTGGGTGAAACCATCGATAAAAGCCGCCAGGTTAATACCCAGCGTGTCGGTTGGATATCCTCCTTCCTGCACCAGAATACAGGGGTGGGGCAGGGCCGCGAGTCGGGCGCCGATGTCGAAAAAATCGGAAATCTCGAGGGCCAGGCCGGCCAGAGGATCATCCTTGTGGGCGTCCAACCCGAGCGCGACGACGATGGCTTCAGGCTGGAACATCCTCAGCCCGGAGATCAACGTCTCGAGGCCAAGCATGAATGCGGTGCCATCACTCCCCAGTGGCAGGGGGACGTTAAGGTTACAGCCCAGCCCGTCTCCGGTGCCTTGCTCGCCGCTACTGCCCCAAAAAAAGGGATAGAACACTTCGGTGTCCGCATGCACGGATCCGGTCCAGACGTCGCCTCGCGAATAGAAGATGTCCTGTGTGCCGTTGCCGTGATGCAGGTCCACGTCGATGATCGCAACGCGGTCCAGCCGTTCCCGCAATACCGAGGCGGCCAGAGCGGTATTATTGATAAAGCAAAATCCTCCCGCGCTTTCCGGACCTGCATGGTGGCCAGGGGGGCGGCAAAGAGCGTAGGCATCGCCCTGTCCGGTTTTGACAAATTCGGCGGCGATTTCAGCAGTCGCTGCGCTGGCACGAATGCCCTGATAGCTGGTGGGGCCAATCGGACACGCCATGTCATGCAAATGCCAGCCAGCCTGTGCGACCGGGTGTGAAGTATAGCGCTGCCCGCCTCCGGTGGGGTGCACATTGGGGGTCACCACGTCAGATGCACCGGGCAGGTCTTTCCAGCGTTGATGAATAGTCTGCAGGAAGGTCAGATAGCGGGCCGTGTGGATCCGCTGCAGCCGCTGGTCCAATGAGTCCGATCCTCCACCGTTGTGTGTGTTCACCTCGTGCCCCGATGACTCCAGAGCAGCCAAAAGCCGGTCGGCGCGACCGGTGTGCTCCGGCGAGGGCGTTGGCTCACCCCGCACCAAAAACGTGCTTGGCGAGTGAGCTTTTTGTTCGGAAGAATAGAAAAAGTGCATTAATAATCCGTCCTTCAGTCCAGGAGTGAGGGAATCCAGGTGGAGAGCGTCGGGAACTGTGCCAGCAGGACAATAACAATCAGGAACGACAGATAGAATGGCCAACTGGCAATGATCGTGCGTTCATAGGGCACCTCTGCGATCCGTGCTGCGGTCATGAGCGTCATCCCTACCGGGGGAGTGGCATTGGCCACATTAAGTGTCACGATCATAACGATGGCAAAGTGCAGCGGATCGAAGCCAAGATTGACCATGGCCGGCACGATGACGGGCGCGACCACCACCAGGGCAGGCAGTACATCCATCACGGTGCCGATCAGAAGTAACAGCAGGCAGACCAGCAGAATCTGGATCAGGGCGACGTCGCTGAATGCGGTAATGGCTTCCGCCGCATCACGGGCAATACCCGAGCGGGTCACAAACCAGCTCAGGACCGCAGACGTTGCCAGCAGGAAGAACACCACACCGGATAGCCGCACTGTGGTCACCAGAGAATCCCATACCTTGCGCCAGGTGAGATTCCGGTACACCACAAAGCCGATGAAAATGGCGTACACCGTCGCAAAACCGGACGCTTCCGTGATGGTTGTGGCGCCGGTCAGAATGCCGCCCAGGATGATCACGGGTATGAACAGTGCAGGCAGGGCGCTCAGGAAGGCGATCAACGCGGCCTTCAGGGACGACCCTGCCATGCGCGGGTAGCGACGCTTCCAGGACAGAACAATACTGGTCCCCAGCAGCACGGCGGCCAGAAGCACGCCGGGCACGATGCCACCTGCAAACAGATCGATCACCGAGATATCTCGCAGCATGGAGGCGTAGACCACCATCACGACACTGGGCGGAATGATCGGCCCGATAATGGACGAACAGGCGGTGATGGCAGCGGCGTATTCGGCGTCGTAGCCCTGTTTTTTCATCTCCGGGATCATGATCTTGCCGATGGCAACGGTGTCTGTGATGGCAGCGCCGGTGAGGCCGGCAAAAAACAGCGAGACTGTCACGTTGGTGTGAGACAGCGCACCGCGAATCCGGCCGAGCAGGGCGTTGTTGAACGTGATCAGCTTTTGCGTCAGCCCACCCTGGTTCATCAGTTCGGCGGTGAAAATGAAGTAGGGCACGGCAATCAGTATGTAACCGGAGACTCCGGAAAACATCCGGTCGGCAACGATACCCAGCAGCCGCTCACCGCCGAGCATGAAGCTTCCGGCCATGCCGGAAACAGCCATAACAACGGCAACTGGTGCACCGATCAGCAGGATGGCAACGAAGACAATGATGGCAGCGGTCATGACGTGGTCTCCCGTGAGTCACCCGCCAGCGCCTCTTCAATGGCAGTCTCGTGGCCGGTGAAATGTTCGAGCAGCGTAAAGCCGTGGCACAGGTGAATCAGCATGATGGCGCCGGTCAGTGGTACGGCAATGGTGGTCCACTTGTAGGAGATCTGAATATGGGCAGATACCATGTAGGACTGGCGGGCGTTGCTGAAGAATTCCCAGCCGTACCAGATCAGCGCAAGGGCAAATCCCGCCAGTATGATGAGGCAGGCAATCGCTGCCACCCTGACCAGGCTTTTTGGCAAGGCCCGCATCAGTAGTGTCATGGCAACGTGTTCACCGGAGCGCAGGGCCACGGTGGATGACAGCAGTCCAATCCAGGGCAGAAAAAGCCGGGCCAGAGAATAGGTCCAGCTGAGTGCCTGATCTGTGAACAGCGTGTAGAGAAAACCGATAAACGAAATTGCCAGCATGCCCAGGATGCAGGCAATACAGACGATGGTAACGGCCTGATTGACGCCATCACTGAGCGTTCTCAGGCGATTGAGCGCAGAGTTCATGCCGTGCCTCCGGAGGTGGGTCGGACAGTGGCCTCGCCAGATCCGGCGAAGCCACAGTCAGGGTTATTTTCCGTAGCGGGCAAAATCCTGCTGTTTCAGATCCTCGCCAACACGGTCGACTTCAGCCCACAGATCGTCGACCAGCTTTTCCTTGATACCGAAGTCGTTCACGATCCACTTTTTCCAGGCCGGGCGTGCGATGTCAGCCATGCGCTGGCGCTCAGCCGTCGGCATCAGGTAGCACTCCTCAAACACTTCGCATGATTTCTGCCAACTGGCGGTGGCGAAGGCACCGGACGCCCCGTGGCTCATGCTGATGGCTTCGCGTGCCGTCTGAACAACGATGCGCTGGTATTCGTCAGGCAGTGACTGGAACCAGGTTTCGCTGACCATCCAGCTGGCACTGTTGTATACGTGGCCGGTGAGCGTGGTGTAGTCGGTCACTTCGTTGAAATTGAACGTAGTGTTGAGCACCGGGGCATTGAACTGCCCGTCTGCCAGGCCGGTCTCCAGAGCGGTGATCAGTTCCCCCCAGGGCAGTGGCGTGGCGGAGGCACCCAGAGCGCTCATCATGGCAACGTGAGCCGGGTTCTCTTCAACGCGGATGTTCAGGCCCTTGAGGTCGTCCACGGTCTTGATCAGTCGCTTGTTATTGGTGAAGGCAACGAAACCGCCACCATCATCGAAGGTACCCAGGTAACGCATGTCGGCGTCATCAATGGTGCCACTCATAAAATCGGCGAACCATTTGCCATCAAAGAAGGACCAGGCCTGACGCCAGTTATCGAACATGAACGGGGTGGTGACAACCTGATACCTGGGATAGAACGACGACATGGCGCCGGAGGTAAGAATAGTGGATTGCAGTGCCCGGCCACCACTTTGTACCTGCGAACCGGTTTCCACTTCTGAGCCCAGCTGACCGCCGCCAAAAATGTTCACTTCAAGTTCGCCGTCGGTGCGGGTTTCAACCTGATTCTTGAAATGTACGAGGGCGGGGTATATGGAGTTGTTGTTGATGTTTTCGGGAATCAGCGTGGCGATGGCCATTTCGTATTCGGCTGCCTGAGCCAGACCCGACTGAAGACTGAGGCTAAGGCCACCAGCCATCAGCAGTGACTTCCATCCAATACGATCTTTCATACTTTTCCCCCTGAACACGATTCTTGTTGGTGTTATCAGACTCACGTCTCTTTTAACTTTATGACGCTTGAACGAGGGGTGCTTGCCCGGTTGTCAGATGGTTTTGCCTGAGAATCAGGCACACAATCCGCGTATTCTGATCAGGAAGGGGGTGGAGTCAGGTGCGCAGGTGTGAGGGTGCATTACCAAAATGGCGCCGGCAGGCTCTGGAAAAGCTGCCCTGGTCCCGAAAGCCGACCTTTTCGGCAATGACGCTGAGTTGCAGGTCGGTGTGGGTTAACAGGCTACGGGCTGTTGCCATGCGGCGGTTCATCACGTAAGCCATGGGGGTCAGCCCAGTGTAATCGCGGAATGCCTGGTAGAAGTAACCGGGACTAAGGAAGCACAGTCTAGCCAGGTCGTCGACACGAATGTCATGGGCCAGATGCTGGTCAATGTGTTCGTCGATCAGATGCAGGCTCTGGTCGCACAGGCGACCCGTATGACGAACCTGCTCCGGGTTTGGTGGTGCAAGTGGATGATCAAACTGACCAAGGTAGATCGAACGCAGGATCAGAAGCGCAATTTCGTCGTGTAATCCCGGCTGTTTACCTGCCTGATCCGCGAGCGCTGAACCCATCTGTTGCAGTGGAGGAGGCACTTTGTAAAAGGCCGGTTTTTCAAAAAGACGTTCGACATCATCACTGTGTGTGAGCAGGGGCAAGCGGTTGGTGGGCAGGTTGATCACCAGAGTGTTGTTGGCGCCATCTCCGATGTAATCATGATGATAGCTGGAGGGAATCAGGCAGCCGGTATCACCGGTAATCCGATTGCCCCGGCCTTCAATGCTCAGCTCCGTGGTACCGCAGGTCGCGAAGATCAGCTGGTGATAGTCATGGGAGTGTGACACCCACTCTGGCTGCAGGGTGCACGCCTGTAAACTGACGATAGACATGGTGATTCACGTTTCCCTGAGAAGGTGACCGCCTCACTGCGCCTCACTGAGAGGACTCAACGTTTTCAGTGATCGACTATTCGAGTAGCTATCAAGGATAGACTACTCCATTTTCGATCTGAACAAAAATCACTCAATCTGGCGGCTGTAGCTGAGTGATCCTATCGGCCGCCGGCATGGCTCTCTGTGCGATAAATCTGGGCTTTTCCTGAGCCTCAGGCAAATATCTGCTGAGGCTCAGGCAAGCAGTCAACCCGGAATTTGACTAGTCTGAAACGAAAAACGGCCCGAATGAACCGATGTTGTCGGTGCACAAAACCGGAAGTTCGGGTGTTCAATCGTCTGCTGAAAGGTGTCGCATGGTAAAACTGGCTGCGGATGATGCCGTGCCTGCCAGTTCCACAGGGTTTTACTGGCATGAGCGCTGTTTCTGGCATGACCCCGGGGCCATCGGGGTGTTTTCGTCTCTGGCAGAGTTCCAGCAGCCGCAGGCGGCTTCGGAAAGCCCTGAGAGCAAACGCCGGCTCAAGAACCTGCTGGAAGTGTCGGGGTTGATTGATGAGTTGGTGGTTACCAAACCGCGGCCAGCCTGCCGCGAGGAACTTGAGTACTTCCATACCTCACGCTATCTGGACGAACTCGAACGCGGTGATCGTTATGGTGGCGGAGACGCCGGCGACTGTGCGCCCTACACCGCCGGAAGTTTACTGGCGGCCAAACAGTCAGCAGGGCTGGCAATTGCTGCGGTAGGCGACGTGGTCTGTGGGAAGTGTCGCAATGCTTATGCGTTGTGTCGCCCTCCAGGGCATCATGCCGAGGCGGATTGCGGGCGCGGTTTTTGCCTGTTGGGTAACATTCCTGTCGCGATCAAGTGTGCGCGGGCACGCGGACTGGTAAATCGTGTCGCTGTGCTGGACTGGGATGTACATCATGGCAATGGCAGTCAGAGTGCGTTTTATCAGAACCCGGATGTTTTCACGGTGTCGATCCATCAGGCTGGGAACTATCCGCTGGAGACAGGAACGTTTGCAGAGCAGGGGGAGGGGGCAGGTTGTGGAACCAATCTCAACCTGCCGCTGCCCCCGGGCTGTGGTATCGGTGCCTATCGCTATTCTATGCAACAACTGGTGCTCCCCGCCCTGGAGGCTTTCCAGCCTGACCTGATTATTGTTGCCTGTGGTTATGATGCCTGCGGAAAAGATCCGTTGGGCTCAATGCTGCTCAACAGCAGTGCGTATGCCGAGATGACGGGCCAAGTCAAAGCTCTGGCGGAGCGTGTCTGCAATGGCCGTCTGGTGATGGTCCATGAAGGCGGCTATTCGGAAGGTTACGTGCCCCTGTGCGGTCATGCGGCAATATCAGCCTTGTCCGGCAGTAATACCCGGGTGCCGGACCCGCAGGACGCTGAAATTGCCGCCTGGGGCTACCAGGAATTGCAGCCTCACCAGCGTGTGCTAATTGACGGCTGGCGAAGTGACTGGTGCGGTGCGACTGGAGGATAAACATGCAATCGATCAGTGATCGCGATGGTTGGTTCTGGCTGGATGGGGAGTGGCTGGAGTGGCGTGAGGCACGAGCACACCTGCTCACTCATACGCTGCACTATGGCATGGGGTGCTTTGAGGGCGTTCGTGCCTATGAGGGGGCAGGCGGCACCCACCTGTTCCGAGCCGATGCCCATATAAGGCGCCTTCTGGACAGTGCCCATGCCCTGGATATCCCGGTGGATTACACGTCTCGGGCACTGATTTCAGCACAATGTGAAGCGCTGCGGCGTAATTCACTGGGGGATGCCTATCTTAAACCGACGGTTTTCCTCGGTGCAGAGGGTATGGGGCTACGCGCGGCCGGGTTGACGACCCACATAATGATTCCCGCCTGGCACCTGGCGCATTACATTGCGCCTGACTCCGCCGAGCAGGGTCTTCGTGTGCTGACCTCATCGTGGAGCCGGCACCATGTCAATATCAGCATGTGCCGGGCCAAGACCAATGGCCACTATGTCAATTCAATGCTGGCACTCAATATGGCCGTTAAGGCAGGTTTCGATGAAACCCTGATGCTTGACCCGGAAGGTTATGTTGCAGAGGGTTCGGCTGAAAACGTGTTTATTGTCCGTGACGGTGTGCTGCATACCCCGGCTGTGACTTCGTGTCTGCAGGGCATCACCCGTGACTCTGTCATAACACTGGCGCGCGAACGTCTGGGGATGGAAGTTCAGGAGCGCCAGATCACACGCGACGAAGTCTATATCGCCGATGAAGCCTTCTTTACCGGCACCGCTGCGGAAATTCTGCCGATTCGCGAACTCGACGGGCGGAGCGTCGGACGAGGCGGAAAGCGACCGGTTACCCGCCAGTTGCAAATGCTCTATGGGCGATTGGTGCGCGGCGACCTGGGAGACGACCTCGTTGCCTACCAGGACTGGCTGCAGGTGGTGTAATCCTTGATTCAGCAGACTCATGACAGGGGCTGATTGACACATTGTGATATGTCCGCGGCTCCAGCCCCGAAATCAGGCCGGAAACCGCCCCCGGGTTTGATTGGCAATTCGAACGAGAACTAGCATCAACGGAACCTCAACCAGAACGCCAACCACCGTCGCCAGCGCCGCCCCCGATTGCAGGCCGAACAGCGCAATGGCCGCCGCGACTGCCAGCTCAAAGAAATTACTGGCACCAATCATGGCCCCGGGCGCAGCGATGCAGTGACGGACCTTCCATAACCGGGCCCAGCCGTAGGCCAGGAAGAAAATCAGGAAAGTCTGCACAATCAGCGGCACGGCAATCAGCACGATATGCAGCGGGTTGTTCAGGATAACTTTGCCCTGGAACGCAAACAGCAGTACCAGGGTAACGATCAGCGCTGCCGGGGTGACCGGCCCCAGGCGTTTCATGAACACCTCGTCGTACCAGCCTTGCCCGCGCTTTGCGATCAGGGCGCGGCGAGTAAGGTAGCCGGCGGTCAGGGGAATGACAATGTACAGCACCACGGAGAGGATAACCGTGTTCCAGGGTACCTGAATGTCGGAAATGCCCAGCAGGAACACCACAACGGGCGCGAAGGCGAAGAGCATGATGATGTCGTTCAGGGACACCTGCACCAGGGTATAGGCGGCATCGCCTTTGGTGAGATAGCTCCAGACAAACACCATGGCGGTGCAGGGCGCCGCCCCCAGGAGGATTGCGCCGGCCAGATACTCACTTGCCAATCCGGGGGCGATCAGCGGCTCGAACACCACCATCAGGAAAAACCAGGCAATAGCGAACATGGTGAACGGCTTGATCAGCCAGTTAGCAATGGTGGTGATGGCCAGACCTTTTGGCTCCTTGCGCACGCCCACCACTGCGCTGAAATCGATCTGGGCCATCA
>CAXBER010000024.1:0-15633 GCA_963974875.1 uncultured Pseudohongiella sp. | reverse complement strand
CGTGAAGGCGGTCGTACAGTGGGCGCCGGCGTGGTATCCAAGATTCTTGAGTGATTGTCGGGTAATATGCCTGGTTCGCAGGATGATTTCCTGAAAATGGTGCAAGCCGAAACATCCGTAAGGGGTTTCGGCTTGTGCATCTTGAAAAAGTATAGGCCAGTAGCTCAATTGGCAGAGCGGCGGTCTCCAAAACCGCAGGTTGGGGGTTCGATTCCCTCCTGGCCTGCCATATTATGGCAGCGCTGAGACAATAAATTATGACTGATAAGTCTACTACACAGGCACCAAAGCAGGATTTGCTTAAGTGGGTTGCTGTTGCAGTTATCATAGCGGGTGGTATTTACGCGAATGCGTATTTTGCTGCTGAGTCTCTTGTGCTGCGGGCAGTCGGTTTGCTCGTGCTGGCTGGTATTGCAGCCTGGATCGCAGTGCAGACTGTGAAAGGGTCTGCGTTTCTGAATTTGTGTCTGGAAGCTCGAACCGAAATACGTAAGGTGGTGTGGCCAACACGCCAGGAAACAACTCAAACAACCATGATAGTTCTGGTGGTTGTGCTGGTCGTGGCACTGGTCTTGTGGTTGCTGGATACGGCCCTTGGTGCGGTCATCTCACGGATTATCGGATAGTCAGGAGATTTTAGATGGCAAAGAATTGGTATGTGGTTCACGCCTACTCCGGCTATGAAAAACGAGTCAGGGATGCGTTGAAAGAACGAATTGCCCGCTCCGGGATGGAAGATCTGTTTGGTGAAGTATTGGTGCCAACGGAAGAAGTGCTGGAAATGCGCGCTGGTCAGAAACGCAAAAGCGAGCGCAAGTTTTTTCCGGGCTATGTCCTGGTGGAGATGGAGCTTAGCGATGATACATGGCACCTTGTAAAGGAAACTCCAAGAGTGCTGGGCTTCATTGGTGGTAAAGCAGACCGTCCGGCACCAATTACTGCCCGTGAGGCGGATCGTATTCTTCAGCGTCTTGAAGAAGGGCAGGACAAACCCCGCCACAAGGTCATCTACGAGCCGGGTGAAATGGTTCGTGTCACTGATGGTCCGTTTAACGACTTTACGGGAACTGTTGAAGAGGTCAACTACGAAAAGAATCGCCTGCGCGTAGCGGTGCTGATCTTCGGGCGTTCCACGCCAGTTGAGCTTGAGTTCAGTCAGGTCGAAAAGAGTTAGTCAATAGTTAACAAACCCTGTCGAGCTGCCAGGTTCGACGGATTATCGGGGAGTCGGTGCGCGGTTTAGGCCAGTTGCCGACGTCTGTACCCACAGGAGAAGTGAAATGGCAAAGAAAGTCACTGCTTATATCAAACTGCAGGTTGGCGCGGCCAAGGCTAATCCAAGCCCGCCCGTTGGTCCTGCGCTGGGTCAGCATGGTGTGAACATCATGGAATTCTGTAAGGCCTTCAATGCCCAGACTCAGGGCATGGAAGCTGGTCTGCCGATTCCTGTCGTTATCACTGTATATGCCGACCGCAGTTTTACCTTCATCACCAAAACTCCGCCGGCAGCGGTATTGTTGCGTAAAGCACTTGGTATTCCCAAGGGCAGTCCGCGCCCGAATACTGAAAAGGTTGCCGTGATCACCCGGGCACAGCTGGAAGAAATAGCCGCTGTTAAAATGCCTGATCTGACCGCTTCAGATATGGATGCCGCCGTCCGTACGCTGGCGGGTACAGCCAGAAGTTCTGGTATCGATGTGGAAGGAGTGGAATAAATCATGGCTAAACTGTCCAAAAAGCAGCAGGCGATTGCTGAAAAAATCGACCGTAACCGTGGTTATTCCATTGAGGAAGCGGTTGCATTTCTGAATGAATTTGCGTCACCAAAATTCAAGGAATCCATAGACGTGTCAGTCAACCTTGGTGTTGATCCACGTAAATCGGATCAGGTTGTTCGCGGTTCTACCCTGCTGCCAAACGGCACGGGCAAGGAAGTACGCGTTGCAGTATTTGCACAGGGTGAAAATGCCACAAAGGCAACCGAGGCAGGTGCTGATATCGTCGGTTTTGACGATCTGGCCGAAAGTATTGCAGCGGGTAATCTGGATTTCGACGTGGTTATTGCTACACCCGATGCCATGCGTGTGGTCGGTAAACTGGGTCAGGTGCTGGGTCCGCGTGGTCTGATGCCAAACCCCAAGGTTGGTACCGTGACGGCTGATGTAGCAACTGCTGTGCGCAACGCCAAAGCCGGTCAGGTTCGTTACCGTACTGACAAGAAAGGTATTATTCACGGCGCGATCGGCAAGATCGGTTTTGAGGCTGGCGCTATTGAAGGCAACCTCGAAGCACTGCTTGCTGATCTCAAGAAGGCAAAGCCAGCTTCTTCCAAGGGCGTCTATATTCAGAAAGTTGTCCTGTCCTCCACCATGGGGCCAGGCGTACTGATTGATCACTCTACATTCAAAGTGTAAGAGCAGCAAAAAATTTCCGGCAATCCTTCGGGTTGCTGCAGACTTTGGGGTTGTGGCAGATGCAGGTTGGTCTGCCATGGCTGTCAAAGACCGTAGGTGTTGATGAGCGCGTGGCGTCAACTTAATTTCCTACGCAGATGGTGTAACCCGTTCTGATTCGTCGGAACTATTCCACCAGTTAATCCTGGCATTCTGCTTGTCAGAAAACCAGGGCAAAACAACAAGGGTCGCTGTAATGGTGGCCTCTATCAGGAGTAAAGCTAGTGGCTATTAGGCTTGAAGACAAAAAGCAAATCGTCTCGGAAGTCAATGAAGCTGCTACCAGTGCTTTGTCAGCAGTGCTCGCCGATTATCGGGGTATCACTGTGTCGAATCTGACAGCGTTGCGCAAAAGCGCTCGTGAGCAGAATGTGTATTTGCGCGTTGTGCGTAACACATTGCTCAGGCGTGCTGTGGAAGGTACTCAATA
Organism: uncultured Pseudohongiella sp.; assembly: GCA_963974875.1. Taxonomy (GTDB): domain Bacteria; phylum Pseudomonadota; class Gammaproteobacteria; order Pseudomonadales; family Pseudohongiellaceae; genus Pseudohongiella. The sequence goes on along the minus strand of CAXBER010000024.1, from coordinate 12,750 downwards.
CGAGTGCATTCAGAGCGTGCTGACAGGTCCGACCATACTTGCGTTTTCAATGGAAGATCCGGGCGCCGCTGCACGCGTGCTGAAGGATTTTGCCAAGGCAAATGACAAGTTTGAAGTTAAAGCATTGTCTGTTGGTGGCAAGTTGTTGCGTGCCGACCAGATTGACGCTCTGGCTACATTGCCGACTTATGATCAGGCAGTGTCAATGCTGATGAGTGTCATGCTGGCACCGGTTACCAAGCTTGTTCAAACCTTTAACGAGGTACCGACCAAGGTCACACGTGCAGTTGCTGCCGTACGTGACCAGAAGCAAGCAGCATAATTCTGAAACGAAACGATTGATTTATTCATTTTTTTATTAGGAGATATGAGTCATGGCTCTGTCTAAAGACGATATTCTGAATGCAATTGCTGAAATGTCAGTAATGGATGTAGTTGAACTGGTTTCAGCAATGGAAGAGAAGTTTGGTGTATCAGCTGCAGCCGCTGTTGCTGTTGCCGCCGCGCCTGCTGCTGCCGCTGAAGCTGCAGAAGAGAAAACCGAGTTCGACATCGTTCTGACCGCTGCTGGCGAGAAGAAAGTAAACGTGATCAAGGTTGTTCGTGCAATCACTGGTCTTGGCCTGAAAGAAGCCAAGGATCTGGTTGATGGCGCACCTTCTACGGTCAAGGAAGCGGCCAGCAAGGCAGACGCTGAAGATGCCAAGAAGCAGCTGGAAGAAGCCGGCGCTAGTGTTGAGCTGAAGTAATTCTGCACAGCACAGGCAGTAAAATTGATTGCCGGCAGGGAGCAAAACTCCCTGTCGGTTTTCAATGGTTATGAAGAATCAAACAGGAATTCCGGGGGGCAGACATGTTCAGATCTGTATCTCCAGCAGTCGCCGGCCCTACACGATAGTGCGGCGATAGCAAAGACAGAATGTGTTAAAGATTGAATGTGGTAATGGGTCTTTTATTTAGAGATCTCAAGATAGTGGGGTATATCCGGACGGCTCAGCATTTCCATATACCGGATATCAACAGACATACTTGCTAGGAAAACACAATGGCCTATTCGTATACAGAGAAGAAACGTATCCGCAAAGACTTTGGTAAATTGCCAGTTGCGATGGATATTCCGTATCTCTTGTCAACGCAGATTGACTCCTACAGGCAGTTTACCCAAGCCGGAATATCTCCTGACGACCGTCAGGATCAAGGCTTGCACGCGGCATTCAAGTCAGTTTTCCCCATTGTCAGCTACTCAGGAAAAGCAATTCTTGAGTATGTGAGCTATGAATTGGGTAAGCCAGTGTTTGACGTGAAAGAGTGTCAGTTGCGTGGCACTACGTATTCGGCTTCGCTCAGGGTTCGCGTACGGTTGATCCTGTATGATAAGGAATCGACCACCCAGGCGATCAAGGATATCAAGGAGCAGGAAGTCTACATGGGTGAGATTCCGCTCATGACTGACAGTGGCACCTTTGTCATCAACGGTACTGAGCGGGTGGTTGTATCCCAGTTGCATCGTTCGCCGGGTGTGTTCTTTGACCACGATCGCGGCAAGACACATAGTTCCGGCAAGCTGTTGTACTCGGCGCGGATCATTCCTTACCGTGGTTCATGGCTGGACTTCGAATTTGATCCCAAAGATCTGGTTTTTGTTCGTATTGACCGTCGTCGCAAGCTGCCGGCCACTGTGCTGCTGCGCGCGCTGGACTTTACTGCCGAGCAGATTCTGGCGATGTTCTACGAGAACAACAACTATCGTCTTGGAAAAACTGCTGAAGATGTGAAGCTTGAGCTGGTGCCATCACGCCTGCGCGGTGAGGTGCTCAACTTTGATGTGACTGAAAAGAAAGGTGAAGTGATTGTTGAAAGTGGTCGACGTATCACTGCACGTCATATTCGTCAGATGGAAAAAGCAAACATCAAAGAGCTGAAAGTGACGCCTGAGTTTGTCGCCGGGCAATCGTTGGCCAAGGATATTGTCAATCCGGAAACGGGCGAAATTCTGTTCGAGTGCAATGCGCTGGTTACGGCCGCCATGCTCGACGAAATGGCCGCCGCCGGTGTTGGTAAATTCGAAACCATCTACACCAACGACCTGGATTGCGGCCCGTTTGTTTCTGAAACGCTGCGCATCGACAGCACTTCCTCACGACTGGACGCCCTGGTTGAAATTTACCGTATGATGCGTCCCGGTGAGCCACCGACCAAGGATTCTGCGGAAAACCTGTTTGGCAATCTGTTCTTCTCGCAGGAGCGTTATGATCTTTCAGCGGTAGGCCGCATGAAGTTCAATCGCCGTCTGGGGCGTGAAGAAACTGTTGGTCAGTCGGTTCTCAGCTTTGATGATATCGTAGATGTCCTCAAGACACTGGTCGGTATCCGTAACGGTTTTGGTACGGTGGATGACATTGACCACCTGGGTAACCGACGTATCCGCTCAGTAGGTGAAATGGCTGAGAATCAGTTCCGTGTTGGTCTGGTTCGGGTCGAACGTGCCGTTAAAGAACGGTTGAGCATGGCTGACTCTGAAGGCCTGATGCCTCAGGATATGATCAATGCCAAGCCGGTGGCTGCAGCAATCAAGGAATTCTTTGGCTCCAGTCAGCTGTCCCAGTTCATGGATCAGAATAACCCGCTCTCGGAAGTTACCCACAAGCGCCGTGTATCGGCATTGGGGCCGGGCGGTCTGACTCGCGAGCGGGCCGGTTTTGAGGTTCGTGACGTCCACCCGACACATTACGGCCGGGTCTGTCCGATTGAGACGCCTGAAGGTCCGAACATTGGTCTGATCAACTCTCTGGCAACCTATGCCCGTACCAATGATTATGGTTTCCTGGAGAGTCCGTACCGCCGTGTTATTGATGGCAAGGTCAGTAATGAAATTGATTACCTGTCCGCCATTGATGAAGGTCAGTATGTGATCGCACAGGCGAGTGCAAATCTCAACAAGAATATGCAGTTTGTCGATAACCTGGTAACCGTACGCTATAACGGTGAAACCACGTTAATGCCAAAAGAGCAGATCAACTATATGGATGTGTCACCGCAGCAAATGGTATCTGTTGCCGCGGCGTTGATCCCGTTCCTCGAGCATGACGACGCTAACCGTGCGTTGATGGGTGCAAACATGCAGCGTCAGGCTGTACCGACACTGCGCGCTGAGCCACCGCTGGTTGGTACCGGCCTGGAACGCAATGTTGCCGGTGATTCTGGTGTGTGTGTTGTTGCAGACCACGGTGGAAGAATTGAAAGTGTTGATGCCTCGCGAATTATCGTGCGGGTAAGCGACGAAGAAACACAGGCCGGCGAAGCGGGTGTGGATATCTACAGTCTGACCAAATATACCCGATCAAACCAGAATACCTGTATTTCGCAGCGACCTCTGGTAAAGGAAGGTGATGTGGTCAGCCGCGGTGATATCCTCGCCGATGGTCCGTCGGTAGATATTGGCGAACTGGCGCTTGGCCAGAATATGCGCATCGCCTTCATGCCGTGGAATGGTTACAACTTCGAAGACTCGATTCTGTTGTCTGAGCGAGTTGTCAGCGAGGATCGCCTGACAACCATTCATATTCAGGAATTGACCTGTGTGGCGCGCGACACCAAGCTGGGTTCTGAGGAAATCACCTCTGACATCCCCAACGTCGGTGAAGGTGCTCTGGGCAAGCTTGATGAATCAGGTGTTGTCTACATTGGTGCCGAAGTCGGTGCCGGCGATATTCTGGTAGGTAAAGTGACACCCAAGGGTGAAACTCAGCTGACTCCAGAGGAAAAGCTGCTGCGTGCAATATTTGGTGAAAAGGCGTCCGATGTTAAAGATACATCGCTGCGTGTACCTTCCAGTGTCAAGGGCACTGTGATTGACGTTCAGGTATTTACCCGCGATGGTCTTGAAAAAGACCAGCGTGCCAAGGAAATTGAAAAGTCCCAGCTGGACAAGGTGCGCAAGGATATCAATGACGAATTCCGCATTGTGCAGGGTGCCACATTCTATCGATTGAAGGGTGCATTGCTGGGTAAAAAAGTTGCAGGTGGCCCCGGCCTGAAAAAGGGTGCCGAACTGACTGAGGAATACCTGGACAGTCTGGGCAGTGATGACTGGTTCAAACTGCGTCTTGCTGACGAAGAGCTGAACAAGCAACTGGAATTGGCGGAAGCACAGCTCAAGCGTCGTCGTGATGATCTGGACGAGCGGTTTGAAGATAAGAAGCGCAAGCTCGTACAGGGTGATGATCTTGCTCCGGGCGTGCTCAAAATCGTTAAAGTCTATCTGGCAATCAAGCGTCGCATTCAGCCAGGCGACAAGATGGCAGGCCGGCACGGTAACAAAGGTGTTATCTCTGCAATTATGCCAGTAGAAGACATGCCGTTTGACGAGACCGGCAACCCGGTTGATGTTGTGCTTAATCCATTGGGTGTACCGTCGCGGATGAACGTTGGTCAGATTCTGGAGACGCACCTGGGTGCGGCTGCAAAAGGTCTGGGTCTGCGCATCGAGAAAATGTTGCATGAGCGACGAAAAGTAGAGGAAGTGCGCAAACTGCTGGATGAAATCTACAATACAGTAGGTGACAAGAAAGAGCCGATAGACGAGTTGAGTGACGATGAAATCATGGTGCTGGCAAACAATCTGAAGGCAGGTGTGCCGATGGCTACACCGGTTTTTGATGGCGCCAACGAGGGCGAGATCAAGCAGATGCTGCGGCTTGCCGGTATGGATGACAGTGGCCAGGTCACGCTCTACGATGGCCGGACCGGTGATGAGTTTGACCGGAAAGTCACAGTGGGCATCATGTATATGCTGAAACTGAACCATCTGGTGGACGACAAGATGCACGCCCGTTCTACCGGGTCCTACAGCCTGGTCACGCAACAGCCTCTGGGTGGTAAAGCCCAGTTTGGTGGTCAGCGCTTTGGTGAGATGGAAGTCTGGGCGCTTGAAGCGTACGGTGCTGCCTATACCCTGCAGGAAATGCTCACAGTCAAATCTGACGATGTGGCTGGTCGCACCAAGATGTATAAAAACATCGTGGATGGTGATCACCGCATGGAGCCGGGTATGCCTGAATCGTTTAACGTACTTCTTAAAGAGATCCGATCGCTTGCTATTGATATGGATCTGGAAGTTTCCGGTAAATAACGAATCGCCGAATTTGTGATGCCTGCTGCATGACGGCAGGCGGAGGAAAGTAGAATGAAAGACTTACTGGGATTATTGAAGTCACAGTCACAATCAGATGAGTTTGACTCTATTCGCATAGGACTGGCGTCGCCGGAGATGATCCGCGCCTGGTCTTTTGGCGAAGTGAAAAAGCCGGAAACCATAAACTACCGAACGTTCAAGCCCGAGCGTGACGGCCTGTTCTGCGCCAAGATTTTTGGCCCGGTAAAGGACTACGAGTGCCTGTGTGGCAAATACAAGCGTCTGAAGCACCGCGGTGTTATCTGCGAGAAGTGTGGTGTTGAAGTCGCGCTTTCCAAGGTGCGTCGTGAGCGCATGGGGCACATTGAGCTGGCCAGTCCTGTTGCGCACATCTGGTTTTTGAAGTCACTGCCTTCAAGGATCGGTTTGCTGCTGGATATGACCCTGCGTGATATCGAGCGGATTCTGTACTTCGAATCGTTTGTGGTAACTGATCCGGGCATGACCACGCTGGAAAAAGGTCAATTGCTGACTGATGAGCAGTATTACGAAGCAATGGAAGAATTCAGCGATGAATTTGATGCCAAGATGGGTGCTGAAGCGATTCAGCAGCTGATGCGTGATCTGGATCTCAATGACGAAGTCAATCGCTTGCGTGAGGAGATTCCGGCCACCAATTCAGAGACCAAGCTGAAGAAGCTGTCCAAGCGCCTCAAACTGCTGGAAGCGTTCTCCGAGTCGGGTAACAAGCCGGAGTGGATGGTGCTGACGGTGCTGCCGGTGCTGCCACCTGATCTGCGTCCGCTGGTGCCACTGGACGGTGGGCGTTTTGCTACATCAGATCTGAATGATCTGTACCGTCGGGTTATCAACCGTAACAACCGCCTGAAGCGCCTGCTTGATCTGAATGCGCCTGACATCATCGTGCGCAACGAAAAGCGTATGCTGCAGGAAGCTGTTGATGCGTTGCTGGACAACGGTCGTCGCGGCAGGGCAATCACGGGTACCAACAAACGTCCGTTAAAGTCACTGGCGGACATGATCAAGGGTAAACAGGGCCGGTTCCGTCAGAACCTGCTGGGCAAGCGGGTGGACTACTCGGGCCGTTCTGTGATTACCGTAGGTCCGACTCTGAGGCTGCATCAGTGCGGTCTGCCGAAAAAGATGGCGCTGGAGCTGTTCAAGCCTTTCATCTTTGGCAAACTTGAGCGTCGCGGTCTGGCCACGACCATCAAGGCAGCAAAGAAGATGGTCGAGCGTGAAACGCCTGAGGTCTGGGATATCCTGGCAGAAGTGATCCGCGAGCACCCGGTCATGTTGAACCGCGCGCCAACACTTCACCGTCTGGGCATCCAGGCGTTTGAGCCGGTGCTGATTGAAGGTAAGGCGATTCAGCTCCATCCGCTGGTGTGTGCTGCCTATAACGCCGACTTCGACGGTGACCAGATGGCCGTACACGTACCGTTGACGCTGGAAGCCCAGCTGGAAGCGCGTACGCTGATGATGTCCACCAACAACATTCTGGCACCTGCCAGTGGTGACCCTATCATCGTGCCGTCGCAGGACGTGGTACTGGGTCTTTACTACATGACTCGTGAGCGCGTGAATGCCAAGGGCGAGGGCATGATTTTTGCCGACGCTGATGAAGTGAAGCGTGCCTATGACACCAAAGCTGCGCATCTGCAGGCGCGAATTAAAGTGCGGCTGGACGATTTCGAGTTGAATGAAGCTGGCGAGCCGATCAAGGTGCGCCGCATTGTTGACACCACTGTCGGGCGCGTGCTGCTGTTTGCCATTGTGCCAGACGGTCTGCCGTTCTCAATGGTCAATCAGAAAATGGCCAAAAAGCAGATCTCCAGCATTCTCAATGCCTGTTATCGAAACGTTGGGCTGAAGGAAACAGTCATTTTTGCTGACCAGCTGATGTACACCGGTTATCGCTATTCGACTGTTTCGGGCTCATCCATTGGTGTGAATGACTTTGTAATTCCCGAAGCCAAAGCCAAAATCATTGGCCAGGCTGAGGCGGAAGTAGAAGAAATCGAAAACCAGTATGCTTCCGGTCTGGTTACCCAGGGCGAGAAATACAACAAGGTTATCGATATCTGGTCCCGCGCCAACGATCTGGTTGCAAAGGCGATGATGGAAGGTCTTTCCACCGAGCCGGTAATCAATAAAGAGGGCAAAGAGGAGCGGCAGGAATCGTTCAACTCGGTTTACATCTATGCCGACTCCGGTGCGCGTGGTTCACCCGCACAGATTCGTCAGCTGGCCGGTATGCGAGGTCTGATGGCGCGTCCGGACGGCTCCATTATCGAGACACCGATTACCGCCAACTTCCGCGAAGGACTGAGCGTTGTGCAGTACTTTACCTCAACGCACGGTGCGCGTAAGGGTCTTGCCGACACCGCATTGAAGACCGCGAACTCAGGTTATCTGACACGTCGACTGGTCGACATCTCCCAGGATCTGGTGATCACTGAGGAAGATTGTGGTACTCAGGAAGGCCTGGTAATGAGTCCGATCATTGAGGGTGGTGACATTATCGCTGCGCTGGGTGAGCGGGTACTGGGTCGTATTCTGGTGCGCGATGTTGCTGATCAGCAAACTGGTGAGGTGCTTATCGAAGCGGGCACCATGCTGGATGAGAAAATGGTTGATCGCCTCGAAACCATGGGTGTGGATGAGGTTTACGTCCGGTCGCCGATTACCTGTGATACTCGCTTTGGTATCTGTCGTCAGTGTTACGGACGTGATCTGGCGCGTGGCCATCTGGCAAACGTTGGTGAGGCTATCGGTGTTATTGCTGCTCAGTCCATCGGTGAGCCGGGCACACAGCTGACCATGCGTACCTTCCACATTGGTGGTGCGGCATCGCGGGCAACAGCTGCTGATAACGTTCAGGTCAGAACAACCGGTTCGGCGCATCTGCACAATATGAAAACCGTTGAAAATGTCAGCGGTGGACTGGTTGTGGTGTCGCGCTCCGGTGAGCTGATTGTAAATGACGAGGCTGGCCGCGAGCGCGAGAAGTACAAGCTGCCATATGGTGCTGTAATCACGCTGAGTGCCGATCGCAAAGTGGAGTCGGGTCAGGTTGTTGCCAACTGGGATCCGCACACTCACCCGATCATCACCGAGGTTGCAGGCAAGGTATCTTTCACGAATATGGAAGAAGGGCTGACCGTTCGTCGACAGACTGACGAGGTGACCGGCCTGTCCAGCCTGACAGTAATCGATCCGGTGGAGCGTCCGTCAGCTGCGAAAGAGCTGCGGCCAGCAATAGCACTGGTAGATGCCAAAGGTAAGGAATTGCCGCTGCCGGGTACCAACATGCCCGCAGTTTACTTCCTCCCGTCCGGCGCGATCATTGCGGTACAGGATAATACAGAGCTCAATGTGGGTGATGTTATTGCCCGTATTCCGCAGGAAGGCTCCAAGACCCGTGACATCACGGGTGGTTTGCCACGAGTGGCCGATCTGTTTGAGGCGCGCAAACCAAAAGAGCCGGCAATTCTTGCGGAAATCTCCGGTACTGTGACGTTCGGCAAGGAAACCAAAGGCAAGCGTCGTCTGGTCATTACGCCAAAAGAAGGCGATTCAATGCCAGATGGCAGCACACACTACGAAGCATTGATTCCGAAGTGGCGTGCGATGACTGTATTTGAAGGCGAATTTATCGAAAAAGGTGAGGTTGTTTCAGACGGACCGCCCTCGCCCCATGACATTCTGCGCCTGAAAGGTGTGCCGGCACTGGCCGAATACATCGTCAATGAAGTGCAGGAGGTCTATCGTCTTCAGGGTGTGCGTATCAACGACAAGCATATCGAAGTGATTGTGCGTCAGATGCTGCGGAAAGTTGAAATATCCGAAACTGGCGATTCGTCGCTGATTCGTGGCGAGCAGGTTTCCATTACGCAGGTACTGGAAGAGAATGACAAGCTGAAAGCGGCCGGCAAGATCGAGGCGCGTTATCAGCGACAGTTGCTGGGTATTACCAAGGCATCGCTGGCGACAGAGTCCTTCATATCAGCGGCGTCATTCCAGGAGACCACGCGTGTGTTGACCGAGGCTGCCGTGACTGGCAAGCGCGATTACCTGCGTGGTCTGAAGGAAAACGTGGTTGTGGGTCGTCTGATCCCGGCGGGTACCGGTCTGGCCTATCACGAGGCACGACGTGTTGCTGCGGCTGCCAACCGGGCGCATGAAGACAGCCCGGGTGTTACTGCCAGCGAAGTGGAAGCTGCGTTGACCGAAGCACTAAAAACCGGCGTTTAAGGGCTGTCGCTACAGCCTTTAAATCGCTATTTAAGTTGACTACGGGGTGCGGGATCTTTAAACTCTCGCATCCTTTACTCTGGTGAGTACCCCGAACTGCGTTTCCCGAGAAGCGTAGCAAGTGGTTACACGCCGGAGTATGAGTATTTACATGACAAGTCCAGGAGTAATGAATGGCAACTATCAACCAGTTGGTTCGTAAACCAAGACAGAGCAAAGTCGTCAAAAGTGACGTACCTGCCCTGCAAGGTTGCCCGCAAAAACGTGGCGTGTGCACCCGCGTCTACACAACTACACCTAAAAAGCCGAACTCAGCACTGCGTAAAGTTTGCCGTGTGCGTTTGACCAATGGTTTTGAAGTCACTTCCTATATTGGCGGTGAAGGTCACAACCTGCAGGAACACTCTGTGATCCTGATTCGTGGTGGTCGTGTAAAAGACCTTCCGGGTGTGCGTTATCACACAGTGCGCGGCAGTCTCGATACATCCGGTGTGGCAGCACGCCGACAGGGTCGTTCCAAGTACGGTGCCAAGCGTCCCAAGTCCTGATTTTTTTTATAACCAGTAAGGCCGCGTGACATCCATCGTTCTGGTTGATGTGAATCGTGGATTTACCTGAATATGAGGTGATTTATGCCCAGAAGAAGAGTGGCAGCAAAACGTGAAATCCTGCCTGATGCAAAGTACGGCAGCAAGATACTTGCCAAGTTCATGAACCACGTGATGGAAGATGGCAAGAAGTCGGTAGCAGAAAAAATTGTTTATGGTGCGCTGGATACTGTGACCAAAAACACTGGCGGCGATCCGCTGGATACCTTTGAAAAAGCCCTGGATGCGATAGCGCCGATGGTTGAGGTGAAGTCTCGCAGGGTGGGTGGTGCAACCTATCAGGTTCCGGTAGAGGTTCGTGCTGAGCGTCGCAGTGCGCTGGCGATGCGCTGGCTGGTTGAGCATGCGCGCAAGCGTGGTGAGAAGTCCATGGCGTTGCGCCTGGCAGGTGAAATCTCTGATGCGTCTCAGGGTCGTGGCAGTGCTGTCAAGAAACGTGAAGATGTGCATCGTATGGCTGAAGCCAACAAGGCGTTCTCGCACTACCGTTTCTAATAGTCTCAATAAACTCATTCAGTTAAAGATATAGGTGCAATAGTGGCCAGAAAAACCCCGTTAAGCCGGTACAGAAACATCGGTATCGTCGCGCACGTCGATGCTGGTAAAACAACAACGACTGAACGCGTGCTGTTTTACACAGGTATGAATCACAAAATCGGTGAGGTTCATGACGGTGCTGCAACCATGGACTGGATGGAGCAGGAGCAGGAGCGCGGTATTACCATTACCTCTGCCGCTGTTACAACCTTCTGGAAAGGCATGTACCAGCAGTTTGAAGAGCACCGTGTCAACGTTATCGACACCCCCGGCCACGTTGACTTCACAATTGAAGTTGAGCGTTCGCTGCGTGTGCTTGATGGTGCAGTAGTTGTACTGTGTGGTTCTTCGGGTGTGCAGCCACAGACCGAGACGGTATGGCGTCAGGCCAATCGTTACGAAGTGCCACGCGTCATCTTTGTCAACAAGATGGACCGTGCAGGCGCTGACTTCCTGAAAGTTGTTAATCAGGTGAAAAATCGTCTGGGTGCCATTCCTGTGCCCATGCAGCTGGCAATTGGTGCTGAAGACGAGTTCCGTGGTGTTGTCGATCTCGTGAAGATGAAGAGTATCGTCTGGAGTGAGGCGGATCAGGGCGTCACTATGAGCTATGAAGAGATTCCTGCGAACATGCAGGCTGACGCCGAAAAATGGCGTGAATTCATGGTTGAGTCGGCGGCTGAGGCCAACGAAGAGCTGATGAACAAGTATCTGGAAGGCGAAGAGCTGACAGAAGAAGAGATCAAGGCTGGTATTCGTCAGCGCACGCTGTCCAACGAAATTGTGCCGACATTCTGTGGTTCTGCATTCAAGAACAAGGGTGTGCAGGCTGTGCTGGATGCGGTGGTTGAATACCTGCCGTCGCCGACCGAAGTGAAGGACATTGAAGGTACGCTGGAAGACGGAACAGTTATCGCGTGTGAATCAAGCGATGAAGCCCCGTTTGCGGCGCTGGCATTCAAGATTGCCACCGACCCGTTCGTGGGTACGCTGACATTCTTCCGGGTTTACTCCGGCACCCTGAATTCGGGTGATGCTGTCTATAACTCAGTGAAAAGCAAAAAAGAACGGGTTGGTCGTATGGTGCAGATGCGCGCCAACAACCGGGATGAGATCAAGCAGGTTCTGGCAGGTGATATCGCGGCAGCGATTGGTCTGAAAGATGTGACTACCGGTGAAACGCTGTGTGATCCGAACCGGGTTGTCGTTCTGGAAAAAATGGATTTCCCGGATCCGGTGATTTCTGTGGCTGTTGAGCCGAAGACCAAGGCTGACCAGGAAAAGATGGGTATCGCTCTGGGCAAGCTGGCTCAGGAAGATCCATCTTTCCGTGTAGAGAGTGATGAGGAATCAGGTCAGACCATTATTTCCGGCATGGGTGAGCTTCACCTGGATGTTCTGGTAGACCGCATGCGTCGGGAGTTTGGCGTTGAGGCCAATATTGGTAAGCCTCAGGTAGCCTACCGTGAAACGATCCGCAAGAAAGTCGAAGTTGAAGGCAAGCACGTCAAGCAGTCTGGTGGTCGTGGTCAGTACGGTCATTGCTGGTTGCGTCTTGAGCCCCTGCCGGCTGATGAAGAGTACACATTTGTTAATGAGGTGGTGGGTGGTGCAATTCCGCGTGAATACATCCCTGCTATCGACAAGGGTGTTCAGGAGCAGATGAAAAACGGTTGTCTGGCTGGTTATCCGCTGCTGGCCATGAAGGTAACTGTATTTGATGGCTCTTTCCATGACGTTGACTCCAGCGAAATGGCGTTCAAGATCGCCGGTTCCATGGCGTTGAAGAAAGGTGCCTTGATGGCTGACGCCGCACTGCTTGAGCCTATCATGAAGGTTGAAGTGGTAACGCCGGAAGAAAACATGGGTGACGTGATGGGTGACCTGAATCGTCGTCGTGGTATGGTTCAGGGTATGGATGACAGTGCCAGTGGCAAGGTTATTGATGCCGAGGTGCCTTTGGCTGAGATGTTTGGGTATGCTACCGATCTCCGCTCTGCGACTCAGGGGCGTGCGACCTACACCATGGAATTCCTGAAGTACGGTGAAGTGCCCAGCAATGTTGCGGAAGGCATTATCAACAAGAACAAAGGTTGATTTTAACTGATTTTAAAGACTAGTTTCGCGAGGTGATATTGTGGCGAAGGGTAAATTTGAACGTAATAAGTTACACGTTAACGTCGGTACAATCGG
>CAXBER010000023.1:0-15902 GCA_963974875.1 uncultured Pseudohongiella sp. | reverse complement strand
CCGATTGTACCGACGTTAACGTGTAACTTATTACGTTCAAATTTACCCTTCGCCATTGTGACCGCCTCTCATTTCTCTAACCAAGCATGCCTGAAGACGACTCACACAGCGCTCGAGAGTCGTCACATATTACCAATCGGCACATGACACAGCGCCGGTACATCCAAAAATCAAACTGGTGCTCACATCCAGAGTCGAACTGGAGACCTCTTCATTACCAATGAAGTGCTCTACCGCCTGAGCTATGCGAGCCAAATACTGCAGTCAGAATACTCACCCCGAATCTGGAGCGGGTAGCGGGAATCGAACCCGCGTAACCAGCTTGGAAGGCTGGTGTTCTACCTCTGAACTATACCCGCCTGTCGCCAGAACTCTTCAGATATCAATCAACTCTTGATGGTGGAGGGGGGTGGATTCGAACCACCGAAGCTTTCGCGTCAGATTTACAGTCTGATCCCTTTGGCCGCTCGGGAACCCCTCCCGCAAGAGCAGACGGGACATCATTTTTCCCGGGTCTCTAAAGCAGAGGCGGCATTTTAGGGGAATTGTTCCTGATGTGCAATCATTTCGCAGAGATTTTCTCTAACCGAGAAATCAGTCACATCAAGCATTTGCGCACGCATACTCTCGAGAAAATTATCGGAAACCGCAGCCACTCCGATTACCAGCCAGAACCGGCTGGATTGTCGTTCCTCAAGAGCAATAACCGGAGAATATCCCAAGGCCTGCACCTGGGTCTGAACACGCAACGCATTCCGGACATCGCTGAACAGCCCCAGTGAAATCGCATTGTCCAGATCACCGCCGGACACAATATAGCTGTCCATCGACATGCCTGCAGCTTCGCTGGCACGCCGCAATTCTGCGATCAGATCCAGCGCAGCCTGTCGGCCCGGTTCAGCCGGCAGATACACCCGGTGCAGAGTATCCGTACTGTAGGGCATTTGGACTACTCGCCAGACGCCCCCGTCTTCTAATACAGCAGCAAGAGATTCTGCTCTGCTCTCGTCATCAAAAGGACCAGCCCACCAGCAACGCTCAACCACCCTGGGCTCGGGCGCCGTCACTTCAGCGAGCAACACCAGCGGAGCCACTGTCACCGGCAAGCCGTCATCCGATGCCGGCACCTGCCTGCCTGGGACTCCTTCCCGCAGGCCCAGCCAGAGCATCGTCAGCACATTCAGAGCCAGCAGCCCCAGCACCAACCGACGCATCAGGCGGACACCGGCCTCAAACTCGGTAGCAGTTCACCGCCAGCAATGGTGATACACCCGGCATCGGTGTCCAGCAACAGCCTGCCTGCAGAATCTATTCCTGCACTAACACCAACAATTGCCCTGGCTCCCGATTTTATTTCCACCAGCTGCCCCATGTGCGCATCCGAGCGCATCCATTCATCGCGAAAGTCGCTGAAACCGATACGCTCAAATTGCTCCAGCGCCAGCACCCATTCATTGATCAACGCACCTGCCAGTTGATTTCTGTCAACAACGCCCATACCGGCTGACAGCAGGTCGCTGTACGGCTGATCAATTGCCGCACCCGCCCCGGCTGGCATGGCTGTATTCAGTCCTATGCCCATGACCACCCGGCAAGGACCTCCGACATCTCCGCTAACCTCGAGCAATATGCCTGCCAGCTTGCGACCATTAAACAACACATCGTTTGGCCACTTTAAAGTAATACCCTCATAACCCAGAGTATTGAGCGTTCGCAGCACTACCAGCGCGCACACCAGACTCAATCCTTCCAACGCAGCAATTCCGCCCTGAAAGGTCCATAACAGGGATTGATAGAGGTTGTGCCCAAACGGACTGATCCACTGACGCCCACGCCGGCCCCGGCCCTGGGACTGATGCTCAGTCATTACCAGCCAGCTGTCAAAACCCTGCTCTACTTTTGCCATAGCGTCTGTATTGGTCGAACCCGTTGAAAAATGCAGATCAAAACGATCACCAAGTGACGCTGCGGACCCTGTCAGGTGCCGACGTATTTCGGACCTGTCAAGCAAGTCCAGACCGCCTGACACACGATAACCCCGCCCCGTAATCGCTTCTATACCAACTCCCAGCTCCCTGACAACCTGCATCTGCTTCCAGATAGCCGCCCGGCTAATCCCCAGACGCAGCCCGAGATCCTGCCCGGAATGATAATCTCCATCAGCAAGACACTGTAATAGTGGAAGTACATTCATGCATTCGTCCCTGACACCGTTTCAGCGTACGGCGCTAATTCGCATCCAGGTTAAAAACATTTCGTCCCAGACCTGGTCACCCCAGGCTACTGACGTGGATGGGTCAGGGTTCAGAGGGTTGTAGGGCGAGTTATCAAAGGCACCAGTCGCGACGATCCGGGTGCCAGCCGGCAGAAACTCCGGCTCCCGCAGACGATAGACCATCTGCCAGTTGTGCTGGAAATTCGGAATCGACAGCAGACTTTTCTCAGACCCATCCGGATACTGGGCAGAAAAACGTATGTGTTTCCCCCTGTAATGCATGTGCGGAGCAAAACTGTATAGATAACTGTCCTCCGGTATAAGCGTCACAGCCTCGACCGGAAACTCTCGCGCACCAGGCGGAATAACAAACTCTCCATTCATGACGGCTGTCCGCACCAACTCCTGCTCAGGCGCAGCATCCCTGAAATACAGCCCTATACGCGAACGATCCGTGGACTCGCGCCCGACTGTAGTGTAGTGAAACTGAATCATGAACCGCATGTCCCGGCGCAGCAAAATACCCGTGTTGTCGTCCAGTACGACATGTTCACGGCCCGGGGCATAACCGCCAAAATTGGTCCGACTCCCGCCCCGGCTCGAATTCTGACGCTGCTGCCGGGCATCCTGCGTGTAAACAATAATGTGATGCAATGATGCCTTGTCGTCGACATCAAATTCATATGCGGACACCCACTTATCTTCGGTCAAACCCAGCTCAATAGGCACAAACATATAATCCAGCACACCTGTTGCCGGCACCTTGTGCGCGGGAAACTCGACAACCATATCCGGCTCGCCCAGCTCCCAGGAAGACTCCCTGGGTGGCACCGATTCCAGTGGATCCGGCAGACTGGCCACACGTTTCGCACCAGTCTCAATCCACTGCATCAGCACAGTCATTTCACGGTCAGTAATATGATGGACATCATCAAACTGATCAGCATACTGATGGTCGATCTGCCCAGGCGGCATGCGGCGCGTCAGTAGCGTTTCGCGAATCATGGCGCTCCAGCCCTGCACCATGCGATGACTATCCATTTGCCATGGAGCCGCACCATCATCACGATGACAACTGACACAACGCTCGATCAGAATCGGTGCCACATCCTCTTCATAACTGACCGCATGCTGCCGTGCAGCAGTCAGCTGATCCAGAGCCAGCAGTTGCCCGTTTAAAGGCATGATATCCTGCATAAACGGCTCACCCTGGAGCACCGAATGGACTATGTAATGCAGGTGAGAGCTCAGCCCCGGCAGACTGGCAGCCAGAGCAAGCTGTGCAGGGTTATCGTCATAGAGACCGATACCACCACGATAAAGCAGGTTTCCACGCACCGGATCAATAACCATAACTTCAGCGGAATGCGTGAAACCCAACGCATCCGTCACCAACTGGGACTCGTCCAGCAGAAATGAAAGATCTGTATTGAGCTCTGCAGCCAGCCCCTTCAGGCTTTCCCGTGTTTCGGCCGGATCAGCAACCAGCACATGAAAGCTGACAGGCTCTTCTGCATAACGACGCTGCAGCGAGACCAGCTCGGGCAGGGCCTTTTTACTAACCTCGCATTCCCGGTTGAACATGAGAATCACGACTGCCTGCTTGTCTGCATATCGGCTCAACTGATGGAAACGGCCGTTTTGGTCAATCAAGGCAAAATCCGGCACCTGATCTGCCATAACCGGCAAACCTGCTGACCAAATCAACGCTATAACAAGAATCAGACCCCTGACCATCTCTTCAGTATTCCACTGCGCTCGCGGCATCCAGCAAACATTTGGGAAGGATTATAGTCAATCAGTCGAACGAGAATATTAAACCGAAGGCTCACATTGCAATTATTTGTAACGATCGCTCGAATCCGGGCAGGCGCAACAGCAACCCGTCCGGATTCAGTCGATTTGTTTACGCCTGCGATTTAGCCCCTTCCTTGCGGAATTTGCTGACCACCGAGGCTGCTTCGAGCATGACCAGAACGCTCACCACCAGCACAATAAAGTCCAGCGTCACCAGCAAATAGTTGCCGGCTCTGTAGAAGTCCACCAGCTGAATCAGTCCTGCCAGGAAAGATGTGATCAGGACAAAAACCATAGGCAGCAAGGTATAGTACGCCGGACGCCCCATTTTTATCAGCATGACGGTGATGACCAGCAATGTGAGACTTGCCAGAATCTGGTTGGTAGCACCAAACAATGGCCAGATGATCATGCCACCGGCACCGGACGAACCACCCGCGCCAAAAGCGAGGAGCAGACAGGCAATCACGGCCACAAAGGTTGCTACTATTCCGGAACGGAACAATTTGATTCCGTAGATATCGCCCCACTCCTGAATGATATAGCGCTGCAGCCTCACTCCGGAATCCATGGTTGTACCTGCAAACAGGGCAACCATGGTTGCCAGCAACACTTGCGCAAAACCCTCAGACAAGCCCCATGCCCCCGAAATCAGCGCTGCACCACCCGCCACAAATGCCGGCGCACCGCCATCCGAGAACTTGGCATAAACCATGTGCCACTGCTCCGGCGAGGCTGCATAGGCAACGGAACACACCGCCACAATTGTGATCAACGCCAGGGAGCCTTCCCCAATTGCGCCGAGATATCCTACAAAACGGGCATCTGTTTCCTTGTCCAACTGCTTGGAACTGGTACCTGAAGCCACGATCCCGTGGAAGCCCGAAATAGCACCACAGGCAATAGTCACGAACAGCAGGGGGAAGATGCTCGGTGTGCCCTCCGCCAGCTGCGAATTGAATGCCGGCGCCACCATATCAGGCATCGACAAAAAGACCGCGCCGTAGAGCAGGATCAAACCAACAATCAATTGCATGCCATTGATGAAGTCACGCGGCTGAAGCAGCATCCAGACCGGCAACATGGAAGCTATCGCAGCATAGATGAAGAGTATGATAATCCAGTTTGCATTGGCATTCAGACCAAACATGGTCTCAGGCAACTGCAATTCGATAAACGTACCCGCCCATATGGAAATGTAAAGTATCACTACGCCCGCCGCCGTCAGCAGCAGCAGGCTGTAGTTACGGCGCAACAACTGACCGATGATCAACGCGACCACAATGGCTGACCAGGCTGGAAACACTGAACCGGGGGTACCGACAAAACCATTGGAAATAACGACTGCAAACACGGCATTTACCATGAGCAGCAGCAGGAAGATGACGATCAGGAACAAAGAACGCGTGCGCTTGCCAATCACATTCTCTGACAACGCCCCTATAGACTTGCCCTTGTTCCGTGTACTGGCCCACAAGGCACCCATGTCGTGAATGCCAGCAAAAAAGATGGTCCCGAAGGTCACCCACAACAACGCCGGCACCCAGCCCCAATATACGGCAATGGCAGGGCCAACAATCGGTGCAGCGCCTGCCACAGACGTAAAATGATGCCCCCACAGTACGTATTTGTTAGTGGGGACGTAGTCTATACCGTCATTCAGTTCATGTGCCGGAGTGACAAAATCGGGATCCAGCCTGTATATTTTCTCTGCTATGAATTTGGAGTAAACGAACCAGCCAAAGGACAGTCCCGCAACCCCAAACAGAATAATCATGATTCCGCCCATACCTACCACTCCCGCATTATTATTATCAACATCAGGCCTGCCGGCAGACCAACCAATAAGCGCCGCATCATATCAAGTTCACAAGCGGCAAGACAATGCTTATCCCGTTACCCCGGGACTATCCTCCTTCCTGCCTGCCGAATCACCGGCAAAGAATCGCGAAAACACATTGTGCATGACCCACAATACCGCCACTGACAACAACATCAGTGCCATCCATTGCATGAGACCGGCAACAAAGTACCGGTCCAGTGCAGGCATGTTAATCTGATACGCACTAAAACCTGCCCAGCGGTCTTCCAGCCAGTGCCACGCCCAGTGAGCAACGATTGCTGATAACAGAATCACACCCAGTCTTTCGGGTAACACATACTTGAACAACAGATGAATGACCGGCACCGCAATCAGCAGAACCAGAATCTGCCCGAACTCCACCCCCACATTAAATGCCAGCAGGGATGTCACCAGATGCGAGCCTGCAAACTGCATGCTTTCGGTAAGCAGAAAAGAAAACCCGAAGCCATGTATCAGACCAAAACAGAAAGTCATGATCCAGCGATGGCGCTGCTGCACACCAACTATATTCTCCAGTGCCATATAGACAATCGAAAGCGCAATCAGCGTCTCAATCAGTGAAGGAAACCAGATAGTGGATGGCACCCAGCCAAGCGCTGAGGCGATCAGCGTGATTGAGTGCGCGATGGTAAACGACGTCACAACCGGAATCAGCGCGCGTATACGGCGTAGCGGTATCAGCAGACAAAACAGGAACAGCAGGTGATCAGTCCCTTCAAGTATGTGATCAAATCCGAGCACAACAAAATTGAATACCGCCTGATACCAGCGAGGATCCAGGTAAACCCGCCCGGGATTGCCTATATAGCTGAAACTGCGCTCACTCCCGTCATCAAGGATATAACGCAGCACCGTTGTGGTTTCCAGACCCAGTCCGCCAAGCCTGGCATCCACTGAGAAGCGCGACTGCTCTGACCCGATCTGGTAGGAGGCAAGGACGTCCAGAAATCCTTGCCGATAATACATGTCAACCGAGTCATCCAGCGGCGCACCATGCACCGATGTCAGCGCGGACTGATAATCCACAAAGCTGCGGTCTGAGGGTAGAACGATACGAACGGCATCCAGTCTCGGCCGCTCCAGCAGCCGGTCATCTTCAAACACCTGTATCGCCTGCAGTATCTGGTTCTGAGCAGCATCTTCCATTGCACTGCGGGCTTCCGAGAAAATGACATACCCGATTTCCCCGCGCAGTGGGAATTGGGCTTCCAGCAAGGCATCCATGGGTACCCGCATAAGCAGATTGAGTCGCCCGTCTTCCGCCTTGACAAACGCCTGGACGGCGACGCGACTCGGGATCTCGTCGGCCAGCGACTGCCCCGCACCTGCCGCTCCGGCCAGCATGACTAACAGGCACAGCATGAAAGAAGGCCATTTGATCTTGTTATTTTTGTACACATCCACCTCAGCAAAACATCGGATTTGGCTAATTTCAGGACTGGTGAGTATACTGGGCATAAAGAACTGAGTATACTTTGGATACGACCGATCTTTAAACGCGCGGGACGAAAACCCTGGAAACCCTGGAGGGAACATAATGACAAAAAAAATCAAATTCACAGTAGGCGCCTCTCTGGCACTTGCCGTAGCAGCGCTCAGCGCAGGCCAGTCGCTACTCAAGGAACCTGCTGTTGCACAATCCGGTTCAATGGTAACCGCGCCGACCTTTGAGGTCGATCCTTTCTGGCCTAAGCCCTTGCCAAATCAGTGGATTATTGGCCGTGCAATTGGCGTGGAAGTGGACGCTCGCGATCACGTATTCATGGTTCATCGGGACCAGGATTCCATGTTCGGCGGCGCAACTGAAATCGGCCTGAAAATGGGCGTCAGCGAGTGCTGTACGCCGGCTCCACCCATTCTGGAATTTGACCCTGCTGGCAATCTGGTTAACGCATGGGGCGGTCCGGGAGAAGGCTATACATGGCCCGCATCCAACCACGGTATCGCAGTCGCACCAAACGGCAATGTCTGGATTGGCGGCAACGGCGGCGGCGACTCTCACGTACTGGAATTTACCGGTGACGGTCAGTTTGTAGCTGAGCACGGCATTCCCGGCAGTGAACCCGACAGCAACAGCACCACATTTTTTGGACAGGTTGCGGAAATCTCCATTGACGGTGCGAATAACGAGGTTTATCTCGCCGACGGCTACCGCCACAAGCGTGTCGCTGTACTGGACCTGAGCACCGGCGCATTCAAGCGTTACTGGGGCGCATACGGCAATCGTCCGGAAGATGTCCGTGTCAACTATCAGCCGGGTGACCGTCCTGACCAGTTCCGTGGACCAGTTCACTGTGCCATTCCGTCCAAAGACGGTCTGCTGTACGTCTGTGACCGCGGTTCTGACCGAATTCAGGTATTCCGCCCTGACGGCACTTATGTAAGAGAAGTCTATATCGCGCCGGAAACGCTGGCTCAGGGCTCAACCTGGGATATTTCCTTCTCCAATGATGCTGAGCAGAAGTACATTTATCTGGCAGACGGCCAGAATTTCAAGATTTACGTACTCGATCGCGAATCGCTGGAAGTCCTGATCAGCTTTGGCGGAGGCGGTCGCCAACCCGGCCAGTTCTATGCGCCGCACAGCATTGCGACTGATTCGCGCAACAACATCTATACAACTGAAACCTATGAAGGCAAGCGAATTCAGAAATTCGCCTTCCAGGGCATGAAGCAAGTCCAGTCAGGCCATCAGGGCGTGCCCTGGCCTGCGGACCGACTGTAAAGTCTTGTCACTTGCCGCCAATACCGGTGACAGGTAACCAGCAGTACAGTTGATCATAACAAAGGGCTGTGATACACACACTGTGTCACGGCCCTTTTTATCTACCGGGAACGTGAGCGCGCGTCCTGCGCCACACAACAAAACTGAAATCCAAACGGGGAAAACACGTGACAATGAAATTATTGCGCACACTGACCCTTGCCGGTATCTGGCTGCTGAGCACTCAGGTACTGGCAGGTGAGAGCATTGCGGTCGACTATCAATTCACTGGCGATACGGGAGTCAATCTTGGGGCTGCTGCCGGTGGGCCTATCCGGATAAATGAGTTTTCCGATGCACGAAACATTGAGAACAAAGCGGATATCGTCCATTCAGGCAAGGAGTCTCTGACTCTGTCTGCGCAATCCCCTTCTGCGCTGGTAAGAGAGGCTTTTACAAAATCATTCGCGGCATCAGGCGCAGTGATGGGTGAGGATGGCGGGCTTGTGGTAAACGGCAAACTTATCGAAATGCAGGTAGAGGAATCGGCTGACGGTATAGAGGTTCTGATCCGTTGCGAACTGAGCCTTAGCAACCAGGGGCGAAATGCCTGGCAAAGCACTCTCTTCAGCCGGACCACGACATCAGGCGATGACGTCGCAGCGGCGATCAGCGCCAGCCTGGATCGGCTCGTATCAGAGTTGTTTATGGATGATTATTTCCTGATGGAACTGGGCATTTTCTAGCAGAAGTCAGCCGAAGGCGCGATTCCCGACAGGCAGTGCCTTGTGCTGCACCTGCCATGCCGGGAACACTTCGCAAGCCCTCAGACCAGGCCCTCGGACAGAGAGGGCAGGCGCTCTATCCATATGCCATTTCCAGCAACTCAATGACATTCATCACCTGCCCGAACCAGTAGACAATACCCACACCAATAATCAGGGCAGAGCTGGCAATAGCTATTTTCTCTATTTTGCTCAATGGCTTACTATCACTCATGATGCTAATCCTATGTTAGTTGTCTGTCGTGAGATGTCAGGAGAAGCCGATCCAGCGACCGGTTGCCGCCACACTGACCCAAACCAGTATTGATGCGACTGCCACCAGTTTGACCGCCAGGGGATTAAGTTGCGAATGATCCCCTTTAAGCAACGGACGCCGCACCAGAAACACGAACAGGATACCTGCAATCAGGGCATACATTTTGGCCCAGAACGCCGCATTGTAAAACAGCTTTTGGGCAATTGCAGCAGCCATGAACAGACCAGTGGCAAGTATAAATATCAAGGCTATCCGGAAGACCTTGTGCGCCTGATCGGCAACCACTTCTGACGGGACATCCTTTAACACAACACCAAGTAATCTCAGATCACTGACCAGCACTGAACCACCCAGCACCGCCAGTGAAATCAGATGCAGAGACTGGCCAAACGTGGCATAAACGCCGCCATAGTTTTTGCCGATATACCCAAGAAAGGATGTCTCGGCCCACTCAAAAAATGATAAAGGTAACAGCTCCATGGGGAACTCCTGTTTGTCTTGTCAGTTGGCCAGCGGCCAGCGTGAAATGTTCATTGGTCTTCTTCCGCGATTCCGGGCTGGCCACATTACTCAGCCACACACCCGGCAGCCCAGCTCAGCAGCCCTGGCAGATCCCTGTAACAGCTATACCAGTCGTACGCTATCAGACGCCCGGTGGTCACCACGCCGGCCCACAAACCAAGCGAGAGTGCCGCACCGATCTGCAGGTGGCGCGGCGCTTTTGGCTCATTGTCCCAGGTGCCCGCAGAGGCCATCATGCGTTTGTGGAAAATAACTGCGTTCACGAAAGCGCCCAGCAACAGCAACATTTTGATTCGAAACCAGATACTCTGGATGGTGTAGACAGGCTTGGCATAAAACAGCAACAGGCCCGTCACGAACATGATCGCAAAACCAACCATCATGGCTATATTGAGGCGTTGAGCAATTTTGACTGCCGAAACCGTCGGCATCACAAAGCCGAGCATACGCAAGTCAATAAAAATCAGCATACCCAGACTCAACATGACGGTCAGGACGTGTGTCGTCTCGATCCAGTTGTACAGATAGAAGGATTCTTCTATCGCCCTGCTCCAACCGGTGGCATAAAGCCACTCGGCGAACTGTAATAACAATTCGTTTATCACGTAGTTGACCTCCCGCAGTCTTTATCGTCTGGGCTATACTCTGCCCTGTTATGCCTGTCAGGGAACCTTCCCGGTTTTGCTCACGACTCCCCTGACCGGCCTGCATTGCAGTATATGCCCTGCCGATGGTCAAGTATTGAGCCTGGTCAACCCTCCGGCACAATATCCGCATGGATATGTCCGGCGACGTATCCGGCAAAAGGTTTCCTGCACAAGTTCCCTGTTGGGTGCGGCGAAGAATAGCGCAGCTCCCCGGGCAAATCCACCCGCACGGGTGGTTAAATTGGGCACAAGCCACTATGATCGTACTACTATGGAACGCGTTACTATGAATTCCACAAAAGCCTGATAGTCGGTAATCGCCTTGTCTCCGTTAATACCTGACCATAACAGCTCACCTCATCCGCAGACCCGCTGCGATGAGAAAGCCGCGCAACAAGCCAGAGACCGTATTGTCGCCAGCGGTGCGCTGGGCAGATCGCCTGTGTACTCGCAGCTGCTCGACTATCTGCTGGACTGCTCTGCCCAGTCTCGTCAGCCCAAGGAATTTGATATCGCTGTGGATGTATTGGGCCGTGACAGCACTTTTGACGTGGCACGCGACTCGGTCGTCCGAGTCTATATTCATCAGCTCCGTAATCGCCTGGACAAATACTACACGCAACATGAGCCCGATTCCGATTGCCGGCTTGTCATCCCCAGGGGTCAGTACACCATCACCATTGTTGATCATTCTGCCTCGAGTTCAGAACCTGACGACAAGGCTGCTGAACCTCAGGTGCCGGTCAGGCGCCGAATCCATCTCGTCTGGGCCGCATGCGTTATCGTTCTGCTCGGCGCCAATTTTTGGCAGTGGCAACACTATCAGAACAATCACGCTGGGACGGAGCTGACACAAGTACTCGCACAGGCACCCTGGCAAGCCATGATGGACGATGAAATACCCGTCATGATAGTCATGGGGGACTATTACATATTCGGCGAACTGGACGAAGACGGCCGTATTGCACGTATGGTGCGTGATTTTTTTATCAATTCCCGCGAAGACCTGCTCAGTCTGTTCATGCAGGACGCGGAATTGCAAACCTACTTCCGTGACCTTGATATGACATATATGCCAGAGGGCAGCGCCAGTGCGCTGCTGAATATCGCACCCCTGGTCAATGCCATTGGCAAGCGCACACAAATCAAAATGATGTCGCGGGTCACCATGGCTGACCTGCGCAACAATCACATCATTTATATCGGTTATATCAGCGCCATGGACAAACTGAACAATCTGTACTTTGCCGCGTCAGGACTTCTGCCTGGCCAGACCTATGATGAACTGTATGAACGCGAATCAGGTACCGTACACACTAGCACCGCCGGCCTGCCCGAAAAAGGTGAGCCTTTTCGAGACCTGGCGCTACTGGCAACCTGGCCAGCCGCTGGTGGCAATCAGTTCATGCTGGTCAGCGGAACCCGCGATGCGGGCCTTATGCATGCAGCCAGCGTCCTTGCCAACCCATCCATCCTGCAGGAACTGGACGTACAGACGCATCGTGCAAACGGTGCGCCCAGCTTTGAAGCGTTGTTCGAAGTCTATGGAATCGATCGAATGAACTTTGATGCCGGTTTGATCTACCAGCGTGGCATTTCTCCTGACAAGATATGGCTCAGGGAGTAGATCTTGCCGGACAACCGCTCGACGCATAGCGTTTGAGTTAGTCATGCAGGTGGTTTATCCTGACTGTCCAAACAGTTATCAGAAGGGAGACGACTCCACTCATGTCATACATCAGTCAAACCACGTATAAAAGACCACTGAAATGTGCCTTGCTGACCATTTCGGTCACGTTAGGTGCATTCTCAGCATCAGCGTACGCCCAAAGCGATTTCAGCAATCCTGATATGGCTCCGACCAATGATTTACCTAATCCATACCAGACCATTGAAGGGTATCTGAAGCTACCCGCCGGACGGCAGTGGGGATCCACCAGCGCCGTGCATATTGATGTCGACGGCACCAGCGTATGGGTCGCCGAACGTTGCAGTGGCAACGTTAATGCCTGCGTTCAGAACAGCGACCTTGATCCCGTTATGAAATTCGATCAAAACGGCAATATGGTCACCAGCTTCGGTGCAGGCATGATTACCTGGCCGCATGGAATCGAAGTCGACCACGAAGGCAATGTCTGGGTAACTGATGCACGTGATAACCGCGGTGATGGTGTTGCGGACAATGAAGTATACGGCCATCAGGTGCACAAATTCAGCCCCAGCGGCCATCACCTGATGACACTGGGCATGCCCGGCGGTGGTCGCGACGAGAACTACCTGTTTCAACCAAATGACGTACTCGTAGCACCGGATGGACATATATTTGTCGCGGAAGGGCACTCCAACGCTCCCGGCTCCACCGCCCGTGTCCTTAAATTCAACCCCAGTGGCAATCTGGTTCAAACCTGGGGATCCCTGGGTTCGGGACCGGACGAGTTTATGCAGCCGCACGCACTGGCGATGGACTCGCAGGGTCGACTGTTCATTTCTGACCGAAGTAATGACCGTATTCAGATTTACACACAGGACGGCCAACTGCTTGATACCTGGTATCAATTCAGCCGCAACAGCGGTCTGTTCATAGATGCCAACGACACTCTCTACGCTGCCGATTCTGAGTCCGGCTCTGTAAACCCTGCTCACGGTGACTGGTTACGCGGTATTCGTGTGGGCAGTGCACGCACAGGAGAGGTTCAGTATTTCATACCTGACCCACAGCCTGACTGCCGTGGCACCTGCACAGCTGAAGGCGTAACCGTAGACCGCAATGGCGTTATATACGGCGCAGAGGTGGGACCTGTTGGTGGCATCAAGCGTTATGTCCGTCAATAATTGAACTGCAACAAAAAAAGGGGGGCGATTATCGCCCCCCTTTTTTTATCTACTGCCTATAACTTTTTAGTTGGTAGCCACACCACGACTTTCAAAGCGGGCACGTAGCTGATCAAGCACCGCCGGATCCGCCGCTTTCCAGTACACCTGACCAAAGAACATCTCATCCCAGCTCTGCTCACCCCAGGGAACCTGTCGCTCAGGGTCCGGATTAGCCTTGTTCTGACTGGAGTTGTCGAACACACCAGTCACGACTATTTCGGTTCCTGCCGGAACAAATTTTGGCTCGGCAAGCTTGTATTCAATTTGCCAGTCGTAGTTGTAGTGCGCAATATTCAATAATCGCTCCACACGACCGTCGGGATAGTGAGCATCAAAGACCATACTCTTGCCGCGGAAATGCATATGCGGATGGAAACCGGTCAGGTAGGCATCGTAGCCCACTTTTACGCTCTTGACCTGCGCAAAATTTGGATCGTTTGGTGGTATATCAGTCCAGTCGTTCGGAAAGATACAGGCACATTCGCCCAATTTTCTTTGCGTTGGCGTTTCATCTTCATCGTAGAACCAGAGTCCTATACGCCCCTGATCAACGGTTGCCCGACCATTGGTTGTATAGTGCATATTCAGCGCCAGGGTGGTGCCCGCCTTCAGCAAACCACCTGTATTCTCATCTTCGATATACGGCTCAGCACCAGGAATATACGGCGTGACATAAGGCTGGTCAGGATGCGTAAAGGATCCGATCAATCCGGGCTTGGGGCGCTGGCCAGGTTCAATCAAAGCGTTAAGTGTATGGTGCAGTACCGTTCTGTCGCTTGGTATGTACTGGCTCGCCTTTAACCAGCGATCTTCGGTCATGCCACTGATAGGAACCATGACATTAATGTAGTCCAGCACCCCTGTGGCGGGAATTTCCTGCGGCGGCAGATCTACAATCAGATCCGGTTCGCCAAATGCCCATTCAGTCTCGGGCCACTCAATCGTTGCCAGCGGATCGACATCACCATCGCGTGGCGAACCTTGCGCTATCCAGTGAAGAATCTTCTGTTGGTCTTCGAATGGTACATTGTAACTATTGCTGAATTCGCCAATGTGGGGATCGATCTGTGCAGGTGGCATACGTTTGGTCATCAGAACTTCCCGGATCATCGGAGACCAGCCCTGTGCCATGGCGTGACTATCCATGGCAAATGGGGCAATACCTCCATCCCGGTGGCAGTCAGCACAGTGTTTTGCCAGAACCGGAGCAACATCCTTTGAGTAAGACACACCTTCGGCCATGTTTCGATCTCTGACCGGGTAGCTTATATCCGTGCCAGATGCTGCAAGCTCTACCGGCTGCGTTAATGACCCCTCAACTACCGCCTGCAGAGCTGCCTCCAGCTCCTTGCCGGCCGGCCCGCGAAACATGACGCGAAAACTGGAGGGACTGTAGAGCAGAACCTCACCGGATTTCTGGATATTCAGGGCTTCCGATATCAGCTGAGTATCATCTATCAATACCGGAACACCCTCATGATCAGCAGCAACAGATTTGACTGAATCACGTGCCTGCCCCAGAGGGTTGATCATCATGAAAACGACACCCTGGGCCTCGTATGCTGAGCGCAAGGCATCAATGTGTTCCAGGGACGCCTGACTGGCCGCATCACCATTGACCTGCACAAACAGGGCAACAGCCTTGTTGTTATCGTACCAGCTCATATTATGGTACACGCCCTCGTGATCCAGCAGCGCGAAATCGCCGACCCTGTCCTGTGCAACGGCGGCAGATGCCGCCACTGAAATCGCGGCGCCTGCACACATCGCTGTTACTGCAAGTCTCAGCGACTTTTTGAGGTTTATCATTGTTGTTCTCCTACGGCATTACCCTGTTGTTGAAGCAGCAGGTAACTCACCGGACGGTACCCTGCCAAATTATTAAATTAACTAAATATGAATACA
This sequence comes from uncultured Pseudohongiella sp., assembly GCA_963974875.1. Classification (GTDB taxonomy): domain Bacteria; phylum Pseudomonadota; class Gammaproteobacteria; order Pseudomonadales; family Pseudohongiellaceae; genus Pseudohongiella. Next base: position 333 of record CAXBER010000023.1, on the reverse strand, counting down.
TTCGTTTTTGCCCAATTGCAATACCCGAAAGTAATGTCAACGGCAATCTAACTTTGACCCACCAGACGGCAATGTAAAATTGACCCACCCTTGGCGGTTTACTCGCTATCTTGCTGGCTGATGACCACCGGAGCGATGCCGGCAGCTTTCTTGCCTTTCAGTCGGTAGCTGTTCCCTGAGATCTGCACAATATGCGCATGATGCAGAAGCCTATCGAGCAAGGCCGCTGTCAGCGTTTGATCATCTGCAAAGGCGGTTGACCACTGAGAGAACGGCAGGTTGCTGGTCACGATGATACTGCCGTGCTCATAGCGCTTGGCAATGACGTTAAAG
>CAXBER010000022.1:0-21430 GCA_963974875.1 uncultured Pseudohongiella sp. | reverse complement strand
ATGTGTAACCTATGTCTCCGGTATAGTCTGTAACCTATGTCTCAGGTTGCTCAATATCTGTGTCGTTGTTCGCGGCAATTCCCTCAAAAATATCGCTGGATCAGACCACGAGAGAGGGAGGCGAACCCGATCAGAGGGTCGATAAGTTGCGCAGCAACTTTCAACGAGCGCGTCAGCGCGAAGCCCGTCAGGGTCAAAACAGCCCAAAGCTGTTTTGATTAATCCCTCTCTCTCCGCCATATTAAATATCTGTGTCGCTGTTCGCGGCAATTCCCTCAAAAATATCGCTGGATCAGACCACGAGAGAGGGAGGCGAACCCTGTGTTCGCCACAACGTCCACACCATACCTCAGCAAACTTGAACCTCATCACAAAAAGATTGCACTAATTTGCTCGCTCGTAATTTCGACGCTACATTGGCTGAGACTTGACTTCAGCGGCTAACGAGGGTGCGGGGATGGGTACTGACAACAAAAAGAGTGACCGGATTGGTGTGGAGATTACACGCCAGGCACCGGACAGCCCGGAACTGACGTCGCTGGCAGCACTCATGGCGCCGGCCAGTGCCGCGAATGTGCCATCAGGGATTCTATACTGGTCCCGTTTCGGGGCAGGAAATCTTGCTGAATTTGACGGCTCCCCAACGTCCCCCATCTGTAATCAGAGTTCATTTTTGCAATTCCTGATGGACCTGAATGCCAGCATGCTGGTCGACGAGCAGCGAATTCCCGATTCGCGAATGGATGCGCTCGCAAGCACAGCCAGTGCAGAAACAGTACCCATTACGCTGGCGAACTTTCTGTATCACAGTCCTACAGATCGCTTCGCAAAAAAAGTCATGTCAGCATTGCGCTCCGATACCGCGTCGGGTCTTGATGTCGCAAACCCGGACAAAATACTCAGTGCACACAGGGCTGTTTTTGCTGCCACGTTACTGCCTACCCGGTATGTGAATCTCACATTACAACCCTATATCCATGTTGGCCTTACGGTTTCCTTTTGCCTGGCCAGTGAGCACTACTTTTCCAATGACAGTCACCGGCCACAGAATATATTTATTGATTTCGATGATGGGGAGGCGCCCCGCGAAGTCAAATTTGACGAAACAGTTACCGTTAACTACCTGCAGGGCGGTGACAGAAAGCTCACGATTGAATTTGTGCTTGCGGATGTTTCGTATTTCACTACCTGCAAGCTGTCCCTGCAGACAGAGTCCACTGCTCAGGATGGCGAGAGTCTGCTGGGGGGCGGAGTTGGTAATAAGCCGGGCGGCGGAACCAGTAGCGGCCAGGTGTTTGATGGCAGCTTTGACGTGGTTGCTTATGAAGGATATCCAGACGCAAAAGGCACAGCCTATATCCTGTACGGCAAAGGGAATACGGATAAGAAACTAAAAGCGCCGCTAATATTCGCTGATGGGTTTGGTGACGGCAGTACAAACATTCAGACTTTCTGGTCGTTGTTTAACAAACTGGGTCTTGGGAGGGGTATTCTTGAGGCTGGTCGAGATATTGTGCTGGTAGGGTACGCGAACAAATCCACACATATTCAGGCTAACGCGATGGTGATGGTGTCTGTTATCAATGAGGTGAACCGGCGCCGACATGCATCTGGTGATCCCGTCGAGCCGCTTGTTATTGGTGGCGCGAGCATGGGGGGACTGGTTGCCAGGTACGCATTGGCGTTCATGGAGAAACATGGCATTGCGCATGAGGCCAGGACCTATATTAGCTATGACACACCTCATAACGGTGCCTGGGTGCCTGTTTCGTTGCAGTATCTGGCTTTGGTTCTTGAAGACAATGGATCCGGCGCCAAGACCATGTCCAATCTTCTGCGTAGCCCTGCAGCGCAACAATTGCTGGTGCACAGACCTCCCGCGTGGAACGTGGATCTGGAGGAAAACAACGAATTGAAGACGTCTTTCTGGTCAGAATTGGCAAAGCTTGGCAACTGGCCCAAAGAGGTAAAGAAGGTTGGTATTGCCAATGGGCGGGGTGACGGCAAAAAGAATGACCTGGTGCCAGGCGCCGTTTTAATCGACTGGCGGCACTGCGCATCTACTGCGGGTGCTAGCTGCCGGGTACAGAAATATGGCGACTCGGAAACGATTGCGGAAATCTGGAAGCCCTGGATACCGTGGGAACCTGCCAAGGAAGCAAGGCATGGGCGTTACTTTCCCAAAAACATCAAGGAATACGACAGCGCACCGGGCGGGCAGGGGAACTTTTTTGAACAGGCGTACGAGGGGCTGCTGGAGGTCTCGGACAGGATGTCAAAGCCTAAACCAAAGGGCGGTTGTTTTGTGCCGACGGTGAGTGCACTCGCGTTTCCGATGACTATCCCGCTGGAGCAGGATCTGCGTGAGCTGGATCCGGCATTGAGTGCGCTGGATGAATTCATCTATGCGAGCGAGAGCAATACTGAACATGTTGAAGTCACTGTCGAGTTGAGAGACTGGTTTCTTCAACAAATAAAGTAAGGGCAATTTGTCTGCCGAGGGAATTATATGCACGATTCATCATCAAAAGGCCTGGGTATCCTTTGCCGGAATCTTTATCTGGGTGCGAATTTCAAGCTCCTTCTGCCGGCAGCTACAAACCTTCGACTGGGACAGCTGGCAGCAAACTTTTATCGCTTTGTTACGCTGAGCAACTATCCGGAGAGAGCGAAGTATCTGGCAAGAGAAATCGCTACGCGCAAGCCAGAAGTTGTCTGCTTACAGGAAGTGTATGAATACGTGCTTCCCGACCACGGTGAGAGACTCGATTTTCTGAGTCTGCTGCTAAACGAACTGGGTGAAGACAGTGGTTACAGTGTCGCGTGTTGTGAAACCGCAACAAGTGTGGAATTGCCCATTTGGTGGAAGGGTAAAGCAGGGCGACTGAAGGTTACTGACCAGATCGTGATACTGGTATCGACAGAGGTCGCCATAGAGAGTCATGGCTCTGAACAGTATTCGGACAAAATACCGATACCAATGCCGTTTGCCGGACACCAGGATGAAACAGTGCTGGACGTGAGGCGAGCCTTCCAGTGGATAGACATGACCTGGGAAAACACGCAATTGAGAATTGCCAACACTCACCTTGAAAGTATTAGCGAAGAAATACAATCGAAACAGGCTCTGGAGCTCATCTGCAAGATGGAGAAATCGGGGCGGGAAAGAATCCTGGTTGGTGATCTGAATGCCGAGCCGGGAAAACTTGTATACCACCTGTTCACCTGCAGACCAGGTGATTATTCAGACCCTTTTAAAGATGGAGAAAATACCTGGGGAACGGGCGACCATACTGGTGAGGAGTTCATGGATAATCGACAACGTATCGACCATATTTTGCATACGGAAAATATTGTGAGCAGAAGTACTGAAGTCTTTGGGTACAGACCTGAGGAAAGAACCTTGCCGGGGAAACTGTTTCCCAGTGATCATGCTGGATTGATGGCTGTATTCGGAATGCCGGTATAGCGGAAGGAAAAATAAGCCGGGACTGAAAAATCAGTATCCCGGCTTATTTGCATGCATTTTTTGTCATTGTTGTCATAAAGACCCCGTTTTATCATTGTTGTTATTGCAATTTTTTCACCGGCTTGTGGCCGTGATACGCACGAATGCTTACGGGTATGAAGCACCGTCGTGTTATTTACTTAACGCTGCCTTATTCGCGACCTACAAAACTGAATCTCATGGCAGTACGAACGGGGACAGCAACACCTGCATCGGCAACAACCGGCTCGAATTTCCAGGATTCAATGGCGGCCAGGGAAGCGCGGGTAAACAACTGAGAATTTGATTCAGCGATAGCGGGGGATGAAACAGAACCGTCTGCCAGTACGGTGAACTCAACAACGGCATAACCTTCAATACCTGACAGCTGGGCGCGACGTGGGTACTCAGGCAGTGACTGTTCAACGACGCGCAGATCCTTGCTGCTGAACATCATGTCCGGTGTCTGTGCACTTGCAGAACCTGCCGCCAGTGCGCTGCCAACAACACCTGCCAGAATGACTGCTTTAAACTTGGCTGATACTTTCATTTCTTTACCTCATCAATAATGTGTTTAAGGGTTTGGGCATCAAGGTAATAGCAATACGCGTGCCAGTTATATTATTTCAATAAATACAATGACCTGCCTGATACCCTGCTTGTGATGCAATGAATTTCATGCTCCCATTTAATGCAGGATTCATGACAATGCACCACAAGTGACAGCATATTGGCATTGAATCACGACATCATGGTGTCATTTATTAAAAGCTTTTGTGACGTTCCAAAACTGAATCAATTCATGATAATGTTCCCTGCGGGTGTGAAACCCTGCAGTGCATGCTGGAATAATGAAAATAAATGCGTCCGCCTAGAGGGAGATCGAATTATGTTGCGAAAGGTTGTTCCGTTTGGTGCCCTGTTGATGGGGCTGGCTGCCTGTTCCGAACCTGTACCAACTGCGGCTGTGTCGACGACAGCGGATCCAGAGGCTGCGTCAGTGACCCTGAGTACATTATCCAGTGCACCGGACCAGGTCAGTGGCGACAGCGTGCTGGTGTCAGTAACTGGTATTTCGCCCGGCAGCGGTCTCCGGTTTGTCAGTAATGGTCGGGATCTGACTGTTTCGCGTCAGCTGCCCGGTGATGAATGGCAGGTACTCTTGACGGGTTTGCAGCCCGGCAGCAACCACGTGGAGCTGCAGTCGGCGGCAGGGGATTCGCTTGCATCCCTGCATCTTACCAATCACCCGGTCAGTGGTCCGATGTTTTCAGGGCCTCAGCAATATCCGTTTGTTTGCAGCAGCGTGCTGGAGTGGGGTGTGCAGCCACTGGTCGATCATCAGGAGGAGTGGGGTTTCCCGGTCCATGATGACAATGAGCAGGTAATCGGTTACAGCAAGGACTGCTCCATAGAGCCATTTGTGGAATATCACTATATGAGCACGGACGGTCAGTACAAACCCTGGCCGGCAACAGATATGCGTCCGGCAGACCTGGCAACCACTGTCCTGACTGATGGTACCGAGGTCGATTTTATTGTGCGCTGGGAGCGAGGCACCATCAATCGTTTTCTTTACAGCTATGCCGTTTTGGCAAATCCGGATGACTCTGTTGCGGATGTCAGCGATCCGGGCAATATTAACTGGAACGGACGCCTGCTGTATCACTTTGAGGGTGGCGTTGGTGTCGGGCATTTTCAGGGCCGCGTCAATGCAACACGGGCACGAATGCCAGAGGCCCTGGCAAAGGGTTATGCGGTAGCCTATTCATCAGGTAACCGCACCGGTGAACATTATAATCTGCAGGTGGGTGGGGAAACGGCACTCATGGTCAAGGAGCACTTCATCAAGCGCTTTGGTGTGCCAGATTATACGGTTGCCGTAGGCGGATCGGGCGGAGCCATCCAGCAGTATGTGTATCAGCAGAATCACCCCGGACTGATTGATGCAGGTGTGCCGCAATATTCGTATCCGGATATGGTGACGCAGACCATTCATGTTGGTGACTGTGAGTTGCTTGAGCACTATATGGATGTCACTGATCGCAACAACACGAAGTGGCAGGTGACTGACAACCGCAGTCTCTTGATTGGTTTCAACTCCACCGATGCAGTGCCCGATCCGCTGGCGGAGCTCAAGCGAGAGCTAGGTTATGGCTCGGCTGACGGTGCCAACGAGTGCATTCCGGCGTGGCGAGGATTAACGCCTCTGAGCATGAATCCGCACTATGGCCTGGTGCGTGAACAGGAAAAAATGCATCCTCCCGGTATCATGAATGATGTGCAGTGGACGCACTATGATGATCTGCGCAATATTTATGGTGTCGATGCCAATGGTCAGGCGCGCGTACCCTGGGACAACGTCGGCGTTCAGTATGGATTACAGGCACTGACTGAAGGCGCCATTACACCGGAAGAGTTTCTGGATCTGAATACCCGCATTGGTGGCTGGAAACATCCGTCGCAGATGGTACAGGAGGGTTTCCCGTTTTTGGGTGAGCCGACGCCCGAGAACTTTGATCCGTGGAGCCGACGCAACATGAATCTCTCTGAGGGAGACGCTCCTGCGCCAAGGACAGTGGGAGATGTGCAGGCGATCAGCGCGCTGTATCAGTCCGGGATGGTGTTTAATGGTCAGCTGAATATTCCTCTGATTGACTGGCGTCACTATCTGGAAGAAGAGCTGGACATGCATAACTCGCATCAGTCTTTTTCCGCGCGCCAACGTATTCGCAACGAGATGGGACACAGTGATAATCAGTTGGTCTGGTTCACGGATGCACGACCTGCGCGCGAGTTTGATCAGACCATGCAGGCGCTGGATGTTCTGCATGAATGGGTAACGAACATCAAGACCAACCCGGATGCCGGTGTTGCTGCCAACCGGCCGGCAAGTGCCCAGGATGCCTGTTTTGCGACCGATGGCAGTCTGATTGCACAAGGTGCTGATGTCTGGAATGGTGTGCTTGATGACGCGTCGGCTGGTGCTTGCACTCAGAGCTTTCCGCTTTACTCAACATCGCGAATAGTCGCTGGCGGGCCCATTGAAGGCAGTGTATTCAAGTGCTCCCTGAAACCTCTGGACGTGGCCCTGAGTGATGGCACCTATGGCAACTGGGTGCCGGACGCTGCGCAGATTGGCCGGTTGCAGGCAGTATTTCCTGACGGGGTCTGTGACTACAACGCACCGGATCAGGGGCGACCCTGAGCGGGGCGCCCCGATTGTTCAGCGCAGGGCGCGCCGTAACTGTTCGCGGTGAAACGTAGATGTCTCGTCAATATCAATGGCGAGCCGGCAGGTGCGGACAGGGATGTTACTGCCAACCGGCGTTTCACTGCGACAGACGATGCGTTGTTCGGGTGCCACCGATGCGTTGTACTGTTCCACTTCGGCGGGTGTTGGCAAACGACTGACCTGCCGGGTCTGCGCTGATGTGCTGGCCGTTGTAGCATCACTGGCGCAGGACGACAGTAACATGGCAGTGATAATTGCTGCCAGAACCTGTCCGGTTAACGGCAGTCGAAGTCCCTGCCTGGTTTTGATCATGCCCGGGTGACTCATCATGGTTGATCTCCAAAAATGTTGGCTGCTGAAGCATCGATAATGTCCGCAAGGCCTGGGCGTTGTGTTTGCGAAGACAGCGCCTGTAAATGTCGTCCTTCCACATCAAATCCTGCAACAGGTATGGCGGTTTCCTGTCCGAACAACTCCTGCAGCAGTTCGTCTCTTTCTGATGTGTTATTCAGCAGACCGATTGCCTGGCGATAATATGTCAGAGCCCGGTCATGTCTGTCGAAAAGCGTGTGCCAGTCACCCTGATAGGTAGTTATTCTGGCCATGGTTCCTGCTGTAGCCCGTTGTCTTGCGTAGATGCCTGCTATCCGTTCCAGCAGTTCTGTACCGATGGCGTAACTGCGCCGATCGGTTTCGCTGCCCGATAGTGCCCAGCCGCTGACCAGGGCGGGCTGGTCGGTGCGCACTTCCATGCTCGTGCGACCGCGCCGGCTCGCATTATTGCTCAGTTCAAAGTGACTCAGTGTAATCTGGTACAGCAAGGCAGCGATCTCAAGATCAGTGTCCGGCAGGGTTTCCAGTGCGCTGATTGATTGCCAGGTCAACGTGCGGCTACGGATCAGATGCCAACTGCGTAACTCGTCATCCACGGTGACTGCGGCTGCCCGGTGCCAGCGTGCATTGCGCTGCAACTCGCTGGCCAGCGTTGCTGTATCGCCAGTATATAACCGGGTCACCAGCTGTTCGTGATAACCCAGGTATTGAATGAACCGGTCATGATCCCGTGCTGCCAGTGCGACGGCAAGGATGCGGTCAATGGCGCTGATCTGTTGTGCGTTATACAGCCCGAGATTGGCGCGCAGTGAGTCAAACAGCCGGAAAAAAATCGCGTCGGCATTAGCCAGGTCACCCTGCTCCAGATAGCGGTTGCCGTCCTCCATCAGCCGGGCCTGAAGATCAGGCGAAAAATGATCAGGCACTTGCGCCCGGGACACTGCGCCGGAGCAAAGTCCGGTCAGCGTGATCAGGATGAGGGTAGGAAGGTGCCTGTCCATATAATCCAGTCCGGTCAGCGTGTGATTTCAGGCTAATGGATTGGCGTTAGCTTGTCCATCAAACTCAAGCTACAATTCAGCCTGTTCATCAAGTCAGCCAAGGTAAAATGCTACATAAAACGGAAGGGAAATAGTCATGAAATTTGAAGATATCAAGAATGTTTGTGTTGTCGGCGCCGGCAATATGGGGCATCAGATTGCCCTGCAGGCTGCGATTTGTGGTTTCAACGTGAAATGTTCAGACGTTAATGCGGACACTCTGAAAAAAGCTGATGCGTTTGTGGATTCCTACTTGCCTGGTCGTGTTGAGAAAGGCCGCCTGACTGCGGAGCAGGCCAAAGCGGCGCGCGACAATATCCGTTTTGTGGATTCACTGGAAGAGGCAGCTGGTGATGCAGATTTTGTGATTGAAGCGGCGACCGAAGTGCTGGCGCTGAAGCGCAGAATTTATGCCGATCTTGACCGCATTGCCCCGCCGCACGCCATTCTGGCCACCAACAGTTCTGCGATCGTCAGCTCCAAAATTGCAGATGCCACCCAGCGCCAGGACAAAGTGGTGAACATGCATTTCTTTAACCCTGCGCTGGTGATGAAACTGGTCGAAGTGGTTAAGGGGCCGCACGTGTCTGATGAAACCGCTGAGCTGACCATGGAAATGAGCAGGGTGATGCAGAAAGTGCCGGTGCTGCTGAAAAAGGAAGTAGATGGATTCCTGTTGAACCGGATTTTTGCCGCAATCTCCAAAGAAGCAAACTGGCTGCTGGAGATGGGTGTCGCGGAAGTTGAAGATATTGATAATGCATGTGTGTATGGTGCAGGTCACCCGATGGGGCCGTTCCGTCTGAACGACCTCACCGGTCTGGATCTGAGTTACATCATGCGCATGGAGAAATTCCGCGAAACAGGGAATCAGGCCGATCTGCCAACGCCCCGTCTGGTGGAGCACTACATGAAAGGCGAATTTGGAGAGAAGACCGGCAAGGGCTGGTACGACTACACCAAAAAGTAACCCGGAAAACGCAGGTTGTTACTCGGTGTCAGCTGACAGGGCTTTTGCCAGGTCAGCTGGTTCCACCTCAATGCCACTCATCTCTATATCCCAGTTGAGTCCGACCATGGCATTGTCTTCGTGGATGCCGGGCAGCCAGTCGGTCATGAAGTCTTCCATGCTGATGGATTTTGGCGTGTAAACAGACCACTCTTCCGTACAAAGTGCGGCCGCGTAGCGCTCGTCTGACCAGAAAGGGAATACTTCGGTTTCCTCGAACTCCACAGACGGGCACAGAGCCCAGCCGTCTTCACTGTACAAACCCCAGATCAGTTCTGTTTGCTGTACCTGATCCAGAAACAGCTGATAATTGTCGTCTTCGTTTTCACCGAGGACAGCGGGTGGGTTGGTGGCGGTATTCATGGGGCAGACTCCGGCAAAGGTGGCGGTAACAACGCTAATATTACAACGGTAATAAAAGGCGCGTATTCTAACGGGATTCGCGCAAGGATACAGCAATCAGGCTGTAATTTGCAGAACTAACAGAGTTGAACAGGAAAGCAATAATGTCCCAGCAAACGTGTGCGCCACGCACCCTGAGTGCATCGGTGAGTCCCAGCGGAAGTCTAGAATTGCTTTCGCAACAGGAGGTTGAACGGCTCCGGTTGATCGGGCACGGCGAGATTTACGAGTTGTTTCGCCGTTGTACGCTGGCGGTACTTAATTGTGATGATACCTCTGACAGCGCGGAAGAGGTTTACAAGCGTTATCCTGATTATTCCATCGAAATTGTACAGCGGACCCGGGGTATCAAGCTGAATCTGAAAAACGCGCCTGCTTGTGCATTTGTAGACGGAAAAATAATAAGTGGTATTCGTGAGCACTTGTTTGCGGTGCTGCGCGACATTGTTTTTGTGTCCAGTGAGCTCTACCAGCCGACGGACAACGGACCGGCGAACGGTGGTTTTGAGGCCATCCGCTTTTCTGATCAGGGGCCGGATGCTTCGGCTGCCGTCAAGAATCTGGTGTTTCACCTTTTGCGCAATGCCAGTCTTTTACATCCGCGGGCACTGCCGAAGCTGGTGGTCTGCTGGGGCGGGCATGCGATCAGCCGTGAGGAGTATGACTTCAGCAAGGCGGTAGGGTATCAGCTTGGTTTGCGTGGGCTGGATATTTGCACCGGTTGTGGCCCGGGCGCCATGAAGGGTCCGATGAAGGGCGCAACCATTGGTCATGCCAAGCAGCGCATTGTTGGCGGACGCTACATAGGTCTGAGTGAGCCAGGAATTATCGCTGCCGAATCTCCCAATCCCATCTGTAACCACCTGGTGGTGCTGCCGGATATTGAAAAGAGGCTGGAAGCGTTTGTCCGCCTGGGGCACGGTATTGTTGTGTTTCCGGGTGGCGTAGGCACACTGGAAGAGATTCTGTTTCTGCTGGGAACACTGATGGATCCGGCCAATGCCGATGTCTGCGTACCGCTGGTGTTTGCCGAGCCTGCGGTCAGTCGCGGGTATTTTCAAAAAATTGATGCGTTTCTGGTGGCCACCCTGGGCGAATCGGTCCGCGGGTTTTATGAGATTGTGGAAGATGATCCGGTGCAGGTCGCACATCTGATGCGTGCAGGTATTCAAAAAGTTGGCCGTAACCGCCGTGAGTTGCGTGACGCGTATTACTACAACTGGCTATTGACCATTCCCGAAGCCATGAAACACCCGTTTGATGTCACACATGAGTCGATGGCTGCATTAAACCTGAGTGCCGGATTGCCACCCATGGAGCTGGCGATAAACCTGCGCCGGGCATTCTCCGGCATAGTCGCGGGTAATGTAAAAGACAAGGGCGTCCGTCTGGTGCGTGAGCACGGGCCTTTTGAATTGCACGGCGAAAAGGCCATCATGGCAGCCATGGATGATCTGCTGCGCGATTTTGTTGCACATGGCCGTATGAAGATACTCAGAGAGGACTACAACCCTTGTTATACTATCGTCCCTGCCTGAGGGGCATAATAGTTGACTAAAATAGTCGGATACTCGATAATTTGCACCCTGAAGCGGCCCAAATTTTCCATCTGAGGTAAGTCATGAGTGAGCAAGTCGAAAGCCTGATCCGCAAGGAATACGCTGCGGGTTTTCATTCGGCAATCGAGTCGGACACGTTGGCGCCCGGGCTGGATGAAGATGTAGTACGTTTTATCTCCGCACAAAAAGACGAGCCGGAGTGGATGCTGGAATGGCGGCTGAAGGCCTATCGCGCCTGGCGCGAGATGACCGAACCGACCTGGGCGCATGTACATTATCCGGAAATCGATTTTGGTTCGATCTCCTACTATAGTTCGCCGAAAAGCATGAAAAATCGGCCGAAAAGCCTCGAAGAGGTTGATCCCGAGCTTATTGCCACTTACGAAAAACTGGGCATACCGCTGCACGAGCAGGCCGCGCTGGCCGGCGTTGCTGTGGATGCTGTGTTTGATTCCGTGTCGGTTGTGACCACGTTTCGTGAAAAGCTGTATGACGCCGGGGTGATTTTCTGCCCCATCAGTGACGCCATTCGCGACTATCCCGAGTTGGTGCAGAAGTATCTGGGTTCAGTGGTGCCGCAGAAGGATAATTTTTACGCAGCGTTGAACTCGGCGGTGTTCTCTGATGGCTCATTTGTCTATATCCCCAAGGGCGTGCGCTGCCCGATGGAGCTGTCCACCTATTTCCGCATCAATGAGCTGAATACCGGACAATTTGAGCGCACCCTGATTATTGCTGACGAAGGCTCGCATGTCAGTTATCTGGAAGGTTGCACAGCGCCGATGCGCGATGAAAATCAGCTGCACGCTGCCGTTGTTGAACTGGTGGCACTGGATGACGCGCAGATCAAGTATTCAACTGTGCAGAACTGGTACCCGGGTGACAAGAACGGTAAAGGCGGCATCTACAACTTTGTCACCAAGCGGGGTATAGCCCATACCAATGCCCGTATCTCCTGGACCCAGGTAGAGACCGGTTCGGCTGTGACCTGGAAGTATCCCAGTTGTATTCTGAAGGGCGACAACAGCGTTGGTGAGTTCTATTCTGTTGCGCTGACCAATAATTTTCAGCAAGCCGATACCGGTACCAAGATGATTCACCTGGGCAAAAATACCAGTTCAACCATCATTGCCAAGGGTATTTCCGCCGGTCAGAGCAACAGTGCCTACCGTGGGCTGGTGCGTATCAATCCGGGGGCAGAAGGCGCGCGTAATTATACCCAGTGCGATTCATTGCTCATTGGCGACCGCTGCGGGGCACACACGTTTCCCTACATCGAAAACCGCAATTCATCTTCAGTTATCGAGCATGAGGCGACCACGTCTAAGGTCAGTGACGACCAGCTGTTTTTGTGCCAGCAACGCGGCCTGGATACAGAGAAGGCCGTCTCGATGATTGTTAATGGTTTTTGCCGTGAAGTGTTCAAGGAGTTGCCCATGGAGTTTGCGGTGGAAGCCGGCAAGCTGCTGGAAGTCAGCCTTGAGGGCTCGGTCGGATAGATCCGGCCTCAACCAAAATTGTCACTATCAATTCATTTCTGACGGAACAAGATTATGCTGAATATTAAAGAGCTGGTTGCTGAAGTAGAAGGCAAGCAGATTCTGAACGGCATCAGCCTGAACATCAAACCGGGTGAAGTACATGCCATCATGGGGCCAAACGGGTCCGGTAAAAGCACGCTGGGTAATGTACTGACTGGCCGGGAAGGTTATGTGGCCAAATCCGGTGAGGTGCTGTTTAACGGTAAAAACCTGTTTGATCTGGACATAGAGGAGCGTGCCCGCGAGGGATTGTTTCTGGCGTTTCAGTATCCGGTGGAGATTCCCGGTGTCAGCAATATGGAGTTTCTGAAAGCGGCTGTGGACGCTCATCGAAAACACCACGGCCAGCCTGAGCTGTCGTCATTTGATTTTATGAAGCTGGCGCGTGAAACAAGCAAAAATGTCAGTCTGGATGCGGCATTTCTCAAGCGCGGCGTCAACGAAGGTTTTTCCGGTGGCGAAAAGAAGCGCAACGAAATCATGCAGATGATGCTGCTGGAGCCGCAGCTGTGTATTCTGGATGAAACCGACTCGGGCCTTGATATTGATGCCCTGCAGGTGGTGGCCAATGGTGTTAACGCCATGCGCGATGGTAAACGCAGTTTTATTGTTGTGACTCACTATCAGCGACTGCTGGACTACATTGTGCCGGATTATGTGCATGTGCTTGCCGGTGGAAAAATAGTCAAATCAGGCGGTAAGGATCTGGCGCTGGAACTGGAAGCCAAAGGTTACGGATGGCTGGAAGGTGAGGTCGCCTGAGTATGACATCGAGCGATTTTAAGCAACACGCCCTGAATCTGGCGCAGGCTCTTGAGCCGCAGGACGCGCTTCAGGCGTCCGCCATTCTGCAGGCCCTGCGCGAGCGCGGCGCAGAGGAGTTTGCACGCAGTGACTGGCCGGGGCGTAAAACCGAGCAGTGGAAATACACCTCACTGCTGTCAATGCAGGATTATGCCAGTGCCGGTTGGGCAGCCCCGAAAGCAGCGCTGCCGCCAACCGCGGCATTGGCGGATATAGCACAGACTGATGCCACTAAACTGTTTTTTGTCGACGGCGCGTTTAATGTTGAGGCGTCAGATGCATTGCCGGCGGGTGTCACTTTTTTCAGCCAGGCAGATGAGTCGGCCAGTGCCGTGCTTAAAAACTATCTGGGCAGCATTGCCGCAGGCGTCGATGCATCGCGGCGCAATCTGTTCACGTCCCTGAACAATGCATGGCTGAGTGAAGGCGTTCTGGTGCATGTGGCCAGGGACGCCGCTCTGGACAAACCACTGTATTTTGTTCATCTGTCATCTGCCAGCCTGACGAGCCAGACGGTTGCCAATCAGCGCTTGCTGGTGGTGCTGGAGCAGGGGGCGTCTGCGCAGATTATCGAGCACTTTCTGTCTGCAGATGATGCATCGTCAGGTTTCGTAAATGGTCTGACCGAGATCCAGGTAGGGCAGAACGCCAGACTGCATCATACCCGTCTGCATCTGGAACATGAGGCAAGCTCGCATATTGGCGCTGTGCACATCAACCTGCAGCGCGACTCGGTGGTGGAGGCGTTTACTCTGGCCGAAGGCAGTAAACTCAAGCGCATTGATTATCAGATGAATCATTGTGGTCCGGGTGCTCATTTAACGTTGAACGGGGTATACCTGGCCCGGCACCAGCAGCTGGTTGATTACCATACAACCATTGAGCATCGTGTACCGCATTGCACCAGCCAGGAAGTGTTTCGTGGCATCGTCGGAGACAAGGCAAAAGCGGTATTTAATGGCCGAATTCACATTCATAAAGATGCACAAAAAACATTGGCAGAGCTGAATAACCGCAACCTGCTGACGTCCAATTCGGCTGAAGTTGACACCAAGCCGGAACTGGAAATTTATGCCGACGATGTGCGTTGTGCCCACGGAGCAACCATCAGCCAGTTGGACGAAACGTCCATGTACTATCTGCAGAGCCGGGGTATTGATACCGCCCAGGCACGCATGATGCTCAGTTACGGGTTTATCAATGAAGTGATGTCAGCACTGCCGCATAAAATCGTACTGGAATTGTTGCAGACGCATTTGCGTGCGAGGTTTATCGAGGAGTCTTCCGTTGAGTGAAGCCGTCGGCGCGAATCAGGCAGTAACGTTTGATGTGGAAAAAATTCGCGAGGACTTCCCGATTCTGCATCAACAGGTCAATGGTCACCCGTTGGTGTATCTGGACAATGCGGCGACCACTCAAAAACCGCGCGCGGTCATTGATGCCATCAGCAACTATTACTGCACCGATAACAGCAATGTTCACCGTGGTGCGCATGCACTGAGCGACCGGGCAACCGCAAAGTTTGAACAGGCCCGTCAGAAAGTCGCCGACTTTATACACGCCGGTTCAGCCCGACAGATTATCTGGACGCGGGGCACAACTGAAGGCATCAATCTGGTGGCCGCCAGTTGGGGTGGTGCCAATCTTAAGCCGGGTGACCGGATTCTGGTATCTGCACTGGAACATCATTCCAATATTGTTCCCTGGCAAATGGTTGCGGAAAAGACTGGTGCCACAGTGGAGTCAATTCCGGTAGATGCTACCGGTACACTGGATATGGAAGCCTTCAGAGCCATGCTGGATAATTCTGTGCGCATGGTATCCGTGAATCAGGTATCCAATGCCCTGGGCACAATAAATCCGGTTGAGCAGATAATTGAACTGGCTCATCAGCACAATGCACTGGTTTTGGTCGACGGCGCACAGGCCATCGCGCACTGGCCGGTGGATGTGCAGGCGATGGGGTGCGATTTTTATGTGTTTTCCGGTCATAAACTGTTTGGTCCAACCGGTATTGGTGTGCTCTATGGACGTGAGTCGCTGCTCAACGCCATGCCGCCATATCAGGGCGGGGGCGAGATGATTGAGACTGTCAGTTTCTCCGGTACGACGTACAACCAGCTGCCCTACAAGTTTGAAGCAGGCACGCCGGATATTGCTGGTGCCATCGGTCTGGGCGCGGCCATTGATTATGTAAACAGTCTTGATCGGGAAGCAGTCGCTGCGCATGAAGAAGCACTGCTGGCCTACGCGCAGGAGAAAGCCGCCAGTGTACCCGGGCTGACATTGGTCGGCACTGCCGCCTGCAAAACATCTGTGCTCGGGTTTGTGCTGGAGGGGATACATCCTTCGGATCTGGGTATGCTGCTGGATCAGCAGGGTGTTGCTGTGCGAACCGGGCATCATTGTGCTCAGCCAATCATGGAGCAATATGGGATACCTGGAACAGTACGTGCGAGTTTCAGTTTTTACAATACATTTGAAGATGTTGATCGACTGTTTGCGGCGCTTGAGAAAGCACGCCAGCTGTTGACCTGAGGTAATGAGTATGACTGTAGAGACATATGATCCGCAGGCTGCCACGGCACCGGTTACCGTCACGCCGGCTGCTGTAGAGCATTTTCGCCGTCAATTGAAAAAAGATCAGAGCGCCCGGGCCATTCGCCTGAGCGTCAAGGAAAGTGGCTGCACCGGCTACATGTATGTCGTTGACCTGGTACCATCGGCGGGAGAGCAGGATCTGCACCAGAAACTTGATGACGATATTGAGCTGTTGATTGATCGTGGCAGTCTGGGGATTGTCAGCGGTACGCAGATTGATCTGGTGACCGAAGGCGTCAACCGGCAACTGCGTTTTCAGAATCCCAATGCCAAAGACCACTGTGGCTGTGGTGAAAGTTTCTCCGTAGGTTAAATATGCAACGACAAATGGTAGTGGCTCAGCAGGATTGTCCGGCGCGCAGGGTGCCCGATGGTACCCCTGTGACAATTCCCAAAGACAGTTTTGTGAGCATCACCCAGGCGCTGGGTGGAAACTATACCGTAGTGCATCAGGGACAGATGCTGAGAGTGGATGGCACTGATGCCGGCGTGCTGGGATTAAAACCGGAGACGTTGAGCTTTCCGCCCCCGGCCGATGATCAGATTCAGGAATCCCAGGTGTGGGAGGCATTGAATACGGTTTATGACCCGGAGATTCCGGTGGATCTGGTCAATCTGGGGCTGATTTACAAGGTGGTGGTTGATCAGACACGTAAAGCCGTATTGATAGATATGACCCTGACCGCACCGGGGTGCGGGATGGGGCCGGTCCTGGTGGGTGATGTCGAGTACCGGGTGAAAAAAGTACCTAACGTGAAAACGGTTGAAGTAGATCTGGTGTTTGATCCGCCCTGGAGTCGCGATATGATGAGCGAAGAAGCTCAGCTGGAAACGGGGATGTTTTTTTAGAATGCCGGAACTCAGAACACCAAAGCAGTTCGGTACAGAAATAACCAGTGACGAGATTATCGAGACACTGGACTTTTTTGACAGCTGGGATGATCGCTACAAATACATTATTGATCTTGGCAAGGAACTGCCGCCGCTGGCTGACAGTGAGCGCATAGATGAAAATCTGATTCGCGGCTGCCAGAGCAAAGTGTGGCTGAGCAGCGAGTTACGTGATGGTCGGCTTTACTTCACTGTGGACAGTGATGCGTTTATCGTCAAAGGACTGCTGGGTATTGTGCTGGCCGCCTATAATGGCAAGACACCGGCACAAATCCGTGAATTCGATATTGCTGCATATTTTGACGCGCTGGACCTGCTCAAACACCTGAGCCCGACCCGGGGCAGTGGTTTGCAGGCCATGGTGGCGCGAATTCAGTCAATAGCTGGCTGATCAGCGCCTTTGCTTGAGCCCCGGTACATCAGCCCTTGTACTTCAGCCTCTAAATTCCAGCACCCATTCGGCATATTCGCGCTGCGCCTGTTCCAGCTGGGCAGGGCTCATCTCTCTTTCAAGGGTTGCCGCCAGCAGCGACGCATCAGGTATATCGTTGTCGCGCGCCAGCCTGGCCCATTTGTAGGCCTGCACCAGACTCTGATCGACACCGACTCCATCCTGATACATGGTCGCCAGATTGTACTGTGCACCGCCATGGTCATACTCAGCCGCATAACCGTACCAGCGTGCGGCTTCGCGGTAATTTCTGGTTCGACTGATCAGAGATAGCGGCCAGACGCTCATCAGTGGCGAGTTGACACCGGTTTCGTTGTAATACAGCACGCCCAGATTCACCATCGCATTGATATGACTCTGTTCAGCTGCCTGCAGTGTCCATTCAAAGGCTTTGCGATAGTTCTGAGTAACACCTTCGCCGCTGTAATACAGCACACCCAGATTGTACTGGGCGATTGCCAGACCACCTTCGGCTGCCTCGGTAAATAGCCTGATGGCCGTGTCATAATCGCCCGCATCCATGGCGTCAACGCCGGCATAATAGTCACTATAGTCCGGTGTTTGCGTATTTTCGTCGACAATCGTGACTTGTGCATGCAGATGCATGCTCAGAAGCAGGCCGGCCACTATCAATACAATATTTTTCATGGGTCAGTTGCCTGAGCAGAGATGGCTGGCGAATCGGGCCTGGCGCCTGAATCACGAGGGGAGTCATGAGAGGAATCATGAGAAACTTTCTGATTGAATGCCTGTATCCAGTCGCGTGCGGCGTCCTGCATTGCTGTCACGTCAGCAGCCGGAAGTAACTCCTGTACCAGGACCGCATTGGCTGCAGCACTTTGATGTCCTGCCGCGCCGGCCAGGGTAAACCACTTGTAGGCCTCCGGAACGTTCTGCGGAACACCCAGCTGACCATTAAACAGCAGGATGCCCAGCGTGAACTGGGATTGCGGGTCACCATTGTCGGCCGCTTTTACAAACCAGCTGACGGCTTGCTCCTCATCCTTGACCACCCCGATACCATTGAGGTACATCACCGCAATATTGTATTGCGCATTGACGTTATTCTGATCTGCAGCCAGTTTGAACCAGCGCAGGGCTTCAAAATTGTCTTTTTCGACTCCTTCAGCGTTCAGATACCGGTTGCCCAGGTCAAACTGCGCCGCCGGGGCACCATTTTCCGCCTCTTTGATCAGTGCCTGAAGCGACGTATCCGATTCTGCCGCGGCCAACATGCCGGCACAGCATAACAACAGAGCCGCCAGCAGAAATTGTTGAATACGCACAGAGAGGGTGGGTGACCTGTCAGCTGGCTCAGAACGTTTCATACAGGCTGCTGGTGTCATCATCCGCGAAGATCACCCGGTTTGCCTCTTCCAGCCACGACAGGGCCAATTGCTCACCCTCAACCAACTGCTGCTCGGAAACGCTGTCACGCAGCAACTCCAGTGTACTGTCCAGGTCCCGCTCACCGCTCAGGTAAGCCAGTGTCAACCACTTGATCGCCTGCACAAAGTCCGGCGTAGTGCCCTGTCCGGTGCGGTACATCTCGCCCAACCGGCGCTGCGCCTGCACGTGCCCCTGATTGGCATCCACCGTGAACTCCATCATGGCCGCCCGATAATTGCCTGAGTTGTAGGCAGCAACTCCCGCTTCGTAGTCCGCAAGCAGGGGCGTGGAGGTCAGCATCAGGCCCGCAACAGCCAGCGCACCGAGTTTCAGTTTTAGTGTAAAAGGCATAATGTCTGTTTCCGACGACGTTAAATAGGACAAGGATATTACCACGACCGGCATCACACAGGAAAATTATGCAAAAGGCCAAAAAAGGACTTTGAAAATCCTGCGATTTATATATAATACGCACCTCTTTCGCACCCGTAGCTCAGCTGGATAGAGTACCTGACTACGAATCAGGTGGTCGCATGTTCGAATCATGCCGGGTGCACCATACAGACACAAAAAAGCCTGCCTAGCGCAGGCTTTTTTGTGTCTGTATGGTGCACCCGGCTAAGAGAGAACATGTGTTCGATAAAAAGCGAAGCTTTTTAGACGCCCGCCAGGGCGCCCCGCAGGGGTGAGCAATCCGCCAATGCGGATTGCGAATCAATCATGCCGGATTCCCAATATTCTGTAAGCCTTTCAGTCGAAGTGCTTACTGACATTCCTGGCTCTACCCCATTAACGGGGGATAGCACTCATTAAACCCTGTTCACAATGCCATCCCATGGCACTTGCTCTTCGATACCAGTCACCTATTCGCGCTCTGCAATCAATACTGGCAGATTAACGCTGATGGGATATCGATACCCGATCTGTATAGTTGTCACGTTTGCCTAAGATAATGACGGTCATACGCTACTTGTGCGAACAATCAAATCACCCTATATTCTGTCCCTGAGGTCAACCACCATGCTTATGAACCAGATTAAGGCAAACAAGTCGCAGATTCTCGCTTTAGGTGAGAAATACGGAGCCAAAAATATCCGTGTATTTGGCTCGGTCGCCCGCGGTGAAGAACGTCCCGATAGCGATGTAGACTTTCTGGTCGAATTCCCGCTTGGTTACGATCTGATCGCCCAGCGCATGCCCATGTCATATCAGTTGTCAGAGCTGCTTCATCGGCCGGTAGATCTCATTCCCGAACACGAACTCAACCGTTATATCCGTGATCAGGTTCTGAATGAGGCCGTTGCGTTGTGAGTAAAAGCTGAAAACCGTATGCTCAGCATGTAATCGATACAATAGCTAAAGTGAGACGGATACAGGCTCGTGGCAATATCGCGGAAGATGAGATTCTCTACGATGCCACGCTGCGTAATCTTCAAACGCTCTCTGAAGCTACCCAGAGATTGCCAGAATCGATGAAGGACGCATACCCTGCAGTACCCTGGCATGAAATAAGCGGATTTCGAAACATAATCGTTCATAACTACCTCGGAGACATTGATGCACTGACCATCAACCGGGTGGTTTGCGAGCATCTGGACCCATTGGAAAAAAGCGTTAATAAGATGTTGAGCCGGTTCGAATAAAAGCCAATATAGTTGGCAATTTTCTCAATCATGCCGCAGGTGCCATGTCGATTTGGTAAAAGATAAAATCGTCCGGGTGAATGGCTTCAATACCATACTGTGCCAAGGCTTGCTCCGGATAGTCTTTCAGGTTGAAAGTGACGATAGCATTGGCATTGCATCTAATAGCCGCGGCCAGCACATGCCGGTCGTCAGGATCTGGCAAGCTAAAACCATTGATCAGCGATTCATACCCAGACACCATGGCATCGCGGGCATGGAGATCCATCAGAACCCGGACCCGCTCCAGAGTATCTCGAGAGTATTTTTTCTCACGTAGCAGGGCGTTGATCCACTCATCATGGATTTGATCAGTCCAGTGCGCCTTGAAGAGATCTGTCAGCCCAAGTCGCATGAGCGTATCTCTTAGCGGTGCAGGATAGAGCACACAAGCGTCATACACGACGGTAAACTAGTTAGTATCCCATTCCCTCGTCCTGCGACAGGCGAGCCAATTCGTCCAGAGTCTGACTTCTGCTTTGTTCAATTAGCTCTTTGTAATCTAGCAGGTCTTGCAGTAACAAGCGCCGATGGGCGCCGACTTTGCGGAAAGGGATTTTGTTTTGTTCAAGCAGTCCGACCAGAAAAGGTCGGCTTACATTAAGTAGATTGGCTGCCTCCTGGGTGCTGATTTCCTGATGATAAGGAATCAGGCTAATAGCGTTACCTCTGGACATTTCCGATAGCACGTTAAGCAGAATCTGCAAAACGTGTCCGGGCAAGACCAGATCATCAGACTCACCATTGCTCCCGCGCAGCGAAAGTTGAACACGATCCACATCGGCATACTTGGACAAAGTGCGGCTGGATACCTTTGCTTGTTCCATCTCTGCCACTGTCGGTAGGTGCACTATTTTTTGAGCTGACATTACGCGCCCCTCGTGTGTATTGTGTATGGGTAATTAAGCTAGTTTCAGCATTGTGCACTATATTCGAAATAAACGAAATAATCAAAATAAACAAAATAAACAAAATAAACAAAATAAACAAAATAAACAAAATAAAC
>CAXBER010000021.1:0-23174 GCA_963974875.1 uncultured Pseudohongiella sp. | reverse complement strand
CGGAACCGGAACCGGAACCGGAACCGGAACCGGAACCGGAACCGGAACCGGAACCATTCCCGGAACCGGAACCGGAACCATTCCCGGAACCTGCAGCTGCACTGGATGATGACTTTGATGATCTTGCGTTTATTCCCACCGAGGAATTGACCGAAGATGATCAGGCGGACGAGGATGACGATGATTTCCCGTTCCTGTCCGACAGCGACGAGGCGGCCACCAAACTGGATCTGGCACGCGCCTACATTGACATGGGCGATGACGAAGGTGCCCGCGAGATTCTGGGTGAGGTGCTGGCCGAAGGCACTGAAACGCAGCGCCAGGATGCTCAGGTGTTACTTGACCGACTATGATATGGAGCGCCGGGACCTGAAGTGACTACCCGCATAGCGCTAGGCGTCGAATACAATGGCGCAGCATTTTCCGGGTGGCAGCGACAATTGTCGCCACCGCTGCCGACAGTGCAGGGGTTGCTTGAGCTGGCACTTGGCAAAATCGCCGCACAGCCCATCGCTGTCAGTTGTGCAGGCCGCACAGATGCCGGCGTTCATGCCTGCGGCCAGGTAGTCCACTTCGATACCCCAGTCGACAGAGGGGAAAAAGCCTGGGTAATGGGCACCAATACGCAGTTGCCACCTCAGGTCCGGGTGCAATGGGCCAGGGTCGTCAGTCAGGATTTTCATGCCCGCCATTCTGCACTGAGTCGCAGGTACCGCTATATTCTCTATGATGAACCACTCAAACCAACTGTGTTGGTGGGGCAGTTGACGCACGTACGACAGACATTGGACGTTGAAGCGATGCATCTGGCGGCGCAGAGCCTGATTGGTGAACATGACTTCAGTGCCTTTCGAGCTGCTGGTTGTCAGTCCCGCACTGCAATGCGGGAGATCCGCGCAATAGCCGTTTATCGACACAATCGTTTTGTTGTCCTGGAAGTGGAAGCCAATGCGTTTCTGTTGCACATGGTTCGCAATATTACCGGTACATTGCTGCAGGTAGGCAGCGGAAAACAGCCTGCCAGCTGGGTGCATGAGCTATTGAAGGGGCGGGATCGCAACAAATCGGGCAAGACGGCACCTCCTGACGGGCTGTTTCTGGTAAACGTTGATTACCCGGATATTCACGCGCTGCCCAGGCTGCCAGCGGGGCCGTGTTTTCTGTAAGGAAAATTGCGACTCAGGCGCTTTTCAGCAACCATACAGACCTGTTCTCTGGTAAAATCACCGGCTTTGCATGGCGTCGTAGTGTGTACGTCTATCAGGAACGCAGAGCAGGAGCATTCGCCATGGCACGCACCCGCGTCAAAATTTGCGGTATCACCCGCCCGGAAGATGCCAGGCAGGCGGCACAGCAGGGTGCTGATGCACTGGGTCTGGTTTTCTACGCTGCCAGCAAGCGGGCCGTAAGTCCATCTCAGGCAGCGGTCATTCAATCGGTGACCCCCGTGTTTGTCAGTCTGGTCGGATTGTTTGTCAATCCTGATAAAAATGACGTCCGTGCGGCGCTGAAACACGTACACCTTGATTGTCTGCAGTTTCATGGCGATGAAGACGCTGCGTTCTGCGAATCGTTTGGGGTGCCATATATGAAAGCGGTGCGTGTCAGGCCAGGCAGTGATGGTCTGATCATTGATCCCCTGCTGGAGGCTGCGGCCCACCCCAATGCGCGTGCCATTTTGCTGGACGCATTTGATCCGCAGCAGCCTGGTGGTACGGGCAAACAGTTTGACTGGTCGGTGGCCCGGCGCTGTGTTGAGCAAAGCACCATGCCCGTGGTGCTGGCAGGCGGTCTGAATGCCGGCAATGCCGCGCAGGCCATTACAGAAGTTCAGCCCTGGGCGCTTGATCTGAGCAGCGGGGTAGAAAGTGAGCCGGGTCTGAAGGATCCGCAAAAAATGCAGGCTTTTTTTAACGAGGTAAACCGTGTCCGTATCTGAGTCAGAACATGTTGCCACGCAGGCAACCGAGCAGGATCTGTTCGACGGGCCCGACCTGGCCGGCCATTTTGGTCGCTATGGTGGGGTGTTTGTCGGGGAAACGTTGATGGCAGCGGTCGAAGAACTCGACCAGGTCTATCGCAAGTTGACCAAGGATCCCGATTTCTGGCGCCAGTACGATTACGATCTCAAGCACTATGTTGGCAGACCGTCCCCACTGTATCTGGCCGAACGACTGACCCGGCATGCTGGTGGTGCAAAGATCATTCTCAAACGGGAGGATCTGAATCACACCGGTGCGCACAAGATCAACAACACGATCGGCCAGGCGCTGCTCGCCAAATACATGGGCAAACCCCGCATTATTGCCGAAACCGGCGCCGGCCAGCATGGCGTGGCCAGTGCCACGGTTGCCGCCCGGCTGGGTCTTGAGTGTCATGTGTACATGGGCGCCGACGATGTACAGCGTCAGTCTGCCAATGTCTACCGCATGAAACTGCTGGGTGCCAACGTGATCCCGGTAACATCAGGCTCACGAACGCTCAAGGATGCGCTTAATGAAGCGCTGCGCGACTGGGCGACCAATGTAGACAACACCTACTACATCATTGGTACTGTCGCCGGTCCGCACCCGTATCCCATGCTGGTGCGAGATTTTCAGGCCATCATCGGCCGCGAAGCACGCGCCCAGTCGCTGGAAGAGTACGGCAAACTGCCCGATGCCCTGGTGGCCTGTGTCGGCGGCGGTTCCAATGCAATTGGTCTGTTCCACCCTTTCCTGCGTGACAGCGAAGTAGCCATCTACGGTGTCGAGGCAGGTGGAGATGGTGTGGAAACCGGACGTCATGCAGCACCGCTGTCGGCGGGCAAACCGGGCGTGCTGCATGGCAACCGCACCTATGTGATGAGTGATGAGCAGGGCCAGATTGTGGAAACCCATTCAGTGTCGGCCGGACTGGACTATCCGGGCGTCGGGCCGGAACATGCCTGGTTGAAGGATATCGGCCGCGCCAATTATGTCTCGGTTACCGATACCGAGGCGCTGGAGGCATTCCGTCTGACAACACGTCTGGAAGGTATTATTCCAGCGCTGGAGTCGGCACATGGTGTTGCCTACGCTCTGAAACTGGCCAAAACCATGTCGCCGGAACAGACCATTATCGTTAATCTGTCAGGCCGTGGTGACAAGGATATTCACACGGTGGCCGCGATAGACGGCATTACCGTTTAAGGACTTCAAGGTATGAGCAGGATAAAGACAGTCTTTGATGTGGCCCGGGAAGCGGGCCGCAAAGCATTGATTCCCTATCTGGTGGCAGGTGATCCGGATCGTGATACAACCGTTGCGCTGATGCACCAGCTGGTCACGGACGGTGCTGATGTAATTGAGCTGGGTGTGCCTTTCAGTGATCCTTCGTCCGATGGAGCGGTGATTCAGCTGGGTGCTGAACGTGCATTGCGCAAGGGCACCGGGCTGGAGACGGTGTTCTCCATCGTCAGTGAATTCCGCCAGCGTGACACCGATACCCCCGTGGTGCTGATGGGGTATCTCAATCCTCTGGAACGCATGGGCTACGAACGCTTTGTGGCCGGCGCGGCAGATGCCGGTGTTGACGGGGTGCTGGTGGTCGATCTGCCGGTCAGTGAGGCGGCTTCCCTGCTGCAACTGACCCGGGCAAGGGACCTGGACATCATTTTTCTGGTGGCGCCAACAACAACGGAAAAACGTCTGCAGTCCATCTGTGAGCACAGCGCCGGCTACATCTACTATGTGTCATTAAAAGGCGTGACCGGTGCGGCCATATCTGATGCCGGCGAGATTGGTGAACGGGTCAGACATCTGCGTTCGCGCACGGAACTGCCGGTTGTTGTCGGGTTTGGTATCAAGGATGAGCAAAGCGCCCGGGCCATGGCTGCTGTCAGTGATGGCGTGATTGTAGGCAGTGCACTGGTTGAAAAAATCGGTGAACTGACTGGCTCCGGAGCGCGGGATCAGGTATCTGTAGCCGCCAGCACGGCGCTGATCGCACGTTTGCGGCGCGCGCTGGACGCATCTATAGACTGAAAATGGTATAGTGTTCCTCTGGGAATCAGACAGGAAAATTTTATGAGCTGGATTAACAAAATCCTCCCATCAATTCGAAACAATGGCACTGCAGCTCCGGAAGGCGCCAAACAGAAGTCCAGTGTTCCGGAAGGTCTGTGGAAAAAGTGCCCTCGCTGCGAAGCAGTGCTGTATCGGCCCGATCTGGAACGCAACCATGATGTGTGCCCGAAATGTGACCACCATTTGCGCATTTCCGCGCGCCGCCGTGTTGAGCTGTTTCTGGATGCCGGCGAGCAGCAGGAATTGTTCGATGACATCGTACCCGTGGATATTCTCAAGTTTCGCGACCTTAAAAAATACAAGGACCGCCTGTCTGCAGCGCAGAAGAGCACCGGCGAGAAAGATGCGCTGATTGTTGTGCAGGGCAATGTCCGCGATATCGAAATGGTTGTCGCAGCGTTTGAGTTCGGTTTTATAGGCGGCTCCATGGGCGCTGTCGTGGGTGAGAAGTTTGTGCAGGCAGTCAATACCTGTATCGAGCAGAAACTCCCGTTTGTATGTTTCTCAACCAGTGGCGGCGCCCGAATGCAGGAAGCGCTGATATCGCTGATGCAGATGGCCAAAACATCCGCCGCGCTCGAACGCATGCGCTCACACGGGTTACCGTTTATATCCGTACTGGTTGATCCTGTTTATGGTGGCGTTTCAGCCAGTCTGGCCATGCTGGGTGATATCAATATCGCCGAGCCACGGGCACTGGTAGGTTTCACCGGGCCGGATGTCATACGCCAGACCGTCCGGGTCAAACTGCCGGAAGGTTTCCAGCGGGCCGAGTTCCTGCTGGAACATGGCGCCATCGACATGATTGTGCACCGCAAGGATATGCGCGACACAGTGGCCGGCCTGGTCGCCAAACTGATGCAACTGCCTACTGCCTCCTGAGGCGCCATGACACAACCAGAAAACCTGGCGCAGTGGCTGGACTATATCCAGCAACTGCACCCCTCCCAGATTGACATGGGGCTTGACCGGCTGCGGCAGGTTGCGACACGCCTGAATATTGGTAAACCCGCGCCGGTGGTGATCACCGTAACCGGCACCAATGGCAAGGGCAGCCATGTGGCCACCCTGGACGCTGTGTTCCGGGCGCTGGGATACAAAACCGGCAGTTACACTTCGCCCCATCTTATCCATTACAACGAGCGTGTCTGCCTGCACGGGATGCCGGTAAAGGATCAGGCCCTGACAGACGCATTCAGTCAGATTGAGCAGGCGCGTGGCGCTATTTCCCTGAGTTATTTTGAATTTGGCACGCTGGCGGCGCTGATGATCTTTCAGCAGGCTGCACTGGATATTGTCATTCTTGAGGTTGGCCTGGGTGGCCGGCTGGATGCCGTGAATCTGATTGATGCCGATGTTGCTGTCATCAGCAGTATCGGCCTGGACCATCAGGAGTGGCTCGGAAATACCCGGGAGTCTGTGGCTTTTGAAAAAGCCGGGATATTCAGAGCCGGTAAACCAGTAGTCTGTACCGATGCACAGCCCCCGGAAAATCTGCTGGCCATAGCCCGGCAACTCGATTGTCCGGTGTACATGCGGACCCGCGACTTTGATTTTGTGCAACAGCCTGAAAGCTGGCAGTGGCACGGCAGCTCCGGACAGAGACAGCCAGGTATCGTGACCATGACAGGTCTTCCGTTACCTGAATTGCAGCTTGAGAATGTTTCCGGCGCACTTCAGGCGGCGTTGCTGTCAGGTCTGATCCCGAATCCGGAAAAATTGGCGGGCGTGTTGCCGCACGTACTGCATAATTTGCATTTGGCCGGACGACAACAGTGGGCGCAGCGGCCGCATGGGATGTTGCTGCTGGATGTATCGCATAACCCGCAGGCGGCGCAGTCCCTGGCTCGTACGATTGCTGCATGGCGACACAATACAGTTGCTGGTGCCCGGGTCAGAATAGTGCTGGCAATGATGCAGGATAAAGATCACGCCGGATACTACAAGGCTTTAGAAAAGCAGGGCGATTTCTGGTATATTGCGCACTTCGATCTGCCGCGCTGCATGGCATCGGAAGAGCTGGCACAACGGCTACGTCAATGTTCATCTGGGACAGTGCCGGCAATACGTGCATATGCCAGCGTTTCTGACGCCTACCGGGCAGCGTGCAGTGATGTGGTTGCCGGTGATCTGATTGTTGTGTGCGGGTCATTCATCACCGTATCAGATGTGATGCAGCTGATCGAATCAGACATGCAGCAGAACAACGGAAAATGACCGTTCATCCCGATTAAAGAGGCGTGACCGCTTTGAATCAGAACACCCGTCAACGCATTATCGGCACTGTGGTGCTGGCTGTTGCTGCAATTGTCCTGCTGCCAGCCATATTTGACGGGGAGGGCAGTTATCAGGCGCCACTGCAAACGCAGATTCCGGAGACTCCCCAACGGCCCGAACCGGCCCGCACGATGCCTGAACGCCCGGTGATCACCGCTGATTCCGATGCCATCCGCATCCGTCCTGAAACCCAGTCCGACCCTGCCTCCACCAACGCCGATCAGACAGATCCTGCCCTGACAGACACAGAAGCGACCACTGTTAGTGCAAACGATGACAGCCCACAGGCTGAGGTTGCTGTTTCTCCGGTGTCTTCATCTGAGCCACCGTCATCCGCACCGGTAACTGCCGCAGCCAGTGACAGCCGGGATGTGACCGCCGCGCTGGATCCCCGCGGCCTGCCGGAAGCATGGAGTGTGCGACTGGGGTCTTTCTCCAGTCAGACCAATGCCACCAACCTGGTTGCGCGCCTGCAGGGTGACGGGCATCGCGCTTACACACGTCGGCTGGATTCCAGTCAGGGGCCATTGACAGCGGTGTTTGTCGGGCCACTGGTGGATCGCGCTGCAGCGCAGACGCTGCTGGAACAGCTGCGACAGAATTATCAGCTGAGCGGACTGGTTGTCCGTTACCAGATAGAGGAGCTCTGAATGCTCAATTGGGTCGATATTGCGATTGTACTGGTGGTGGGCGTGTCCGGCCTGTTCGGTTTGTGGCGTGGGTTTGTGCGCGAGATT
Source organism: uncultured Pseudohongiella sp. (assembly GCA_963974875.1). Classification (GTDB taxonomy): domain Bacteria; phylum Pseudomonadota; class Gammaproteobacteria; order Pseudomonadales; family Pseudohongiellaceae; genus Pseudohongiella. The sequence goes on along the minus strand of CAXBER010000021.1, from coordinate 16,114 downwards.
CTGTCGCTGCTGACCTGGATTGCTGCCATTGTGGTCGCACGCATGTACAGTCCGCTGCTGGTGCCGATGTTCAGTGGCATGACAGAAAATGAAACCGGTCGTTACGTGCTGGCCTTTGCCACATTGTGTATTGGTACCCTGATTATCGGTGCCATCATCAACAAATTGCTCACGCGCCTGATCAACATGGCTGGCCTGCAGATCACCGACCGGTTGCTGGGCATGGTATTCGGACTTGCTCGCGGTGTGGTCATTGTAGCCGCTGTTGTCTATTTTGCTGCCGGCTCCTACTCACTGGAATTGTGGTGGCAGGAGTCAATTACCCTTCCATATATCGAACAGGTTATAGACTGGGCTGAGCCGTATATCGGCAATGCCCCGGCCGTCGTCTGATTATTTTTGCTGGTTTACGGAGTATTTTGCATGTGTGGTTTAGTTGGTATCGTTGCCGGTTCAGAAGTTGCTGTGTCACTTTACGATACCCTGACAGTCCTGCAGCATCGCGGACAGGATGCGGCGGGTATCGCGACTTGTGATAGTGGCAAGCTGAACCTCAGAAAGGACAATGGCCTGGTCAAAGATGTGTTCCGTACCCGCCATATGCGCCGGTTGACCGGAAAGATGGGGATTGGTCATGTTCGATATCCGACGGCCGGCAGTTCCAGTCCGGCACTGGCCCAGCCGTTTTATGTCAACTCTCCCTACGGGTTGTGTCTGGCCCACAACGGCAACCTGACCAATTCCGCCCAGCTGTCCCAGGAGCTGTATTCCGAAGACCTGCGCCATATCAATACCGATTCCGATTCGGAAGTGCTGCTGAATATTTTTGCTCACGAACTGCAACAGGTGGGCCGGGTGTCACCAAGAGCCGAAGACATATTCAAGGCGGTTGAAGGCGTCAATCGTCGCTGCCGTGGTGGTTATGTGGCGCTGGTGATGATTACCGGTAATGGTATCGTCGGTTTTCGTGATAAAAACGGTATCCGTCCCCTGGTATTTGGTGTGCGCGAACGCGATGGTCGACGTGAATACATGCTGGCTTCCGAAAGCGTAGCACTGGATTCACAAGGTTTTACACTGGTCCGTGATGTGGCACCGGGTGAAGCAGTTTACATCGATACCCGGGGAGAATTGCACACAAAAATCTGTGCGGAGCCCGCACCCTATACCCCATGCATATTTGAACATGTCTATTTTGCACGACCTGATTCGCTGATGGATGGCGTGTCGGTGTACAAGGCGCGCCTGCGTATGGGTGAGCGCCTGGCAGACAAGCTGAAGCGGCTGCGCCCTGATCATGACATTGACGTTGTGATTCCCATTCCCGACACCAGCCGTACCTCGGCTCTGGAGCTGGCTAACCGGTTGAGCGTCAAATACCGTGAAGGCTTTGTGAAAAATCGCTATATCGGCCGGACATTTATCATGCCGGGCCAGAGTGAACGAAAAAAATCAGTGCGACAGAAGCTGAATGCGATTGAGCTGGAATTCCGCGGCAAGAATGTGCTGCTGGTGGATGATTCGATTGTGCGTGGAACCACCTGCAAACAGATCATTCAGATGGCGCGTGAAGCTGGCGCCAACAAGGTGTACTTCGCCTCGGCAGCACCACCGGTGCGTTACCCAAACGTTTATGGCATCGATATGCCGGCTGCTTCTGAATTGATCGCACATGACAAAACCGAGCAGGAAGTACAGGAACTGATCGGTGCGGACTGGCTGATTTTTCAGGATCTGCCGGATCTGATCGCGGCATCACGGGAAGGCAATCCAAAAATCACCCAGTTTGAGTGTGCGGTTTTTGACGGCAAATATATCACCGGGGATGTGGATGCAGAGTACCTGCAGACACTGGAACAGTCGCGGAACGATTCGGCGAAAAAACAGCGTCAACGCGTCAAGGAAGAAGCGGCTGACGCGTGATTGACGTGACACAGGTTTGATTGAATCCGCTGGTGGATCAGCCGCCGGCGATTTTGGCAGTGATGTTTTTCTCTGCCAGAAAACCCAGTATTACCTGACGCTGATCCCCCTGAATTTCAATGACACCATTTTTGACTGACCCGCCGCAGCCGCAGCGGGTTTTCATGTCCCTGGCCAGCTTGTCGACATCTGCCGGTGTCAATGCGAGTCCTTCCACCAGAGTTACGCCCTTGCCTTTGCGGCCCTTGGTCTCGCGACGGATTCTGACCTTGCCGTCACCTACCGGTTGATCTGCTGCGATGGTGCTGCAGCGGCACTGGTTCTGCGGTTGACTGCAATCGGGGCAGAGACGTCCGTGATCGGTGCTGTATACGAGGCGTGAGGGGGGCTGTTTCATTTAATGGTCTTTCCATCCAAACTTCACCATCCAAACTTCACCATCCAAACTTCACCATCCAAACTGCATCATCTCAGTTACGGTAGAGCGGAGGCAGGGTGTAGGCCTGCGTTTGCTGGAGATGTTGCTTGTCCTGGAGCTTTGCTGTGCGCTCAGCGGTGATCAGTGACAGCAGCTGGCTGCGTTGTTCTGCGGTAAATGGGTCTGCAGTAAATTGGTCACCGGTCCCCGCATCGCCGTATAGCGAAGCCTGTAACTGCCTGAAGCTGGTTTTGATTGGCTGATTGTTGATACGCTGACCAAGTTCATCCAGGTTGTATAAACCGGCATCGCCAAAGAACTGTCTTCCCCAGGCTATCAGGTGCAGGCGAATCTGTTGTGGGCCAGCCTTGTTGATGCTGTTTTCAAGATCGTTGAAGGCCTGTTTTTCCTGGTCTGCGGCAATCTCCCGGGCGTACGCTTCACTGCGTGCAGCAATGGCGGGCGAGGGTTCAACCTGATTGTTTTGCTGGCGTCGCCACAGCCACCACATGACCATCAGTATCAAAAGGATCAGCACAGCAGTCAGGTTCAGAATCCACGCCGGCGTTTGTACGGCATCCAGCAGATCATCGTCAAATGCGCCAACCGGCATTGTACCCTCGGCAGCGTCAGCGTTGCTGGTATCCGTGTCGACCGGCAATTGGGTGCCGGTGGGCATGATCCGGATAAATGAGGCCGGAATGACAGCCTGTCTGGGTTCGTCAGCGTTGACATCCCACCAGGGCAGACTGATTTCCGGAATTGCCACGGAACCGTCTGCCGTGGCGACCAGTTCGTAGCTCTCGATTCGCGTACCGACGATATTGCCGTCTACCACCATACGTTCAATGACTGGCTGATCGGGATACACGTTCATGCGATCAATGGTTTCGCGCTGCAGTGGCGGCAAGGCAGCACCATCCAGGCCGTTGGCAACCACAGTGATGGTGCGACGTACCGAATCACCCGGGTTCAGGCGGGTAATATCGCGGCTCCACTGCTCGGAAATCTGCACATCTGTGGCCGGCAGCCAGGTATTGCCTGCGGCAAAATCGACGGGCCGCTCTTTCACTTCAACGGTATAACCATCAGCAAAGGCAGTGACCGGGCGCATATTGGGATTGCGGAACACAAAGTTGCTGGAGCCGTCGGTCAATTCGCCGCGAAATACGATGTCGGGAATGATCAGCTCGCCGCTGCGCTGGGGGAACAGTACATAGTTCTTTTCGTACACGCCGTAGCGGGTGCCGTCGATCAGCTGTTCGTACTGATGCGGCTGACCCAGCATCTGCACGACAGTGTCGGCAGGTTCAACTTCAGTAAAGTTCGGATTGCGGATGCCGGCTATGGTGTAATAGAGGCGTACGGTGAACAGCAGTTGTTCCTGAACGTAAACCGAGTCCTTACTCAGCACCGTTTCCATGTAGACATCCTGACCTGAACCCAGGCCAGCATTGCTCGGCTGGTTGACGTTGATGATATACGACCGCGTCAACTGTCCGGCCACGCTCAGCGAGGGGATTTCCTGCTCGCCCAGCTCGCGCGGGAACAGCACCAGCACATAATCTGTCCATGACTCGATACGGTTGTTGACCGAGCGCAGATGGCTGGCTGAACGGGTGGAAACAATTTCAAACTGTTCGCGCAGTGGGTCCAGATCGATGGACACGCCACCCTGCTGGCCGTAGACACGGACTTCCAGCGTGACAGTTTCGCCGCGGGTGATTTCGGTACGATCCAGCTTGGTTTCAATTGGCCGTTGCTGCTGGGCCAGCGCCATGGTGCTGAACGCCATCGCCAGCAGGCACAGTCCCAGATACAGTCCCCGATACACCTGCTTGTTCAGTTCTTTGCTCATAAGTCCCCGTTTACCGTGCACCCTGATTGGCCGCCCGGCGTTCGATCAGCCGGCGGCGTGATTCAAACTGAAATTTTCGTTGTAGCAGTTCGCCAGGATTGTCCTCGATGCGGCGCAGGAACTGCTCCAGAGATTCCTGGTCTTCCTCGAACTCGGTGTTCTCGCTGCGCTGATTCTTTTGTGAATCTTCGGTTTCAGCATCCTGCGGATCCTGTTCCGGTGTTTCCTGTTCCTGCGGCTGCTGGGGCTCCTGATCCTGTTCCTGCTGCTCGTCATCAAGCTGCGGTTCAGATTCCTCCTGGTTTTCCTCGCTTTCCGCCTCTGCCTCGGACTGCTCCTGTTCTTCCTGTTCCTGCTGCTCCTGCTGTTCCTGTTCTTCCTGCTGTTGCTGTTCCAGCAGCTGTTCCACAATCGCCTTGTTCTTTAATGCATCGGCATGGTCGGGCTGCAGTTCCAGCACCCGGTTATAGGCAGCTATGGATTGTTCAAAGCGTTCGGCATAGGCCAGAGCATTGCCCAGGTTGTAGATGGAGTCAATATCCTCACCCTGGCTAAAGTCCTGGATGGCGGCTTCGTAGTTACCCGCCCGGTAGTTGGCGGTGGCCCGCCAGGAGTCGTCCTGAAACAGGACAGCCGCGGTGTTCGGATCCTGGTTTTCCAGGGCGCGGGCAGCGCGCTGGTTCTTGTTCAGAAAGATGGCGCGCCAGTCAAAGCGGGGCGGTGCCGCAGGCGCCTGTTCCGGCTGGGCACTGCCCACTGCAACCGTCTGTGTCAACGGGTCGCTGCTGGTATCCGGCTCCTGAGCCATGGCGGGTGACGGTTCCAGCATCATCATGATCAGTCCGGCAGAAAGTGTCAGCTGCAACACCCAGCCGCGACGGAAACACAGTGCGCACAACGGAACCAGCAAAAACAGCAGCCAGGGACCGGCATCTCTCCACAGTTCAACTTCTTCCTCAGACTCCAGGTAGCTGTCGTTTTCGCCACGCAACAGACTTTCGGCCAGGATCGATTCAAGATCAGCACCGTCAACACTGACGTCCTGATAGCGTCCGTTGTTGGCACTGCTGACACGGGTCAGATTATTGCGGTCCATGGAGCTGATTACCATCTGGCCACTGCTGTCACGCAGAAATTCTCCACCGGCTGCCGGGATGGGAGCACCCTGGCTGCTGCCAATGCCGATGATATGCAGCGGATAGCGACCGTGGTTCAGGGCATCAGCAATGCGGTTATTCTGTTCCTGCGGGATGCCGGCGGTAATCAGCAGGATGCGTCCGTTGACTGAGGCCGCCTCATCCATAAGTGCGCTGGCCATGGCGATGGCTTCGGCCGGATTGTTGCCAATAACGGGCATGATGTTCGGATTCAGTGCCGGCACCATATTGCGAATGCTGACGCTGTCATCAGTCAGCGGGGTGACCATGTGGGCCTCGCCGGCGTATACAATCAGCGCGGTCTGCCCCTCACGGCGCATGTCCAGGGTATCCAGAATCTTGCGGCGGGCAATGGTAATCCGGTTGGGTTCAAAATCAGTGGCAAACATGCCCAGGCTCAGGTCCAGCACAATGACCAGTGAGTCCTGGCGCTGCTGCACGGGCTGGGTCTCCTTGGACCAGGTCGGGCCCGCCAGGGCGATGATGCAAAGCGACCAGACCGCCAGCAGCAGATACAGCGGCAAGCGCTGTGACTTGTGTTTAGTTTTGCTCAGCAGAAATGGCAGCAGATTGGGGTCGACCACTTTTTGCCAGGCCGAGCCGCGCGCATCCAGTATCCACAGGCGGCGAAAGAAGAAGAAGGCCGGCACCAGTGCCAGTAACCACAGCGGTCTGATGAAATGAAATTCACTCAGTGCCTGGGCAAATGTCAGTGACTCGTTCATGCAGTCTCCCCGGCACGGGCCCTGGCTGCCGCCGGCATGGCACTCAATGCCAGCAGAAAACTCAGCAGCAGTGCCGCGCCCAGTGGCCAGTGAAACAGCTGGGTTACCGGTCGATAGGTCTGCTCGTCCTGCTCAATCGGTTCCATCTGATCCAGCTCGTCATATATTTCTATCATGTCTTCCAGTGTCCGGGCACGAAAGTAAAGTCCGCCGGTCAGACCGGCTGCTTCCTGCATGGCCTCGTCATCAATTTCCGACACCAGGCCGCCGGGCCGGTTACCGAACATGGAGCGCTGGCCAAACTGATCGGAGGCGATGCCCACGATATGCATTTTGATGCCTTCGGTGCGGGCCAGTTGCGCTGCCTGCAAGGGTGTAAGCTCCCCCGCATTGTTGATGCCGTCAGTCAGCAGAATCAGGATGCGGTTGTTTTCCGGCTGCTGTCGCAGATTCTTGATGCTCAGACCAATGGCATCACCGATAGCGGTGGCGGATTCGTCGATCATGCCGATTTCCAGCTCGGCAACCATGGTGGCGACAGTATTCAGGTCGTAGGTCATGGGTGTCAGCATATAGGCGTGTGCTGCAAACAGCGTCAGGCCCAGTCGGTCGCCGGTGCGTTTTTCAACAAAATCACTGATTACCGCTTTCATTACCTGAAAACGCGACAGCTGGGTGTTGTTGAGAAACATATCCCGTGCTTCCATGCTGCCTGACATATCCAGCGTCAGCATCATGTCCCGGCCCGTGGTAGGAATCTGTATGGGCTCACCCACCCATTGCGGCCGGCTGCCGGCAATGACCACAAGAATCCAGATCAGTGAGCAGGCTATAAGCGTAAGCAGATTTTTGGTGTAGTTGTGTGAAGCATCCGTGTGCAATTGCACCAGCTGGCGGTAGAACGGTACGCGCAAGGCGGCGTCCTGTCTGGGTGCGCGAGGCACCAGCCAGTAGATCGCAAGAGGCAGGGGCAGGGCCAGAAATACCCAGGGCCAGGAAAATTCAAGCATGATGTTCGGTCGCCGTGCCTGGTGAATTCGTTTTATTGTCAATTCTAGTCATATAAAGGTTTTTAATCCAATGCCGGGCCATGTTGTGCAGGGCGTCGGTGTCGACATCACAACTGGGTGCAAAACGCCCTTGTGACAATGCGTCGCCCAGTTCAGTGGTGATCTCCTGCGGGTTACCCTGGCTGCGTAGAAAGTCTACCCAGGCCCGCCCGCTGAGACCGGCAACTTCGGTGTGCGGAAAATGCGCCAGCGCGACCCGCCGCAACACACTGTTGACGTTGTTTACGTAGACCAGACGCTGCTGCATGTCGTCAGTGTGGCCGGCCAGCTGCACCTGGCACTTGTCCAGTTCTGCGATGGCATTGTTCAGGCGACGTTGCAGCTGCATACGTTTGAACAGACGCCACAGCCCGTATCCGGCCAGGGCCAGCAGCAGTGCAATCAGTATCCACCAGCCAAAGGCCAGCGGCCACCAGCCTACCTGCTGCGGCATATGTATATCTGCCAATTCGCTCAGAGCGTCTGCGATGTCCATTGGTGTATCCGTTCTACAACAGGTTGATCGGTTCTCAGGGTAAGCAGCGGAATCTGTAACTTGTTCAATTCACTCTGCAATGAATCCAGCCGGTGCTGAAAGATGCTTTGGTAATTGTCCCGGGCCTTGCTGCTGAAGGTATTCAGCGTTCCTTTATCACGGCCATCAGTAATACTGTAGTAACCGGGCAGGGGCAAATTCTCTTCCAGCGGGTCGTGGACAAAGCAGCACACAACATTATTATGCTGGGAAATCTGTGCCAGATACTGAAACCCGGCGGCGTCAATGCTGGTGAAATCACTGATGATATATAACGTGCTGCCGGGTTTGGTGATGCGCCGGATACGTCCCAGCGCGGTAGCCAGGCTGCCGGCCTCCGGATCATCATTCTGGGCCCGTTCGGCGGCATCAACAGCCAGCTGTGCATTGGCAAGTTGCAGCTGATTCAGCAGATGCAATGCGGATCGACGGCTGCGTTTCGGGCGTACCAGGCTGTGTTCCCGGTCGCCATAAACCAGTCCGCCAACACGATCACCATTATCTATGGCCAGCCAACAGAAAACCGCTGCCGCCTGAGCTGCCACAACGGATTTGAACGCGGTCTGGCTGCCAAAGAACATGGAACTGGACTGGTCGATGGCAATCAGTACCGGTCGCTCGCGCTCCTCGCGGAATACCTTGGTGAACGGTTTGCCGATACGTGCTGTCACGCGCCAGTCGATGGTTCGTATATCGTCACCGGCCTGATACGGTCGGAATTCTTCAAAATCGATACCTCGGCCACGCATTTTTGACATGTGCAGGCCGGAAATGCCCGCTACCGAGCGTTTGTGTGTGGCATATTCGATGCTCCGCGCCGCATAACGCTGACGCAGCAGATCCTGCAGGCTGATAACAGCACCGCGGGTCTGGTACAGCTCCTGGTGGGGCAGAATGCGTGTTGGCTGGCTCATGGGGTCTCCCGCTGCAGTCTGACAGGGCTCAGGCTGACGGGACCCGCTCCAGAATGGTGGCCAGCACCTTGTCCGGGGTCACGCCGCTGGCTTCTGCTTCAAAGCTCAACAGTACGCGGTGACGCAATACGTCAAACAGCACGGCCTGGACATCATCCGGGCTGACAAAGTCCTTACCCTGAATCCAGGCGTGCGCGCGGGCACAACGATCCAGAGAGATGGTGCCACGCGGGCTGGCGCCAAAATCAATCCAGCTTGCCAGATCTTCACCATAGACTTCCGGATTGCGGGTGGCCATGATCAGCTGGATGATGTACTCCTCAACGGCAGGTGCCATGTGCATGGCCAGAATTTCCTGACGTGCGGCAAACAGGTCATCCTGACTGACCACGGCGGGCACGGTTGGTGCGACATTGCGTGCTTCATCGCGCACCAGTTGCAGGATACTGCGTTCTGCCTCGGCCGTCGGATAGCCGATGGAGACATGCATCAGAAAGCGGTCGAGCTGGGCTTCGGGCAACGGATAGGTGCCTTCCTGCTCAATCGGGTTCTGGGTTGCCATGACCAGGAACAACGGTGGTAACTGGAATGATTCACGACCCACGGATACCTGATGTTCGGCCATCGCTTCCAGCAATGCGGACTGCACTTTGGCCGGCGCCCGGTTTATTTCGTCGGCCAGTACCAGGTTGTGGAAAATCGGGCCGGGCTGAAATCGGAATGAGCCATCTTCCGGTCGATAGATCTCAGTACCGGTAATGTCACTGGGCAACAGGTCAGGGGTGAACTGGATGCGGTGGAAATCACCTTCAATGGCGCGCGACAGATCTTTGATCGCCTTGGTTTTTGCCAGACCGGGAGCACCCTCAACCAGCAGGTGGCCATCAGCCAGCAGTGCTATCAGCAGGCGGTCTACAAGCCGCTCCTGGCCGATGATCTGCTGCGTTAACCAGGTTTTAAGTGCTGTTATTGTATTGTGGTGACTCATAATTTTCCCTGTAATTCGTGGGTCTGTTAGTTCGTTGGTCTGTTTGGCGGAAGTCAGCGATTGTAACCAATTTAGTGGCTATGTCTAGCGGCTGATTGCGTGAGATTGTCGCAGAATGTGCCAGTGTTGATACAGCTCATGATGGATAAGTGTTTTATAATGCCCCCGTTTTACAGCTCAAGCCCATGATTTGAAGCTGTTGTGGATGCCCGCACAGGGAACAACCCGGAGAGTGATTATGTACAAGCTGTTACGCGCCGCACTATTTGCCCTGCCTGAAGAAACATCGCATGCGGTGGCGTTGGGGTCGCTGGATCTGGCGCGCACACTGCACATCAGTGGTTTGCTGGGCGGTGCCAGAGCAGGCGGTGCCAGAGACAGTCGGGCAGCGCCGGTGTCCGTCATGGGGCTGGATTTTCCCAACGCACTCGGGCTGGCAGCCGGGCTGGATAAAAATGCCGATCATATAGACGGGCTGGCAGCACTGGGATTCGGTTTTATTGAAATAGGTACGGTGACCCCGCGTCCGCAACCGGGCAACGCCCTGCCACGTCTGTTTCGGCTGCCCGCGCAGCAGGCCATCATCAATCGCATGGGCTTTAACAATCTGGGCATTGATCATGCGCTGCACCGCATTCAGCAAAGCCGCTTTAAGGGTGTGCTGGGTATCAATATCGGCAAAAATGCCGACACGCCGGTGGAACAGGCGGCAGATGACTATCTGATTGGCCTGCGCAAAGCCTGGCCGCTGGCCAGTTATATTGTGGTCAATCTGTCCTCACCCAATACGCCGGGTTTGCGCACCCTGCAATACGGTGATGAGTTGCGCCGTCTGCTGGATGCGCTGCGCCGCGAAACCCGCGCACAACAGGTGGCAGACGGACGACATGTGCCGCTGGTCATCAAGATTGCACCCGATCTGAGTGATGAGGAGCTGGGCCTGATCGCAGAATCCCTGCTGGAATTTGAGGTTGATGGTGTGACAGCGACCAACACTACTCTGTCGCGCGAGGGAGTCGAGGCCGATCCCCGACATGCTGAGGCCGGTGGTCTCAGCGGTGTCCCGCTGCGGGCAAAATCGACCCGGATCATCGCCGGTCTGAGCAAGGCGCTGGATAACAGAATCCCGATCATTGGCGTGGGTGGTATCAGCTCGCTGGCCGACGCGCAGGAGAAGCTGGCTGCTGGCGCCAGTCTGCTGCAGATCTACAGTGGCTTCATTTATCAGGGACCGGCGCTGGTGCGCCAGATTGTTGAAGGCCTGGCGGCTGCGCAGAATACGGCTGAGAGGGGATAACAGGTGGCGGAAATTATTCTGTACACAACGGCCGGATGCCATCTTTGCGAGCAGGCGGAGCAGCTGCTGAGGGTGGTGGCAGACCTGAATCAGCTGAGCTGGCATGCTGTTGATATTGCTGAAGATGCCGCGCTGGTGGAGCGTTTTGGTGTGCGCATTCCGGTCATTCAGGTTGCCGGCGCCGCCGACGATCTGGGCTGGCCGTTTGATGAGGCCGCGCTTATCAGTTACCTGCAGAACAGTCTGTAACAGGCAACCCGAACAGCCGGATGGCATTCGCAGTGGTGTCCGCGGCGACCTGCGCTGCTGGTCTTTGACAATGTTCGGCGACTACCCGCAGTACCTCGGTCAGCCAGGCTGGTTCATTACGCCGGGTTTTGGGTTTGGGGCGCAGGCTGCGCGGCAGCAGGTAGGGGGCGTCGGTCTCAAGCAACATGCGGTGGGCAGGGATGTCGCTGACAAATTCGTGCAGATGGTGTCCGCGGCGCTCATCACAAATCCAGCCGGTAATACCAATGTGCATGTCCAGGTCCAGATAGTCGTACATGGCCTGCCGCTCATCGGTAAAGCAGTGCACCACGCCGCCGCTGAGCTGGTCACGGTATTCCCGCAGTATGGGCAGAAAACGTGTATGCGCATCGCGCTGATGCAAAAATACCGGTTTACCGGTTTCGACTGCCATGGCCAGATGTTCAGCAAACACCTTTTCCTGAGCCGGTCGCGGGGAGAAATCCCGGTTAAAATCCAGTCCGGTTTCTCCGACCGCACGTACCAGAGGGTTGTCCAGCAGCGCGCGTATACCTTTTAATACATCAGTATCTGCATGTTGTGCCTCATGCGGGTGAATACCGGCCGTGGCGGACATGTGCGGGTGTGTACGGCAAAGCGCCAGGGCGTGTTCCGAAGCACTCAGCGTGGTGCCGGTCACCAGATAGTGCACAATGCCGGCTTCAGTGGCACGTGCCAGCACGTCGGACAGGTCGTGGGCAAAGGATTCGTGGCCCAGATTGGCGCCAATGTCTATCAGAGCTGGATTCATGGCGCGCGATTATAGCAGGGTGTGGTAGATTTATGTGCTATCAAGGATAATGCATGGCCATCACGTTTTACATTTCAGAAATAAATGGATCGCAACATCATGACGCAGGAACAGAAACAACAGAAAAAAGCACTGAACTGGGCCGAGCTGGGTTTTCAGTATCAGGCCACCGAATATCGTTTTCGTGCACTGCACAGGAACGGCACCTGGTCAGAAGGGGAGCTGATTACCAATAACATGATCAGCGTGCACGAAGGTGCGCCAGCGTTGCATTATGCCCAGCAGTGTTTTGAAGGCCTGAAGGCCCAGACGGCGCCAGATGGTCGTGTGCTGCTGTTCCGGCCCGAACTGAACGCCGAGCGTATGCGTCAGGCTGCCGGCCGGCTGCTGATGCCGGAAGTGCCTGAAGAGCTGTTTATCCGGGGTGTAGAGCAGGCCGTGCGTGCCAATTATGCGTGGATCCCGCCGCATGGTTCCGGTGCTGCGTTGTACATTCGTCCGATGCTGATAGGCGTAGGTGAAAATCTGGGATTAAAAACCGCCAGAGAATTTGAGTTCAGGGTGTTTGTTTCGCCGGTTGGACCCTATTACAAAAGCGCCGGACTGGCGGCGATTTCACTGGCAGTATCCGATCTGGATCGCGCTGCACCGGCAGGCACCGGTAACTTCAAGATCGGTGCCAATTACGCCGGTGGTTTGCTGGCAACCCGCCTGGCGCAGGAACTGGGTGCCAATGAGGCACTGTTCCTGGACGCGCGTGAACGCCGCTTTATCGATGAGGCCGGTTCAGCCAATATTGTTGTCTCAATGACGGGCGGGCGATTTGTGACACCAGGTTCCAATGCAGTACTGCCCAGTGTGACCCGCCGTTCAGTGATGACACTGGCGGAGCAGGAGCTGGGTCTGAAAACCGAGCAGCGGGCAATAGAGTTGCGCAAGGAAATCAGCGAGTTTGAAGAAGTGGCTGCCTGCGGGACGGCAGCGGTCATCTCCCCGGTGGGTCGTATTCTGGTGGATGGTCAGTGGCACAGTTTTTATGGCAACGGCGAACAGGCGGGGCCGGTCATGCAGAAACTGTACGAGCTGCTGGTCAGCATCCAGCGCGGTGAAATTGCCGACAAATATCACTGGACTCACGAAGTCAGGCTTTAATGAATTCACGTTAAAGCTTGACCCTCAGCGACCGAATCTTTATATATTCCGTCTCCGGTTACCTTTCTTCAGGAAACAAACAGCTTAATGAGCAAATCTCTAGTCATCGTCGAGTCTCCCGCCAAGGCGAAAACAATTAACAAATACCTCGGCAAAGAGTTCGTGGTGAAATCCAGTGTTGGTCATATCCGCGATCTGCCGGTTTCCGGTGGTGGGTCTACCTCTGATGCGACCGAACGTGCCAAAGAGGCAGCCAAAACCCGCAAGCTTAGCCCTGAGAAAAAGGTTGTGCACAAGCAGAAAAAAGCCCGTGAGCAACTGATTGCGCGCATGGGGGTGGATCCCGAACACGGCTGGAAAGCGCGTTACGAAATTTTGCCCGGCAAGGAAAAAGTGGTCGCCGAGCTGAAGAAGCTGGCGAAAGATGCTGACACCATCTATCTCGCAACCGACTTGGATCGCGAAGGGGAGGCCATCGCCTGGCACCTGAAAGAAGCCATTGGCGGCGATGAAAGTCGTTACCGTCGTGTGGTGTTTAATGAGATTACCAAAAAGGCTATCAACGAAGCATTCTCGCATCCGGGCGATCTGGACATGCGTTATGTCGAGGCCCAGCAGGCGCGCCGGTTTCTCGATCGCGTTGTCGGGTTTATGGTGTCTCCGCTGTTGTGGGCAAAGGTTGCCCGCGGACTTTCTGCGGGCCGCGTGCAATCAGTTGCGGTGCGTCTGATTGTTGAGCGCGAACGCGAGATTCGCCGCTTTCTGCCCGAAGAATACTGGGAAATGTTTGCTGACACTCTGACTACACATCAACAGGCCTTGCGCCTGCAGGTCATGAAACAGGCCGGCGAAAACTACCGTCCCGGCGATGCCGAACATTCGGCCAGGGCTGAAGCCGCCCTGAACAAGGCAAGTTATGTGGTCAGTGGTCGTGAGGATAAACCGACCAGTTCAAAACCGAAGCCGCCGCTGATAACTTCGACCTTGCAGCAGGCTGCCAGCACGCGCCTGGGTTTTGGCGTGAAAAAGACCATGATGCTCGCCCAGCGCCTTTACGAAGCGGGTTATATCACCTATATGCGTACCGACTCAACGCACCTGGGCAGTGATGCGCTGACCATGTGCCGCGACTACATTGAGCAGCAGTTTGGCAAACAGTATCTGCCGGAAAAACCCGTGCAGTACAGCGCGCGGGAAGGTGCGCAGGAAGCGCACGAGGCGATCCGCCCGACTGATGTCAACACATCTCCTACACAACTCTCCGGCATGGAGCGTGATGCGGAACGACTCTACGCACTGGTCTGGGCACACTTTGTCGCCTGCCAGATGCCGCCGGCGCGTTATCTGAGCAGTCAGATAACTGTCAATGCCGGTGAGTTTGAATTGCGCACCAAAGGTCGCATCATGCAGTTTGACGGTTACCTTAAGGTACTGCCAACCAAAGAAGAAGACGTGATACTGCCTGATGTCAGCAAAGGCGAAAAACTTGAGCTGAAGGCCCTGGAACCAAAACAGCATTTCACCAAACCGCCTGCCCGATATACTGAAGCAAGTCTGGTAAAGGAGCTTGAGAAGCGCGGTATAGGCCGCCCGTCAACCTATGCCGCAATTATATCAACCATTCAGGAACGCGGGTACGTGAAGGTGGAAAGCCGACGTTTCTATGCGCAGAAAATGGGTGATATTGTTGCCGAACGACTGCATGAAAGTTTCACTGACCTGATGGACTACGACTTTACGGCCAAAATGGAAAGCTCACTTGATGAAGTGGCTACGGGCAGCAAGGACTGGAAACACCTGCTGGATGATTTCTACAAGGATTTTTCGGGACAGCTTGCAATCGCATCCGCTGCAGATGAGCACGGCATGCGCGCCAACAATCCGACGGAGACTGATATCCCTTGTCCTGACTGCGGTCGGCCCATGCAGATTCGCACCGCATCAACGGGCGTCTTTCTGGGCTGTTCCGGTTATGCGTTACCGCCGAAGGAGCGTTGCAAGACAACCATAAACCTGACCCCGGGCGAAGAGGCTATCAACACCGACAGTGCCGAGGAAGCCGAGGCACTGGAAAACCGCAGGCTGCGTGAGCGCCACCGTTGCAAGCTCTGCAATACCGCGATGGACAGTTACCTGATCGACAGCACCCGCAAGCTGCATGTGTGCGGTAACAACCCGGACTGCCCGGGTTTTGAAGTGGAGACCGGCAGTTTCAAGATCAAGGGATATGACGGTCCGATTATTCAGTGCGACAAATGCTCGTCCGACATGCAGTTAAAAACCGGTCGGTTCGGAAAGTATTTTGGTTGCACCAATAGTGAATGCAAGAACACCCGCAAACTGTTACGCAGTGGCGAGGCTGCACCACCGAAAATGGATCCGGTGCCCATGCCAGAGCTGGCTTGTGACAAGGTGGATGATCATTATGTGCTCCGCGACGGTGCAGCGGGTCTGTTCCTGGCGGCCAGCAAGTTTCCCAAGAACCGGGAAACACGTGCGCCGCTCCTGGCGGAGATTGCGCCCCACAAGAAAGAGATCGACAGCAAGTATCACTATCTGTTTGATGCGCCGCTTGCCGATGATGATGGTAACCCGACGATTATCCGGTTCAGCCGGAAGGCGAAGGAGCATTATCTGCTGACGGAGGTGGACAAGAAGGCGACCGGGTGGAAGGCGTTTTATGTGAATGGGCGGTGGGTGGTCGAAAAGTAGGTTGAGGTGTGTTTGCCGCCGCCGTGAGGCCTGGGATTGAGTTGTGGCACTGGACCGGCCACCGCCTTCCGCCGGTTGCCCGGCGCTGCGGAACTCGCCCGGGCAGGCCCGGACTCAGGCAGTCCTCGCGCTGGTTCGGGCAATCGGCTGAAGGCGATTACGTGGCCTGACTGGTCCAATGTCACAACTCAATCCCAGGCCTCACGGCGGCGGCAACAGAGAGTGGGCGAGGTGCAGGCAGCGGATGGGTGGTGGCGTCCCGGACCGGCAGCAACCTTTGGTTGAAAGCCCGGCGCTGCGGAACTCACCCTCGCGGCTGCGCCGCTCGGAGTTCGGACAATCCTCGC
>CAXBER010000020.1:0-36579 GCA_963974875.1 uncultured Pseudohongiella sp. | reverse complement strand
GAGTTCCGCAGCGCCGGGAAAACCTTTGCCTGAAGTGGCCGGGCTCACCCAACCTGCCCCGCCCCGGGCGTCCGGCCCCACCCCGAGGACTGTCTGAGCCGAAGCCGCGCAGCGGCGCAGGCGAGTTCCGCAGCGCCGGGAAAACCTTTGCCTGAAGTGGCCGGGCTCACCCAACCTACCCCGCCCCGGGCGTCCTCCCAAAAACTCACGACAAAGGCGTTCTCATCTGCCGATAAAAATCCTCACTATGCTCGCCCTGATTGCCCTCTGTCTGCGTCAGCAACGACACAACGGGGATCACCACCAGCGGTACCAGCGTCGTGAAATATGCCGCCACATCATTTTCCAGGTGCAGAAAGAACGTATTGACCGCCCACGCCAGCACACCCAGCCCATAACCACTGGCAATGCCCCAGAACACGCCCTGTTCGGTGGTTTTTTTCCAGTAGAAAATAAAGCCGATCGCCAGTGCCGGTGGCACCACCATGGCAAAACCCAACAGCAGGAGTTCCAGTACAGAGCTGATTGGCAGTACGCAGGCCAGTGCACCAGCAAACAGGCCGTAGAGTACGCTGGTCAGTCGGTAGGCCTTGAGCTTGCGTTTCGGCTCATAGTGCTTTGACCCGGGTATCCAGTCGTTGACAAACAGGGTGGCGCTGGACAGCAATATCGGTCCGCCGGAGGAGATTAGCGCTGCCAGCACCGCAGCAATTGCCACGCCACCAATGATGGGGCCGGTGTCGGTGGCAATGCGCGTGATGGTTGCGTAGCTGCTGATGCCGCTGTCAGTACCGTATTTGGCTACCGCTTCAATACCGATGATGGACGCCAGCACCGGCATGATCGCTGCCAGTAATCCGGCTATCAGGAACGCCGGCAAAAGCAGATTTTCGGTTTTGGCGGAACTGGAGTAGTTCACGTAGACGGATGCGGCGGGTGTATGGATAACCGCCGAGAAAAACATGGCGATGATCGGGAACCAGCCCAGGCCAATAAAACTCCACCAGCTGGCCGGTTCGATATCCGAGCCTGCCAACGCAATATCGACTTTTTCCTTGATGCCGCTAATGCCACCCAGCTCGGCGCCGGCAATGATGGCAACTGCCAGCAGTCCCAGGGTTACCACCACCACGTGAATCACGTTGGTTGCTGACGCGCCGCGCAGTCCCGAAAACGTGGTAGACATGATGATTATGAGCGCGCCCAGCATAATGGCCAGTTCACGATTGATACCGAATACCGCGCTGATGATGATACCAATCAACAGAGGCTCGAGAATGTTGATAATCAGGTATTCCGTCTGTACGCACAGGCTGGTCAGCCAGCCATTGCGAGAGCTGCCATGGCGTTTTACGAAAAGCTCGCTGATGGTAGTCAAACGCAGACGACGGTAGGGAATGGCAAAAAATACGCCCACCAGCGCCAGTGCCAGAAAGGAGTTGACTCCGTACCACATGTTCCAGACACCGGTATTCATGGTGTCACCGGCCACACCGTAGGTTCCCGCGCCGCCGATGCGTGTGCCGGCAATACCGGCGGCGATCAGCCACAGACCCATGCCGCCGCCGCCAATGGCCCAGTCATCAGAGTTTTTATTGCGATTGGTTAGATAGACACTCACCATTGCGACGAGCGCCAGATAGACGATGATCGTCAAGCCAGCCAGATTCATTGGAATCCCCCCCGGAACTTCCCTGTTTGTTTGAATAACGTGTTGCGGCGCGATCTGCAGAGTGATCAGTCAGATCACGCCGGCGACGGATTGTAGTCGAAGGGGTAGTGGCTTGTTAACCTCTAATTTGCCGAATGCTACCTGCACGGTCAGGGCAGATAACCCAGATTGCGGAGAACGTGACGGGTTACCGATATTCTGGCTGGAATAAAGGAAGCATCAGGTGCTGTGGCCAGTAAGAGAGTGGCAAAAAAGTATACATCCTGGTCCCGCTCTACCCAGCCCACCCACCAGCCAGTGTTTTCCTGGTTCGGGCTGACCGCAAGACCGGTTTTGGCACGCAGGCGATAGTCAGCGGTTTCTTCCAGCAACATGATGTCTTTGACGGTTTGCATTGCCTGGCGGTCAAACGGTAATTGCTCCCGATACAGTCGGGTCATCAGTTCAATTTGCTGGCGCGGGGTGATTCTCAGATCACCTTCCAGCCAGAAAGTGTCAGGGTTGCCGCCGATATTACGATTGCCGTAAGCCGCAGCATCAATCATCTGCTGCATGCTCTGTTCACCGACGTCCAGCACCAGCGACTGAAAATGTGGGACTGCGGAGAGCTGGAAGGCATCGCGCAGCGTCAGATCCTGATTGGTTTCCTGCCGCCCCCGGACGATACCATCCCAGGGAATGATTTCATCTGCCGCTGAAACAACGCCATTTTGCAGCGCAACCAGAGAACTGAAAATCTTGAACGTGGAGGCCGGCAGAACGGGTGTATCAATCAGCTGCGGGTGCGCAGCGATATAGCGATCATCGTTCAGGCTGTATATAAGCATGGTGCCAGTAAAGCCGGTGGCGTCCAGCACAGTCTCGGCCGCAAGCGACCGCTCCGGCGTTACCGGGGATGCACAGGACACCAGCAGGCCCAGGCAAACAAGTAATATTGACACATATGTTGCGCGATTCATGAGCGTGAACTGACCTCGGCTATATATCGATCGACTGCATCTTCCAGAATTGTCAGTGGTACAACACCCAGGCCAAGTACCACGTTATGGTAATCAGTGATGGAGAACCGGTCACCCAGCGCTATGCGCGCTTTCTCGCGCAGCTCCAGAATCCGCAGTTTGCCGATCATGTAGGAGCAGGCCTGGCCGGGCATGACCACATAGCGTTCGATTTCACTGGCTTCGATGCCAAAATCAATTGCCTGCTGGCGCGTCCAGCCCATGGCATGCAATCCGGTATCCACTACCAGTCGGCGTGCCCGGAACAATGCGGCATCCAGCTGGCCGATCAGACCTTCCACATCGCCCTCATACCAGCCGTCTTCCACTGCCAGTTGCTCGGCATAAAGCGCCCAGCCTTCGCTGCTGGCGGAGCTGCCGCCGAACGCCCGGATCTGCATGAAGCGCGGCAGATCAGGATCTTCGCCCGACAAGGCAATCTGATAGTGGTGACCGGGCACAGTCTCGTGATACACCAGTGTCCGCAGCGCGAAGCCGGTCAGACGGTTGGGGCGCAGCGGCATCTGAAAGACGCCGGGGCGTGATCCATCCAGCGGTGGCGCTGTGTATGATGCTGCGGCGTTATCCCAACGGAATTCTGGATATGGCTGGGCAATGACGGGAGAGCGGGGACGGTTGTCAAACAGATCCACCAGGCGACGTTCTGCATCACGCATGTAGGTGTCTATGTCAGCCATGATGGCGGCGCGACCTTCATCGTTTACCGGGTACGCCATGGCTTCTTTCAGTGCTTCCACCCGCTCCCTGACAGTACCTTCGGTGTAACCAATCTGGCGCAGGAGAACGTCCATTTGTGATTCGATGGCCGCAACCTCCCGCAAACCAATCTCGTGTATCTGGTCAGCGGTCAGGTTGGTGGTGGTAAAGCGTTTCAGGTGATAGGCGTAGATTTCTTCACCATTGGGGAAGCGCCATAATCCCGCGTCATCAGTGGCCCGTATCAGCTGCGCCTGCAGCACGCTGATGGCTCGTTGCCAGGCAGGATATACCTCGTTTTCAACAATTTCGGCGGCCTGTTGTGCCAGTTGCTGGCGCCGGGCTGTGCTGAGTCCGGACACATTTTCGGTTTTCTGAAACAGTGTGGTTGTCAGCGGATTTTCCTCAGGGGAGCCGGCGATAAACCTCTCCAGCTGGTTCAGTGTTGCACGCAGGATAAATGCAGGTGGTACTGCGCCCAGTTCGGCTATCCGGCGTGCTTCGGCAACAGCCTCGTTCATGCGGTCATCCATCTGTTGCAAGCGCGCAATGTAGTTCTGTGCATCACTGACCGAGCGTAACGGGTGCACAACCGTCAGCTGATTGACCAGTCCAACGTTGGCACCTGACATCTGCTGCAGCGGGAAATCAAAATCATTGAAGGGTTCGCCCTCCACCAGCATCTGCAGTTGCCAGCGCATGGCTTCAGCCGATATCCGCTGGGTCTGCGTGAGGGAGTCCGGATCAAACGTATCCAGTATTGCCAGCCCTTCACGCGCACGGGAAATGCGTTCAGCCCGGTATTCTGGCGTCAGGGGTGTTAACTGCTGCGACAGTAACTGCTGCTCCTCACCGGTAAAAAAACTGGTACTGATGGCCTGGTTGGGGTTGGCACGTACCCAGTCAGCCGTGAACTGCTCGAAGAAATCCTCAATGTCGGCCGGCTGTGTGTGTGCTGCGGTAGTGAGCAGGATGGAAATGATGGAAAAAACAGGGAGTATCAGTCGCATGGTCGTATTTCCGCAGGTGGTTCGGTAAGGGGTTGTGATTGTAGAGTTGCAGTCATTGTATTCGTCTATCGCGTATTAGTGCAGAGACTTATTTCAGAAAATGAATCAGCGGCTTGTCACGGTTGGCGCGTAATTGCTGCAGCAGCTTTTGCTGTGATCCAAACCGGACCTCATCATAGCGCGGCTGCTCTGCCTGCGAGACGCTCTGACCTGCGGTCAGGCCTTGCGACTGGCTGCCGGTTTGATTCGGCAGGTGTTCGGTGGTCCGGGTCTGGACGCTAAGAGCCCGATGCAGCGCAGCCTGAATCTTTTCCATGTCCGCAACAGAGAGCTCACCCTGCTCAATCTTTCTCACCAGCGTATCGCAGAAGTCCGCAGCAGCGGAGGAGCCGTGTTCCGGAGATTCAGTTTTTTTGGTTAGCAGTTGTTGTTTTGCCAGTCTGTACCAGTGGCGGCTGAATGACGGCAAGGCCTGCATCTCACTCAATCGTGCTTCCAGTGCTTCACTCAGGCGGAAAAAATTTCGACAGGAAGGGTCGCTTTGCGGAAACAGGGTAACTGGGGATTGCATGGTAACCGCCGCCCGCAAACTTTCGTCCTGCAAAATATAGCCGAGGTAGTCCACCTTGACGCCGATATATTTTTCGACGGCGCCGGCAAAGCGTAGGAATACCTCACGTGCCTGTTTGGTGCTGGTGCACATATTGACAATGACGTGATAATTTTTCCGTTTACCGCGCAACCGGAGCACTTTGATCATGGAAAAAGCATCTGTCAACGAGGTTGGTTCACCGGTGATGACGACGATGGTCTGCTGCGCCGACTGGATGAAGTTCAGATTGGTGTCACTGATGCCGGCGGCCGTATCGATCAGTAAATAATCAAAATCCCGCTCGATACGGGCCAGTTCGCGGGTCAGGTGCATTTGCTGGCGTGGCTTAAGATCGGAGCATTCCATAATGCCGCTGGCGCCAGGGATTACTTTTAGGCCATACGGGGCATCAAGCATGACACTTTCTACAGGTTTGTGCGCAAGCAGTACGTGCTCAAGGCTGCTTGCAGGGGTCAATCCAAGCAGTATATTGATGTTGGCCATGCCCGTATCGGCATCCAGCAGGCAGACCTTGCGGCCCAGGCGCGACAAGGCAATACCGAGATTGACGGAAATACTGGATTTGCCTACACCACCCTTGCCACTGGTGATGGCTATAACATGCGAAACCAGGTTGGCTGGTGAGGTATCGGCTGTGCAGTGCGAATGCGCGTTCATGACAGTCTCTGATCCAGGCAGCAACAGATCGCAGGCTGATAGTGCATTTGCGTCACCACAGCCATGTATGCCGAATTATTGATGCGGGGAAGCATAAAGGGATAAATCGGGGATGGCAATTGAATTGGTTCAGTTTTTGCTTTTGATCGCCACTTGAGCAGTGGAAACGTGAATCTCCTTTGAGTATACTCGGCGCAACCCGAAATCACTTCCCCTCGGTTGACTTTATGACGGTGGTAATAAAAAGACGCCCCACCCATGAAACGCTCAGCCAGCTTCCGAGCTTGCCGCAGGTACTGCTGCGACTGCTGAATGCGGTCAGTCACGATACTGCCGACTACCAGCATCTGGCTGATATCATTCGTCAGGATGCTGCTACCGCCGCCCGATTGCTCAGTATTGCCAACTCCAGCCTTTATAATCCCCATCGGCGCTGTGATTCAATTGAACGCGCGTTGATGACGCTGGGTATTGAGACTGTGCGTACACTGGTGGTGACGGCGGCGGTGAAACAATACTTCAACCAGTTCAGTCCCCGGCAATTCCGCTTTATGCAGGTGTTCTGGCAGCGCTCGCTGATGGCAGCGCAAAGCGCACAGGTAATAGCGACACTGACACGCTACCATTCCCCCATGGAAGCCTATGTGGCTGGTCTGCTCATGGATATCGGGCAGCTGTGTCTGCTGGCTGAGAGTCCCGAGGAACTTCTTGCAATTGCTGCGTCTGATGCCCGCCAGACAATGGCTGAAGAAACAAGTGTATTTGGTATCACGCACTGTGATCTGGGCGCCGAACTGATAGCCAGCTGGCAGCTGGACAGTTTTACGGCGGATGCCGTGCGCTACCATCATGCGGGGATTGAAGATATTGCACAGGCACATCACCTGGTCAAGATTATCAATCTTGCCAATGAACTGAGTGCGCCGGAGGGGCTGGCATCAGCTGCGCTCTCCAGGGCTGATCAGTTGTTCGGGCTAAACGAGGAGCTGGTGGCTGAGCTGTATAGCCGCATTCTTGCTGACGTGGATAAGGTCAGTTCAGCGCTGGGTGTCGATCAGTCGCATGATTCGTTGCAGGCTCAGGTTGGCGAAAAGATCAGTGACCTGCACCAACGTCAGTCAATCAGTTTGACGCTGCAGGCATCCAGCCTAAACGATGGCATGGAGCCGGATCTGGCGGATCGTGTGTCAACGGCTCTGATGCTGGGTTTCGGCATTGAAAGATATCTGGTCTTTCTGCACAACCCGCAGACTGGTCGGCTGGAAGCCAAAAGCAGGCCGGCTATAGAGCAGGCTGATTTTGTCATCGCTGATGACGACAAACACTGCCTTGTTGCAAGAGTCCATCAATCCGGGCAGGCGCTTGATACTGACAGTGCCGATCCGGCGTCCCTGAGCGTAGCTGATCAGCAATTGTGCGGATATTGCCGTTCACCCTGGCTGCTGTTGATGCCGTTTAACTGCGACTCCGGTGCCGGCAACCATGTTCGCGGTGTGCTGGTTGCCGCTGCTACCCGCGACATGTTGCTGCAGTATCAGCGAAAAAACGTTCATTGGCAGTCACTGTTGAACATTATTGCCGGTTCATTCGCAGCCCCGCAGGAAACCGCCGACGATACGCGGATTCGCGAGGCCATTCATGAGGTCAGCAATCCGCTCAGTGTTATCAACAATTACCTGGACGTGCTACGTTTAAAGCTTGGCAGTGATAGCGATGCGGACCGGGAAATCACCATACTGAAGGAGGAAATAGACCGTATAGGCCAGATCCTGCTCCGGCTCAGACACCCTGGTACTCCCGCTGGCATGGCGCAGACAGATATCAACGAGGTGGTCACAGATCTGGTGAGTATTTTCAGGCAATCAATGTGTGTGCCGCGCCGGATTGACGTCCAGCTGGATTGTGATGCGCAGATGAGCCCGGTCACGCTGGATCGTTCAGCGTTGAAACAGGTGGTAACGAACCTGATTAAGAATGCAGTAGAAGCAATGCCTGACGGGGGCCGCCTGTCCGTGTCCACGCAGCGACGGGTGCTGGTCAATTCGCGCGCGTATGCAGCTGTCAGTATCGAAGATTCCGGCCCCGGTATATCTGATACCATGATGGGCAAACTGTTTGAGCCCAAGCCAAGCACCAAGGGAAACCTGCATGCCGGCGTAGGTCTGAGTGTAGTGAAAAAACTGATGGATGCCATGAAAGCGCAGATCGTTTGCAGTAGTGACGATGCCGGTACCCGATTCAAATTGCTGTTCCCCGTGGATATCGTTAAACAATGAGTGCTGTTCTGAAACCCGACGCTGATGCCAGTGATGCCAGCAGGATACTGGTCGTTGATGATGATCAGCGTCTGGCGGAAAGCCTGCGTAGTCTGCTGACCATGCATGGCCATGAAGTGGATGTGGCGTTTGGGGGGCGGTCTGCGCTGCATCAATTGGGCCTGGCCCGGTATGATGTTGTGTTGCTGGATCTGGCAATGCCTGATGTATCCGGCCATGATGTACTGCGCTACATGCAGGATATGGATGCAAATACATTGACCATTGTTGTCAGTGGTGAAACGTCAATCGACGATGTCAGCCGGGCGCTGCGAACCGGTGCGTATGACTATATACGCAAGCCGTATGTGGCAGCTGAATTGCTGACAACCATCAATAATGCCACGCGCAAAAAGCGTCTGGAAGACAGCAACCAGGATATGCAGAAAAAACTCGGGCGCTCGGAGAAGCTGCATCGGTTTCTGGTTGAGAGTTCCCCGGATATTATTTTTGTGCTGGATTCTGTGGGCAACTTCAGCTTTGTTAACAAAAAGATTGAGACATTGTTAGGGTACCGGCGGCAGGCGTTGATTGGCCAGCCGTTTCTGGGGATTGTGGACGCAGAGGATCAGGAGAAGGCGCGCTATTTCCTGGATCTGGTTCATGGTCCCGGCGAAGGTGAGCGGACCACCAATATAATGCTCTCCGGGAGTAGCGCTCAGTCCTGTATACGCCACTATGAACTGACCATGTCGACAGTCAATGAGTCCAGCGGGCTGGGTCAGGATACCGGACGTCGTTACGAGATATACGGCACTGCGCGTGATATCACCGAGCAAATTGAGGCGGAAGAATTTATCAATTTTCAGGCCTATCACGATATTCTGACCCGATTACCCAATCGCTCCCTGTTCAAGGATCGTTTGAGCATGGCCGTCACCCAGGCACAGCGAAGTCAGGAAAAGCTTGCAGTCATGTTTATCGATCTTGACCGGTTCAAGGTGATCAACGATTCACTGGGACACACCATGGGAGACCGCCTGTTGCAGGCTGTCGGGCAGCGGTTGCTGTCCTGTGTTCGCAAGGGAGACACTCTGTCGCGGTTTGGAGGAGATGAGTTTACCCTGCTACTGCCCGACATTGCCGATGATGATGCTGCAACTCAGGTAGCACAAAAGATTCTGGAGTCGATCAAGGCACCTTTCATGATTGCAGATCATGAGATCTATATTGGTGCCAGTATTGGTATCGCAGTTTATCCGGAAGCCGGCGACAATCTGGAGGCATTGATTAAAAATGCCGATATTGCCATGTATCGCATTAAAAACAGCGGAAAAAACGGCTCAATACTGTTCAATGCCGAAATGAATGGCAGCATTACCAGGCGCCACGCGTTGGAGCAGGATCTGCGAAAAGCGCTGCAGAACAACGAATTTGATATCTGCTATCAACCGCTGGTCAATACGGAAAATACCGGGCTTTATGGTGTGGAGGCCCTGATTCGCTGGAATCATCCACGGTTTGGCAGATTGTCGCCTGCCGAATTCATTCCGATTGCCGAGGACAGTCGACTGATCATTGATATTGATCGGCAGACGATACGCGATGCCTGTCTGCATGTGAAGGCGTTGCATGAGCATGGCCATCCCGGTCTGATGCTGTCCGTGAATCTGTCGCCGGTGATGGTTGAGCGTGATGACTTTGTCCAGCAGATTCTGGACATGCTGGAAATAACCGCGTTCCCGCCTGACTGTCTGCAGATGGAAATCACCGAAGGCCTGTTGCTGAATGACCGGCGTGATATTGTTGACAAATTGCATCTGTTAACGAAGTCGGGCATCAGTCTGGCGATTGATGATTTTGGTACAGGCTTTTCATCCCTGAGTTACCTGCAGAAATTCCCGATCAGTACTCTAAAAATTGACAGAAGCTTTATTAACAGATTGCACAGCAAATCCGAGGATGCCTGCATTGTCAGTGCTATCATATCCATGGCGCAGGGCCTGAAAATGAACATTGTGGCGGAAGGTGTTGAACATGTTTCACAGTTCAACTACCTCCGCTCACTGGGTTGCCAGACGGTGCAGGGGTTCCTGTTTGGCGCAGCTGGCTCAATAGATGAGCTGACTGCCAGGTACCCGGCTACTCAGCCAGTCCCCGGCGCCGCAACATGTGACTGATGTCCGGCTGGCGCCCAGCAAAATCCTGATACAGTTGCATGGCTTCACGGCTGCCGCCACGTGACAGCAAGGCATCACGGAACTGCTGGCCGTTTTCCCGGCGCATGCCGCCATTCTCCCTGAACCACTCCACGGCGTCGGCATCGAGCACTTCACTCCATATGTAGGAATAGTACCCCGCGGAGTATCCGCCCATGATGTGGGAGAAGTAGGCCGTACGATATCGCGGTGGCACGGGTCCGTAGTCCAGGCCATTTTCTCTCAGTACCCGCTCTTCGAATGCCAGTAATTGCTCAGCCGTGGGGATCTGCTCCAGAGGGAGTTGATGCAGGGCCTGATCCAGAACAGACGAGGCAATGTATTCAGTGGTGCTGTAACCCTGATTAAACTGCTCTGCAGCCAGGACTTTATCGAGTAAGGCCTGGGGAATCTGTTCGCCCGTTTCGTAATGCAGTGCGTAGTTGGCAAGCACTTCGGGCCATGACGCCCACATTTCGTTGACCTGCGACGGAAACTCCACAAAATCACGTGGTACACTGGTGCCGGCAAAGAATGGATATTCCACATCAGTCATGATGCCGTGAAGAACGTGACCAAATTCGTGGAACATGGTGGTGACTTCATCAAACGTCAGCAATGTGGGTTCTCCGGCCGGGGGTTTGGAGATATTCTGATGCATTGCTATTACCGGGTGCCCACCCGTCAGTGCGCTGGGCAGGTCATAGCTGTTCATCCATGCGCCACCGCGTTTGCTGGATCGTGCGTAAAAATCGGTCAGCAGCAGTCCCAGTGGCGAACCATCAGCATCAAATGCTTCCCATACCTGCACATCCGGGTGATAGGAGGGGAGGTCCTCGCGCAGGCGGAAAGTCAGGCCAAACACCTTCTCTGCCGCATAAAATACGCCATTGGTCAGTACACTGTTCAGTTCAAAATACGGGCGCACTTCTGACGAGTCGAATGCGTAACGTTCCTTGCGCACCTGTTCTGCATAGTAGGACCAGTCCCAGCCTTGCAGCTCAAACGGCACGGCTTCTGTTGCATTGATCATCTGCTGAATGGCAGCGCCCTCAGCTTTGGCGTTCTCCACTGCCACCGGTACTATCCCGGCCAGCATTTCATTGACAGCGGTTGCCGAGCCGGCAGTGCGCTCTTCCAGAATAAAATCTGCATGGGTGTCATAACCAAGCAGGTTGGCCCGTTCGGCCCGCAGGCGCAAGGTGTCGGCAACAATGCCGCGCGTATCAAATTCATTGCCACGGGTGCCGCGACTCAGAGAGGCGGTATGAATGCGCTCGCGCAGATTACGATTACTCAGAGATCTGAGGCTGGGCTGATTGCTGTAGTTGAGCAGGCTGATCAGATATTTGCCATCGTGCCCCCGGGCAGTGGCAGCTGCTGCAGCAGCATTGATCTGCGCTGGCGTATAACCTGCCAGTTCGTCTGCGGTCTCCACCAGCACTGCCGAGTCGTTGACTTCAGCCAGCACGTTCTGCGTGAACTGCGTGCCAAGCCCCGCCAGTTCGGAATTGATTTCGCGCAGCCGGGTCTTGTCCGCTTCAGAGAGCAGTGCACCGGAGCGGACAAAATTGTCATGGTACCGCTCCAGCAGACGCAGAGATTCCGGCGGCAGGTTCAATTCCTCACGCTGCTGGTAGACGTGATCCAGCCTGGCGAACAGTGCATCATTCAGGGAAATTGAATCACGGTGGGCTGACAGGCGCGGAGACATCTCGCGCTGTATTGCCTGCAGTTCCGGATTGGTGTCAGCGCCGTTGAGATTGCCAAATACCCGTGATACCCGGCGCAGATCATCCCCGCTGCGTTCAAGTGCCAGTATGGTATTGTCAAAGTTCGGCGAGTCGGGGTTGGCGGTGATCGTGTTAACTTCCTGCAGATTGATGCGCATGGCGCGCTCATACGCCGGAATAAAATGTTCCGGGCGAATCTGGTCAAAAGGCGGCAGCCCATAGGGCAGGCTGCTGGGGGTAAAAAAGGGATTTGCCATTGTTGCAGGATCGCCTGTCAGGGGAGCTGCGACAGTATTGGTGGCAGGTGTGGTTGCCATAGTAGTTGCCGAATCTGGGGCGTCCTGAGAGCAGGCTCCCAGAGTTGCGGACAGGCCGATGGCTGTGGCCAGGAGTCGTTTTTTCACAATAGTTTTCCTGTAAGGTAAGGCTGCCGGGAGAGTTGCGCATCACTCGGCATCGTGCATAAGTTTTCGAATCAGCGGGGATATCAGCAGCATCACCAGTGCAATCCCCATGGCTATGTATCCTACACTGGAATAGACCTCAGCGTAATTCGCTTTGGCGGCCAGTGTGTCAGTCAACTGGCCGCCGATGGTTTCCGCCCCGGTGCCGGCGGCTATCAGACCTGCCAGGTAATTTGACAGGCCGCTGTAGAGGAACCAGGCGCCCATGGTCATGCCTACTGCCCGTGCCGGTGCCAGCTTGGTGACTGCCGACAGTCCAACGGGTGACACCATCAGCTCACCAATGGTGTGTATCCAGTAAATAAGGAAAATAAAGTACACGGCAGTCATGCCGGCTTCGCCGGAGACCTGCATACCCGCTACCAGTGACAGGAAACCCAGCCCGGCCAGAAATACGCCCATGGCAAACTTGACCGGGGCGGACGGGTTCAGACGCCGCTTTGCCAGCGCTATCCAGAGCCAGGCCAGTATGGGAGCGAAGATCACAATAAACGCGGCATTCAGTGACTGGAACACCGGCGCCGGCACGGTCATGCCGAGCATTGTGCGATCGACCAGGCGGTCAGTGAACAGATTTAATGAAGACCCGGCCTGTTCAAACAGTGCCCAGAACGGTATTTGCGCCAGAATAAAATACAGTGCTGCAAACATTTTGCCGCGCTCATGGCCTGCACATCCCCAGATGGCATACCCAATCAGGACGGCCAGTATGATCAGCCCCAGCAGCCCGACATAGCCCTGTTCCACCAGATGGGCATTCATCACCAGCAGCATGGAGATGGCAATAATGACCAGCCCGGTCAGGTAACAGGCCCATTCAATGTTGACGGGACCGATTGCCCTGTCTTTCAGGCGCGCCGGATCGGGTGGTTCGCCACGGCCTTCCAGCCAGCTTTGATAGCGCAGGAATATGGCAAGGCCTGCCAGCATACCGATACCTGCCAGTCCAAAGCCATATTTCCAGCCATACATGATGCCCAGATAACCACAGGCAATTGATGCGAGGAACGATCCCAGGTTAATACCCATGTAAAAAATGGTAAACCCTGAATCTCTGCGGGTATCGCCCAGCCCGTAAAGGTCGCCGACCATGGTTGAAATGTTGGCTT
The DNA here is from genome assembly GCA_963974875.1 of uncultured Pseudohongiella sp. Lineage (GTDB taxonomy): Bacteria > Pseudomonadota > Gammaproteobacteria > Pseudomonadales > Pseudohongiellaceae > Pseudohongiella. The sequence continues at coordinate 23,153 of CAXBER010000020.1, read as the reverse complement.
TCAGAAAACCAACGCCGGTTATGATCAACGCCAGGGACAGATAGAGAATATTGACGTACAACGGCTCAGTTTCAATGCGAGTGGTGTAATCGGTGACTGCGATAAGGCCGGGTAATCCGACTGCCGTGGGATCCTGCACCTGCATGAAACGAGCGCCGTCAATGAAGCTTATGCGTGAAGTGCCGATGTCAGAAACCACGATCTGATTGGCATCACCGCCACGACCGTCCAGAGTGAGCCTGTATTCACTGCCATTGAACGACATGATCTGGCGGGATCCGTTGCCTTCAAACGCCATGCCGCTATGCCCCAGCACCAGCAGCAATGCTCCGAATGTTACCGCTTTTCGTGAGCCCAGATACCGGTCAGCCAGCACGCCACCGATAATTGTCATCACAAATACCAGTGCGGTGTAGGCACCGTAAAGTACCGTAGAGCGCTCATCCGAGAAAAGGAAATGCTGGGTCAGATAAAGAATCAGCAGGGCCCGCATGCCGTAATAGGAAAAGCGCTCCCACATCTCGGTCAGGAACAGTATGGCCAGCCCGCGCGGATGGCCAAGAATGGTGTTTTTATCGGTCACTGGGTACCCGGTCCTTTTTATCTGAATAAATTTCCGTTAATTGCCGGATGCTTCATTGATCATCGGGCGCGCTGGATCCATGGCCCATTCGGTGATGCTCTCAGCGTACAGGCGGGTGTTCTCATACCCGCTCAGCTCACTGATTACAAACCAGTTGATAGAACCCAGGTGACCGGTATTGCAGAATGTCACTGTCAATTCGGCATCGTTTTTTGCCGCAGCATTGAGCATTTGTGTCAGGCTGCTGGCCGGTTGCATGCGGCTGCCGTCAAACCAGTCTTCAAAACTCAGGTTTGTGGCGCCGGGCAGAGTACCTGCGCGCGCCGCGCTGGCCTGTGCGCCGGTAAAATAGGCGGCCGGGCGTGCATCAATAATCTGCGCACTCTTGTTTTCCACCAGCTCCGCGATCTGTTCTGTGGTGACCCGGTACTGATCATTCCAGCGGGGTGTGAACCCGGATGCGGCAACCTGTGAGGCTTCGGCAGTGACCGGAAACTGTGCTGCCTGCCAGGCCGCCAGTCCGCCGTTCAGTATCGCCAGGGTTTCTACTCCCAGCGACTTGAGTGTCCAGTACACGCGGGTGGCAGCGCCCATGTCAACCGCGTTGGCGCCGCCATGCACCAGCACCACGGGAGTCTCTGCATCGATTCCCAGTCGCTGCACAATCGCTGTCAGTTCGCCAAGATCAGGCAGGGCGCCGGCATTTTCCTGCGGACCGCGAAACTGGGAGTAGGGGGCGAACACCGAGCCGGGAATATGGGTTTCTGCATAATTCCCGGTCAACTGGACAACCCTGACACCGGGTTCAGTGGACAGGATGTTGATCAACTGTGCAGGCTCCAGCAGCGGAGACCAGCCTTGTGGCGTCGCAAGCGCCTGCAGTGGTAACAGTAACAGGAATAAAAATGCCAAACGTTTCATGAGCGGGTCACTCCATCAATACAGTTCGTTTTTCCAATATGGCCTGAGTATACCCATGTGTATTGCACACAACCACATTTTGCGCATAATGAGCCGGCTCAATACCATAACGGACACAGACTTATGCGGAGATTTCCCGATTTTGAAAAAGCAGTTCAGACAGCGGGAGTGCCTCAATTGCGGCATGCGGCACTTTCATATGCCTGGCAGCATTGCTGATCGTGAACCGGAGCCGGCATGCATCAAGTGTGATGCGCCGCTCTGGAGCCTGTCCGACGGCTCAACTCTGACGGTGGATATAGCCCATCATCGGGAGACCGTTCAGCAGGCTGTGGACAAATTCCGTGCGGCACTGGAAAGCGGATGGCAGCAAAGCCATGCCGCCCGGGTGCGCCTGATTGTAGGGGGCGGTCTGATACACGATGCAATTCTGGCAGAGTTGTACTATTTGCGCAGCAAGGGCACGGTGCTGGCTTTCACGGAAGAAAACCGGGGTGCAGTGGTGGTGGCTATTCGCGACTGACTGGGCCGCGTCTGACCGGGCCACGTCTGAACAGGCGACCAAACATCCGGAATCCCCCGGATACGCCGGCAACCATGGCTTTGGCTGCCAGCAGCATGGTTAATTTTATTTTGTGCGTGGCAGAGAGACCACCAGATGCCCGCCAGGTGTACAGGTGCTCGCGAAACCAGGGCTGCCGGTGCGCCGCGGCGGATACACGGCGCGAAACACGTGTGGCCAGCAACACGGCCAGAAACAGGAACAGCACACCAGGAATAATTGGCAGGATCAGGCCTGCCAGGCCGATCAGCACAAACACCGCAATCAGCACCAGCGTGATCACTTTTACATAAAGCGGCAAGGGGCGAAAATGGGGCGTTGGCAGATGCACGATATTATTCCTCTGATAAGTTGTCGACTGATGAGACCGGTCCGGTTGGGTGATACGTGCAGCCGATAGTAAAAATATTACAGTCTGTGTTCAATTCCTTGTACGCAGAACATGCAGTGATCATGCCAAATTCTAAGACATTGTTTCTGAAAGACTTATTTTGGACGAGAGGTCGCTGGCTGGCGAATTTGACCAACTAGTGCGTGGAAAGGTAGTGTTTACAGCCAATTCAGACAGCAGGAAATCAATGTGACAAAGAACATCTTCGATCTTAGCGGTAAAGTGGCGTTGATCACCGGTGGCAATGCCGGGATCGGTCTGGGGTTTGCCCGGGCATTGGCAACTGCAGGTGCTGACGTCTGTATTTGGGGGCGGCGGGAGCAACAGAATGCTGCTGCAGTCGCCGATCTGCAGTCGGTCAATCCATCTGTAAAGATTCAGGCGCTGGTCTGTGACGTGGCCGATGAGGATCAGGTCGCCGCATGTTTTGCAGAGACATTGCGACTTTTTGGTCGCGTTGACACCTGTATTGCCAATGCCGGTGTTGCCTCGGGCATCAACCGCTTTCATGAAATGAGCAAGGACGACTGGCGTGGTGTGCTGGATGTCAACCTGGATGGGCTGTTTTACACCTTGCGCGCAGCGGCAGCGCATATGGTGCAGCGTGCGCAGGCGGGCGATCCGGGCGGGCGCCTCATTGGTACCTCATCGCTGGGTGCGCTGTGCGGCATGGCTCGTGCGGAGCACTATGCCGGCAGCAAAGGCGCTGTCATATCCATCATGCAGGGGCTGGCCGTGGAATATGCGCGCTACGGCGTCACCGCCAACAGCATACTGCCAGGTCACATTCACACGGATATGACCGACAGGAATTACCAGAATGAGAAGTTTGCGGCTGCCATAATGCCCAGAATACCCGTGCGCCGCTGGGGAACCCCCGATGACTTTGGTGGTATTGCTGTTTATCTTGCCAGTGATGCAAGCAGTTATCACACAGGCGACAAATTTCTGATTGATGGAGGGTTCTTTATTTATTGATTTTATATTTATTGATTTTTTGTCAATAAAATCATGTCAATGCTGGACAAACCGGACAATTAACGTGAGAATACTCCGTGAGTGACTTGTATTGGACCCGGCATGTGCAGTAAAAGTAGCCCGGACTAACCGCGTGCCGGGCACAGACCGTGTAAATAAAAACCGTGTAAACAGTATAAACGGTGGAGCAGACGGAATGAAAAACCTGACAGCAGCTCTGGTGGCAACTACCTTACTGACCTTTGTGCACACGGCACAGGCGCAGAGTTTGAGCGGTTCACGCGCTTCAATGCAGCAGCAGCACTCGCACGCAGTAGCCAATAATTACGGGTTTGCTCACACCTCACGGGATGTGAGCCAACTCAGCAGTGCCGGCGAACTGGTCAAGGTGTCGGCAAATCGAAACTTCGTTATCCATAATGTGTCCTACCCCTATTTGCGCCCTGCGGTGAAAACGCTGCTCGAAAGGCTCAGCGCTCAGTATCGCAATGCCTGTGGGGAAAAGCTGACCGTGACCAGCATGACCCGGCCGATAGCCAGACAGCCGGTCAACGCGGCGGATGATTCAGTTCATCCAACCGGCATGGCGTTTGATCTGCGTATCCCTTCAAATTCCCGGTGCCGCGCCTGGCTGGAGCGAACACTGCTCTCACTGGAAGGAAACAACGTGCTGGATGTGACGCGCGAGCGTCGGCCACCGCATTATCATGTTGCCGTATTCCCCGAACCCTATCAGCAGTACCTGGCTGGCATCATGGGGCAGCAGCGCGAATATACAGTGCGTCGCGGTGATACGCTGGTCGCAATTGCTTCCCGTCTTGACACATCGGTTGCACAGATTCGCTCAGCCAATGCATTGAGCGGCGATCTCATACATATCGGGCAGACACTGATGATTCCTGGTCGAAGCGCTGCACGGGACGCCGGCCCGGTCATGATGCAGGCCAGCGCACCGCGCGAGGTGACACACCGGGTGCAGTCGGGCGAAACCCTGTGGCGCATAGCCAACCGGTATCGCACCAGTGTTGACGACCTGCGCAACCAGAATGGCCTTGCTGACGATCTGCTCAGAGTCGGTCAGGTGTTAAAGGTTGTGCTGGACGAGTCCTGAGGCCATTGATCGGGTACCACAAAAATTCGCGACACCTCCCGCCACTCATCAGCATCCTGCTGCCAGGCAAGCTCTGCAAAAAGCCGGGGTATCTGTTTTTCTCTGACGTCACTGAGCACTACTGACGATTGCGTTGTGTCTGGCGTGTCCGACTGGCGCCAGGGTCCCAGCCAGTGCGGTTTGTGCAGTGCAACCCAGTAGCGGCTCTGCGTGTCATCCACCTGACTGACATGACACCACTTGCCCTGCAAATGATTGGCAGGGACATACGAAGGTGGAACCAGTGGCGGACTTGCCGGATAGAACAGATAACCGGGCATAAAGATCCGTTTGGCGGAGGGTCGCGGCAAATCCTGCTGCTGCAATGCGGCGATGGTTTCGGTTCGGTCAGTCAGGCGCGTCTGATGGTTAAGCAGGTGCGCTGTTTTTAGATCCAGCCTGTCCGCCGGATTGGGTCCATACCAGCGGGTTTGGGCGGTGAGCGGATGCGAATATCCCAGATAGAATTTCACCGCAATTTCATGATGCTCAACGGCGCCTGTCTGAGTGTTGCGCACCAGAAAGTCCAGCTCGCCCAGGGTTCTGCCGGCAGCACGGACGGCAAGGTTTCTGGCCAGCATCTCCCAGCCCAGAAGATCGGTGATCAGGCAGGCGTAGAGTTGTTCAAAATATATCCCCAGACGGTAGTGTGGTGTGTCGGTCAATACAGCCGGACCGGACCGGGGGTTTTGATCCCAGTGATGCAGGATATCCTGAAAATCTGCGGGCAGGTAATCGCCCGGGTTGAATGTCAGTGCTGACTGCAATAATTGTGGCGCGTGGCACAGCCATCTGAGATGGCGCACGGCAGCCGCATGGTCAGGCACTGGATTAACCAATCTGCTCAAACGACAACAATTTATTGTTCTCGTCTATCCTGATGGCAAACGTGCCATGGATGCCCTGATGGCTGACAAAGCGTTGCAACACGGAGGATGCAAAACGGATGCGTCTGCCATCCCTTGCAACACATGTGACGTGTTTGACCTGGCCCCTGTAGTGTCTCAGGTAGTCATCGGCAGATATATGCAAATCAATAATAAGTGACGGCGTCATTATGAGGGATGCACGATCGATGCTCTCCGGCCAGTGGCGGCCTGATCCGGAGAGCGTCTTGTGTAGTGTTACTGGTTTGCAGCTGCTTCAGCCTCTGCCCGGCGTGCGCCGGCCAGGATGCCGGGCATGGCATAGTTGCCTTCGTGGCAGGCGTATTCGTACATCGGGCCTTCGGTGGCATGGTAGCTCAGTTCGGCCGTCCAGGGCTGGCTGTACAGATTGTCGTCCTCAACCGTAAACTGGTATACGATTTCGGTATCCGAGTAGCGCATAAAACGTTCAGTGATTTTGCCGGTCGGCGAAATGGGCACTGAGCTTTCGGCCATCTGCTGAGGATTGATATTGACGGTCTCAACTACCAGCCAGCCATCTTCGTACCAGCCGCGGGAGTCACCAAACCACTGGTTCAGCTCCTCAGGGCGTGTATTGGCCCGTGCCTCAGCCGCGTTGTCATAGACCGGAATGATGCGGGCATCATGGTTCATTTCCACCAGGATGGTCACGTAGTCATCGGTCTGCACAAACTGATAGGTGCTGTTGTACAGTGTACCCATCATGCCGGGCCCTGCAGTATTGCCAAAACCGATAAAGCAGCGCTCTGACAGTGGCAATGCCTCAGGGCCATCGGCGTTGCCCTGACCGGTGACATAGCGGGCACCAAAGCTGCGCGCGACCTGTACCTTCGGTGTTTCCAGGCGTGGTACCCGGCCGTTTGGCGGATCAATGACATAAGAAGAGCGGAACTCTCCCTTGACCAGTGCCAGATTGGAACCCGGATCAATCCAGAAGTCGTTGTAACCGCGCAGTCCGAAGTCAAAGCTGCCGGCGGGCGGCGCAGTACCCGGCGTGACCGTCTCGGGCGCGTCAACTTCATTCAGAGGCAGGCCGGCTACCGACGTATTGGCGACTATCAGCGCAGCTTCCTCAGGCGTAACTACCAGCTTGTCCACGCCCTGTGGACGTTGAAGGTTGGTCAATGATGCATTGGTCCAGAGACCGCTCAGGTCCGGGCGCTCTGAATCCTGCGCAAAACTGAGGGTGGATGCTATTGCAACGGACAAACCCACAACGGCTGATTTCACGCTCAGCAGTGTTGCCTTATTCATGACTGATCTCCTGATTTTGCACTTTTTGTCTAAACCTTACGGTATCCCTGACGGGCACACTTGTAAAGTGTATTTCCGCAGCAAACCCTTAAAAATGAACGAATTCAGAGTCCGTCTCTGTCCCTGAACCCCAGTAGATAAAGAATGCCATCCAGGCCCAGATTGGAAATGGCCTGTTTGGCGGACTGCTTGACCAGCGGTTTGGCACGAAAAGCCACTCCCAGTCCGGCTATCGACAGCATCGGCAGATCATTGGCGCCATCGCCCACGGCAATCGTCTGCTCCAGGCTGATGCCTTCGCGCTGTGCCAGTTGGCGCAGCAGATCCGCCTTGCGTTGCCCATCAACGATGGGTTCCTGGACCTGACCGGTCACGCAGCCGTTTTCTATCGGGAGCGCATTGGCATAGACGTAATCAATCCCCAGTTTTTTCTGCAGGCGTTCCGCAAAATAGGTAAACCCGCCTGACAGAATCGCCGTTTTGTACCCCAGGCGCCGCAATTGACTGATCAGCGCTTCTGCACCCTCGGTCAGACGCAGTGTCTGCGCAATCTGCTCCAGCGTTGACTCCGGCAGGCCTTCAAGCAGTGCCATGCGTTCACGGAAACTGGCCTGAAAGTCCAGTTCACCGCGCATTGCCCGTTCGGTTATCTCCGCTACCTGTTCGCCCACGCCGGCGGCCTTGGCCAGTTCGTCAATGACTTCGGCGTCGATCAGTGTTGAATCCATGTCAAACACGACCAGTCGCCGGTTGCGCCGGAATATGCTGTCCTGCTGAAAAGCAATATCAATATTGAGCTCCTGGGCGATAGCCAGGAACTCTGCGCGCAACTGGTCGGGATCAGCCGGTTCGCCGCGCACGGAGAATTCAATACAGCCCTTGCCCTGATTATCAGGCAATCCCTGGGCCATTCGTCCCGAGAGACGATCTATATGGTCAATATTCAACCCATGCCGTGCCGTAATTGAACTGACACGGGCAATATGTTCGGCAGTTATCCGTCTGGCCAGCAGCGTCACAATATGTCGTGCCTTGCCCTGACCGCTGACCCACTGAGTGTATTCATCCGCACTGACCGGGGTGAATTTTACCTGCTGGTCCAGCTCCGAGGCCTTGAACAGTACATCTTTCAGGACATCGGATTGCCCGCTATCTGTGGCCATCTCCACCAGAATGCCGAATGAGAGGGTGTCGTGAATCACTGCCTGACCGATATCCAGGATGCTCACATCGGAGCGCGACAGAATGCCGGTGATGGCTGCTGTCAGGCCGGGGCGATCCGGGCCGGTGATATTTATCAGAACGATTTCATTCAAATCAGGTTGCTCCCTGTCGCGTTGACCTACATTGCGCCGGGTATTGTACTCGGAACCATGGCAATCGTCAGGAGGCGTTTTTTTTTGCCGAACAAAGTGTAGAATAGCGCAGCGCCAGTCATTCCGTGACAACGTTGACACTACGGCGGAAAAACAACAACCAAAAACTGCAGGATTTTCCGGGGCGTGACATGGGATATCTGGATCTGATCACGTTAGGGATTGTACTGGCTATCGTGTCTGTCATGTCGGTACTGGTGCTGTTCATCTTCTGGCGGATCAACATGGAACTGCCCGGCGTGCTGCACTGGACGCTGGGCGGATTGTGTTTTGCGCTGGCATTCCTGAGCGTCTTTGTTGCTACGCTGTTCAGTTTTCCCGACAATATTGGGCCATTTTTTGCCAACTGGTTAAGCCTGGCCGGGGTGCTGTTTTCGATAGAGGGCTCTCTGCGGTTTCGAGGCTGCAATTCGACTGTCATCTGGCGGTTTCTGCTGGGATCCATACCGGTTATCGGCTTTGTTCTCTGGATTGTGATGGACATGCCACTGGCACGTTATCTGTTCCATGACGGCATGATGGTGGTTGGCATGTCAACGGTGGCGTTGATAATGCTGTGGCGTATTGGTGACAGTAAACAGCAATGGGTCAATTCTCTGGCCGCATTTTCCGCAATCGTTGTGGCGACAGGATTTTTTGCGCGCTGGCAATATGCACTGAACGCCACGGATTTGTCTGAAGGGGTTTTTATACCCATCAACGGCGCCCTGTTTCTTGCAATTCTCGTATTCAACATCGGCTGGACCTATGGTTTGGGTCTGGCCTGTTATTATCGTTCCAATCAACAGGTCATGGCATTGGCGCGAGAGGACTCATTGACCGGCTTGCCCAATCGGCGCTGTCTTGATGAGACGCTGGTCAGCGCGTTGGCAGCCAGTGAACGCAGCGATCAGGCGTTTGCCCTGGCCATAGTTGATATCAATGGGTTCAAGGCGGTAAACGACAACCGGGGCCATACGATTGGTGATGAATTGCTGGTGGGGCTGTCGGAGCGCCTGCGCCAGGCGTTGCGTGGTGCAGACTTTGCCGGGCGTCTGGGCGGTGACGAATTCCTGGTGCTCGCCCATGGTCTTCGTTCAGATGAGGATGAAAAAAAGTTTGTCCACCGTCTTCGGGAAAAGCTGGACGGTCAAATAAATCTGTCTGATGGTGATTATCTGGTATCGGTCAGTATCGGGCTGGCCGTCTGGCCTGTGGACGGTCTGACGGCTCACCAGTTATTGATGGTCGCAGATCAACGGATGTATGAAAACAAGTGTGCGATTGCCGGCTTTGAATTGCATGGTCGTAAACTGGCAGCGCAAGAGTCGACTGCCAATGAGTCGCCCGGGCACGATTCCCCGGACCGTCAATTGGCATGAGCGGCGCTCAGTCGCAAACGCCAAAGCTGGAATACCACCACAATATTCAGAGCTGACAGCACCGTCAGCAATAATGCCAGCGGTTGGGCACCATTGCCGGCCAGCAACCAGGCTACCAGTGCTGGCGCAACAGCCTGGGCAAGCATTGAAGGTCGCGCAAGCCGGCCCATGATACGGGCATATCGCTCGACCCCAAACAGAAACAATGGCAACGCACCTTTGGCAATACTGAAAATCCCGTTGCCGGCCCCATACAGAATCAGCGCCAGCGCCGGCAGGCTGGCACCACTTGCCAGCAATATCAGGCCGGCTGCGGTCAATGCGACGGCTATGGTCAATGTCCACAACGGGTGATGACGTTCCCGGTTGGCCGCCTCCAGCAGGCGACCGGCCACCTGGGCAGGCCCGATCAGCGCGCCCAGCATGACAGCGTCTTCAGTACTCAGGCCCCGGCCGGACAATAACAACAACAGATGTACCGATACCAGCGCTCCAATGGCGCCGGAAATGATCAGCGTGAACATCACCAGCCGCATCTGTCGGTTTTCCAGTTGCGTGAAAACAAAGGGTGCCGGGGCAGGCAGATCGATTTTTGCAATTGGTTGCTGTTTGGCGGGCAACGCCAGGCGCAATAGCGGCAGGCAGATAAACAGCATGATGCCGGCATAAACAAAGCAGGTGGTACGCCATCCCCACTGCTCCAGCAACCAGGCTGTCAGCGGCCAGCAGATGGTGCTGGCAAATCCGCCCCACAAGGTCAGTGCCGTGATTGCCGAGCGCGCTTTCAGGCCGTAGATCTGGCCAAGTGTGGCGAAGGCCGCATCATAGAGGCCGGCACCCATGCCAATGCCAAGGATCAACCAGCCTGCCATGTATACCCAAAGCACCGAGGCGCTGCCGATCAACAGCAGACCGATGGCCAGCAGCACGCAGGAAAGTGAGAGCAGCCGGCGTCCGCCAAAACGATCTATGGCAATGCCGACTCTCGGAGAGACCAGGCCTGCAACGACCAGGCCCATGGACAAGGAGCCGACAATCCACGTCAGCGACCAGCCGGTGTCGGCCGCAATCGGTGCGGCCAGAATTGCCGGCAAATAAAACGTGCTGCCCCAGGCGAATATCTGCATGATGCCCAGTGCTGACACAATCCAGCGTTTTTGGGGCGCACCGGGGTATGGCTCTGCTTGTGACGAGGCGCTCACACTGCGCTGGCCAGGGACATGCGTTGCTGCAGTTGTACGGCGGATTCCTTGCGCTCACTGTACCTGTCAGTCAGGTATGGTGAAACGTCACGTGTCAACAGGGTGAATTTTATCAGCTCCTCCATCACATCCACTACGCGATCATAGTAGGGCGAAGGTTTCATGCGGCCGTCCTCCGAAAATTCCTGATAGGCTTTTGCCACTGATGACTGGTTGGGAATGGTCAGCATGCGCATCCAGCGGCCCAGCACCCGTAACTGGTTAACAGTATTGAAACTCTGGGACCCGCCTGAGACCTGCATCACGGCCAGGGTGCGGCCCTGAGTGGGACGAATGGCGCCCAGTGCCAGGGGAATCCAGTCAATCTGTGATTTCATGACACCCGTCATGGCGCCGTGGCGTTCGGGGCTGGTCCAGACCTGACCTTCAGACCAGAGCATCAGCTCGCGCAGCTCCTGTACCTTGGGATGGTCCGCGTCGGCATCATCGGGCAAAGGCAGACCGTTTGCGTGATAGACCCGGGTGTCGGCGCCCAGGGTCTGCAAAATACGTTCTGCCTCCAGTGTCAGCAGCCGGCTGAAAGAGATTTCGCGCAGCGAACCGTAGAGCAGCAGAATGCGCGGTGCGTGGGCGGAATGATTGCCTGTGAGTTTGTCCAGGCTCGGGATGTCTATCAGTTCATTTTGCATCAGTGTTGTCCTCAATGCCCCGGCAACAGTCATGTTTGAGAAAATCCACCAGAGCTGTGAGTGCCGGGTACACAGCGCTGTAGATGATTGAACGACCCTCGCGACGCGAGACGACCAGTCCTGCGTGCTCAAGGTGTGTCAGATGGAATGAGAGTCGGGAAGCACTGGCATCCAGTCGCTCGGCAAGAACGCCTGCCGGGAGCCCTGGTTCGCCAGCCACCACCAGCATGCGCACGATGCGCAGACGCGTCTCCTGTGAGAGGGCGGCAAACCGTGTCAGTGCCTGAGATTCAGTTGTGTTCATTCTTGTGCTTCATTATTTCAATAATTCAACAAATGTTGAAATAATATATCCGAAGCTGAAATGCCATGCAAGTGCTCAGGTAAAAAAATTACCCGGCACTCGCATCAGACAGTTGGCGGACAGGTTCAGTCGCTTATGGCGCGGTGATTCTCATAGTCCCAGGTGCCTTCTTCCACCCGCGCACCCTGCAGAATATTCACCATGCCGTAGTTACCTTCATGGCAGGCATATTCAAACAGGTCACCATCTGCACGGAACATGGGGATCTCGGCGGTAACAGGGCCTTCAAACGCTTTCGGATCCTGAACAGTGAACTGATAGTCCACCCGGTCTTCGGCTGCGCGCGTGAAACGCTCGATCAGTAACTTGTCGGCACTGACGCCAACACCGGCGAAGGTCTGGGTTTTGCTGTTGAAGTTGCGTGTTTCCACAACCAGCGTTTCGCCATCCCAGTACCCGCGTGAGTCGCCGGTCCACTGGGTGATGGTTGCCGGTACGTGCGGGCGTCCATCCAGGGGTACAATGCGGGCTTCATGGATCATTTCGTTAAAAATGACAACATGATCCTCATTCTGGAACAGCTGCACGTTATTGTTGTACAGGCTGGGTTCGAAGGGAGGGACGGAATTGAAACCGAGCAGGCAGCGCTCGGACAGGCCACGGTCCTCGGGTCCGTTCTTGCCAACCCCGCCCACCGTGAATCGCACCGGACGCTCGCCGACCGAGTCAGGTCCCAGGCCGCCATAAGCACGGGGCGCATCGGGGCGCACCGGCGGCAGACGGCCGTTTGGCGGATCTATGATCAGTGAGGTGCGAAGGTTGAAGTCCAGCGGATTGGTTTCTATCCAGAAGTCATTGTAGCCACCAATGGTGCCGCCAATGACATCATTCAGCTCAAAGCCGGCTGCTTCGCGCTGAAGTCGCGCCTGCTCCTGGGCCATGACCTCCTCGCGGGTATAGTATGCGCGATCACCGAGCGCTTCCGGGCGTTGCATTGGAATGGACGAACTGAAATTCCACACCCCGCGAAGCTCCGGATGGCCCCACTCCGTACGAGGGGCTACATACTGGCTGTCTGCCGCCCACAGGCCTGAGACAGCGGTACAGAACAAGGAACCGGTTATTAGAACGGTTGGCGCAAAAGATCGAACAGTCATTGCATGACTCCTCCGCAGTTGTCCCGTCCCGGGATCAATGTTGTTGTCCTGATGTACAGGTTGATTCCAGCACAGGACGAGCCGGGAGGCAAGTGTCAAAAGATGTGTTTTGCGCTCCCGGCAGGTGACTTCAAGAGTCTGCGCCTGCGGTTATCGTGGTCCGGCCGGTGCGTGTGCGGGCAGCGCCGGCAGGGAGCCGACCATACCGTCCGGGCGCGCTTTGGCAAGCATGGCCTGATAGGCAGGACGCGCCTGTACTTTCTCCATCCAGGCATTGATATTCGGGAATTGATTCTGGTCCACAATATTCAACTGAATGGCAAAGTTCAGCGGAAACAGCATCATGATATCGGCAGCCGAGAAATCTGCGCCGCCAAACCAGGGTTTGTCGTCAAGAAAGTTTTCTGCAAACTGGACGACGGCCTCGGAGTCCACCAGTGGAGATCGTGCCGTCGGTGGCTGAATCTGCCAGACCCGATAATCAGCGATAGCTCTGGCAGCAAGTGAGCCTTCGGAGTAGTGGATCCACATCAGGTGGGTGGCAAAGTCAGGAGAGTCCAGGGGGGGGGCCAGCCTGCCGTTACCGTGACGGGCCAGAATCATTTCAATGATCGCGCCTGACTCCACCAGCACCTGGCCGTCATAAGTTACTGTCGGCGCGACCGGCATATCAGGGTTTATTGCACGGATTGCGGCCATTGAAGCGCCAAGATCGCCGCGGGTGTACTGAAGATTGTAGTCAAGGCCCAGCTCTTCCATCAACCAGACGAGTCGCTCGGACCGGCGACCTTCCAGGTGGTAGATGGTGAACTCCGGCATGGCTGCAGCGTCCTGGGCATTGGCGAGCGTGGAGATACCCACCGGAGAAAGCAACGTTAGCAGAAGAATGACCCGGCCAGCCTGAAAAATGTTCACAATGAATCACCATAATATTAAGAGTGGAATGTGTTTGATAACACATACCGTTGCACAACAACAAGTGCCGTCGACAACCGTTCCTCAATACTCAGAGCGCTTTGGTGCGGAACCAGCCAGTGATAGAGAGTCTTGGCACCTTGGCGTAGGGAGCAACAAATGTGACCGCATGCACGTGGGTAACATCAAACAGGGTCAGGGTGTTATACAGTGGTGTCCAGGCGTCTCTGGGGGTGCCGTCCTGCTGATAGAACTGCAGCAGTCCGCCCCAGTCAGGATGCCAGGTCGGCGTCAGGTTCATCACGTAGGCGACACGCCTTCCTTCGTCAGGATGCAGATCGTTGTGCCGGGTAAGAAAATTGCCCGGCAGATAACGCGTTGCCTGGGCAGACGCCGCCTGTATGTCATGATGGCCGCTGATGTCACGCACGGCGGTCAGGAATTTTTCATCGTTCAGCGCGGCTGCAAAATCCGCCAGCAATTGTGGTCCCGGATCCCTGTGCGGGCCAGTCACATTGTTGCGGCCGTACAGGAAACCTGCACCTTCAGCAGCATGCTGGTAGATTTTCTGCTGCAGGTTCTGCACATCGTCAGCAGACAACTGGCGCATTTCTGCATCCGATAACACCCCATTGGCACCGTCAATGTTGAAAGCACTGGCAAACTCTGTCTCTTTTGTCAGCGCCTGCAACAGGGATGTGGCGTCTTCCTCTTGCAGAAACGCGTGGACTTTTACCCGATTGTCCGTTTGATAATGCTGTCTGACGTTAGCGGTGTCGAATTCTGGATTGATGCGGACTGTCAAGGGATGGCTCCGGTGAGTGAATCAGGAGCCAAGCATAATGAATCAGTGCGCAACTCACAACCGGCTTACTCAAGCAGGCTGATTTGCCGTTCAATCCAGTGTGCCACGGCCGGATGCGGCACCAGACCTTTCTCATCAGCAACATAGTCCAGTCCGTCCAGTACCTGTGCATAGGGACCAAAGCCGTAGACCCGGTACGGGATAACCAGCACCCGACGACCTGCCGCGCTGCCATTAGAGACAAATTCGCGCACGTCAGCCTGAGCCGCTTCACGTTTTTCCGGCCAGTCCTCACGCAGCGTAGCGACTTTGATGGTGTTGAAACCACCTTTCTCGCGCAACAACTCAGCCCGTGCATTGATATTTTTCAGCCACCGCTCATTTTCTGCATCGTCACCCGGTCCGTGGGCAAGGATCAGGACATTTTCATTGGCCGGATCAACACTCAGTTCCTGCGCCCGTTGCAGAAGCACCTCATTCATTTCCGGTGCTTCCGACAGGCCTTCCAGATTTACCGAAAAGCGGGCACGGCTATCAAGTTGCCAGAACTCCATGCGATGGCTGCCGTGCGATTCGTCCGGTGTATGAGAATGTGCCTGCATTGGCCGGTCGGGTGCACCCGGAACCATTCCCAGGATCTGCTGGGTCCGCTGAAGCCAGCTTTCGCCGCTGATAAACAGACGGACCACACCTATATCGGTCACGCCGCGTGCCTCAAGGCGGCCGACGGCCTCCTGAATGGAGTAAGCATCGGCCATACCGAAGGCCAGTTCCAGATCGTAGCGCGTTTTCAGTGGGTCGAGCATATTGTTCACGCCCACATTCCATGACTCGGGGCCGCCATGCGCCATGACCACAACACCGAATCTGTCTGCCACAGATGTTGAATCGGGGGGCGGCGTGGTTGTATGGCCGTGTGTCTGGGCATATGTTGAGGTTGCCTGCAGCAGCATGCACAAGGCAGTGAGTGAAAGTCCGCGAATGATCGTCATGAGTCGTTCTCCAGTAACAAGTTTTCAGAAAGTGAAGTCCAGTGCAACTCTGGCGTTTATGCCTGCTGCCCGGTTATTGGCAAGGGTGGTCGTATCGTCTGTGGTTATGCCGCGAAGTCGGCTCCAGGGCGTGTATTTCTGGTCAAGAAGATTGAATACTCCCACGCGCAGTGTGGCGTTTGGCATCAGTGTGTAGTGACCCACAACGTCCAGTACCTGATAGGCATCGCCCTGCATCTGGTCCGCGCTGGCGACCCGGGTTCTGGCGGCGACCAGCGTGGCGATGCCTTCTATGGCCCATTGCTGCGCCGGCTGATAGCGAATGCCCGTGACAACCGTAAATGGATCTACGGAGTCGAGTTCAGTGGCCGCACTCTGATCACGGCCGCGACTCCAGGATAGTGCGGTGCGCCAGTGCAGCGATTCGCTTACTGACCAGTCCATATTGGCTTCAATACCGTAAATGCGTGCCTTGCCGACATTGGCATCCTGAAACAGCATGATTCCGTTCTGTATGCCTATGAGGCTGCTTTCAATAAAGTCAGTGTATTGATTGTTGAATGCCGCAACGCTGAATGCCAGACGGTTCAGGCGAGTGCGCACGCCAGCTTCTACCGCCTGACTGGTTTCTGCATTCAGTGCGGGATTGGGGATGGTGGCATAACCGTGTCCCAGATTGACGAAGGCCTGGTTGGCTTCATCAAAGTTCGGGGGACGAAACCCTTCAGCGTACTGGGCAAACAGCGAGATGTTGTCATGTAGCGCGTACAACACACCCAGATTCGCGGACACATTGTTTTCTGAAAACTGTTTGACAGAAAAACCACCCCAGTCGCTGATATCCCCTGCATTGCTGAACATGGCATCTGGGCGGGGATCCATGCGGTAGTGGTCATAACGCAGGCCGGGGATGACAACCAGCGCATCATTCAGCAGTGAGAATTCCTGCTGGGCAAACACCCCGACACGGCGGGTGCGGGTATCCGGAAATGTCTTGTTGGGAAACATCTCCGGGGAGGCCATTGGGTAGCTGGCGATTGCCCGACTGATGGCGCCGGTATCTGTCCGGATGTCTCTTCGGTCGCGCGGCCGTTCAGTGTCAGTCTGTTCAAGACTCAGACCATATACCAGTGATGTTGTGCGTGCCAGCAGCAGCGCGCTGGCGGTTTCCTGATTAAATTGCAGGCTGGTGAGGCGGCTGGCTTCGGTGCCACCAAACGTGGCCGGGTTTTGCGGATTGACAAATGAATAGCTGGTTCTTCGCTGGGAGGTCTGCTGGTCGGCATCTGTGCGCTGCCAGTTCAGGTGTGTGGTGATACTGTCAGCCAGTAACATATCGGTTTGCCACTGATGGCGCAGACCGATACGCCTGCGATCGGTCTGGTCACGTCCGTGAGACTCCGCTACGGAGCCGGAAAGCTCATTCAGCAGTTGGGTATCAATGGTTTCCTGATTGCTGTCGACAGACAATGTAAGAGCGTGATGCGCTGATGCATCCCAGCGGGATTTGAAAAACACATTATTGCTGTGACCATTCTGCGGATTGCGGCTGCCCGCCCCTTTGATAGAAGACTCCTCAAAGTCCCGACGTGTCAGTTGCAACACATTGCCGAATGCGCCTGTCTGGCTGGCGAGTGTTACGCCTGTTTTGAGTTGACTGTTGATGCTGGCAGCGGAGGAACGCAACGCAACAAAGACACTGTCCTCCGTTGTCAGATAGTCCGCGGCATCCCGGGTCTGCAGTGCCACCACGCCACCGAGTGCGTCGGCGCCGTAAAGCACAGAAGCCGGCCCCCGGATGATCTCCACAGCCTTCAGATCGTCAATCTCAAAACTGTCTTTGCCGTAGGAGGAGGGGCCTGCTGCATACATGTCTGCACTGCGCACGCCATCTATCACGGTCAGCACACGGTTGCCGCCAATACCGCGGATGCGAAGGCCCTCATTGCCACCACGATTGGCGACATCCATTACAATACCGGGCTGATAGCGAATGGCATCACCCAGATCATCTGCCAGGGAACGGGCAAGCTGTTCGGCAGTGATTACCGAAACCGAGCCGGCAATTTCATCCGGGCTGCGTGCCTGGTGAGTTGCGGTAACAATCACCTCGGTAAGTGGCTGACCACCTGTCGTTTCATCGCCACAGGCCGCGGTGCTGAGTAGCACCGGTAAGGCAGTTATCAATATTCGGGATATCGGTATACGTTGCATAAGCACGTCTCTCCTCTGTTACAAAGAGAGTCGGGCTGGCTGCCTGGCAATGTTGCCGATAGGTGGCTGGCTTGACTCTTGTGGCTCTATTTGGTTAGTAGCAATTTTCCACTAGCAGTGACCCGCAGGGTGTATTGCTCCCCATTGTGATCGATACTCACGGTTTTGCGTCCCTGCAGCAGTGCCTGACTGTCCACAGTTCTGTCGGTTGTGGCGGGTGCCGGGCTGACTGGCCGGTTTGCCTTGTTGTTCATTCAGGCCTCCTGTTCATGGAAGCGACATGATACACAGGATTGGATACAAATGTAAATAGGAATCATTATCGTTTGTGTGAGGCGCCTTGGAGGCGGGCTGAGGGATATCTGGCAGGTGATATTGCCATCTACAATTCCTGTCCATCCGTGTAGCATTTGAATTGGCACCAACATAGCTATAGGAATTCAACCCACCGGCCAACCCAATCGGATTGCTCTGCAGATACCGCCCCAGCACCGGATCATAATCCCGGAAGTAGTTATAGTGCGTGCCGCTTTCTGCGTCAAACTGTTGACCGGCAAAACGTAGCGTATTCAAATGATCAACGTACAGGTAGTAAATTTCTGTGGTCGTTGATGTTGTTTCTATCATCGCCACCGGCACATCGGCCAGCCACACATACTCTCGACTGTGTGACCAGTGTGCGTCGTATCACAAGTGGGTGTTCGGTTAATCGTTACTGATTAATGCCAATCGGCTGAGTTTGACAATTCTGCGACTTCCGTTCCTGTCTGCACGCTAACGGCAAACTCTCTCCAGCTGGCAGAGATATTTCCGCCTGTAAGATCTACCCGTTTTTTCCTCTTCCACTTGTGCTGAAATCAGGATAGAGCCCGGATTAGCGCCTTTTGGCAAAGTAACCAAATTCTTTAAGTTCTATCAAGTAGCGCTTCTTAAAATAAAACCCTCCTGGCGCCACGGAAATTAAATAGCAAATCCCAAAGTACACAAAATACAATACGTTTGACTTCACCTCATCCCGCCAGTTCTCGATAAAAATAGGCGCCAAAAAGAAAGGAGAAACCAGCACGCATGCAAACAGCATATAGACGACAAAGCCACCTAAACTTTTAATGATAACTCCGGATCTACCTAGATACATGAGAGTTTTGCCATAAAGCCAAAACCCAATCCAAAGCAGTGCTGAGCAAAGAAGAGAATAAATAGCTGTCGTAATCCATATCATGTTAAAACCTCTGCCCCGCCAACTCCCCTGCGCCAATAGATACCCCTTCAACAATTGTACCTATCGTATTGCCAGGAGCGTTACTTATGCCTGGTGCATTAAAAGGGCGGCCGATAATTGGGAAGCGATAAGGGCCCGCATAGCGACGTACTGCGTTGCTCAATGGCCCACCTAAAGCACCACCGAATGCCGCACCCGCAGCAGCAGAAAAGTCATAATTACACGGATCTGTAACATCATTCCCTGCAACCACATTACCTATCCCTTGTCCCAATAGACTTGCTGCACCTGCCCCAGCTGCGGACCCAACTGCATTTGCACCCCACGGATTTACAAAACCGGTGGCGCCGCCAGCAAGAGCCCCATAAAAAGCACCCTGCCAACCACCTGAAATATAGCCGCCGATACCGCCAGCAATTGCACCATAACCAGCACCGGCAAGGCCGTACTCGCCAGTCGGATCAATGTATTTATTGGGGTTACTATAGACATAGACATAGGTGTTTAGGCCGTCATACAAACCTAACGGGTCGCTCTGCAGATACCGCCCAAGCACCGGATCATAATCCCGGAAGTAGTTATAGTGCGTGCCGCTTTCTGCGTCAAACTGTTGACCGGCAAAGCGCAGATTGATGGTAACCAGATCAGTGTCGGCATCCGGGTCTTCATTTGCCGCTCCGTTGCCGAATGGATCGCTGTCCCATCGCCAGACAACCGTGCCTGAGGCATCTGCGGCAAAACGAGGCGTGTTCAAATGATCGACGTACAGGTAGTAAATTTCTGTGGTCGCTGATGTTGTTTCTATCATCGCCACCGGCACATCGGCCAGCCACACATACTCTCGACTGTGTGAGCCGGTGTACTCTCCAATCAGTTGCCCACCCTCGTCGTAAACAGCGTCGGTTGTGATCGCGCACAGAAATACTGCTGACCTTAATGGTCATCTGGCTCTTTCTGACAACCTAACCATTACGTTGAGCCAAAGTAATTTTTGGCTGCTGGAGCAAAAGAAAGATAAATGCCAACTAATGCAGTTAGCACAAAAGCAGACACAACCGACCAAGCAAGATATTCCGTATCCTCTCTGACTATTGCAAGGAACTGCGGCGCCATAGAAGCACTGATAAAACCCAATGGATATACAACTGGAGACCATCTACTTTTGGAAAGAATCAGTGCAGTGCCAATAGACACAGGAACACACGCAATTACAACCAGAAAAAACTCCATAATATTCTGAGCAGCCCCGTAACTGTATAAAGAATTATCGGCAGGCATAATGGCGCCAGTTAGTACAGATATGAACGCTGTTATTGGCGAAAACATTCCCGATAGATAAAACGATCTTCATCAGATAATGCATCAAGAAGAAATGTGAAATCCAGTTTTGCATAATGCTTCACCACCACCGACTGACTTCTATACCTGAGGCGATCCCAATAGATAAACCAACCCCCAGGCTTGGCATAAAGGCTGGATTTAACTCCAAAATCGCCACCATATGAAGTACCTGTGCCATCGAAATTGTAGCCGCCACTTCCATCGCATCCTAATTCCCCGGGTTTGCGCCGGAAAAAGTTTCTACCGATCTCGACATTGAAGAAGCAGAATCTGAACAACTGGCCCCGTATACACGCAAAGCCAGCAACATTGGAAGTGGTCCGTCATCGACCCGCAGAGGTACTGTCACCCGAAATGGTACATATCAATCATGACTTGCTCGATAAAGACAACAAGATTAGTATTGACTCTGTCACCTTCACGATGCTGCTCGCTATTTGGTAAAAATATTTTATAAACGGCTATCTAAGTCAGACAGAATCGTTAAACTTAGAGCCAAATGCAACTTTGTAAATCGCATAAAAGCAAGGATAAAGCCTACCAAAAATTTCGTCATTACCGACTGATCAGCAAGAATCATAAATTTCTGCTTTCATTATTTTTATCAAAGACGTCAAACTTTGGCACTACAATCCTAGGAACATTGCTGCTTCCTTTACATAGTTAGTTAGAGCCCCCCCATCTCTTATAAACAGATACCATAATGACAATGTTAGAGAAATTAAACCCACAGCGATGATCTCAATGAGACTATTACCATATCCCGCTAATCTAGAGCCTTTAGGAATTACATTAGACTGTGAACCCACTAGATATAGAAGCCCTAACAAAGTACAAATTATCCCAATAGGCAATCCCACGATAATTACCCCGATAGTGAACGATGTATACAAAACAAAATGGAACCAATCATTGATTTCCAATCGCAACTCCTACTGCGGCGCCAATAGCCGCTCCACTCTGACTATGATTAGGCAGTAAACGTTCGTCCACTTTACTACCAATGACGTCTAATGACCTCAAACGATTCCGTCCGAATTTACCTACACCAAATCCCACTATTCCTCCAGTAGCTCCGAGCAAAGCACTATCAACCACTCTAGATGAGTCAAAATTCGAATGGCATTGAGCATTTGCCGAACCAAACTCTTGGTATCCTGCGTTTAACATGCCGGCGGCGCCACCAAAACCAATGGATCTTATGGCAGTTGAACCGAACCCACCCAAAGCCCCTGTTGCGCCGGCGACAAGTAACCGATTGATATCAAGGTTGCCAGATAGATATTGGTTGTACCCTTCAAACCCCATGTTTACTAAACCACCAATTAGTTGCGGAACCCATAACCCGGAAGGATCAGTATATTTAATGGGATTTTGAAGGACATAACCATAGGTATTCAACCCACCGGCCAACCCAATCGGATCGCTCTGCAGATACCGCCCAAGCACCGGATCATAATCCCGGAAGTAGTTATAGTGCGTGCCGCTTTCTGCGTCAAACTGTTGACCGGCAAAGCGCAGATTGATGGTAACCAGATCAGTGTCGGCATCCGGGTCTTCATTTGCCGCTCCGTTGCCGAATGGATCGCTGTCCCATCGCCAGACAACCGTGCCTGAGGCATCTGCGGCAAAACGAGGCGTGTTCAAATGATCGACGTACAGGTAGTATATTTCTGTGGTCGTTGATGTTGTTTCGATCATCGCCACCGGCACACCGGCCAGCCACACATACTCTCGACTGTGCGAGCCGGTGTACTCTCCAATCAGTTGCCCACCCTCGTCGTAAACATAGTCGATTGTGACAGACCCTGTGGTCTTACGGACGCGCTCATTTCATTTAAGGTATAAAGAACCTTCTGTAGCGGTGCATTTTTGATATGTGATCGTCAACAAAGAATATTTTTATGGAGTTTGTGTTTTTTTGATTTATGTTTATTGTCCATATATCTTTCCCTACAACCTGTTCAGAAGTAAGACTATCCGCATCGATCCACAGAACCTCATTCACAGGACGAGGACTATATCCGGGAGCTAGAACCACTCGTGAATCATAATAACGCTCATAGATCACCTGGATTGCCTCGTCCTTCGTCATTCCTATATCAAACCCAAACTTGCTCCCCGTTGTTGTGACATTTGTATAAAACATAAAGAAATATACGGTTAGAAAGAAGCCTAGAATAATGAAAACCAAGACAAGCGGAATAATCCATAATTTTTTCATTGATATATCTCTGCGCTACCTAAATCTGAAAACCGCCGAATTCTCTGCACCAGGGTGATATCCCTTTGGAGGAGGCACGCTCCTGCCAGCTGCCCGATTGGCGACAGCTTGCGCGGCAGAATTACTATTTATCGTGGCCTTTCCTGATGTTGGTAGAAATGGGAATATCGGAGGGACCGTGTAAGCCAGAGCCCCACTGGGGAAACCATCCGCAGCACACTGAACGCCGGCATCAGAAGCAGGGATTGGAACGTATGATAAATCCAATGGCTTTGTACGCCAGTAGGCTTCGTCCGTTGCAAGAGTTCCTTCTGAAAAACCTCGTGTGTTATCGTCAACTACCCCGAGCATACCATTGGTTTGACGCCCAAATGATCGGACTGTGCCACCATTTCCTTTTGAGTCTGCCCCATAGACAACAAACATATGATTCGCCCCACCTAATGTTGGCCTACTTGCCAAAAATGCATCAAGTCCAAGGGGGTCTACCAATAGCATAGGGTTGTTGTAAACATACGAATAGGTATTCAACCCACCGGCCAACCCAATCGGGTCGCTCTGCAGATACCGCCCAAGCACCGGATCATAATCCCGGAAGTAGTTA
>CAXBER010000019.1:0-37227 GCA_963974875.1 uncultured Pseudohongiella sp. | reverse complement strand
TGTGTAACCTATGTCTCCGGTATAGTCTGTAACCTATGTCTCAGGTTGCTCAAAACTCAGGTTATCGGCACCGACTACTATGGCGCCATTTGTTTCAACCAGAAAACGCGCTGCCGCCAGACCCAGTCCCGGAGGGTTGGCCATATAGGCCTCAGCATCGCTGTAGAGTTTCATCCGTCCGGTACGGATCAATACAATATCGCCCTGATGCAGTATGGTGTTTTGGCGTTTCAGGGCATCAATAAGGTCTTCACGGGTGACACGATAACCCTCGGGTAACATCTCGACCTCCTTTGCGGCAGCGACATCAATCAACACGCCGCGTGCGATAAGTGGTGGAATATTCTCCGCACCACCCACTTGCCAGCCTCGATCACCTAGATGATCATCGGCACTGAAGTCATTCCAGACCTTTCCGTCCAGGCCAAAGTGCACCAACGCATCTATGTGAGTGCCCATATGGGTATACATGGAGAATGCTGAACCGGAATAGCTGACATGCTCGTTCATTCTGGTGCCGACCCCCATTGGATCATCTATGACAGTGCCGTGGGGGGTATGCGTCATCCATATGCGGTAGTGAGGGTCACCTGCTGCCTGCCAGCTAGGCATGCCAATGAAGTACTCCACAGACAAATCGTAGATTGGCCCGCCCGATACCCGGGAGAGGATTTTTTGTTGCGATTCGGCGGTGATCAGATTTAAACGGCCAATTTCATCATCTGGCCCCCATGGGCTGATGCCCGCTTTTCTCTCTGTTGCCTGCACACAAAAAGTCAGGCCTGTCAGCAAAGTGGCAACAATGATTGCCGGTGAGACGATACGATTCATATTGAGTGTCCTCGTTAGATTGTTTGTGGATCAGTAGGCAGCGGTAAAGCGGCTCTGGTGATGTACGGGTTGTTCTGCCTCATCCAGCACAACAACTGCCAGATCCTCTATGGATATTGTTGAATTGCCCTGGCTATCGACTATCAATTCATCGTGTCCTAACCGGTATTCACCGCTGCGACTTCCAGCGACCAGATTGGCAGGGGGGCTCAGATAGCTCCAGGCAACCCGCTTTTCCTTAAGGCATGCCTCATATTGCGCGATACTTGCCTCACCGATATGGCGCAGAGATGCGTCCAGAAATTGCGGGGAATCAATCACTTTCTTGCCGTCAGTGCCGGGTGTAACAAGGCTGGCGGCACCACCAATAACCAATAGCCGGGCTCTGCTGTGCGCCAATCCTTTCATAATGGTTTCAGTCATCAATACCACCTCATCAACATCGCTGGTGGCTGACCGGGTCGCGTTGATCACGAGATCCTGGCCAGTGCTCAACCGGATAACGTCGTCAATGTCGATGGCATTGCCAATCTGGACATTGAGGTCATCCGGCAACTTTTTTCGTTGGTCGGAACTGCGAACAATGGCAGTGACCTCATGACCTCGGGACAGGGCCTCATTTACGATACGACGGCCGACATTTCCTGCGGCGCCAAATACGGAAATTTTCATCACTTCAAGCTCCTTGGTTTGGATAATTGACTGCGATGCCATGCTACTACTTAATTAATTGTTGATAATCTGGTTATTTTGAATAACATTGTTCACGTAAATTAACTAATTGGGGCGGGAAATGAATTCGCTAACCGATATCTCGGTGTTTGTTCAGGTAGTGGAAAGTGGCAGTTTTACTGCGGCCGCCGAGCGGCTGTCATTGTCAAAGTCGGTGATCAGCAAGTACGTCACACGGCTGGAGGACCGGTTGGGTGCGCGATTGATGAATCGCACGACTCGTCGGCTCAGTCTGACCGATGTGGGGCGGGTGTTTTATGAACGCAGTGAACGCGGTCTGCAGGAATTGGCAGAGGCGGAGCTCGAAGTTTCCCGGTTGCAGGGAAAACCTCGCGGAACCCTGCGAATCAATGCGCCGATGTCGTTCGGTGTATTGCATATTGCTCCGGCCATGCCCGCGTTTTTGAAGCGTTATCCGGAATTGTCGGTAGATATAAGCTTTGATGACAGAAAGGTGGATGTGATCGAGGGGGGCTTTGATGTATCGGTTCGAATCTCCGAGATGGGGGATTCATCCCTGGTGGCACGAAGGCTGGGACCGTGTCGACACGTCGTTGTTGCATCGCCTGCCTATTTTGAGCAACACGGCATGCCCCGGACGCCAGAAGATCTGGAACGCCACAACGTGATTACGTATCAGTATCAGGAGTCAGCTCGTGAGTGGGAATTTGGGTTGTCTGGCGAGAAACCGGTTTTGGTGCGCATTCATGGATCAATGCAGATGAACAACAGTCTGGCACTGCGCGAAGCGGTACTTAATGGTGCGGGTATAGTGCGGGTGCCAACTTTTGTGGTCGGTGAAGACATTCGAACGGGCAGGCTGCAGCCGGTGCTTACAAATTACTCGTTACCTGAAGTGTCAATTTATGCGGTGTTTGCGCAACGAAAGCATCTTTCCCCGAAGGTAGTGGCGTTTGTGGAATTTATGAGAGAGAGAATCTCGGATACTCCGCACTGGGATCAAAAAATAAAAGCAGAACGGTAGGTGAATTTGTCGGGTATCCGAGAATAGAAAGAATCTCAGGTAACTTCTGAGCATGGTTTTTTCCATGATTTATTCTTAATCAGCATCCACTTTCAGGAAGTGCTCTCGCAACAGGGCACTGACCTCAGTGGCGCGCTCCTCCGTAAAGAACAGCATCGCACCATCCAGCTCAATGACATCGTACACGCCGGGGATGGTGTCGCGCAGCCAATAGGCCCATTCCAGGCCAAAAAACACATCTGCCGTTGCCCATATTATCAATGTGGGCTTGTCGAATTGTTGAAGATCCGATTCGATTCTCACCGTTGCTGAGTGATCCTGTCTGGAGACGAAGCGATTGACTGCATCGCGCCGGGCAGGGCTTGTCAGCAGCGGCTCAGTGTAAGCCCGTAACAGCGCCGGAGTTATAAAGCCGGGGCTCTCGTATGCCAACCTGCCCAGTCCCTTCCGGGCTATCTCAACATCATGAAGGTGGCTCTCCAGCAGGTCATCAAGCGTTCCCTGACGTGCCAGTTCCTGTAATGGTCCCAGCGCAGCAGGTGGCCAGTTGTCGTGCACATCTGCATTTGTCAGTACCAGTGAACGTACCCGCTGTGGTGCCTTTGCCACAAGGATCTGGGCAACCGCGCCGCCGCTGTCGTTGCCGACCACGTCGAATTCATCTATCCCCATGGCATCAAGCGTTGCCAGCACCATATCGGCCTGGGCATGGAAACCGAGGTCCTGGTTGTCGCTGATCTCGCTGTGACCAAGTCCCATCAGGTCAATCGCAATATTCCGGCGGATGTCCGCCAGTTCTGTCAACTGATGTCGCCAGTGCCAGCCATTGAGAGGAAAGCCGTGCAGATAGACAACAACCGGCCCATGTCCCCGTTCAACGACGGCGGTGCGTCCGTATTCAGTCGGTACAAAATACCTTGCACTGTCAAACCAGGTTGAATCAGGCGTGTCAGCGGCGATGGAACCGATGCTGCCTGGCAGGGCAACAGACAACAACAAAACGGTCAGTCGGGCAGTGAGTTGACGAAAGTGAGACAGGGAGGCGTTAGTTTCTGTGTACATGGGCAGTCCTTTGGCCGAAAGGGAAGATGCAGGTCTGAGGGCGTCGGCACGCGACCATCAGATCCTGATAAAAACATAATCATATTATGTTACAAAATTAGAATATGTAAAATAGATTGATTATGCAAACGCTATTTATGCGAAACTATCGACTTAAGTAAAGGCAGTCGCTGCCAGCGACAATGACGGATGACGTAATGCGCGATCCAGACAAGACCAATGCAACCGGGGGCAGGCGTCGTGAAACCAACACAATGGCGACGCGGGATGCCATGATCAGCGCCGGCAGGGCTGCGTTCAGCGAGCGCGGATTTGCTGGTGCCTCGCTGGAGCAGATCGTCGTAGATGCCGGCGTGACGACCGGGGCGCTCTATCACCATTTCGGTAACAAGAAAGCACTGTTTCAGGCAGTGGCGGAAAGTATCGAACAGGAGATTCTTGAGCAGATTACTGCGCAGCTAACTGACAGGATGAGTGGTTGGGAGCAGCTTGAGCGCGGTTTACAGTTAACGTTTGAACTTTGCACCAGTGCAGGTGTGCATCGAATCCTGTTCAGCGATGCGCCCAATGTGATCGGCATGCGCACATGGCGCGACATTGAGCTGCAATACGGTTTTGGATTGATGCATCAGGTATTGGAAGGTCTGAGGGCAAGTGGGGAGATCAAATGCGATTCAATAGATCTGACTGCCCGGATACTGCTCGGTGGCCTGATAGAGGCGGTACATGCTGCCGCCTGCGCTGACGATAGTGGACCTGTCATCGCTGATGCAAAACAGACCTTAATGGGTTTTATCGAAGCCCTGCGTAGCAAGCCCGTGGCTTAGTCTGCGATGCACTCTGCAGGTCCCCAATCATGTTGACAGGCGAGTTCGCTGTTCGGGCTTACTACTGTTGCTATCATGATAGTGGTCAGGGTGCATCGGCCGTTTCAACTACAAAATTGTAGTTGCCAAGATGCTTCAGTCTGACATTGAAGATATCCGGTCCAACTTTGACCAATGGTAAAATCAGGACGTTGGCCACGCCATCAAAATACGACGGTACTGCGGTTGGGTTGTCTTTGGTGTTTTCTTCAGCCGTTGCCAGGAAAAAATGCAGGTCGCCGGTGTGCTTGAGTGTGACTGAATAGTTCAGGCCGTCGCCATAGACCTTCGGAATGGTGACCGTCTCGGTAAGATCATCGTAGAAATTTTGCGCGATGGTCATACTCGCTGTTGAATTGAGGACATTGGCAGTGGGGACGTGCTCCTGCACAAAACCATACAGTTCAGAAATATTTGCGTACACGCCAGGTGAGCCGGGCGACCCGCAGTTGGCCGTCTCGCTGCCGCCGAAGCTGGTTATGCCCAGCTGCAGAGCACTCTGGCCGAGCATCACAAACAGTGGGCCACCACTGTCTCCCTGACAGGTATCTGACGTGTCAGTATCCGTATAACCACCGGCACAGAACATATTATTTGTAATGGAGCCCGCATGAGCGGTCTCACATTTCTGTGTATTTACTGTCTGCAACTGGGTTTGTTTAAGTTCATCTGAGGGCTGCGAACCATCCCCTGCTGTTGCGCCCCATCCCGCTGCAATGACCGGCAGATTGGCTGGCACCGAGCCTGTAAACAGGCGTATTGGTGCGATCGGGACAGTAGCGTCCAGTTCAACCAGCGCGATGTCAAAGTCCTGGGTATTGCTGCTGAG
This sequence comes from uncultured Pseudohongiella sp., assembly GCA_963974875.1. Lineage (GTDB taxonomy): Bacteria > Pseudomonadota > Gammaproteobacteria > Pseudomonadales > Pseudohongiellaceae > Pseudohongiella. The sequence continues at coordinate 31,922 of CAXBER010000019.1, read as the reverse complement.
GTCCGGATCCGGGTTGTAGTCCGGGTGAACAATGACTCTGGCTGCGCTGGCGACAATCGCCTGGCCAGACAGAAAATTGATATTGCTCGAGCCCAGTGTAATGCTTGTCCTTGACGCAGCGTCTGTGCTGACTGCGGTACCTTCATCATTCAGGAAACAGTGCGCTGCTGTCAGAATCCACCTGTCTGCAATCAGACTGCCGCCACAGCCGCCACCGGTTTCGCTGTCAGTTTCACTGGTGATAAACAGGCTTGCGATCCATGGGTACTGATCGGTTGAGGCGGGTTTGCCATTGATGATGCGCGATTGCTGGGCCATGCCTGAATTGATGGTCAGAACGGCAAAAGTGATAGCAATAATGGTTCTGGGGAATATAGTCATGGTCCGGGGTCCGGTTAATTGTGTATTGTCAGGAGGATTCCAGATTCGATTGCTGGATAATGTTTCAGGCATTGGTGGTTGGTCAAGTAGTTATTGCCCGACTAATATTTTTTATTCGATCCTGTATTTCCTGCGCTAGAATGCCCTTACTGATATCCATAGTTCCGCGATGAGGCCTGGTGGTAATGTTCTGCAAAAATAAAAATTTCCTCAGATATGTCATTTCCAGCGTGATACTGGGAGTTCTGACAGGTTACGCCAGCGCACAACCAGCGCCTGTTGACGAGATACGTCCTGGTGTTCTGCGTGGTTATCTTGTTCCATCAGAATTGCCCAATGCCCTGGGTATTCTGCCACCGGCACCGGCCGGTGACTCCTCAACATTTGTCTGGGAGCAGGCAATCAACAGGCAGCTACAGGAATTGCGGGATACGCCCCGGTGGGCGTTGGCCATCACAGACAATGATCTGAGTTTTCCCAATGCTGCCGGTACATTTTCCTGTGCCCTTGATATGCCGATCAATGAACAGGACACACCCTATCTTTACCAGTTGTTGCGTCGCACCTTGCCCGATGCCGGCCTGGCAACCTACAGTGCGAAAGATCACTATCAGCGCACACGCCCCTTTGTAGTGAACCAGCAACCAATTTGTGCGGCTGGTTCGGAGGCAACGCTGGCCACCGATGGGTCCTATCCGTCCGGACACACGGCGATTGGCTGGGCATGGGCATTGATACTCAGTGAACTGGCACCTGAGCGCAGCCAAGCCATTCTCAATCGCGGTCTGGCATTTGGTGAGAGCCGGATGGTGTGTAACGTACACTGGCCGATGGACGTTATCCAGGGGCAGATTGTTGCGGCAGCAACAGTGGCGCAACTGCACGCCAACGAAACGTTTACCAGCGATATGCGGGAGGCCGCCAAAGAAGTGGCTGAACTCAGCGGAACAGGTCTTTCGACAAACCGGAATTGCGCTGAAGAAGAGGCTGCATTGGCATGGAAGTAGGCACCAACTGTGAGACGGATAAACGATCCGCAGATCAAATCTTCATGCATGAAGCACTGAAGCTTGCGCAGCGTGCTGCGGAGCATGGTGAAGTGCCTGTGGGCGCGGTTATCGTCAAGAACGGACAGGTTGTTGGCCGGGGCTTCAATCAGCCGCTGGGCCGGCATGACCCATCTGCACATGCTGAAATATGTGCACTGCGCGACGCCGGTCAGACATTGCAGAATTACCGTCTGCCCGAATGTACGCTGTATGTCACGATTGAACCCTGCACCATGTGCCTTGGCGCAATGATCCACGCGCGAATCGCCAGACTGGTGTTTGGCGCGCCCGAACCACGCTATGGTGCGGTTGTGAGCGGTCAACGGCTGCTGGAAAATGGCGCATACAACCACCAGATAGAGGTGAGCGAAGGGGTGATGGCGCAGGAGGCAGGTGATCTGATGAAACTGTTTTTTCGGCACCGGCGCCAGGGGATAACGGGCAGCAACCCGGCAGAGACACCAGTGCCCGGGCAGGACCCGATATGACAGGTTTTTAGCGCCTGATTTTTGCTGGCAACTGGCGTATAATGCGCCCCGATTTCCGCAGTTTTCCAACTTCTTCCAGCTCTACTGACTTTAAGGCTATCAGATACAATGCTTGTTCTCACTGGCAGCACCGCTCATTCCGACTTCCGATTACGAAAACTGTTGCGCACCGTACAGCGCGAGTTGCCAGCTGTGCAGGCACTGAGTTCACACTTCGTGCATATAGCCGAATGTGATCAGCCGCCTGTTGACGAGCAGTTGCATGTGCTCGAACAACTGCTCGCCTACGGGGATACAACAGCGTTGCAGGACGAGCAGGGTGAGGCACAGGGTGTTTATCGTCTGGTTGTGCCACGCCCCGGAACAATCTCGCCCTGGTCAAGCAAAGCAACAGATATCGTGCGTAATTGCGGATTGACTGCAATTGCCCGGCTGGAGCGCGGAATTGCCTGGCAGGTCACCCTTGATGGGGCATTGTCCGATGCGGAGTTGCTGATACTGGACTCCTACCTGCATGACAAAATGACTCAGGCCGTTCTGAATGATGTGGAAGAGGCGGTCTGTCTGTTTTCCCACGCAGATCCGCGCCCGATGGCCCAGGTAGATGTGCTGGGCAGCGGGGAATCTGCACTGGTGAGTGCCAATCGCGAATTGGGTCTGGCGCTGGCTGATGACGAAATTGATTATCTGGCGGATGCTTTCCGTACACTGGGTCGAAATCCCAGTGACGTCGAACTGATGATGTTCGCCCAGGCAAACTCTGAACACTGTCGGCACAAGATTTTTAATGCGAGCTGGACAGTTGATGGTATTGATCAGGAGCTTTCCCTGTTCGCCATGATCCGCAATACTCACGCCAGATCACCGGCCAATGTGTTGTCGGCGTACAAAGATAATGCAGCGGTAATGACCGGCAGTGTTGCCGGGCGATTCTTTCCGCAGCCACAAACCAGTGAATATACCTATACCACGGAACCCGTCCACATTCTGATGAAGGTGGAGACACACAATCATCCAACGGCGATCGCACCATTTCCCGGGGCCGCAACAGGCAATGGCGGAGAAATTCGTGATGAAGGTGCCACCGGAACCGGTGCAAAACCCAAGGCGGGTCTGTGTGGTTTCAGTGTTTCCAATTTGCGTCTGCCGGATCTTATGCAGCCGTGGGAAGAGGACTTTGGTCGACCTGCGCATATCGCTTCCGCACTCGACATCATGCTGGAAGGTCCGATTGGCGCAGCCGCTTTTAATAATGAATTTGGTCGCCCCAATCTGTGTGGTTACTTCCGCACCTACGAGGAATCTGTGCCATCCGTGGGTGGGTATGAGGTGCGCGGATACCATAAACCCATCATGATTGCCGGCGGTATTGGCAATATTCGCGAGCAGCACGTACTCAAATCAGCATTTGCACCAGGTGCCCGACTGATAGTGCTGGGCGGACCGGCCATGCTGATCGGACTGGGAGGCGGGGCAGCTTCGTCGATGACGGCCGGATCGGGCAATGCGGATCTGGATTTTGCCTCAGTGCAGCGTGAAAATCCCGAAATGGAACGCCGATGTCAGGAAGTGATTGACCGTTGCTGGCAAATGGGCGATGACAACCCGATTGCATTTATCCACGATGTCGGTGCTGGCGGATTGTCAAATGCACTGCCCGAGCTGGTAAAAGATGGTGAACGTGGTGGTCGTTTTTCGCTGCGTGACGTTCCCAACGCCGAACCGGGCATGTCACCGCTGGAGATATGGTGTAATGAGGCACAGGAGCGATATGTGCTTGCAGTTTACCCCGACAGACTGGCGGAATTCGAAGCCTTGTGCCGACGCGAGCGTTGTCCGTTTGCGGTAGTGGGTGAAGCTACCGAGGCGCACCATATTCAGCTGAACGATACGCATTTTGGAAATGCACCAATCGATCTGCCAATGTCCGTGCTGTTTGGCAAACCACCACGCATGCATCGGGATGTGAGCTCGGAATCAATCCAGCCGGTTGCACTTGATACGGCACAAATTGATCTTGCAGAGGCACTGGATCGGGTGTTGAGCCTGCCGGCGGTTGCCAGCAAGAGCTTTTTGATCACTATTGGTGATCGCACTATTACAGGGCTGGTCAGTCGGGATCAGATGGTTGGTCCCTGGCAGGTGCCTGTCGCCGATGTCGCAGTCACTGCAACGTCGTTTGATACCTGTCATGGCGAAGCCATGGCGATGGGTGAGCGTACCCCTATTGCCCTGCTGGATGCGCCTGCATCGGGTCGCATGGCAGTTGCCGAAGCAATCACCAACATTGCGTCTGCACGAATCGCAGGTATACGCGACATCAAATTGTCGGCCAACTGGATGGTAGCGGCGGGGCATCCTGGCGAAGATGCCCGCCTCTACGAGACCGTAAAAGCGGTGGGAATGGAGCTGTGTCCGGCACTGGGTATCTGCATTCCGGTGGGCAAAGATTCAATGTCAATGCGCACTGTGTGGAATGAGGACGGGGCCAGCAAGAGCAACACAGCGCCATTGTCGCTGGTCATATCAGCATTTGCACCGGTGTCGGATATCAGGTCGACCATCACACCCGAGTTGCGCACTGACAGGGGCGACACAGAGTTGTTGCTGCTGGATCTGGGCCGTGGCCGCAACCGCATGGGCGGCTCAGCGCTGGCGCAGGTTTACCGGGAGCTGGGCGATGTGCCGGCGGATCTGGATAACGCTGAGGATCTCAAGAATTTCTTTTCACTTATCCAGCAATTGAACGCGGACGATCTGCTGCTGGCCTATCATGATCGTTCTGATGGCGGGCTGATGGTGACGCTGGCTGAAATGGCATTTGCCGGGCATTGTGGTCTGGACATACAGCTGGCTGAACTGATGAATCCGGATGCCGGCGTGATTGATCTGCTGTTCAATGAAGAGCCAGGCGCGGTTTTGCAGGTCGCTACCAGCAGCCTAAACAAAGTACTCAGTCTGATCGAGGAATTTGGACTGTCCGATTGCGCCAGCGTCGTTGGGCGGCCGGTAGCCGGGGACCAGATTCGCATACTCAATGCGGGACGCCTGCTCCTGGCGACTTCCAGGTCGGCATGTCAGCAGATTTGGGCACGCACCAGTTTCGAGATTCAGAAACTGAGGGATAACCCGGAATGTGCGGAACAGGAATTTGGCCGCTTGCAAGACAACAGTGATCCGGGCCTGCATGCCCGATTAAGTTTTGACATCAATGACGATGTTGCGGCGCCATATATTAATACCGGTGTCAGACCGGCGGTTGCCATATTGCGGGAGCAGGGTGTCAATGGGCAGGTGGAAATGGCTGCTGCGTTTGATCGTGCCGGTTTCCGCGCGGTTGACGTGCACATGAGTGACCTGCTCAGTGGATCGGTAGTGCTGGCTGACTTTAACGTGCTGGCAGCCTGTGGCGGGTTTTCCTACGGCGATGTGCTTGGGGCGGGTGGTGGCTGGGCGAAATCTGTGCTGTTTAATGAGCCGCTGCGGCAGCAGTTTGAAACGTTTTTTGCCAGGGAATCAACCCTGTCTCTGGGCGTTTGCAACGGATGCCAGATGATGTCTTTGCTGCATGAACTGATACCGGGAGCGGTTGGCTGGCCCCGCTTTGAACGCAATCGCTCGGAACAGTTTGAGGCACGGGTCAGCCTGTTGAAAATTCCGGAATCTCCGTCAGTGTTCCTGACCGGTATGGCCGGGTCCATTTTTCCTGTTGCGGTGGCGCATGGTGAAGGTCGGGTACAGTTTGCGGACAGCTCGCAGCTGGGCGCTTTAAAATCGAATGCCGGAATTGTTGCGCAGTATGCGGACAACCGCGGTGAAATTACTGAACATTACCCCGAAAACCCCAACGGTTCGCCGTCCGCGATCGCCGGGGTCTGCAGTCGTGATGGCCGTGTCACCATCATGATGCCGCATCCAGAACGGGTTTTCCGGGCTGTACAGAATTCCTGGCACCCTGCAGACTGGCAGGAAGATGCACCGACCATGCGTATGTTCAGAAATGCACGGGTGTGGTTGAAGTAACGTCATGTTGAAATTGACTTTCTATGTACCTGAAACGCATGTGGAGGCAGTGAAGGATGCTGTTTTTCTGGCCGGTGGTGGTCGCATCGGCGACTATGACAGTTGCTGTTGGCAGTGTCCCGGGCAGGGGCAGTTCCGGCCACTGGCCGGCGCGGATCCGTTTATCGGCAACACCGGGCAGGTTGAACAGGTAGCTGAATACAGGGTTGAAATGGTCTGCCATGAAGAGTTGATGACAGGTGTGATCATGGCATTAAAAGCCGCACACCCCTATGAAGAACCCGCCTACGACGTTATTCAGATGTTGGAATACTGAACGGATTCAACGCAGATTTGTGTCACTCCACCCCTTTTTGGACACATATTGTTGCAATTGGTAAAGAATTTGGCTTATGCTTGGTCCCCAGTAGCGCGAAGACTACTATCAAGGAAACACGCAGGGAGCGAAGGGATACAGAGTGTGCTTGCATACTGGTAACAAGGATGTCAGCGCAGGATGCCGCAGGATGCGATCGGCCCAGCAGGGATGCCCGGGCCAACCAGGGAACCGTTGAACAAGTTTATGATCACTCTGGTTTATCAGCTTGAACTGACCAGTTTTATGTCTGCCTTTCTGTCCGCAGAATAGCGTACATCGTACATCCTGACTGGAAAAATCTGCTTCTTCCGGTCCGCGAAATATTGCTGCAAGGTGCTTTTGACGACGGCAAACGCGATGCTGTCCCACGGGACCTGTTCTTCAGTAAATAACTCAACCTCCAGACTTTCCAGTCCCGCCTTGAACTCCAGGTTGGCAAGCTCAGCCCGGAAGAACAGATATACCTGATTGATATTCGGCAGGTTGAAGATTGTATAAAGGCTGTTTTCAGACAGGTTGAGCTCGGCGCCCGCTTCTTCCCGGGTTTCACGAATGGCGCCCTGCAAGGTGGTTTCACCGTTCTCCATGAATCCGGCCGGCAAGGTCCACAGACCCTTGCGTGGCTCAATTGCCCGCCTGCACAATAAAACGCGATCCTGCCAGACTGGCAGTGTCCCTACGATATTGTTTGGATTCTGATAGAAAACCTGATCGCAGGGCAGGCAGCAATAGCGCAATTTGTCGTCACCGGGCGGAATATGATGAGTAATCGGGCCGGCACATAGGTGGCAGAATTTCATGAACGCTCTAAATCAGCTGTGATCCGAATCAACAGGCCGCTAATGCCTTGTTGGTGTTTCTCCGGGTCGTGCCGCAGGGCTGTCCGGAAACAATTCAAGGATATCAGCCCGCGATGCGCTCTGTCGCGCAGTTTGTCGTTCTCGTATGGCATCGGTGGGATTGTTCAGGCAGTAATTCAGTTCAGCAAAAGATTCGTGCATCATGTCCGAGAGCCTGAGGAAACCGGCAGTCGGATTGCCGGCTCGCCGAAGTTCCATATTTATTCTGAACTGCAGCCCTTCCAGGCGGCGTCGCGCGTCGGAGTGTGCAGTGCTGACCAGCTCGGCAGTAAGTTCCTGTCGAAGGCGGTCGAGTGCATCGGGATCCTCCCGATGCATGTTCAGCAAGGTATCAAAATCCGGCAAGTCCGCCATATGTTTTCAGATCCTGTTGATTTCACAATGCAACCTGAACTGTTTGGAGGTAATGAATGCTTCAACTTCCTGAAGACGGTGCTCGGTCGCCCGCAGGTTGGCAATACACTGTTCCACATGGACACGGGAGTCTTCCCGGTTGGGAGCGGCCTGCCCACGTTGTACGGCTGCCCCTCCTTTTTTACTCAATTTGGGCTCCTTGTCAAGCACGATCCACAAAATGACATATCCCCAAATAGTGATGCCGCCCAGAATAAACAGTGACAGAAGGGTGATCGCCCGCACCAGGAAGGTACTGACATCAAGATACTCCGCTATACCAGCACACACACCAGCTACTCTGACATTGTGCCGGCTCCGGTGCAGAGGGCGTTTGATGTCAAAGCGTCGTTCCGCCCGGGGTGTTGACTGTGTGCTGGCGTGCATGTCGTCTGCTCCTTTCATGCTGTCGGTTGATTCACTGTCCGGTGTGCGGCTGACAGCTGCCTTGATCCGTGCAGCCCTGTCCTCATCCTGCAATAACCAGTAGAGCACGAAGTAGACGATAAGCAGGACCGGTGATACCAGGCATGCTATGCAGTAGATAACCCGTACCAGGGCGGCAGGCACCTCCAGATACCGTGCGAACCCGCCACAGACCCCCAGTAGTTTCCGGTTTTCGCGATCCAGTGCGAGTCGCGGGCGACGGGGAGTGAACGCATCCTGCTGCTCAGTTTGATTGCTCATGCTGCTCCCTCCAGCCGGGTACCTCGGCGTCCAGTATGGATTCCAGCGTGTCAATGCGCTGGTTCATGCTGTCCGCAAGCTTGCTCAGTTCGTTGACTGTATAAGCCTGGGCCGCTTCAGGAAGTTTTTTTTCCTTTCGCCGGTAGATCAGCGCGACCCAGATTGTCACGAAAGTGCCGCCTATGGCGACCAGCGCGATGACAAATTCAAAGAAGTCCATGAGTCGGGTCCTTTACTTTTTGTTGAGTTTAGCTTTGATGTCCTGCAGTTCCTGATCGATCTTATCCTGATTGGCCAGCTCTTCAAACTCATCCTGCAAGCCGCGCTGTTTAATGTTCATGCTGTCAACCTGGCCTTCCATCAGATCAATCTTGCGCTCGTAATATTCGAACTTGTTCATGGCGCTGTCAATACTGACGCTATGCAGCTTCTGATTGACATCAACACGAGACTGGGCAGCGGATGTGCGCATCAGCAGGGTCTTTTGACGGGCGCGTGCATCTGTCAGTTTGGCCTGCAGTTGCTCGATCTCGGTACTCAGTTTGTCTACAGTTCCGTCCAGTTTGGACAGTTCATCTTCCAGCATGGCTATCGTGTTTAGTACCGACGCCTTTTCAATCAAAGCAGACCGGGCCAGATCTTCGCGATCCTTGTTCAGTGCCAGTTCCGCCTTGGATTCCCAGTCAGCTGCCTGACGACGCAATTGTTCAATACGACGGTTGACAGTTTTTTTCTCGGCGATCACTTTGGCGGTATTACTGCGCACCTCAACCAGTGTTTCTTCCATTTCCTGAATCATCATGCGAATCATTTTTTCCGGGTTTTCAGCCTTGTCCAGAATGGCGCTGATATTGGAGTTAATGATGTCGCTCAAGCGTGAGAAGATACCCATGTTACGTTACCTCTGAAAATTGGTATTTGTACACTCAGTGCATCCAGGTGGTGCGACTGTGTCCCACCGGGTATATAGCAGGAAGTGTGCCAGATCCGGAAAAATTTAGTAACCAATTGAATTATAGATAGAATATAGCGGCGGCATGATTACCCCGATTATCTTTTGTTGGTGATTAAGTTCAACAAGTGGTATTTTTCGCGACATATTGGTCAGTTGCTGGTGAAACAGGAGAGTTTCGATGTCGGACGACATTTCATTGCCTCGGATGATAGGTGAATCTGCCTGTTTTCTTGAAATGCAGGAGCATGTTTCACAAGTTGCTCCGCTCAACAAACCTGTGCTTATTGTTGGCGAGCGCGGTACCGGCAAAGAACTGATAGCGTCACGCCTTCATTACCTGTCTGGCCGCTGGCAGAATAATTTTCTGAAAATCAATTGCGCAGCGCTGAGTGAATCCTTGCTTGAGGCGCAACTGTTTGGTCATGAAAGCGGTGCATTTACCGGCGCAACCAGTCAGCGCAAAGGCCTGTTCGAGCGTGCCGATGGCGGTACATTATTTCTTGATGAACTGGCAAATACCTCGATGATGGTGCAGGAAAAAATTCTGCGGGTTATCGAGTATGGCGAATTTGAGCGTCTGGGGGGCAACCAGACCCTGCAGGTGGATGTCCGGCTGATTGCCGCAACAAACGAAGATTTGCCAGCCCTGGGCCGTGCCGGCCGGTTCCGCGAGGACCTGATAGATCGACTGGCATTCGACGTGATAACGTTGCCGCCGCTGCGGGCGCGGGCTGAAGATATTCTCGTGCTGGCCGAGCATTTTGCAGTGGCCATGGTCAAGGAGCTGGATCAGGAGTATTTCGCTGGTTTCTCGGAAACAGTCCAGGATCAGTTGCTGAGTTACAGCTGGCCGGGAAATATCCGCGAATTGAAGAATGTTGTAGAGCGGGCCGTTTACCAGCACCCCGGCAAAACGGTGAGCAGGCTTGTATTCAATCCCTTCGAATCACCTTTCAGACCCTCGGTGTCGCCGGCCCACAAGGTCAGTGAGGTGGCCGACACGGAACCCGTGCACAGTGGTAACAACAGTGGTGAGCGGCAGCCACAGGCTGACGCAGATACGCACGCATGGAATGGCGCGCCGGTCGATTTTCGCCAGCACATGCAGGATTATGAGACAGAACTACTTCGAAAAGCGCTGGAACACTGCCAATTCAATCAACGCAAGACGGCAGAGTTCCTGAATCTGAGTTATCATCAGCTGCGGGGATATCTGCGAAAATACGATTTGTTGTCATAAGGCGATTGAGCAATGGACTTTCAATTTCCGGCCATAAATTATCTTTTTATGGTTGCTGGTATCACAGCCTGTGTACTGGCAGTAATCAGTGTAAATCAGTCAAAAAGTACCCTGGGCAGGTTATGGACTGCTGTCATGGTCAGTTTTGCGATCTGGGCCTTTGGCGAGATGATTGCAAACATGGGTACTACGCTGGCCTGGCAACTGGGGTTTCAGCGGCTGGTGTATCTGGGCGTTGTCTGTGCAGTCACTTCCTGGCTGTTGTTTGCCATTCATTATGCGGGCCAGGAACGATGGCTTAGTCGCTCCGTGCTGTCACTGATATTTGTCATACCGGTTTGCTCTCTGGTGATGACCGCAACGCTGGATATGCACTCATTGTTTTATTCGGGTGCTGACCTGGTGGAACGAGACGGATATCTTGTGCTGCAGCTCGAGTATGGTGTTGGTTTCTGGGTACAGATATTCGCCTGCAGTTATCTGTATACACTGACCGGGTCCTTGCTATTGATAACAGCCAGTATGCATCGGCCGCGGATCTATCGCGGTCAATCGGTGCTGATCAGCACGGCGGCCTTGATGCCTTTTATACCCAATGTCCTGTATGTGGCGGGTGTTGATCTGGCCGGTGGTTTTGATCCGACGTCAATATTTTTTGTTGTCGGCGCGTTATTGGTGACGCTGGCCATGCAGCAGTATCAGTTTCTTACATTGACGCCCATGGCGCGCGAACTGGTGTTTGAGAACATCAATATAGCGGTAATCACGGCGAGCATGGATGACCGGATCAGTGATGCAAACCCTGCATTTATCGATATAGTCAAAAGCGACCGGTCATCCCTGATTGGCCTCTCTCTGGCCGACGTGTTTCGCGACAGTTTTGATGGCAGGGCCTTGTCCATGGAAACGGACCGCTGGCAGGGACGCCTGACCAAAAAATCCGATGGCCGACTGTTTGATGTCAGCTGTATACCCATTATCGGGTTTCGCAAGAATAAACTGGGATACCTGGTTCTGATGAATGACGTAACACTGGTGCAGAAAGCGCTGGATGAGATCAACCGCCTGGCTGGCGGTGATCTGTTGCGGGATAAATGGCAGCGTTCGGAATTGCAGCTCGACTTGCCGGAAATTGATCCGAATGAACGGAACTGATGTATGGGTCATTCCCGTGCCACAAGTTTCCCTGACTGAACTGCTGTCTCACAGTCACCGGTATTTGAGTGAAGATGAACGTCATCGCCTGCATGGCCGGCGCCTTTCAAAAGGACAATTCACGTTTCTGCTAACCCGCTATGCGCTCAGGGATCTGCTGAGTTTCTACGCGCCCGATATTGCCCCTGCCGACTGGGAGTTCTCCCGAACAGAGTCTGGCAAGCCTGTTGTCAGCGGTCCCGTCAGTCAGCTGAGTTTTAATCTGTCTCATGCCGACGGTATGATGGTCATGGCGTTTGCTTCTGACGGAGAGGTCGGTATCGATCTTGAGCATGGCGACAGGGCGGTTAATGCCGAGGCGTTGTCTGCGCGGTACTTCACTGATGCGGAGCACCAGCAACTGATGAGTTTGTCGGCGGCAGACAGGGTGTCGCGATTTCTTGAGATATGGACCCTGAAAGAGGCCTGCGTAAAAGCCAGTGGCCTGGGACTTTCGAGGGCTCTGCGCCAGTATGAGTTCATTTTGCAGGATGACACAGGGCTGAGCATGATGGAGCACGCTCAGCCGTGTACAACCGGAGACCTGTCCGTCAGATGGCAATTGTGGTCGTGCGCGTATGCCGGATACCGGATAGCACTCGCTAAATCAGCTTTGATGGCGAATCGCGAAAGTCCGGCCGACCCGGATCTTACGGTAAGGGAGTTTCTCTGGCCGCAGCAGATCCGGCCCGTTCAACTGCGGGTGGAGCGCTATTTTTCTGGCTGAATGTTTTTGGGCCAGGTGGGAGAAGGGGGCAGGGGGCACTTATAAGACGACTGTATTTCCGTTCAGCCGTCTTCAGCACTGACATCCGCATCATCGGGAGCGCGCCACATCCTGACGGTTTTTATCATGTTGTCCTTTACCTGGACTATTTCCGCAAAATACTCGCCAAGTTGCAGTCCGACTGCAGAATCGGGTATCGCCTCAAGGGATTCAACCAGCAATCCGTTCAGGGTTTTCGCATTGGATGTATCCAGATGCCAGTCGAGCATCCGGTTGATATCCCGCAGCGTGGCTGTGCCATCGATCAGATAGCTGCCGTCAGGCTGGGGGTGGACGTCCAGGCTGGAGTCTGCAACGTCGGTGGTAAACTCTCCAACGATTTCTTCCAGCAGATCTTCCAGGGTAATGATGCCTTTGATATCGCCGTACTCATCAACAACAAACGCCAGGCGCTTGCGATTGTTCTGAAAATTGAATAGCTGGGTGTGCAGAGGCGTGCTTTCCGGTATGAAATAGGGCTGATCCAGTTCCCGTGTGATGTCTTCCCGTGTGATCTCGGACGACTGAATCAGGCGGCCAACGCTGCGCATGTGCAACACTCCCGCAACGTTGTCGATATCCTTATGGAAGACCGGCAGTCGGGTGTGCTGGGTGTTGCCTATCTGGGTCAGGATGTCATTGAGATCGTCATCCAGGTCGATACCGACAATCTCACTGCGTGGCACCAGAATATCGTTGACGGTTACTTTTTCCAGGTCCAGGATGTTCAACAGCATGCCCTGTCCCTGCTCGGGAATCATCTGTGCTGACTCGTGAACCACCGTGCGCAATTCCTCGGGGCTCAGTTGGTGGTCAGCTGAAGCAGTCGTATTCAGCCCGAGCGCCCTTATCATTGTGTGCGATACGCGATTGGCGAGCCAGACCAGTGGGTACAGCAGCTTCAGTAACAGAACCAGAAGCAGACTTGAAGGGTAGGCGATGCGCTCCGGGTGCAGCGCGGCAATGGTTTTGGGAGTGATCTCAGCAAAAATCAGAATCACCAGTGTCAGGACCACTGTTGTCAGTACTGTTTCCGGATTGCCGAATACCTGAATGGCAATGGATGTGGCAATTGACGCCGACAGCAGGTTAACAAAATTGTTGCCGATCAGAATCACACCCAGCAGTTTGTCAGGTGATTCCAGCAGACGGCTGACTCGCATGGCACCGGCATGCTTCTGACGAGCCAGATGCTTGAGCCGATAGCGGTTGAGAGACATCATGCTCGTTTCCGAGCTGGAGAAGTACGCAGATGCAATAATCAGAAAGATGAGTAAACCGGTCAGGAACGGAACCGTCGAGTCTGCGTCCATATGGACGTTAACCTCCCAAAATATATTCGATGACAAATTTTGAGCCGTAGAAGCCCAGAATCAGCAGGAAAAAACCTGTCAGTGTGCCGCGGATTGCGGTATTGCCACGCCAGCCAAGCTGATGGCGGCCCCACAACAATGCGGCAAATACGATCCACGCCAGGATGGAAAAGAACATTTTGTGCGGCAGTCCCTGCGCTGTCAAATCTTCAACAAAAACAAACCCGGCCACTATCGCAAGGCTCAGCAGTACCTGTGCTATCCACAGTAGTTCGAACAGGAGTTTCTCCATGTCCTGCAGCGGCGGAAACCGCTTGATGACTGACGCAGCGTGCTGATGGCGCAGCTGATAATTCTGAAATGCGAGAAACGCAGCCTGCAGCGAGGCCAGCGTGACAAAGCTGTAGGCCATCACAGACAGCAGTACATGTCCGACCAGACCGGCACTGAGCTGTTGTGCCGGATAGTCACTTTCTATGGCCAGCGACAGCACGATTGCGAGAATTGCGAAAGGAAAAACACCCATTATCAGGCTGCCGAGCGGTTTGCGGGCATTGGTCAGAATTGCCAGCAGCGCAATCGCGCTGAAAATGAGTGTGCTGATCTGCAGGATTCCGAAATGGAAACCATCGCTGCGCGCTATCAACAGCCATGCGCTGAGTGCGTGAGCCGCGACTGCTATGATGCCCAATGTGATGACAGTGCTGCCCGCCCTGATTCTGGCTGAGTTGGCGTTTTTAATGGCGCGACTCTGAAAACTCAGGCTGAGCAGGTAAAGTACGATGGCGACAATGCCTGACAACGTCGTGATTGGCATGTGTGCTTCAGGTTTCCTTGGCTGATAATTCCCGCACCGGCCGTATTGCCTGTGCCGTCTGTGTTGCAGCGGATGCAAAGTGTCGCATAACTGCCGTGGACGTTGAAGTGTTTTTTCCTTGTGGCACAGCTATTGTAGGGTGACGCCATCAAGGGGATAATACCCAACTTTGTTCAGCCGTACCCTCAGAGGTCCAGTAACCATGTTTGACAGCTTAACCGAACGCCTCTCCGGCGCGCTGCGCAAGATCAGCGGCAAAGCCACACTGACGGAGAATAACATAGAGGAAGCCCTGCGAGAGGTGCGTCGCGCCCTGCTGGAGGCTGATGTTGCGCTGTCGGTGGTCAAGGATTTTATTGAGCGGGTCAAACTGCGTGCAGTTGGTCAGGAAGTTTCGCAAAGTCTCAGCCCGGGGCAGGCGTTTATCAAAATTGTGCAGGCCGAGCTGGAAGCGGTCATGGGTAGCGCCAATGAGCAACTGAATCTGAGCGTTCAGCCGCCAGCGGTGGTGCTGATGGCTGGTCTGCAGGGGGCTGGTAAAACAACCACCGTAGCAAAACTGGCGCGGCTGCTGAAAAACAGTCAGAAAAAGTCGGTGATGGTGGTCAGTGCCGACGTCTATCGTCCTGCAGCGATCGCTCAGCTTGAGACGCTGGCCAGGGAAGTGGATGTACGCTTCTTTCCCTCCGATATCTCGCAGAAACCTGAAGCTATTGTGCTGGCGGCGGTCAAGGAAGCCAAAAAGTCCTTTATTGATGTACTGCTGGTCGATACTGCCGGTCGTCTTGCCGTAGACGCCGACATGATGGCCGAAATCGCCAATCTGCATAAGGTGCTGAACCCGGTTGAGACACTGTTTGTTGTTGATGCCATGACGGGTCAGGATGCAGCCAACACAGCCAAGGCATTTGATGATGCGTTACCATTGACGGGAGTGGTGCTGACCAAGGCTGATGGTGATGCCCGCGGTGGTGCTGCACTGTCGGTGCGGCAGATAACCGGCAAACCGATCAAGTTTATCGGTGTGGGTGAGAAAATTGACGCGCTGGAGCCGTTCTATCCGGACCGTATCGCATCGCGCATTCTGGGCATGGGCGATCTGCTGTCTTTGATTGAAGAGGCAGAGCGCAAGGTTGACAAGAGCAAGGCAGAACGACTGGCCGGCAAATTCCAGAAAGGCAAAGGCTTTGATCTGGAAGATTTCCGTGAGCAGCTACAGCAGATGCAGAATATGGGCGGAATGGCCAGTATTCTGGACAAGATGCCGGGCATGGGCATGTTGCCTCCCGGGGCGGCAGCAAAGGTGGATGACAAGCAGTTCCGGCGCATGGAGGCGATCATAAACTCCATGACGCCTAAAGAGCGACGTAATCCGGATGCTCTGAATGGTTCGCGCAAGCGTCGGATCTGTCTGGGGTCCGGCAGTCAGATACAGGATCTGAATCGCCTGCTGAAACAGCATAAACAGATGCAGAAGATGATGAAAAAGATGAAAGGCGGCGGTCTTGGTAATATGATGCGAGGGTTGGGCGGAATGCGTGGGCCAGGTGGTTTTCCCGGCGCGGGCGGTCCACCCAGGTTCTGAGTCAGGGTTTTAAGGAGCCTCTGAATAAAAACCTGAAACAATTCTTCCCTCTGGCGGTCATTTCACTTAGAATATCGCACTTTTTCCGGCACTGTGTCGGAAATACTCAGTTTTTTGTACGAAGATAACATTAGGAAAGTAGTCTATGGTCACAATCCGACTGGCTCGCGGCGGCGCCAAGAAAAAGCCTTTTTACCACATTACGGTTACTGATTCGCGTAACGCACGCGATGGCCGTTTCATTGAGCGTGTGGGTTTCTTTAACCCGGTAGCACGGGGTAATGAGGAGCGTCTGCGTATTGATCTGGATCGCGTGAGCTATTGGTCAGGTCAGGGTGCACAGCCCAGCGAGCGCGTTGCCGAGCTGATCAAGCAGGCATCGCAGGCCGCGACAACTCAGGCGTAAGTCTGGGCGCGGCGGTTGACAGCATTGTCTGGTGACAGAATTTGTCTGGGGCGCCTGGGGGCGCCTTATGGCATTAAAGGCTGGTTGAAGCTGGTCTCGTTTACACAGCCGCGCGACAACCTGTTGCAGTACAGGAAGTTTACGGTGCAGGTAAAAGGATCCGACAGTGTGCTGGAGATGGATGATGCCAGGCCTCACGGTAAGGGTCTGATCGGGCATTTTGTGGGTTATGACACCCCTGAGCATGCACGTGAGCTGACCGGTATTGAGCTTTATGTAAGAACAGAGAGCCTGCCCGAGCTGGATGACGGTGATTATTACTGGCATCAACTAACGGGTCTGCTGGTGGAAAACAGGTCGGGCGTACTGCTTGGCCAGGTCAGGAGTCTGCTGGAAACCGGTGCCAACGATGTCCTGGTGGTTGATGCAACACAGGACAGTGTGGATGAGCGCCAGCGGCTGATTCCATGGTTGCCAGAGCAGGTGGTACTTAACGTTGATCTGGCGTCAGGAAAGATTCTGGTTGATTGGGAAGCCGATTACCTGATGTGAGCCGCAGCCGGGCCCAAAACTGCCGGGCTCGAAACTGCCGGGTTCGGATAAGACAGGTAAGACCATGCAGCCAGGTTTACAAGTCGGAATCGTCACGCTGTTTCCGGAAATGTTTACCGCAGTGACCGATCACGGTATTACCGGACGGGCCTGTCGCAGCGGATTGATTGAATTGTCGTGCTGGAGTCCGCGGGACTTTACCACCGACAAACATCGCACGGTTGATGACAAGCCGTTTGGTGGTGGCGCCGGCATGTTGATGAAGACAGCGCCGCTGCAGGCGGCGATCAACGCTGCCAAAGCCTGGCAGGCGGAGCCACCAACGGTGATCTATTTGTCCCCTCAGGGGCGCAGACTGGATCAGCAGGGCGTCAGCGAACTGGCGCAACGCAGGAATCTGGTGCTTGTATGTGGTCGCTATCAGGGTATTGATGAGCGCATACTGCAAACGGAAGTTGATGAGGAATGGTCCGTTGGTGACTATGTTCTCAGCGGTGGGGAGTTGCCCGCCATGGTTATGCTCGATGCGGTGATCCGGTATTTGCCGGGTGCATTGGGGAATGAGGATTCAGCGGGGCTGGATTCGTTTGCCGCAGATGTGGCAGATGAGCAGAAATTACGTTTGCTTGATTGTCCCAGATATACCCGGCCACAGGAATTCGCCGGTATGACAGTGCCAGAGGTGCTGGTTGGGGGGAATCACGAACACGTCAGGCGCTGGCAGTTGAAGCAGCGACTGGGCAGGACATGGTTAAAGCGGCCTGACTTGCTTGAGCAGCAGACACTGACTCGGGAGCAACAGGACCTGTTAGATGAATTTATCAATGAATATGCGACAACGGGAGTACGGCGATGAGCAACAGCAAGAATATTGAACTGATTGAAAAAGAGCAGATGAACAAGGAAATTCCGGCATTCAGCCCGGGTGATACCGTTGTTGTTCAGGTAAAGATCAAGGAAGGCGATCGTGAGCGTCTGCAGGCGTTTGAAGGCGTTGTTATCGGTATTCGTAACCGTGGCCTGAACTCTGCCTTCACGGTACGAAAAATTTCCCATGGCGTGGGTGTTGAGCGTACTTTCCAGACTTACAGCCCGCTGATTGACAGCGTTACCCTGAAGCGTCGCGGCGATGTGCGCCAGGCTAAACTGTACTACCTGCGTGAACTGTCGGGCCGTGCAGCGCGTATCGCAGAGAAGCTGGACAAGAAAGTCAGCTGATTTCAGTGCTGTTCGCAGATACGAATCACAATTCGTATCATAAAAAGGGGGCTTCGGGCCCCTTTTTTTTTGGGTGAAAAGGTCTGCCCGTGGTAAAGTCAGTGAAATATGGTCAGAGGCTCCCGCTGATGAGGATCCCTGTGACAATCGTGTGGAGAATCAGCATGAACAACCAGAAAATTACCGGTCTGCTACGTAAACTGACCTCATGTGGAGTGGTTATTGCCAGTGTGCTCGCGGGGTCTGCGATCCATGCGGCGGATGAGCCTGAATGGGAAAGTCAGCTGCGCACTACCATCAATACCAGTCTTGGTGCAGTCAGCCAGGGGCAGTTGCGTGTCGAATCTGTCAAACAGACACCAATGCAGGGGGTGTACGAAATCATCATGAGCTCGGGTGAAATCCTGTTTACTGACGAGAGTGGTGAGTTTCTTCTGACCGGCGAGATGTTCATGACGCGCCCGGAAGGGTTGGTGAATCTGACCGCCGAGACACGCAAAGGGCAGGTGAGCGAACTGATTGCCGGCATGCAGGAGAGTCAGATGATCATCTTCAGTCCGGAAAATCCGACGGCCTCCATCACAGTCTTTACTGATGTGGATTGCACGTACTGCCGTCGCCTGCATCATGATATTGACGCAATCAACGAGCGTGGCATTGCCGTGCGCTATGTTGCCTATCCGCGCGGCGGAGCGCAGTCCGAGGCCTATCCCAAGATGGTTTCAGTCTGGTGTTCAGATGATCGCGCACGGGCACTGACCCAGGCCAAGAACGGCCAGAATCTGCCTTCGCGCGACTGCACAAACCCGGTGCTCAATCATCACGCACTGGGCAACCGTATCGGTATTACCGGCACGCCGGCCATTGTATTGCAGGATGGAACGCTGATACCCGGTTACATGGAAGTTGATCGTCTCAGTGCGCTGGTGCTGGGTCAGTAGTCAGGGCAGCAGTCAGGACAGCAGTCAGGACAGCAGTCAGAAAAGTAACCATAACCATTCGTGGAAAAGATCATCGGTGCGAACTGGGTTCGCACCAAACAGTCAGTGTGAGGAAATTGTGAGTCAGGATTGCGAGAAGCAGCAGTTGCGTATTGGAATATGTGGTCTGGGAACGGTTGGCGGCGGAACATTCCGTTTGCTGCGTAGTAAAAAGGCGGAAATAACCCGCCGTGTAGGCATGAATCTGGACATTGTCCATGTGGCGACGCGTAATCCGGATGATGACCTTAAGGAAAGCGGCGTGCGTGTCAGCACGAATGTGTTTGATGTGGCCAATGATCCGGATGTGGATATTGTTGTTGAGCTGATTGGTGGATACGAGCCGGCGCTGGAACTGGTACTGCTGGCCATAGAAAACGGCAAGCATGTCGTGACGGCCAACAAGGCGTTGATCGCAGTGTATGGCAATACGATTTTTGCCGCTGCCGCCAGAAAAGGCGTGGTGGTAGCCTACGAAAGTGCTGTGGCCGGCGGAATACCCATCATCAAGGCGCTGCGCGAAGGTTTGTCCGCCAACTCGATTCAGTGGCTGGCAGGCATTATCAATGGTACCAGCAATTTTATTCTGACAGAGATGGGGGAACGCAAACGCAACTTCCCCGAAGTACTTAAGGAGGCTCAGCAGCTTGGTTATGCCGAGGCTGATCCCACGTTTGATGTGGAAGGCATTGATGCCGCACACAAGCTGGCCATACTGGCATCCAACGCCTTTGGTATTGCGCTGGATTTTGACCGGGTCTACACCGAAGGTATCAGTCAGATCACTACCGGCGACATAGCCTATGCCGAGGAGCTGGGGTACCGGATCAAGCACCTGGGCATCACCCGTGTAACTGATCAGGGCGTTGAGTTGCGCGTGCATCCAACACTGATTTCAGAACAGACGCTTATTGCCAATGTAAATGGCGTCATGAATGCGGTGGTAGTGAAAGGTGATTCGGCTGGCAGCACGCTGTATTACGGTGCTGGTGCTGGTGCAGAAGCCACGGCATCATCCGTGGTGGCTGACATTATTGATATTGCCAGGGCAGGGCGCGATGAACGATCCGGCTCGTCAGTACCTCCGCTGGCATTCGACAACCTGAGAAGTGATCTGCGTATTCTGGATATCAGCGAAATCGAGTCAGAATACTACCTGCGAATACCGGCTCGCGATAAAGTGGGTGTCATGGCCCGGATCTCCCAGGTGCTGATGACCTATGGTATCAATATCGAGGCGGTAATTCAGAAAGAACCGCATGGTGAAGATGTTGAATCTGGTATTGTGCCGGTGATCATTCTGACCAGTCGCATCAAGGAAGAAGTCATGGACGTCGCTATCGGGGTTATCGAAGGTCTTGACGAGGTTGGTGGCAAGATCATGCGAATACGCGTAGAACAGTTTGACGGCGAGAACAGTTGAGGCAACCATGAAATACATCAGTACACGTGGCAAAGCCCCCGCCTGCAATTTTGAGCAGGTTCTGCTTACCGGACTGGCGCCCGACGGCGGATTGTATGTGCCGGAAACCCTGCCGACATTCAGCCAGGAAGAGATTGCTGCATGGAGCGGTTTGCCGTACGAACAATTGGCATTCAGGCTTATCAAGCCATTTATCGATGGCGAGATTCCGGATGATATTCTGCAGGGTATTATCGAAGACAGCTACGCCGGTTTTTCCCACACCGCCATCGCACCCTTGAGAATGCTCGGTGTCAATGAATGGGTACTTGAGCTCTACTGCGGACCGACACTGGCGTTCAAGGATTTTGCCCTGCAGTTGCTGGGACGATTGCTGGATCATGTGCTGATCAGAGATAACAAAAAGGTAGCCGTTCTGGGTGCCACTTCCGGCGATACCGGGTCAGCTGCTCTTGAAGGTTGCCGCCATTGCAAAAACATCGACCTGTTTATTTTGCACCCGTATCAGCGCGTCTCGGAGGTCCAGCGTCGCCAGATGACAACCGTGCCGGGTGACAACGTTCACAATATCGCAGTGCGGGGAAATTTTGATGATTGCCAGCGTATGGTCAAGGCAGCGTTTGGCGATCAGTCCTTTCTGCCCGCAGATCGCCAGCTGGTGGCGGTCAATTCGATAAACTGGGCGCGCATCATGGCGCAGATTGTTTATTATTTCTATGCGGCACTGAATGTCGGTGGCCCACTGCGCCCGGTTTCCTTTTCGGTTCCCACCGGAAATTTTGGTGATATTTATGCGGGTTACCTGGCGCGTCAAATGGGACTGCCGGTCCGGCAATTGATTGTCGCCACCAATCGCAATGATATTCTCCACAGACTGATCAGCAACAACGAGTATTCACTTGGCGATCTGGAGCACACGCTGTCACCGAGCATGGATATCATGGTGTCGAGTAATTTTGAGCGTTATCTGTTTGATCTGTTTGATCGGGATGCTGAAGCGGTATCGCGCTTTGTTACCACGCTGGGATCTGAGCCTCAGCAGCTTGAGCCTGAGCGCTGGCAAAAGGCCCGGGATCTGTTCTCCAGCCTGAGTGTGGATGATCAGACTACGTGTGATGTCATTGCCTCGGTTTACCGGGACACCGAATTCCTGATCGATCCCCACACCGCAATCGGCGTGAAAGCTGCACGTGAGTGCAACCAGGACGTCTCAGTGCCCATGATCACGCTGGCGACAGCGCACCCGGTCAAGTTTGCGGATGCGGTAGAAAAGGCCGGACTGCAGAGCCCTGAACTGCCAGCACATCTGCATGATCTGTTTGAACGTGAAGAACGCTATGACGTACTGGACAATGATATCAACGTAATCACGGAGTACATGCAGCAACGCTTATGCTGATAGAGCGAAGAGAGGCAGTGGTTTCGGCAGCACTTGATGGTGCGCTGCCGCCGCTGCTGCAACGTATCTATGCAGGGCGCCGGATTACCGATCCTGCCGAGTTGCAGCTGGAGCTATCTTTGCTGCTGCCACCGGATTCACTCAAGGACATGCAAAAAGCGACCTCGCTGTTGTGGACAATGCTGCAGCGTCAGGGTCGCATTCTCATCATTTCCGATTTTGACGCTGATGGTGCCACCAGTTGTGCGCTTGTGTTGCGGGCGTTGCAGCAGATGGGGTTCCATCATCTGGACTATATTGTACCGGATCGCTTCATTTACGGTTACGGGCTCAGTCCCGGGATCGCCGCGCTGGCCGTTGAGCGCAATCCAGACCTGATTATCACCGTCGACAATGGCATCTCCAGCCACGAAGGCGTGGCGCTAGTTCGCGCCGCCGGTATCCAGGTGCTGATTACCGATCATCATTTGCCGGCAGCCCTGTTGCCGGATGCCAATGCCATTTTGAATCCCAATCAGCACGGCTGTGGATTTGCCAGTAAGGCGCTGGCGGGTGTCGGCGTGGTGTTTTATCTCATGCTGGGGTTGCGGGCGTTTCTGCGCGACAAAAACTGGTTTGCCAGTGCCGGCATTGCCGAGCCAAAGCTGGCGGACCTGCTGGATCTGGTAGCACTTGGCACGGTTGCTGACCTTGTTCCGCTGGATCGCAACAACCGAATTCTGGTCAATGAAGGCTTGCGGCGGATTCGTGCAGGCCGGGCCTGTGCCGGAATCCTGGCTATTCTGGATCAGGCTGGTAAATCAAGGCAGCAACTGGTGGCCGCGGATCTGGGATTTGCTGTCGGCCCACGCCTTAATGCCGCCGGGCGTCTGGAGGATATGTCGCTCGGCATAGCCTGTCTGTTGGCTGATGATGCCGGAAATGCCGCTCGGCTGGCTGCACAGCTGGATCAGATTAACAGTGAACGTAAGCGGATTGAGTCGGAAATGCGCGACCAGGCAATGGTCTCACTCGCGCAGATGCAGTCGGAGCTTGCATCGCAGTCACAGGGCCAGTTGCCGCCGGCCCTGTGTCTGTACAACCCGGCGTGGCACCAGGGGGTTGTAGGGATTCTGGCCTCGCGGGTGAAAGAGAAATTTCATCGGCCGGTCATCGTGTTTGCGGATGGCAGTGTGGGCGAAGATGGCGTGCTTGAACTCAAGGGATCCGCGCGCTCCATTGCCGGCCTGCATATCCGGGATCTGCTGGACAGCATTGCTGCGCAGCATCCGGGCATGATTAGTCGGTTCGGTGGACACGCGATGGCAGCGGGCCTGAGTCTGCCCGCAGATCAGCTGGACAACTTCAGGGTTGCGCTTGAAGCAGGTGCCAGCGCGCTGCTTGACCCGGCGGCGCTGCAGCAAAAGCTGCTCAGCGATGGTGATATTTCGGCAGCCAGTCTCACGCTTGAAACCGCTCAGCTGCTGAGGGACGCGGGGCCATGGGGGCAGGGTTTCCCGGCGCCGTTATTTGATGGGGAATTCCGCGTGCTGGAACAACGTCTGGTCGGCGCAAAACATTTAAAAATGGTGGTATCGGCTGACGATGGGCGTTCCGTGATTGATGCCATCGCGTTTAATGTAGATACCGCGCTCTGGCCGGATACCTCCCATCATCGGGTGCGGCTTGCCTATCGACTGGACGTGAATGAGTTTCGTGGACAACGGCAGGTACAGTTGCTGGTTGAGTATATCGAGGCCCTATAAAATTGTTACTTTTTATCACAATAGACACTGACAATACGATTGTCAAAGCGCTACAATCGGGCAGGTCAAAAAACTGATAATCAAGAAAAATACCTGATAAACAAGCAGATAAGGTGGAGAGTTCTGATGCGACACTGGTGGGTTCAGCTATCCCTGTTGATGGTGTTGGCGGGCGTTGGCGTTACGGCGTCGGCCGAAGTCCATATCGGCGAGGAGATTGAAGTCGAACTGATTGCCGAAACCACCAATGTGGTTCCCGGTGAAACGCTGTGGACCGCCATCAGACTGGATCCCACCGAAGGCTGGCATACCTATTCGAAGTGGCCGGGGGATAGTGGTGATGCGACTTTTATCCACCAGTGGCGCCTGCCTGCAGGTGCTGTCGCAGGTGATATTCAGTGGCCGGTGCCGACCTGGCTGCATTTCCCTGGTGGCGACCTGGTAACGTTCTCCTACAAGGAAGAAGTGTTGCTGATGGTGCCCATCGATGTTCCCGCAGACATACAGGGCGATCAGTTTAATGCCACAGCTCATGTCGAATGGCAGGTCTGTGACCTGATCTGCATCATTGAAGATGCTGAGGTCAGTCTGAGCCTGCCAATCGAGCGTGGCAGTCCCCGTATTGATCCACAATGGGCTGAGGCATTTGCCGACACACGTGACTCGTTGCCCGTTACAGAACATTCACTGGATAGCATGTTTGCCGTCGCCGGCGACCGGATCAGCTTCTCCATGGCATCCAACGACAGTCTGTTTGACGATGCTGAAGAGGCCTGGTTTTTCCCTGAGCAGCGAAGGATTCTGGATCCGGGTCCCCTGCGTGATGTCACCATCTATCCTGATCTGATTCAGATTACCCATGGTCAACCTCGACGAATGTTGACTGATCTGGCGCAGATTGGAGGATTGCTGGCGGTTCAGCGCTCTGGTGGCCAGGTTGACGGTTACGTGATCAATGCCGATGTGGCGACACCGCAAGGACTGGCTGCGCTCGCGACACTGGCAGCTGAGCGGTCGGGGACGCTGGTTACCAGTGGTGTGGGCAGTGAAAATATCTTTGTCATCATGCTGTTTGCCCTGATGGGCGGTGTCATTCTGAATCTGATGCCATGCGTGTTTCCGGTGCTTTCTCTCAAAGTGCTGAACCTGACCTCAAAAAGCGGCGCCAGTCCGGCACAATACCGCATGCACGGTCTGGTCTACACACTTGGTATTGTGTTGTCCTTTATGGCACTGGCGAGCATTCTGTTGCTATTGCGCGCCGGCGGTGAAGCGGTAGGCTGGGCATTTCAGTTGCAGTCGCCCTGGTTTGTTGCGTTGCTGGTATTCCTGTTTTTTGTGATTGGCTTAAGTCTGTCTGGCGTATACGAGTTCGGCTCCGGATTGATGGGTGTTGGCAGCGGTCTGACAACGGGTAATGGTTACCGCTCATCATTCTTCATGGGCGTACTGGCCACAGTAGTTGCCAGTCCCTGTACGGCACCATTCATGGGGGCGGCACTCGGATTTGCACTGTCCCAGTCGTGGCTGGTTGCCATGATTGTATTTGCGTTTCTTGGTCTGGGCATGGCGTTGCCATTCCTTATTCTGGCATTCAGTCCGGCGCTCATGAAGCACATGCCAAAACCAGGCCCCTGGATGGTGACATTCAAGGAGTTCATGGCGTTTCCCATGTATGCAGCAGCGCTTTGGTTGCTGTGGGTGCTGGGGCACCAGGCAGGGGTCAATGGCATGACAGCAGTTGCTTCAGCAGCCCTGTTGCTGGCTCTGGCGCTCTGGATTCTTCAGCAGGGACGCCAGGCCGGCAATTTCTGGCGTCAGACTGGCAGAGTAGTCTGTGTGCTGCTGGTAATCGGGGCATTTGCAATGTTAAGAACACCGGTGCTGATTTCACCATCAGCAGGTGGCGTACAGATGTCGGGAGAGGACTACCTGGCTGAGTTTGAACCGTTTTCACGCGCCAGAGTCACCGAGTTGCGTGCTGCCGGAAAACCGGTTTTTGTCAATATGACAGCTGCCTGGTGTATCACCTGCCTGGCCAATGAACAAACGACGCTGAACACGGACCGGGTGCAAAATGCACTCAATGAGTACGGTATCACTTACATGAAGGGTGACTGGACCAATCAGGATCCGGAGATAAGCCACGTGCTGGACGAGTTTAACCGTCCCAGTGTGCCGTTGTATATTCTCTATCCGGGCGATGTGAGCGCGGAACCGGTCATATTGCCGCAATTGCTGACGCCTGCTATTGTGACGGACGCATTTGCGCGACTGTAGTCTGGTACGATCCGACTCTGTGCCATGCAGTTCCTAGCAGATCTGAACCCAATGCTTGTCTTCGTGCCAGGGAGCGCCGAATGAACGTCAGGCAACAGCATACACCGTTGGTCAATTTTACGGTCAGCGCCGTTCTGGTGGCGCTGATCATCTATCTATTGGTGGTCGGGCAGCAGTTGTTTCTGCCGCTGGTCATCGCAATTGTCTTCTGGTTTCTGATAAACGTGCTGGCCAATCTGTTCCTGCGGGTGAAGATCGGTCAATTTACCGTGCCACGACCACTGTGTTTTCTGGCTGCCATTTTTATGCTGTTTGCGGTGGTGGGTGGTATTGTGCAGTTCATCAGCGGCAGCCTGAACGATCTGGGCAGCGTGGCGCGTGTCTATGAAGTGAATCTGCGCAACTACTGGCTGTCACTGCCCTTTGCCAGTGAATTCCCTTCAGGCGGGTATTCTCAGGTTCTGGCTGAATGGTTTGATATATCAGCCATGATCACCGCGCTTGCACTTACGTTTACAGGACTGGCAGCGGACGGCATTCTGATCCTGATTTATATTGGTTTTCTGCTGTTTGAGCAGGGCAATTTCCAGGCCAAACTGTCTGCCCTGGTAGGTGATGAGTCGCGGGAAAAGCGGGTGCGCCGGATCATAGAAAAGGTCCGTGGCGATATTCAGAAATACATCACCATTAAAATGTTCACCAGTGCACTGACCGGTATACTCAGCTACATCATCCTGCGCACGCTGGGGGTCGACTTTCCGGAAGTCTGGGCGGTGCTGATTTTCATGCTCAATTTTATTCCCACGGTTGGCTCTATTATCGCCACAATTTTCCCGGCACTTATAGCCCTGGCGCAGTCCGCAGACGGTTTCTATCTGTCGCTGATGGTGTTGCTGCTGATCGGTGCGCTACAGGTGGGTATTGGCAATATTCTGGAACCGCGGTTAATGGGTACTTCGCTTAACCTCAGTCCGGTTGTCATTCTGTTTAATCTGGCGTTGTGGGGCTATATGTGGGGCGTGGCAGGCATGTTTTTATGTGTACCGTTTCTGATTATCACCACAATAGTTTTATCGCATTTTCCCAAAACCCGACCACTTGCTATTCTGTTATCCAGTAACGGTCAGGTTGATTTGCCAGTAGATTGATCAGTCCTGCACAAAATCAGGCGACAGAGTATAATCTGCCGCCTGATTTGCCAGCCATTTGTGTTCAACAGTTAATTGATATTGGAAGTATTGATGAAGAGCAATGAGATTAGAGAATCGTTCCTGAATTACTTCAGGTCCAAAGGACATGAAGTTGTACCCAGCAGTTCCCTGGTGCCAGGAAACGATCCGACGCTGTTGTTTACCAATGCCGGCATGGTGCAGTTCAAAGAGCTGTTCCTTGGATCCGAAGTTCGTTCGTACAAACGTGCTGTAAGTTCGCAGCGATGTGTGCGTGCCGGTGGCAAGCACAACGATCTGGAGAATGTGGGATATACAGCGCGACACCACACATTTTTTGAGATGCTGGGAAATTTCAGTTTCGGCGATTACTTCAAAGAAGACGCCATTCGCTTTGCGTGGGAGTTTCTCACCGAAACCCTGGGATTGCCCAGGGATAAGTTGTGGGTGACTGTCTACAAGGACGATGATGAGGCGGCGGCTCTCTGGATAGACATGATAGGTGTGCCCGCAGACAGGGTGATACGCCTGGGTGAGGCTTCAAATTTCTGGCAGATGGGCGATACGGGTCCCTGCGGTCCCTGTTCGGAGATATTCTACGACCATGGGGATGACGTGTTCGGCGGACCTCCCGGCAGCCCGGATGAAGACGGTGACCGCTATATTGAAATCTGGAACCTGGTATTTATGCAGTTTGACCGGCAGACAAGTGGTGAGCTGGTACCGCTGCCAAAACCGTCTGTGGACACCGGCATGGGGCTGGAGCGACTGGCCGCAGTGCTGCAGCATGTACACAGCAATTATGAAATTGATCTGTTCCAGAATTTGCTGAATGCAGCATCCCGGCTGACAGGTGTGGAAGATACCGGCAACACGTCGTTGCGCGTCATTGCCGACCACATACGGTCCTGTGCTTTTCTGGTGCTCGATGGTGTGAATCCCTCAAATGAGGGGCGTGGTTATGTCCTGAGACGGATAATCCGACGTGCGGTTCGTCACGGTTACCAGTTGGGTGTTAAAGACGTATTTTTCTATCGGCTCGTGGAAGCGCTGGTGGCCGAGATGGGTGATGCCTATCCGGCGCTGCGTCAGGAACAGGCCCGGGTAGAAAAAGTACTGAAAGAAGAAGAACAGCAGTTTGCCCGCACCCTGGAGAACGGGATGCAGATACTGGAGCAGGCGATTGCGCAACTGGACGGCACAGTGCTTTCTGGTGAAACTGTATTCAGGTTATACGATACCTACGGTTTTCCGGTGGATCTGACTGCTGATGTGGCCCGGGAACATGACCTGACAATCGATATGCCGGGATTCGATCGGGCAATGGACGTCCAGCGGCAGCAGGCACGCGCCGCCAGCCAGTTCAATGCGGTTGAAACACTGACTATTGAGGTCGGTCACGAAACTGAGTTTGTTGGATATGACCATTTGCAGCATGAGGCGACGGTGCTGGCGATATATCAGAACGGAAAGTCGGTAAATGATCTTATCGGCAACAGTGAAGCTGTAGTGCTGCTGGATATCAGTCCGTTCTACGGGGAGTCCGGTGGTCAGGCGGGCGATCGTGGTACGCTGGAAATTCGTCAGGGCGGCACAGTCAGTACCATATTTGAGGTAAAAGATACTCAAAAACAACGTGAGCATGTATTGCACAAAGGCATGCTGAAGCAGGGCAGTCTGTCTGTCGGTGACATTCTTACAGCCAGTGTTGAAGAACGTAACCGGCGCGCCACCATGCTGAACCATTCGGCGACCCATCTGTTGCATGCCGCACTTCGGCAAGTGCTCGGGGATCATGTGACACAGAAAGGCTCGCTGGTAAATTCTGATCGCCTGCGGTTTGATTTTGCACATGGCGCGCCTCTGAGTACCAAAGAAGTGCGTGTGATAGAGGCGCTGGTCAATGCCGAAATTCTCAGGAATCAGCCAGTACAGAAACAGACGATGTCGATTGATCAGGCTATGGAGAAGGGCGCTATGGCCCTGTTTGGCGAAAAATACGGTGATCAGGTACGGGTAGTCACCATGGGTGAATTCTCCACCGAACTTTGTGGTGGCACGCATGTTGACCGTACCGGAGATATTGGTCTGTTCAAGCTGGTTGCAGAGACCGGTATAGCAGCCGGTGTGCGTCGTGTGGAGGCCGTGACCGGTCAGGGCGCGCTCACCTACGTAGAGCGCGAAGAAGAGGTCCTGCGCCGGATCTGTGAGTCTCTCAAGACGGGAGCAGATGGTGTGGCCGAACGGGTGCAGCAACTGGTTGCAGGTAATCGTTCTCTTGAGAAAGAGCTGGAGCAACTCAAAGGCAAACTGGCCAGCGCTGCAGGCAGCGATCTGGCTGCACAGGCTGTGGATGTCAATGGCATCAAAGTGTTGTCAGTAAATGTTGAGGGACTGGACAGTAAATCCCTACGCGATACGGTAGATCAGCTTAAAAACAAGCTGGGCTCGGCTGTGGTGGTATTGGCCACGGTAGAAGACGGTAAGATAGCGCTGGTCGCCGGTGTCACCAAAGATTTGACAGGACGAATCAAGGCAGGCGATGTTGTTAACTCGGTAGCCCGGCAGGTAGGTGGCAAAGGCGGCGGACGCCCGGATATGGCCATGGCTGGTGGTAATGATGTAGATGTTTTGCCAGCGGCACTGAACTCGGTTGTTGAATTTGTGACGCAGTGCACTTGACATGTTGAGTCTGATCGACTTGCAAATTCGATAACAATTCTGTTTAATCAGCTCCCGTTCAGGTAAATGGCGTATATGGCGTTAATTGTACAAAAATTTGGTGGTACTTCTGTCGGCAGCGTTGAGCGGATAGAGGCAGTTGCAGACAGGATAGTCGCCAGCAGAAAAAAGGGTGACGATATCGTAGTGGTTGTCTCAGCCATGAGCGGAGAAACCAATCGCCTGATAGCGCTGGCTGAACAGATACAGGCACAACCAACGCCCAGAGAGATGGATGTGCTGGTATCAACTGGCGAACAGGTAACGATAGCGCTGTTGTCGATGGCTCTGCATAAACGCGGCTGCGATGCCCGCTCATTTACTGGCGCACAGGTACGCATCCTTACGGACAATGCACATACACGGGCAAGAATTCGCGAGATAGACTCGCAACGTATACACGACGAGTTGAACGCCGGCCGGGTTGTTGTCGTGGCCGGGTTTCAGGGTGTAGATGAAAATGGCAGCATTACCACGCTGGGCAGAGGCGGGTCAGACACCTCCGCTGTTGCGCTGGCGGCGGCTCTGAAAGCGGACGAATGTCAGATCTATACGGATGTAAAGGGCGTATACACAACAGATCCCAGGGTCGTTGAAGACGCCAGACTGTTACGAACTATTACATTCGAGGAAATGCTTGAGCTTGCCAGTCTGGGGGCCAAAGTACTACAAATAAGGTCTGTCGAGTTTGCCGGTAAGTACAAGGTTCCACTGCGCGTGCTGTCCAGTTTTGAAGATGATCCAGGTACGTTGATTACGCTTGAGGATGACAAAGAAATGGAAGCCCCGATTATCTCAGGAATAGCGTTTACCCGTGATGAGGCAAAAATCACGGTGTCGGGGGTGCCTGATGTACCAGGCGTGGCCTATCGGGTGCTGGGCCCGGTGAGTGAGGCTGGTATTGAGGTGGATGTTATTGTCCAGAATGTCTCGGCAGATGGCACAACGGACATCACGTTCACGGTAAAACGCCAGGACGCGGAGCAGACCCGTGAGATCGTCGATGCCGTTGCGCAGTCGGTTGGAGCGCGGGCAGTGAGTGTGGACAGGAAGATTGCCAAGGTCTCGCTGGTCGGGGTTGGCATGCGGTCTCATGCGGGTATCGCCAGCAAGATGTTCAAAATACTGGCAGACGAGTCAATAAATATTCAGATTATTACTACCTCGGAGATCAAGATTTCCGTGGTTATTGAAGAAAAGTACCTTGAGCTGGCAGTGCGTGCGCTGCATTCAGCTTTTGGTCTGGGGGAGGAGGCCACCACCGCAGCGGCAGGATAACGCCACGCGTTGAGGCTGAAAAGATGGGCCAGTGCTGGCCCGGCGGTGATTTGTTTTGGGGCAAATGACTGCAAATGGCGCATCCGCCGGTCTCTTTAAAAGGAGAGCGTGGCGGATGATTCACTTAAGCAGTATTAAAGCAATTCCGTGGATACTTTTCAGACCGCTGAAAGGGATGTTGCATGGATATCATGAATCGTAAAGGAGATGCATCATGTTAATCTTAACTCGCCGTATTGGTGAGACTCTGATGGTAGGCGATGATGTAACTGTCACCGTGTTGGGTGTAAAAGGAAATCAGGTTCGAATTGGTGTAAATGCCCCCAAAGACGTTGCTGTGCATCGAGAGGAAATTTATCAGCGCATCCAGAAAGAAAAAGGCGGCGCTGAGCATGTTACTGATGATGAAGAGAATCACGGCAATATGTGATTTATTATGCTTCAGTCCTGCCATTTCTCTGAAGTTGTGCTATGATTGCGCCCGATTTTGGAGAGATGGCCGAGTGGCTGAAGGCGCGCCCCTGCTAAGGGCGTATAGGTTAATCCCTATCGAGGGTTCGAATCCCTCTCTCTCCGCCATATTAAATAGGTCCAGACCGGGGACATAGGTTACATTTCATACCGAAGACATAGGTTACACTT
>CAXBER010000018.1:0-49396 GCA_963974875.1 uncultured Pseudohongiella sp. | reverse complement strand
CCTGCGACCTGCCCCTTAGGAGGGGGCCGCGCTATCCAGCTGTGCCACCGGAGCAAGGTGTAACAAGAGTCTGGCTTTTAGATAGCGGGCGCGATTATAGCACGGTGAATTCAGTATGGGGCAGGATTGACTCGGCCCATCCGTGGGCCTCGCCCTGCGGGTGACCTTCGGTCATCCAAAATTGCTCCCGGCAATTTTGTCGAACCTGCGACCTGCCCCTTAGGAGGGGGCCGCGCTATCCAGCTGTGCCACCGGAGCAGGGTGTAACAAAAGTCTGGCTTTAAGATAGCGGGCGGGATTATAGCATGTGAGAAGTGGGGCGTGCGCGGGCTAATCAGGGTGGATTCGGTGAGCCATGCGCGGCTGCAGCCAGTTTTGACGCATCGACTCGCACGAATATCGAATCGGCTGTGACCGTCAACTCGTCGCCGGCCCATATCTCGCAGATAATACGCGTCTTGCGGGCGACCTCGCCTTCCACATGTGCTTTCAGGGTCAGTTCGACACCCATGGGAGTGGGTTTCAGATAGCTGAGGCTCAGCTTGCCAGTGACGCAGTCGATGCGGGGTCCTGAGCCGGCTTCACGGCCTTCTGCGCGGTAGTGATGGGCCATGGCCGTCCAGTTGGAGTGACAGTCGACCAGCATGGCCAGCAGCCCGCCGTAGACCAGATTGGGCCACCCGGTGTACTTGGGGTCTGGTGTGTGCCGGCTGATGACATGTATTCCGTCAGCGTCCCAGAAGCTCTTGATGTGCAATCCGCTGGGGTGAGCACTGCCGCAGCCAAAACAGACACCATCAGGTGCGGCCAGATCCTGCAGGGCGGCAGCATGATGAGTCATGGGTAAAGGGATGCGGATTGGATGATCGGGTCAGCGGGCAGCAACATGACAGGCCATATGCTGGATAACGCCTGGCTTCTGGCAGGCCAGCTTGCAGATGCGGTATTGATACAGGCGGGCACTGGGGTCCAGTTCAGCAGCTTCGTCTATAGCCGCTTCCATGTCGGCCTGGGCGGCTTTGCGAGTCAGGTAGGGACCGGAGATGTTGACCTGTAAAGCGGGGACTTCTGGGTCGGTTGCTACAATATAAAAATTTTCAAGATTCATGAGTGCTGTATATGGGTACTATAACTTTAGCTACTGTATCTTTAGCTACTATATATGTGGGTAGTATATGTGCGTACTACGCGTTGTCTCTCGTGAAGAGAACGGCTGTCAGGCCAATTTATTTCGGGCAATCTGACTTTTGATCAAGTGCCGATAATGGCGCGATATTATCCGCCTTTATTTTCGGTTCGCATAGCCTTGTAGTGATATTTTTTCAACTATTTACACATTGCCCTGCGCGCGTTAATCTGCGCCGGTGTCCACTATCAGCATTATCATTCCCGTACTCAACGAAGCGTCGACATTGCGCAGTAACCTGCCTCTGTTATATCGACTGCTGGCGGCCGGACATGAGCTGATTATTGTTGATGGTGGCAGCTCTGACGGCAGTGAGCAAGTGGCGCGGCAGTTTTCTGACAAGGTGCTGATCTCTGCGCCAGGCAGGGCGCAGCAAATGAACGCCGGCGCGACTGCTGCAACCGGCGATATCCTGCTGTTTCTGCATATTGATACCGTGCTTCCGGCATCGGCTGCGCAGTTGATTGTCGACGGTCTGACAGTCACCGGGCGACACTGGGGGCGGTTTGATGTCAGGCTCAGTGGCAGCCATCCGGCGTTTGTGCTGGTCGCAGCCATGATGAATCTGCGTTCGCGGTTGACCGGTGTCGCCACAGGTGATCAGGCGATATTTGTACGGCGAGATCTGTTTGCAGAAGCGGGCGGTTTTCCGGACATCGCTTTGATGGAAGATGTGGCACTCAGCAAGCGCCTGCGCAGTGCGGGAAAACCGCTCTGTCTGACGGCATGCGTTATCAGTTCCAGCCGGCGCTGGGAGAAACACGGCATACTGCGAACCATCTGGTTGATGTGGCGGTTGCGGCTGGCGTATTTTTTTGGGGCGGATCCTGCGGTCTTGCATCAGCGCTATTACGCGGGGATCCCTGGGTATCGATTTCCTGATGCAAAATTGCTGGTGTTTGCCAAAGCGCCGGTGCGTGGACGTGTCAAAACCCGATTGCAGTCGCTCCTTAGTGAGGAGGCCGCCCTGCAATTGCATAAAAAACTGATTGCCTACACCTGGCGGAGACTTGGCCGGCAAGACTTCCTGCCCGCCCAGTTGTGGGCGTCCGAGGCTGGACATGAGGGTTTTTTTCTTGAGCTGTGTTCAGCGCAGCAGTTGCATGTCCAGACAGGCAATGATCTGGGGGAGCGCATGCGGCTTGCCGCCCGGCTTGCACTGGCCGATGCAGCCATGGTACTGATTGTTGGTGCCGATTGCCCATCTGTCGATCCGGACTACCTTGCTGCGGCCCTGCAGAAACTGTCTTCAGGCGCACAGGTCGTGCTGGGGCCGGCGGAAGATGGGGGCTATGTGCTGGTTGGCCTGCGCGAACCGGTCATTGCTGACATGTTTGAAGGTATCGACTGGGGATCAGACCAGGTTTTGCAGCAAACGCGGGTCAGGTTAGCCAAGGCTGGCGTTGCATGGGAGGAGCTTTCACCGCGCTGGGATGTCGACCGCCCGGAGGATATGGCCAGATTGGTACAACTCCCGGATTGGCAGTAGCGACAGGTTATTTGCTGATATTCTCACGCTGAAGCTGGGTAACAAAACGATTGACTGCGATTTGTGCCGCGCGGGTCATATTGCCGAACCTGAAACCGCAGACTGTCTGGTTGTTTTCCTTGGTGTATTGTGAATAAACAGCTTCCACCGGACAGTCGAGTTCCTGCTCGACCAGTGCGAGAGGCATCTGTGCATTCAGTTTTTCCAGCATTTCAAAGGGCGGCAGTATCTTGCCTTCGATGAGTACCCGGAACCCGGTGGCGGACATATTCTGTAATCTGCCTGTTATTTCATTCGGTCGTTTAGTGCTGGTCATTGAGGCTTCCACCATCAGTGTACCGGGGACCCAGGCTCTGAACGCGTCGCGTCGCTGTAAGTAAAGCATGCGGGTCGGAAATTCAATTTCGTAAAATTTGCCACGCCGGTCCTTGCCGACGCGTTTCACCGTCAGTTCTTTGGCGTGGACACGAATACCGTTGATGGAGGCGCGTATACCGAATACCAGACCTTCTTCTGCCCGTTTTTGGGCGGTAGTATTCGCAAACTCGTCAAGCAGAAATGTCCGGGCTTTGAGGTCAACATCCAGCACCATACTGCTGTAGGGCGCGGTGGAATCGTCAAATTCCACGTTGATGGCTGAGCGATCAGACTGCAGGGTGCGCAGCACACTGAAAATGTCGCCAGTTGATGTGTAATAGCGCTCGTCACTGGCCATGATAAATCACCTTGTTCAGGCGTTGCCCAGATCGCGTTTGGTGACGCCGCTCCGGGTGCTGCCGTGGCTGGTGTAAAGGTCTGACAGAGATTCAGGGCCACGTAAAATGTCCAGTGCGCGCTGCGTGTTCAGACGACTGCGATGCACGATAACACTATTGGTTTCACTGAGCTCCCGGCATTGTGACAGGCGCTGTTCGATGCTTTCAAGCAGGCTGACCATTGTCTGGTCATCACCCTGGCCAAGCAGTTTTTTCAATTGGGCGAGGCTGGTCTGAGCCGCAGGCACGCCGGCTTTCTGCAACAGTTGACGGCGCTTGTAGTCATTGCCTTCGATTTTGCCCAGCAACAATTGCTTCTGCTGTAACAGGCTAGTGAGCTTTTCCAGATCGCGCTGCTCAAGGGAGCTGCGCTCGGCCTGCAGCACCTCGGACAACGCGTCAAGTTGTTTTCGGTCGTCTTCCAGCAACTGTTGCAGATCGTTATTGTTCATTGATCAGTGGTGTACCTGTTCTGGTGTCCTGTCCTGGTGTCCTGTCCTTGTGTCCTGGGCAACCGGAGGTGGTCAGAGATTCTTTTCGAATGCCAGGATTTTGTCAGCCAGCCTGCGGCTGTCAATCTGGTACTCACCGGCATTTATCTTGTCGCGCAATTCAGTGACGCGGGCCGAATTGACTTCCGGCAAGTCACGAATGCTGCTTTCCAGCGCCTGCAGGTCGGTAGCGCGGTTGCTGATAGAGACAGCATCAGCGCCTGAGGTCCCTGCGGCTCCACCGCGCGAGTCCGCTTTCTGATTGCCCGTGCCGGCACCGGCTGCAGGCTGATTGCCAGACTGCTTGACGGTTGAACGGCCATCTGTCGCTGATGCTGAGTTGCCGATCGTTGGAATGCTCATAATTAAACACCTTTACCTGATTGAACCCTGTGTACAAAACAATGTGGTACGTCCAGGTATTAAAAATTTATCTTCCTGACCTGTGTAGCGGCAATATGCGGATTAACTTTAGCCTAAAATATCACTTCTGCCTCGCCGGAGCCGGTCACAATAGCCTGAATAACCCGGTCGGAACTGGTGTTGCGTACCGGTATCTGGCGTCCCTTCTCGCCGTCCTGCATGGCAGTGCCGGTCTGTCGTATACTTACGCCATTGCGTTGCGCTGTCAGGACAACCGCGTCACCGCGTTTTATCAGTATCGGTGGCGTCAGTATGTCCAGTGTCAACGGTGCGCCGGCATTCAATGCCCTGCGCATGGACTGTCCGATGGCGCCGTCGGCATTCTCCAGAATGTGACCTCGCAGCAGGCTGACGTCAAGCTCCTCCACAAAAACATCGCTTTCCGTCACAACAGTGCCGCGGGGCAGCGCCCGACTGCTGACGACAACCGGTCTGAACACCTTGACGCTCGCCGCGACGTGACGTGACCACGGTGCGTCTCCCGGGCAGTCTACACGCACCGTGACCCGGCCCCCATTCGCGTTCTGGCTGGCCTGATTGATGTTGGCCACCAGCGGTTCAGCACAAACCGGCACCTGCAGGCGCGGATCCATGGTCGCCATGGTGATCTCGACGCGATTCACGTCAGCGGCCCAGTGTGCCTCCAGTGCCTGCTCTGCAGCATGGGACATGGCAGTCAGGCCATTCTCTGCCAAACCATTCTCTGCTAACTCATGCTCCGCGGATCCGTCATCTGCAAGCAGTTGTGTGGAGCCGGATGCCAGCGTGACTGTCAGAATGATAACTGCTATAGCGGCAGCTTTGGAAATATTATGACGTGAAATGTATTGCATACTGTCAAAACCCCGGCGATTTTGCCGTTTCTGTATCAATTTCCGGACTGTTGACAGTAAACAAGCAATTTTTGTGCCGGTGCTATTCAATTATTTGTGCAGCCAATACTTATGAAATGGCTGTGGGTGTCGATAGTACACAGAGTAGTACAGGAGATAGTCTCCTGGTCACATAACAGAGTTTCTACAGGAGGCTGCTATGGCAGGTGTACTGGATAGCGTCAATCAACGAACCCAGCTGGTGGGCCAGAACAGGCTGGAATTGCTCATGTTCCGGCTTAACGGTAGCCAGATGTACGGGATCAATGTGTTCAAGGTAAAAGAAGTGCTGCCTTGCCCACCGCTGAGTGTGCTGCCTCACAGCAACCACGTTGTGCGCGGGGTTGCCTACGTGCGTGGCCGAACCATTTCCATTATGGACCTGAGCGCTGCCACTGGCGGGCGGCCGCTACAGGATATCGACAAGTGTTTCATCATCATCGCCGAGTACAATAATTCTGTGCAGGGATTCCTTGTCAAAGGGGTTGACCGCATCGTCAATCTGAACTGGGAAGCGATTCACTCACCCCCCAAGGGATCAGGGCGTGGCCACTACCTGACAGCCGTGACTGAAGTTGACAACAAACTGGTGGAGATTCTGGATGTTGAACGCATTCTGGTTGAAGTATCACCAACCGCTGCAGGTCTTAGCGAGGCTCTGATCAACAGCGGCAAGCGCGAAGACGCGCTGGATACCGTGCTGATCGTTGATGACTCAAGTGTCGCCCGTACCCAGCTGCGCAAGTGCTGTGAAGCGCTGGGTCTGCAAACTGTCGTGCTTAATGATGGCAAGCAGGCATTGACTCACCTGAAGAGCATGGTTGCAGACGGACAGAGTCCGCAGGAGAAATACATACTGGTGATCTCGGATATCGAGATGCCGGAAATGGATGGCTATACCCTGACAGCCTCCATCAAGAATGACCCGGCCATGAGCGGTCTGCATGTCATGCTGCATACCTCGCTGAGCGGCGTGTTTAATCAGGCCATGGTGGAAAAAGTCGGGGCAGATGATTTTCTGGCCAAGTTTCACCCGGATGAACTGGCCAATCGGGTTCTCAGACAGCTGGAGCGGCGCCAGGCTGCTGCCTGACCATGATGATCCACGAACAAAATCAGTTTTCGGATACTGACTACCAGACGTTCAGAACATTTCTTGCGCAGGCTTGCGGCATTGTCCTGGGTGACAATAAGCAATATCTGGTTGCCAACC
Source organism: uncultured Pseudohongiella sp. (assembly GCA_963974875.1). Taxonomy (GTDB): domain Bacteria; phylum Pseudomonadota; class Gammaproteobacteria; order Pseudomonadales; family Pseudohongiellaceae; genus Pseudohongiella. Next base: position 42,967 of record CAXBER010000018.1, on the reverse strand, counting down.
GGATGCGACGCATTCTGGACGAGTATCAGCTGCAGAGCCTTTCTGCCCTGGTTGCGCGCATAAACTCCCGTGTGGAGCCTAATCTGCAGGAAAAGGTCATCGATGCCATGACCACCAATGAAACGTTCTGGTTCAGGGACAGTTCGCCGTTTGATGCATTGCGAGATGTGATATTGCCGCGGCTGGTGCTGGAGGAAAAGCGCAGCCGCATTCGGATCTGGTCGGCGGCCTGTTCGTCAGGGCAGGAACCCTATTCCATCAGTATGATTTTTGATGAATTCAGGTCGCGTCACCCGGGCGTTCAGATGCGCGAGCCGGAAATTGTTGCGACTGATATTTCCATGACAGTGCTGAACAGTGCACGCCGGGCTGAGTACGACAGTCTCAGTGTGAGTCGCGGTCTGAGTGACAGCCGGCGGCGACAGTTTTTTGATGAGCTGCCTGATTCCCGTTATGCACTGAAAAGTCACATAGTAAAAAGAGTCAGCTTTCGGAAACTGAACCTGCAGGATAAATATTCAACATTGGGACGATTTGATGTCATTTTTTGCCGCAACGTACTGATATATTTTGCGGCTGATCTCAAGGCGGATATTCTCGGGCGTATGCGCAATGCATTAAATCCGGGCTCATACCTGATACTGGGGGCGTCGGAATCCCTGCCGGCCGTACTCGCAGACAAATACACCATGGAACGGGTAAGTGCGCACACCAGCGTCTATCGCAGCTGATCAGCGATTGCCGCCCGATCGGCAACGGGCAAGGCAAAATTTTGCCGTTATCCTCCTTGTAATTACCTAACTCACTGATAAATATTGACATATATTGTTGGCACAGGATTTGCTCCACTGCTGTTGTGAATAGAATTCGGCAACGCGACAGCAGGTAACAGATCATGGCCATCAATTTTTCCAACGCGCTGGGTATGCATGAACAGGCGCTCATGCTGCGCAGCCAGCGCACCTCCCTGTTAGCGAACAATATCGCCAACGCCAACACGCCAGGTTTTAAAGCCAGGGACATGGACTTTGCCTCAGTGCTGGCGCAGACCACTGATCAGCAAAAAAGCGTCAACGTAACCCGCACCAATCATCGGCACATACAGGGCCTGCCGGCTGCAGCCAGCGCAGAGCTGATGTACCGCGTACCGTCGCAGCCATCCCTGGATGGCAACACAGTTGATGAACAAATCGAAAATGCGGCGTTTGCCCGCAATGCACTGGAGCATCAGGCCAGTTTCCAGTTTCTGAACAGTAAATTCACCGGCCTGCGAAAAGCCCTGAAAGGAGAATAAGCATGAGTCTGATGCAGGTATTTGACATCGCGGGATCCGGCATGAGTGCACAGTCACTGCGCCTGAACACGACGGCCAGCAACATGGCCAACGCCAACAGTGCCGCCAGCAGTGCCGATCAAACCTACCGTGCCCGCCATGCGGTGTTTGCACCCATGATGCAGGCCGCCATGAAAGATGTGTTTGCCGATGCCGGCACACAGCAGTCTGCTGTGGGTGTCAGAGTGGCCGGCGTGGTTGAGGACGCACGTCCACTGCAGCCACGTTATGAGCCGGGTAACCCGATGGCAAACGAAGAGGGATACGTGTTCTACCCGAATGTCGATATCGTGGAAGAGATGACCAATATGATCTCCTCCTCACGCTCCTTTCAAATGAATGTGGATGTAATGGCCGCGGCCCGCACCATGATGCAAAGGGTCATGACCCTTGGCCAGGCCTGAGGATTAACAAATGGAAATCAATAACTCGAATGCGTTGAACAAGGTGTTGTCCGACTATGCCTTGCCGGAAAAAACAAACGACAAAAGCAAGGAACTGGGTCGTGACGAATTTCTCAAACTGCTCATCGCGCAGCTGGAGAATCAGGATCCGACCAGCCCCCAGGATAATGGCGAATTTGTAGCGCAGCTTGCGCAGTTCTCGTCGCTGGAAGAGTCGCAGAAAATGACACAGAGTTTTCAGCAATTTGCGTCGGCGTTTCAGTCCACCCAGCATCTTCAGGCGACCTCTCTGGTTGGTCGGCCGGTGCATGTGCAATCGGATGTCACCTTGCTGGGTGATAGTGGTTCCATCAGCGTGCTGGCTGATTTTGATGGTGCGGTACAGGATGCCAGCCTGAAGGTATATGACAAGGTTGGAAACGTTGTTGAGCAGTTCAATCTGGGTCCACAGACGGGTGGACGACAGGAGTTTTTCTGGACCGGCTTTAACGCCAACGATGAGCGTTTCCCGACCGGGGAATATACCTTTGAATTGTCTGCGTCGCGCGGCGGTGTAACAGAGGCAGTACCCCTGTACCTGAGTTCAAATGTCAACAGCGTCACAATCGAGAAGTCGGGCAACCTGACGCTTAATCTGGCGGGTGTTGGTCCGGTGTCCATGTCGGACGTCATTCAAATTAACTGATTCAAGTCGTGAATATCGAGGTGTCAAATGAGTTTTAATATTGGTTTGAGTGCATTGAATGCTGCACAACAGGAAATCAACGTAACCGGTAACAATATCGCCAACGCCGGAACGCATGGTTTCAAGGCTGCAAAAACGGTTTTTGGTGACGTTTATGCCGCATCGGTGCTCGGCGGCGGTGGCACCCAGCAGGGTAGCGGTGTTGCCTTGCAGGAGATCAAGCAGAGTTTTGTTCAGGGTAATATCAGTTTTACCGACAACACGCTGGATCTGGCTGTCAATGGCGAAGGTTTTTTCATTCTGTCAGGCGAATCGGGTATCAGTTACTCTCGCGCTGGCGCGTTTGGTACCGATCGTGACGGATTTGTTGTGAACAGTGACGGCGAGCGCCTGCAGGGTTTTGCTCCGTCCGATGCAGGCCAGGCCACCGGTGGCGGTCCGCTGACCGATCTGCGCGTTACGACTGGTGAAATTCAGCCGCGTCCAAGTACCTTTGTGGAGACAATCATCAACCTTGATGCTGCAGCCCAGCCCTCGTCAATTATTGGCAGCTCGCTGGCAACCAATGGCGGTCGCGGTGCTGCACCGGTCGCCATGGCAAGTGACGATGCAGTCAGGGGCAACGGTTACCAGTCCACTGCAATTGATGTCATTGGTGCTGACCGGCAGGTGCAGTCTTTAACAGTGCCGGCAAACGCGTCAGCAAATGTCGTGGCTCAGTTGTTCGCCGGTGCCAACGGCGTTGCCGCCAGCGGCAGAACAACCGGATACATCACCGGCATTACTGAAGGGGCCGGCGGTACGGCGCGCTTTGCCATCAACGGCAGCGAGTTTGAAGTGGACACCGATGCTGCTGACTACATGACTACGCTGGCTGCGTCTGTCAACGCCACACTGAGAAATCTCTCAGCACGCGTGATTGATGCCAATACGCTGGAAGTGACACACACGACAGGCGCAGACCTGAATATCACCGGTGGTGTCGCTGGTACCGGTTCGTTGACACTGCAGGGAAGTGAGCGGGATTCGGAAACAGGCGAATTTGGCCCGGTAGGTGCTACCGCAGTGGCGAACTTTGATGATGCGGATCTGAATAACAATCTGCTGGTACTGGGTGGTATTGTTGATTTTACGCTGGACGAAAATGTGACGTTCCGCGTAGCGGCAGAGGATCATGATGGCAATCCTGTTGTACCCTCTAATCCGAATACAATTTTTGGCGACATCTCAGCGCCTGATGCACTGGCAGGTGCTGCCTTTGAGACCAATCAGTTTGATTCGCGTAACCCCGAAACCTACTACCGTTCAACCGCAATAACCATCTACGATACGGTCGGTACTCAGCACTCGTTGGCCATGTTTTTTGTCAAGGAACGACCTGATGAAACCGGCGACACCAATTTGTGGAGTGTCTACTTTGAGATCGACGGTCGTGACATTGGTTATGATCCGAACTCTGCAGATGGTTTGCCCGTACCAGCCAGATATGATCTGCGTTTCGACGACACCGGTCGTTATGATCCCAATCAGGTACCAATAGATATTACCAACTGGTATCCGGTCGATGAAGCCGGCAGACGTATTGGTGCCGGTCCGGTGCCAGGTGACCCGAATGTCGGTGAGCAACTGAATAATTCCAACTTCCGCATTGACCTGACAGGCATGACAGCATTCGGCGGCGACTTCTCAGTGCAGACCAACGACCAGGATGGTTTCTCCAAAGGTCAGCTGACAGGTCTTGAAGTCAATATCCGTGGTCTGGTTTCGGCCCGATTCTCCAACGGGCAGTCGCGGGTTCTGGGTGAAGTGGCGCTGGCCAATTTTGCCAACCCGAGCGGCCTGGCAAATCTGGGTGGGTCAAAGTTTGCAGAGACCAGTGAATCAGGTACGGCATCTGTTTCCGGCGCGGGCACTGCGGGACTGGGTGCCATCCAGTCAGGTGCTCTTGAAGATTCCAACGTGGATCTGCCAACCGAGCTGGTGCAGTTGATTATCTCCCAGCGCAACTATCAGGCAGCGGCGCAGATTATTTCCGCTACCGATGATGCAACACAGACCATTATCAACCTCTAAACCAGCAATTAACGCATAAACCCGGAGAGCGTCATGGATAAGTCCTTATATATCAGTATGACCGGAGCATCGCAGACCATGCGGGCACAGGCCATACATGCCAACAATCTTGCCAATGCCGGTACGACCGGCTTTCAGGCGGATCTGGCGCAGGCACGCTCCATGGCGGTCTATGGTTCCGGCATGCCATCGCGGGTTTACAGCATGACTGAAAATCCCGGCACTGATTTTACCCGGGGTTCCTTGCAGCAGACCGGTAATACGCTGGATATGGCTGTGCGCGGGGAAGGTTTTTTCGCTGTTCAGGCTCCCGATGGCAGTGAGGCCTATACCCGCGCTGGTGATCTGGAGCTGACGGTATTTGGAGAGCTGGTGACCGGTAACGGATTGCCGGTACTCGGCAATAATGGTCCGGTGGTATTGCCACCTTTCGAGACGGTTGAGTTCGGTGAAGACGGGACAGTCTCGGTCAGGGAGCTGGGCCAGGGTGCGGAGATTCTGGCGGCCATCGACAGGATCAAACTGGTGAATCCACAGCCCGGTGAGTTGATCAAAGGGGCTGATGGCCTGCTGCGACGCACGGATGGCGGGGATTCCGTTGCGGATGCGGAGGTTCAGCTGGTGTCCGGTTATCTGGAAAGCAGCAATGTCAATGTCGTGGACTCGATGGTTGAGATGATCAATCTGACCAGGAGTTACGAGATGAATGTGAAGTTTATGCAGACCGTGCAGGAGAATTCCGAGACATCGGCACGGCTTTTGCAAATTCAATAATGAGCACGACTAGCGAATTCAGGAGTAGCTGACATGCACGCAGCACTGTACATATCAAAAACCGGCCTTAGTGCCCAGGATACGCGCCTGGCGGCAATATCCAACAACCTGGCCAACGTGGGAACCACCGGTTTCAAAAAGGATCGTGTGGTTTTTGAAGACCTGCTGTATCAGATTCAACGACAGCCGGGGGCGAACTCAAGTCAGAACACTGAACTGCCATCAGGTCTACAGGTGGGCACGGGGGTTCGCGTCACAGGCTCGCAGAAGCTCTTCAATCAGGGTTCTCTTCAGACCACCGGCGAAGCACTGGATATCGGTATCAATGGTCGCGGGTTCTTTGAGATCGTCATGCCCGATGGTTCATCCGCGTATAGCCGTGACGGTCAGTTCCACATGAATGCCAATGGTGAAATCGTTACAGCGACGGGTCACCTGTTGAATCCGGGCCTTACGGTCCCGGCTGATGCGCAAACCATCACGGTTGGTAATGATGGTGTGGTCACCGCACGCATTGCCGGTCAGAACGAACCCGTCAATATCGGCAATCTCAACCTGGTTGATTTTATCAATCCGGCGGGTTTGCAGGCGCTTGGTGGCAACCTGTATTCAGAAACGGTATCCAGTGGTAATCCTCAGCAATCAGCTCCTGGTCAGAACGGTATGGGTCAACTGGTGCAGGGCGCGCTGGAAAGCTCCAATGTCGAAGTGGTGGAAGAACTGGTAGACATGATCACCACACAGCGTGCCTACGAAATGAACTCAAAAGTCATTTCTACTGCAGATCAGATGCTGCAGTTCATCACGCAGAACCTGTAAGCGCAGATAAGGGGATAAAGATGAAAATCGTATTCAGGCTGATCGCTAAGACAAGTCCGGCATTACTGCTGGTGGCGTGTGCATATCAATTGCCCCAGATACCGACGCCGGATGATCCCCACTACGCACCTGTATGGGTCAGCGCAAATGAACAGGACAGGGTTATCAATGGCGCAATCTACCGGCCAGCCACTGCCATGAATCTGTATCAGCGCAGAGCCTACCGACTGGGTGATGTGCTGACCATCAACCTGAATGAAGCGACCTCTGCCCGCAAGTCCTCCGGTACTTCATACAGTCGCGAAAGCTCCAACAATGTAGGTGATATGACGCTATTTGGTGCGAGTATTGATGCCAATACCTCATTGAGTAACGGTGCGGAATTTGACGGTGCAGCAAACAGCGACCAGAGCAACCAGTTGCAGGGCAATATTACTGTGACGGTCACTGATGTTCTGCCCAACGGTCTGCTTGAAGTCCGTGGGGAAAAGTGGCTGCAACTGAACAGGGATAAAGAGTTTATCCGCATCAGCGGCCTGGTCAGAAAAGAAGACATTGCACCGGACAACACTATCGCGTCCACCCGGGTAGCGGATGTCCGTATTGCCTACAGCGGCACCGGCACACTGGCCGATACCAATAGCCCGGGCATTCTCAGCCGGTTTTTTGTCAGCCGCTGGTGGCCACTTTAACCAGTTGACCACCAAAACCATTATCGAAGATCAAGGAAACCATCATGACTGTCATTCACTACACAACCGCACCGCGTCGACACCCCATACAGGTGTTTGCCGTGAGCCTGTTGATGGTCCTTCAATTGCTGCTGCCGTCGGCGCCAGCGCATGCAGATCGTCTAAAGGATATCGCGAATCTGCATGGTGTACAGGCTAACCAGCTGGTCGGTGTTGGTCTTGTGACCGGTCTGGATGGAACCGGTGACCAGACAACGCAGGCGCCGTTTACGGCGGAGTCTTTCCGCGCCTACCTGAACCAGTTTGGTATCCCAATGCCGGCAGGCCAGAATTTCCAGCTACGTAATGTGGCGGTAGTATCTGTACAGGCAGAGTTGCCGGCATTTACCAAACCAGGCCAGAATATCGACATCACGGTTTCCTCGCTGGCCAACGCGTCCAGTTTGCGTGGCGGTACTCTGGAGCGCACGTTTCTGCTGGGGGTTGATGGCGAAGTATATGCCATTGCCCAGGGTAACCTTATTGTTGGTGGTCTTGGTGTAGAAGGCGCCGATGGCTCACGCATATCGATTAACGTACCCAGTGTTGGTCGTATTCCTGGTGGCGCATCCACGGTCAGAGAAGTTCAGACGGCGTTTAATGTAGGTGACTTCATTACCTTCAACCTTAAGCGGGCCGATTTTACCACTGCACGTCATGTATCAAAAGCCATCAACGACTTCATGGGAGCTGGGACTGCAACAGCTGTTGATGCAGTTTCGATACGCGTCAGGGCACCGGTTGATACTCAGGCGCGTGTCGCATACATGTCAGAGCTGGAAAATATTCAGGTTGAGCAGGGTGATGCACCGGCGCGGGTAATCGTAAATTCGCGTACCGGGACCATTGTGATTGGCGAGCATGTACAGGTGTCTCCGGCAGCGATTACTCACGGAAGTCTGAGTGTGACAATCTCAGAAGGTTTTGGTGTCAGTCAGCCTGCACCTTTCTCTGAAGGTGAAACAGCGGTACTGCCACAAACAGATATCACCGTGGCTCAGGAAAACAATCGCATGTTCCTGTTTGATACCGGCACAACGTTGTCAGACATTGTACAGGCCATCAACGCAGTTGGCGCTGCCCCCGGTGACCTGGCTGCAATACTGGAAGCACTGAAACAGTCCGGCTCCCTGCGTGCCGACCTGATTGTGATCTGAAGGATAACCCATGAGTGTCTCTCTGGCCGATGCATCTGTTTACACCGACTTCAGTGGGCTTCAGTCCATCAGTCAGCTTGGGCGCGAGGATTCGGAACAGGGTCTTCGTAAAGTGGCCGAGCAGTTTGAGGCCATGTTTCTGAACATGATGTTAAAAGGCATGCGTGCAGGCGAAGACGCCCTGTTTGAAGACAATTTTCTGAACAGTAACGAAATGAGATTTCACCGCGAGAATCTGGACAATCAGCTGAGCCTGCACATGTCATCAACAGCAGGTATTGGTCTGGCGGATGCACTGCATCGTCAATTGATGGAGCGTTATCCTGCGGAATCCACCCGTGCCGCAGAGCAGAGCGCCAATGCTATGTCTGGCGAACTCTCCCGTGCCCGGCGTACGGATGGAGAGATAGACGGCAGAAATATTCGCCCGCGCCCGCCAGTGGCAGACGATGCAGCGCAGGTTTTTGAAACACCGCAGCAGTTTGTCGAGGCCATGTTGCCTCTGGCCCGCAAGGTTGCGCCGCAGCTGGGTGTCGATCCGCGAATGCTGGTTGCCCAGGCAGCACTTGAAACCGGCTGGGGCAAGAAAATGATCCGTGGCGAACAGGGGCAGGCAAGTTACAACCTGTTTGGTATCAAAGCCGGGGATAGCTGGCAGGGGAAGTCTGTCAATGTCAGTACCCTGGAGTTTCGTGATGGCAGCATGCAGCGCGAACAGGCGGGTTTTCGCGCGTATGAGTCCTTTGAAGAAAGTTTTGCAGACTATGTCAGGGTATTGCAGAGTCAGCCGCGTTATTCGGACGCAGTAAAAAATGCCAGCGATGCATCTGCATTCGGTTTTCATCTGCAACAGGCTGGTTATGCGACTGATCCTGAGTACGCACAAAAAATTAACCGGGTAATGCAAAGCGATGTATTAAAAACAGCGTTCCATTATCAATCCGGACTTTTGGATCGCTCTGGCCAGTCAGCTGAGGTAACGCTGCAATGAGCGCACTTCTGAACACGGCTATCACCGGCATCCGTCTCAACCAGGCAGCGCTGTCCACTACCGGCCACAACATTGTCAACGCCAATACTGAAGGTTACAGTCGCCAGTCGATTGTTCAAAGCACCAATCCGGCACTGAGAACGTCAGTGGGTTACATCGGCACTGGCGTCAATATTGATGAAATCATCCGACACAGTGAAAAATATCTCGTTGATCAGGTTGTGCGCGACATCGGTGTGCTCAGTGATGCGGATGCTTACCTTGAAAACGTGTCGCAGGTAAATAATCTGCTGGCTGCAGATCAGACCAATCTGGCTGGCTACATGAACAATTTCTTTGATGCGGTCAATCAGTCCGTCAATGATCCGGGTTCAATACTTGGACGTCAGCTGCTGTTGACTCAGTCAGAACAGATGGTTGCCGGCTTCAAGGCAGTGGAATCACGCTTGCTTACGCAGAATGATGCGGTTAACAAGCAATTGCAGGGGGCGGCAGACAACGTCACTTCGTTGGGAAAACAGATCGCGGCGATGAACAAGACTATTGGCGAGTCAGGTGGAACGGGCACCTCCCCGAATGACTTGCTCGATAAGCTGGATTTGCTGGTCCGGGAGCTGGGCAGATACGTGAATGTCAGCACAGTGTCCCGCAATGATGGTGGTCAGGATGTATTTATCGGTCAAGGGCAACCGTTGGTGATCGGTTCGGCGACGCAAACCCTGAAAGCCATACCGGGAGGCACTGATGCCAGTCGTTTTGATCTGGTATTTGTAAGTAAGGTTGAGACGCAGAAGGTAACCAACCTGATGACAGGAGGGGAGCTGGGTGGTCTGTTGCGATTCCGGCAGGACGCGCTGCAGCCTGCGATAGGCGCACTCGGTCTGCTCGCCACGGCGATTGCCGGCAGTGTAAATCAGCAGAATAAACTGGGCATGGATCTGGAGGGCAGTCTGGGTGGCAATATATTCGGCGATGTCAATGATCCCCGGGTGGCTGCCAACCGGGTGAAGTCGGCAATCACCAATACACCACCCAACGATCGGAATCTGAACGTAACCATTGAGTCCCTTGGTGATCTGCAGGTCAGCGACTACGAATTGACCTTTCCTGGTCCGGGCAGGCAGTATGTATTGACACGCCTTGCCGATAACGAGGTTGTCAGCAGTGGCATGCTGGGGTCAGTCATGCCTCAGTCTGTTGAGGCAGATGGTTTCAGTATCAACTTTGAAGGTGGAAGCTTTCAGCAGGGTGACCGGTTTTTGATCAAGCCTTCAAGCAGTGGTGCCAGCGATTTGAATGTGCAGATATCAAGGGCTGAAGAGTTTGCCTTTGCATCTCCGATCAGAGTTGAGTCTTCCAGTGCCAATCAGGGGGGCATCCGGCTGCTGGGGACCGAGGTCAGCAGCGTTGATACGCCACTGTTTCAGAATGGCGGGAAGCTGAATCCGCCAATGATGATCCGGTTTACATCCGCCACGACCTACGACATTCTTGACTATTCCAATCCGGCCAAACCAGTGTCGATGACACCGCCAATGAACAATCTGACATTTACGCCGGGCGCAAATAATCAATTGTTTCCCGGCGATCCGGGTGGCAGTACTGTGGTTGCAGAGGGGCCGGCTGCCGGCGCACTGCAGACGGGATCGACAGGAAACGGCTATCCCGACGAGGTGTTGCGGTTTCAGACCACAGATTCTGTCACCGGGTTTATTCGCGAACAGCAACTGGTCGTATCGGCCGATGAGTCCGCCCGTAGTATCGCCCGTCGCTTATCAGGTCTCAACGGTGTACATGCCACTGCGTATACATCAACCGTGCTCGGCGCGTTTCAGCCGGGAGCAGTCGGAGATCCGCTGCAGCTGAGCCTGAACGGTGTAGATCTCGTTGATCCTGCATGGGTCGCACCGGGGGAACCCTTTGCCCGGCCAGTCCCTGATCCACTCACAGCGGACTTCCTGCGAGATCGTATCAATGCAAATCCGGCCCTGAAGTCACAAGGTATTTTTGCCACCAGCGATGGTGTCAGCCTTACTGTTAATGCAACCACGGGTGTGGATCTGACGTTTAAAGTGGATGGCTCAGGGGCATTGCAGGCAGATGGTCAGGATGTCCCGGCGGTGCCAATGGTGCCGGGTGATCCGGAGGTGGATTTCACTGTCGGTGGAAAGCTGCAGTTGCAGCTTGCGTCGAATATGGAGATGTCATCAAATCTTGCCAACGGCAACTTTGGCACGCTGCCGGATCATGTCTCGAACTTCATTGGTATTCAGGTATCCATGACCAGTGGCAGTGGTGTGGAGGGGCAGCCCAAGGCGGGTGACAGCTTTATAATCGCCTACAACAGTGACGGCAGTGCAGACAACCGTAATGGGTCAGCTCTATTGGCGCTGAACAGTACACAAATACTTGGTGATGGTAATCAGACATATCAGGATGTTTACGGTCAATTGGCTGAGAAAGTGGGTATTCTGACGAGTCAGGGACGCATTAATCAGGGTGCTGGCGAGTCAATGCTGCGTCAGTCCATGGATGCCATGCAGTCAATGTCCGGTGTCAATCTGGAGGAAGAAGCGGCCAAACTTATACAGTTGGAACAGCACTACAATGCATCCGCGCGTCTTATTACCCTGGCACGTGACCTTTTTGATACCTTGTTGAGAATTTAATCATGTCAGTGCGAATGTCAACCAATCAGCTATTCAATCGTGGCCTGAATCCGATGCTTGATGTCCAGCAGGCGGTCAGCAAGACTCAGCAGCAGATCTCCACAAATAAAAGAGTCCTGACGCCAGCGGATGATCCGATTGCAGCGACCCGCATACTGCAATTGAATCAGGAGTTGGCGGGTATCAAACAATACAACAATAGCCTGTCCACATTATCCAATCGACTGGAACGGGAGGATGCCGCCTTATCCAGTATCAGCGATCTTGTTCAGAAAGCTCAGGAACTGGTGGTCCAGACAGGTAATGCCACGCTCAACAAACAGCAACGCGGGTACATAGCGGTAGAATTGCAATCAGTGATTGACGGAATGGCGCAACAAATGAATGCAAAGGATGCCAGTGGAGAATTTCTGTTCTCGGGTTTTCAGGGCAATACACAACCGTTTGTCAAAGACGAAAGTGGCCGTTATGCCTATAAAGGGGATGAAGGTCAGCGGTTCGTGCAGGCGGGTCCGGTGACAGCCATTGCAGCCAACGACTCCGGTTACGAAGTATTTATGAATGTACAGAGTGCAACGCCCGGCGTGGCAGTGCATGCGTCACAAAACAATCAGGCAAACCCTCCCGCACAGATAGGCAGTCAGCAAGTACATGACGCGGAATTATTTGCGGAGTTTTTTCCGGAAAGTGCCATTATTGAATTCAGGCCCAACGATGAAATAGCGCCACCTGGTCTGAACTATACAGTCACACAGGTCTCCGATGGCAGGGTTGTAATGCAGAATGTGCCTTTTTCATCCGGTAATGAAATAGCATTCTCCGGTCTTTCTGTGCGGATAGACGGCAGGCCGTCAGAGGGCGATTCGTTCAGAGTGGAATCCACCAATCGCAAGGGATTGCTGGAAGGGCTTGAGGACTTTGTTGCTGACCTGAACCGGTTTTCCGATTCGTCGGTTGACCGGGCCAGGCTCGCATCCTCGATTTCGGGTACATTGGACAATCTTGGGAATGCACAGAATCAGCTGTTGAAAACCAGTAGCGCCGTCGGCTCAAGACTGAATCAGGTAGATGCCAATCTCGCCAGCAATGAGGATTTTGAGCTTGTTGTCAGAACAACGCTGTCAGAGATCTCCGATCTGGACTATGCCAAAGCCATCAGTCAGTTGACTCAGGAAACCTTTGTGCTTGAGGCGGCGCAAACCAGTTTTGCCAAGATTACCCGCTTGTCACTGTTCAATTTACTGTAGCTGTACCCGGTTTAAAACCCGGTCTGGAAACACCTGTATAAGGATCAGATTAAAGTTTCTGATCCTTTGCCGATAAGTATTCATTGACCCGTGATTTCATGGATTTCAGCCGGTGGCTTTCGGCGCCGAGTTCATCACGGTTACACTGTACTATCTGAACAATCTTCTGATCCTGTTTGCGTATTCTGATGATGCCCGTCTGAATGGTTTCGATAAATGATTGTTCAATTGCCTGTTCAAAAAATTCAGTCAATTTTTGATCGCGTAATTGGTGAACGACGGTCAGTTCGGGCCAGTTTTTCTGCTCGGCCAGCTGCAATAAACGGTCACTGAGTGTAAGAATTTCTTGCCACTGAACACGTTGTTTTTCAAGGTTTTTATCTGAAGTGAGCGCGTGATCTGGGTAACCGGTGCCGGGCATACAATTTATTCCTTCTGAAATTGTGTTTTACCTTAGCAGAAAAAAAATCCTAAAGAAAAATATTTTCTGCCGAGCCGCAAAAAATTCTCAATTTCGTGCTAAAGCTTTGTTTTCCTGTGTCGTTAAATGGTGTAACGCATAGCAGTGAGCGGTTTAAAACGCGGCAATATGCGGTCCGGTTTTAATGTGTAAACTCAGGAGTAACCAAGCATGGCTCAAGTCATCAATACCAACATTGCTTCACTTAACGCGCAACGAAATCTGAATAGCTCTCAGGCTGGTACCAACCAGGCTCTGGAGCGTCTTTCTTCAGGTCTGCGTATCAACAGTGCAAAAGACGACGCTGCAGGCCTGGCGATCTCTACGCGCTTCGAATCACAGATCAAAGGTCTGAACGTCGCTATTAGAAATGCTGGTGACGGTGTTTCTCTTGCACAAACTGCTGAAGGCTCACTCGGTTCCATGACCGAATCCCTGCAGCGTGTTCGTGAACTGGCTCTGCAGTCTGCCAACGGTACCAACAGCTCTGCTGACCGTCAGGCGCTGCAGGCAGAAGCCAAGCTGCTGATTGAGGAAATTGGTCGGGTATCAGAAGGTGCCAACTTTAACGGTGTAAACCTGCTCGACGGCAGTCTGTCAACAACCTTCCAGGTTGGCGCCAATGCTGGCGAGACAATTGACGTATCCATCGGCAAACTGACTACTGACACACTGGGTGTATCCGAGAAGAACGGTGTTACCGCGTCGGCAACCGACGTTGGTTTGTCAACTGGTGATCTGACCATCAACGGTGTTGCTGTTGGCGCAAGCAAGGCGTCAGACGATTCTGCATCTACTGCCGGTCAGGCTGCAAGTGCCATCTCAAAGGCTGCTGCCATCAATGCAGTGTCTGAACAATCAGGTGTCACTGCTGTAGTTGATACTAACACGGTAGCGGGCACATCCATGACAGGTGCTGCTGCATCCGGAAGTGTCACCATCAATGGTACAGCCATTACGTTGACTACAACTACGGATACTGCTGCAACCAGAACTGCAGTCGTGGAAGCCATCAATGCCGAGTCCGGTCTGACAGGTGTCACAGCCATTGATACTGGTGATGATACCCAGGGTGTACAACTGGTAGCAGCTGACGGCCGTAACATCGAAGTTACGCTGGCAACTGTAACTGCTGCCGGAACGGGTCTGGCAGCGTCCGGCACCTATGAAGGTGGCGTAACCCTGGTTGCAAATGCCGGTGTCAACGAAATTACCATAGGTGGTAATGCTACTGCCAACGCAGGACTGACGGCAGGCACTTACACCTCTTCAGTTGCTGCCACCAGCACAGAGGCTCGCACTCAGGCTACGACTGTTGCGCCCGACACACTGGTTGCTGGCGATATGGTTATCAACGGTGTGGCGATTGGTGCTGCTGTTGCAACTGATGATACCTCTTCTGTTGCTGCCGCGACTTCAAGCGCCAAAGAAGCGTCTTCGATCTCAATTGCTGCCGCCATCAACCGTTCTTCTGCAGAAACTGGTGTGGAAGCAATCGTCAATGAAAACGTCGTTTCCGGTACCAGCGCGGCTGTTGCGGATACTGCAGGCGACGCCGGTGATCTGGTGCTTAATGGTCAGACCATTACTTTGACCGTTGGCGCTTCTCTGGAAGCCAGCCGCACAGCAGCCGTAGCTGCAATCAATGCAGTCAGCGGAACTACTGGTGTAGTGGCGACTGACACAGGCACCGGTCTGTCACTGGCAGCAGCTGACGGTCGTAACATCGTGATGGCATTTGACAATACTGATACAGATGTGGATCAGTTTGGTATCGCGTCCAGTGCGGTTGCTGAAGCTAACGGCGCACCTGCTGCGACAGACGGCGTAACCACGTACGGCACAGTCACACTGCAGTCTGCCGAGAAGTTCACTGTTTCTGGCGGTACCAACGGTAATGCTGAACTGGAAGCACTGGGTTTTGAAGCCGGCACCTTTGGTGGCGCAGAGTCCGGTCAGTTCCTCAAAGATGTAGATCTGTCCACTCAGAAAGGTGCGACTGAAGCGCTGGCCGCTATCGACAACGCACTGAACTCTGTCAACAGCGCTCGTGGTGATCTGGGTGCGGTGCAGAACCGATTTGAAGCGACCATTTCCAACCTGGAAGTGAACTCTGAGAACCTGTCAGCTGCCAACTCACGTATCCGTGACGCGGACTTTGCTGCAGAAGCGGCTAACCTGGCACGTTCACAGGTTCTGCAACAGGCTGGTATCTCCATCCTGTCTCAGGCGAATGCTTCAGGTCAGCAGGTTCTGTCTCTGCTGCAATAAAGCAAGAAAGTCCTAAAGTCCGCCCGGCGATTACCGATAACAAGGTAAGAGCCGGGCGGATTTTTTAGTTTAAGTCGCTGGTATAGATGGTGTTGGAAGTCTGTTTGGGAGACTAGCTGTGAGTGAGATCAGTATCACCCGATTCCAGCCTGCGCTAGCTGCCAGGGAGAAGGTCAATTCAGTCGAGCCGATTGAAAACGATGTCGATGCCAGTGAATCGCACAATCCGTTAAAACGCAGAAGCAGTGATCAGCATCCTTCCGGCAAGCATCCGAGACGACGGGCAGAGGACATGCTGCCGGCCAAAAGGCAGACCGGTGACAAGCCTTCAGAATCGCCGGTTGAGCGCAATGCTACGGATCAGGATGCGCTGGAAAATGCGGTTTCCCGCCTTAACGAGTACGTGCAGACAGTCAAGCGGGATCTGGTTTTTGATATCGATCCGCTGAGTCTGGAGCCGTCAGTCACTGTTGTCGACCGTGAGTCCCGCAAGGTGCTGCGCCAGTTCGATAGCAAGGAGGCATTGGAAATGGCGAGAAAACTGGAGTCAGAGGAACCGATTTCCCTGTTCAAGACGCAGGTTTAGCACAAAAAAAGGGTGACCAGAGTCACCCTTTTTTTATGCTTCAATCAGTTATCTGTTAATTGCCCGCTTCAGCCTGGCGTGCCTCTTCTTCGGCGATGCGTGCGCCGGCAAGTGTGCCGGGCAGTGCATAGTTGCCCTCATGGCATGCATATTCATACAGCGGATCATCATAAGCTGTCAGCGCGAGCTCACCCGTGAAGCTGGATTCGAACACCGTCGGATCATCTACCGTAAATGTATAGATAATTTTGCTGTCAGACTCGCGACGAAATCGCTCGGTGACTTTCAGATTTTCCGATGCTCCCCGAAAACTCTGCCAGGGATTGAAGTGTTGCGTCTCCACGACCAGAGTGTCACCTTCCCAGCGCCCGATAGAATCGCCCATCCACTTGTTCATCACATCCGCGTGCGGATCGTGTTCATCCTGAATCCGGATAATTCTGGCATCGTTGATCATTTCCACGATGATGGTGACATAGCCCGGGGATTGCACGATCTGGTAGTGGCTGTTGTACATTACCGGCAGCATGGGCGGTCCCGAGTTAGACCCGAAGGCCAGCAGGCAGCGTTCACCCACTCCGCGGCCCTCGGGTCCGTCAAAGGGGCCGGGGCCAGTGCCGCGCTCTGCCGCGCGCGTGGCCATAAATTCTTCTGTGTAACCCGGCATCTGGCCGTTTGGCGGATCGATGATGATCGAGGTACGGAACTCGCCGTTTATGGTCGGCATGAACATGCCGCGATCGGTCCAGAAAAGATCATAGTTACCTACTGGCGGTAAAGAGGTTGCCGGTGGTGGCGGCCGATTCGGATCCAGTGGTTCATTGTCTTCTTCGACAGCCTGTTGTGCTGCGCGTTCCAGCTGAAAAGCTTCTTCGCGGGTGTATGCCTGGCGGTCGCCGAGTTCGCGGGGGCGGGTAAGTGGCGTGACGGTAGCATTACGCCAGACACCCTGCAGGTCAGGCACACCGTCCCAGGTGCGCGGCGGTGTGTAATCCTCCTGCGCATGGATACTGGCGGACAGCAGGACTGTCGTGAGCACGCCTGTCGCCACCAGGCCGAGGCCCGGCAGCACTATGCGGCCGGTGGGTGAATGTCTATTGAACATAGCTTCTTCTCCTTGTTGTATGGAGCTGATTCTAACGGGACGGAGCAGCAGACTCAATCCCCGGCGGCCCCGGTAACGGGTATTAAATCCGCAAGTGGCGGCAAGGGTTTGCCGCCGGGCGGTCAAGTATCTCCGTCACAGGCCGATATCATGACTGTTGAGGTCATCTACATTGTCTCAACAGACTGATTTTGATAGCTAATGAATCTCTGAATAAAGTGGCGCAGTAATTGCTTGGCTCATCCGGGAAACTGCGCTTAGAGACAGCGCCAGGGGACAGAGACGTTTATGGCAACGATACAATCACTGGGCATAGGTTCCGGTCTGCTGACCAGCGAATTGCTGGAAGGCCTGATCGAGGCTGAACGTGCACCTCAGGTCAATCGTCTGGATCGTGACCAGGAGATTATTGAGGCACGGCTGTCTGCGTTTGGCGAAGTCAGCAGCGCACTCAGTGACTTCAACTCATCAATGAAGGCGCTGAACAGTGCATCTGCCTTCAATGCCAGTCAGGTCAGCAGTGGCAACGAGTCTGCACTCACGGCCACGGCAGGCAGCACGGCGGTTGCGGGCAGCTACTCAGTCAATATTCAGGCGCTGGCACAGCAGCATACAGTGGCCAGTCAGGCCTACGAATCAGTCAATGAAGCCGTCGGCACCGGCACACTGAATTTTCGTTTTGGTACAACGGACATCGATGAGTTTGGCGTTTACCAGAGTTTTACGTCCAATCCGGACAAACAGAATCGCTCGGTGGTCATAGATAGCAGCAACAACACCCTGGCAGGTATCCGTGAGGCCATAAACGCAGCCAAAATCGGCATTCAGGCAACTATTGTTGATGATGGCAGCGGTTACCGGTTGCTGTTTAATACCACGGACGGAGGGGAAGACAACAGCATCGAACTGACGGCGACCGGCACCGCCGGCATGGCGGATTTCAATTTTAACGAAAACTCGCAGTCGATGACCCAGACCCAGGCTGCACAGGATGCACAGTTCACGGTGAATGGTCTGAGTGTTACCCGCAACAGCAACTCGGTGGTCGGTGTGATACCCGGTGTGACGCTTTCCCTCAAAGCAACCACTGCGGGGCCGACCACACTCAGTGTCAGCAAGGATCCGGCCGAGCTGATGGACAAGATTCAGGGCGTTGTGGATAACTATAATGCCCTGAAAGGGCTGACGGACGCATTGTCTTCGTTTGACCCGGAAGCCGGTGAAAACGGTGAGGGAAGCCTGTTGACCGGTGACACCGGACTGCGCCGCATAATGAACGAAGTCAACAGCACCTTGCGCGCGATCAGTACCGACAACGATGTGCGTTCGCTGGCAGAAATAGGCATACGTACCGATCAGTTCAGTGACTATCAACTGGTGTTTGACCGATCAACCTTTACCGATGCCTTTGCTGCCGATGCACAGGCGGTTACCTCGTTGTTTGCAGCCACAGGCACGCCGTCTGACAATCAGGTGACCTATCTGGGTGTCAGCAACCGGACACAAACCGGCACCTACGCAGTCGAAGTAACCCGGATGGCCAGTGTCGGTCGATATGAAGGCGTCAGTGTGACTGCTCTGGGCGCGGGCAATATTGTCATCGACAGCACCAATCGGGATTTCACGATCGTACTCAACGGACTGGAGACTGACGTTCAGCTGAATGAGGGCACGTACTCCACTGCGGACGAACTTGCCCAGGAGTTGCAGCAGCAGATCAATGGCAATGCCGAAATTCTGCTGGCAGAAAGCACTGTCACGGTGAGTTTCAATGCCGATGAGGCGCGGTTTGAAATGAGTTCCAACCGTTATGGCAGCGACTCTGTCATTCGTTTTGTGGATGTTCCGGCGGCGACCTCTGCGACACTCGGACTGGCTCAGGATGGCAGTGGCCCCTACCGCGGCAATCAGTTATCGACACTGGCAACCAGCGATGGCCAGAGCAGCAGTCTGTTCAATACACCGCTGCTGGTAGACAGCGATACGCAATACAGCCTGTCAGTCAACGGCATCAGTACCGGTGTACTGACCTTGCCAGGAGATGCCGGGACACCGGTCACGTACACAACGCCGGACGAGTTGACTGCGGCATTAAAAAGTCAGATCGATACAGCATTGGCAGGTGACGGAATTGAGGTGTTTGTTGACTATATCTACAACGCTGACGATGATTTTGGCCGGCTGGTGTTCTCGACTGCCAATGCGGGTGACCAACTGGCATTCAGCGACATCAATCTTCCAGCCGCCACTCGCCTGGGGTTGTTTGAAGGCGCAGGTGCCGCTCCGGTCTCAATCCGGGGTGAAGATGTTGCCGGCACTATCAATGGCATAGAGGCGGTCGGCGCCGGCCAGCTGTTGACGGCGTCCAGTGGCTCTGAGCCCGCATCGCCAGGATTTTATCTGAATAGTGCTATTGGTGATCTGTCGACCAGTACGGCGAATGACAAGTTCAGGGTACAAGTGGATGGGGTGTTGTCCGGCGAGATCACTCTGGGGGTGTTGGCCAACACCGATCCGGACACTGTGGCGGCCGGTATGCAGACAGCCATCAACAATGCCCCTGCATTGCTGGCGGCGGGCGTCAGTGTCACAGTTGAATACGATACCAACAGCGGTGGTTTTGGCATCATCTCCAATTCGTTTGGCAGCTCTTCCAGTGTGCGGGTTGCCAGTCTGACAGGTAACGCAGGTGCAATACTCGGATTCGCGGTAGGAAGCGGCAGTCTTGGCGAGACGGGGCAGGATGCCAGCGGAGAACCGGATGACTCAACTGGATTGCGTTTGCAGATAACCGGCGGCGAGGTGGGTGATCGTGGCACTGTGACGTACTCACGCGGTGTGGCTTCGCGCATGAGCAGCCTGATCGATTCTTTTCTTGGGCAGGGAGGTGTTCTGACGGGTCGTCAGGATGCCCTCAACGTTGAACTCGATACCATAGCTGACAAGCGTATCGCGCTGGATGAGCGGATAGCCCGCTCTGAACGGCGCCTGGCATCATCATTTCTGGCCAATGACATCATCATTTCCAATTTTAACAGTACGGCGGACTTTCTGACCTCTCAGCTGACGATGCTGGAGGCACTGGCGACTCCGCAGAAGAAAAAATAGTGACTGATAGACATATTCACACATGAGGAAACAGTATGTATTCAATGAACAATGCCGCAGCGCAGTACAAGCGTATCAATAATGAGGGGGCGATCGAGGGGGCCAGTCCGCATAATCTGATCCTGATGCTGATGAATGGCGGGCTGGAGCGTCTGGTGCAGGCGCGGTCCGCTATGGAGCGCGGTGACACGGCGCTGAAGGGTTCATTGATAGGCAAAGCCATTTCGATCATATCCGGCTTGCAGGCCAGTCTCGAACGCGGGCAGGCCCCCGAATTGGTGGACAATCTTGAACGTCTGTATGACTACATGCAGCGCCGGCTGCTGGAAGCCAATATAAAAAATGATCCCGCCATGCTGGATGAGGTCAACGAGCTGCTGAGGACCGTGAAATCAGCCTGGATAGAAATTGACCCAGCGCGCAAGTCTGCCTGAAAAGCAGTTTTTGCCGGTATTCAGGTTTGACGTTATGCGATTGAACATTGTCTAATTGCGCCAGAGTGATACGATTGTTGCTCGAACACAAATAAACCGTTGGCAGTTATCAAGACGGCACGCGATCCAGTGTGGTGCATGACACAAATTTTATTGATCGAAGACAGCAAGAAGCTGAGCCATGACCTGAGTATTGTTCTCGAATTTCTGGGCGAACAGACGGTCACGCTGCAGCGTGCGCACTGGAAAGAGCAGGCTGAGGAGCTTGGTATTGAGCCTCGTCAGATCAAGCTGGTTCTGGTAGGCCACTACAAACCCTCGTTGATGAGCGTTCTGCTTGATGAGCTGGTGAGGTGGGATGGCGGAATTCCGCTGGTGCTGCTGGGCGATCAGTCACTACCGGCGCTTGAAGAATTAGTCACCACCCGCATGGTTGCGACAATCCCCTTGCCACTGAGTTACCAGTCCATGCTGGACGCCCTGCATAAGGCGCAGGTGTACGGAGATCATTATGCACGGTTGCGGGATATCGGCAGCGTGCGTGATTACAATATGTTTCGCAGTCTGGTCGGTGACAGCCCGGCGGTGCATCGTATCCGGCAGGTGATGTCGCAGGTGGCGGACACGGAAGTGACGGTACTGATTACCGGGGAATCCGGGACCGGCAAGGAGGTTGTTGCCCGAAATCTGCATGCCAATTCCTGCCGCGCTGCCAAGCCTTTTGTACCTATCAATTGTGGTGCCATTCCGCCGGATTTGCTGGAAAGCGAGCTGTTCGGTCACGAAAAAGGGGCGTTTACCGGTGCAATTTCCACCCGGGTTGGCCGCTTTGAGCTGGCCCAGGGGGGCACGCTGTTCCTGGACGAGATCGGTGATATGCCGCTGCCGATGCAGGTCAAACTGTTGCGTGTCATTCAGGAGCAATGTTTTGAGCGAGTCGGCGGCACTAAAACCATGCAGACTGATGTGCGTATTCTGGCGGCAACGCACCGCGATCTCGAAGAAATGATCAGCGCCGGCTCCTTCCGGCAGGATCTGTTTTATCGATTGAATGTGTTTCCCATCGAGATGCCCTCACTGCGTGAACGGGCCTCGGATATCCCGTTTCTGCTCAACGAGTTGATCAGCCGGATGGAGAACAGCAAGCGCGGGTCTGTGCGTTTCAACTCGGCTGCGATTCGTGCCCTCTCGTGTTATTCCTGGCCCGGCAACGTGCGTGAACTGGCCAACCTGGTTGAGCGCATGGCCATTATGCATCCGCACGGTGTAGTGGGCGTCCATGACCTGCCGAGGCAGTACCAGACAGTGGATGCCAAAAGCGCAGATCCGGTCAGGTCAGCGCTACCCGCAGATGACACAGCGGCCATACCGGATGCACTGGAAGCAGAGGAGAAGACAGCAATTGTGCAGGAAACCGATGTGCATCTGCTGCCGCTCAATGGCATGGATCTGAAGGAGTATCTCACCAATCTGGAGCGAAGTCTGATCGAACAGGCTCTGGACGATTGCGGCGGTATAGTGGCCAGAGCTGCGGACCGGCTCAATATCCGTCGTACCACACTGGTTGAGAAAATGCGCAAATACGAGATGCAGCGCTGATCAGCCAGTCCGCATCCCGGTCCGGCTGATCCGGTTTCAGGGTGATGGTTTGAGTTCGATCGACTCCAGCATCAGTTCTGTGCGGGTACCATTGCTCTCGGTCTGCTCAAGTCGGGCCAGTGTGTACTCGTAGTCAGTGGCCAGCCAGAATATGGTGCTGCGCTCGCTGGAAGGATCCCGCACCCGCTCCAGCATCACAGTCTCGATTTCACCAATATCCGTACTGAGAGTTTCAGTGCCTATAACAGCGTATTCCTGAGTGTCTGTTTCATTGCTTTCCATCAGCGTAAAGGTCAGCGATGTACCACTGACGTCCAGCGCCTGCTGTTGTGTCAGTCGCAACAGTTCTGCACTCATCTGCGCCGTGAAGCTGAGGTTATCCAGCATGCCGGCGAGCAGTTCAGCTTCACGTTGATTGCCATTGCGGGTAATGCTGGCGGTTCCGGCGTCCCAGTTGAAGCTGATCTGTTCGTCCCGGCTGCGCACGCCGCCCTGCTCGTAGCGGTAATCAAGCGGTATGGCACCTCCGTCGCTCCACTGAAAGTGGCTGCGTTCTTCCACGCTGATCAGGGTTGCCCCCAGCAGTTTGAGCGAGAGGCCATGCCGCAATTCATAGGTATTGTCCTGCTGCAGCGTCAGTTCGCGATAGGCGCCGGTGCGCATGCCCATGGAGCGTGCCTGGTACTGTGCGGAGTACGGCGTGGGTGGCGGCAGTGCCTGGTCCGGATGGGCGTCGGCAAAGGCAGGGGTTTCCAGCACGGCAATGTTCAGGGCAAGAGCCAGCAGGCTTGTCGCTGCGGCCCGGAGAAACATGCCGGGTTGCGACCTGACTGGTTTGTGAGTGGCCGACCGATGAATGACTGACTGTTGATTGGCTGACTGTTGATTGGCTGACATAGTTGGCTCCGGTTACTGCTCAGTCTCGCATCCCCTGTGGTGGCAGGGCTGATTCATCAAGATACACCGCTTTGTTTTTGATTGACAGTCGGCCATTGGCAAACCAGGCGACGACCTGTGGGTATATCCTGTGCTCTTCGACAGCGATCCGACTGCGCAGGGTCTCAACGTTGTCATCTGTGCTGACATTGATGACCGCCTGCCTGACAACTGGTCCGCCATCGAGTTCTTCGGTAACAAAATGCACACTGACGCCATGTTCCGTGTCACCCGCCGCCAGCACGCGCTGGTGGGTATCAGTGCCTTTGTACTTTGGCAGCAGGGAAGGGTGTATGTTGAGCAGTCTGCCCTCGTAGTGCTGAACAAAGCCTGAACTGAGAATTCGCATAAAACCGGCCAGTACCAGAAGATCAGGTGCAAATTGATCAATCTGTTCAATCAGGCGTGCGTCAAATGCTTCGCGAGAGGCAAACTCCTTGTGGTCGAGAACCTCAGTGGCGATGCCGGCTGTTGTTGCACGCTGTAATCCAAATGCATCCGGCCGGTTGCTGACGACCCCGACTATCCGGTAGCGACCTTCAGTCTGATGATCAATCAGAGCCTGCAGGTTGCTGCCATTGCCGGAAATGAGCACAACAACCCGGCAGACCGGATGAGACTGGTGTTGCGGCGATCTCATGCATACTTGCCCCGCGCGATGACGCGAGGTTTTTGCTCATCACTTTTGACAATACTGCCTATTACCGCAGCACCGCGTGTCATGGGCGCAAGCACCGACAGCGCTTTCTCTGCCTGATCAGCGGGGATACAGACAATCATGCCAATGCCACAATTGAAGGTGCGCAGCATTTCCCGCGCTTCAATTCGACCATTGTCCTGCAACCAGTCAAATATGGCAGGTCGCTGCCAGGTGTCGGTGTCAACCTGTGCCTCGGTATACTCGGGCATTACTCTGGGCAGATTCTCCAGAATGCCGCCACCTGTTATGTGTGCCATGGCATGTACCGGCACTGCTGCACGCAGGGTCTGCATGGCCTTGACGTAGATTTCGGTGGGCGTCAGCAAAACCTCGCCCAGTGTGCTTTCGGCAAACGGGTCGTCCAGTTGAGCACCGGATATTTCCAGTACCTTGCGGATCAGGGAATAACCGTTGGAGTGTGGTCCGGACGACGCAATGCCGATCAGACAGTCACCAGCCGCGACCTGATCATTGTTGATGATCTGGTCCTTCTCCACCACGCCGACGGAAAAACCGGCCAGATCGTAATCGCCCTTTTGATACATGCCGGGCATTTCAGCCGTTTCACCGCCAATCAGCGAGCAATTGGCCTGGCGGCAACCTTCGCCAATACCGGTGACGACCTCGGTTGCAACGTCAACGTTCAGACCGCCGGTGGCGTAATAATCCAGAAAAAACAGCGGTTCGGCACCACATACAATCAGGTCGTTGACGCACATCGCAACCAGGTCAATGCCAATGGTGTCATGTTTGCCCATATCGATGGCCAGCTTCAGTTTGGTGCCCACACCGTCGGTTGCTGATACCAGCACCGGCTGGCGGTAACCGGCCGGTAACTCACACAATGCACCAAACCCGCCCAGGCCGGACAACACTTCGGGGCGTCGGGTCGACTGCGTCACCGATTTGATTTTTTCTACCAGGGCATCGCCGGCATCAATGTCGACGCCAGCATCCTTGTAGCTGAGGCCGGTTTGTTGCGGATTGGACTGATTGTCGTTGTTAGTCATGGTCGGAGTTGCCGTGTCCTTTTAAGGAGTTCTTGAAAAAGCAGTAAGACATTTTAACAGTTGCCAGACACTTCGTCAGGCAATTATGTAAAACAATCATGCGATCGGGTATGATGACGCGATGTTAAACGCATCGGTTTCAACGTATTTTTCCCGACGGGCTGACCCGGTTCTCCGAACCCGGCGGGCAGCTCTGACCCGCCATACAGCAATTTTTGGCTGGATCGCCGCCGCACTGTGGTTGCTTGCACTGGCCGGAACGGCGCGGGCACTGCCGGTCGATGGTCTGTATTCCCACGAAGTCGCTGTCAGCAGCCAGAGCGAGGTGGAACGCCGGCGTGCCTATCGCGAGGCGCTGGCGCAGGTCATTGTCAAGGTGACAGGAGAACGTATCTGGCTTGATCATCCGCGCATCAGCGCTGCCGTCAATAATGCAGATGAATTTGTTGCCCAGGTCAGCTATCGTACCCGGGGTACAGAAGCCCTGATTGAGGTGCGATTTGACCGGGAGCAGCTGGACGAACTGCTCAATCGGGAGGATATTCCGGTCTGGGACAATAATCGGGCCAGTGTATTGTTATGGATAACCGTGCAGGCAGCAGATGGTCGCCGGACGATGCTGGGATCCAGCAGTGAGCACGAACTGCTGGATCAGGCCCGTCTGTTTGCCAGCGAACGGGCGGTGCCTGTCCTGATACCTCTGCTGGATCTGACAGATCGGCGAATGGTAACCCCTGATAAAGCCTGGGCGCTGGATTCGGAAGCATTGCGCAGCGCTGCGAACCGCTATGGCGCGGACAGTGTACTGGCAGCCAGGGTACTGGAAGCACCGGATGGCCAATTGGTGGGTCTGTGGAAGTTTCTGTTTCGCGACAATGAAGAAATTTTTGATCATATTGAGTTCGAATCCCAAACCTATATGGATCTGCCGCTGGACAATGTGACCAGCCGGCTGGCCAGTCATTTTGGCCTTGTGCGCAGCACGCTTGATCGCCGTGATCAGGTTGCGCTGCGTGTTGACGGTATTTCGGATCTGGACAATCACCTGCGGCTGGTGCGCTATCTCGAGTCGTTGTCAGTCGTGCGTGCGGTCAGCATTGCCGGCTTGCGGGCGGACGGCGTTGAGCTGCAGGTGCAACTGGCAGGCACCCGACAGATGCTGACTGAGTTTATCAGCCTGGAGCGGGATCTGCAGGAGCAGAATTTCCAGCTGGGTGAATCGCTGCCAGAACTGCTGCACTATCGCTGGACTCGCTAAGTGTATGACTGAAGACCAGACCCGGGCTTTGCCACGACAACTGTCACTCAAGCTCAGCCTTGATGATGAGGCGACCTTCCACAACTTTTATGTGCCCTCCGACGGCGCGTCTGGTGCAGCCGTGCTGGCGCATCTGCGCGCCCGGCTGTCCGGCTGGGCTGCACGGCAGCCGGTGTCGGGTGCGGGCACCAGCGTGCAGGACTTTACCTGGTTGTGGGGAAATCGGGGTGCCGGATGTTCCCATTTATTGCAGGCAGTGTGCCATGCGGCTGATGCGTGTGGACTGAGCGTCTTTTATCTGGATCTTGCCGCGCCGGAAGCGCTGGATCCGGAGATTCTGCTGGGGCTTGAACATCTGGATGTGTTGTGCCTGGATCATGTCGGGCATATTGCCGGGGCGGCTGCCTGGGAGCAGTCCCTGTTTAATCTTTACAATAGGCTGGCACAGACCCGCTGTGCACTGCTGGTAGCAGCGCACTCGAGTCCGAAACAACAGCAGTTTATGCTGCCGGATTTGCATTCAAGGCTGCAATCAGCGGCAGTGTTTCATCTGCTCAATCTGGATGATCAGCACAAGGCGGCGGCGTTGCAACTACGGGCGAAATTGCGTGGTTTTGTGCTGGGTGATGACGTGGCGCAATATCTCGTGCGACGCAGTGAGCGCAGTATGACCAGTCTCTTTGCAGTGCTTCAGCAGCTGGACCGTCATTCACTGGAAACCGGGCGCAAGGTGACAGTGCCTCTGCTCAAATCGTTGATG
Source organism: uncultured Pseudohongiella sp. (assembly GCA_963974875.1). Lineage (GTDB taxonomy): Bacteria > Pseudomonadota > Gammaproteobacteria > Pseudomonadales > Pseudohongiellaceae > Pseudohongiella. Next base: position 15,857 of record CAXBER010000018.1, on the reverse strand, counting down.
GGCTGGTAGCACGGGTGATGCGGCCGGTCACGACTGCATGTCAAGTCCCAGATATTTGCGGGCAACACGGATGTAGATCACCGAGGATATAAACACGGCAGTGCACAGTATGCTGTAGGTCACGCCATAAAATAATTCACCTGGCACAAACGCTGTGACCACCGCGTGAAAAAAATACAGCAGTATGACAAAACACAACCAGGCATGAGCGCGCATGCTGTCCTTGCGTAATCCGGGCAAAAAGATCAGCAGGGGCAATATCCGGAACAGCCACAGGAAGATGACCACGCCCAGTGGTGCACCCCGTAACAATGTGACCAGGGCATCCCCGGTAAACAGTCCCATGATACCGAAATAGGACACCATGGCGGCCATGCGTGCATGCTTTACAACGGGTGGTATTGGTTGCCAGCTTTCTGTCATAAAAAATTCCGATAGGGATCTTGTGAGCCTGTTACGAGGGCTTGCGGGTGAGTTGCAATGCCAGAGTACCCAGCCGTTTTCCAAGTGCCGTACAAAGTTCAGACTCTTCGTCTGTCAATGGCAGATCGCTGTCCACGCCAGCCAGATGACTGGCCCCGTAGGGAGTGCCGCCGCTGCGTGTTCGCATCAGTGCGGGTTCACTGTAGGGCAGGCCGCAGATCAGCATGCCGTGATGCAGTAATGGCAGAGTCATGCTCAGCAGGGTACTTTCCTGACCGCCGTGCAGGCTGGATGTTGATGTAAATACCGCGGCTGGTTTGCTGATGAGGGCCCCGGTAGCCCACAGCGATCCGGTGTTATCCAGAAAGTACTTGAGTGCGGCAGCCATATTGCCAAACCGGGTGGGACTGCCCAGCGCCAGCCCGGCGCAATGTCTCAGATCTTCCTCACTGCAGTATACTGCACCCTGTTCCGGCACAGGAGGACTGCTTGCCTGGTGATCGGGTGACACTGTCGGCACGGTGCGCAGCCGGGCCTCAATATTGCCGGCCTGTTCAACGCCATGTGCAATAAGGCTCGCCATTTTGGCAGTGGCTCCGGAGCGACTGTAATACAGAACCAGTACGTAGGGTACGGGGTTGCCGGAGTTTACGTCAGGGGTGTTCATCAGTTGAGCTCTCCTGGAGCAGTGCAGTAAACGTCACATCGCCGCAGGCGGCGTCGCCGTTTGTTTCAGCGGATTTCAGAAACTGGCGAATCTGTGTCTGTTCAGGTATCGCCGTTCCGCGATGTTCCCAGTCCGGTGAATAGGCACGCAGCGTGTGGCGCAACTCTGAGATCCGTGTCGTGCCAACGCTTCGGGTAGGCAGGAAACGTCGGGGATTGTCTTCAGTGCAGGTGATAAATCCGATTTCAATCAGCGTCTGTATACTGGCCTCCAGGACCAGCGCTGATAATCGGGTGTATGCCTGCAGTTCGTCCTGCGTCCAGGGCTGCTGGCCCTGTTGAAATCGCTTGATGATAAGATAGGCAATGGTCAGTGTCAGCTCTTCCTGTGCATACAGGCTCAGTATCAGGGGTTTTCGACCGGTGCGGGTCTTGGTCGGGTGCTGGTGGTAGAACGCCACCGAAGAGCCAATAAGCAACATAAGCCAGCCCAGGTAAATGAACAGCATCAACAGGATGACAGCGAAAAATGCTGCATAGATGATGGCATTGGCCGAGTATTCAGTAATGAAATTCTGGAACACCCAGGCCATGGTTTTCCAGGCAATGGTTGTGACTACGCCGCCAATAAAAGCTGAGCCGAAATTGACCCGGGTATTGGGAATAAAACTGAAGGCAAAAGCAAATGCCAGCGACATGAATACTGACGGCATGACAAACGCCATAAACTGCAGGATGCTCACGCCAATACTGACGGTTTCCAGATACCTGACAAAGAACGTGGTATTGACGTAGGACGCAATTCCCACAGAAAGCAGAATCAACAACGGGCTGACTATAACTGCAAACAGGTATTCACTGACGCGGTTGGCCAGCCTGCGTGCCTGGGATACTGACCAGATATAATTGAAGGAGAGTTCTATACGTTGCATCATGGTAAGCACCGTGTACAGCAACACCCCGAGGCTGACGAAACTGAGGACATCAACGCGCACATTGTCGACAAATCCTACGACATTGGTAGTGATTTGCGTGCTGTACTCACCCATGAAAGGTTCCAGCAAGCCCAGTAGCATGGGTTCCATGGCATTGTGCACGCCCAGCCCCTTTAATACGGCAAACGTCAGCGCAAGCAGTGGGACAAATGCAATCACCGTGTAGTACACCAGACTCATTGCGCGCAGTGATAGCTGCCCGTCTGTGATGTCACGGATGATTGCATACGCGATACGCAGGCTGCGCATCACGGTGCGATGCCACCACGGCGTTGCCGCTGTCTCCTCGTGCCACAGGAATCCTTCGATGATCTTCTTCAGGTCGGGTAATGATCTGACCTGCATAAGATGCTCCCTAGATCTGTATCCGGTTTGCCAGCAATCCGAGGATGGCATCCTGCGCCACCATTTCCGGTTCGCTGGCACGGCGCGACTTGTATTCCAGCTGCCCGCTGTCCAGTCCGCGATCGGATACCACTATCCGGTGCGGGATGCCCATCAGTTCCATATCGGCAAACTTGACACCCGGGCTGGTTTTTTTGTCGCGGTCATCCAGCAGCACTTCGTAGCCTGCCGCTTCCAGTTGAGCCATGAGCTGCTCACTGACCTGAGTCACTTTTTCTGACTTATGCGCGTTCAGGGGAATAATGGCAATGTGGAATGGCGCAATTGCGTCTGGCCAGATAATTCCATTTTCATCATGGTTCTGCTCAATCGCCGACGCGACAATCCTGCTGACACCTATGCCGTAACAACCCATGGTCATCAGTACTGATTTGCCGTTTTCATCCAGTACGGTGGCGTTCATTGCCTTGCTGTACTTGGTGCCCAGCTGGAAAATATGGCCCACTTCGATGCCGCGTTTGATCGACAATGTCTGACTGCCATCAGGACTGATATCACCTTCTTTCACCTTGCGAATATCGACCACGGAACTGAATTGACAGTTGCCGCCATTGCCGGTCCAGTTTGCATGGCTGAGGTGATAGCCGTCTTTGTTGGCGCCGCAGGTGAAGTTGCACAACGCCGCTGCACTGCGATCCGCAACAACCGGGAATGGCAGGTTGAGCGGACCCAGGCAGCCGGGTTTGCACCCAACAGCAGCTTCAACTTCTGCGTCACTGGCAAAGGTAAGCGGAGTGACGATGCCAGTGAGTTTTTCCGCCTTTACTTCATTGAGTTCCTGATCACCACGCAGTACCAGTGCGATCAGACCATGCGGATTGTCGTCATCCGCGTGCGCCTTGACTATCAGGGTCTTGACCAGGATGCGCGTGTCGATGCCCAGCTGTGTTGCGACATCCTCAATGGTGTGTGCATCGCCGGTCGCGACTTCGGTGGCACATGCAGCAGGCGCTTCTGCTGCGCAGAAGTCCAGATCCGGAATGCGTCCGTCGGCCAGCTCAATATTGGCTGCGTAGCTGCCATCAGAGCTGAACACGATGTCGTCTTCACCCGAGTCGGCCAGTACATGAAACTCGTGCGAAGTGCTGCCGCCAATGTTGCCGGTGTCTGCCAGTACTGCACGGAAGTCCAGTCCCAGACGACTGAAAATATTGCTGTAGGTCTGATACATCAACTGATAGGTCTGCTCCAGAGACTCATCGGTCAGGTGGAATGAGTATGCGTCTTTCATCAGAAACTCGCGCGCCCGCATCACGCCAAATCGGGGGCGGCGTTCGTCGCGGAACTTCATCTGGATCTGATAAAAATTGGCCGGCAACTGCTTGTAGCTGTTGAATTCATTGCGAATCAGATCGGTAATCACTTCTTCGTGTGTCGGGCCGAGGCAGAAATCGCGATTGTGCCGGTCTACAAAGCGCAGCAATTCCGGCCCCATCTGGTCCCAGCGGCCCGATTCCTGCCACAACTCGGCAGCCTGCACCACGGGCATGGAGACTTCCATAGCGCCTGACCTGTTCATTTCCTCGCGCACTATCTGTGTCACTTTCTGCAGTACCCGCAGCCCCACCGGCAGCCAGGTATACATACCGCTGGCCAGTTTGCGGATCATGCCGGCACGCAACATAAGTTGATGGCTGATGACTTCAGCATCTGCAGGTGTTTCTCTCAGGGTAGCTATCAGGTATTGACTGGTGCGCATGAAGTTTCCACAGGTTGTCTAATGGCAAAATACCCGCGATCTGCGACAGACCGCGGGTATCGGAAGGTCAGTTGGTAAAGGGTGCTCTGTTATTGAGCAAACTCTTTGAGCTTTTTCAATGGCAGTACTTTGACACGTGTGCTGGCCGGTTTTTTGGGTATGTCCATGGTTTCGCCGGGTTTGAACGGGTTTGGCACACCTTTGCGGGCGGGTTGTGCCGGTCTTTTCACGGCCTTGATTTTCAGCAGGCCGGGCAGGGTGAACTCACCAACGCCACGCTTCTTGATATGACGTTCGATCAGGTCGCCTAGCTCGCTCAACACAGCATCTACCTGTTTTCTGCTCAGCTCGGTATTCTGTGCAATTTCGGCCAGAATGGCTGTTTTAGTGTATTTGGCAGTGATAGCTGTTGTTTTTTTGGCAGGTGCTTTGGCGGGTGCTTTGGCAGCTGTACTGGTCGGGGCCCGTCTGGTGGCGGTTGTTGCTTTTGGTTTGGTGGCAGCCATTCTGGTTCTCGTGTAGTCAGTGTGAGTGAAGGTGAATGTCCTTTCAGGCACTTATTTATAAAGGATTGAGTGCCTGCCCGCAAGTGTTGATGTCGTGCGGATCCTGTTGTCCGAAGGATATCATTTTATTGTGGCATTATACGGTGTTTCAGGTGATGAAATTTTATAAAGCAGTTATAATTGGCGGCTTTTTAGCGGATCTGCTGTTGGTAAGTATTTGCAAAGGCTGAGGTCAATTTATTTATGCCAATTTACGATTATCAATGCAAAGAGTGTGGACACCAGCTGGAGGCAATCCAGCGCATGAGCGATGCTCCCCTGACAGAATGTCCGGTATGTCACAAACCTGCGCTGAGCAAGCAGGTGTCCGCTCCCAGTTTTCGTCTGAAAGGCGGCGGCTGGTATGAGACTGATTTCAAGACCGGTAAAAAACGCCACGGAACCCAGGATGGTGGCGGAGATAAGGGTGGTTCCGGTGGAGCCACCGGTTCTGGCGGGACAGTAAATACACCGGCAGCATAGGCGCGCCGGCGCGCTAAAACGAAACTCAACAGACATTTGCAGAAACAGGAAACAGGATAGCGTATGCGCAGTCATTATTGCGGAGAATTGAATGAAGCCCGGATCGGTGAAACTGTCAGTCTTTGTGGCTGGGTGCATCGTCGACGTGACCATGGTGGCGTCATCTTTGTAGACTTGCGCGATCGTGATGGTCTGTGTCAGGTAGTTTTTGATCCTGATCGTGCTGATACTTTTGCCCAGGCTGAAACCCTGCGTAATGAGTTTGTGGTGCGTGTCACCGGGCTGGTAAGAGCAAGACCGGAAGGAACCGTGAATGCCGACCTGGCCAGCGGTGCCATCGAGGTCCTGGGTCATGAGCTGGAAATTCTCAGCGCTGCCAGAACTCCCCCGTTTCAGTTGGACGAGCATGCCTCGGTCAGCGAAGATGTGCGCCTGCGCCATCGCTATATTGACCTGCGTCGTCCGGAGATGATTGACCGACTGCGGTTTCGCTCCAAGGTCAGTAACTCCATTCGCAACTATCTGGACGAAAACGGGTTTCTGGATATTGAAACACCCATCCTGACGCGAGCGACGCCGGAAGGGGCACGTGATTACCTGGTTCCCAGCCGGACGCATCCGGGCGAATTTTTTGCATTGCCGCAGTCACCTCAGCTGTTCAAGCAGATACTGATGGTGGCAGGCATGGATCGTTACTACCAGATTGCCAAGTGCTTTCGTGATGAGGATCTGCGCGCTGACCGCCAGCCGGAATTCACCCAGATTGATATAGAAACTTCGTTTATGGACGAAGAGAGCATCATGGGTATTACCGAGGAAATGATCCGCCAGATATTTCAGCGTCATCTGGATGTGGATCTGGGCAAATTTCCACGCATGACCTATGCCGACGCCATGCGCCGGTTCGGCTCGGACAAGCCGGATATGCGGATTGATCTGGAATTCACCGATATTGCCGATCTGATGGCCGCAGTGGATTTCAAGGTGTTTGCCGGCCCTGCAAAGGATCCTGCCAGTCGTGTAGTGGCGCTGCGAGTACCTGGCGGCGCGTCACTGAGCCGCAAGGAAATTGACGATTACACCCGATTTGTGGGTATTTATGGTGCCAAAGGTCTGGCGTGGATCAAGGTCAACGATATTGCTGCCGGTATCGAAGGGCTGCAGTCACCCATTATTAAATTCATGCCGGAACAGGTTGTCACCCAGGTGCTGGATCGTCTGCAGGCAGAAACCGGCGATATTATTTTCTTTGGTGCTGACAAGGAAAATATCGTCAATGAATCGATTGGCGCCCTGCGTCTGAAGGTCGCGGCCGATCTGGGCAAGGTTTGTGAGGGATGGGCACCGTTGTGGGTGGTTGACTTCCCGATGTTCGAGCGTGACAAGGAAGGTAACCTTAACTCGCTGCATCACCCCTTCACTGCGCCGTCCTGCTCGCCGGATGACTTGCGCAATAACCCGGACAAGGCTCTCTCGCGCGCCTATGACATGGTGCTGAACGGGACCGAGCTGGGTGGTGGTTCCATTCGTATCAATCAGCCGCAGATGCAGCAGGCGGTATTCGATCTGCTCGGGATCAGTGAAGAAGAAGCTGACGAGAAGTTTGGCTTCCTGCTTAACGCGCTGGCTTCCGGGTGTCCGCCGCATGGCGGTCTGGCGTTTGGGCTGGATCGGTTGATCATGCTGATGACCGGTGCCAGCTCCATACGTGAAGTCATTGCCTTCCCGAAAACCCAGTCTGCTGCCTGCCCGCTGACAGACGCGCCGGGTCCGGTATCGGCCAAACAGCTGCGTGAGCTGAATATCCGTCTGCGTGAGCAGCCTGCCGCTGCGAACGGCGGCACGGATGCGTGACCGGCAGGCTGCATGAAATGAAGCATGGCTGCAGCTGCAGCTGTGGCAGAGGTCTTACATGACATTGATACTCGGCATTGACCCTGGCTCAAGAGCGACCGGTTACGGTCTGATTGAGTCAGTGGGCAATCGCCTGAAGTATGTCGCCTGCGGCTGTATACGTCCCACGCCGGGTGATCATCCGCAACGTCTGAAAGAAATATTCCGTGGCATCAGTGCTGTTATCGAAGAGTATTCACCGCAGGAATGCGCCATAGAAGAGGTGTTCCTGGGGAAAAGCGTGTCGTCCGCACTCAAGCTGGGGCAGGCGCGCGGTAGTGCAATGGTTGCCTGTCTTCAGCTGGACCTGCCCGTTGCAGAATATACCGCGCGCACCGTCAAACAGTCTGTGACCGGTTCCGGGGCAGCTGATAAAGAACAGGTGCAACATATGATTCGCGTCCTGCTTGGCCTGCGGGGTAAACTGCAGGCCGACGCCGCCGACGCACTGGCAATTGCCGTGTGTCATGCCAATACCCGTAGCGCCATGGTTAAAATAGCCGCCGCCAGAGGTTTCAGCAGACGCCGGTTTCAGCTCTGAGGCGGGCAGCCGGCAAAATTCAACTGCGTGTCGGAATAGATAAGAGAGTCATACGTGATAGGACGAATAACCGGTAAGTTGCTGGAGAAAAAAGCCCCGGATCTGTTGATCGACGTTGGCGGGCTGGGTTACGAAGTACTGGCGCCCATGAGCACGTTTTATCAGCTGCCTGCGGTGGGCCAGGGCGTGGTGCTGCATACGCATCTGGTGGTGCGCGAAGATGCACATCAGCTGTACGGGTTTTTTGATGCGCAGGAGCGGGAGCTGTTTCGCGAGCTGATCAAGGTCAATGGCATTGGCCCCAAAGTGGCGCTGGCAATTCTGTCCGGTGTGCCAGCAGATGAGTTTGTGCGGCTGATTCACAATAATGATGTCAGTGCATTGACCAGAATTCCGGGGATTGGTAAAAAAACAGCCGAAAGACTGGTGCTGGATATGCGCGACCGGCTCAAGGCCTGGTCAGTGACACCGACAGTTGAAGGCGGCGCAGCACCGGTTGCCGCTGGTTCGGCCGGCGCCGGCCATCAGGTAAGCGAGGATGCTGAAACGGCATTGATTGCGCTGGGATATAAACCCGCTGAGGCGGCCAGAATGGTGGTCCGGGTGATGCGGGACAGTCCGGACGCGGTACGTAGCGAAGATATAATCAGACTGGCGCTGCGCGCCATGTTATGACAGCCACGGGTGAGAGCATGATTACGGATGAGGATCGTTTGATTTCGCCGACACTGGCGCCGCTGGAGCAGTCAGTTGATCGCGCCATCCGGCCGTTGGTATTGACGGATTACATCGGTCAGACTGATGTCAAAAAGCAGATGGAAATATTCATCAGCGCGGCCCGCAATCGTGGCGAACCACTGGATCACACACTGATCTTTGGGCCGCCGGGGCTGGGCAAGACGACACTGGCCAATATCATCGCCAACGAGCTTGATGTGGCTATCAAGACTACCTCGGGTCCGGTGCTTGAAAAGGCCGGCGATCTGGCAGCATTGCTGACTAATCTGGAGGCGGGCGATGTGCTGTTTATCGACGAAATACACCGCCTGAGTCCGGCAATTGAAGAAATTCTGTATCCGGCCATGGAAGACTATCAGCTGGACATCATGATTGGTGAAGGTCCCGGTGCACGCTCCATAAAACTGGAGCTGCCGCCGTTTACCCTGGTCGGTGCAACCACCCGGGCCGGGCTGCTGACTTCACCGTTGCGTGACCGCTTCGGTATCATTCAGCGGCTCGAATTCTACTCCCATGAACAGCTTAGCGAGATTGTCAGCCGGTCGGCACGCATTCTGGGTTGTGTGCTCGACACCGAAGGTGCCTTCGAGATCGCCAGGCGCTCCAGAGGTACGCCCCGGATTGCCAATCGGCTGCTGCGCCGCGTACGCGACTTCAGTGATGTGAAGTTTGCCGGAGAAATTACCTGCGACATTGCCTCCCAGGCGCTGGACATGCTGAGTATCGACAGCAATGGTTTTGATCATATGGACAGACGTTTACTGCTGACCATGATCGAGAAGTTCGGCGGCGGTCCTGTCGGGGTGGACAGCCTGGCAGCGGCCATCAGTGAGGAGCGCGACACAATTGAAGATGTACTTGAGCCCTACCTCATCCAGCAAGGGTACATGATGCGCACGGCCAGGGGCCGGATGGTGACGCCGCATGCGTATCTGCAATTTGGTCTGCCGGTGCCCGGCGTCAGCTGAGGTCGCCATGATTTGGCCATATTTGATCAGTCTTATGTCACTGCCGATGGTATGATAAGTGATTAATTTACTTTATAATGCCGCAAGTTTTACTGCCGTAAAACCAGCTTGAGGAGTGCCTGGTGCAAGATTCGTTAAATGTGTGGAGTCTGATACTTGAAGCAACCATTACGGTGCAACTGGTCATGCTCATTCTGCTACTCGCTTCCATTATATCCTGGGTCATGATTATTCAGCGCTATCTGGTGCTGAGCAATGCTGAACAGGGTATGCTGAGTTTTGAAAAACGTTTCTGGTCCGGCATGGATTTGAGTCAGCTGTATCGCGATGGCAGTAATCAGCAAAAAGACAATAAACCGACTGGTGGCATGGAAAACATTTTTCGTGCCGGCTTCAAGGAATTTATGCGTTTGCGGCAGCAGGGTGGTGTCAATGCTGACTCCATCATGGCTGGCGCGCAGCGTGCCATGCGTGTAGCGTACTCCAGAGAAGAAGAGAAACTCGAAAAAAACCTGCCATTTCTGGCGACAGTCGGTTCAGTGACGCCTTACATCGGCCTGTTTGGTACGGTCATCGGTATCATGAACTCATTCATCGGCCTGGCCCAGCAAAGTCAGGCAACACTACAGGTGGTTGCGCCAGGCATCGCCGAGGCGCTGATTGCAACCGCCATGGGTCTGTTTGCCGCGATACCGGCAGTGGTCGCCTATAACCGATATTCCTCGCGGGTGGACATGATAGCGGGTAACTATATTACCTTTACCGAAGAGTTTGCCGGCATCCTGCATCGTCAGGTTGCCAGCGTTGCAAAATAATCAGCGGGGCTGACCGGTTCATGGAAATTGTACGCAAAAAGCGCAAACCCATGTCAGACATCAATGTGGTTCCCTACATTGATGTCATGCTGGTGCTGCTGATTGTGTTTATGGTGACGGCACCCTTGTTGACTCAAGGACTGCGCGTGGATCTGCCGCAGGCTTCATCCGAGCCGTTGGAACTGGATGAAAATGCCGAGTCACTGGTGATTGAGCTGTCCGCAGACAACGAGTTTTTTATCAGCCTTGGTGTTACTTCCCAGGATGAGCAGGAGCCGGTTGAGCTGGCGTTAATCGGCGAGCAGGTGGCACGGATTGTGGAAGTGAATCCGTCCATCCAGATTTTTGTTGAGGGTGATTCACGGGCCAGTTACGGGCCTTTTATCAGTCTGATGGAGGCGTTGCGCAGTGCGGGAATTGACAGTCCCAACCTGGTGACAAAACCGCTGGAATAATGGTGTGACGGCATTTAACGGATATCCATTCTCGGTGCTGCTGGCTGTGTTGATTCATGGCCTGATACTGGGGTCGGTGTTTTTAATGCAGCGTGCAGACTCTGAAGTACTGAATGTGGTCCGCCCGCCGGCAGTCAAGGCACTGTTGGTGGCCGAGAATCCGCAGGCGCGTAACGAACGTGTTCAACAGCAGGTTCAACAACAGCGTGCGGATGAGCAGCGGCGCGAAGAGGCCCGGCAGGAAGCCGCGCGCCAGGAGCAGGCCCGGCAGCAGCAGGCCAGGCAGGAGGAAGCTCGCCGACAGGAGGAGCAGCGCGAGGTTGCGCAACGCCAGCAACAGGAGCGGGAGCGGCTGGATCGGGAACGCCAGGAACGTGAGAGACAGGATCGGGAAACCCAGGAACGTCTTGCACGGGAGCGCGCTGAAGAACAGCGGCGCAATGAAGAGGCACTGAGACAGCAGCAGGTGGCCCGCCAGCAGGAAGAGGCCCGGCAGGCTGCTGCAGCCCAGGAACTGGCAGAGACAGAAGCAGAACAGGTTATGGCGTACACGGCAGTGATTCACGATCTGGTTCAATTGAACTGGTCACGCCCGCCGAGTGCTAGAAACAATATGACGGCCGTGTTGAGAATCCGACTGGTTCCAACGGGAGATGTGGTGGATGTGGAAATTGTCAGATCCAGCGGCGACGCAGCATTTGATCGGGCAGCTGAAAATGCAGTACGTGCTGTCGGGCGCTTTCGGGAACTGAGCAGCATGCCGCCACGAATGTTCGAGCAGAATTTCCGCTCGCTGTTGTTAACATTCAGACCAGAGGATTTATTAAATTGAAATTACGCAGTTTGCTGGTGTTGCTGATTGGCACAGTGTTTCTGGCGCGTGTGTCAGCGGCTGAGCTGAACATCGAAATCACCCGTGGTGTCGATAACCCTATTCCGGTGGCTGTTGTGCCATTCGCCTGGGATGGTGTGGGGTTGCCCGATGAAGATATCGCCAGCATTATTTCCAGTAATCTGGAGCAGGTAGGTGAGTTCAGGGCATTGCCACGTGGCAACATGCTGAGCATGCCTACCGAAGAGAGCCAGGTGTATTACCGTGACTGGCGAATTCTGGCCCAGCAGTATCTGGTGGTGGGCAAGGTGAGTGCTGTCCCGGGTGGTCAGATGGTGCAGGTGCAATGGGAGTTTTTTGATATAAACCGTGAACGGAAAGTGCTGGGCGAAGTGCTGACCGGTTCTGTATCCCAGTTGCGCGATATCGCCCACGAAATAAGTGATGTGGTGTATCAGGAAATTACCGGCAGCCGTGGGGCATTTTCCACCAAGATCATGTATGTATCTGCCGAAGGCGAGATTGGTGACATGATCTATCGCCTGCACGTCTCTGACTATGATGGCCGGCGTGCTCAGATTCTGCTTGAATCTCGCGAGCCCATCATGTCGCCGGCCTGGTCGCCGGATGCCAGCCAGATTGCCTATGTGTCGTTTGAAACTGATCTGCCACGAATTTACATTCAGGATCTGGCCACTGGCCAGCGGCGGCAGGTCACCAATTTCTCAGGCATCAACAGCTCGCCGGTCTGGTCACCCGACAGCCGGCGACTGGCGATGGTGCTGTCCAAGGATGGCAGTCCGGATATTTATGTGCTGGATCTGGCAACTGATCAGCTGTCCCGTCTGACCGATCATCCGCGTGCCGAAACCGAGCCGTCCTGGTCGCTGGACAGTCAGAGTGTGCTCTTTACGTCAGACCGGACCGGTCAACCCCAGATCTACAAAGCAGATGTCAGCGGCGGCGGGTTCCCCGAACGACTGACGTTTGACTGTTTTTATTGTGCCAAGGGCCAGTTTTTACCCGATGGGGTCAATCTGGTTCATGTTCGTCGTAATACCCGTCAGGATAACAACTATAGCATTGCCCTCCTGAATGTAGAGACATCACGGGTTATTACATTGACGGATACGGCACTGGACGAATCTCCCAGCGTGGCTCCAAACGGAAGCATGATTATGTTCGGAACAACCTTTAATGGCCGCGGCGTCCTTGACGCAGTGTCCATTGACGGCCGAGTCAAGTTCCGTTTACCATCCTCGCAGGGCGATGTACGGGAGCCTTCGTGGTCTCCGTACCTGAATTAGCGCAAAAAAGGCATTGAACAGGCACTGAAAAGGCACCAAAAAAAGCAGTAAACAAAACACCGCTCAACACATTGCACTAAATAGTTTGTAAGCTTGTCTATCGGAGGACACTACATTGGGTATGCACATGAATAATATATTTAAAACCACAGCTCTCGCCTTGACCATTCTGGGCCTGGCGGCCTGCAGCTCTACCAGCGATACAGAAGAAATGACACCTGTAGCGCAGGAAACATCAACACCTGCAGAATCTGCAGCTGCCCGTGCTGCCCGTCTGGAGCAGGAGCGTCTGGAACGTGAGCGTCAGGAGCAACAGCGTCGTGATCAGGCTGCCCTGAACACTACCGTGTTCTACTTCGACTTTGACGTTGCCGAGTTTCAGCCCAGCGATCGCGAAACATTGATCGTGCACGCGCGTAACCTGGCTGCCAACCCCAACCGTCGTGTCCGTCTGGAAGGACATGCTGACGAACGTGGAACACGCGAATACAACCTGGCATTAGGCGAGCGTCGTGCCAACAGCATTCGTGATTTCATGATTGTAAATGGCGCTTCACGCAATCAGCTGGAAACTGTCAGCTATGGCGAAGAGAGCCCGGCGGTACGTGGCCAGACTGAAAGTGCCTACCGTCAGAACCGTCGCGTAGAAATCAAGCCAGCCGGTTAATAACTGATGAAACGTACCCTGATTGTGCTTTCTGGTGTGGTCATGGCTGCCGTGTTTAACACGGCAGCTGTGGCGCAGCAAAACAACGATGCCCTGAACCTGCTGCTGGATCAGTTCCGCGCCTTGCGTGGGGAGATGGAAACTCTGCGGGGCATGGTTGAAGAGCACGGTTATGATATCCGGCAGTTACAGCAGGATTCGCTGGACCGTTACACCGATCTGGACAGCCGCATCAGTGCGCTGTACCAGGAACTGGAGGCGGGCGCTGCTGCGCCGGTGGTCACAGCGCCACCCGTGACGGCACCATCAACCAGTTCAACTTCAACAACCGGATCAATATCAACAATCCCATCGGCGACCAGTCAGGCACCGGTGGACCTTGTTGTCCCGCAAAGCCTCGGGAGTGCATCTGTGCAAACGGGCCTGCTCACCGAGCAGCAGCTTTACGAGCTGGCACTGGATTCGCTATTGCAACAAAGTGCTTATCAGCAATCGATCAGTCAATTTAATCAGTATCTGGCGCAATACCCGGATGGTCGCTTTGTAACCAATGCCTATTACTGGCAGGGTCAGGCCTATGTAAATCTGTCGATGTTCAATGAGGCGCGTACCGCGTTCGAAACCATCATCAACGACTATCCTGATGGCCGCAAGATTGAAGATGCCATGTATTCTCTGGGTACTGTATATCACCAGTTGGGAGACAATACCCGCGCGCGGCAGATGTTGCAGGATGTCCGCTCCCGCTTCCCAAATACCTCAGCAGCCAACCTGGCTGATATCTATTTACGCACACTGAACTGACTTCCGTGAATCTTCGCATCAACGAGATTTTTTACTCGCTGCAGGGTGAGAGTTCAACTGTTGGTCTGCCAACAGTGTTTGTTCGCCTGACCGGCTGCCCGCTGCGGTGTGGTTATTGCGACACGGAGTATGCGTTTCACGACGGTACACAGATCAGCCTTGACGAAATTCTCACCAAAGTAGAAAGTTTTCGCGCACGTCATGTCTGTGTGACCGGTGGTGAGCCACTGGCGCAACCGAATTGCCTCGTTTTGCTGAAAGCATTGTGTGACAAAGGCTTGCAGGTATCGCTGGAAACCAGTGGTGCGATGGACATTGCTGCAGTTGATGCACGCGTTGCTGTCATCATGGATTTAAAAACGCCTGGATCCGGCGAGTGTGATCGAAACCTTGAGAGCAATATCGGGCATCTGAAACGGGCCGATGAGATAAAATTTGTGATCTGTGATCGCCGCGACTACGACTGGGCCAAAGCAAAAATTGATCAATACGACCTGCGTGACAGGGTAGGCGAAATTTTGTTGTCGCCCTCGTTTGGACAAGTGGATTATGCGGATCTGGCTGCCTGGGTGTTGCAGGATCATCTGTCTGTACGCATGCAGGTACAGCTGCACAAGATTATCTGGGGCGATGCCCCGGGGCACTGACAAGTTACCTTACCTACAACTCAAAGTAACTGGATCAAGACATGAAAAAAGCAGTCATACTGGTATCGGGAGGCCTGGACTCCGTCACCTGTCTGGCGATAGCGCGCACAGAAGGATATCAGTGCTATGCATTGAGCTTTGACTACGGCCAGCGCGCCAGAAGTGAGCTGGATGCGGCCCGCCGCCTGGCAGAGATGTCGGCTGTGGAGACACATCTGGTGATACCGGTGGGTATGGGACAGATGGGTGGTTCCGCGTTGACTGATGCTTCCATGACGATGCCGGAGGAAGGTGTACAGGAGAACCTGATACCAATTACCTATGTGCCGGCACGCAATACAGTGTTTCTGTCATATGCTCTGGGGTGGGCTGAGGTGCTGGATGCTGATGCCATATTTATCGGCGTCAACGCGCTGGATTATTCCGGATATCCTGACTGCAGGCCTGAGTTTATAGCAGCATTTGAGACCATGGCCAACCTGGCTACCCGCGCTGGTGTGGAAGGGCGACGAATCCGTATTCATACGCCATTGATGCATCTTGGCAAATCAGAAATTATCCGGCTTGGTCACAAGCTGGGTGTTGATTACGCCGCCACCGTTTCATGTTATCAGGCGGATTCAGAGGGTCGTGCCTGTGGCAGGTGCGACAGTTGCAGGCTACGCCGCAAGGGCTTTGAGGAAGCCGGCATAGATGATCCGACACGTTATTTCGTAAATTGACTGTGCCTGCCCCGGATAGCAGTGAGTTACTGCTAAGCCCTGAATATTGCCACTTTTTTGCAAAAATACTTGAGTTTTTTCTCTCAGGTAGTATGATGCGCACTCTTCTTTGGGGGCGTTAGCTCAGCGGTAGAGCAGTTGGCTTTTAACCAATTGGTCGATGGTTCGAATCCATCACGCCCCACCATCCTTGTACGGGGTCCAGACCGGGGACATAGGTTACATTTCATACCGAAGACATAGGTTACACTT
>CAXBER010000017.1:0-49727 GCA_963974875.1 uncultured Pseudohongiella sp. | reverse complement strand
GCGTTTCGATCCATGAAGACACAGCCGCCACTGATGCCATCACCAGCAACCGACAAATCGACTTTGACCTGACAGCACTCGAAGAAAATGCTACGTGGCAATACAGCCTGAATGGCACTGATTGGATCACCGGAACTGAGAGTAGCGTTGCCGTTGAAGGCGAAGGTGAAAAAACGGTCAGCGTCCGCCAGATTGATGTTGCGGGTAATGTGGGCGAGAGCAGTTCAGTAACATTTACACTGGACACCATTGCACCAACAACATTGGGCGTTTCGATCCATGAAGACACAGCCGCTGCTGATGGCATCACCAGTAATCGTCAGGTTGATTTTGACCTGACCGCGCTGGAAGAGGATGCTGCCTGGCAATACAGCCTGAATGGCACCGACTGGATCACAGGCACAGAAAGCAGTGTTGCCGTTGAAGGTGAAGGCGAAAAAACAGTCTCTGTGCGCCAGATTGATGTTGCAGGTAATGTGGGTGAGAGCAGTTCAGTAATATTTACATTGGATACAATTGCTCCCTCAGCGCTGAGTGTGTCTCTGAACGGCGATACCGCCACCACTGACGGAATTACCAGCAACCGTCAGGTTGATTTTGATCTGACGGCTCTGGAAGAAAACGCCACCTGGCAATACAGCCTGAACGGCACCGATTGGATTACTGGCACTGAAAGCAGTGTAGCCGTTGAAGGCGAAGGTGAAAAAACGGTCAGCGTCCGCCAGATTGATGTGGCCGGGAATATTGGTGAAGCCAGCTCCGTGACCTTCACACTGGACACCATTGCACCATCAGCATTGAGTGTGTCGCTGAATGGCGATACCGCTGCTACTGACGGAATTACGAGCAATCGACAAATTGATTTTGATCTGACCGCTCTGGAAGAAAACGCAACCTGGCAGTACAGCCTGAATGGCACTGATTGGGTGATCGGAACTGAGAGCAGCGTCTCTGTTGAAGGTGAAGGTGAAAAAACCGTTTCTGTGCGTCAGATCGACGTGGCCGGGAACATTGGTGAAGCTAGCTCCGTTACTTTCACATTGGACACCATCGCGCCAACCGCGTTAGGCGTTTCCATTCATGAAGACACAGCCGCTGCTGATGGCATCACCAGCAATCGGCAAATCGACTTTGACCTGACCGCGCTGGAAGAGAATGCAACCTGGCAATACAGCCTGAATGGCACTGACTGGGTTACTGGCACGGAAAGTAGTGTTACCGTTGAAGGCGAGGGTGAAAAAACGGTCAGCGTCCGCCAGATCGATGTTGCAGGTAATGTGGGTGGGACGAGTGCCGTTACGTTCACGCTCGACACTGTTGCACCAACGACCTTGGGCGTTTCAATTCATGAAGACACCGCTGCTACCGATGGCATCACCAGTAACCGGCAGGTTGATTTTGATCTGACTGCACTGGAAGAAAATGCTACGTGGCAATACAGCCTGAATGGCACCGACTGGGTTACTGGCACTGAAAGCAGTGTCGCTGTTGAAGGCCAAGGCGAAAAAACGGTTTCTGTGCGCCAAATCGATGTGGCCGGTAATGTCGGCGAATCCAGCTCAGTTACTTTCACGCTGGATTTTGTTGCTCCGACAACTTTGGGCGTTTCAATTCATGAAGACACCGCTGCTACCGATGGCATCACCAGCAACCGCCAGGTTGATCTTGATCTAACGGCACTGGAAGAAAATGCGACCTGGCAATACAGCTTAAATGGCACTGACTGGGTTACTGGCACTGAAAGCAGTGTTGCCGTTGAAGGCCAAGGCGAAAAAACGGTTTCTGTACGCCAAATCGATGTGGCCGGTAATGTCGGCGAATCCAGCTCAGTGACGTTTACGTTGGACACCATCGCGCCAACCGCGTTAGGCGTTTCCATTCATGAAGACACAGCCGCCACTGATGCCATCACCAGCAATCGGCAGGTTGATTTTGATCTGACGGCACTGGAAGAAAACGCCACCTGGCAGTACAGCTTAAATGGCACTGACTGGGTTACTGGTACTGAGAGTAGTGTTGCCGTTGAAGGCGAAGGTGAAAAAACCGTTTCTGTGCGTCAGATTGACATAGCCGGGAACATTGGTGAAGCCAACTCCGTGACGTTCACACTGGATACGATTGCTCCTACAGCATTGGGCATTTCCATTCATGAAGATACTGCCGCCACTGATGGCATCACCAGCAACCGACAAGTTGACTTTGACCTGAGCGCACTGGAAGAAAATGCCACGTGGCAGTACAGCCTGAATGGCACTGACTGGGTTACTGGCACTGAAAGCAGTGTCGCTGTTGAAGGCCAAGGCGAAAAAACGGTTTCTGTGCGCCAAATCGATGTGGCCGGTAATGTCGGCGAATCCAGCTCAGTTACTTTCACGCTGGATTTTGTTGCTCCGACAACTTTGGGCGTTTCGATTCACGAAGACACAGCCGCCACTGACGGAATCACCAGCAATCGTCAGGTTGATTTTGATCTGACATCGTTGGAAGAAAACGCTACCTGGCAGTACAGCCTGAATGGCACTGACTGGATCACTGGCACCGAAAGCAGTGTTGCCGTTGAAGGTGAAGGCGAAAAAACGGTCAGCGTCCGTCAGATCGATGTGGCCGGGAACATCGGTGAAGCCAACTCCGTGACATTTACATTGGATACGATTGCACCAACGACCTTGGGCGTTTCGATTCACGAAGATACCGCTGCCACTGACGGCATCACCAGCAATCGGCAGGTTGATTTTGACCTGACCGCACTGGAGGAAAACGCCACCTGGCAATACAGCTTAAATGGCATTGACTGGGTTACTGGCACTGAAAGCAGTATTGCCGTTGAAGGCGATGGTGAGAAAACGGTTTCCGTGCGCCAGATTGATCAGGCCGGCAATATCAGCAGTACCGACTCGGTCAGTTTTACCCTGGACACAACGGCAGCCGCCCTGGGTGTTTCACTGACAGCAGACACCGGCAGCAATGACGCTGACAGTATCACCAATAACGGCCTGGTCACTTTTGACCTGACAGCATTGGAAGAAAACGCCACCTGGCAGTACAGCCTCAATGGTACGGACTGGGTAACCGGCACTGAAAGCATGGTCGCGGTCGAAGGCGACGGTGATAAAACCGTTTCCATCCGTCAGACGGATGTAGCTGGCAACGTCAGCAGCACAAGTTCAATCAGTTTTACGCTCGACACTACCGTTCCTGGATCCCCAACAGTCACGCTGGCTACATCCGCCGGCACTGTTGTGGATGAATTTGAAACGGAAAGACATCTCACCAATGATCGCACAGTTCAGATAACCGGCCTGGAAGAGGGTGCCATGTGGGAGTTCCGCGGCGGCGGATATACCGGCAGCTGGCAGGTGGGCAGTGGCAGTTCACTGGAGCTGGAAGGTGCTGATGGCACCAAAGATCTGCAGGTCCGTCAGGTGGATCTGGCAGGCAATGTCCAGAGCTGGTGGGTTGATCTGTTGGTGCAGCTGGACACTTCGGCAGCCGCCTTGGGTGTTTCACTGGCAGCAGACACCGGCAGCAATGACGCTGACAGCATAACCAATAACGGCCTGGTCAGCTTTGATCTGACATCGCTCGAAGAGAATGCGTCCTGGCAATACAGCTTAAATGGCACTGATTGGGTTACTGGCACTGAAAGCAGTATTGCCGTTGAAGGCGATGGTGATAAAACCGTCTCTATCCGACAGACGGATCAGGCCGGCAACACCAGCACTATCAGCTCGGTCAGTTTTACCTTGGACACAGCGGCTGCCGCCCTGGGTGTTTCGCTGGCAGCAGACACCGGCAGCAATGACGCTGACGGTATCACCAATAATGGCCTGGTCAATTTTGATCTGACATCGCTCGAAGAGAATGCGTCCTGGCAATACAGCCTCAATGGCATT
The DNA here is from genome assembly GCA_963974875.1 of uncultured Pseudohongiella sp. Taxonomy (GTDB): domain Bacteria; phylum Pseudomonadota; class Gammaproteobacteria; order Pseudomonadales; family Pseudohongiellaceae; genus Pseudohongiella. The sequence continues at coordinate 45,834 of CAXBER010000017.1, read as the reverse complement.
GACTGGGTTACTGGCACTGAAAGCAGTATTGCCGTTGAAGGCGACGGTGACAAAACCGTTTCCATCCGTCAGACGGATGTAGCTGGCAACGTCAGCAGCACCAGTTCAATCAGTTTTACGCTCGACACTACCGTTCCGGGATCACCGATAGTCACGCTGGAAACATCCGCCGGCACTGTCGTGGATGAATTTGAAACCGAAAGACATGTCACCAATGATCGCACAGTTCAGATAACCGGCCTGGAAGAGGGTGCCATGTGGGAGTTCCGCGGCGGCGGATATACCGGCAGCTGGCAGGTGGGCAGTGGCAGTTCACTGGAGCTGGAAGGTGCTGATGGCACCAAAGATCTGCAGGTCCGTCAGGTGGATCTGGCAGGCAATGTCCAGAGCTGGTGGGTTGATCTGTTGGTGCAGCTGGACACTGCAGCGCCCGAGGCGCTGGGTGTCACCTTACATCAGGACACCGGTGCCACTGACGGCATCACCAGCAATCGACAGGTTGATTTTGACCTGACCGCGCTCGAAGAGAATGCGTCTTGGCAATACAGCTTAAATGGCACTGATTGGGTTACCGGCACAGAAAGCAGTGTTGCCGTTGAAGGCGATGGTGAGAAAACGGTTTCCGTGCGCCAGATTGATCAGGCCGGCAATATCAGCAGTACCGACTCGGTCAGTTTTACCCTGGACACAACGGCAGCCGCCCTGGGTGTTTCACTGACAGCAGACACCGGCAGCAATGACGCTGACGGTATCACCAATAATGGCCTGGTCAATTTTGATCTGACATCGCTCGAAGAGAATGCGTCCTGGCAATACAGCCTCAATGGCATTGACTGGGTTACTGGCACTGAAAGCAGTATTGCCGTTGAAGGCGACGGTGACAAAACCGTTTCCATCCGTCAGACGGATGTAGCTGGCAACGTCAGCAGCACCAGTTCAATCAGTTTTACGCTCGACACTACCGTTCCGGGATCACCGATAGTCACGCTGGAAACATCCGCCGGCACTGTCGTGGATGAATTTGAAACCGAAAGACATGTCACCAATGATCGCACAGTTCAGATAACCGGCCTGGAAGAGGGTGCCATGTGGGAGTTCCGCGGTGGCGGATATACCGGCAGCTGGCAGGCGGGCAGTGGCAGTTCGCTGGAGCTGGAAGGTGCCGATGGCACCAAAGATCTGCAGGTCCGTCAGGTGGATCTGGCAGGCAATATCCAGAGTTGGTGGGTTGATCTTTTTGTGCAGCTGGACACTGCAACTCCCGAGGCGCTGGGTGTCACACTGCATCAGGATACGGCCGCAACCGACGGGATCACCAGCAATCGACAAATCGATTTTGATCTGACGGCGCTCGAAGAAAATGCCACCTGGCAGTACAGCCTGAATGGCACCGATTGGGTTACTGGCACTGAAAGCAGTATTGCCGTTGAAGGCCAAGGTGAGAAAACAGTTTCCGTGCGCCAGGTTGATGTGGCTGGTAACGTGGGCGAATCCAGCTCAGTTACTTTCACAGTGGATACCATTGCGCCCTCAGCACTGAGTGCCTCTCTGAACGGCGACACCGGTGCCACTGACGGCATCACCAGCAATCGACAGGTTGACTTTGATCTGACGGCGCTGGAAGAAAACGCCACCTGGCAGTACAGCTTAAATGGCACAGACTGGGTTACTGGCACTGAAAGCAGTATTGCCGTTGAAGGCGATGGTGAGAAAACAGTCTCCATCCGACAGACGGATCAGGCCGGCAATATCAGCACTATCAGCTCGGTCAGTTTTACCTTGGACACAGCGGCAGCAGCCCTGGGCGTTTCGCTGGCAGCAGACACCGGCAGCAATGACGCTGACGGTATCACCAATAATGGCCTGGTCAATTTTGATCTGACATCGCTCGAAGAGAATGCGTCCTGGCAATACAGCCTCAATGGCATTGACTGGGTTACTGGCACTGAAAGCAGTATTGCCGTTGAAGGCGACGGTGACAAAACCGTTTCCATCCGTCAGACCGATGTGGCCGGCAACACCAGCAGCACCAGCTCAGTCAGTTTTACGCTCGACACTACCGTTCCGGGATCACCGACAGTCACGCTGGAAACATCCGCCGGCACTGTCGTGGATGAATTTGAAACGGAAAGACATCTCACCAATGATCGCACAGTTCAGATAACCGGTCTGGAAGAGGGTGCCATGTGGGAGTTCCGCGGTGGCGGTTATGCTGGCAGTTGGCAGGCGGGCAGTGGCAGTTCACTGGAGCTGGAAGGTGCTGATGGCACAAAAGATCTGCAGGTCCGTCAGGTGGATCTGGCAGGCAATATCCAGAGCTGGTGGGTAGATCTGTTGGTGCAGCTGGACACTTCGGTGGCCGCCCTGGGTGTTTCACTGGCAGCAGACACCGGCAGCAATGACGCTGACAGCATAACCAATAACGGCCTGGTCAATTTTGATCTGACATCGCTCGAAGAGAATGCGTCTTGGCAATACAGCCTGAATGGCACTGATTGGGTTACCGGCACTGAAAGCAGTGTTGCCGTTGAAGGCGATGGTGAGAAAACGGTTTCCGTGCGCCAGATTGATCAGGCCGGCAATATCAGCAGTACCGACTCGGTCAGTTTTACCCTGGACACAACGGCAGCCGCCCTGGGTGTTTCACTGACAGCAGACACCGGCAGCAATGACGCTGACAGTATCACCAATAACGGCCTGGTCACTTTTGACCTGACAGCATTGGAAGAAAACGCCACCTGGCAGTACAGCCTCAATGGCACGGACTGGGTAACCGGAACTGAAAGCATGGTCACGGTGGAAGGGGACGGTGATAAAACCGTTTCTATCCGCCAGACAGATCAGGCTGGCAACATCAGCAGCACGAGTACACTGAGTTTTACCCTGGACACTACAATTCCGGGTTCGCCGACCGTAGCGTTGGCCACATCGGCCGGTACTATAGTGGATGGAGATGAAGTGGAAAGGCAGCTCACTGACGATCCCACCGTTGAGATAAGTGGTCTGGAGGAAGGCGCAACCTGGGAATTCCGGGGTGGCGGCTACGACGGAAGTTGGCAAGCTGGCAGCGGCAGTTCACTGGAGCTGGCAGGTGCTGACGGCGCCAAGGACCTGCAGGTCCGCCAGGTGGATGCGGCGGGCAATATACAGAGTATGTGGGTAGAGTTGGCTGTGACATTGGACACTACCCCGCCGGCCGCCCTGGATATAGGATTCAGCGCGGATAGCGGATCCAGCGCAACCGATAGCATATCCAAATATTCTAAAGTGACTGCCGACCTGACAGGGCTGGAGACCAATGCGACCTGGCAAACCAGCCTGAATGGCACAACGTGGACGGATCGATCCGACCCGCGAAGAACGGAGCGGTTGAGTGAGGGTGAAAATACTGTCTACATCCGCCAGACGGATCAGGCCGGTTACGTAGGCGAGGTTACCATGCGTATTCTGACTTTCGACAGGACCGCGCCTGCATCATTGGGAGCATCACTTGATGAAGATACCGGAAGCAATGCAGCGGACAATATCACCAGCAATGGCCAGGTGAATTTTGATCTGACTGCGCTGGAGGAGAATGCCACCTGGCAATACATCTTGTCTGGGCCTGGCGAAGCGACTGATGGCGAGAATAGCTTGACTGTAAGCGTCGATGGTGAATATACGATTCAGTTACTACAGACAGATCTGGCGGGCAACAACAGTGTCTACAGCCCAATTAATTTCTATCTGGATACGGTTGCACCGACTTTCACCGCCACGCCGGTCATGACGTCAGGCAACACAATCAGTGTGCAGGCGGATGAAGCGGTTACTGCCGGTTTGTATCGCCTCTCCGATGACAGTCTGATCGGCACTACCAGCGCGATTGCAGCGAATACGCCAGGCAGTATCACAGTGGCTGCGCAGGATGAAGTGACCAGCGCCTATATCAGAATAACGGATTCAGCGGGCAATATACGGGTCGCGACTGTCACCGGAAACATTCAGGACACCAGTACACCGGCAACCGAAAATATACGAGTGACACTTGGTACGGATAACGCTGATACAATCACCGGTATCGATGATGCTGCCAATATCATCTTTGGATTCGGCGGCAACGACGATCTGGCTGGCGGACGTGAGCTGACCGGGCATTCCGGCTACCTGTCTGGTGGCGCTGGTGAAGACACGATTAGCGGCGGTTCGAATGTGGACACTTACATCTATCTATCGAGCATTGAGTCACGCATATTGAACGTGGATGCTACTGCGTCCGGCTTCGATACCGTGACTGTAACGCAAGGCGATATCTTCGACTACGCAGTAGACATCACGTCCTTTTATAATGAAATTTACTATGTGGGCCAGGTGCCCAAGACGACAGGACTTGAACTGTTGAACCAGTTGAATGGTTACTTTGCCAATGTGACTGGTGGTAACTCAACAGGCGTTTTCGGTATGGCCGTGAGTATTGGCAATAACCGCAAGTTTCTGCTGGTCGATGTGGATGCCGATCAACAGATTACACAGGATGACCTGATTGTTGAACTGATTGAAGTGACCGGGATACCCAATCACTCCACACAACTATCGCTGGCCAACGGCAATCTGAGTTTTGTGTTTACGGACTATCCGCCCATTTGATTTGCCGGTAACAGATGCTCATAGCGGCGATCTGTGAGCATACGCAGAAACGCGGTGAGGGCAGCACGCTGACGCTCGTTGAGGGGGAAACCACTCAACAGCTTGGCTGTTGCTATGCCCTCAGGGTAGGCGGCAGGGTCCCACGGCTGGCCGTTTTCGGGGTTGATCCGGCCGGCGTTACCGGTTTCATTAAAGTGGTTGTAGAACACCATCAGTGTCGTCAGATCGTTGAAAACGCCATTGTGCATGTAGGGACCGGTGACGGCGACATTGCGCAGACTGGGGACTTTTATCCGTCCGGTCAGATCAGCGTGATCAAATTCGGTATTGACGGCGGGATTGTCCGCCAGTCCGGGGTCGCGGTAATCATTGCCCTGACCGTTTTTGGCTAACAGGTTCCTGTTGATGGGGGAGCCGATGTTTTCATAGCGGTGATTGGTGAATACTTCGCGTTTGTCGTAACCCGCGGATTCAGACTGGTGACAGGTGGCACAACTGGTAAAACCGGGCGAAAAAAAAAGCCCCATGCCGATCATTTCTTCCCGTGTCGGTTTTAACTCGCCGCGCAGGTAGCGGTCGTAGCGCGAATCGAACGAGTTCAGTGCGTCACTGCGCAGGTAGGTGGCCAGAGAGCTTGCGACACGGGCCAGCGTTTCATCCTGGTCCCGGCTGCCGCCAAGATAATCCCGGTAGTGTGTGTTGTTCATGACACGCGCGGCCAGATCCTGCAGATCGGGCAGCGCCATCTCGCGTTCGTTCAGGAAAGGGGAGAGCACCTGGGCTTCCAGAGTGGCCTCCCGGCCATCCCAGAAAAACCCGCCGCGCACGGCGTCAGCCGGCGCGGGGTCTGTGACACTGTCGAGGGTGCTGCCTGATACGATCGTATGCGGATCGTTCAGGGACAGTGCAGGGGTGAAACCCACGTAGGTCAGTGCCGGCGCATTACGGTGACCGATGGAGATTCCATCGGAGCCGATCGATGCGCCTGCCAGTACCGCGGTCGGCCGTGCATCCGAAAATGCACGGGCGGGATCGTGACAGCTGGCACAGGACTGATTGTTGTGACGAGACAGGGATGTGTCAAAGAACAATGCCGCCCCAAATGCCTGCTGCTGTTCAGTCGTGAGTGGCTCGGCAGGCACTGGTTCAACAGGTGCTGGATCAGTAACAGCCGATGCCTGCGGCTGATAGCGTTGCAGGAGCAGCTCCTTCCTGACCGCGGGCACATCATACATGGGTATCCGCCGGGTAGCGGTTACTTCTGCTGCAGTAAACGGCCGGGGAGAGTCGCTGGCGGCAAAGGTGCGCAGCATCCAGTTAAGCACGTCGGCGAGTTGCTGATCGTTGAGCGGCGAATGTGCCGAGCCTGGTACTCTTGTCAGATAGGAGCGACCTTCCGGCAGCGTCGCAAAGAAGCCCATATCAAGATTGAGATCCGGCACAACACCCTGCATGCCGGAGCCGTCTTCAATGTGGCAGCCGCCACAGTGAAGCAGGTAGTTATACTCTGGTGAAACCGGTTGGGGTGACACCGGCCGGGAAGAAGACGACTGGGCGGAGGCCACCCCCGCCGTTGCCGAAGCAACGGACAGGGCCAGCCAGAGCATCAGTTTTGCCGCACTTGTTCCCAGCCGGGGGCGATCAGCGCAATACGTTGTTGTCGCCATGACCAATCACCAGAGCCAGGGTGCAATGATAAGCGTGACTGTTGGCACCAAAGCACCACAAAATCGCGTTTGACTTGGACGGGAAATAAACCGGCCGGTCACCTTCTGAGCGCGAACATCCGCAACCACAGCTGCCTTTGCCGCAACAGTCGTTGTAGGAGATCAGGTAGTTCCTGCCATCAGTCGGGTTGTGACAGGAGCCAACCCAGGCCACCGTGGCGGTCTCCGAACCAGGAGGGCAGGTGGTCATGGTGCCACCGCAGCATGAGCAAAGCGATCCGCTCATCGCGCAGTAGCGCCAGTACTCACATTGATTTACGTCACCCATTTCCTGGATATCGGCCACGCCATTGACTTCGGGTAAGTCTGTGGGCGGCGGAAAAGGTGTCTGTGCCGACGCACGGGACATTGGCAGAACCGGTATGGCACCCATGCCGGCTATCAGTACACCGAATCGACCCAGGAAGGAGCGCCGTGATGTGCGCGCAGCCAGCGTACGGATTGCACCGGTGGTGACCGAGTCCAGATCCTTGAACAGTTGGGATATCAACTCTTGACGATTGCTCATTACGCCTGCTCCTCCAGATGACCGTTCTTGACCATGTAATCCTGTATTGATTCGTAACCACTCTGCATCGCCAGGACAAGCGATTCAAGGTGCTCGCGGCTGTTGACCAGTCCTTTGGAGCGCAGCGCGCCAGTTTCATCAATCAGCACCGCGTATGGAAGTTTGGCAACTTCAAAACGCATGCCCATCTCCAGCGATACGATGTATGGATATTTTTGCAGACCCATCTGTTCAATGTATTGCAGGTGTTGATCTGGCTTGCCGCCGTCACTGCCAAAAATCAGCGACAGATTTTCACTGCGTGCCATGCTTCTGGCTGTCGGCACCAGTTCTTTGCAGATAGGGCAGCTGGGCGCAACAAACAGCAACAACTGTGCCTTGCCGGAATTGATGTTGCTGCCAGTGGCACCGATATCAACAGGTTTTCCGTGGATGTCCGGAATTGTCATGTTGGAAATTTTTTCACCAAGTTTGGGTCCGGCAGTCGTCATCAACGCACCGGCCGGAGCCAGCCGGGTGTGCAGAATACCTATTTGACGGGCCAGTGCAATCACGGCGAATACCAGAACCAACACAACCAGTGTCAGCAGAACTAAAATTGCAGCCAATGCATTACTCATGGCTTTACTCCTTATGGGTTAACAGATTGTGATTGCGGGAAAGGTGTTCCATCATTGTGTAGCCAAGCGAGCAGATTGCGACAAACAGGAGAGCAAACAGCATGTCCAGCGGACTCAACTGACGGGTCGCAACAGGGGCCAGCAGCAGTATGGCGCCCAGGGCCAGCACGGTATTGCGAAGGATCAGCAGGGACGACAACGGCTGTGGCGTGTCACCGCAGCCGCAGTCGATTGCCGAGCGACCGCGACGCAGATTGATCGCCATGGCAACTGCGTAGACACTCAACAGCAACGCCGCCATGATGGCTGCAAACGGGCGTGTCAGATCGAACAACATGCCCAGCGCAACGGCCACCTCTATCCATGGCAGTACACGTGCGGTTGGTGTCAGCAAGCTGTCCGGTACCAGTCGGTAGGCAGCGAGTTGGGCCTCGAACCGGCGCGGCGCGCTGATCTTGTGCCGTGCTGCCAGCAGGAACAGAATTGCCAGTGAGGTGGCAATTACAATGGTAATAAGCGGATCAATCATTATCGAAGCCCCTCATACAATGCCTGCATGGTGCCACTTGCATTCGGTATGGTGTGCAGCAATTTTCCGCTGCGGGGCTCGCGAACCTGCATACCCTGATTGGTGCCGATGACCATCAACGGGTCGGGACCAGGCGTGAACAGAACGCCACGGGCTTCGACGCCGCTTTCAAGCTTGACACGTACACCGCGATTGCCGGTTTTCATATTGAAAACCCAGATCTCTGTGCCGTATTTGTCAAAATACTCCTGACCGCCACCGTCGTGCATGACGGTTGCCAAGAGCGCCTCACTGTCGTGATACGCAAATACCTGACTGCCTGCTACGCGCCAGTGGTCATCGTTGGGAACCGCTACGCCGTTGATGTCAACGTCGCCATTGGTGTCAGGATTGATGTCAAACGGTTCACTGACTTCCAGCGTGTCTCCATTCAGTGTCACCTTGCGCAGCAGTCCTTCCAGGGACATGAACATCCAGCCATCAGCTGCGGGGACCGAATAGTCGTAAACTGCATCATCAAAAACGTCGAAGAAAGCGCGACTCTGGACACGGCGGGCTACCTGGCCGGAAGCGTTCAGTTCAACATACAGGGCGGTGCCGTCTCCACAAATTGAAATCCAGCCTTGCCCCTGAGGATTGATCCCGGAGCAACTGGGCATGGAGACCTCACCTACAAAACTGAGATCTTCGATATTGACGACACTCACTGAGGTAGCTGGTGAAATATTCCACATGCCAACAAATTTGTTGTTGATCAGCCCCATCATGCCCGGATGGCCAATGCCGGCAGGCATCTGTGGCAGTTCCAGTTCAGCAATGGGGACGGCGGTTTGTGCATCGTAGACCATAAACAGGTCCGTCCGGTCACCGTAAAGACCACGGCTGTAGTAGCTGCCGTAAGTGTATATACGACCTGCATCCATGTGCGGCGCCAGTGCTGGTGTAAAGTTTGACACAGCGAGTGAGCCGCCAACCTTGCCGGTTCTGGCGTTTATCAAATATACGGTGTTGCCACGATTAGCCGTTACCCAGTGATGGTCAAATTCTTCGAGTATGCCGACATCGCCGACGACGCTGTCCCATTGTGCATTTGCGGCACCGCTGACTGCCAGTGAGGCAGCCAGAGCAAGAATACGTAATTTCATTTGTCACCCCATTGTCTGCCTGATTTTGTCGTCATTTTTGTTCGGATATTCGTGTCCATATCAGTCTTGTTTTGCATCATTTTTACTCGCTCTGATTGGTTAGGCACTGAAATGATGCGCCTTGCGGCGATAAACAGTGGTTTTGAGTACCGTTTTAGTCATTTCGGATTAGAGCTTGCAACATCAATGCCACTGTTGATGAGTGCGTTACGCAGCGGTGCAAGTGGTTCTTCATAGGGTGCCGAGCGATTACTGTAGCTGGCAGAAACAGGACGCTGAACCTGTACTGAACTAAATGTGGCAACTGGTCGTTTTGTTTTGTGCGGGGCAAGGCAGGCCGGTTGAAAGTCGAGCCGGGAAAACGCCACTAACTGACGAATTTCAGCATCCGGATCACTTACCAGCGCTTCGTGTTCAATGACATGAATCGCCTCCGGATAACGTGATTGCCACAAGGCGCCGATGCGTTCATACACGCCATAGTAATGTCCAATGTCCCCGAGTCGGTGGGCACAGGGCCAGTGCCTGGAAAAATTGTGGCGATAAATCGAAAGTCCGACATCCATCGGTGCGCGGCGTGTATGGATGATCGGTGAGTCCGGAAACAGAACCTGTATCAGTCCGATGGAACGGTAGTTCATCGGTTGCTTGTCAACGACGCAGATGGCGCCATCACTTGCGGGCAGTGCTGCCAGATAACGTGCACGCCAGTCGGTTGCTTGTGTCTGCAACATCTGCCGTGCGGCAGCAATGCCCTGATTGCGTGCAACCCGCATCAGTTCATCGTGGATCTCCGGCAAGGCCGGTAGCTCGCCGGCTCCCACGACATCCGAATGTGACGCGAGAATGGATTCGATCAACGTGGTGCCAGAGCGGGGCATGCCTACAATAAAAATTGGGCGTTTGGTATCGGGTGTTCCGTGTTCATTGTCAGGGAAAGGTACAGACACAGGCTCTGCAAACAGTGCGCCCAGTAGCGGCAGATCCGCTTCATGCTGTGCGGCGTCGTACGTGAACCCTTCCTGCTCGGAAATCAGGGCGTTAATACGATTGGCTTCCTGCCAGGCGATAAATGCCTGCGCGTGATTGCCCTGACGGTCCAGCGCGTCCCCGAGCGTGAAATTCAGTAGCGCCTGGTATTCCGGATGTAGGCCTGGTGTCTGAGCCAGGCGTCGGACGGCGTTCGTTTCCTGTTTGCTCAGTCTGCCTTCGCACAACATGCCCAGCGCGATATAGGCCGGGGCGAAGTTGGGCAGTACATCAATGGCGCGGCGGCAGTAGACCTCTGCCTTGTCGAGTTCGCCGGTCAGATGATAGAGCCGACTCAGTGCGTAAAGTATATCACCAGCGTCAGGTGTAATGTTTTCTGCTGCTGTCAACTGTTCATGTGCCGCGTCGTATTTTCCGGCGGCAGTGGACAGCCTTGCTGCACTGACCAGATGACTGGCATTGTCCGGCGCTAACGCCAGTATCCTGGAGAAGGCCTCAATGGCTTCGTTGAATTGTGATTGTTCAAAGTGACTGCGTGACAGTGTTTGCCAGGCGTTGATGGAAGCAGGGTGAAGTTGTGTCCAGCTGCTCGCGATGTGCTGCAATCGTTGCCAGTCGCGAACCTGTGTTGCAAGAGCAGCTGCCAGCTGCCATGCCTGCGGGTCAGCAGGGTGCGTCTGTTGTGCGTGGGACAGAACGGCAAACGCCGCGGCAAGATTGCCACGGCGTGCCTGTTCCTGTGCTTCCCTGCATAACCGCAGGCACTCGTTGCGTGCCTGCGGGGCATGGTCCTGTGTTTTGTCAGGACTTGAGTCGTGCATAGACGTTACCGGAACGGGTTTGACAGACTTGGCAGACTGGAAAACTCTGCCGACAGACCCATGTAAACGAATCGTCCTCGCGCACTGACGGGTGTATTCAGGTAGGTAAGATCCGGTTCTCTGTCAGCCAGATTGTTTACCCCGACATATGCCTTGAGGCCTTCATTGAACCGGTATTCAGCCTGGATATCATGCACAAACAGCTTCTTGGTGTTCATGTAGTCATTGATGTCAGGCTGCCGCTCAATCTGCTCTTGAGTGTAAATGTCCAGCTCACCCTGATGATGCAGGCGGTAGTTCAGGGACAGCGGTCCACGCATCCAGTTGGCACTGAAGTTGGCAACCAGTTTTGGTGCCTGTTGTCCGAGCAATGTGGTTACCATGCCTGCCTGGTCAATCTGCCTGGGTGCAACTGTTGGTTGTACGAGCAGTTCATTGAGATAGCTGCCGTTCAGTCCCAGTGTCAGACTGCCACGATCAAACCCAAGATCGGCCTGGTAGCTTAGGCTGAAATCGACGCCGGATGTGTTGAGCTGACTGACGTTGACCGGACGCTGTTCCACATCAATGATGACGCCTACGATGCCATCGGTAGCGCGGGTGAACAACGAACAGAACGGGTTGTCCATGGTAGGTGAGTCGTAGCAGCGCTCTACAATTTCTGTTGAGTTTGGATACAGGATGCCCTGATCCATTTCGATTTCCCAGACATCAAGGGTTGCGACCAGTCCGGGCATGAAGGTGGGCGTCAACACAATACCGTAAGTATTGGTGTCGCTGGTTTCTTCGGCCAGATCCGGGTTACCACCGATTACACCGGGACGACCGACAGGTGATGCTGATACAAATGTGTTCGGATCAAGACCAAGGCGGGACAGGTCCGCCGCGCAGTTGGCAATGGTATTGGCGGACTGGCTGCCGAGGTTAGCCTGTTCACAGGGATCATCCGGACGGAATGAGCCTTCGTTATCCGGTGAAAACAGTTCACTCAGGTTTGGTGACCGGACTGCGCGTCCAAATGATCCACGTACGATTACGCTGTCGTTGATTGTCCAGTTGGCGCCGATGCTGAACGCGCTGGTCTGGCCGATGGTTGAGTAGTCCGAGAATCTATAGGCGCCATCCAGACGCAAGGCCTGCATGAACGGACCCAGATCTTCGAATATTGGGGCTGACAATTCAGTAAACACTTCACTGACATCAAAGGAAGCTGAACTGTTACGCTCAAAGTTGAGTGGGGTCAGACCATTCGGATTGCTGCGAATCGGGTCTACGTTATTGCGGACTTTTTCTTCCCTGTATTCGGCACCGAGCACGAAGTCGATTGGACCCGCTGGCAATTCCAGTCCGAATCCTGAGCTGCTGCCGGCAACAAACCCGTTAATAACAGATTGTTCAATTTTTCCATTGTCCACCAGCGGTATACCACCGCCGGTCATAAATGCGATGGCGGCAGCATTCGGGTTGGATGGGTCCAGCGAACCGGGCGTGAAGTACCCTGATGTTCCGTCAAAGAAAGGGTTGAATGGTGCGCAGCCGCTGTTTGGGCCAGGGGTAAAGCTGCTGTTGGCCGGATCGCCCCAGACTCCCGCGTTGTATGACGATACAATATTGTCAACCGCAGGTACTGCAGATGGATCCAGGTTGGAGCGGCAGGTAGGCTGTCCTGTGGCCGGATCTGTGACAACGTCGATAGCTGCGAAGTAACGATCTTCACGACGGATATTGGTCAACCTTGAAGTGACTTCTGTGACGCCATGATTGAGTGATACTTCATAGTTAAGCCAGTCCGTCATGTCGCCACGGATACCGGCAACCACCCGATAAGTGTCACGTGTAATATCATTAAAAGGTCGCAGTTCAAGGTCATCACGTGCCAGATTGACTACCGGATCCTGGATGCCGGTCAGTGCAGTGTTGAATGAATCCGGGATAAACGGGTTCTCCATGCTCAGTTCAAGCACTGACGTAAATGATGGTGAACGTGGGTTGACCGTGTCAGTTTTCACAAATTTGATCTCGCTGAACGCAGTAGCGTTGTCAGTGAGGTCGTATCGGCTGTTCAGATTGATCGCATGTACGTCAGATTCCGGCATGAACTGACTGGTGAAGAAGGCAGTTGGCGTACCGTCGCCTCCCAGTGATGTGGCACCTGATACCGCCTGGCCAGCATCAAAAGGCTGTCCACGAGCGTTCAGTGCGATATCGCCGAACCCCAGCGGTTGCCCGGTTGCTGTGTTGAATCCAAGAATGTCGTAGCGACCGTCAGGGGCGGTGTATATATAACGGCGATCACCGGCGACTATGCGATCTGGTACGTTGGGGTCGTCTGTCTTGCGATACTCCAGTGGGTTGTTGACAAGGTATAACCGCTCGGCCAATCCATAGTCCCGCTCAAAAATTTGTAGTGATTCCTGACCGCGGAATTCGTAGCTGGCGGTGACATTGCCGCGGCCATCCGCAAAATTGTTGCCCCAGACAAAGGAAGCAAAAAACTGTTCAGCGTCGCCTTCGCCGGACATGCCGGCCTGGGTGCGCATGTCAAACCCTTCATAGTCGTCTTTTAGTACGAAATTGACAGCGCCCGATACCGCATCGGCACCGTAAACGGCTGAAGCCGCACCAGTCAGGATGTCAATGCGCTCAACCAGAGCAGTCGGGATTGTATTGGTGTCTACCAGTGGTTCGCCGGTTGCAATGGAGCTGACATGGCGGCGACCGTTCACCATGACCAGTGTTCGGTTGGTACCAAGGTTGCGCATATTCAACGCGTTGACGCCGGTATTGGTGCCATTGGATCCACTGGCCGATTCAAACGAACCGGTGGAGCCGACCAGCGCGCCGACCTCACTGACAAAATCTTCGATGTTTACTGTGCCCGCACTCTCCATTTGTTCGGAACCCAATGACAGAACCGGCGCAACGTAGTCACCTTCAAATCGTGTGATACGTGATCCGGTTACTACGACTTCTTCAAGCTGCGGCATATTGGCGCCGTCCTGGGCGTGCAGCGGGGACGTCAATGGGAACAGGGCCAGGGAAATGGCTGCTGACAGCATTTTGGTTCTGTGTGGGTTGGTACGATTGCAGTTGTGGGCTGGCATTTTGGTTCCTCGCAGTAGTGGCGCAAGTTTCGTGTTGGAGATGGTTCATCGGTGTAGTGGCATTATTCGTGCCAACGTAACCTGACTATTTTTGATGCAGCGTTTTTCTGGAGGGCACTAAAATTGCCCACAGGGCGCCCGGTGAAATATTGGTGTTTCGTATGTTTCAGATATGTAAAAGGATAAATTGCCGGAATGGTTGGTGGTAATGCTGACTGCGCGCTGTAACCGGGTAGCGGTTGTTCTTGTGATAGTGTTCCTGGACGGGGCTGCGCACTATTGTTGGGCGGTCCGGTCGGGGCATTTCGCGCTCCCGGGTGGTGCAGAACCGATCAGGACAGCGCAAAAAGGGGACGCACATGTTTTCCTGCAATTCTGTCAGTATCCATTTATTTTGATATTGAACCATTACGCTCGAAGCGTATGCGCCGACAACCTGAACGATGCAATCAGCTTCAAGGAGGGTCAGGTTATGCGAACGAACATGCCAGTAACAGGCAGACAGATCGAGCTGCCCGTGAATGCGAACATATTGTCTACGACCAACACCAGCAGTCATATCACTTATGTGAATCCTGACTTTATCAGTATCAGCGGGTTCACTGAGGACGAACTTTTAAAGCAGCCACATAACATAGTACGCCACCCTGATATGCCTCCCGCGGCGTTTGAACATATGTGGTCCACGTTGAAACGGGGACGTTCGTGGATGGGGCTGGTCAAGAATCGATGTAAAAATGGTGATCACTATTGGGTCAGCGCGTATGTGACGCCCATTCAAAAAAATGGCGAAATTGTCGAATATCAGTCTGTGCGGACCAGGCCAGATGCTGATCATGTCAAGGCAGCCGAAGCGCTGTATGGACATCTTAGGGCAGGTGATAGCTCTGCACTGACCAGGTTTCGGCTTACCTGGTGCCAGAAACTTTCACTGGCCTTTATAGGTGTCATGGCTGCTTTGCTACTTGCGCTTGCCGGCTTGACGTCGCTGACACTTGTCAGTGCCCTGATAGCTCTGCTGGTAGCTTCCGTGCTGACTGTTGCGATGTTCATGCTGATGCTGGCTCCACTAAAGCAATTGACCACTATGGCGATCGGGATTGCTGACAACCCTCTTAGTGCGCAGCTTTATACCGGTCGTCATGATGAGTTCGGGCGGATTGAATTTGCGCTGCGCATGAGGCAGGCGGAGACCGGGGCGGTAATTGGTCGTATTGGTGATGCTTCGCGGCAGTTGAAGGGTTTCGCGGATCATCTGTTGCGGGAAATAGGTGCATGTAATGAGTTGAACAATGCTCAACAGGGTGAAACCGGGCAGATTGCGACGGCGGTGAATCAGATGGTTGTCAGTATTCAGGAGGTCGCGCGTAATGCGCAGAACGCCGCGACGGCTGCCGAGAAAGCGGATACTGAAACACACAGCGGGCAGTCCATGGTTGCGCAGACCAGTGAAGCAATTGGTGAGCTTGAGTGTGAGATTCAGCGGGCCACTGAGGTTATTCAGGAGCTGGAGGCGCACAGCAATGAGATTACCAAGGTATTGGATGTAATTGGCGGAATCGCCGAGCAGACCAATCTGCTGGCATTGAATGCGGCAATAGAGGCTGCCCGGGCGGGCGATCAGGGCAGGGGGTTTGCGGTTGTTGCCGATGAGGTGCGCAGCCTGGCCGGACGTACACAGCAGTCTACCGCTGATATCCAGCAGATGATCACGGCTCTGCAGAACTCTGCCAAGCTGGCAGTCAGTGTGATGGACAAGAGCCGGACGCAGACGCAGGTGAGTGTCAGTAGTGCGCAGCAGGCAGCTGATGCGCTGGCTGGTATTGGTCAGCGGGTCAATGAGATCACTGACATGAATATCCAGATAGCCGGCGCGGTTGAGGAGCAGAGTATGGTCAGCGAGGACATCAACCGCTCCATCGTGAGTATTCAGGAAGCGTCCGAGAAGTGTGTATCCAGTGGTATGGGGAACTGGGATAGCGCGAATCAGGTGGCGCATCTGACTGACGCGCTGAATGGGCTGGCGGAGCAATTCTGGGTTAAGAGGAGGTAAATTAAATATCCTCCGTCCCCATTTTCACTTATCCTTTGCCTATGGGACAGGACATTTCGCGCTCGGCGTTCACGCCGGAAGAACATCAGCAGTTTGAGCTCAAATTGCACGACAACCTGGCGGCATTGCAGCAGGCCATGCAACGCCCCGGTTTTGGCACCGATCAGCCCAGTCTGGGGGCGGAGCTGGAGCTCTATATCCTGGATGCGCAGGGTTTGCCGCTGGGCATCAACCAGGCATTGCTGGCGGAAGCGGTTGATCCGGCACTGACGTTGGAGCTCAATCGCTACAATATTGAATACAACCTGCCAGTGCTGGCATTAGATGGGGCTCCTTTTTCCCGGCTGGAGACCCTGATGTGCGACAAGATCGCGCGCATGAATGGTCTGTTGGCGCCGCGGGAGGCATCAGTGCTGGGGGTTGGCATTCTTCCCACGCTGAATGAGTCGCATATCGGCCCAGAGATGATGACGCCGACTACCCGTTATCAGGCGCTGTCGGAAATTCTGCTGGCCATGCGTGGCCGCGACTTTGAAATCAGGATTGATGGTGAAGATCCGGTGCGCATGCGCCGTCAGGATGTCACGCTGGAGGGGGTGTGTACGTCCTTTCAGGTGCATTTCAATTTTCCGTTGACGCAGTTCATGAATACCTGGAATGCAGTCACACTGATTACGCCATTGCTGTTGGGCGCAGCATGTAATTCTCCGTTGCTGCTTGGACGACGGTTGTGGCATGAAACCCGCGTCCCGCTGTTCAAGCAATCCACTGACGGACGCAGTACGGCGCCGCAATGGCACGACCTGCCAAGGGTGGAACTGGGTTATGACTGGTTACGCCAGAGTGCCTACGAACTGTTTGCACAGCGCGTGTATCTGTATCCGTCACTGATTCCTCTGTTGCATGATGAAAATCCACAACAGGTAATCGCTGATGGCCATTTGCCGGGTCTGCATGAACTCAATATGCACAACGGTACCATCTGGCACTGGAATCGGCCCATTTATTCCGGCGCAGACAACGGGCATATCCGTATTGAGATGCGCTGCCTGCCGGCCGGTCCGACACCGTTGGATATGGCGGCCAACGCAGCATTTTATATCGGACTGGCGGCGGGGTTGCGTGATGATATCGAGGCGCTTCTGCCGGCGATGCCGTTCCGCTTTGTCAGTGACAATTTTTATCGTGCAGCCAGAACCGGTATTCATGCCAAGCTGGTATGGCCAACGCTGGGTCAGAACCGGCTGGCAGAGCGACCCTTGCGGGAAATTGGTGAGTCGCTGCTGGATACCGCATTGGCTGGCCTGTTGTCACTGGGAGTAGACGCCGCTGAGGCCAGGCGCATGCTGGATATCATTGCCAATCGATTGATACGCGGCCAGAACGGTGCCACCTGGCAGCTGGACAGCCTGGAACACCTGGCACCGAAAGTTGGGCGGGATCAGGCGCTGCACAGAATAGTATCTGCCTATCAGGGCTATTTTAATGACAACTTACCGGTCGCGGACTGGGAACTGGCACCATGAGTCACTTGCGGTTATTGACAGTTGATGAACTGCCGGCGCTGTCCGAGGATCCGGTGGCGTTCCTGAATCAATTGAACGGCCCTGTTGTTATTACTGTGCCGGGTGCCTCATCGGCGGGCTGCAGGGCGGTTGTCACTCTTTTACATGGCAATGAGCCATCCGGTATGAAGGCTATGCTGCGTTATCTGCGTTCAGGACAGAAGCCAGCGGTTACTCTGCATCTTTTTATCATTTCTGTGCATACAGCCCTGCATCCGCCAGTATTCACCCACCGGCAGATTCCGGGTGAGCGGGACATGAACAGAACATTTCGGCCGCCGTTTGATGACGATCTGGGTGAACTTGCATCGCAGATTCTGGCCCATCTGGTGCATCTGGCACCAGAAGTAGTGGTTGATGTACATAATACGTCTGGTGACGGACCGGCGTTCGCTGTGTCCCCCGCATTGAGTGAGGCGCACATCGCGCTGACACGCCTGTTTACTCATCGCCTGGTGGTGACTGATCTGCAGCTCGGATCACTCATGGAGATATCCAGTACGGATTGCCCCGCGATTACCATTGAGTGCGGTGGGGCCACCGGCAGCGTCGCTGATGAGGTTGCCTATGCCGGGTTGTGCCGATTGGCTGCCGCCGAAAATCTGTTTTCCTGGCAGGATATGTCGTCACTGGATCTGTATCATCACCCGGTGCGACTGGAGCTGGCGGCTGAGTGCAGCATTGTTTACGACACGGCACTGGACGCGGATGTGGACCTGTGCCTGCCGCCGGATATTGATCATTTCAACTTTGGGGTGGTGGATCCGGGCGTGTGTCTGGGACGGGTGCGCAGCGCGTCGTGTCTGCGGATAAAGTCAGCTGCCGGTTATCAGGCCATCGATGAGTACTTTCATGTGCTGCCGGATGGTTCGCTGCATCCACGGGTGCCGCTGAAACTGTTTATGGTCACCACCAATGCCGCCATCGCCCGCAGCGATTGTCTGCTGTATGCAGTCAGGCAGGGGTAAGGGGACACGCCAGAGTCACCTTGGATTGATTCAGAGGTTCCCCTGCATTAATTTGTGCTCAGTAACAGTTCCATCAGAACTTCGGCACTGGTGGTGGCGGTCAGCTCAATTTCCTCCGGGTCAGTGTTGTCGCCCACCTCGTAGGTGACTGCGTGAGCGCCATACGTGTCCGCAATAAACTGTTTAAAAACACCGCCCTCGGGATAGTCGCCCGGGACTTCATTAAAGACTACGTCCGGAAGCCGACGTGCTTTTTCTGCCAGCCAGGTTTTGGTCAGTTGCGGATTGCGTAAACCTTTTTCTTCAGGCATTGAGTAATACACATTCCGGTTGGTTGAGTGAAAGTCCAGCGCAAAGGCCAGTTGCTGCGGCTTCTGTATCCGGTCGGCCAGTGCCTGGGCAACCACGCGGGTTTCGGCCTGGGTGCGATCATGCCAGTCTCGGTTCAGGTCAATGCCATTGCTGTTGTGGCGCCAGTGCCCCAGGGCAACTCCATCCGGGTTGACGTTGGGGATCATCAAAATGTTAAACGTGTCACGGAACCGCTGTGCCAGTTCATCATCGGCCAGCAGTCTGTTGGCAAACCCGAAAAAGGCCAGCGCACCGGTGATCTCCGGCGGGTGTTGCCGGCCGACAAGAACCAGCCAGGGTTTGTTATCAGAGTCAGCACCGGACGTCAGTTGCAAGGCTTGCAGAGGGCGCCTCAGTTCGCTATCGCCCAGAGACAGAACCTCGTGTCCGGGTACAGACTGTTGTTGCGCCAGCCAGTCATCATAATGCTCGCCAACGATCAGTGGTTGCGCCGCAACATATTGTGGCTGCGGACCCGCCGCCAGCGTAAAGTGCATGTCCGCTTCATCTGCCTGGAAGGTCAGTGCCTGCCATTGTTCGCCATCACTGCTGATTTTTGGCTGATAGCGCGCAAAACCTGCGCTGGCGGTCAATGTGATATCCAGTGTCTGTTCTGATTCACTGCTGACCTGAAACGCATACCAGGCACTGGGGTTGACGGGCTGAAACGCAGGATCAATACGCAGCTGGAAATGCTGCTCATCCAACTGGATGCAATCGTTGAGCCGGGCACCTGGGAAGTCACGAATAAAATGCACATTTTCAAACCGGCAGGCATCGGTTTCGACAGCAGTCTCTGTTGTTTGCGGCTGACAGGCTGCCAGCACAAGCAGACCTGCAGCGCCAAGAAGTGTTTTACAGGATGTCGGTATATTCATTGAGTGCCTCAGGGTTTTGCAGTGCTGCCAGATTGCCCACTTTTTTACCATGTATGGTGTCGCGGACGGCGACTTCAGCCAGCTTGCCATTCAGGGTTCTCGGAATGTCAGACACTTGCTTTATCAGCGCCGGGACATGACGGGGGGAGGCACCAAGCCGTATCGATTTCCTGATCAGCGCAATGAGCTCCTCGTCCAGTTGCTGATTGTCCACCAATTGCACAAACAGCACAATGCGGACATCGCCCTGCCATTGCTGGCCCACAGCAATGGCGTCCTGCAGCGCCTCAATTCCCTCAAGTTGCCGGTAGATCTCTGCTGTGCCGATACGCACGCCACCCGGGTTCAATACAGTGTCGGAGCGCCCGGAGATTATCCAGCCGCCACTGCTGCACAGCTGCGCGAAGTCACCCTGGCACCAGGTGTTCTCAAATCGCTGAAAATACGCTGAGCGGTATTTTTCATCATTGATGTCATTCCAGAAACCGGTCGGCATACTGGGAAAAGACTGCCGACAGACCAGCTCTCCCTGTTGCTGTGATACGGCCTTGCCCTGTTCATTAAACACCGCAACATCCATGCCCAGCCCGGCGCACTGGATCTCGCCTTGATAGACTGGCAGCAGCGGGCAGCCGAGCACAAAACAGGACAGAATGTCTGTACCGCCAGACATGGACTGAATGCTGACGCGTTTGCTGATGTGTTTATGGACGTAGTCAAAACTGCTGTCACTGAGCGGTGAACCGGTTGACAGCAGGGTGTGCATTTTTGTCAGTTGATGCGTAGCAGCAGGTCGCAGCCCGGCCTGCTCGCATGAGGCCAGATAACGCGCCGACGTGCCAAAAATGCTGATATCGAGCTCATCCGCCAGATCGAAGAGCACGGCAGGCGTCGGATGAAACGGTGAGCCGTCAAACAGTACCAGTGTGGCGCCCGATGCCAGGCCGCTGACCAGCCAGTTCCACATCATCCAGCCACAGGTGGTGAAGTAGAATAGCACGTCGTCGCGGGTCAGATTTATGTGCAGATGATGTTCCTTGCGATGTTGCAGCAAAGTGCCGCCATGACCGTGCACAATACATTTTGGCGCCCCGGTGGTGCCCGACGAGTACATGATAAACAGCGGATGATCAAAGGGAACGGCCAGAAAGTTGATGTCACCTGCTTGGGCAGATGGCGTCAGTGCCTTATGCCACGCTATGACAGCGCAGCCTGCCTGCACCACCACCGTGTTGTCATGATAGATCTCCGGCAGCAGCACCAGGTTTTTTACGGAGGGCAGATCCTGCACCAGTCGTGTCAGTGTTGCTTCATGGCGGTGGATCTTGCCTGCATAACAATGACTGGATACCGCAAACAGCACAACCGGTTCGGTCTGGCGGAAGCGGTCAACGATCCCACTGAAACCAAAGTCCGGCGAGCAGCTGGTCCATACTGCTCCAATGGCAGTGCTTGCCAGCATTGCCACAACGGTCTCGATGCGGTTTGCGGTCAGTCCGGCGACCCGGTCTCCTGCCTGTATGCCCTGATTACGCAGCCAGGTGCTCAGGATAGCAACCTGATGTCGTAGTTCCTGATAAGTGATCTGTTGTCGCGTGCCAGATTCATCACAAAAAACAAGAGCAGTTTTTTCGTCCGCAAAGCGCAGCAGGTTTTCAGCGTAGTTGAGTCTGGTGTCCGGGAACCATTGATCCTGCCAGAGCTGGTCGCCGCGCTTCAGAACACGTGGCGAAGCGTGCTGCGTGATAACACCGGTCTGCTCCAGACAGGTCTGCCAGAAAGCCTCGCGATTGCTGATGCTCCAGCGATGCAGGTGAAAATAGCTGTCAAAACCCAGGCGGTAGGTTTGCTCTACATGGCGCGCGAAGTCGCGCATGTGGCAGGCTCCGGCCGGGGTGTTGTGCCAGTCGAATCTGGCGGGTACAAGAGGCATTCTGGTCATGGCAGGTACAGCGAACGAATGTCGTCGGCATCAGCGAGTCGACGATCTGCAAGCGGTAGTTGTTCCACAAAATCCCGGAGTAGCTCGGCATTGTCATGCGCAATTGTACCGTCGGCGCGGTGCAGATTGTTTTCAAAACCCAGCCGTACGTGACCTCCGGCCCGTACCGCCGCCAGCATGGCCTGCTGCTCCGTAACACCAAAACAGCAACAGGCCCATCGGCCAGTCTTGCCGGACCACACATTGATGAAGTCCTGCAACTCCTCGGGGCGGCCGGTCAGATCCTGACTGTAACGACCCAGCACAAACAATACTGATGGTTCGTCCTGGGCAAATACACCGCGTGCGTGCAGTGCGGCAAAGCGTGCGACTTCTTCCGGGGAGTAGAGTATGTACTGGGTCCAGATTTTTTCAGCCGCACACCACTGAAAAAAGTCTGCACTGTCGGCAATACTGTTTTCATCCGGGCACAGCTCGCGCAAGGCAAGCGACACCGCCTCTGGCCGCAGTTGTCGCACCACGTCCATCTGCTGTTCGCGGTTATAGATGCCCACTGCTTCGGTTGTCACCTGAATTACCAGTCTGTCTGCGACAGCATTGCGAACAGCGGCGATTGCCTCCCGGTACAAGGTTGGGGACAGGCTGTGCCGGCCCCGGGCATCACGCACATGCAGGTGCAGCACACTGGCGCCGGCATCCATCAGTTGACTGGCACATCGGGCGAGCTGCCTTGCAGTGATTGGCAGTTCAGGGTGATCTGCGGGCATTTTGCGCGCACCGTTTGGCGCGCACATGATCATGAGGGGGTCAGGCAATGTGTTTTTCATCCAGTACTCGCGTCAGTTTGTTGATGAGTTCATCCACGTGTCTGTCTTCATAAATGAAGGGCGGTGCCAGCAGGACGTGAGTGCCGCATTTGCCGTCGACACTGCCGCTGCCGGGGTAGATGATCAGGCCATTGTCCATGCCGCGCTGCTTGAGTGTGGCAGCCAGGGCCGCGCTGTTGTCAAACGCCTGACGGGATTCCCGGTCGCGTACAATTTCGATACCTATGAATAGTCCTCGTCCGCGGATGTCGCCCACATAGGGGTGTCCGGAGAATTGTGCGTGCAGCCTGCTGCGTATCTGATCCCCGATGGATGCAATCCTGGTCAGCAGGGCGTGTTCGTCAAGTACCTGCATGACGGCTATGCCAGCTGCACAGGCCGTGGCGTGACCGATGTAGGTGTGGCCGTGTGCAAAACTGCCACAACTTTCAACGATGGTGTCATGGATTGAGCATCGGCAGAGACATGCGCCCAATGGTTGATAGCCGCCACCCAGCCCCTTGGCCAGTGTGATGATATCGGGGATGATGTCATCGTGCTCAAAGGCAAAATAGCTGCCGGTTCTGCCTGCACCGCACATCACCTCATCCAGTATCAGCAATACGTTGTACTGATCGCAGATTTCGCGGATGCGTTTAAAATAGCCTGTCTCGGCGGCCACAACACCCAGGGTGGCACCTACGATAGGTTCGGCGATAAAGGCGGCGACGCTATCAGGTCCGGCTTCAAGCAGACTCTGCTCCAGTGAGTTGGCTGCGCGCAGTGCGTATTGTTCAGCTGATTCGTCGGGCTGCTGATACCGATAACTGTAGCAGGGAGGGATGCGCGGCCAGTCCTGCAGCATGGGTCCATACGTGATTCGTCGCTGTGCATTGCCACTTACTGACAATGCGCCAAGCGTGTTGCCGTGATAACTCTGCTCACGGCTGATGACCTTGTATTTACCGGGGATTCCTTTGGCGAGCCAGTATTGACGGGCAAGTTTGAGGGCTGTTTCGTTGGCCTCGGATCCGCCGGACAGAAAGTACACTCGGGCGCCGGATTCTGGAAAACGGTCTGCCAGGCGCTGCGCCAGTTCTTCCTGGGGCTGGTTGGTGAAAAATGCAGAATGCGCAAATGGAACCTTGTCCAGTTGTGCCTTGATCGCTTCAATGACATCGGGATGGTTGTAACCCAGACAGGAGACTGCCGCGCCGCCGCTGCCATCAAGGTAGGCGTTGTTATGCTGATCATACAAATAGACGCCGTCAGCACGTTGCGCAATGGGGTATTTGGACTTGGGTGATCTGTAGAAAACCTGGGACATGATGACCTGCAACGTTGGTTTGAGATTTTTCGTAATAGTTAGGTTTTTCAAAATATAAGTCAAATTGTATTATTTGCTATATCAATAGCTATAGGTTATGTTTTCTTCAAAAAAGGAGGAGCGGATATGCGATTCAGGCAATTGGAAGTTTTTCATGCTGTCATGACGGCGGGCACGGTGACACAGGCGGCGCGTAATCTGTCTGTGTCCCAGCCATCTGTCACTGCAAGTATCCAGCAGATGGAGGAGGAAATTGGCTTTCTGTTGTTTGTTCGCAGCAGTGGCAGGCTGACGCCCACCGCCGAGGCGCGGATTCTGTTTGAGGAGGTCAACCGCGCCCATGACTCGCTGGTGGCCGTGCGTGGCCTGTGCGAACGACTGAAGGATGGTGCGGCAGGGCATATACGGGTGGCCGCAACGCCGGCCATCTGTCAGCGGGTATTGCCTTTGGCCATCACAATATTCCAGCAACACCACAAACGCTTCACCTTTGATATTTCCTCTGAACATTCCCCTGTAATTCTGTCAAATCTTGATGAGCGACCGACGGCATACCACATGGGTTTTACCTTCGGGGGTGATGGGTTGGAAGGAATCTCATCCATTAAACTGGCTGACATCCCGGTATTCTGTGCAATCCCGGGTCGCTGGCAGGGGCGACTGCCCAAAGGTTACGACAAATCAGGCCCGGTTGATCTGGCCGCCATCAGGGATTGGCCATTCATAGAGCTTTACGAGAACGAGCCACTCGGACAACGGGCGCGCAATGCCTGGCTGGCGACCGGGGCATCACCCAATAATATTGTGCGTGTTCATGATCATCACATGGCTGCCTCCCTGGTAAACAACGAAATAGGTTTTGCGATCCTTGACCGGCTGGCCATTAAAGGGGTTTCCAACTTCACCGGGCAATCCGGGATTGAGGCACTGCCGTTGGCGGATGCCCCTGAATTGCCGGTAACTGCCGTGTTTTCCCAGCGCCGCAGTCTGACTTATCCCATGCGCTATTTTGTCGATTGTGTGAAAGCTGCGATTGATCAGATTGTTGCCTGAAACGGAATCCCATTACTTATTTCGAGTCATGTATAGACTGTAATTATGGAAAGCTGAAATGTATTGACCGAGGTGATTTCATCTGCTTAACTCTGGCGCATCACACAAATGTCAAATAACAGCTGGAGGCAGAAATCACAATGAAGCGGAAACTAATTCAAGGCATTTCCGGAGTCTCGTCACTCACTTTAATGCTGGCCTCATCCCTGGCGCTGGCTCAGACACCGGCACCCGGTGCCGCTGATGTTGAAGAGATCATTACGGTAGGCAGTCGGGTAGAAGGACTTTCAGAGGATGCGCTGCCGGTTACTGTCATGGGGGCCGAGCAGATTGAAGCGCTTGGCGCTACGAACATGCAGGATTTGCTGAGCCACATTCCTTCCATTGGTGATTTCGAGTTTCAGGATTCCAATACGGGTACCAACGGTGCGCGTGGCGATGTTGCCGGCGTCAACCTGCGCAGCCTGGGGACAGGTAACACACTTACGTTGCTGAATGGTCGGCGCATGGTGGTTCATCCAACGTTTGAGAGCAAGAACGGTGTGCCCTCGATACTCTACAATGTCAACAGTATTCCATCATCTGCAGTAAACCGTATTGAAGTCCTGCGTGATGGTGCCTCTGCCCTGTACGGTGCCGACGCGACCGGCGGTGTGGTCAATATGGTGCTGGACAATCAGTTTGAGGGTTTCAGTGCGTCGGTCAAATACGGCAGCAGTGAAAACACCAGCTACGATGAAACGACATTAACTGCCAAAGGTGGCATGACCTTTAATGATGGCAGCACGCATGTGGGGCTGTTTGCCACCCATTACGACCGCACCGGCGTGCAGGTTACCGAACTGGATGATCTGTATGGAAAACTGGATCGTCGCGGCAACACCGGGATCCCGGCCGAGTGGCGCAGTAATTCACGATTGAATAATCTGTCATCGGTAACCCCTTATTCGGTATTTCAGTTGGGTGCCCTGAACAGTCAGGGACGTTTTGTTTCTACCGGCAGCCGTCATGTAACACAGGATCTGCAGATTGGTACCGGTGTCGGAAGTCAACGCTTTGACTTCAACCAGGAAGTACAGATTACACCTGACACCGAGCGCAGTAATATCATGTTGACACTGAGTCATGACCTGGATAACGGCATGAACTCGTTTTCTGAGCTGACCTATTATCGATCCGATTCCGGGACACAGCGCGCCTCGGGCC
The DNA here is from genome assembly GCA_963974875.1 of uncultured Pseudohongiella sp. Lineage (GTDB taxonomy): Bacteria > Pseudomonadota > Gammaproteobacteria > Pseudomonadales > Pseudohongiellaceae > Pseudohongiella. The sequence continues at coordinate 19,615 of CAXBER010000017.1, read as the reverse complement.
CACTGGACAGTGGTCTGGCATATATCATTGTACCGGCAAATAATTTCTACAATCCTACCGGTTCGGATGCGTTGTTGACCCGTTACCGTCCAACTGAAATGGGACCGCGTTTTATAGACGTGCAACAGGATTCCTACCGGGTGCTGACCGGTTTGTTTGGCGAATTCAATGGCTGGGACTGGGAATCTGCGGTGTGGTATTCGGCGGCTACTGCTGAAGATGAAGAATTCAATCGCATGTCCAAGACCCTGCTGTCTCAGTCTCTGGCGAAAACCACAGCGGATTCCTTCAATATTTTTGGTGGTCCGGGAGCGAACAGTGAAGATGTTCTGAATACAGTGCGTATCTCCAGTATTCAGAAGTCTGAAAGCACGCTGGCCTCATGGGATGCGAAGATCACCAAGGCGGATCTGTTCTCATTGCCGGCTGGCAACGTTGGTACCGCGCTGGGTCTGGAATGGCGACGTGAAACCTATCTGGATGATCGTGATCCGCGCCAGGATGGTTCCATGCCATACAATTTTAATGGCATTTTTGACGAAAGCGATGTGGTAGGCGTTTCTGCGACACGTGACTCGTCTGCCAGCCGTAAAGTGTTCTCGGCTTTTGCGGAGATGGTAGTACCGGTTACGACCAGTCTGGAAGTGCAGCTGGCCGGTCGTTATGAGGATTTCTCGGATGCGGGCGATACCTTCAAGCCAAAAATCAGCGCATATTACGCGCCGTTTGATATATTGAGTCTGCGGGCGTCCTACTCGAAAGGCTTCCGGGCACCCAATCTGCCGCAAATGAATCAGGGCGATATCATTCGCCGGATTCTGAACGTGGAAGATCCATTGCGCAGTGATGTGACCGGTCTGGACGTTGACAATGGTTCCCTCTACAGGACTACCTCACGTCTGGGTAACACCAATCTGAAACCTGAACACACAGATACGCTCTCCATGGGGTTTGTGTTCCAGCCAACTGGCATGCTGGATGGCCTGATGGTTACATTTGATGCATGGGAGATTGAGCAGCGCAATGTGGTGGTGCTGTTAGGTGAAGGTTACGAGCTGGACGTAGAAGCGCAGTTTGGTTCCAACCCCAACGTGGTGCGCGCGGCCCCAACAGCACAGGACATCGCGCTGTTTGATGCATGGAATGCTGCCAATCCGAACGACCAGCGTACGCCGGTAGGGCCGACGACCAATATCATCAGCCAGTATATCAATGCTGATGTACGCAACGTGGAAGGCTGGGATACATCAGTGCAGTATCAGTTCGAGGCCGGCGATCTGGGGCGTTTCAGGTTGCGCACTGACGCGAGCAAACTGACCCGCTTTGAGCAGCAGGCCGGGCCGGTGGCAACAGACTTTGTCCGCCGCAATGGTAACCCGGAGTGGCGTGCCAGTGGCAGCATTGCCTGGAGCAAAAACAACTGGCGCAGCACGGTGTCTGCACGCTATGTTGGCAGCGTATACAACACTGGCTTATTTGATACCCTGGCCAGCGGTGTGTCCGGTACAATAGACAGCAATCTCAACCGCATCTACTGGGATGTAGATGCATGGACTACGGTGGACTGGAGTGTAGGATATGAGTTCGCTGGCGGGGGAGATCTGCTGAACGGTCTGCAGTTGAGTGGGGGCATACGCAATCTGACTGATGAGGAACCACCTTTTGCTGATGTGGGTGACGGTTTCTATCAGGCATTGCATAACTCCTATGGCAGGGTCTGGTGGCTGGGTATGGAAAAACGCTTCTGACAGGTCAGTCGGGTCTGTAACGGCGAACCTGGTTCGCCGTTCCTTTATCTGAAGCTATTGAAACCGGAAGTTCGGATCAGGAGTAGTTGTGTCGTGAAATACAAGATTTCGGCAGTCGTATTGAAGATAAGTCTGTTGTTGCCGCTCTCTGTCAGTGTGCTTGCATCGGACCAGTTTGCCGGCGTGGTAACGTCAGCGACACCTGAAGCAACTGCTGCAGGAGTTTCCATTCTTGAGCAGGGCGGCAACGCGATAGATGCTGCGATAGCCGTGTCACTGGCATTGGGTATCAGCGAGCCTGCGGGTTCAGGCGTGGCGGGTCAGACTGTCATGCTGATACATCCTGGCAATGGAGAGGCTCCATTTGTAATCAATGGTACGTCCTGGTCGCCACGCGAGATTCCGGATAGCGTCACTCGTGATCAGTTGCGTTCGGGGTATACAGCTTCAACTGTCCCATCAACACCTCGTGTACTGGATTTTGCACACAGGGAATTTGGCAGTGGCAGCGTAGCCTGGTCGGCGCTGGTGCAGCCGGCTATAGAGCTGGCGGAGAACGGTTTTGAAGTGGGGCCATTTCGGGAAAGGGCGTTTCGATACTACGGTGCTATTTTACGCGAACAAAAAACAGCAGCAGAGATTTATGTCCGCGCCGATGGCAAGGACTATCAGATCGGTGATCGGGTCATTCAGCGTAAATCCGCCGCCATGCTCAGGCGTCTGGCCGAACATGGGGCGGATGATTTTTACACTGGCGAAATAGCCGCGTCCATTGCCCGTGACATGGCGGCCAATGGTGGCTGGATTACGATGAATGATCTGCAGAACTTTCCGGATCCGCAGATTGTTGAACCCCTGATTGGCCACTTTCGTGGTTATGAGGTAGCAACGCTGCCGCCGCCATTTGGTGGCTGGGTGGCCTTGCAGATCATGAATATTCTGCAGGCATCGCATGAGCAAGGCCTGCCTGATGATCAGGACGGGTTTGACCTGGCGATGCTGGATGCTTTATATCTGGCACACCGGTCACGACAGCTGACGCCTGAGTCGGATTTTTACGATTATGCTGACGACATGGCAGGAAAAGTTTCCATGCAACAGGCGCGTGATCTGCTGGCAGCCTGGCAGCGCGAAATCGGCGGCGAGACGACGCACTTTTCTGTGGTGGATGCCAGTGGCATGGCGGTGGCGGTGACACAAAGTATCGACAGCTATTTTGGCGCAGGAGTGGCGAATCCGGATTTTGGATTTCTGTACAATAACTACATGCAGGGTTTCAGGCTGGACGATGAGAACAGTCCGTTTTCCCTGCGGGAGTTTGAGATGCCGTATTCTTCCATGGCTGGCACGGTGTTGTCGCGGGACGGACAGGTGGAGTTGGTGTTGGGAAGCCCCGGCAGTGCGCGCATTATTTCTGCGGTAGCACAGGTGGTGGCACGGTGGGCGGAAGGCAAGGCAGATATTGTGGAAGCCGTTGCCGAGCCGCGGGTGCATGCCGTGGCGGGTCGGGCGGTCTACATTGAGCGTACTGAGTTGTCAGTGCCCATGCTGCAGGGTCTGGCGACGCGTAAGTTTACGCTGCGCCGACCTCAGTTTGGTGTTGCCGAGGGTTTCTATGATCCCTATTTCGGCGGCGTGCATGCCATAGCCAGAGAGGGCGAGACATGGCGTGGTGCGGCGGATCCACGGCGCGATGGTGCCGTCGGGATTGCCTTTAAGCGGGAGACAGAATAATGACCTTGCGATCAATTTCAGGCATGACTCTTTTGTGGCTGGCGGCCTGCCTGATGACATCAGCCTCGAATGCACAGACGGATCTTGCGTCTGGTGATGAGCCGCATTTCCTGTTTACGGACTGGGCAGGGCCTGCGTTGCGGGTATGGTATGAAGTGCCGGCCGACTACCATGCTGACATGCCGATCGCATTTGTCATGCATGGTGTGGGGCGTGATGCTGATCGCTACTATGCAGAGTGGCGTGACTATGCCCACAGTTATGGGTTTGTCCTGCTGGTGCCTGAGTTTTCTGATGCGAATTTTCCACGTGCAGCGGGCTACAACCTGGGTAATGTATTTGCCGACGATGGCAGCATGAACCCGGAATCGCAGTGGAGTTATTCTGCGCTGGATCCGGTGTTTGACCATATGGTTGAGAAACTGGGTTCGTCCCGTCAGAGTTACCGCCTTTACGGCCATTCTGCCGGCGCGCAGTTTGCTCATCGATTTTTGCTGTATAAACCGGCAGCCAAGGTGGAAATGGCGATTTCTGCCAACGCTGGCTGGTACACCATGCCGGATGCGGGTGTTGAGTTTCCCTATGGCTTGCAGGGCAGCGGTATCGAGCCGCAAAGTCTGGTGCCACTGCTCGCCAGACCTGTTGTGATTCTGCTGGGTGATCAGGACATCGATCCCGCGCACCCTTCGTTAAGAGTTACGCCTGAGGCAGTGGCGCAAGGCCCACATCGGTTTGCGCGTGGTCAGACATTCTACCGGCAGGCTGCGGAGTTGGCGTCGGCGCTGGGTGTTCCTTTTGCGTGGCAGCTGCAGACAGTGGCAGGGGCTGCGCACAACAATTATCAGATGGCAGAGGCGGCCGCACCTCTTCTGGGGCGTTGAGAGTTGACGCCGCTGAAATTTTCTCACTGTACAGCCATGTTTGTGATGTAGATCTCATTTTTTTGTTTACGTTGGGCATTGCTTAAAGTTATCTTCTGCAGTGCCGCTAACCAAATATCCATAAGAATAGATTGAGGCGCATCAGTGGAGACACAGTCGGACATGAAACTTCATCAAGCTCGTGCATACGACTACGGTTCACGTCAATCCGGCTCGTATGAAGATGTCATAACTGCCCGCCGCTGGTTTGCCCGGCTTATGGTGGCAGCCATGTTTGTCTGTGCCCTGTGGGACGCGTTTCACGGTATCTTCTGATATCAAAACCTTGATCTGTCTTGAATCCGTCCGCTGATTCTGTCTGCTGCAATTCCCAACTCTGATTTGTGTCAATGGCCCGCTGTGTGATTGCGATAGCCTGAGCCTGAGTCTACAAACCACATTGGGAGAAGTAACATGGATTTGACAAAAACACGTATATCCGCTGCAGTTGTGCTTGGCGTTGCCATGACAGCGGGGGTGTTGCCCGCGCCGGCGATGGCACAGCAGGCCGGGGAGTGGCTGGTGCGTGCAGGGGTGGCAACGGTTGCGCCGGATGAAAGCAGTCGGGTATTGACCGCTGCTGCGACCGGACCGCTGGCCGGCACCGGAGTGGGTGTGAGCAATGATACTCAGCTTGGCCTGAATGTGGTTTATATGCTGACTGACCGGGTTGGTCTTGAGCTGTTGGCGGCAACGCCGTTTGAGCATGATCTGTCGGTTGACGGGCTTGCACAGTACGGGTTTACCACCACGGATCTGGGCTCTACAAAACATCTGCCACCAACGGTCAGTGCGTTGTATTACTTTAACGGGCCGGATGCCCGCCTGCGTGTTTATGGTGGTGCGGGTGTGAATTTCACGACGTTTTTCAGCGAAAAACTCTCGCCACAGGCGCGCACTGAACTGGCCGCCGACCGCCTGAAGCTGGATGATTCATGGGGGCTGTCACTGAGCGTTGGTGCGGATTTCAGGCTGGACGAAACGTGGACGCTGAGCGGTGCGGTGCGCAGGCTGGATATATCTACCGATGCGTCGTTGAACTCGGCGCTGGGACGGATTACTACGTCGGTAGATATTGATCCGTGGGTGTATATGTTGTCAGTGGGTTATGTGTTCTGAGGCCTAAAAAGGGGGCGTGAGAGAAAAGGGGACGAGAGAAAAGGGGACGGAGGATATTTTATTTGGGCACGGGGGAGTTTTTTGCTTCGCAAAAATTACTCCTCCGGCCCAAATAAAATATCCTCCGTCCCCTTTTCTCTCGTCCCCTTTTACCCACGCCCCCTTTTACCCTTGCGGCCAGCCGCCCAGGGCCTGCCAGCGATTGACGATGCCGCAGAACAGGTCGGCGGTTTTTTCGGCATCGTATTTTGCTGAGTGGGCTTCTTTGGCGTCAAATTCGATGCCTGCCATCTCGCACGCACGGGCCAGCACCGTCTGGCCGTAGGCCAGACCGCTGAGTGTGGCGGTGTCGAAGCTGGAGAACGGGTGGAACGGGTTGCGCTTCAGATCGTGGCGCGCCACCGCGGCGTTGATGAAGCCGTGATCGAAATGGGCGTTGTGTGCCACCAGGATGGCGCGTTTGCAACCATTGGCCTTCATGGCGGTACGGATGACCTTGAATAAATCGTTAAACACGTCTTTTTCCCCGCGCGCGATGCGCAGTGGGTGGTAGGGGTCAATGCCGGTGAACTTCAGCGCTGCGTCTTCTATATTGGCGCCGGCAAACGGAACTACCCGGTGAAAATAGGTTTGCTCGGGTTTCAGTATGGACTTTTCGTTCATGCCTACTATCACTGCGGCAATTTCAAGAATTGCATCGGTTTTGGCGTTGAATCCGCCGCACTCTATGTCTACGACTACCGGTAAATAGCCTCGGAAACGGGCTGCCAGCAAGCTGTCTTCGGCATTATTGTCTTCATCGTCGTACATCAGGCAGCATCTCCGGCCATAGGGTTGGGTTTGTCTGTTGTTGTGGAGTGGGTGTCGGGGTGGGCGGCACCGTCAATCATTCGCCACCGCATCTGCTCGCCGGCGCGCAGTGGCACCAGTTGTTCATTGGCATAGGGATAGCTGGCGGGCACGGTCCACGGTTCGCGCACCAGGGTAATGGTGTCGGTATTGCGCGGCAGGCGGTAAAAATCAGCGCCATGGAAGGCCGCAAAACCTTCCAGCTTGTCCAGTGCGCCGGCATCTTCAAAGACTTCAGCATACAATTCGATGGCGGCATGTGCGCTGTAACATCCGGCACAGCCACAGGCAGTTTCCTTGGTTGGCTGGGCGTGAGGGGCGGAATCTGTACCCAGGAAAAAGCGTGTATGCCCGCTTGTTGCAACGTCTATTAATGCCTGCTGATGGATATTGCGCTTTAGCACAGGCAGACAGTACAGATGCGGACGTACGCCGCCCACCAGCAGGTGGTTGCGGTTGTACATCAGGTGCTGTGGCGTAATGGTCGCACCAACATTGTCACCGGCGCCGGATACAAACTGTGCGGCATCAGCAGTGGTGATGTGCTCCATGACCACGCGCAAGGTGGGAAAGCGCGCTATCAGGGGTGCCAGCACGCTATCTATGAACTGTTTTTCGCGATCAAAAATATCCACATGCGCATCGGTGACTTCGCCGTGAACCAGCAGCGGCATGCCGGATTCGGCCATGGCTTCCAGTACGGGATAGACCTTCTCGATGCCGGTAACGCCGCTGTCAGAGTTGGTGGTGGCGCCGGCAGGATAGTATTTCACTGCGTACACGTAGCCGGAAGCCTGTGCTTTGAGGACTTCTTCAGCGGCCAGCTGGTCGGTCAGATACAGTGTCATCAGCGGATCAAACTGACTGCCGGCAGGGCGTGCAGCCAGAATCCTCTCCCGGTAGGCAAGGGCGCTTGCCAGATCAGTCACCGGTGGCTTGAGATTTGGCATGACAATGGCGCGGGCAAAGGTGCGAGCGGTGTGGGCCACCAGGGTATTGAGAGAGTCCCCGTCACGCAGGTGCAGATGCCAGTCATCAGGGCGGGTGAGAGTTATGCTTGTCATAATAAAGTTTCGTTGAATGTGGCCGATGTTACTTCACATGTCAGAAGCTCCAACCAAACCGGGTGGACGAATCAGCCAGAGAATGAAAACGTTGCGCAAGTTTACCTTATCTTGGCCCGCTATGCTCTTCACACGATCAGTGAGCGTTGTGTCTGCGTGGGTCATACACGTCCTGCCGGTGCACGGATTCATGCTGGGTGCGGTGCTGACTGCCGGCGTCGTGCAGGCCGGCTCGGTTTCATCTTACTATCCGGATATTGACGTGGCGGGCTGGTCAGCTGAGTCGTCAATCTTCGAATGCAGGCTCAGTCAGCAGATTCCGGGCTTTGGTATGGCGGTATTTTATCATCAGGCTGGTGAACCGCTCAGTTTTTACATGCAGACGCCGGACAGCCCGATGCAGGAAGGTCGTGCGTTGCTGACATCCCAGCCACCCCTGTGGCGACAGGAGTTGGAGGTAAAGGATCTGGCCTATGTGGATGTCACTCGCACTCGCCGCCCGGTACTTCTCAATGCGTCGCACAGCCGTCTGGTGCTGGCGGAGCTGGAGAGGGGGATGGTGCCAACGCTGATGCGCCGCGCCTGGTTCAGCGAGCAGGAATCGATTCATGTGGGGCTTTCGCCGGTAAAGTTCGGGGAAGCGTACCGTGAGTATCATCGTTGTACGGGTGACTTGCTGCCAGTGAATTTCGGTCAAATTGAACGCTCTACGGTATTCTGGCAAGTGAATCAGCGTGAGCTGGACGATGACAACAAGGCGTTTCTTGACGATATTATTCGCTATATCAAGGCAGATCCTCAGGTACGAGCGGTGGATATCAATGGGTTCACTGATGGGGCCGGTATTCCGCGTGACAACCTGGAACTGTCACGAGTGCGGGCCTTTGCCGTGCAGTCATATCTGGTGGCGGCCGGGCTGGATGAGAACATGTTTACCACACGGTATTTTGGTGGCACGGCTGATTTCCGGGTTGTGCGCGACGAGCGCAGCGCCGAGGATCGTGACCGGAACCGCCGGGTGACGCTGCGGCTGCACAGGGGGTAAAAGGGGCCGGAGGGTAAAAGGGGACGGAGGGTAAAAGGGGACGGAGGATATTTAGTTTGGGCCGGAGGAGTAATTTTTGCGGAGCAAAAAACTCCCCGTGCCCAAACTAAATATCCTCCGTCCCCTTTTACCCTCCGGCCCCTTTTACCCTCCGGCCCCTGTTCTCCTCCCCAGTGCCAAAACTAAATATCCTCCGTCCCCATTTCTCTCCCATCTGTTACAATAGCTCACTCGAATCTACCCACACTCCCCAATAAATGGAGCAGCACAGCATGTCCGGCATTAAAAAAGTAGTGTTGGCCTATTCAGGCGGCCTGGATACATCCGTTATCGCCAAATGGTTGATGGAAACTTACCAGTGTGAAGTGGTGACCTTTACCGCTGACCTGGGACAAGGTGAGGAACTGGAGCCGGCACGTGCCAAGGCGACGGCGATGGGTATCAAGGAAATCTACATCGAGGATCTGCGCGAGGAGTTTGTGCGCGATTTTGTGAACCCGATGTTCCGCGCCAACGCGCTGTATGAGGGGGAATATCTGCTGGGTACATCCATAGCACGCCCGCTGATTGCCAAGCGTCTGGTGGAAATTGCCAATGAAACCGGGGCGGATGCGATTTCCCACGGTGCCACCGGCAAGGGCAATGATCAGGTGCGTTTTGAACTGGGTGCCTATGCATTGAAGCCGGGTATCCGCGTAATTGCGCCCTGGCGTGAGTGGGATCTGAATTCGCGTGACAAGTTGCTGACGTATTGCGAGCAGCATGGCATTCAGGTTGAGAAAAAGCGCGGTACCAAGTCTCCGTATTCCATGGATGCCAATCTTCTGCATATCTCCTATGAAGGCGACATTCTGGAGAACCCGGGCGCTGAGCCGGAAGAAGATATGTGGCTCTGGTCAGTGTCGCCGGAGAATGCGCCGGATACGCCAACCTATATTGAACTGACTTACCGCAAGGGTGATATTGTTGCAGTAGATGGCGTGGACATGTCGCCGGCGACAGTACTGGCGCATCTGAACAAGGTTGCCGGTGCCAATGGTATTGGTCGTGCTGATATTGTTGAGAACCGTTACGTGGGCATGAAATCACGTGGCTGTTATGAAACCCCTGGTGGCACAGTCATGCTGAAAGGGCACAGGGCCATTGAGTCTGTGACACTGGATCGGGAGCTGGCACATCTGAAGGATGAGTTGATGCCGCGTTATGCATCGCTGGTCTACAACGGTTACTGGTTCTCGCCGGAGCGCAAGGCACTGCAGACCCTGATTGATTATTCTCAGGAGTATGTGAACGGCACGGTCCGGCTGAAGTTGTACAAGGGTGGCGTTGCCGTGGTGGGTCGTGAGTCGGCTGATTCGCTGTTTGATGCGAGCATCGCAACGTTCGAGGATGATGCCGGCGCCTACGATCAGGCGGATGCGGGTGGTTTTATCAAACTGAACGCGCTGCGTTTACGCATTGCTGCCAATAAGGGTCGAAAGATCTAGGTCTGGCTGATGGTTTCTGCAATTGAAAACGGCAGGGTGCAGTTGCACTTTGCCGTTTTTTCATTTAATCGTGCTGAATTTCTGGTTAACTGTCTTCGCTCTCTGGAGCAGTGTGCGCCTCATATACCTGTGACGGTATTTGATGACAACAGCACTGATGCGGCAACAATTGCGGTGCTGGCTGATATTCGTCAGCGTGCCAGCCAGAATTCATTGCTGCATCTGGTACAGCCGTCTGTGCAGTCTGCGGATCCGGGGGCCGGGCAAAGCAAACACGGCGGTCTGTACCATAATATGCAATTGGCGCTGGACAGTTTGCCGGACGATACATTGATGTGTACCTTGCAGGATGACATGCAGTTGGTGCGCCCACTTACAGATGAAGATGTTGCCGCTATACAGGCATATTTTGCTGTGGCACCAAACCGCGCGTTTTTGCATCAGGCGTTCATTAAGGCCAGTGAGCTGAGGCGCAGCCAGGTTGAATATGACGCTGCAGACGATACGTATATGTTGCGACGTGCCAGGCGAAGTGCCGGGTGTTTCTATTCAGATATCTGCATTGCGCATGTGGGTAGGTTGCGTGCAGTACGTTGGAAATTCTTGCCGCGCGAATCCCTGAATGAAAAACAGGCTCATGAGAAATTTGCGACCATGGCGTATCTGGCCAATCCTTTTGTGGCCTGGTTGCCATCGGCACCGGCGTGGCGCGGCAAGCAGCGGACACTGGCATTGCGGCTGGGTGAAAAGTATCAGCGCTGTGGATACTATCCGTTTCTCAGCATGACTGATGAGGAATCACTGGCGTTCTGTGCACGTGAGCGGACAGTGTTGCCGGTGGCGGAGCAGTGCCTGCGCCTCGATTCTTCCGTCGCTCTGAAGCAGCCCTGGGTATATCATCCGCTGCAGGGCAGTCGCTGGTTGAAATGGCTGAATTCGGCCGAGCTAAAGTTACGGCGCTGACGTTACAACGCTGGCCCGGTTTGGTAACCGCTATCGAGTAATTGCTGAATGCCATAGACGGTTAATGTCTCGCCACTTTTTTCATTTTTCTGGCGGAGTTTTTTGTTGGCGATTACTTGTGCAGGGTCGACATATCCACGCGCATGATCCAGATGAATACAAATAGCGTCATATCTCACATGCCGCGGTTTGATGCCTGCATTGATCAGTCGAACGCCAAACTCCCTGTCCTCGCCGCCCCAGGGCATGCGTTCATCGAATCCGTTGACGCGCAGGATATCATCCTTCCATACGGACGCATTGGATCCTTTCAGGTTGCATTTGGCCGGCGTCATAAAGTTCAGCAAGGGTGCCATGGCAGGACTTGCGGAAATCTTCAGGGTTTTGCGAGTGCGGGGCAGGCCGTGCTGATACAACCATTTTTTATCAAAGCAACGGCCGCTGCGGATATCATCTTCGGTGATCGCTTCGCTGGTGCGCATGGGCAGTTTGTAATAGCTGCCGGACAGGTAATAACCCGGCTCGGCGCGCCTCAGGTGCGTGCTGACAAAGTCCGCACGGGGAATGCAGTCCCCATCCGTAAAAATCACATAGTCAGTACTCGTGTGCAACACTGCCTTATTCAGTATCCGACACTTGCGAAACCCGTCATCCTTCTGCCAAACATGAATAATGGGGACGGAGGATATTTCTCCAAGCGAGTCAATCAGGGCCTTGGTGTCAGCGCCGGAGCCGTCATCCGCGATAATGATCTCAAAATCCTGGCAATCCTGGTTGAAATAACCGATCAGTGTTTTTTTCAACCAGGCAGGGGAGTTGTACGTGGAAATGATGACACTGGCGCGGGACGGCAGAGCTGGTTGGGTTGATTGTGACGGAGTAGACTCTGATTTAGTTGGCTGCATAATCTTCAGTCTTGTTTTTGTATTCGCACAGATCATGGATTGTACACGCGCCGCAACGTGGTTTGCGAGCCACACACACGTAGCGCCCGTGCAGGATCAGCCAGTGGTGGGCGTCCAGCAGATATTCTGTCGGAAGCACGCGCATCAGGCGCTTTTCCACTTCCAGAACGTTTTTGCCGGTCGCGATACCGGTGCGATTGGATACCCGGAAAATGTGGGTATCTACGGCCATTGCTGGTTGTCGGAATGCTGTATTGAGTACCACGTTAGCCGTTTTGCGGCCAACGCCCGGCAGCGCTTCGAGCTCTTCACGCGTGGATGGCACCACGGAATTGTGTTTTTCCACCAGCGCCGCGCAGGTTTTGATGACGTTTTCTGCCTTGGTGTTGAACAGACCAATGGTCTTGATATACGACTTGAGCCCGTCCACACCTAATGCCAGGATTGCTGCGGGCGTATTGGCGACCGCGTAGAGTTTGCGCGTGGCCTTGTTGACACCGACGTCGGTTGCCTGCGCTGACAGGATTACCGCAATCAACAGTTCAAACGTGCTGCTGTACTCCAGTTCCGTGGTGGGCTGGGGGTTGTCTGCCTGCAGACGTCTGAAAATCTCTGTGCGTTTATCTTTGTTCATCCAATTCCTGTTACTTCGCCCACTTACGCAAATTAAATATCCTCCGTCCCCTTTTTCGCAGCCCCTATCTTTGCAGTCCCCCGCTTCCGCGCGATGGCGGCCATGATTTCTGCACGTAACTGCTCCGGGGTTTTGGCCCAGGGGGTGTCCACGATGCTCGGCTTTTGGAGTTGCTCTCCGCGGTCCAATGCGCCCAGTTTGTCCTGGAGTCTGGCCATGCGGCGCCGGGCGACGGCGTCTGCCTGGCGTTCAAGCCGTGCGTTGCGCTGTTCGTAGAGTTTGCGCCAGATGTCTGCCTGCTCGGGCGACGGGGGTTCAATGGTCTGCCTCACGGTGATCATGTCAATGCAATCCACCGGGCAGGGCTCAACGCAAAGGTCACACCCCGTGCAGTCGGCGGCGATGACGGTATGCATAAGTTTGGCGGCGCCGACGATCGCGTCTACCGGGCAGGCGGTAATGCATTTGGTACAGCCGATGCACTCGTCCTCGCGGATAACCGCCACTTTCAATGGTGAATGTTCGCCCACACTGGGGTCCAGCGCCGTGACGTCCTGACCCGTGATGACAGACAATGTCGCAATTGTTTCCGGTCCCCCGGGTGGACAGCGGTTGATGGCCGCACCGCCGGCAATCGCCTCCGCATAGGGACGGCAGCCCTGATACCCGCACTTTGTGCATTGCGTCTGGGGCAGGGCGGCGTTAATCTGTTCAACGAGTTGTGTGTTCAGCATAACCGCGGAGTTTATCATGATCTTTGCGTCGGCACTGCCTCTCGTAAATATCCTCCGTCCCCTTTTTTAGGTCCTTTTTTGGAGGAAGCGACAGATGACTTGTTTGGCACCAGCAGGAAGATTTTGGCGCCGTCTGCTTGTGCTGATGCTGGCTGTGCTGGTTTTCCCGGCAACGGTGACCGCGCAGAGCCAGGAATACGAAGAGTGGAGCGCCGAGACACGGACCTCACTGGGATTTCGTGTCAATGCCGGGGTGGTGCGGGCTTTGCTGCCCGCCGGCTGGACGGTGATGCCGAGCGCGGCGTCGTCGGATCAGGTGAATATTTCAGTCACATTTATGGATCGCCACGTTGTACTTGACCCGCAAGGTCAGCCGGTGGGCAGTGGCAGTAGTCGTTACATGGTTGTATCTGTGCAGGCGCGCGAGGCAGACAACCAGAGCAGCGTCCTGATTATCAACGGGATTTCCCCTGAGGGTAGCGGTTCCTACGAGGTATATCAGCCCGCCGTCCTGGCCAGTGCTGAAAGAGTGTTGACCGGGCAGGGACTGCAACGTGCACAGGTAGAAGAAGACTGGCAGATGGTGGCAGAAAGCGGTGACAGTGTGCACCTGACGCTACGCTATCAGCAGGCAATCCCTGTCAGACGGCAATCCTCGATTGTCATCCGCTCCGGCCGGAATACGGCGTTTACACGTACGTACAAAATCGATCAGGCCTCCGATGTGCTGGGTGTGCCCGGTGCGCCCGGCAGCCGCATCCAGTCACTGGAATTCCGCGCTGACGGGCCGTTGTTTGCACGCCTTTTTGATGAATCAGCCGTCCTCACCGGGGTAACCTCCACGCCATGGTACCACCGGGAGATCTATATTCCTTGACTGAGAAATATCCTCCGTCCCCATTTTTGCAGTATCATCTGCAGCTTTGTTGGCATGTTCCGGGGAGTAAGCGGTGAAGCAGTGGCAGTGTATAGTGTGTGGTTTTATTTATGATGAGGCTGAGGGCTGGCCGGATGACGGCATAGCGCCGGGGACGAAGTGGGAAGACGTGCCGGAAGACTGGATGTGCCCGGAATGCGGCGTCGGTAAAGAAGACTTTGAGATGGTTGAAATCTGAGAGTCAGGTTCATGGTAAACGGTAGCAAAAGGATAGACACGTGACACAACGCAAGATTCTGGTAACCAGCGCGTTGCCCTACGCCAATGGCCCCATCCACCTGGGCCACATGCTGGAGGCGGTGCAAACCGACATCTGGGTGCGCTTCCACAAGATGCGCGGCCAGGACATCGTGTACGTGTGTGCGGATGATGCCCATGGTACCGCCATCATGCTGCGTGCCGAGAACGAAGGTATCACACCTGAGCAGTTGATTGACCGCGTGCGCAGTGAACACAAGGCCAGCTATGATGGCTTCAGGATCGGTTTTGACAATTACCACTCCACCCATTCGCCGGAAAACCGTCACTATTCCGAGACCATTTACAAGGCGCTGCGTGCCAATGGCCGCATCAGCGTTCGCCATATCACGCAACTGTTTGATCCGCAGAAGGGCCTGTTTCTTGCTGACCGCTTTGTCAAAGGCAGTTGCCCCAAGTGCAAGGCTGACGATCAGTACGGAGACAACTGCGAAGTGTGCGGCGCGACCTACAGCCCCGCTGAACTGATCAACCCGCGCTCCACGCTGTCCGGCGCCACACCGGTGGAAAAAGAGTCGGAACACTATTTCTTCAAACTGCCAGAGTTCGCCGACTTTTTGCGTAAATGGACCCGCAGTGGCACATTGCAGGAACAGGTTGCCAACAAACTCGCTGAATGGGTGGATGGTGGTCTGCAGGAGTGGGACATCAGCCGCGATGCACCGTACTTCGGCTTTGAAATCCCCGATGCACCGGGTAAGTATTTTTATGTTTGGCTGGATGCGCCCATTGGCTACATGGCCAGTTTTCATCAGTACTGCGAGCGCACCGGGCGCAATTTTGACGAATACTGGAAACCCGGCGGTCACACCGAGCTGTATCATTTTATCGGCAAGGACATCATCAATTTTCACGCCCTGTTCTGGCCGTCCATGCTCTCCGATGCCGGCTACCGCACACCAACGGCCGTGTTTGCCCATGGATTCATGACCGTGAACGGCAAGAAGATGTCCAAGTCGCGCGGCACATTCATCAATGCCGATACCTATCTGCAGCACCTGGATCCCGAGTACCTGCGCTACTTTCTGGCCTCACGGCTGGGCAGCGGGGTGGATGATCTGGACCTGAACTTTGATGAGTTTGTCAGCAAGGTAAATTCTGACCTGGTCGGCAAGCTGGTCAATATTGCCAGCCGCTGTGCCGGGTTCATTACCAAAGGATTTGCCGGTCAGCTGGCGGCGCAGGTGGACAACGCTGTGCTGGTCACGGAATGCCAGCAGGCCGCCGCTGAGATTGCCAGTCTGTATGAGCAGCGTGAATACAGCCGGGCCGTGCGCCTGATCATGGCGCTGGCAGACAAGGCCAATCAGTACATTGCCGAACAACAGCCCTGGGTGCTGGCCAAACAGAACCCGCAGGATCCCCAGGTTCAGGCCATCTGCTCAACCGGCATCAACCTGTTCCGGCTGCTGATGATTTATCTCAAGCCGGTGCTGCCGGCCACGGCCGAACGCGCCGAGCAGTTTCTCAATGCCGGCGAACTGGACTGGGCGGCATCGCAGTCACTGCTGCTGGACCACACCGTCAATGCGTTCACACCGCTGATGAAACGTGCGGAACAGGCTCAGATAGAAGCGCTGCTGACGGCAACAAAAAGTGATGCCGATGATGCGCGTAAACTGACCGCCGCGCCGGTGGATCAGTCTGCAAATACAGAGGTGGTGCAAATGAGTGAACAGAACACAACTGAAGATGATGCCCCGGCGACAGACAGCCCGCTGGCAAAAGAACCCATCGCCGATGAAATTGAATTCAATGACTTTATCAAGGTGGATCTACGAGTGGCGCGGATCATCAAGGCGGCGTATGTGGAGGGTGCGGACAAACTGCTGCAGTTGACGCTGGATCTTGGTCTGGATGCCAGCGGCGAACCGGCGCAGCGCAATGTTTTCTCCGGTATCCGCTCAGCGTATCAGCCGGAAGCACTGGAAGGCCGGCTGGTGGTGCTGGCGGCCAACCTGAAAGCACGCAAGATGCGTTTTGGTATCTCAGAGGGCATGGTGCTGGCGGCAGGTCCCGGCGGGGCGGATATCTGGCTGATCAGCCCCGATAGCGGCGCTGAACCGGGTATGAGAATTGTCTGAGGCGGAAAGCAGGGGGCAAGAAATATTTGACGTCGACACAATTTTTCAGGTTTACTCGGTCAATAGTCTGACACCATAAAACATGAAGTAGAAAAGAGGACATCAGATGACAGTAACAGGCCCGGTCGCCGCCCGGCGACGGCATTCGCGGTCTGTGGTATTGGCCATAATCTGCTTGCTGGCGCAGCTCTCTGCTGCCGGCGCCGCCAATGCACAGATTGACGACTCCATCCGTGAAATTGAAAGCTCGATTGTCAAGATCTACACCACCTCAGCGGCTCCCGACTATTTTACGCCATGGCGCCTGATGACGCCGAGCCAGAGCAGTGGCTCCGGCGCAGTAATTGATGGTCAACGCATTCTGACCAACGCGCATGTGGTGGCCAATGCCAGCTATGTGCAGGTGCAGAAGCATAACGATGCCAACCGGTACCTTGCACGCGTGGAGTTTGTTTCCCATGCTTCGGATCTGGCGCTGATCAGCGTAGAAGATGCTGCATTTTTTGACGATACGCCCGCACTGGAAGTAGGCGATCTGCCAGAACCCAATACCGAGGTGTTTGTATTTGGTTATCCGGTCGGCGGCCGTACACTGAGTATTACCAAGGGCATTCTGTCACGCGTTGAGCAGCAGGTTTACGCACACTCGGGTGAGTTTCTGCTGGCCGGTCAGATTGACGCAGCCATCAATCCGGGAAACAGTGGCGGCCCGGTGATTGTTGATGGCAAGATCGCCGGCGTGGTGATGCAATCAGCCGCCGGTGGCCGCACTGAAGCACTGGGATATTTTGTGCCGCCTGATATCGTCCGTCACATGCTCACCGATGCCGGCAACGGTCAATATGACGGTTTTCCGGACCTGGGATTCCGCACTCAGGATCTGGAAAGTCCCTCCGCCAAGGCCGCCTATGGCCTGAGTCCGGAACAAAATGGCGTGCTGGTGATCAAGGTGTTTGAGGACTCCCCGGCGCACGGCGTGCTGCAGGAAAACGACGTCATTCTGAGTATTGATGGTTATGAAGTTGCCGGCGACAGCAGCATCCGCCTGAGTCGCAGCCTGCAGACCAACTACAAACATGCTATTGACCTGAAGCAGATTGGTGACGTCGTGCCCTTGCGGGTGTCACGCCTGGGCGAGGTGATGGACATTGATCTGACCGCCAGTCGCCGACAGCAGAGTTACAGCCTTGTGCGCTCGGAAGAGTTTGATGCGGTGCCTGAGTATTATATCTACGGTGGTATTCTGTTTGTGCCACTGAACATGAATCTGATCAAGCGCTGGGGTAATGACTGGACCCGCAGTGCGCCGGTGAGCCTGCTGCATGCACGCAGTCAGTGGGCCTCACCCGAGCGCCGTGAGGTAGTGGTTGCCCTGCAGGTGCTGGCCGCAGATGTAAATCTTGGGTATCACGATGTCCGCAACTGGATTGTGGATACCGTGAACGGCGAGCCTATTCAGGATTTTTATGACTTTACAGGCAAGCTGAGAAACAACGATCAGCCCTTTGTGGTTTTCCGCGGCGAGTCAGGTTTCCAGCTGGTGGTTGATCACCAGGAAGCCCAGTCCAGCGAGCAGGCCATTCTGTCGCAATACCGTATTCCTGCCAGTTTTTCCGATGGTCTGTTTGACCGCACGGGGCTGGCGACTCTGAATCAGTAAACCCGGGCAGATGAATAGGCCCCGGTCATTGGGTCCGGTCGTGGGATATAGACACTGAACAGAGACATTCGTAAATCAGGAGATCAGCAGTAGCATGACTATTAAATCAGACAAATGGATTCGTAAAATGGCTCAGGAACACGGCATGATAGAGCCGTTTGAAGCGGGCCAGGTACGCTACCGGGATGGTGGCAAGGTGATCTCTTACGGCACGTCCAGCTATGGATATGATGTGCGATGTGCCACGGAGTTCAAGATCTTCACGAATGTGCATACCACCAGTGTGGTGGATCCGAAGAATTTTGATGAAAGCAGCTTTGTGGCGATTGATGAGCCGTATTGCATCATTCCGCCCAACTCCTTTGCGCTGGCGCGTACCATTGAGTACTTCCGGATACCGTCGGATGTGTTGACGGTGTGCCTTGGGAAGTCGACGTATGCGCGCTGCGGCATCATTGTGAATGTGACCCCGCTGGAGCCGGAGTGGGAGGGGCATGTGACGCTGGAATTCTCGAATACAACGCCGTTGCCGGCGAAGATTTATGCGAATGAGGGTGTGGCGCAGATGCTGTTTTATCAGTCGGATGAGCAGTGTGAGGTGACTTATAAGCAGCGTGGAGGCAAGTATATGGGTCAGACGGGGGTGACGCCGCCTCGGGCTTGATGTTTTACGGTTGACGCCCGGCGCGGGCAGGGAGTCCTGCGGCCGGTCACATCCCTGGTTGTTATTTTCTGCGTTGCGGAGCTCGGGTGGGGTGACCGCCAGCCACGGGCAAGGGGTGCCGCAACCGGCCACTTCAGGCAGAGGTTTTTCCGGCGCTGCGGAACTCACCGTCGCCGCTGCGCGGCTCCGGCTCAAACAGTCCTCGGTGGTGGGGCGCCCGGGACGGGGCAGGTTGAGTGAGCCCGGCCACTTCAGGCAGAGGTTTTTCCGGCGCTGCGGAACTCACCTTCGCCGCTGCGCGGCTCCGGCTCAAGCAGTCCTCGGTGGGGGGGCGCCCGTGACGGGGCAGGTTGAGTGAGCCCGGCCACTTCAGGCAGAGATTTTCCCGGCGCTGCGGAACTCACCTTCGCCGCTATGCGGCTCCGGCTCAAACAGTCCTCGCGCTGATCGGGAAAACCTCTGCCTGAAAGGCGTGGCCTGACTGGGCTCACTCAACCTGCCCCGTCCCGGGCTTGCTTCGTGGTGGGCGGCAGTGGTGCGCGTTGCGGGTGATGTCATTCCCGTGCTGATCGGGCAAACCTCTGCCTGAAAGGCGTGGCCTGACTGGGCTCACTCAACCTGCCCCGTCCCGGGCTTGCTTCGTGGTGGGCGGCAGTGGTGCGCGTTGCGGGTGATGTCATTCCCGTGCTGATCGGGCAAACCTCTGCCTGAAAGGCGTGGCCTGACTGGGCTCACTCAACCTGCCCCGTCCCGGGCTTGCTTCGTGGTGGGCGGCAGTGGTGCGCGTTGCGGGTGATGTCATTCCCGTGC
>CAXBER010000016.1:0-55950 GCA_963974875.1 uncultured Pseudohongiella sp. | reverse complement strand
ACAAGCCGTTTTTTAAGGTGCTTGCGGCTGGTTTGGAGAGATGGTATCTCGCGCTGATCGGGAAAACCTCTGCCTGAAAGACGTGGCCTGACTGGGCTCACCCAACCTACCCCGCCCCGGGCTTGCTCTGTAGTGGAGAGTTGAGGTAGCCGTTGCGGGTCTTGTAGTTCATGTGCGGGTCGGGCAAACCTCTGCCGAAAAGGCGTGGCCTGAGGGGTCGCGTCCCTTTCCGCCTAGTAAAAACTCAAACACAGATCCGCCAGCTTCTTCACCCGACCCCAGAAGAAGATCTTCAACCGGTAGTGCATCGGCAGTTGCCGCCATCGGTGGCTTGTCAGCTCCGTGCTTAGTTGAAAGTCCTGTTCGAAGGATTGCTGCACAGCGTGCGCCAGTGCCGGGTCCAGTGCATTCTGGTTAGCCTCCAGATTCCAGTGCAGCGTCCAGTGATCAAAGTTGTATGAGCCCAGGGTAACCCACTGGTCGACCAGCGCGGATTTCAGGTGCGAAAAACGCGGCTGGTATTCGAAAATTCTGACGCCGGCGCGCAGCAGTTCAGCGTAATAGATCTGGCCAGCGTAGCGCACCGGTGGCAGATCGGTAAAATTGCCGCATACCTGCAGGCGGACGTCGATGCCACGCCGGGCCGCAGCGGTCAAGGCCCGACGCAGGGAACGGGGGGGCACAAAGTAAGGCGTGGCGAGCCAGACCCAGGATTGTGCGTGACGGATTCGACTGATCAGTGACAACAACAGGTCGCGGTTGTTGCGCGAGGCGCTGAATGCGACCCGACCCAGTCCGGGCGTAACCTCCGGCCACGGCACGGAGGCGTGCTTTTGCGGTGGACAGTCGAGCACCTTGCGGCTTGGCCATTTGGCTTGCAGCCAGGATTGCTCAAAAAGACGTTGCCAGTCTTCTACGATATCGCCTTCAACCACCAGCATCTGTTCATGCCACGGGGTTTGGGCCGGTTGTAAAGCGCCATCGGCATCGTCGGGTTCACAAAAATCATCCGTGAAACCCAGACCGCCGATGCAGACGATACGCCGGTCAAACAGCAGCAGCTTGCGATGGTCGCGGTGCAAGTTGCTTACGCCCCTGAATAAGGAGATGGGGTTATAGAAACACAAATCTACACCGGCTCCACGAAGTGCATGGCGCTCTTCAACAGAAAATCCAGTACTGCCAGTGGCATCAAACAGGCAGCGCACAACAACACCCCGCAAAGACGCCGCTGTCAGCGCCGCCACCAACCGCTGAGTGGCCTGTCCTGATTCCACCAGATACATCTCGATGTCGATGCAGAACTGTGCCTGCCCGATGGCCTGCAAAATGCGTGGAAAAAACGCAGTTCCGTCGATCAACAGCTCAAAGCGGCAGTCGGAATGCCAGTTGAATGGTTCTTGCTGATCCGCCTGCACATTCTTGTGATTTGTGCTCATACCCGCATCATAACGGGAACAGGGACTGAGGAGATACTCATAAACAAACTCGCCGACAACGTGAGCCAGCCACGGGCAAGGGATGCCGCAACCAGTCAGGCCACGCCTATCCCCAACAAATATTTTCGATCGAGCGCGAGGACTGTCTGAGCCCAAAGCCGCGCAGCGGCGACGGCGAGTTCCGCAGCGCAGAAAATGTTTATTGGGGATGTGGCCGGTTGCGGCACCCCTTGCCCGTGGCTGGCGGTCACCCCACCCGAGCTCCGCAGCACCGAAAACACCTGTTGAGGATGTGGCTGCGGCACTCCTTGCCCGTGGCCGCCGGTCGGCGTATTGCTGCCGGGACCAGTCAGGCCACGTCTTTCTGACACCGCCGGGTCCGAAAAAGCGCGAGGACTGTCTGAACCCGGGCGTGCCCGGGTGAGTTCCGCAGCGCCGGACCCGGCGGTGTCAGAAGTGGCCGGTCCCGGCAGCAATACGCCGACCGGCGGCTGATCATCACGAAACGTCAGTACAACACAACACTCCGAATCGACTTCCCCTCATGCATCAAATCAAACGCATCATTGATCCGCTCCAGCGGCATCGTATGCGTAATCAGATCATCAATATTCAGCCGGCCCTCCATATACATATCCACAATAGCCGGCACATCCGTCCTTCCCCGCGCCCCGCCAAACGCACTGCCACGCCATACCCGACCGGTAACCAGCTGAAACGGCCGTGTTGAAATCTCCTGACCGGCACCGGCAACACCGATGATGATCGACTCACCCCAGCCCTTGTGGCAGGCTTCCAGCGCCTGACGCATGGTATTTACATTGCCTATGCACTCAAATGTGTAGTCCGCACCCCCTTTGGTCAACTCGACAATTGCCTCAACCACATTGTGTACTTCCTTCGGATTGATGAAATCAGTCATGCCAAATTTACGTGCCAGCTCCACTTTCCCGGGATTGATATCCACGCCGATAATCTGTCGCGCTCCCACCAGACGTGCCGCCTGTATTACATTGAGACCGATACCACCAAGGCCGAATACCACCACCCGCGAACCGGGCTCTACCTTGGCATCAAAAATCACCGCACCTACACCCGTGGTGACGCCACAACCGATGTAACACACTTTATCCAGCGGGGCATCGCTGCGGATTTTGGCAAGTGCAATCTCTGGCAATACTGTAAAATTGGAGAAAGTTGAACACCCCATGTAATGCAGAATCGGCTTACCGTCGAGTGAAAAACGACTGGTTCCATCCGGCATCAGACCCTGACCCTGGGTAGTGCGGATGGCCTGGCAGAGGTTGGTTTTTGGGTGCAGGCAGTAGTCACATTCACGACATTCTGGCGTATACAGCGGTATCACGGTGTCACCTTTTTTCAGTGACTTCACGTCCGGTCCTACCTCAACAACAATACCCGCGCCTTCGTGCCCCAGAATTGCCGGAAATGCGCCTTCCGGATCATCACCGGACAACGTAAACGCATCGGTGTGGCAGATACCGGTTGCCTTCAATTCAACCAGCACTTCACCGCTCTTCGGGCCTTCCAGATCAACTTCAACTATTTCCAGTGGTTTGCCTGCCGCAAACGCGACTGCTGCCCGGCTTTTCATATTGGTATCCTCTTTTTGTGCAGATGCTCTGCATGAAACCGCAGATGCTGTTCGATAAATGTGGCTATAAAATAGTAACTGTGGTCATACCCTTGCTGATAGCGGATCGTGACATTATTCATGGCTTGGGTTGCTGCTATCAGATTGTCGGTCAACAACTGTTCTGCCAGAAAGTCATCCGCCGTGCCCTGATCGACCAGCAGCGGCAAAGACAAACCCCGACTGGTTATCAGCTCAACGCTGTCGTACTGCTGCCATAACTGCTGATCTTCTCCAAGATACTGGGTGAACGCTTTTTTGCCCCAGGGGCAGAGCATCGGATTGACGATCGGCGCAAACGCGGAAACCGAACAATACGCATCGGGCAATTTTGTCGCGATGGAGATAGCGCCATGGCCACCCATGGAATGACCGCTGATGGCTTTGTGTTCGCTTACCGGAAAATTCGCATTGACCACAGCCGGCAACTCGACAGTAATGTAGTCAAACATATGGTAGTGACCACTCCAGGGCGCCCGGGTGGCATTCAGATAAAAACCGGCCCCCTGCCCCAGATCATAAGCATCATCATCCGGCACTGTATCACCTCGCGGACTGGTGTCGGGCATGACCAGTGCGATGCCAAGTTCCGCCGCGATCCGCTGGGCACCCGACTTGGTACTGAAATTGTCATCGGTGCAGGTCAGCCCTGCCAGAAAATAGAGCGCGGGCACCGGCTTTTCTGCGCTCGCGCCCGGCGGCAAATAGACCGAAAAGCGCATTGTGCAATTCAGTGCCGATGATTCGTGTTCAACACGAATCTGCTGACCGGCAAAGAGTTTCTGCTGGCTGATGATTTTTGTTGCAGGCATGCTGTCACTGCTCGCTTTTTTGCTGGACATTGGATTGATTATCCTCATACTTCAAGGACTGACAAGATAAACCATGGACAGGGAAAAAACCAATGCCAAACCCGCAGCCCGATATCGCCACAGAGCGACTGAGATTGCGCGCCTACCGGCCATCGGATGCGCAGCGCATTCAATCGCTGGCAGGCGATGCCCGTATCGCTGAGATGACGTCCAGCATTCCCCACCCCTACCCTGACGGCGCCGCCGAAACCTGGATCGCCAGTCAATCTGCTGACTGGCAGCAAGGCACCAGCGCCGTCTTTGCTGTCACCCTTCGCGACGTTGATGAAACCATTGGCACAGTCAGCCTGTTCAACCGGGAGGGCACCGAAGCGGAAATAGGTTACTGGATCGGGGTGCCCTGGCAGGGTCAGGGTTATGCCACGGAGGCTGTCGATGCACTGATCGGTTTTGGTCTCGCTGAGCTGGGCATTACCCGGTTCCATGCCCGCCACCTGAAACGCAACCCTGCCTCCGGTAACGTACTGCGTAAAGCCGGATTGCAAAAGGCAGGCAAGGATTCAATCACCTGGCGTGACGGTGTTACCCAGGAACCCGTAGAACTTTACGAACTTGTTTTTGAGGACTTTATACCGGAAACATGAACAAGACCGGCACCTATAAACCATCAACCGCGATAGCTGTGGTTGTCGCCAACATGATTGGTACTGGTGTGTTCACCAGCATCGGTTATCAGATTGTTGATATCAAGTCGACGTTTGTATTGCTGATGTTGTGGCTGGTTGGCGGGCTTGCGGCGTTGTGTGGCGCACTCACTTATGCCGAACTGGCAAGTCGCCTGCCACGCTCCGGCGGTGAGTACAATTTCCTCAGCCAGCTTTACCACCCTTCGGTCGGGTTCGTATCAGGCTGGGTCTCCCTGACGGTGGGTTTTGCGGCGCCCACGGCACTGGCGGCGATGACCTTCGCAGCCTATCTGAACTCATCACTGGCACATCTGGTCGAGATCAACCGGATGGTTGCAGCACTGGTGCTGGTGATTGTCATCACGCTGGTACATGGACGCAATCATAAGGCCAGTGGTGGATTACAGGACTGGTTTACACTGATAAAGGTCATTCTTATCATCGGTTTTGTGGTACTGGTCAGTAGCTATGCAAGTGAACCACAAACTGTAAATCTGTTGCCTGCCAGTGGCGACGGTGCATTGCTTGCCAGCAGCGCATTTGCGGTCTCGCTCATTTATGTCAACTATGCGTACACCGGCTGGAATGCTGCCACCTATATCACCGGGGAAATCGAAAATCCGCAGAAATCGGTACCATTTGTACTGATCGGCGGCACGTCCGTGGTTATATTGCTGTACCTGGCGCTTAATGCCACTTTCCTGTTTGCAGTGCCCATGGAATTATTGGAAGGACGCATCGAGATAGGTGTCATTGTGGCCCAGCAGACGTTCGGGGAAACCGGCGGACTGGTCATGGGTGGTGTATTGTCATTGCTGCTGATTTCCACGGTCAGTGCCATGACCATGGCTGGCCCCCGGGTTCTGCAGGTGATGGGTGAGGACTTCCGGCTGTTCCGCAGGCTGTCTGTTTACAACGCCGGCGGTGTGCCACGCGCCGCAATATATACACAAGGCGCCCTGACTATTGTTTTTATTGTGACCTCCACTTTCGAATCAATCCTGGTTTTTTCGGGTTTTATCCTGGGTTTAAGCTCACTGGCGACAGTACTGGGTGTGTTTGTTCTGCGCTATCGTCATGGCGCAGATGCAACCGATGATCAGGGCATCAGCAATGGGTACCGCACCTGGTTATACCCGCTGCCGCCCGTGATTTACAGCGCGATTGTCATCTGGACACTGAGTTTTATCGCCGTCAATCGCCCACAGGAAGCTGGCATTGCGCTTGTGATTATCATTCTGGGGTTTATCAGCTATGTACTGACTGAACGAGTCTCGGACAAAAAAGCCATTTCCCAACAATAACTGAACCGGAGCCTTCTCATGTCCATATCTCGCACAATCGTCCGCTGGCCGGCTGTATTGCTGACACTATTGCTGTTTAGTTGCAGTGGTGACAACACACCGTCCGAATCGGCCGATGCAGAACTGGAGCGCCTGAGCGCGATCGCTGAACGGGTGGAAATTATTCGTGACGACTTCGGCGTAGCGCATATCTACGCAGAAACAGATGCGGATGCCGTGTTCGGCTTTCTGTATGCCCAGGCCGAAGATGATTTCCCGCGCATCGAGCGCAACTACACCTGGGCCATTGGGCGACTTGCGGAGGTTGAGGGTGAATCTGCACTGTACAGCGATCTGCGTGCCCGACTGTACATGAGTGAAGCCGAGGCCAGAGCTGCCTATGATAATTCACCAGACTGGCTACAGGCATTAAGTGATGCGTTTGCAGACGGGCTGAACTACTATCTGGCGACCAACCCCCAGGTGCAGCCAAAACTGCTGCAGCGCTTTGAATCCTGGATGCCTTATTACTTTTTTGAAGGCTCGATTGGCGGCGATATAGAACAGATTCCACTGGCAGGCATCACCGCGTTTTACAATCAGGCTGCGGAACTGGAAGCTGCAGTTCCGCCCGCCTACGACAACACCGTTGATCCAAATCTGGTCATTCAAAGACAACCGGAGCAAAGCCTGGCTGAGACTATTTTTCATGAACCCGCCGGTTCAAATGGTTTTGCGGTCAACGGCGATATGAGCGCCAGCGGTAATGCCATGCTGCTGATCAATCCTCACACCAGCTTCTTTTTTCGGGGCGAATATCACCTGGTCAGTGAACAGGGACTCAATGCCTACGGCGCAGCGACCTGGGGGCAGTTTTTTATCTATCAGGGATTTAATGAAACTACCGGCTGGATGCACACCAGCACCCAGGCAGATTTTATCGACGAATTTGTTCATCAGGTGGTGCGTGAAAATGGCGACCTGAAGTACCACTACGGCAGCGAACTGCGCCCACTGGATGTATCGGAAGTTACCCTGCGCTACCTTGACGGCAACCAGATCCGCGAACGCAGTTTTCCGGTGTATCGCACCCACCAGGGCCCGATCACCCACACGCTGGATGGCCAGTGGGTTTCCACCCGCATCAACTGGAACCCGGTGGACGCGTTGCGGCAGTCCTATCTGCGCATGAAAACTGCCAATTACGCTGAGTTCCGCAACATGATGAATATCCGCACCAATTCGTCCAACAACACGGTATTTGCGGATGCGGAAGGCAACATTGCTTACTTCCATGGCAACTTTATGCCTCGTCGGAATGTGCAGTTTGATTATTCACAACCGGTTGACGGCAGCAACCCGGCAACCGACTGGCAGGGTGTGCATGAGGTTCACGAAACGGTGATGCTGGTCAATCCACCCAATAACTGGATACAGAATACCAACAGCACACCCTTCACTGCCGCTGGCGCAAACAGTCCACGGGCCGAAGATTTTCCGGCGTATATGGCGCCGGATGCCGAAAACTTCCGGGGTCTGCACGCAGTGGACCTGCTGAGCAATACCAGTGCGCTGACCCTAGATTCGCTGATTGAACTTGCCTATGACCCGTATATCAAGGGATTCGAGCAATTGATTCCCGGCCTGATAACGGCCTGGGAAGAAATGGAACCGGACTGGCCGGATCTGGAGCAGCCCATTGAGGCCCTGCGAGGCTGGGACATGCGTGTCAGTGCCGATTCAGTGGCGATGACGCTGGCGCATTTTTATGGCATGAATGCAGCGCAGCGCATTGACACGCCGGCCGGACTGACACAGCTTGAGCAGATCAACTGGCTGGGAACTGACAGCCCGATGGTGGACCGTCTGAGCGTGTTCAGCGAGACCCTCGCGCAATTAAGCGAAAGCTTTGGTTCATGGAATACTGCCTGGGGCGAAGTAAACCGTTATCAGCGCATAACCGGCGATATCAATCATCCCTACAGTGACAATGCTCCCAGTCTGCCGGTGGGCATGGCCTCATCGCGCTGGGGAGCCCTGGCATCATTTGGTGCGCGGGCATTTCCGGGCACCAACCGGATCTACGGCACCGCTGGCAACAGTTTTATTGCGGTAGTGGAGTTCGGGGAAAAGGTGCGGGCCAGATCTTTGCTGGCCGGCGGGCAAAGCGGCGACCCGGCCTCACCGCATTTTGATGACCAGGCGCAGCGTTATGTTGACCGGGAGTTCAAGGACGTGGCGTTTTACCGGGAGGATGTGGAGCAGCGCGCACAGCGGAGCTATCATCCCGGCCATCCAGGCCACCCGGCCCAATAACCGGGTCACCTGAACCAGCCCGGGTGGTTTCACACCGCCTGGGTCGCCTGACCGGCAACAATATACCAGCTGACAAACAGTGCATTGATCAATGCGGCCGGCAGATAGCTGCCGGTTTTCCGGTAGGTGAAGGTACTTATCACCGATACGATCAGCAGCAACGGTAAAAACTGAATCATCACAATGGTATTCAGCGGTTCACCCGGGGTAAGCAATACACCACGGATAAACAGACTGCCGTATTGCAGGATCAGAAACGCACCAAACCCACCTGCAAGGATGAATGCATTACTCAGGTACTGGTTGCGGCGGGAATCACCGGCCACCGACATGCCCCCATGCAGAGATCTGGACAGCAACAAAAAGAATACCGTCAGCGGCACAAAATACACCAGTGCAATCTGCAGTTGATCCAGTGTCAACAGTCTCAGCCCCACAAACCAGAAACGGAAATCCACTTTAAAGAAAAAATCCATCAGCAATAGCGCCATGTATCCCGTTCCAACAACAGCCAGCGCTACAAGCACTGAGCGGGCCCATTGGAAATGAAACGGCACCGGGGCACTTCTGGTAAACAAACCGATCGCTGTCAGTATCAGGCCATTGACTACCGCCCAGAACACCACCTGGTTGGTTATGCCTTGCGGCAACCCTGAAGACGCCGGCAGCAATGTGGCAGCAACACCGAACAGCGGATAAAACGTGAGCACAGGAATAACCGCACTGATCACTGCCAGCAGCCACCAGATATTGTTGCGGGCTGACCATGCACTGCCTTGCGGTTCGGCGCGCAAGCTGGAAAAGGACTGTGTACCCAATAACAGACCGAATGTACTGCACAACAGCAGCACAAACCCGACAAATGCTGTGAGTGTACCCAGTTCCTTGAAAAACCAGATCTGCCCGGAGCGACTGAATGGCGCTGCACCGTCCAGCGTCTGGGCAAACCAGTCCAGAGTATGGCCTACAGCGGCGTGCGACAGATGATTGCCGGGATGCGTGACCGGAGGATTGTGAAAAACCCGGGCATTGCCGGAAGGGATGCTCCCGTAAACCCGCCCTTCCTGAATTGTTGAGTCCGTGCCAAACAACGCCTGCAGCTTTTCGCTATCTGCCGCCTGACTGCCTCTTGGCACCTCCCACATCAATGGCGCAAATTCATCAAAGCGGGCAAACACCACGGCAACGTTTCGCGGCCAGTCCGCGGTACCCGGTGCGGCAAACCCACTACCTGTGCTGGACCCCTGCAATACCATGGATTTATAACCATCCGGCATGGCAGCGGCTGCATTCAGCACCGTCCAGCCTCCCATGGAGTGACCCTCCAGACCAATATTGTCAGCATCCACAATATCCAGTGCGCGCAGATAACTCAGTGCAGCTGGCCCGCCGAACCCGTTGGAAAAAGCCGGCCCTTCTGAAAAACCATGACCGCTCTGATCCAGCGCCAGCACAACATAACCGCGGCGGGCAAGTTCGATTGCAAAGGGAGCCTGTACTTCGCGCGAATTTATATAACCGTGCACAGCCAGCACACCTGGGGCGGGCGTTTCGGCAGTTGCGCTGGCAGGGATGTACAACAATGCACTTAGCGTCTGACCATTGGTACCGGTGAAACGTACATCCTTGATCGTAACATCGCCGGCAGTCTGAACCAGATGTGCCAGTATCGATCCTGCAACAATAATCAGCCAGGACAGCAGAAACAGACGTTTTGATGATTTCATTATTATTCTCCCTAATTTGATTTCGATAGTGCCTTGTCACGATACATCCGGCTGTCAGCTGAGCCCAGCAGTTGATCTGCTGTTTCACCATCCGCCGGACAAATGGCCGCACCGATACTAACCCTGACATCAAAATTGCCACCGGGAATACTCAATGCACCCTCCAGATTGCTCCGCAACCGTTCAAGCACATTGTCCAGCATGTCTTTTGAGTTAATCTGTCGGGCTATCACAATAAACTCATCGCCGCCAAGCCGTCCGGCAAAATCTGCCTCGCGAACTGCTTCGCGCAATCGGGTACCGATACCTGTCAGCAACAGGTCGCCTGCACTATGACCAAACTGGTCGTTCACCTGTTTGAATTCATTGATATCGATGAGGATGACTGCAAACTGTTCGCCGCTACGTCTGGCTTCAACCAGTGACTGACCCAGACGTTCATCAATCCAGCGCCGATTAGGCAATCCCGTCAGCGCATCCTCCCTGGCCAGCTGCAGAACCTGCAGTCTGGAGCGGTAGTAACACGCCACACTGACGCCAAAAATCCACATGATGTAGAACATGGTGCCGCCAAACAGATAGATCTGCGTGGCGACAGATTCGGTGCCAGCCATCACCTGCTCATTGCCTGTCAGTGCCAGCACCCAACGTAGACCAACAGGCAGTGCCATCAGTCCGGCGGCTATCGCCGCCAATGCATTGGCGGCAAGTTCCTCGCGATCCGCACGACGCAATACCAGTGCCACTGACATCACAATAGTAAACGTCAGCACAAACGAGTCATGAAAAATATACCGTGCGGCCGCATCATATCGATTAATCCATGAGGCCAGCATGAACAACGGTACAAGTGCCAGCAAGAACATCCAGCGACGCCGGGAGGCAGAACCGACAAACCGCAGAGTACCCTCCATCAGCAACATATTACCGGGCAGGCTCAGCGAGTTACTGGCAAACGGTGCAAAACCATCCGGCAAACCTGTCATTGCATTGATTAGCATGACCAGGGATGCTGTCATATTCAGAAGACTACCCAGCATCCAGAACTGCACGCCTGGCATATCGCGATTGATGCGCCAGATAAGGAACAGGACGATAAAAGCAGTGACACCCAGACTGATGTAACTCAGCGTCAGCGTCGCGATATCCAATTGCATCATGCGGACTTGAGTCCTTATTATGATTATTATTCCGGGGCGCGGGCTGGCCCGGCTCGCAGGTATTCTACCGCACCGGCGCCGGCACGACGACCACTGGCAAACACTGCAGTCAGCAAATACCCACCGGTAGGCGCTTCCCAGTCCAGCATTTCACCGGCGCAGTAGACACCCGCATGCCTTTTCAGCATCAGATCATCTGTCAGCGCCCAGCTAACAACACCTCCGGCAGTGCTGATGGCTTCATCCAGCGGCCTGGCGGATCTCAGCGTCATCGGCAGTCGTTTTATGGCCAGTGCCAGATCGCCCGCCCGGGGGAAGGCCTCCGGGGCCAGTTCGCGCAGCAAGGAAACTTTCAGGCTGCTCAACCTCAATCGTTTGCGCAGAAAATTACTCATGGATGTTTTTCCTCGCGGAGCTTCCAGTGCCCGTCTGACGGCATCTGATGAGCTGTCAGGCAACAAGTCCCAATAGAGGGTTACCTCTCCCTGCATATCGATCAATTCTCTCAACGTCGCTGATACCTGATATATCAGCCCGCCTTCGATACCATTGCGACTTAGCAGTGCTTCACCCTTGCGTGAAAATATCCCGTCACCATCCTCAACCACGAGTCGCACAGCTTTTAACGGTTCACCTCCAAAGCGAGCCAGAAAATGCTCACTCCAGTGATAGTCAAAACCGCAGTTGGCGGGCTTGAAGGGCGCGCATTCAACGCCATGAGCTGCCAGCCATGTCTGCCACTGTCCATCCGAGCCCAGCCGGGCCCAGCTGCCGCCACCCAACGCAAGCACACAGACCTTTGCACGGATCAGCCGCTCGCCGGCCGGTGTTTCAAAACGATGAATGCGCCAGGCATCAGTGGCACTCGCTGACGCCGGGTTCAGCCATCCTTGCCAACGATGTCGGGATTCCATTACCACGCCCATTTCACGCAGGCGATTCAGCCACGCGCGCAACAGCGGCGAGGCCTTTTTCTGTACCGGAAACACTCTGCCGGAACTGCCGGTAAACGTCTCAATGCCGAGCGCGTTCACCCAATTTTCCACGTCCTGTGCATCAAACCCGCCAACCCAGTCCGCAGCGTTTACTGACCCGCGATAGTGGCTCAAAAACTGCTGCTTTTGCTCACTGTGGGTGAGGTTGAGGCCACCGACACCGGCACGCAGAAATTTGCGGGCAAATGACGGCATTGCATCACAAATCATGACATCCACACCGGCATCAGCCAGTTGCTCAGCCGCCATTAACCCCGCCGGACCGGCGCCGACGATCAGTGCGGTCACAGACTCTATCTGTATATTTTCTATCATTATTTCTGTTAACCTGATCTAATTGTGGTTTCCGGCATCGGCAGTAACCGGTATCATCTCCTGACACGCCTCCAAATAAAAGACTATGTTGCTGACCAAATTACCTCAGTTTACGCGCAATCCGGTATTCGCCTGGTCAGTTCTCATCTTTTTTCTTCTCGTGACATTCAGTGTTGCAGCAGGCTTTGCGAACACTGCACGCCACGCTGCAAACGATGAAATCAGATTTGCCGCCAGTCAGATTGCCGTTAAGGTGGAAGAACGGTTACAGACATACGCCGTGATTCTGCGCAGTGTCGCCGGTCTGTTCCAGGTGACCGATGAAGTTGACCGCAACCAGTGGCGACTTTACACCGACCTGTTACGCTCCGAGGCAACGCTGACCAATATTCAGGGTATCGGACTCAGCCTGATCGTAGCACCTGACGACCTGGACAATCATCAGACGTCGGTCAGAGCAGAGGGTTTTCCAGATTATCAGATAACACCGCCGGGCGACCGGGAGTTTTATACCTCAATTGTTTACCTGGAACCGTTTGATCTGCGTAACCAGCAGGCATTCGGCTATGACATGTACTCTGAACCGGTGCGCCGGGCGGCCATGCAGCAGGCCAGAGACACCGGCAATGCCGCACTTTCCGGCAAGGTAGAACTACTGCAGGAGACCGGCGAAGATGTGCAGGCAGGCACTCTGATGTATGTGCCGGTTTATCGGGCCGGCGCGCCCCTCAGCACTTTGCAGCAGCGTGCAACTGCGATAACCGGCTGGGTATACAGTCCGTACCGGATGGCGGATCTGATGCGCGGCATCCTGGATGACCACGAATCCTTTGAGAACAGAGGCATTGGCATGGCCATTTATGACGGCGCCGCCAATGAGGACACGTTACTGTTCAGCAATCAGCAGGCTGACAACTCACCCGGAAGAGAGACAGCCGGAACTGAGCATATTATCGACTTTAACGGCACCCGCTGGCTGTTGCGGTTTAGCAGACTGCCAAGCGCACGAATTGCCGACTATTCAGCTGCAGGGCTTACCCTGCTCGGTGGCAGCGTCTCCAGTGTCTTGCTGTTTCTGCTGATATTAAGTCTGTCACGTACCCGCAATAGTGCCATGCAGCTGGCCGAAAAACTGACCGCCGAGGCAAGGGAGCGCGAAGAGCAGTTGAAAGCCAGTGAACTGCGCTGGCGTTTCGCTCTGGACGGGCCGGGCGATGGCGTCTGGGACTGGGATATTGCCGCCAATTCGGTTTACTACTCCCGCGGCTGGCGCAACATGCTTGGCATTACACAGATATCCAATTCGATTCAGGAATGGGAATCCCGGATTCATCCGGACGATCTTCACCATGCCAGAACCGTATTACAGGCCTATCTTGACGGACGCACGCAAACGTATGTCAACGAATTCCGCCTGCGTTGTGAGGATGGTCAGTATAAATGGATTCTGGACCGCGGAGCCATTGTCAGTCGGGACATCAACAACAAACCCACACGCATGATTGGCAGTATCTCGGATTTCACCACGCGCAAGAACATGGAGCTGGCACTCCGCCATGCCAATGCAGATGCCGAGCACTTCAGAGCGGCTCTGGACTACGTACAATCTTACATCTACATCAAGGACGCACAACGTCGCTATACCTATGCCAATCGCGCGACGCTGGATCTGTTTCAGTGTGATGCACAAGCGCTGGCCGGGGCGACCGACGATCAGTTTTTCCCTGCATCAACCTGTCAACATATCAAGCAGATTGACCAGCGCGTGCTGGCGGGCGAAAAGACCCGGGAAGAAGTCGAGGTGCCGCTTGAGAACGGGCAGCGCATTGTCTACCTGGAAATAAAATCCCCCATTTACGATGATGACGAACCAGCAAGCATCGTTGGCATACTGGGCATTTCCACCGACATTACACACCTGAAGGATCACGAGGCGGAGATGGAAAAAATTGCCCATTTTGACGCCTTGACGGGGTTACCCAACCGCCGGCTGTTTGCCGACCGCCTGCACCAGGCCATGGCCAGTGCGAAGCGACTCGGTAACAAACTCGCCGTAGTATATCTGGACCTGGATGGATTCAAGGACGTAAATGATACCCACGGACACGAAACCGGAGACCGGTTGTTGCAGGCACTGGCTGACCGTCTGCGCGAATCGATTCGCGAAGGCGATACCGCCGCCAGACTGGGGGGCGACGAGTTTGTTGTCATGCTCGGCGGCATGCAGACGCTGGCAGATATCAAGCCGGTCGTGCGCCGCCTCCTTAAAGCTGCTGCCGATCCGTTCAACATTGATGGGCACAGCTGTAAAGTGTCGGCCAGTCTGGGCATCAGTGTCTTCCCACAGTCAAAGGACACCGCGGAGGATCAACTGCTGCGCCAGGCAGACCAGGCCATGTACAAAGCCAAAACTTCTGGCAAAGGTTGTGCATACCTTTTTGGTACAGACGGGGAAGCGGATGATGCAGGTATCACCTTGTTCAATCTGGGCGACACAACACAATCATGACCAGCGATCCGTATACTCCAGCAACCTGGATGTGATTCCCGGCTCCGACAGTGAGTGGCCGGCATCAGGAACAATGTGCAATTCCGATTCGGGAAATGCCTGATGCAAATCCCAGGCATTTTCCACCGGGCAGATAACATCGTAACGGCCGTGCACTATTACCGTTGGAATATGCCGGATTTTGTGAACATTGTTTAATAAAAAATTATCTTCGCTGAAAAAACCCTTGTTGGTGAAATAGTGACACTCAATTCGCGCAAACGCGTCAGCAAACCGGTCATCACCAAACTGCTGCGCCGCTCCCGGGTCAAACATCAGTTTTGACGTTGATCCTTCCCAGATGGACCATGCCTTTGCGGCTTCTTTACGAACTGCAGGATCATCCGACGTCAGTCTTTTAAAATACGCGGCCACCAGATCATCACGCTCATCCGGCGGAACCGGTTTCAGGTAAGCTGCCCACAGGTCAGGGAAAAGCCGGGAACAGCCTTCCTGATAAAACCAGTCAATCTCCTTTTTGCGCAGCAGGAATATGCCGCGCAGAAACAATTCCGTACAGGCGTCCGGATGCGTGACGGCGTAAGTTAATGACAGCGTGGATCCCCAGGATCCTCCAAACACAGCCCAGCGCGTGATACCCAGATGTTCACGCAGCCTTTCAATATCGGCCACCAGATCCCAGGTGGTGTTATCACGTATTTCTGCAAAAGGCGTGCTTCGGCCACAGCCACGCTGATCAAACAGAATGACACGCCACTTCTGCGGGTCAAAATAGCGCCGGTAGTTTGCATTGACACCTCCACCGGGACCGCCGTGTAAAAATACCACCGGCTTGCCGTGCGGATTGCCAACCTGCTCAAAATACAGACTATGCAAGTCGGATACAGGCAACATGCCCGTATTGTATGGTTCAATTTCCGGGTATAAGGTTCTCATGATTCACGCACCTGCTGGATGAAAAATCCGCTTCAATCCGGTATTCTAGCTGATCATTGATTGAATCAGAAATCGACCCTGAACCGGATCCGACCATGCCCGCCAGAACATTTAATGCCCTCAGCAACTATATGGATCTGCTGCTGGACGCTATTTGTGTTGTTGATACAGACGGAAACTTTGTATACGTCAGCGCCGGTTGTGAACGGATTTTTGGTTATACCCAGCAGGAACTGATTGGCCAGCCGATGATATCCCTGGTCCATCCCGATGACCGCCAGGCCACTCTTCAGGCAGCCGCAGACGTCATGGAAGGCGTAAAACTGCCCCACTTCGAGAATCGTTATATTCGCAAGGATGGCAGTACAGCACATATCATGTGGTCTGCCCGCTGGTCGGAAGATGACAGACTGCGCATCGCTGTGGCCCGGGATGTAACCGGTCGCAAACAGATAGAAGCCAGGCAGCAGGCCATGTACGCTATCGCGGAGACGTCCTATTCAGCAACCGATTTGCAGGATCTGGCCAGGAAAGTAGAGCCCATCGTGCAAACCATCCTGCCTGATCAGGGCTTCCGTATTGAGTTGCACCAGGCAGCAACTCACGACACCAGCTTCAGCTGCAAAGTAAAAAACCGGTCTGCATTAAAAGCCGGAGAGCTGGCTTTGCTGCATTTTGTCGAAACCCAGATCGCTATTGTCATTGAGCGACACCAGCTGTTAAACCGGCTTCAGCATCTGGCACTGTATGACAGCCTGACTGAGTTACCTAACCGGCAACTGTTTCATGACCGCATGACGTCCGCAATCAGCCGCGCAGAACGCAACGGCAGCAAACTGGCGGTGTTTTTCATTGATCTGGATAATTTCAAAGCCATCAATGACACCTATGGTCATGATGTCGGCGACATGACACTCAGGCAGGTCGCCCGGCGATTACAGACCTGCATCCGTGGCTCGGATACAGCAGCCAGACTGGCAGGTGACGAATTTGTTGTCCTGCTTGAAAGTATGTCAGGCCAGGTTGATACCCGTGCAGTTGCCGACAAGATTCTGGCTGAACTGTCACGACCATTCAGCTTTGAGGATCTGGTTGTTGAGGTTACGCCGAGCATTGGCATCGCCTATCTGCCGGATAACGGCTTCGACAGGGACACGTTGTTGCGACATGCAGATCAGGCAATGTATAGCGCAAAAAAGGACGGCGGAGGCCGTATTCATGTCGCCGGACCGGGCCGATAACCACTCATGAAATCCGCAGCGGCCAGAGATTTGCTGTACAACCAACCCTGGGCGTATCGAACGCCACGCTCGTTCAGGTAGCTCGCCTGGGCTTCGGTTTCAACACCTTCAGCCACCACATT
Source organism: uncultured Pseudohongiella sp. (assembly GCA_963974875.1). Taxonomy (GTDB): domain Bacteria; phylum Pseudomonadota; class Gammaproteobacteria; order Pseudomonadales; family Pseudohongiellaceae; genus Pseudohongiella. The sequence goes on along the minus strand of CAXBER010000016.1, from coordinate 38,755 downwards.
CAATCCCAGCGTGGCCGCCATTTCAATGATATGCAGCACAACCCGGCTGGTTGCTGCGTCCGTATCTATCGCTTCCACAAATAAACGGTCTATCTTGAGGCAGTCGAACGGCATTGTTTCCAGATAGGACAAACTGCTGTATCCGGTACCAAAATCATCAATGGCCACCCTGACTCCAAAGGCCTGCAATTTTTCCAGCACGGTACGCGCCTGTTCCGGATTGACAATCACGCGCTCGGTCATCTCAATCATTATCTGACCAGGTGAGAGGCTGCTGCGCTCAATCATCTCAATCACTGCCTGGGCAGCAGCCGGCGATTCGAGATCACTCGAAGACAGGTTGATCGCAACCATCATGAGCGGATTGTTACGCAGAAAATCACCCAGATCAGCCTCAACCAGCTCGATAACACGTTCGGTAATTCTGGTGATCAGTCCGGACTGCTCTGCCGCCGGGATAAAGGTATCGGGCAGCATTATCTCCCCATCCGGGCGCCGCCATCTGAGCAGTGCCTCCGCGCCAGTCCAGGCGCCCGTTTTTAACTCAATTACGGGCTGATACTCAAGGTAAAACTGACCCCGCCTGAGTCCCTGCCGGATCTGGGATGCCAGCGATGTCTGATTGCGCGCCACGTACAGAAATGTCAGCGTAAGAATCAGCGCTGCCAGTAATGAAACCGGCAACAACCTGATACTGATTTCATAAATTCTTTCGTCCACGTATTGCAGTGGGATTGCTGCCAGTGCCCCGGTTGCGTTTACCTGGCTGGAGTACAGGATTGCGACCACATAGCCGTTATCAATAAATTCACCCGCCTGGCGGTCACCCAGCATAGTCACCCAATGCGGCATGACGGCGCCGCTGACAGTGCGGATTTCGCTGGTTGCCGGATTGAATGTCGCAAAAATGGCGCCGTCCAGATCCACCGCCAGGTCAACCGCCTGATTGCGGTGTGCCATGGCCACAAACCCGTCACGGGCGATTGAAATGTAAGGCGTATCTGTGGCCAGAGGCATTGGCGCACTCAACCTGAGCTCTGTCCCCAATGGCGTTACTTCATCCGGCGGACCCAGGTCGAGCGCCGGCCTATGGATGCCCAAGGTTGAACAGAGTAGTTGCCGGCCATTAAGGGCACCCACAACTTTCATGAACTCCATGCTCAGTCCCAGCGAACGCATCTCAAGCAACATGGCATCCGAGCAAGGGTCTGTTCTGTTCAACGCCAGCATCCGGTCAATTGACGCCTGCATCTGGGTCACTGCCCGGTCTGACCGTTCTGCGACAACTCTGGCATAACTGCGGGCCTGGGACATGGCAATCTGGACGCCCTGTTGCTGCGCCAGAAGAATGGCGGCAACCGGCGGGCCAATCGCCGTCAACAATGCAACGATTACTACCAGTGTCAATGTTCGGTTACGTCGCATGGACATCCTTGCTTTAATTATTATTCTGACTGCTCTTTTGACTTTTCCTCTGACATATTTCAGAGGCCTGTCACAGAATCATGGCAGAATAATTGCGCTTTCATAATAGGGCAGACACAACGGGCTTGTCACCACCCAGAATGATAACTGGTTAACAATATGAGCGACGCCATTGTCAGCGAACACGTTACTTGCTACATTCGGCGTCATAACTACAACTTCAGCGGTGAGCAATATGTTTGACAGAAACAAGGACAAACAACCAGAACGACCCGAAACTCAAGTCAGTCCACAGGCCGGCACACCTCAGGGCAGCAGCAACGTCAAGGCACCTGCAGCATCTGCATCCGGCAAGTCCGCGACACTGGGCGCTACAATCAAGGTCAAGGGTGATATATCCGGCGACGAAAACCTGCTGATTGAAGGCCATGTTGATGGTTCGGTGAGCCTGGCCTCGCATGAATTGACCATCGGCAAAACCGGCAAACTCAATGCCGATATCACAGCAAAGGTCATCCGTATTGATGGTGAGGTTCACGGCGACATCACCGGCAAGGAAAAAGTGATAGTCTCCAGCACCAGTGTCATAAAAGGTAACATCGTTACCCCGAAAATGACGCTTGAAGAAGGTGCGCGTTTCAAAGGCACTATTGATATTGATCCAAGCCATGCCAACAGCAACACCAGCGCAGCGTCAATAAAAGCACCTGGCACAACTGACAAACCAGCCTGACGGTGAGTGTAGCGGAAAAATTCATCATGCCGGCAACCGAAACGCTGCCGTCCAGGCTGATGCCAGACATACTTGAGCGCGTGGCTAACAGGTCACCGCTGATGGTATTTGATATCGGCATGGGCGTTCATGAAACAGTCGAACTGTTCGGGCAGCGTCGCTGTCGACTGCATTTCAGCGCATTGCATGATGCGCTGGTGCCGCCTCCTGTTGCCAAACCCACAACCGCACCCGGTCAAATACCTGACAAAAAAGCAGAAGAGGATGCACTCTACAGACTGTGGAAGGAGCGTTTCAGCAGCGTCATCAACTATTCACCTGATACCCGCTTTGACGTCTGCCTGTTCTGGGACTTTTTTAACTACCTGGATGATATTGCGCTGCGGGCATTTGCGGATGTGCTGACGCCTTTTCTCTCACCCGCAACACTGGCCCACGCCTATCTGCTCTTGAAACCGGGAACCGATGTATTAAACCGGGAATATGGCATTTTAAGCCAGAATCAGATCAGTGTAAGACCCGGCACTTATGCGTCACTGCCCTCCTATCCCCGACCGCAAGCCAGGGTCACATCAATGCTGAAAGAATTTTCAGTCAATCACAGCGTCCTGCGCAGAGACGGCCTTCTTGAAGTCGCATTAAAATCGGCTAACCGTTAGCCAGTCCGGATTGAAACACATGCTCTGCCAGACCAACACCCGCTTCTGACATTGTCAGATAAGTCTGATCAGCACCGGCAGCAATAATCTTTTCCGCCTCATCAGCATGCATGCTGTGAGACACGATCAGACCCTTGAATCCACTCTGACGCAATTTGCGGGCGGCAATAATCTTCGCCTCCATGTCATTAATGGTAAGTATAACCGCGTTGACCGAACCCAGATCCAGACTCTGCCAGAACACCTGATCCTCTGCATCAGCAAAAAACACATTGTGATTCATCATGGTGTGCATTTCCACGCGTGCCGGGTCAGAGTCCAGGGCAACTATGCGACAGCGGTCTTTCAGGTGTTCGTATGCCGAGGTGCCGGTTCGTCCCAATCCCATGATCAGTACCTGGGCATCGCCCAGCGACACCGGTTGCTCGTCCGGGTGCCTGGTGTCACGCTCGTAGGGCAACAGTCTGTTGGCCAGGCGCTCATACAGCGGGTGCGCCAACCTGTTCAGAGGCGCGCTGATAACAAACGACAGCGCCGCCGTCAGTGCCAGCGGCACCAGCCACTCAGGCAGGACGATACTGGCAACTATCAAGCCGAATTCACTGTAGTTGGTCAGGCTCAGACTGGAAAGAAAAGCACTGCGTGCGCGCAGCTTGAAAGTTACCAGCAATAGAAAGAACAGCACACCTTTCAGGGGCAATAGCGCAACCATGATCAGCGCAAACACCCAGGCCTGCTGATCAGGCAATCCACCAATCCCTATCTGCAGAAAAAAGCCAACCAGAAAAAATTCCTTGATACCCCATAGGGACTTGGACAGTTCTCCGGCCCGGCGATGTTTGGCGAGTAGAGCACCCAGCACCAGCGCACCCAACTCGGAACTCAGTCCGACCAACTCGAACCCGTATCCACCCACAACCAGTGCAACCAGCAAACCGAACAATATCTGCAATTCGTCGTGCCCGCTGGCATCCAGAAGGCGATACAGCAGTGGCCGGGCAAACGGCAGCAGGAATACCAATAGCGCCCATGGCGACGGTGTCACACCACTGGCGACAGACATCACAATCAACGCGATCAGATCCTGCACTACCAAGATACCGATGGCCACCCGCCCATGGAAGGCTCTGAGTTCACGCTTGGTCTCCAGCACCTTTGCAGCAAGCACCGTGCTGGAAAAAGCCAGCGCTACCGCCAGCATCACCGCCGGATACAATTCCAGCGACATAACCCAGAAAAAGACGGGGGCCAGAATCAATACCGTGACACCAAAATGAATCAGCCCGCCACCGAATACTTCAAGTTTTAACAGACTGCGGATATTGAGTTTCAACCCCACGGTAAACAGCAACAGCAACACACCCAGATGCGCTACATGTTCCAGTACTTCACCCGATTCAAGCGGCAGACCCAGATCAACTGCGAATGTGGAAATGGCAAAACCCGCGGCCAGGTATCCGACCAAAGGGGGCAGGCCAAACACTCTGACCAGCAATCCTATACTGAAGGCAAAACCTATCCAGACTGCTTCCAACAACATGTATTATTTATCCTGATTGAGTGCCCTTTTTGACGACATCTATTACGTCAACAGAGCAACAGCACCGGCAACTGCCCGATCCACATGTGCAGGGGTATTGTAAATACCGGGACACAATCGCAATCCGCCCGTTCCGGCACCCGCAATACCATGTTCGTCATACAACCGGTTGGATACATTGCCTCCCTGCCCCGCAGGCGCTTCAATAATGCACACCCCAAAGCTCAGCGCCGGGTTCAGCGGTGTTACCAGTGTGAGCCCGCCGGCTACAGCCTTGTTTTTCAGCTGTTGAGACAGACTGACAATCCGTTGCTCAATTCTGTCCGGACCAATGAAGTCATGAATACGGGCGGTCAGTCCCAGTGCCGCAAGCGCAGCGTCATCACGCTGTCCCAGGGATTCGAACTTGCGCGCGCCCAACTGCCTTGTCAGCGGACCATTGCCCCAGCCAGACGCAACCACGCCAGGCCAGATGCGCTCAATATTCTCCTGTCGGACATACAGCAGACCCACCTCTTTAGGCCCCATGTACCACTTGTGTGCACTGGCAGTAAATGAGTCCACGCCCAATGCGCGCAGGTCCAGTTTCATGGCACCCCAGGTTTGCGCACCGTCCACGTGAACATAAATGCCGCGCGCGTGAGCAGCCTGCACCAGTTCGGCAATCGGCAACTTTATACCCGAAACATTGGACACATGGGTGACCGCCAGCACACGGGTGCGCGACGTCATGGCTGCAACAAACTGATCAAGCAGATCCTGCGGGGATTGCAACTGCGATGGTGTTGCTACACTAACCACCGAAAAACCGTAGCGCGCCGCACGGACTTGCCAGGCGACATGATTGGTGGGGTGATTTTCATCCCAGATCAGCACTTCGTCGCCCGCTGTCAGCTCCAGTCCGCTGTTGATGATATTGTTGGCTTCACTGGTGTTCCTGACCAGTGCAATTTCATCAGCATCCACATTCAACTGGCGGGCGACTGTCTCGCGCGCCTGCTCCAGCAGCCCGGAAAACTTTGCCCGGTTGTTAAATGAACAATCACGATCAATATCCGCTGTCAGATTGGCCACATGCTCACTGACACGACCCCAGGCAGGACACAGATTGGCCGCGTTCATGGGGACTTTTTCATCAGAGAAGGTGAACTCATCGCGCACCTGTCGCCAGAAGGCTTCACCGCTCAGGCGTTGATCAAACAGGGTTTCCATGTCTGATTGCGCACGGGCAATGCGCGAGGCAATGGCGACCGTCCCGGCTAGCAAGACACCAGACGTCTTGAAAAACTGGCGCCGGGACTGCGCGCGACTCATTGCGCTGACTCACTGACAAGGCGCCCACCCACCCAGGTTTGCTCCGCATTGAGCTGCCAGATGTCTTCTGCTGCAATCTCGAAAATGTCACGGTCAATCAGAATGAAGTCAGCCATTTTGCCGGGCTCCAGTGTCCCCAGGGTGTCTTCCTGATGTGCTGCGAAAGCGGCATCCAGCGTAAAACTTACCAGTGCCTCTTCGCGCGTCATGCGCTCCTCGGGAAACCAGCCGCCAGGTGGTTGATTTTCATGATCCTGTCGGGTGATCGAGGCATGCAATCCGTAGAAGGGGTTGGCCGGCTCAACCGGAAAATCCGAGCCGTTGGCAATGATGGCACCGGCATCGAGCAATTTGCGCCAGGCATATGCACCATGAATACGCACCTCACCCAGGCGGTCCTGAGCCATGTTTTTGTCGCTGGTTGCGTGCATACCCTGCATGGACGGTATTACGCCCAACTGGCTGAAACGCAGAATATCTTCGTAGCGCAGCACCTGCGCGTGCTCTATGCGATGCCGCTGCGCCCGCGTGTCTGTGGCCTGAATCAACGCCTCAAAATTATCCATCACCAGCATATTGGCGCCATCGCCAATTGCATGCACATTCACCTGAAAACCCGCCTCCATGGACTGGTTCATCAACTGAGTCAGCCGTTCCGGGGTAATCTGCAACAGACCCCGGTGGCCCGGCATGTCCGTGTAGTCATCATTGAGATAGGCGCCGCGACTGCCGAGCGCACCGTCAGCGGAAATTTTCACGCTGCGCACCACCAACATGTTGTCGTCGCTGATAAAGTGCCCCTCGGCCAGTCTGTCTGCCAGTTGCGGATCAAGCCCGGCAAGCATGGCGTAAACCCGGATGGGTAGCGGCCCTTCTTCCAGCAATTCTTTGTATGCCTGCAAGGTTGTGGTGGATACACTGGCATCATGCACACTGGTCAGACCTTCAGCAGCCAGTGCCTGCATGGCTCTCATTAACGCCAGCTTCTGATCCTCAAGACTGGGCGACGGAATATGCTGCGTGATATAGCGCATGGCATTATTGACAAAGGTGCCCGTGGGGCGCCCTTCAGAATCTCGCATGATCATACCGCCATCGGGATCAGGCGTGGTCGCATCCACACCGGCCAGCTCGATGGCGGCGCGGTTTGCCCAGCCGGCATGTCCGTCAATTCGGCTGAACCACATGGGCACGTCAGAGTCCGCCGCCTCCAGCGCAGCGGCCCGGGGGAACTCGTTGCTGTCCCATAACACCTGATTCCAGCCGCGTCCCTGAATCCACTGCAGTCCCGGGTTGGCCTGCTGAAACGCAATCACCCGCTCCACAGCTTCCTGCTCAGATCGCGTCCCGGTCATGTCAACCCGCAGCAAACTGAGACCATAGTTGAGAATGTGTCCATGCGCATCAATCAGTCCCGGCAGCATCGTTTTGCCCTGACCATCTATGACAGTCAGACTGTCATCGTCAGGCAGCGGCTGATTTGCGGTGTAAACCTGATCCACAGTTGAGCCGGTAAACTGCAGTGCCGAGAATTGCACAAGCTCCCGATCGCTGTTGATGGTGTACCCGTTAACATTCGTGATCAGGGTGGTTTGTGCCAGCAGTGCAGAGCTTGCAATTAAAGCGGCAAACAACGAAGTGCCCGCCAACGTCAGGTGTTTAATAAACATAATTGGAAATCCGTAAATGGTGACAACATTCAGTCTAACCAGAAACGCTGATTTTTACTATAATGCGGACAACGCCAATAACAACGAGACCACAACAATGAAGCACCAGAACCGAAATTACCGGACCGCAGCCTTTCTTTCCACGTGTCTGGCTTGTTGTGGGCTGTTGTTTGCCAGTCTGACCGCATCAGCGGCCGAGTTGACGCTGGTTCGCTTTGGCCCCGCCGGCGCCGAGAAGCCAGGGCTGATCGACGAGCAGGGCAGGATTCGTGACCTGTCAGCCTACCTCACCGATCTGACACCGGATCAACTGTCTGATGAAAGCCTCTCTCGAATCGCGCAGCTACCGCTGCAGACCCTACCGGTGGTCAATGGCAATCCGCGTCTGGCTGCACCAATCACTGGTGTGGGCAAGATTGTAGCCATTGGCTTCAACTATATTGATCACGCTGCCGAAATGGCTGTTGAAGTGCCGGCCGAGCCGCTGGTGTTCATGAAAGCCATCACCGCTCTGAGTGACCCATTTGCACCGGTCATTCAGCCGCGCGGCGTGACTAAACTGGATTACGAGGCAGAACTGGTCGTGGTCATCGGTAAACAGGCTCAATATGTCAGCGTTGAAGATGCACTTGATCACGTTGCTGGCTACACGACTGGCAATGATGTCTCTGAACGGGCTTTTCAGCGCGAACGTGGCGGTCAGTTTGTCAAAGGTAAAAGTGCTGACACCTTTGCCCCGTTCGGCCCTCAGCTGGTTACCCGCCACAGCATTGCCGATATCCAGAACCTGCGGGTGTGGTCAGAAATCAATGGCGAAATGCGCCAGAATGGCAATACCAGTCAGATGGTGTTTGGGGTCGCCGAGATTGTCAGCTACCTGAGCCAATTCATGACGCTGATGCCCGGCGACCTGATATACACCGGCACGCCAGAAGGCGTAGGCGATGGCATGCAGCCTCCGCAATACCTGCAACCCGGAGACGTGGTGCGTATCGGCATTGAAGGACTGGGTGAAATGCGTCAGGTCATTGAGCCGCCCCGCTAGGCCCCAACCATGACACCGGGCATCACTCTCGCCAAAAACGCCGGCATCGCGCATACCATTCACGAGTATGCGCACGACCCCAAACACGCCTCTTACGGTCTGGAGGCGGCGGAAAAAATGGGTGTGCCGGCAGCGCAGGTGTTCAAGACACTGGTGGTCGAACTTGACACAAAAGAACTGGTAGTTGGCATCGTGCCAGTTTCAACCACGTTGAATATGAAGGCGATTGCCCGCGCTGCAGGGGCTAAAAGAGCGGCCATGGCGGATGCCGGGCGCGTACAGCGCACGACAGGTTACATACTCGGCGGCGTCAGTCCCCTCGGGCAGAAGAAGCTGCTGCGCACGTTTATCGATGACACCGCACAACAGTTCGGCACTGTTTTTGTCAGCGCCGGCAAACGTGGACTGGAAATCGAACTGAACCCGCATGACCTGGCACGTTTGATCCGCGCCAGCTTTGCAGGTATCGCTGAATCAGGGTTCTAGTGCTTCATAGACGAGCGTTTTAAAGCGTTCGCGAAAACCATTGCCGCCGGCAGGTGAAACCTGTGCCATTACAATCGTGATCATGTTTTCTTCGGGATCAATCCAGAAGCGGGTACCGGCGGAGCCATCCCACCAGTACTCTCCCGGATTGACGCGGTGATTATAGGCTGACGGATCCAGCACTACCGCCAGTCCTCCCAGACTCCAGCCGGAACCCGCCCAATAACCATTGCGGCCAATTGGCAACAGATCATCCGGCACGGCATTTTCTGACATCAGTCGTACCGCCTCCGGACTGATAAACTGTCGCCCGTTCACACGGCCGTTATTCAGCAACAGCTGTGAAAATTTCAGAAAATCAGCCGTCGAAGAAACCAGTCCGACGCCGCTGCTTTTTAAAGCGCGAGGTTCGGTTACCGGTATGGCTTCCATCTCGTGCGGTCGCAGGCGACCTTCATCATCGGGCCGGTAAACAGTAGCCAGACGGGCGGCTCGCGCCGGATCAACATAAAACACCGTATCCGTCATGCCCAGTTCAGCAAAAATCTCCTGCTGAAAAAATGTCTCGATATCCGTGCCAGTGACAACCTCAATCACCCGGCCCAGAACTTCCGAGTGCATGCCGTAGCGAAAACGGGTGCCGGGATTTTCAAACAGGGGTAGTGCAGCAACATTGTCGACCACCTGCTGCAATGTCTGATCGTAGCTGTGCACATTACGCGCACGGTATTGTTGTGAGCTACGGCTGCCAATACCGGATGTGTGAGTCAGCAGTTGCGCCAGCGTGATATCGCCCACCCGCGGCCGGATGGAAAAAACGAAAGTCGATTCCGGGTTCCCGAGGACCTCCTGGTTCGCAAACTGTGGCAGGTACTTTTGCACAGGATCATTTACGTTCAGTAAACCCCGGTCATGCAGCATGATAACCCCCAGTGCAGTCACCGGACGGGTCATTGAATACGTCCGGAACAGGGCATTAAAGGGCATGAGGGCGTTCTGTTCGATATCCCTGTGCCCCAAAGCTTCAGCATAAACCAGCTTGTCATCCTTGATGATCGCAGCAACCACGCCTGCAATATCACCAACATCAACACTGGCCTGCAGCGCCGCTGTTGCCAATGCCAGTTTTTCGGCAGACAGACCAACCTCCGCCGGTGTTGTCATGGCAAATGTTTCAGCCCCGGGCTGACTGTTCTGTGCCAGGACGGAAATCGAACAACTGAGCGCGAACGCGGCAATGCCAACTGTCACAGTTTTTTGCGTGAGCATGATGCTTGTCCTGTTTATGAAGTGTCATCTGACACCAAGTCTACATCTAACCGCTTTGTTGCGCACCCCTGACCCAATACGGCGTTATTCTCCGGAATAAATTGACTCGGAGAAACCCCATGGTTTAAGATTCGAGCGATCGATCGCACAGATTTTGATTGCAAAACAAAGTGTTATGAAAAGTAACAAACTGATCATTCTGTGAAGATTGGTAACACTTCTCGAGCAGTACCTGCCGTGGGGAGTGTTTGCATCACCTGATCCACCGCATGAATAACAACAACAAGCAGAACAAACAAGAAAACAGAGGGCTGACCAGGCCCCTTGAAGCATCGGGAGACCGGGTGCGATAGAGTCGTGCATTTCTATTGTGCCTGCGGATAGGGTATGTCACACCTGTTTGTTTCTTCTTGCGCGCGCGTCGTTCATGCACAAGTTAAAACCAAACTGCAGTAATAATAAGTATTTAAGGGGGGGAAACCCGATGAGATTAAAAGAACTATACCGGTGCATTGCTTGCGTATCACTGGTTGCACCCACACTGGCATTTGCGCAGCAAGCGCCTGAAATCGAAGAAGTTGTTGTAACCGGTTCCTTGATTCGCGGTACACCGGTAGACGCAGCACTTCCTGTTGAAGTTTATTCCCAGGAAGATCTGAAGCTGTCCGGTTCTCCGTCAGCTCTGGATTTCGCCAAGAGCCTGAGTATTTCCGGCGCCACTTCCGGTGAATCCTACTACTTCGGCGGCGCCGGCCTGACCGGCAGCGTCAGCTACAACCTGCGCGGTATTGGCGCAGACAAGACCCTGTCACTGTTCAACGGCCGTCGTGTAACACAGAACACCTCTGTTATCCCGTCCATTGCACTGGCACGAACTGAAATCCTCAAGGATGGCGCTGCCGTAACCTACGGTGCTGACGCAACCGGCGGTGTTGTAAACTTTATCAGCCGCGACAGCTTTGACGGTGTTGAAATCCAGTCTTCCTACAAGGCAATCGACGGTTCCGGTGGCGACCATACACTGGGCATTATCGGTGGTTTTGGCGGCGATCAGACTGATGTAGTATGGGCTGCACAGTGGGAGCACCGCTCGCGCCTGGACGCATCAGATCGCAGCTTTACGCGCCTGCCTTACAGCGAAAACCCGGCCCCCTGGTCTACACTGACCAACCTGGCTGGCTGGCTGCCGCGCGGAGCCCTGCCTGACGCACAGACTTACAACCCTGCCTCCAGTAATGGTGCAGGTGACTGGGGCAACCCGGTTGGTGGCGTTATTTCCGACTACACCCAGGAATCATGTGAAGCTGTTGGTGGCACCTACGTCAACACGTTCAGCTGTGCATACAACTATATTCCTTACTACAACCTGGTGTCAGATAATGACATCTATCGCCTGTACGGTCAGGTGAAGACGGCAGTCACTGACTCAATGGACTTTTACGTTCGTGCCGCCTACTCCATGGTTGATACGCCTTACCAGTATGGCTCTCCCTCTCAGCCGGTAATCCGCGGCCCCGCCATTCACGGCGGCGCGACATATCAGCTGTACGTACCCAAGAGCAACCCGTTTGTAGCTGACTTTGCACAGCGCACCGGTTTTGCCAACAACCCGGCTTACGCCGTCACACAGGGCTTTACGCCGATCACTTACCGCGCATTTGCTCACGGCGGCCTGGACACATTTGCTGAAGAAGGCAAATATTCCACGCCCAGCAAAATCCGCAACAAGTTCGCACACATTGCGTCTGGCTTTGAAGGTGAATTCGACAACGGTATTACCTACGATATCGCGGCAACCTACAACCAGAGCAACCTGTACGCCGACAGCCCCGACATGATGCTGTACCGTGTTCAGGAAGCACTGAATGGTTTTGGTGGTGAAAACTGTAATGTTCCCGATACCAATCCTAACCGATTCGGCACACAGAATGCCGCGTTGGCAGGCAGCGCTGGCTGCAGCTGGTACAACCCGTTTGCATCCAACTTTGCTGGTCAGCCTGTTTACGGCCAGACCAACCCAAGCCATGTTCCTGGCGCAGAAAACTCGGACGAGCTGATTCGCTGGTTGTTCAACGAGCGTGCTGCACGGGATATCAACTGGAACCTGACATTTGACGCAGTATTCAGCGGCGAAACACCAATCGACCTGCCTGGCGGCAGAATGGGTTGGGCACTGGGTACCCAGTTCCGTACCACGGAAAACTCCGAAACTGTCAGTGACCCGCTCTTCAACGGTTCTACGCCTTGCCAGAACCCGGCGACTGATGGCCAGGTTCCACGTGACCCGGCAGATGCCAACTACAATGGTTGTACACCTGACGGTCCCGGTCCGTTCCAGTTCTTCGGCACTAACGTACCTGACTACAGCACACAGGATCAGACGTCAGTATTCGGCGAATTGAGCATGCCGCTGCTGGACAGCGTTTATCTGTCAGCTGCTGTTCGTTATGAAGAATTCTCCGGCGGCCTGGACTCAACAGTGTATAAAGTGTCCGGTCAATGGACTGCAACTGACAATCTGTCATTCCGCGGCTCCTATGGCACCAACTACCAGGCACCTGGTGCAGACGTTCTGCCGGGCGAAGTGGCAAACGGTACCAACAGCTACACGATTGCTGCTGGCAACTGGCGTGGCGCACAGACTGTCACCCAGTCTGGCATTGAACCTGAAGAGGCAACAGTCTGGAGCGCAGGTGCCATCTGGCAATCTGAAGGCTTCACTGCTGGCAGCGACTTCCGTTTTATTGTTGACTACTTCAACATCGAAACTGAAAACGAGCTCGGCCTGCTGGCATCTGCCAACCAGATCGCGTCTGCTGTTTTCAGCATTCCGCCAAGTGGTTCAGGTGCAGTACCTACCAACGGTACAGCACTGGCTGACTGTTCACACCCACTGGCCGGCCGTGTAGTTTTCAACGGCAGCTGTGTTCAGGGCGTTACCAGTGCGGCAGACTTCGCACAGGTACGTACTGACTTTGGTAACGGTCCTGGTCAGCTGACTGCTGGTTTTGACATCCAGACAGTGTATAACCTGCCAGCGTTCTCCGGCGATCTGTCATTCAGCGCCAACGCGACCAAGATCAACAAGTTCCGTTATACAGCCACCGTGCTGGACGGCTACACAATTGATCCGGGTGCCGATCGTCTGGGCTTCCTGAACTTCGCCACCATTGCTAACGCAGTGTCTGAATGGCGCGGCAGCCTGACCGCCAACTACATGCAGGGCGATCAGAACTACCGTCTGACAGCCCAGTACATCAAAGGCGTGAAAGATGACCGTTACTTTAATGCAGACGGGTCACGTGTTGGTGATGCTGCATTGACGCCAAACGGCCGTCAGCCTGGCACTACCAATCCATTCGGCCCAAGCCTGTATGGTGTTTACGGCGAAGACTGGATCTCAGTTGACTTCCACTACACCATGGATCTGGTTCGCTGGGATGCAACGCTGAACGCTTCTGTGGTTAACATCGCAGACGAAATGCCGCCTGAGTCACGTCAGGAACTGGGTTACGACCCACGTATCGGCAGCCCGCTGGGCCGTACGTTCGAGATTGGCCTGACCAAGCGCTTCTGATAGAAGCGCTGTTCTGGTAAACGAGCCAAATAAAAAAGCCCCGCTCTCACAAGCGGGGCTTTTTTTATTTCCGGTAACTAATTATATGAATTACCGGCAAGCAATTCGGCGTACTATCTACTGATTGGCATCCTGAAACTCAACATGGATCTCCAGTTCGATATCGTCACCAACACCAAAGGCTACCATGTTATCCAGACCAAACGCCGAACGCTGGAACGTCGTGCTTGCTGAGAACCCGAGCGTATAACGCCGGGTCAGGAAGTTGCGACCACCACCGTGAAAGTTAACGGTGAGCATGACAGGCGCGGTATTCCCCAGTAGCGTCAGGTCACCCTGAAACACAAACGTATCCTCATCAACAGCCTCGACAAACGAGGTTGTTCTGAATACAGCCTGCGGAAAGTTCTCCACATCAAACCAGTCAGAGCCGCGAAGATCTTCGGCGAAATCAGGGTTGTTTACATCCAGTGAGGAGGTATCCACGATAACTTCCAGACTGGAGTTCTCAACGTTCTCGGCATCAAAATCCAGCGATGCATCGAATTCATTGAACCGGCCTATATAAGTTGAGAAACCAAGATGGTTGATCTTCCACAGCAGCGATGCGTGGTCCTTATCCAGCGTATAGGCGCCACCGCGAAGTTCTGCCACACTGGTTTCAAAGCCGGGGGTAATCAACCGATCGCATGACACCAGCAGCACGGAACTCGCCAGTATCAATGACACCTGACGATATTTATAAAACAATCTTGAGAACATTGTCGTATCCTGTTTACGATATAGGCTGATTTATTATTTCATGACCGCATAGACGTCAACCGCAACGGTTACGTCATTGGGTATCGCAGATGTGTTGGCAAAGTAGCCCATGCCCACACCATAATCCAGACGCTGGATAGTCACTTCACTTGTCAGGTGAAAGCGCATGTCTTTTATGTCAAGCGTAAACGGAAAGCTCATCGGACGGGTTTGATCCCGTATTGTCAACTCACCCTCGGCTGTAAAGGAATTGAGTGAATCCAGCGTGCATTTTTCCGCCTTGAAACTTGCAGTCGGAAACTGATCAACGTCAAACAGCTCAATATCCAGCAGATAGCTTTGTGTTTCTTCGTTGCCAACATCCAGATCTTCGATCGGAATGATGACATCAAATTTGCAGGCACCCGGATTGAGCAGGTCAATGTCAAAGGTTGCCTGCACATTCTTGAACTCACCCTCGTAAGGCGTACCCGAGTAGGAATACTTGAAGATCACACTGGAATCTTCCGGATCAAGTACCCAGGTTGCAGCTTGTGCTGACAGACTGGTCAGCAGCAGGAGCGGCGCAAGCGCCGCCCGACAGATAAAATTACGCATAGTACTACTACTCCTCAAGTTCAAATCGCGTAACGGCATGTTACGGAAGTGCATAAACCACTAACTCTGACGCCATACCGCGAGCACTGACTACCATGCCGACATACTGCTTGCCATCGTGTTCGTATGTGAACGGCTGGCCAGTCTGTGTGCCGGGCATTTCTATTTCCGCAACAATTTCGCCAGTCTGCTTGTCGTAGGCACGCAGCATGGGGCCGCCGCCAACGCCTTCACCAGAGAACAGCAGCGTCTTGGTGAGCAACAGACCCGAACGGGTTTCCACACCGGTGCGTGGAATATCCACACCACTGAGCGCCGGGTTGTTGGCAATAGCCGCTGGCGTGTCAGCATTCGCAATCATCCATTCATGGTCGCCACTGTTCATGTCAATCGCAGTGATACGGCCATAGGGTGGCTTGACAATCGGCAATCCCATCGCCCGCGGTACACGCACACCCAGTGCCATACTGTAGTCAACGTCAGAATTTTCATCCTTGGCGACAGACAACACGGCAACTACAGTTCGCGAAGGCACATATAACATGCCGGTTTCAGGATCAAGCGCTGCACCTTCCCAGTTGGCTCCACCCGTTGCTGACGGCAGACTCAATGTACCATTGGTACCATCCGGTGCGCCTCGCAGTGACGGTGGCGAGTACAGATTGGTTCCCAGGCGGAACGGTTCAATCGCTTCCAGGGCGGCCGCGTAAATTTCAGGAGTGAAATCCACCAGATCGTCCAGGGTAATACCCTGGCGGTCAAAACCTGCAGGTTTGGTCGGGAAGGGTTGCGTCGGCGAATACCATTCACCAGGCACATCACCTGCCGGTACCGGCAGATCTTCAATCGGCCAGACAGGCTCGCCAGTCTCACGGTCGAAGGTATACACAAACGCCTGCTTGGTTACCTGCATGACAATTTTACGGCCGTTGGGCAGATCAGCCAGAATCGGGGCGGCGGGGTTATCCCAGTCCCAGATATCATGATGAATCATCTGCTGGTGCCAGCGACGCTCACCGGTCTTGATGTCCACCGCAACCAGACTGCTGGAGAACAGGTTCGCACCAGGCCGGTCACCGCCGTATCGGTCACCTGTTGCGGACTCTACTGGCAGATATGCAATGCCCAACTCCGGATCACCAGACATGGGCGCCCAAACACCAGCGTTACCGGTAATTTCAGCACCGTCACCCAGCCAGGTTTCGCTGCCGAACTCACCCGGCTCAGGGATGGTCTTGAATGTCCAGAGATGCTCGCCGGTGCGCGCATCGTAGGCGCGGACGTCACCTTTCACGTTGTACTTTGATGGCGGACGCATGGACACCGCCATGGCAGGCCCTACAATAATCACGTCATTCATCACAAATGGCGGCATGGACGAGCCAATATCCAGATCCTCTCGACCTTCGCCCAGGCGCAGCCCCTGCTGCATGTCAATCCAGCCATTGTCGCCGAACTCGGGGTCAGGCAAACCGGTGTCGGCGTCCAGTGAAACCAGGAAAAAGCCGGGCGTAATCGTCAGAACTCGTCGCTTGTCACCGTCACGCCAGAATGCCACACCCCGACCGGAGCCTTTGCGGGGCGCCTTGTCAAAGCGTTCACCTTCCTGTGCACGCCATTGCCACAGAAGCTGTCCTGTCGTGGCATCAATGGCTACGATGTCCCGCTGCGCACCGATTGTGGTGTACAGCACGCCATCGACTTCCAGCGGCGTGAAGGTCGCATTAAATTCCGGTTGTGACCCGAACATGCCTGTGGGCAGACGCCATGCAATCTGCAGAGAGCTGACGTTTTCTGCATTAATCTGATCAAGTGGCGAATAACGCTGTGCCGCCATATTGCCGTTATAATCCGGCCAATCGCCAGCTGAAACATCGGTGCCGGACTGGCTTAACGCCGGAGAGGCACACATCAACGCGCCGGCACTCAACATGAACGCCGAAATCAATCTTTTAGTTTTTATCATTCTGAATTCCCCGATTTTCAGGTCTTTAAATCATATGCAAGCGTCAGTTGTGTCGACCTCGCCTTCCGGTCGCTTGGGCTCAAATGGCCAAGTTCAGGATGTTCGAAGGATAAGCCATCCCTGCCTCTTAAGCAAGTTGACAGGACGGGCTGCGGGCGGTGCAGGACGGAATGCAGGCACTCTGTAACCAATCGACGGGATATTGCCAAACCACGAAGCGGCTGAGTTAATAGTACAACCTGTGAAGACTCAGTTTCTGCTCTCTTCCTGCTTTATGGCTTTGACTTCTTTTACTATTTTTGCAAATTTCCGCCCCTGGGCGCGCTTCTGGGCCAGCGTCGCCGTTGCCAGTGTATTCTCTCGTAGCAACTTTTTATAGTTGGACAGTCGACGACTATCAAGATTACCTTCTTCGATCGCTCTAAGCACCGCGCAACCAGGTTCCGCGTCATGTTGGCAGTCCGAGAATTTACAGCCAGCCGCAAGCATTTCAATTTCATCGAAAACCGCACCAATAGAGCTGTCAATTTCTGCGACCTTCAGCTCTCGCATACCCGGGACATCAATCAGAAGCCCGCCGGTTGGCAAGATGTGTAGTTGACGGTGCGTCGTTGTATGGCGGCCTTTCTTGTCGTCATTGCGAATCTCGCCGGTAGAGGCCAGAGAGCGTCCTGCCAGTGTATTTACGATTGTAGACTTTCCAACGCCGGATGAACCCACAAGTGCAATGGTGGACGTGTTATCAATCCAGGCACGAACGCCATCCAGAGATGTCGTATCAAGCGCATTGACTGCCTCAACCGCCACGCCTGCCTGGATTTTTCGTGCACGGCGAACATAGCTGTCCGCGTCGTCAACCATGTCAGCCTTGGTCAGAACAATGACAGGCGTTGCGCCGGCATCAGCACACAGAGCAAGGTACCGTTCCAGGCGGGATTCCTTGAACTCTTCATTGCAGGACGACACTATAAACAGGGTATCAATGTTCGCGGCTACGGGCTGAAGCTCATTGCTCACCCCTGCTCCCAGGCGTCTGAACAACGTTTTCCGCTCAAGAACCCTATCTATTCGCGAAAGTGACTCATCCAGCAGCACCCAGTCGCCCACGGTCGGTCGATCAATGGCAGCCTCCTCCCGCAAGGCAGGTGAAAGCTCTACGATTCTCTCACCTGCCCCGCAGAGGACGGTGACTCTCGATCGCTGGACTGCCATCACACGAGCCAGCCGTGCCTGCAACAAATCGACGTCAGCCAGTTGCTGGGTAAAAAAAGGGACAAGCCCCAGCGTTTGTAGTGTCGATGAATCCCCAACGCCATGCATTGCGTTATTGGGCTTATCACATCCTGTCCCATGCAGCATTCGCGTCCATCCTCAATTTTTCGCGTCAATCCTCAAATTGATGATTGCCCAGCAGCAATGCCTTCGCATCACCTTTTGCCTTGGCAATGGCCCAAATCAGATAAGGCGCGAGGAACATCATGCCACCAAAGAATGCAACTACTCCAAGAGCAATTCCGGGCGCGGCAAACCGATGACGCCAGGCGACCCAGGTTGCGGAGAGCCCAAGAAAGGTCAAGAAATCCAGGTTGAACTGACCCGGCCAGCCCAATTCCGCAATACTGCCAAAAAAGACTGGCAACAGGTTCCAACCCTCATTGACGCCCACTAAAAAGGTATATCCACCCAATACAACAACGACCAGAATGAGGTAAATGCGAAAGGCAACCATGATTGTGTCTCTCCCACAAAACTTGATGATAATCTGTAAAAACTCAACTGCATAGTGTCGTCCAGTAAACGCTGTTGCGAGCTACCTCCATCATGCATTCCACATCACGAGGAGTGGCATCTATAAGGACTCACGAATTTCTTTATAAATTGCAATCTGATACTCAGGAGACACAGCTAGCGCTATCGTGTTGCGGCAGCACCACCACGTTGACTTACTGCCTCTGACACCTGGTTCCAGAGACCATCCACCTCCTCGAACGTAGCCGCTGCCACCATTGGATTGTGAAGCCTGAAATTGAACAACTTCAGGTCGCGGTCGTTTAACGTCACCATTACCAGCTTATTCACCCGATCGATCATCAGATATTGACCTCCGGAGCCCTCAGCCCAGTAGCGCCCGCCCTCGGAATCAATCCACCACAAGTAGCCATACCCATCCACATATGAGCTATATGGCACCCCGGAATACTTGGTCAATGTCTGGCCGATCCAGTATGACGGAATAATCTGCACATCCTGCCAGCGACCTTCGTTCACATAAAGCGATCCGAAACGCGCGAGATCCCGAGCAGACATGTAAAACCTGTACATCCTGTGATCTGTATATGCCGCTTCCTGATAGCGGACATCTCCTGGTTGGAAGTCCTGCATACCCAGCGGCGCCGCGATCCACTCATTAAATGCAACACCCAGATCCAAGCCGGTTTCATTCTCAAAAATTGAACCCAGCACGTTGAAATCCCAGTTGTTGTAGTAAAACACTTCGCCAGGCGCCGAACTGCCTCGCGCCGGCCGACGTTCTATCATCCCGCCACTTTCGCCGATAGACGGCAGGTATACACCGGATCGTGCTTTGAGCAGATCAAGTACGGTAGCGCTTGCCTCCATGGGTGACAGCGGTGTCGATCTCTCATCGATACCCAGCTCCTCCAGCGTCGACCCCGGGTCAATAAGACCTTTTTCGATGGCGATCCCGATCAGGCCACTGATCAGGCTTTTGCGTACCGAGGCTACATTCGTTTTAACCCTGACAGCCCCTATGGAAGCGACCAGATTACCATCGTGTATGACTTCAAGCGCATCGGTTTCACCTTGCTCAAGCATGGAAATTAACCGGATTGAATTTTCTTGACCAAAGTCAGGGCTAAAACAGGTTTCCCGGTCAGCGCAGCCACTCAGCAGTAAACAGGCACACATAGTTATCCGAAACATCTGAACTTCCTTATTTGAAGGAGTGGAACGTTGATGAATATACCCGACACAATTAACTATGCGTTTCTGCCGGCTGTCTATAGGGCTCCGGGGCACGGCCCAAACCCAACGTTAGCCAAGCAGAGAGTCAATAAATCGCTCGAGCCGTGCATGAATACCAGATTTTGGGTTATCCTCTCTATCCTTCGGAGGATAGTTTATGAGAGTCAAGCAAGCACGTGCCAGCCATGGCCGACAAACTCTGACGACGGCCCTGCTGTCAGTCGTATTGATTTGCCTGAGCTGCACAGTGAGCGCCGCAGAAACCAGTTACCGGGTGGACCTGTCCGAGCGCGCCATGCAACAGGTGAACATCGAAGCACGATTCAGTGACGTGACCGGCGACACGCTGGATTTTCACCTGCCCGTCTGGCGCTCCGGCCTGTATCTGGTACTGGACTTTGTTGGCACAGTTTCCGGCCTGGAAGTAAACGATGAAAATGGCGAAGCCCTGGCCTTCGAGCAGACCGCAAAGTCTTCCTGGCGCGTCAGCAGGCCCGATTCGGGCGCCGGAGACGTCGTGGTTCGCTACCGTGTTTATGCGGACAGTCTGTCCGATCGCACCCGCCACGTTGATACCGAACATGCCTTTCTGAATCCGGCCGCGGTGTTTGTGTATGCTGATCAGTTGCGCGATCAGCCCGTAGAACTCACCATCGATCTGCCAGACGGCTGGCAGGCTGCCAGCGGCATGGAACAACCGGATTCCGGTCGCTTTGTGGCGCCGCATTATGATCGGCTGGTGGACTCACCGATTGAGGCCGGCACCTTCGATCTGGTCTCCTTTGAGGCCGCTGGCATGAATATAGATTTTATGATCCACGGCATCTGGGATGGTGATGAGGAGCGACTCACTCGTGACATGAGTGCCCTGGTGACAGCAACAGCCGAGGTGTTTGCCGACTCTGACACTGGCTTGCCGACAGACTATTATCTGTTCATGTTGCACAGCGGCGACGGACTGGGCGGGGGTACCGAGTACTACAATAGCACGCTGGTGCATACCGACCCGCGCGCGTTCTGGGACGAGGACCGCTGGCAGGGGTTCCTGGGACTGATGGCCCATGAGTTTTTTCACACCTGGAACGTCAAGCGCTTTCGGCCGGCGGCTATCGACCGGTATGACTACCAGAATATCAATTACACGGAACTGCTCTGGGTCGCCGAAGGCCTGACCAGCTATTACGATCAACTGCTGCCGGTCCGCGCGGGACTGGTACCCCTAGACGATTATCGTGACCAGCTGGCCGATGCCATCAGCAGCGTGGTGGATGCCCCCGGCTACAATCAGGACACGCTGGCGCGCGCCAGTTTCGAAGCCTGGACCAAGGGCTTTCACCGCGGCGCCGACCGTGCCGCGGACAAACCCAACCGTACGGTGTCCTTTTACAGCCAGGGTGGGCTGCTGGGCCTGGTACTCGATCTGGAGATCCGCCGGACAAGCGACGGTGACCGCAGCCTGGATACCGTCATGACGTCACTGTATGACGACTTTCCGCTCGGAGGCGGCGGTTTCACTTATGCCGATTTTCGCGAGCGGCTGGCAGCCGCCGGCGGTGACGCACTGGCAGAACAACTGGACGGCTGGGTATACGACACGCAGCCACTGCCGCTGGCCGACGCACTGCAGTCGATAGGCTGGGTGATGGACCGTGAGGATACCAGTGAAGATCCGGTCCAGGTGTCACTGGATGCATCACTGCGCGGCAATCCCCCGGTGGTGTTTTCTCCCCGCCTGGATGGGGCCGCATGGCGCGCCGGCATCAACGCCGGCGATGAATTGATGGCCATGGATGGGGTCCGCATTGGCAGCAACCTGAATGCCCTGCTCCGGCGCTACAGCCCCGGCGATGAGGTTGAGTTCACGCTGTTTCGCGATGGCATATTGAAGACCATGCCGGTGACACTGAATCCGGTGCGAGGTGATTTCGAGCTTGAGGTGGATGAGGATGCCAGTGAGCTGAAGCGCCGAATCCGCGCCGGCTGGCTTGGTGGGGTGGAGGAAAACGACGCAGAGTAAAGTTGGAGTGTCTCCGCATTGTTCGCACTATTCAGACATATAGACAACTCAATTTATTGTCTGTGTAGAATTCGGACAATGCGGTTATAGATGATACTCGACACGCCCGTCGCCTTTCCGCCGATTACGTTTGCTACCCCCCAGGTGTCTCCGCCAGTTGTACTCACAAACTGAACGACAACACTATCAATGTCCTCATGATAGCGGGCGATACTGGAGTATCCCGGCACCCAGCCGGTATGTCCGTATTCGTATATGGAGGAGTAGATTGCCTGCTCGTCGTCACTAAGCAATGAGCCATCATGCAATGATCTCAGGAAGATTCCGACGTCCTGAGCCGTAGCGATCATGGATCCACCAGGGATGACATGATCAATCTCCCTGAGATCATCGGCATATTCATACCAGTACCCACTGGCAACATCGTCGTATTCCACCTGGCTGAGCAAACTGAAGGTATTCGTTAGCCCGAGAGGCGTCAATATCTCTTCAGCGATATATTGGTGATGGCTGTAGCCCAACACGTTATCCAGGATACGACCGATCAGCAGATAGTTTGTATTGGAGTAACTGTAGCGCGCGTCAGGTTCAAAATCCGCGGGTTCACCCAGAACCAGTTCCAGAGCCTTGTTGATGTCTGTCTGCGAAGCGAACCAATCCCATTCTTCATCATCCGTGAAATTTGGAATGCCACTGCGATGCTGCACCATCATGCGCAGAGTAATCCGGTCGGCATAGTCAACCTCCCCGGCAAGCGCGGGCAGATAGTCCGCAAGGGGTTCATCCAGAGACAGAGTCCCGTTGTTGACCAGTTTGGCAACGGCCGTGGCGATATACAGTTTGCTGATACTGCCAATTCTGAATAATGCGTGTGGGTCAGCCGGCTCCCCGGTCAATTTATTCTTCCAGCCAGCCGCATAAAACTGTGGCGCCCTTCCCGCCTGATCGACATAGACGATGATGCCATCCAACCCCTGATCAGCTGCATCCTCAATCTGTTCTTGCACCGTATCCGGTAATGGTGCAATCCAGGGAGGCACCAGATCCAAAGGGGCAATTACAATGGTAATGGAAATAGCCACGATGGGCATGACAATCCTAAGCACTCGAAGTACTTGGTCTTTTCTTGAACCTGGCATATATTCTCCCTGTCGCCTAAAGATTGAGCCAACCGGCGCGAGTCGAATGTGATCAGGACGGTAGCCCCTTGAACTTCGGTAGCGCCTCTAACCCGCTATCCCAATCAGCCTTGCTGGATGTAAAGATATGCGCTGTTGGCGACATGCAGACGTCCGTGTCCAAACACCCGGCGGGAATGACGAGCAGATCTGTATCATGAGTGCCCGGCAATGCTGAACCGCAAAACTGACAAAAACTTTTGTTGTGGCGAGTACCTGGCAGCGTAAACGTAGTCACAGAATCCGAACCCGACAACCAGATCAATTTAGCTGACTGTGAAAATAAATTTGCTGCGTGAGCAGACCCGGTGTCCTTTTGGCAATGCTGACAGTGACAAAGGTAAAAGCAGTCAAACTCACCTTGGATTTCAAATTTCGCAGTGCCACACAGACATGAACCAAAGTAAGTAGCCTTGTTATCAGCTTTTGTTTTAATCGGGCGAATTTCCATTGGGCACCTCAATTTGTCTGAGCATCAATTTCATTGTACGGCTTGTGAGTTCCGATGAAGCGGATATAAGCACACCTGTTATCCAGTATGAGGCTTTCCTGACGTGTCCGTCTAATCGGGGTAGAACTCGTATAAGTCGCCAGAACGAGGAAGACATTCACTCTTCTGTATAACGAAGCTCCATCTTTTTCAATACTACCACCGCAGCAGCCAACGCCACGCTGCTTAATACAAGCATCCCGACGATAGACACCCATAGCGGTGGTGGTGCAACGATGATCGCCAGACTGCCTTCATCCATCGGGATGGGCAAAAGGCCCTTCAAGTAATAAATCACACTGAATATTTTCAGTGCTGGTGGCAGTACAAAGTGAATAAATTCCCACCCTGCAATCACCACAACCGGGATCAAAGGGTTGCGGAACAGCAACCCGGTTGTCATGAAGATGGCACCATAGCCCATGCAGGCCAACAGCGTGATGCCCAGATACTGACCTGATTGTTGCAGAACGATGCCATTGTTCAAATCCGTAAAAAGCGGTCCCGTCCCGTGGGTGAGATACATCAGCAGGAAAGATGCCACAGTACTCAGCCCGAACAGCAGGAACGCACAAGCAAGGCCTGCCAGGAATTTTCCCGCGATCAACACTTCCCGACGTACGGGCGTCAACAGATAGTAGTGGATGCTGCGCTCGAGAATTTCTCCCCGGAACAGCGTGGTGAATATGCCGGCGCTACCCAGGAAAATCACGGCACCCAGTATCAAAGAGGAAAAGATAAAGCCAAAGGCACGCCGGCCATTCTCAATGGTCCCAAACACAGAATCGCCTTGCAGAATCGACCCATATACTGCGCTGGCAAAGACCAGAATTGGCAACAGCGCCAGGATGCAAGCAGGCAGTGCCCTTCGCGAGAACAGAATTCGGGCTGACTCAATGCTGAAAATTGCGATTCCTTGTCGTAGCCAGAGCGATACGCCACTGGCCGATACTGGCACGGTTATTGGTGTCGCATTATTATCCCCGTTATTCATGTGACCACCTGCTGCTCTACGATCAGATGCTGGTAGATTGCCTCGACGGTCTCATCGGCGGGACCCATGGATTCGATTTGCCAGCCTTCGTCGATCACCTGGCGGTTGAACGCAAGAAAGAATGCATCGACATTGCGTGAGCGCACGAAAAGGCCGCCGCCATCGTAATGCAACTGGGCTTCCACCACGTCCTGAAGATCAAACACCCGCCCAGCGATGGCGCCTGCATCGCTGCTGCGGATGAAAATCTTCATGGGTTCTCCCGTTTCGCTCTGGATATTGGTCAGATCACCGGCGGCGACCAGATAGCCGCTATTCAGTAACACCACGCGGTCCGAGATCAGATCCACTTCATGCAATATCTGGCTCGAGATCATCACGATCCTGCCCGCCTCGGCGTACTCGCGAAACAGATCGATCACCTGGGCTCGCGCCATGGGGTCCAGACCATTGAGTGGTTCGTCCAGAATCAGGACGCCGGGCTGGTGAGCGATTGCCTGAGCCAGCTTGATACGCTGGCGCATGCCTTTGCTGTACCCCTCTACCGGACGCCGGGCAGCATCCGTCAGGTTTACCTTTTCCAGCATCATCACGGTCAGAGCAGCAGCACCCGACCTGCCGTAGCCATGTACAAGCAAGTTATTGCGGATAAAATCGTAGCCTGTGATGCCGGCCGGAAACGAATCGTACTGCGTGCAGTAACCGATCTGCCGATAGAATTGCTCCGGTATGGCTGGCGTTGTTCCACAGACATGCAGAGTGCCGGCAGTCGGACGCACCAGCCCAGCGATCAGGTTCATCAACGTCGACTTGCCAGCGCCGTTAGGCCCTACCACACCAGTGATACCCGGCTCAATCTTCAGGCTCACACGATTGACGCCCAGGATATCGCCGTAGAACTTGGAAATATCCGTTAGCTCTATTTTGCGTTCTGCCTTTGTCTGCTCCAGATGCACCGTCATTGGCTTCATGACACCACCTGAAATGCGCGAATACGACGAGTGAGCGCAACGGTTGCCGTCAGCGTGACTACCAGAAAGACCACCGCTGCTCCCCACAACGGAATATTTTCCGCATTGTGAGCCGGACTGGTAATTCCATAAAACTCTGACGCCAGAATTTCCAGTGCAACAATCGGGTTCACCGTGTCGCCCGCCCAGCCGCCGAAAATTTCGTCGATCACAGCGCCCAATGCGGAACCAATGAAAAACACCCCAAAAAAAACCATGCGCGCCAGCGCCTTCCACTTGACAAAGGCAGACACGGCAAACGCAACAAGGGTCAGACTGACAAGCCAGATCAGGGAAGAAACCGGCGCAGCAAGCAATAGATGTGCATGTTCGTTGAGCCAGTCACTCTCGCCCAGATAGCCCTGTAGCAATATAAGCATGAGGCCTGGCACCCACGTGACAACAGAGCCGAGCACCAGCAACACCATCCCCTTGCCAGCGATGTAATGAAATTTGCTGAGTGAGCGAGACAGGTACAGCGGCATCGCATTGTTGCGCAGGTCTGGTGAGATCATAGTCGGCCCTATGGCAACAACAAGCGCAAAGAGCATGACAACATGGGGAACCTGCATAAAGAAATAGAAGAATTCGCCATTAATGGTGATGAGGTCGTCCAGATCCACATTCAGTTGCAGCAGCAAATCCAGGTTGTGGAAAACATACAACAAACACATCAGGCCAATCGAGGGTAAAAAGCAGATGGCGAAGAATGCCACAAACAGGCGTGAACGAAAGACGTCGGCCAGACCATAGCGAAAAATGACCAGCATCCGTTCCAGCGGCGCAGTAATCGCACCGTCATAACCCCGGTAAGCCTTTTGGAAAATCGTCATGGGTATCAGTCGTCCATTGCACGCAGAAAAATGTCTTCCAGCGAGTCCCGTTTATAGTCCATGTTGCGGATCTGCACGCCAATCTGATCCGCCAGCATATAGAGATCGCGCACCTGCAGTTGCTCCGGAATAATCACCTTGATTCGACGGCGGTTGGGCAAGGCTACTTCGCAACCAAGTGCGCGCAGTCCGTCCACGAAAGCGGACTCGTTGCCACGGATCTGTAACAGCAGAAACTGACGATTGCTTTGTCGCTCTTGTTCCAGGTTGCAGTATTTGGCGATGCGCCCCTCTTTGAGCACCAGCACTTCATCACAACAGGATTCGATGTCCTGCAACAGATGCGAGGCTATCACGATATGCGTATCACCCGAATCGCGAATTTCGCGAATTAATTGCAACATGCGCGCACGGGCAGGTGGGTCCAGGCCATTAGTGGGTTCGTCGAGGAACAACAACTTCGGGCCATGGGCAATAGCCTGCGCGAGCTTGGCCAGTTGCTTCATGCCAAGAGAATAGGTTTCGACGTTGCGGTAACGGGCTTCTCCGAGCCCCACATAGAAGAAAACCTCATGAGCCCGTTCCAATGCAGCTCGGGAACTCAGACCAGATAACTCGCCCATCATGCGTACAAAGCGAATGCCGGTCATGCCGGCGATGAAAGCGTCGCGCTCTGGCATGTAACCAATCAAAGAGCGTACCGCACGATTGCCACTGCCGAGGTCATGCCCAAGGATTGCCGCTTTACCCGAAGAGGGTTTGTAAAAGCCCAACAGCGTATTGAGCAACGTCGTCTTACCGGCACCATTGGGACCGAGCAGGCCGATGCAGTGGCCGTGCATCTGTGCCGAGAGTCCGTTCAGGACGGGCCGGTCAAAGTTGACGCACAGCTTATCCAGTTCGATGACGGGCACATCGTTGGCAACTGGCACATCTTTGACAGAAGAAAGCACTTTAATATACGGCCGCGTCGGGCTCCTGTAGGTTATCCAGCAGAGGCTGTAGTAAAGCGAGATTTGAGAACAGTTGCAAGGTCAGGTCGCTGCCGCCTGTGCGGGTGATCCGCATTCTGTCCGGCAATGCCAGCACGCTGGTCATTGAGGGGCCGACCTCAATGTTAAGCGACGCAATTGCGGCCTGCTGTTCGGCGGTGACAGTGGCAGGCAGTCGCTGCATCAAGCTATCCAGCAACTCGCCGAGCCGGCTGAAATAGACTGCGGAGAAATCCAGATAGCCATCGCGCAGCATAAGTTCGCGATATTCCGCAGCCGTCGGCAGAGATGAACCACTCTGATAAACGCCGATTGCTCTGGCCACCAGTGCTGCATTGGGTGCGGCAACCAGGTAGCCATCCACGTAGGCGTATTGGAACCCAGTGGAATCAATATTGAGCGCTTCGTCCGTGACAGTCGCATCCACAGCCAGACTGACCTGATACCCGCTGTAGCCACTGACATTGGACGGGGCCAGCGCCAAAGATATACCTTCAGCCGCTGAAACCGCATTGAAGCGAGCGACGGATGCCTCAATACTCGCCTGCAAACCTGCGGCGTCATATGCTTCGATAACCGCCTTCCACGCCGGAGTAGGCAACACCGGCCCATCGAGTCCAATGGCGATTTCACCTCCCAGAGTTGCCATGAGGTTGTAGAACAGTTGCAACTCAACTTCAATCTCTGACCCAGCCGTTGCGAAGAGCGTGTCGAATTCATCCAGAATATCGCCCGGATCACGCGATAGCAGCGCGGCAACGACCGTTGTATCGGTGGAGAAGAACTCCAGTGATCCCATGGGCCCTGGGGTGGCCAGCAATGACATGGCACCTGTGCGTGGGCCGGAGAAAAGCAGATCGGCCGTCAGCACTGCACCATTGCCACTGCGTTGGTACTGCGCGACCAGAACTTCGGCGTTATGCAGACCGGTTGACTCAATCGCCTCCAGATCCTCCCCTGAGGCTGAAAGCAGGCTTGGGATGTACGCAGCTCCCAGAATCTCCGTGCCCTGCTCATAGCTGGCCTGCAACATCTCGTGCAAAACAGTTTCCGTGAAAGTGCTGCTGCCGAACTGCATGTTTTCATACATTTGAGCCATCAGCGCTGCATCGGTTGTCGCCACGAGCAGGTCTTGATACAAGAGTATGGATAACTGTTCGTCCCTCGCCTCTGTCGGGTGATAAATCAGGTTAATCGGAAGTTCTTCGTTATGTCCCGCGGCGGCAAGCGCGTGGCGAACCAGTTCAAGCTGGTCGTTAAAGGAGGCAGCGAAACTGTCAGCATCCACTTCCGAAAGCACTACGGGCAGCGCAGTCGCTGCATCACCTGTGCCCACCATGGTCATGGCAAAAACAGTCTCCTCACCCAGTGCGTAGCCGATCTCGCGCATCCAGATCATCATTTCGTCCAGATACCGGGACTCAGCCTGCTGCTCGAAATCATTCCACACATCGCCAAGTATCTGGCTTGACTGCATGCGTGCACGAATGACTTCATAAATCTCAGCCGCTTTTTCCGGGGCATTGGGCACGGCAACATAGATAGCGGTGCTCGCGGGCGCCAGGTCGAGCAGACGTGTGGAATAACGGGGCGGTACAGCCATGACTGCGGCCAGATCCTGCTGCAGCGAAGCGACCTCCTGCAGCATGGCAATGTATTGATCAGCGTTCTCGCTCCAGGAGATTTCCTCAGCGATATTGCGAGCCAGATAATCGGCACGGGAACCCATCACATCACCCGGCGCCAGACTGGTTGTATTGCCACGCAGCGATACATTGACCGAACCCTCGATGACCGCTACGCGTGATCCTTTGGCGCCGTGCGCCACCTCGAATATAGTCCCTGTCACTGAAACCTCGAATTCATCGGTAAACACATCCAGCGTTCCCGACCCTTGTGGCGAAGCCTCCACGAAGATGCGCCCGCGCGAGACATCAATGCGATTGCCCGCGCCGCGTCGTGTCATGCTCAGCTCGGAGCGCTCATCCAATTCGATACGCGAACCATCATCAAGAACGATCATGGCCATGCTGTTGTGGCCAGAGCGAATTCGCTGGCGACCGTCAATCCAGGTGCCCGGTGTCAGCTTTTCCAGACCGCCGTTGACGATTTGATAGAGCTCGCCCTGCACAGTATTTATCTGCGCAAGCCGGGATTGATCGCGCGAAGGAAGTTGGGGAATCACCAGCACCACGGCTAATGCTATGGCAGCGACAGTAGCAACTGCTGCCAGCCAACGCATCCGCACCATGCTACCTGACCTGGCAGCAACCGAGGCATGTGTCTGCACGCGCCCCCGCGCCTCGTTCAAAGCGCGACGCAAAGGAATAGACTGACGCGCCTCTTCCTCAAACAGTGTCGCCTGGGCCGGCGACAATTGGCCAGACAGATAGGCGGGAATAGCGGCGATGTAATCCTCGATAGAATTCCAGCTGGCCGCTTTGGCAGCCTGGACGTCCGGTATATTTTTCTGCCAACTGCTGAATGCGGGGTGTGTGACCGCTGCGGAGCGCGCGTCAATTTGCGCCCGCACACGCGCCACGGCATCGGACTCCTCTGCGGCGGAAGGTGTGTCATTCCGCATGGCCTCAATGGCAGCTTCAAGCAGTTCAGTCTTCTCATCGTAAGCTTTCATTGGCTGTCTCCTTCGAATTCAACCAGGATTTCCTGCATGCGTATGCGCGCCCTGTGCAGGGTCACGCCAACACTGCTGGATGTGGTATTCAGTATTCTGGCAATCTCGGCGTTACTGAAGTCTTCGAAATATCGCAGGGCGAAGACTTCGGCCGTCATACCATCCAGCGTAAGCATTGCCTTGCGTAGCCCCTGCCGCAGTTCGGACTGGCGCAACATCGTCTCGGCATGACCCCGAGTGGCAACGTGTTCTTCTTCAATCAGACTTTCGTGTTGAGTGCGAACCCTGGCGCGGAGCAGGTCGATGCTGGCATTGATGGCCGTACGACAGAGATAGGCGGCAGGATTCTCGCCCAGAGCTGCCGATTCTCTGTCCGCAAGTAGTCGCAGGAAAACCGACTGCAGAATATCTTCCGCGTCCTGCAAACTGCCAGTAACTCGGTACGCTGCACGGAATACCTGTTGATGATGGGCATTGAAAAGCGCATCAATGTCAGGCATCTCCCGATTAGCATCGTTTTCTGGCGAATCGAATTGTGTGATAGCGAGGTCTCCCATATAAACTCAGACGATGGCGGCGAGAAAGTATTAACAGGCGGGAGCAAAGAAAGTAAAAATTCGCGGCTGATGGACGCCACGTTTTGGGTGAAACAGACGATGCAAGTACGCCAGTTCGCCAGAACTCAGGGTTTATTGGCAATAAACTTCAGTCGCAGCAATTGCTGCCCTGTTGGTTCATGCAGCTTATCTTCTAAATGCTCAAAACCATAGCGGATGTAAAATTTACGTCCAATGGCATTTTCTTTGAACACCTCAACCTCAAGGTCCCCATGCAATTTTTGTGCTTTATCCATTAGCGCTTTACCCACCCCCCTGCCGTGGCAATGAGGCTGAATAAATATCGCGCCAACTTCATTACCCATGAGCGCTATAAAGCCTTGTACCTTACCGTCTACTTCTGCAACCCACGTATCTGTGTTAGGAATGTAAATATCAGCGACATTCTTGCGCTCTTGCGCAATGAATTCATCGGTCATAAATTCATGAGCCATTCGTGTTGCTACCTCCCATGAATCAAGCACCGCATCCAGATCTGAATCCATATACTGGCGAATTTTTACTTTCATCGTTCTTCCTGCTTTCGATAACTGACAGCGGCGATTCTAGTGCGCATCTACCAGAATTGATTGAAGAAAAGCGACAGTTTTTAGCCAAATTCAAAATTCCCGTAGACATCTATAGTTAGATCTCGTTTTTGTGCATACACAGCAGGTGTGCTACCGATGGAGCTCTTTAGATGGCGAATCAAGTGCGGCTGATCGCTGAAGGCATACCGGCTGGCAACATCAACCCAGTCAATATCTTCTTCATTAAGATGATACAAATAGTTAAGAATTTCCTCTAAACGAATCATTGAGTGGACTTGTTTCATAGTCAGGCCTGTCACTCTAACAAAACTACGTTCAACAGTACGCTGTGATCGATGCAGTTTTTTACCGATGTCAGTTATGGCTGTATCGCCAAGCAATGGTAGTATTTGGCGAACCAAATCACTATGCTTGTCTTCGTGACCAGTCAGGAACCATGGAGAGAGTATTTCATCAAGTGTATTGCATGCTTGCTCTTTCCGCTCTACAGCGTTATTTATCATCTGCTCTGAGCTAAACGCCTCCAAACCAGGTAACCTATTGATGTCAATAGACTGAACCTTATCCAGGTTAGATCCAGGATCAGTTAGATTTAAAGAATAAAGCGCCCCTACTCTGAATTTTATCCCAACAATCCGAAATGGATCCGAGTGATCCATAGTAAACGTTTTTAGGTGGGGAAAGATCCAATGATCTCCGTTAACAGACTGGGATGTTGATCCATGAGCATACTGGTACGTACGATTTATATTGGCAATGATTAAATGAGGAGAAGGATCTGGATTAAGCCTGGGAAAGATGTTGCTACGGTCATCTGCCTCTTTTTCCAAAAACCAATAGCACTCAACATACTTGGATACACTCTCAATTTTAGGCAATAGTTTCCAGTTTTTCATTTAAACAACCAAAATTCATAAAGGAATGAATCATTCTGGCTCTCTGGGCTCCCAGAGTTCAATCGGATTGCCTTCCGGGTCATGGAGTCGGGCAAATTCGCCGTTAGGATGGCTTTGTGGCTCTTCAACTGTAATGCCAGCCGTGCGGAGCTGAGCAATCATTGCTGTGAGATCCGCCACCCGGAAATTGATCATCCAGCTTTTTTCGGAATTCCCGAAGTAAGTTGTATCCTGTTCAAACGGGGCAAACACGGTAGGCCCTGCATCTTGATGCCAAGGCCTCTGGTCGTAACTTGTTGGCACAAGCGAGATCCCCAAATGTGTCTCGTACCACTTGGCAAGACGCTCGGGATTCTCGGATCTAAAGAACAGGCCACCAATGCCCAGGACTTTTTGCATGTTGTTCTCCTTGGATGGCTCAGCTGCGAATGCAGAACCTGATGTGAATAAGAGACTTACTGTAAGGGCTAAGATTAAAGATAGCTGTTTCATACGACTTACCAGTATTCTGGTGAATGATTTTCGGATTGATACGAAAGTAGTGATTTGAAATTGTAGTGTAAAGCTGAATGGCGACCGCATACATTTCACCTGGTGATAAGGCTTTTCAGCTCATCCATGTCCTGGTTCATTCTGGAAAACGCCCGGCTTTGCGGCGGGCCTGTAGCCGCAAAGGCTGTCCCAGCCCCCAAGGCGACAACAGCCGTTTGTTATGAGTCTTTGGTACACAAATCACGTTGATGGACGAAACTTAAACATGTGATAGACACCCCTGACACTCACTGCCCGCCCGTTCGACAACCTGGGCTCGTACCTGAATTCCTGCGCTGCTCGCAGTGCAGTAGCATCGAACAGGCCCGCTGGCTCAGCATCAACAACTTCGGCCTCTTCAACATCCCCCTCCTCAGTGACTGTAAATCTCACGATAACCCAGCCCCCCACTTCTTGCTCCAACGCCTGTTCAGGGTAATTCGGCGCTACCGCAACAATGGGTATAAAGCCTTCTGAAGAAATTAATTCAATGGGCGGCAGACGCATGGTGTCATTTACTCGCGAGATAGCTCCCTCTGGCGCAGTTAAACTTACAGTCTCAGAAAGATCAAACCGAAAAACGTAGCCGACGCCAGAAACATCTATCGGATTTCCGTTCTCTGTTTGAGGCTCAAATCTGAATTGCTGAGCGGCAGAGATTGCCGCCTCATCAAACATCTGGGGTGGCTCCGAGTCACTAACTCGAACATCCCGAACTCCGCCGGCAGCAGTAACCGTGAACTGCACAAATACCCAGCCTTCCGCACCATCTCGTATCGCTGGAATCGGGTACTCAGGAACGACATCCGTAATAGGGAATAGCCTCTCCGGTGCTACTTGAGCGATTGCAGAAGGAGCAACAACACACAGACTTAAAAAAATAACGAAGCAGATTTTTCGAATGCTCATGATGAATCCTCCAGGCCTGATGATGGGGGTTGACTCGTAACGCCCTTGATTGGCGGTGCAACCGCAGATCGCAGGTCCGAAGCACCATGATTGGGCAATCCAAACAGACGTTCCGCCGCCTGGCTTTATAGCTTACTCTTCAGAACCAGTATCATCTTTCTTTTTACTTTGAGTCGTCGCAATGCCAGCACCAATTGCCACACCTACACCAATACCGAGGGCTAAATTTTCAAGCGCCACGCCTAACGCAACTCCAATAGCAATACCAACCCCAATTCCAAGCACTAGAGGATTCTCTGCTTTTCCCTGCTGACTCTTTAACCAATTCATTTACTAACTCCCGTTGAGGTAACGACCGTCAACAACGGCGCCGGCAAAGCCAGCGTTCGATTTCTTTATATTGTTATCGCTGCAATCTTTGTGCCCTGATTTTAACCTGCTTCGTTCAGAGATACTGCAAGAAAGATATTTGCCACATGATCTTTTATTCTGACCATACCGCATACTCATTACCGCTTGGATCTGTAAAATGGAAGCGGCGACCACCCGGAAAGGAAAATATGGGTTTTGTGATGATGCCGTCTGCGCTCTCTACCCGAGCAAGTGAAAACTCCAGGTTCTCGCTATATAGAACCACAAGCGCGCTGCCAGTATCGGTAGTAGCACGCAAGTTTGATCTATAGAAACCACCGTCAAGTCCGGCGCCAGAAATCGCCGTATAATCAGGACCGTAATCAATAAACTCCCAACCGAATGCCTTGGCAAAGAAGCGCTTTGTCCCTTCGATATCGGTCGCTGGTAATTCAATATAGTTAATTTTTTCCGTTGCCATCACAATCCTTTAAACTTGATCGTCACCCGCGAAATACAACAGCCAGGCCAAGAGTCAACGACATTCACATCCGACTTTCTTCCCTGGCAACAGTGGTATCAATGCCTTTGAGAGTGACTGCCGTTGTGACTTCACCTATCGATAATGATTAGGCACTACGGTACCCCTATCGATAGGCGCAATCAAGGCACATAGCGGTCCAACTCAGATTCTAATAGAAATCCGCGTAGCTGCATTTCTTCTCGGGTTCTACCCCGATCTAATCGAACACTCTTGCTTGCATGCCAAAGATCGTATGCATCCTGCATCGCAAGCCAACTTTCGAGGGTACGTCCCAGCGCCTTGGACAATCTTAAGGCCATTTCAGGGCTGACGCCGCTTTGCAGTTTCAAAATCCGATTTAACGTGGCTGGAGAAACATCAAGTTGCTCCGCAAGATAGCGGCAGCTAAGCCCAAAGCGCGCTTAGTTGATCGAATTGTCATATGCCTTGCACGGCAATTATTATGCGCATAAACTATGCGCATAAGCTATGCGGAGGTTTGTACCATGACAGATTTATACAATGTTGAAGCACCGAAAAAACCGACTAATGTCAGCATAAACAGTGACTTGCTCAGCCAGGCAAGAAGCCTGAAAATCAATTTATCAGCGACACTTGAACAAGCACTTACCGAGCAATTGCGTGCACAGCGGCGGGCCCAATGGCGCGAGGAAAACGCTTCGGCTATCCAGGCCTATAACGACCATGTCGAAAAGAATGGTACATTTAGCGAATCTGTAAGGAAGTTCTGATGGCTCAATTCGTTGCCTATCAGAACCCGAATCCCACCAGCCGCGAGCAGTTCCCTTTTTTGTTGGATATCCAAAGCAACCTGCTCGACGAACTGCGTACTACCATCGTGGTGCCCCTAAGTCCTTCGGAGTCAGTCGCTAATATCACCATTTCAAAGCTGAACCCTGTGCTGGATATAAATGGCAACCGCTTTACAGCTATGGTGCAAGATATGGCTGGTATAGATCGTAACCAGCTTGGCCGTGAATTTTTCGATCTTATTCATTACCGATCTGAAATTATCGCTGCTGTCGATTTCGTGCTCTCTGGCATATAACGTCTGAGCTCACCGGCATTTAAGGCGATGCCTGTTTTGCGGAAGCAAAAATGGGCAGCGGGTCAAATGTCAAATACAACGATTTGTCAGGCGACTTTTCGCCCAGTGATGCTGTAGACAATTGGAACATCGTTTCTCTTGTGGCTCAGGTAAAAGCGACCCGGCTCACGCTCAGTCATACCCTCGAAACAGTTGTATGGACTGAACGGGAACTCGCTTACACGCTCAATCTGAATGCCAACATTAAGCAATGCGTTGATAACGCTGGACATTGGATGCGCCCAAGTTGCCAGCTTGGCTATCGCATCTGCGCCGTTTTCTGTGTATGTACCTTCTTCATCCACATCAGGTTGCACTTGGGTAAAATACGAATATCCCGCCAAAAGATCATAAACAGGATGAAATTCCGCAATATAAAAGCGGCCACCAACTGAAAGATTTGCAGCGACAACCTCAGCCCATCGGTCCAGATCTGGCAGCCAGCAGAGTGCGCCGTATGAAGTAAACACGATGTCGTATGGGGCTGAGCCTGAACGCTGGAAAGAATAGACGTCAGTGCACACGAACTCGGAATTCAACTTGAGTTCCTGAGCCAGCTCCTGAGCCTTCTGAATGGCAACCGGCGATAGATCAACGCCAGTGCAAATTGCTCCCTTACGAGCCCATGACAGCGTGTCCATGCCAAAGTGACACTGAAGGTGCAGCAAAGATTTACCGCTCACATCCCCAAGCTCTGCCAATTCGATTTCACGAAGAGAGGTTTCACCCGCCAGAAAGCCCGGCAAGTTATAAAAATTGGAATCGAAATGGGCTGCTGCACGTCTGTCCCAACCTGCGCGGTTCATCTCGAAGTAATCAGATTCCTGCACTGTCCTCTCCAAAGTTGCCTAACGCCGTTCCTCAGCGGTAAAAG
This sequence comes from uncultured Pseudohongiella sp., assembly GCA_963974875.1. Lineage (GTDB taxonomy): Bacteria > Pseudomonadota > Gammaproteobacteria > Pseudomonadales > Pseudohongiellaceae > Pseudohongiella. The sequence continues at coordinate 2,239 of CAXBER010000016.1, read as the reverse complement.
CATGGTGGCTTGGCTTTTGCGCAAGCAAAAGGCATGACACTATGATTTAATCCGTCTGTAGTACTTTGTTGGGCGGATTGCCGACTGGGCGTGTAAACATTATCATTATGGACCTGGCCTGCTCAACAGATAGTTGAGGTGTGCGCGAACCTCAGGCCATTCTCCCCTATGTAGACTATACATCACCGTATCGCGAATGGTGCCGTCACGGCGCAGCACATTACCCCTGATGACGCCGTCCTTCTTCGCACCTAGGCGTTCGATCGCACGCTGACTGGCGAAGTTGAAATTATCGGTGCGCCAGCCAACGACATTACAGCCCAACGATTCAAAAGCGTGGCTCAAAAGAAGTAGCTTGCAGGTGGTATTAACATGCGTGCGCTGCACTCGCTTGGCATACCAAGTGTAACCAATCTCCAATCGTTTCACGGCTGGAAGAATGTCGTGGTAACTCGTGGAGCCAAGCACCGTTCCACTCTCCTCCTCAATAACCGCAAATGCAATGCGGTGACCTTCTGCTCGACCTTGCAAGGCGCTTTCAATGTAGCCGCGCGCCTCGTCGGGCGTTGGTACCGATGTGATGCGCAGATTCCACAACTCTCCATCCGCAGCGGCGGCCCGCAGGCCCGCTTCATGATTGAGTTCGAGTGGCACCAGCCTTATGCCGTGTGCATTGAGAGAAATTGGTTCAACAAACGCGATATGCATTGAGTTCTCTTCCGTTGAGGGAACGGAGGGCGCCTAACGCCCCTTCAACAACGGCGCCGGCAAAGCCGGCGTCCGATTGCTTGAGATTGTTAGCGCTGCCTGGATTCACTAACAGCGTCGAGAATATCTTTAGACGTGACGCTTGCTGTAACACCGGGCACATCAAACGGCGAGCCTTTTTTACTGACCTTCGATTTCAATATAAATACGCTGCCGTCTTTGCGCCTGATTTCAACCTCTTCTGTCTGAGCCATGGACAAAAGCTTTGATAAATTTTGTCTCGCTTCAGAGTACGTAAAAACTTTCATGATGTTACTCCAATAATTGAATGCCCAACTGCTCAGCAACCTGCATCATTCGTTTATCCAGAGTCAGCAACGGAAGTGAGTTAGCCTTAGCACATTGCAGAAAGTACGCGTCATAAGCATAGATATTGTTTTCTGTTGCAATCTTTAAAGACTCATGGACGTCAACGCTTAATAGTCGGACCGGGATCAGATTCGTTATCTTCTCTGCATCTAGCGCTTGCGCTTTCGTCAACTTCTTGCGCTTTACCATGGCTGATAATGCACTACCTATTTCATAAGGCAGTATCTCTGGCGCAAAGATCGACGTATCTTTGGTAATAGCAATAATACGCCGCTTTTCTGCTTCATTCAGAGATACTGCCAGGAAGATATTTGTGTCAGCCGCAATATTCATACGTACAATTGTACAACCTTATTCAAGTTTGTCTACTCCCTCGGCGAGCGGGATGCGCTAACGCCCAGTTTAGCCGCAACGGGTATGTAGCAGCTTTTGTGTTAATGTTTGAGCGACAGCGAGTAACACAAAAGATGCGTAGTGCCCTTTGTCGGCCTGCAACTGATTGTTAGAGCAAGCACAACGCCTGCGCGGTACTGAGGATAGAGGCATATTCTCCATCCAAATTAGCAAGCGACATGGCATGAACTTCGCTCGCAGAGCGCCATGTACCAAAGTAATCCATCTTGGCGAAGGTGAATGTACCATCCTCCACAACAAAAACTCTGAATCCAAGACAGCTGGCCGTGCGTGCGCTGGCCTCGATCGAGTTACTGGTGCTTACACCAACGATGACAACCTTCCGAATATCGCGCACATGCAGCCACCGCTCAAGACCCGTATGAACAAACGCATCCGGCACGTTTTTCTCCACAACGTGTTCGTCGTCTAAAGGTGAAAATTCCGGTTGGAATTCGACGCCGGGCTGCCCCGGCCAGAAAGGAGAACCGGGAGTGCGTGAAATATGACGAACGTGAACTATGGGCAATCCGCTCTTCCTCCACGCAGCTACCAACGTTTCTATGTTACTTTCGGCCGCGGGGTTATTCCGCTCACCGATAGCCGAGCCACTCATACCTTGCTGCATATCTATAACCAAAAGGGCTACGGATTCACTCTTCATTATTCTTCATCTCTAATTCTTAGCTCATCTGATGGTGCTGGATCATGCTGCTCTAACGTTGCGCACAGAGGCGCGAGCTTGCGAGCGTCCTGCCGCCGCTTGCGG
>CAXBER010000015.1:0-74217 GCA_963974875.1 uncultured Pseudohongiella sp. | reverse complement strand
CATGTGTAACCTATGTCTCCGGTATAGTCTGTAACCTATGTCTCAGGTTGCTCATACGCCGCTAGTCTTCAATAATAGTCATGGCAAGAACACTGCCCAATATCCCCATCAACAGGGCTACTATCAGCGCCTGTTGCAGTTGTAGCTCCGGCCAGCTGATGCTCATCTCCAGCCATTGACTCCAGTTCTGTGCCAACAACAATGGCTCCGCTGACAACGGTATAAGTGAATCCACTGAGCCGGTCAGCGCAACAAGCAGTGTCTGCCATGGCAGTGCAAAAAGAACGAGAGTGGTAACGCTCAGTGCCGCCAGTGCACGCAACACAGAATGTCGACGCTGAATGAGTCTGGTGCGCTTGATGACAGTATTGCTGAAACCACTGTCCTCAACCTCCGGTAACGTCCTGAACAGGGTCTCAATATCGTCCGGCAAGTGTTTATTGGTACTCATGATTTTTTCTCTGACGTTGTATTGCAGCCTGAAGAGGACATCAGTTCCCTGAGGGTTGTCAGTCCCCGTTTGATTTGTGATTTGACCGTACCCAGCGGCATGTCCAGAATTCCGGAAATCTCGGAATGAGAATATCCCATATTCAGGTTCAGGGTAATGGCTGCAGCCTGATTGGGTTGAAGTTGTGACATGGCTCGCTCCAGATCTATGTAAACAGCGTCCATGCCTTCACACGCAGCCTGTTGGCAGCCCAATGCTGCCGGATGGCTCAGGTCTGTCAGGTAGTCCCGGCGTTTCAGTTGCCGCTGGTGTTGCAAAAAACATCGATAGGCAATACTAAGCATCCAGCTGCGGAAACTGCCTGTGCCGCTGAATTGACCCAGTCGCTGGAATGCGAGCACAAATGCGTCCTGCGCAATGTCGTCAGCCAGCGCTTCATTTCGCGTCAGTTTGCGTAAAAATCCCCGAACTCTGCTTTGGTGCAATCTGACCAGGTGTCCGAATGCCTGGCTGTCGCCACGCAAACGAACTTTCTGGATCAGGCTGAACTCCAGCGTTGGGTCATGTCCTGATGGATCCGGTTGGGTCAGAAAGAGTCCCTCTGAGGATCGACCTCTGAATTGGGTGCTGAGCGCGAGACCATGTTGTATCCGTATTTGAGCACAATCATATAAGCAAGTCCGATACACAAGGGTATACCACCGAATACAGCAGCTTCCACGTAGTTCTGACCGAGACTGAGTCCCAGGATGATTGGCAGACTGATGGCTATAAATATGGCTCCGCGGCGCAGGTCATTGATCGGACCTGCCTGGGTGCTAAGCAGTTTAACGGTATCCGCTTTGATGTCGGCACCACTTTCAGCCAGTTTGAGCAATGTTTCCATCTTTTTGATATTGGTCAGATAGCGCAGATAGATCGGCACCAGTATGCAACCGCCAACAATTATAAAAAGTACAATCGGTAGTATGTCATTATCCACAATCAGATCCTCATGGCAGGGTTAACTATCAAACTCTATTACTATCTGTCTGATGCCTCGGCAAGACCGATTGGATGCAGGTGGTGTAAAATTTTTTTCAATGGAGTCAGATAGCGTGTTTCTAACCAGAGCGGTCCGGCATTGCAGTGGCTGTGATATCATTGCACCTCTGCAGAAACAGTACCGAATGAGTATGTCTATGAGTCTGAATGAGCAAACAAACCCCGGCGCCACAGATGATCGCCTGGCAGCGGACACGTTACTGGTCCGTGATTACCTTGCCTCTGTGCCCGAGCGACATGTCCTCAGTGAATCTGAGCGTCTGGGTTATCGCGATGCCATCAAAAAGTTGCTCAAGGAAAAGAATGCAATTCTGGTTGCTCACTATTACACCGAACCCGAGCTACAATCCCTGGCAGAGGAAACCGGCGGACTGGTCGCCGATTCGCTTGAAATGGCACGCTTCGGGCGTGACTGTGACGCCGATGTGCTGGTAGTGGCAGGCGTGCGCTTTATGGGTGAAACAGCCAGCATTCTGAGTCCGGACAAGACCGTATTGATGCCTTCAACCGAAGCGACCTGCTCTCTGGATATTGCCTGTCCGATTGACAGGTTTGCGGCATTCTGTGACCAGCATCCGGATCGCACCGTGGTGGTGTATGCCAATACCTCCGCAGCTGTGAAGGCGCGTGCTGACTGGGTGGTGACTTCCAGCATAGCGCTGGATGTGGTGGAACATCTGATGGGGCAGGGCAAGAAGATACTCTGGGCACCAGACAGGCACCTGGGGCACTATATTCAGGAAAAAACCGGTGCGGACATGATTCTCTGGGATGCCGCCTGTATTGTTCATGAGGAGTTCAAGGCCAAAGGACTGCTGGACATGAAGGCGCTATATCCGCGCGCGAAGGTGCTGGCGCACCCGGAATCGCCCCGCTCGGTGCTCAGTATGGCTGATGTGATCGGCTCGACCAGTCAGCTGATCAAGGCGGCGTGTGAGTTGCCTGATGATACGTTTATCGTGGCGACAGATCAGGGCATTTTCTACAAGATGCAGCAACTGGCACCGGAAAAGACCTTCATTATAGCGCCGACCGCCGGCAACGACGCGACCTGTCGCAGTTGTGCCAGTTGTCCCTGGATGGGCATGAATTCCCTGCAGGCCATGTACGAATCTCTGCGTGACGGCAGCAACGAAGTGCGGGTTGAAGCTGAGCTGGCGCGGCAGGCGATGATACCCTTGCAGCGTATGCTGGATTTTTCTGTGCAGCACAAACTGGCGGTTCAGGGTAAAGCCTAGACGCAGACATCAGCCCTGCTGGGCGCGCTGCAGCAACTCGACTTCTGACATGCGTTGTCGCAGACGACTGATCAGCGGAATATTGGTTTCGCGATCGGCCTCGATTCGCAGTGCATAATTCAGCTGTTCGCGAGCGCTGCGAAAATCACCCACAAGAATAAAGTACTCGGCACGGGCCTGATGCACTTTGCTGATGTCACCGGCCATTCCCTGGGTTTCAGCAATCTGGTACCACAGATTGTGGTCTTCAGGCCGCGATTGCGCCAACCTTTCCATGATGCTGACTGCCTCCGGATACCGGCGCAATTCGATCAGCGCATCTACCTGGCTCATGGTCAGCGGATGGTTGCTGGGATTGATACGCAGATGTCGATCCAGATAGTCCAGGGCAGCCTGCGGATCACCGCTTTTCGTCAGGATGTCTGCCCTGGTTACGACATACGTAATGCGGTTCGGGTCGGCCGCCAGGAGTTTTGTCAAAGACTCCATGGCAAGCTCATACTGCTTGTTGTCCAGATATGCCAATGCCAGCGCATACGTGTTGGTAGTGCGTTCAAGATCGGTGCGACTGGCGTTCAGGCGGTTGCTGAATTCAGTGACGGCATTGCTTTTGTCGTTCTGGTAATGAACTTCGATTCGGGAGCGCATCAGGTGATATTCCAGCGTATTGCTGTCGCCACGAAAGGGTATCCGGTTGGCACGGCTGCGTGCATCGGCGATACGGGTTTCAGTCACCGGGTGGCTTAACAGAAATTCGGGAGGCCGACTGGTAAAACGGCTGATATCCATCAGGCGTTCAAACAGCGTTGCCATATCAGCCGGGTTGTAACCGGCATTGACCATGGTGCGCAGACCAATACGGTCCGCCTCGGATTCATTCTGGCGCGAAAACCGCAATTGATTTTCTATGGAGCGGCCCTGGGCTGCCATGACGGCGGCGGGGCCGGCACTGCTGCCGGCGCCCATCAACACCACACTGGCCAGCAGTGTAGCCAGCTCCGGAATTCGCCGGCGTTGTGCATCCTCGATGCTGCGGGCAAAATGGCGTTGACTGACGTGGGCAATTTCGTGAGCGATAACCGAGGCAAATTCACCTTCGGTGTGCGCATTGAGAAACAGGCCGCCATTGACGCCAATTACACCACCCGGGGTGGCAAACGCATTGAGAGCCGGGCTGTCGATGACAATAAACGCCAGTCGATAATCCTGTAAGTCACTGTGTACAGCCAGATTATGGGTAAAATTGACGACATAGTCGTTGATCAGCGGATCGGTGATCGTGGGGGTTGTACGGCGCACAGAGCGCAGAAAATCCCGGCCCATCTGGTATTCTTCATCCAGTGAAAAAATGCCGGAGATACGGTCTCCCAGCGTTGGCAACTGGCTTTGGGCAAGCACAGGCCCGGCCTGCGACGCCAGGGTCACGGCCATTGCCAGGGAGCTGATTCTGAGGAACTTACGCATATACATCCATAAACTGCATCCGTCTATTAGACCGATATTAGCATAAATAATTCCACGCGCCTTTTATCTGTCCCGCAGTGAGCGACAGCGCTATGCACGTCTTTGCAATGCTTGGTAAAATGCCGGGCATGGAAACAACCGCAGATAAAGAACTGGATGTGACCGGGCTGGAATGCCCGATGCCGCTGCTGAAGGCAAAATTGGCGCTCAATGCGCTGGCACCTGCACAGGTGTTGAAAGTTATCGCCACAGATCCGGGCTCCGAGCGTGATTTTTATGCCTTTGTGCAACAAAGCCGGCATCAGATTCTGGCGTTCGAGAAACAGGCAGATACCTACTCATACTGGATCAAAAAAGGCTGAAACACGATGCGAAAGTTTTTCCGGGTCTTTATTGATCGTTATTTTCACGATGAAGAAGCCGTCATTTTTACCTTGATCCTGCTTGCCTCAATCCTGGTACTGCTGACCATCGGATCGTTTATCGCCCCGTTGATTGTAGCGCTTATTGTTGCCTATCTGTTGCAGGGGATGGTGAATACGCTGCTGCGACTGGGGGTATCCTATCTGCTGGCGGTGGTCATTGTGTATACATTTTTTGTCAGCGCCTTCATGACTACGCTGCTGCTGGTATTGCCACAGGCATGGGCCCAGTTAACACGATTAATCAATGAGTTACCCAGGCTAATCAGCGAAGGGCAGGCGCTGATGATGGTGCTGCCCGAGAATTATCCCAATTTGATTACCGAGCAGCAGATTCAGGAATTTATTCGTAGCCTGCGAGGTGAGCTGGCAATGGCTGGCCAGTACCTGCTCTCCTATTCGATTTCCAGCCTGCCAAATATTTTCTCCTGGGTCATATTCATCATCCTGGTGCCGGTGCTGGTGTTTTTTATGATGAAAGACAAAACCAAGCTGGTTGAATGGGTAGCCAACCTCCTGCCCCGGCATCGTCCGCTGATGCGCAAGATCTGGCAGGAAATGGATCTGCAGGTGGCCAATTATGTGCGCGGCAAATCGCTGGAGATTCTGATCGTAGGTGGCGTCAGCTATATTGCCTTTACCGTGATGGGCATGAATTACACATTATTGCTTGCCGTGCTGATGGGGTTGTCGGTGATCATACCGTTCATCGGCGTGGGTGTGGTGGTTTTCCCGGTGCTGGCAGTGGCCTATGTGCAATGGGGTTTTGGCAGTGAATTTTTCACAGTACTGGCTGTCTATACTGTTATTCAGCTCCTGGACGCAAACGTACTGGTCCCCATCATATTCTCGGAAACAGTCAATCTGCACCCGGTTGCCATTATCGCGGCGGTACTTGTGTTCGGTGGTCTGTGGGGGTTGGCAGGGGTGTTTTTTGCCATTCCGCTGGCGACTCTGGTCAAAGCAATCATCAATGCGTGGCCAACGCATGTGCCAGCGCCCGATGTTGATCCCCCGGCAGTCAAGCAGTCAGCGGTTAAATAATTATCCCGGGGTTTTTGTCTGGATGCTGCAGTGTGATAGAGTCTGCAGCCTGAACACCCCCAGTTAACATGAGGTTATGCATGATTCAGGGCAGTATAGTTGCCATTGTCACTCCGATGTTGCCCTATGGCGACATTGACTACGAGGCGTTAGACCGCTTGCTGGAGTGGCATGTGGAAAGCGGCACGGACGCTGTAGTTGTGTGTGGCACAACCGGTGAGTCACCGACATTGACCATGGAAGAGCATTGCGCGGTCATAGCCCGCTGTGTCAAAACCATTGGCGGGCGTATACCGGTGATTGCCGGCACCGGGTCCAACTCGACCACAGAGGCGGTCTATTACACCCGCGCCGCCCGGGAAGAGGGCGCCGATGCCTGTCTGCTGGTGACGCCCTATTACAACAAACCGAGTCAGGAAGGCCTGTATCAGCACTTTAAAAAGATTGCTGAAGAAGTCGATATTCCGCAGATCCTGTATAACGTGCCCTCGCGCACCGGCTGCGACCTGTTGCCGGAAACCGTCTCGCGACTGGCAGATGTGAAAAATATTATTGGCATCAAGGAAGCAACCGGTGATCTGGATCGCGGTCAGCAGGTCATTTCCCTGTGTGCCGATCGCATTGCCATCTATAGCGGTGATGATGCAACCGCGCTGGATCTGATTCTGGCTGGCGCAAAAGGAAATATTTCGGTAACAGCTAACGTGGCGCCGGCTCAGATGCATGAAATGTGTCGTCTGGCACTGGCAGGTGAATACGAAAAAGCCAGTCTGCTCAATGCCCGGCTGGCCGGTCTGCATAATGCCCTGTTTCTGGAATCCAATCCGGTGCCGGTGAAATGGGCGCTGTGCGAACTCGGTTACATTAAAGAGGGTATTCGTCTGCCTCTGGTGCCACTTAACAAGGCTTACCATATCCCGCTGCGTGAAGCGATTCGTCATGCCGGGCTCGATTAAACACTACAGGTTGAAAGCACATGTTGTCTGAACGTGACTGTTGTAAATTGCGCCACATTTCAAAAGTGTTGGTGATCTCTGCGCTGGCAGGCGCGCTGCCGGCCTGTTCATGGCTGGGTATTGGCGGCGACGAAGGCTGGTTGCGTGATCGGCAGGGTCAATATCTGGAGGCACAGATAACACCGCCTATGGATATCCCCGCAGGCCTGGACAGTTTCACCATAGACGAGCTGTATCATATTCCGGCGGAAGCACCCGGCGAACGGGCGATGTATGTGACGCCACCGGCTCCCAAACCGATTGATACCCGAATTCGCGAAGGGGTGGTCATCCAGCGCTTTGGCGATCGGGCATGGATTGTGATTGGTGCTACACCGGGTCAGGTGTGGCCCAGGCTGCGGGACTACTGGGCCACTGAAAACATTCAGTTGGCGGTAGAGGATGCCGTGGCGGGAACAATGGAAACCGCCTGGCTGCCGCAGGAAGGCAGTGAAGTCCGGCACCGCTATCAGGTGCGTGTGGAGCCCGGGTTGCATGCAGGTAACTCTGAAGTCTATGTGCGTCATGTCAGGGATGACGGAACAACTCCCGATGGTATGCCGGTAGCCTGGCCTGACGAGTCCCAGAATCTGGACCGGGAAACTACCGTGCTTGCTTCCATCTCCCTGTATCTGGCGGATCGTACCGACATTTACCGGGCGTCGTCGGTGTCCATGCTGGCCGGTAGTATCGAAGCGACAGGCAAGGCTCAGATTGATGACAGCCGGGCCGGTGATACCCGCATTGCACTGCGGCTGGACATGGGGCGCGCCTGGAGCCAGGTCGGGCAGGCACTGAACAACGCCGATATCGAAGTGCTGGCCACCGAACGTGAAGCCGGTTATTACCGGGTATTGTTCAGCGGAGACGAAGGGCAGGATGAGCCGGGGTTTTTGCGCCGGGTATTTACCCGCGATAGCAATCAGGCTGCTGCCCGGGAGTACAACGTCCACGTGACCGAAACCGGATCGGGTGTCAGTGTCAGGGCGGAGACGGTGGACGGTTCACCGGCGCCGTATGAGCAAGGTATGCTCATACGTACCATCAACGAAAACCTGATCTGAGGCGCAGGTGACACAATCAGTGCCCTTGTTGCACGCGCTGATTGGTGCGGGCGGGGCTTTCCTGCTTGGGGTGGTGCTGGTACTGGTCTGGCAGTCGCGTGCCCTGAGAAAATATCGGGAAGAAATCGTCCGCCTGCAAACCCGCCTTGACGAAGAGCAGCAGCAGACACTCAAAAAACTGGATCTGCTATCACATACCCGAGCGGAGTTGAGTGAGCAGTTGCGTGAACAGTTTCGCGGGCTTGCCAACGATGTACTGGACGAAAAGTCGCGGCGTTTTGCAGAAACCAGCCGGCTGGGTCTGGCGGAGATTCTGCGACCCCTGCAGGAAAAAATCACGGGTTTTGAGAAGAAAGTGGATGATGTCTACAGCCGTGAAGCACGCGAACGTTTTTCCCTGGAAAAAGAAATAAAAAACCTGCAATTGCTGAATGCCCGCATCGGTGAGGATGCGGTCAATCTTACGCGCGCCCTGCGCGGGGAAAGCAAAACCCAGGGAGCCTGGGGTGAGTTTATCCTCAGCTCCATTCTTGAGGCGTCCGGACTGACAGACGGGCGCGAGTATGAAACCCAGCAAAGTTTTCATGATGATGCCCAGGAGTCGACCAGCCAGTCCCGTCTTCGCAGCCAGCCGGATGTGCTGGTGCATCTGCCCGATAACCGGCAGGTCATCATTGATGCCAAAGTTTCATTGACCGCATATGAGCGTTACTGTTCCTCGGATGATGATGCGGAACGCAAGGTTGCATTGAAACTTCACGTGCAGTCATTGCGTACGCACATCAGGCAACTCAGCGACAAGCAATATCAGAATCTGCCCAAGGTGCACTCACTGGATTTTGTATTGCTGTTCATGCCGGTTGAACCGGCATTCTCTGTTGCTTTGCAGCATGACCCTGAACTTTTTAATCACGCCTTCGAGCGCAATATTGTTCTGGTGGGCCCTTCAACCTTGCTGGCAACCCTGCGCACCATTCACAATATCTGGCGTTATGAATACCAGAGCCGGAATGCTCAGGAAATTGCCCGCCAGGCTGGTGCGTTATACGATAAATTTGTTGGCTTTGCCGAAGACATGGATGATCTTGGCCGCAAGCTTGATGCCGGTCAGCGTAGTTTTGAATCGGCGATGAACAAACTGAAGACGGGCAAAGGTAATCTGGTCGGACGTGCGGAACGACTGAAATCTCTTGGCGCCCGCACCAGCAAGCAGCAGGACGCTGCCGCGCTGGCACAGGCCAGAGATGGTGAGGATGCAGACGATACGGACGGACCGGCAGATGACAGCAATTGATGAACTCCTGAACTTCCTGCCTTGCAGGACACCTGATGCGTGGTTGCAGTGGGCACTGGATAACCAGCCTCTGCTGCTGATTGATCACGCAAACTGTGAGAAAAAAGCGGCGTCCAATGCCGTCACCCTGATGTATCGCTATGTTGCCCGAACCGAACTGCTGACTAAAATGGCACAACTGGCACGTGAGGAGTTGCTGCACTTTGAACAGGTGGTCGGCATCATGGCCGAACGTGGTATTGAATATCGGCGCATCGGACCTTCGCGTTATGCAGGTGCGTTGCGGGCACAAATGCGCACGGATCGCGATGGTGTACTGGTTGACAGTCTGATTGTCGGTGCAATCGTTGAAGCGCGATCCTGTGAACGATTCGGAGCGCTGGTGCCACTGCTTGATGAACAGCTGGCCAAATTCTACCGCAGCCTGCTGCGCTCTGAGGCAAGGCATTTTCAATACTACCTGTCGCTGGCGCAGCAATATGCCGCGGATGACATCGGGCCGCGGGTTCAGGCGTTTTTAGCCGTTGAACAGCACTTGATAGAAACGCCGGATGAAGAGTTCCGCTTTCACAGCGGTGTGCCACCGCTCAGCGAAGGCATTGTGGCGAACGGATAAGGTTCTGACCAAGCCGCGCCTGCAGGGCGTCCAGCTGGTCGCAGGGTATGGCAGGATTGCCGGTCAGCACTGCGCTGGTCAGTGTTGCCGTGTTCATGATGCCCGATATGTCCTGTAGCTGATTATCCGGCGCATTGACCGAACTCAGGCGGGAAAGATGGCGCAGTTCATCCAGATTGCTCAGCTCATTGCCGGCCAGATCGATAAAGCGCAGGGAACTCAATGCCGCGATACCGGCCAGATCGGAAATCTCCAGATTGGGACAGGCAATCACCGCAATCTGTGCCGGATCATTGCCGCTCTGCTGGCGCATGAGCAGGTTTATGCAGCTTTGCAGACCAGCGTCGGCCACCCGCACCGAGCTGGCACCCGGTCTGGGGTCATAAAGTACTTGCTGATTGACGCTGACAGAGTACTTGCGCGCACAACCCGACAGACAGACCACGGCCGTCAGCAGGACCATGATCAATAACCATGGCGGGTTGCCCCGGTATGAAGCTGGTGCCTGGTCAATATCAGAGGAAGAGCACAACATGACGTTCGCCTTGTGGATGCGCAGAAAGTAGCGGCACAGATGTGCTGTCCAGCATACATTATGTCTGTGGCGCTTGAAAGCCACAGGCCTGCCCACTGGAAATCGTTCTCCAGTCGGTTTAGACTGCTCGCCATATTAATCAGCTAAACAGGATAAACGTATGAATAAGTTACGCGCGTCAGGCCTTGGCCTGGCAGTCTCGCTGTTGATGTTTAACGCGCCTCTGCAAGCGCAGGAAGTTGATCTGGCTGATCAGAAAATGCAAATCAGCTACAGCGTGGGTGTGAATATCGGCCAGAATCTGGTGATGCAGGGTCTGACCGACGATATCGACCTGAATGCTTTTATTGAAGGCCTGCGCGACACCGTGGTGGGCGAACCAAAACTGACTGAAGAGCAGATGATGAGCGCTCTGATGGCTTTTCAGCAGCAGTTGATGGACCAGCAGCAGGCCGATGCCGATGCGGCACGTGCTGCCAGCGAGGCATTTCTGGCTGAAAATGGCCAGCGCAGCGGCGTGACAACAACCGAGTCCGGCCTGCAGTACGAAGTGCTGGAAAGTGGCGACGCCAGTGGCGTCTCCCCCTCGGCAACTGCATCGGTGACAGCACATTATGAAGGCCGTTTTATTGATGGTGAGGTGTTTGACAGCTCCATCGAACGCGGTCAGCCTGCAGAATTCATGCTGAATCAGGTGATTCCCGGCTGGACCGAGGGTCTTCAGTTGATGAAGCCAGGTGATCGTTACCGCCTGTTTATCCCGGCAGCGCTGGGTTATGGTCCCGGCGGTTCCGGTCCGATTCCTCCGCATTCAGCCTTGATCTTTGATGTTGAACTGATAGAAGTCAACTGAGGTCAGGTGGAAAAACATACGTTCAATGATGGACTGCTGCAGTTTCTGCAGCAGTCACCTTCACCCTTCCACGCGGTCAGCACCATGCTGGCAACCCTGGAGTCCGCCGGTTTTGAACTGCTTAATGAAAAGGACGCCTGGCAACTGAAACCAGGTCGTTCCTACGTGGTAGAGCGCAACGGTTCCTCCATCATCGCATTCACCGCCGGGCAGGGTGATCCGGCGCAAACCGGCATCATGATGGCCGGTGCGCATACAGACAGTCCCTGCCTGAAAGTGAAACCCAATGCCGTGATGCAGTCGTCCTCAGCGCTGCAGTTTGCTGTGGAAATCTATGGTGGAGCGCTGCTGGCACCCTGGTTTGACCGGGATCTCTCTCTGGCCGGCCGGGTGGAGTTTCAGCGCACGGATGGACAGCCGGGTTCGGCCCTGCTGAACTGGCGCAGAGCCATCGCCACGGTGCCTAGCCTGGCCATTCACCTGGACCGGGAAGCCAATCAGAATCGGACGATCAATGCCCAGAAGGACATGCCGCCGGTGCTGGCTCTGCCAATCATGACGGCGGACGGTACAGAACCTGAGAGTTTTGATTTCAGGGCGTTTATCACTGATGCCCTGACAAAGCAGCATGACATCCGCGATGCTGAAAAAATCCTCGCCCATGAGCTCTACTTTTACGACACTCAGCCGCCGGCTGTGATTGGACTGCGAGAGGAGTTCATTGCCTCGGCCCGACTGGACAACCTGCTTAGCTGTTACATATGTCTGGATGCCATACTGGCCGCTGAACGGAGCGGTAATGCTCAGTTCTCGCTGATGGTCTGCAATGATCATGAGGAAGTCGGCAGCAACTCGGCCTGCGGTGCACAGGGGCCGTTTCTGAGATCGGTGCTGGCACGTATCAGTGCTCAGTTCAGTACCGGAGACGCGGCGGAAAACGTTGAACGCATGACCCGGCAGTCGATGTTTCTGTCTATCGACAATGCCCACGGGCTGCACCCGAATTTTCCGGAAAAGCACGATGCCAATCATGGGCCGCTGTTGAACAAGGGGCCGGTTATCAAGATCAACGCCAATCAGCGTTATGCAACCAACAGCCGCACCAATGCATTGTTCCGGGCAGTCTGCGACAAGGCAGACATTCCGGTGCAGGAGTTTGTGGTGCGCAGTGATATGGGGTGCGGGAGTACCATAGGACCGATCACGGCGGCGGGGCTGGGTGTGGAGACGATTGATATCGGCGTGCCGACGTTTGGTATGCATTCGGTGCGGGAGCTGGCTGGCAGTGATGATGGCTGGTTTCTGGCGCGGGCGTTGCGGCAGTTTTATCAGCGCTAGGTAGTTGTGGGGGTTCTCCCGATTTTTCGGGAGCAGTCAGGACAGCAACCGTCACCGCCGGATCGGCCACCTCCCGGCCCGAACCGCCCGGCGTTGCGCAACTCGCCCTCACGCTTCGCGTTCGGAGCTCAGACAGTGCTCACGCTTTTTCGGGCGCTCCGTACCGGGAGAAGGCGTGGCCTGATTGATCCGGCGGTGACGGTTGCTGCCCTTCCTTTGGCGTATACTTCGGCTGAAACTGGTGGCCCGGTGCGGAGGTACAGGCAGTGGGTGGGGGGTGGCGTCCCGGACCGGCAGCAACCTTTGGTTGAAAGCCCTGCGCTGCGGAACTCACCCTCGCGGCTGCGCCGCTCGGAGTTCGGACAATCCTCGCGCTTGATCGGGCTTCCAGCCAAAGGTTAAGCGCTGCCTGACTGGTCCGGACCGCCACCCCCCACCCACTGCCATCAGCCGCAACATTACCTCTTGGCAATGAAGCTCAGTGATCATGGCGTGCAGCTATGGTTAATCAGGCCACGCTTATCCCCAACAGATATTTCCGATCCAGCGCACCGGCCTCCACAACAACGTGAGCCAGCCACGGGCAATGGATCCCGCAACCGGCCACATCCCCACCAGATATTTTCGGCGCTGCGGAACTCGCCGTCGCCGCTGCGCGGCTTTGGGCTCAGACAGTCCTCGCGCTGGATCGAAAATATTTGTTGGGGATAAGCGTGGCCTGACTGGTTGCGGGATCCATTGCCCGTGGCTGGCGATCACCCCACGGCGCACCGGTGTAAGAGTCTGAACGCATGAAGAGGTAGACGAAACGGGAAACAGCCACCGGTTCAGCAGAATGGCACAAGGGCAGGATGAGGGCGGGGACAGCGGACCAGTCAGGCCACGCAGTCTCCTTCAGCCGGTTGCCCGAAGGGCGCGAGGACTGTCTGAGCCCGGGCTTGCCCGGGTGAGTTCCGCAGCGCCGGGCAACCGGTTGAAGGAGGTGGCCGGTCCGCTGTCCCCGCCCTCATCCTGACCGACTCTTCACCTTGACCGACCCTTCACCCTGACCCTGCAGTCACCGCAAACGCTTGCGCAGCCGACGGATAAAACGCATCGGATCCACACAATCAGCCAGCGGTTGCGGCAACGGACTGTATTCACCGCAGGCCAGACTGGCCACCTGTTCAGCCAGCAAAGGGCAACTCACAGTACCGTGCGAACCATGACCAATACTCATGTAGAGCCCGGTCAACCGCGCCTCTACAGGGGGAGCGCTGGTGTGCTGCGTGCTTCCGTAGCGCAACTCAGGCAAATCCGGATCAGGTACCGCTCCAGCCAGCGGAATGTAGTCCTGTGAACTGCCACGGAAACCCACCCGGCCGGTGGCGGGCGAGTGTTCATCAAAGCCAAGCTGTGTGGTTATGTTACCCAGCTTTTGCAGATTCTCCCGATGTTCTGCTTCTGACAATTGATCGTCGGTACTGTGCTTCACGTAGCTGGCGCCGACGCAATGCAGTCCTCCGTGAGCGGGGGCCAGGTAGCGTTCCGAGCACACCACCGATCGGAGTGCCTGACTGGCGGCGGTGAGGCTGACATGACTGACCTGGCCACGCAGCGCTGTAACCGGATAGAGTTCAGTTTGTGCCAGCTCACCTGCCGCGTGGCTGTTGGCGATAATCACCACATCGCTGCTGCCTGTGAGCTGACCTTGATCATCAATAACCTGCCACCGGTGGTCAGTGGATTGTGTCAGCGTTGCCACATGCGTATTGGTGCGCACCGTGATCAGAGGGTGATCCAGACAGAGCTGACAGCATGCAGCCGGGTTCAGCCAGCCGCCGCCGGGCTGCAACAAGCCGTCCTCCTGCAGCGGGATGCCGCACAGAGCTTCGCTGTCAGCAGCGGTGACGGACTGCAGCATGGTTGGCGGGTAGTGGCCATAGTCATCGGCCGATGCAGCCTTGCGTGTATGGGTGTAGGCGCTGTCAAGAGTCAGCACACCACAGGGATGCCAGTTCAGGGCATTGTCTGACTGATTGCTCAGGGCCTGATAGTAACGCAATGCATACAGATAGCTGTGGACGTGAAATTGCCAGTGCGTGTCGGCCTGCCGGTTCAGTCGCATTTGCACTACAGCCTGCCGGTTGCCCGACGCACCCTGGGCAATCCCCACGTTTTTATCTACGACAGTGACCTGTACACCGCGATTAGCCAGGGCCCTTGCAACAGTGCTGCCGGCCAGGCCGGCGCCGATTACAATCGCTGTCTCTGGCCGCACTCGGTGGGCCATGCCGTCGATTGACGCGGCGGTC
Source organism: uncultured Pseudohongiella sp. (assembly GCA_963974875.1). Lineage (GTDB taxonomy): Bacteria > Pseudomonadota > Gammaproteobacteria > Pseudomonadales > Pseudohongiellaceae > Pseudohongiella. The sequence goes on along the minus strand of CAXBER010000015.1, from coordinate 59,565 downwards.
TTGCGGTCAGGGCTACGTTCTGTACTCCCAGCGAACTGCGCAAACAGCATAACCCGCTTGGGTCCAAAACCCTTTTGTTTTTCCACGGTAAAACCCGCTGCTTGCAGGCTTCGCACAACCCGCCCGGTCACGCTATAGCTACTGAGAGTGGTGCCGCAGCGGCTGCGGTCTGCAATCAGTTGCAGAATCTCGTCACTCCACAGCGCAGGATTATGCGCGGGGGTGAACCCATCCAGAAACCAGGCGTCTGTTCTGGCATTTGGTATGACTTTTGGTGTGGCAGTTTTGCTGTCGTCGCAAGAAGACTGTTGTTGCAACAGTGCCAGGGCATCGCCGTAATACAGATCCAGCGTGATATCCGGCAGGGGCAGGCGGTGATAACCGGCACTGTGATCCGGATAAAAACGCAGGAACTGCTCACTGAACTGTGCCAGTTCCGGCCACTGCTGCAATGCTTTGCCCAGCGCGTCCCGGGTCAACGGGTGTTTCTCGCAACTGATATAGTGCAACCGCAGTCGCTGGCAAGCGGTCTGCTGCCAGAGCCGCCAGCAGCTCAGAAAATTGAGTCCGGTGCCAAATCCGAGTTCGCCAATCGTGAACACGGCATGTGAATCGCTGGCGATCAGTTCCGCATCCAGTGCCTGCCAGCGCGTTACCAGTTGATTGGCCTGCAGAAAAACGTAGTGTGTCTCGGCCAGGCCCCCTTCGCGGGAAAAATACACGTCGTCGTAGTCGGGGGAGTAGGGCGCGCCGTCGTCCTGCCAGGTGAGGTTGGCGTTTTGCAGATCAGTGGGTTTCATCATGGGCGCCATTGTAGCTTAACTTTGTGTTGTTTCGATTGTCGCGTTTGGGGGTATCACTTCGTAGCGCGGTTGCCGGTGTGTGTATGGTGTCAGCGGCACCCGCTTGAACCCGTCCGTGGGGCGCTCGGCGCTCGCCGTCCCTGGCTCGCGACGGTGCCGCTGACACCATACACACCCCGACACCTTCGATGGTGCCGACCCGGATGTTTGTGAAGTTTTTAGTAGCCGAAAGTTTACGTATGCAGAGGTGCCGGGGTGGGGGAAGCACCTGCAGCTCCGTCGCGAGCCATGGCCGGTGAATGCTCCTGCTACCCCGGCATTCCCGCCATCCATGGCGGTCAGATGGCGAGCGCCGAGCGTCCCATGGACGGGTATAAGCGTGTGCTGCGGGTGCTTCCCCCACCCCGGTGCCGTACTACAGCGTACTAACAAGCCTATAAACCTATAAGCCGGCGACTTCAGACGCAGATGTGTAAACAGGGCGGCAGTGGTGTAAAATGCCCGTTTTACCGAGCATGCTTGCACAAGACCACAGGACAACCCATGGAAATCAGCCCTCTTCTGCACAAAATCAAAGACTTCACCGAGCGAACCAATACGCTCAGGGGGTATCTTTGACTACGACACCAAAAAAGACCGTCTCACCGAAGTAGAACTTGAGCTGGGCGAGTCCGCCGTCTGGGACAAACCCGAATATGCCCAGGAGCTGGGTCGCGAGCGCTCCAGTCTGGAAAATGTTGTCGGCACCATTGACCGCATGTATAGCGGGTTGGCCGACAGCAGGGAACTGCTGCAACTGGCGCAGGAGGAAAACGACGAAGAGCTGTTCAACGAGGTCTCATCGGAACTGACCAAGCTGGAGGTCGAGCTGCAGGCATTGGAGTTTCGTCGCATGTTCTCCGGCAAGATGGACGCCAACAGCGCGTTTCTGGAGATTCAGGCCGGCTCCGGTGGTACCGAGGCGCAGGACTGGGCCGAGATGCTGATGCGCATGTATATGCGCTGGGGTGAGGACAAGGGATTTACTGTAGAGGTGATGGACGTGTCGCAGGGTGAGGTTGCCGGTATCAAGGGGGCGACCATCCATTTTGGCGGCGAATATGCCTTTGGCTGGCTGCGCACCGAGACCGGTGTGCATCGGCTGGTAAGAAAATCGCCGTACGATTCGGGGAATCGTCGTCATACATCGTTTTCGTCTGTGTTTGTGTCACCGGAAATTGACGACGATATCGAAATTGAACTGGACATGTCGCAGGTCAGAGTCGATACCTTCCGTTCCAGCGGGGCGGGTGGTCAGCACGTTAATACCACAGATTCGGCAATCCGCCTGACGCACGAACCAAGCGGCATCGTCGTGCAATGTCAGAACCAGCGTTCACAACACAAGAACAAGGATCAGGCCATCAAACAGTTAAAGGCCAAGCTGTACGAGATGGAAGAGCTTAAGCGCAAGGAAGAGGCGCAGGCCGTTGAAGCTGACAAGGCGGATATCGGCTGGGGCAGTCAGATTCGCTCATACGTGCTGGACCAGTCACGTATCAAGGATCTGCGGACCAATGTGGAAAACACCAACACCGGCGCCGTGCTTGACGGCGATCTGGACCGCTTTATTGAAGCCAGTTTAAAAATGGGATTGTGATCAGATGAGTTCTACCACCGATCAAACACAAACAGGTGCCGGCGCTGAGCAGGCAACCAGCACGCACGAAGAAAACAAGCTGATCGCCCAACGTCGCGAAAAACTTCACGCCATTCAGTCCAGACGCAATGCGTTTCCCAACGACTTCAGGCGAGATACGCTGGCAGCAGACATTCATGCCGACTATGCTGACACCAGTCGCGAAGAGCTGGAAAAGATTGCCCGCAAGGTGAAAGTGGCTGGCCGGCTGATCCGTCAGCGCGGACCCTTCTCTGTTATCCAGGATGCCAGTGATGCATTGCAGTTATATGTAAATCATAAGGCGCTTCCGGCAGAACAGATGGAAGAGATCAAGGCGCTTGATCTGGGTGATATTGTTGCTGTGCACGGTGAAGTGTTTCGTACTGGCAAGGGCGAACTGACTGTCAATGTGGAGTCTTTGCAGTTGCTTACCAAGGCATTGCGGCCACTGCCCGACAAGTGGAAGGGTTTGTCGGATACCGAAGTGCGTTATCGTCAACGTTATGTGGATCTGATTGCCAACGAGGAGTCGCGTCGCACATTTATGCTGCGTTCAAAACTCATTACCAGCATGCGTAATTATTTCCAGAGCCATGGCTTCATGGAGGTGGAGACACCCATGATGCAGGTGATCCCCGGTGGCGCCACGGCAAAACCGTTTGTGACTCATCATAATGCGCTGGATCAGACAATGTACCTGCGGATCGCCCCGGAACTGTATCTGAAGCGTCTGGTGGTAGGCGGGTTTGAGCGTGTGTTTGAAATCAATCGCAACTTTCGTAACGAGGGTCTGTCGACACGACACAACCCCGAGTTCACGATGGTGGAATTCTACCAGGCCTATGCTGATTATCACGACCTGATGAATTTTACTGAAGACATGTTTCGCAGCATTGCCATGGATGTTCTGGGTACCACAGAAATCGAGTATCAGGGTCTGAAACTGGATTTCGCCCGACCCTTTGCCCGCCTGCCGGTAAAAGACTCCATTCTGCAGTACTGCCCGGATGTCAGCGCTGTTCAACTGGAATCGCGTGAAGCGGCTGCGGCACTGGCGCTGTCGTATGGCATCAAGCCAGAGGCAAGCTGGGGCCTGGGGCGCATCATGATGGAAATTTTTGATGAAAAAGTTGAGCATCATTTGTTGCAGCCAACCTTCATCACTGAGTATCCGACTGAAGTTTCACCGCTGGCCCGGCGGAATGATGATAATCCTGAGGTGACAGACCGCTTTGAATTGATTATCGGCGGCCGTGAACTGGCCAACGGATTTTCCGAGCTGAACGATGCCGAGGATCAGGCGGCGCGGTTCCGGGAGCAGGTAGAGCAGAAAGACGCTGGCGATGATGAAGCCATGCACTACGATGCAGACTACATTACGGCGCTGGAATACGGTATGCCACCAACCGCTGGTGAAGGTATCGGCATTGACAGATTGGTGATGCTGTTTACCGATGCACCGTCCATCAAGGACGTGCTGCTGTTCCCGCATATGCGTCCGCTGAAGGATTAATTGTTGCTCCATGGCTGCCAATGACGCACGCGAGATAAAACTTGAACCGACCTGGAAACAGGTGCTGGGTGATGAGTTTGACAAGCCCTACATGCTCGCGTTGCGTCAGTTTCTGCGTCAGGAAAAACAGTCGGGCAAACAGATATTTCCACCCGGTCCGGATATATTCAATGCCCTGAATTCCACGCCATTTGACAAGGTGCGCGTGGTCATTCTTGGCCAGGACCCCTATCATGGCCCGGGGCAGGCGCATGGTTTGTGTTTTTCTGTGCAGCGTGGCGTCGCAACACCACCCTCTCTGCAGAACATTTACAAGGAATTAAATGCTGATCTGGGGCTGGAGATTCCGGCTCATGGCAATCTCGGCGCCTGGGCAGACCAGGGGGTCCTCTTGCTCAATGCTGTGCTGACTGTACAGGCAGGCAATGCCAATTCCCATCAGGGTAAAGGCTGGGAGCTGTTCACGGATCAGATAGTCGCATTGCTCAATGCACGTCGTGAGAACCTGGTGTTTATGCTGTGGGGCAGTTATGCACAGCGCAAGGGCGCAATGATTGACAGAAAAAGACATCTGGTACTTCAGTCTCCGCACCCGTCACCGCTCTCGGCGCACCGAGGGTTTCTGGGAAACCGTCATTTTTCTTCCGCCAACCGTTATCTTGCCGATCACCGGTTGCCGGAAATCAACTGGAAAGTCGACTGATATCGTTTTAAAGAGCAGGAGTCATGCATGACAGATTCAACCGATTCACGGCGCTGCATAGTGATTGGCGCGAGCCATGCCGGCTCACAGCTAGCGCTGCAGGTTCGCAAATCCGGCTGGACTGGCGAAATTGTACTGATTGGCGATGAGCCTCAGTTGCCATATCACCGTCCACCCCTGTCGAAAACGGTGATGGCAGGCGACAAACAGCCTGATGACATTCTGCTGCGCCCGGCGGCCATGTATGCTGGCCAGGGTATTACGTTGAGACTGAATACCCGGGTGCAAGCGCTGCAGGTGGACCAAAAAACCGTGCAGCTTGACACCGGTGAAGTGCTCACCTACGACAAACTGGCGCTGTGTACCGGCGCGCGCCCGATTCGATTGCCACTGGGTGACGGACTCGATGGAGTCTGCTACCTGCGCACACTGAATGATGTCATAAAAATACGTGATCAGCTTGATACTGTCGGCCGTGTCGTGATCATCGGTGCCGGTTACATAGGGCTGGAGGCGGCGGCCGTGCTGCGTAAACTGGGCAAACATGTCACCGTACTGGAACGCGAGGACAGGGTGCTAAAGCGTGTCACAGGTCCTGAGATATCACGTTACTTCACTGAGTTGCATCAGCAGCACAATGCTGAAATTTACTGCAATACTGAAGTAGTGGCGATCAATGGTCAGGGTCGCGTGGAGTCGGTTACCTGCACCGATGGAAGACGATTTGCCGCAGATCTGGTGATCATCGGCGTTGGGGTGGTGCCGGAAACAGAGCTGGCCGAGGAAGCCGGACTGACCATCGAGAATGGTATCAGTGTCGACGCGCATGGCCAAACCAGCGCCCCGGATGTCTATGCAGCGGGTGATTGTGCTTCCCACCCCAGCGAACTGTATCAGCGCCGCGTGCGGCTAGAGTCTGTGCAGAATGCCAACGACCAGTCGCGAATAGTCGCGGCCAATATCAATGGCGGACAGGAAGTATATCAGGTGACACCCTGGTTCTGGTCTGATCAGTATGATATTAAATTGCAGTCAGCCGGGTTATCAAACGGGTATGACGACGTACAGATTGATGGAGTGCCGCACCCTGGTCACGATGACGGTTTTGTCGTGCGTTACTACCAGCAGGGCAGGCTGATTGCTGCTGACTGTGTCAGCCGCGCCAGGGACTTTATGGCAATCAAGAACAGTCTTAAAACTCGAGACTGAGGCGGCGGACCAGCTGCCAGCTATTCCGCACCGCTGTATATACACCCGCTGGTGCAGGTTTCACGAATCTCGATGCGGCTCAGTTGTGGCAGCAGTGGTTTCAGCTCCTGCCAGATCCACACAGCAATATTTTCGCTGGTGGGATTTTCCAGGCCGGGAATCTCATTCAGATAATGATGATCAAGCCGGTCCCATACAGGTTTGAATGCTTTTTTGATATCACCAAAATCCATGACCCAGCCGGTTTGGGCGCCAATCGCGCCGGAGACCACAAGCCGGACTTTGAAGGAATGGCCATGCAGACGCGCACATTTGTGACCTTCCGGCACATTGGGCAACCGATGCGCTGCTTCAAAGTCGAACTCTTTAAATATTTCCATCGGGCCTGATTCCGTGAGGTGTCATTTTTGTGGCAAGTGCGCTGCTGACTGTGTTGATAGCAATATGTACTCAAGGTCGCAAATAGTAACGCTGGTCAGCCCGGATTCATAGTCGGATTTTCTTAAAATATATTTGACATGTCAGCTTAAGTCGGTAAAATGCGCGTCACTCAATACAGCGGGTTGTTAGCTCAGTTGGTAGAGCGTCGCCCTTACAAGGCGAATGTCGGGGGTTCAAATCCCTCACAACCCACCAAACAGAAATGTGACGCTGTTTGGCACATTCGCAAGTGTTGATGATGCGGACCGGTAGTTCAGTTGGTTAGAATGCCGGCCTGTCACGCCGGAGGTCGCGAGTTCGAGCCTCGTCCGGTCCGCCATTATTCGGAAGCCCGCAGTACCCTGATACATAAGGGCTGCGGGCTTTTTATTTGTGCCCTGCACAAGTTGACCGCGACAAAACCCGCAATAGAAAGAGCTCAGCCATGTCCGACGCAGACACGCCTGATTTTTCCCGCACGCCCCTGACCGAAATTTCCGATGATGTGCTTCTTGCGCACGATATTCGTTTGCAGGTGCTGCGCCTGGATCTGGCCGATCCAGCCCTGGGTGGTAACAAATGGTTCAAACTGCAACGCAATCTGGCGCTCGCAAAAACACAGGGGGCAGACACCCTGCTCAGTTTCGGTGGCGCCTATTCCAATCACCTGTACGCCCTTGCTGAGGCCGGGTTCCGCTATGGCTTCCGGACCATCGGGGTGATCCGCGGGGAGTTGAGCGAACCATTGAATCCGACACTGCGTTACGTTCAGTCTCGTGGCATGCAACTGATACCGGTTTCGCGCAGCGACTACCGGCGCCGCGACGAACCTGGTTTTGCTGATGAATTACTGGGCGGGCGCAGAAAGGGAGTCATGGTGATTCCCGAAGGGGGTGCCAATCTGCCCGGCGTGCAGGGCTGTCATGTGCTGGCACACCTGCTGGCAGAGCGTGTCGCGGATCCGGACGGGGTAGAAGTCTGTCTGGCATGCGGTACCGGGACCACCATGGCTGGTCTGCTGGCCGGGCTGCAGCATACGCGATGTTTTGTCAGAGGGTATTCGGTGCTTAAGGGCGGGGATTTTCTGCGTGAGGAGATCACCGGCTGGTTGCAACTGCAGGGTGCTGATATTTCACCCCAGCGCTGGGCGATTGAGACAGACTACCACTTTGGCGGTTATGCCCGCCGTCCACCACAGTTGTCTGAATTTATCCGGCAGTTTGAAGCACAACACGATATCCCGCTGGAACCGGTATACACTGGAAAGCTGATGGCTGCAGTGTATCAGCGGATATGTGCTGATCTGTATCCGCCGGGTTCGCGGCTGGTGGTGATGCATACCGGTGGCCTTCAGGCCCGACCTGCCGACTGACTTTTACGGATTTTCCACCAAGCCCTGCAAAGCAGCGCCGCAACGCCGATCAAAAAAAGTGGAAAATTTTCCCACGCCAATGTAAGCTCATACCTATCAGCTTATTGGTGACATGCATGTTGATGCCAGCACAGCCTTCAGCTTACCCTCTGTCGAGGCATTTTTGCATGCTTCGTAATGCTGTCATGCGCCCCTGTTTTCAGTCACTGAGTCGTCTTCTGCTTGCCTGTACCCTGATCTGCGCCGGCGTTCTCCCTGTTTTGCTGCCGGCGAGCAGCGCCCTGGCAGATGTTGATGGCGCTGCACAGGAATATGCGCAGCTACTGCGTTTTCCGGCCGTCGAGCTGGATCAGGTTCGTGAAGGGTCAGTGTTCAGTTTTATGCTGCCCGGCCTCAGTCAGGCAGCCGCAGTACGAATCACGCATGACAGCAATTATCTGAACGGCGATCGTGTCGTCACCGGCTTTGATTTCGAACAACAGATTTCACTGGTACTGACCCTGAACAAACAGGTTGCGTTTGCTGATATTCACATTGATGGCGAACGCTGGCTCTTTGAGGGCCTGCGGGAAGGCGAACATATCCAGGGCAGACTCTATCAGCCAGCTGACGTTCAGCTGGACCGGCTGCAAAGCGATTTTGTGGTTCGGCGCGGGGACGGCAGGCAGGGCTTGCCCCGGCCACTGGCCATTGATACGACTACATCCTCCGGTGCACCCACCACGGGTCCCTATGCCCGGGCACAGAGTTCGGGATTGCAAATCAGCCAGACCTTCAGCCGTGATGCCTTGTTGATAGGTGAGCAGGCCGAACTTGAGGTGGTGGTCACACTGACCAACAACAGTACTAAAACACTGAATGGGCTGGTCGCTGACATCTACTTCATTCTGGAAGACTCGCAACTGATCAGCGCGCCGGCCTGCTCGCAGCAGTTGACCAATTCCGTGCCACGGCAATCGGTGCTGAGTTGCCGGCTCAATGGTTCGCTTGCGCCGGGCGCCAGTCGTAATCTTGTCTACATGGTCCGTGTGGATGCCAAATCGGCACCCATGCGCCTCTGGAGTACCGTGTATGTTGATCAGGTACGTCATGACGCATGGTTGAACGTAGTCCATGATGTGGCGGGCACCTCGCAGTCCGGGGCGCTCAGTGCATTCAATCGCACGGTCAGTGACCGGGTGCCGGAAGACAGACTTGGCAATGTCATAATCGATGTGATGGCGTTGCATACGCCGGATGCTGCCGAACTGTATGGACCCCACACAGCCACGCGGATCAATCAGCTGATCAGTATGGCAAATCAGATCTATCAGGACAGTGGTGTGGGCATCACACTGCGCCCTGTTCATCATGCACGGGTAGAATATCCGGGACGCGATGTCAGCCTGTACACTCAACTGGAGCAGCTTACCGATGCCAGCCATCCGGCTTTTTCACAGGTTGGCTCACTGCGCCGCCGATATGGCGCCGACCTTGTCGTGCTGTTCCGGCCAATGAGCAGCGACGCCGGTCTGTGCGGACTGGCCAATCTGGGTGGTGACAGCACCCGCGGTGACATGACGGCATTCAACGAGCGTGACTATGCGTATTCACTGGTCGCAATCGACTGTCCCGTCAGTTCCGTGCTTGCGCATGAACTGGGCCACAATATGGGACTGACACACTCGCGCCGTCAGGATGGTGAAGGCGGCACGTTTACCTATGCGACAGGGCATGGTATCGACCATCAGTTCGCCACCGTGATGGCAGACCCCGCCAGGTTTGGCAGTGCCAGACGAACTCCGCTGTTTTCAAGCCCGGCACTGGATTGCAGCGGGCAGCCCTGTGGCGTCGATCACCAGGACGACAGGCACGGTGCGGATGCTGTCAGGGTGCTGAACCTGGTCCGCTTTCAGATAGCCGACTATATGCCGACTGAAGTGTCCGAGTTGCCATCGCGGCTGATCGCCCGGATAGATGGCCGTCCGGTTAATGCCAGAATTGCCCTGGCGGCGAGCGTTGACAAAGGACTGAGTTACACCAATTCGGTGTCACCCGATCAGCATCTGGACATCAGTGCTGACTTTTATATTGATCCGCAGCATGTCGGGCGCCCGGGCCAGTTTCACATTGTCGCGGATCTGACGGCGGCAGGACTGGGCTTTGTCCAGTTGAATGCGCAAGGTCAGGTGTTCGACTGGGACGGGACACCGGAAGGATTGATCGCTTATCTGCCTCCCGAGCCACTCAAGCCGGTTGAGTATCTGAACATTTTGACCGACTTCCAGCCTTTGCCGGAACTGATCGGGCATCCACTGGTGCTATTCATAGCCTACCAGTTGCCTGAGACCGGCGAGGTCGTGTATACGCAAGAGCCGCTGACCGTACAGATACGGGCGCAGCCCTGATACGCGGGATTGCCGCCAGGATCTTTCTGCTGGTTTACCATGTTATACTCGCCCGCAAGCGCAGCCAGCCATTGCGGGAAACCTCGTCATGCAAACATTTACAAGGATAGGTCTGATAGGACGTCCCGGTCATGCCGGCGTTGTCGAAACGCTGGGTCGCCTGATCGGGTTTCTGCAGACCCGTGGATTGTCTGTGGTGCTGGAGCAGGGTACGGCTGAATTGCTGCCCGATGCCGCCCTGACAGAGTACCGGCGGCATGAGCTGGGCGCAGAGTGCGATCTGGTCATTGTGGTCGGTGGTGACGGCAGCATGCTAAATGCTGCAAGAGCGCTGGTCAGTCACAATGTGCCGGTACTGGGTATCAACCGCGGCCGCCTGGGATTTCTGACCGACGTTCGCCCCGAAGACATAGAAGAGACCCTGGGTGCGGTGCTGGATGGTCATTATTACGAAGAAAAACGCTTTTTGCTGGAGTTTTCAGTACGCCGCGATTCAGAACTGATCGCCGGCGGTACTGCGCTTAATGATGTGGTATTGCATCCGGGCACAGCGGCGCAAATGATTGAGTTCGAACTGTTCATTGACGGACAGTTTGTCAACTCCCAGCAATCAGATGGTCTGATTGTGGCCACGCCGACCGGTTCTACAGCCTATTCCCTGTCAGCCGGCGGTCCCATCATGCACCCCAGTCTGAATGCGCTGGTGCTGGTTCCCATGTATCCGCACACGCTCAGTAGCCGGCCATTGGTGGTGGACGCAGATCTGGAAATCCGGATCGCAGTGGTCAAGCAACGCACTATCTCACCTCTGGTCAGTTGTGATGGCGCCGTTCGTTTTCATACCGAACCAGGGGATGAAATCATCATTCGCAAAAAAAACGGGCCGCTGCGCCTGATTCACCCCCTGGACTACAATTACTACGAAGTCTGCCGCAGCAAGCTTGGCTGGGGTAACCGGCTGGTCAGAGATGATGCATAGAGCCTTAAGCGTTCCAGCCAACGTTGATCTGCGTCCGTTGGTGACACTGCTCAATGCCCGCGCATTGTCACATCACATTACGGAAGAGTCCGGCGTGCTGGTGGTGTGGGCCAGATCCGAGGCTGAAGCGCAGCTGATTCATGCCTGTTTTGATGCGTGGCAACAGGGCAGGCTGGAAGTGCCGGTCAGTAGTCAGACTCAGACACAGTTGCTGCCGGTAAAAGGCTTGCTGCAACAACTTTCCAATGCGGTGTGGACAGCGCCGCTGACAGTACTGCTGATTGCCGCCTGTCTGCTGGTCGCGCTAGTGAGCGACATGGGCGGTGATCCCATGGCAGTGCGTGGTCTGTTCTTTCCGGAACTGAATCGGCCGGACGTCAGTCTGACGGATCCGCTGACCCTGCTGCAACTGTTCACCCCCGCACTGTTGCATTTTGGCGCGGTGCATCTGGTATTCAATATGCTGTGGCTATGGTACTTTGGCCGCATGATGGAACCGGGTATGACGTTTTTGCAGTACCTGGTGCTGATGTTGTGGCTGGCCCTGGCTGCCAACCTGGCTCAGTATGGCTGGGCTGGTTCAATCAGTTTTGGTGGTATGTCCGGTGTTGTGTATGGCCAGATTGGTTTTATCTGGCTGTGGCAGACCCTGGTGCCGCAAACCCGCCTGCGGCTGCCGACAGCGATGATCATGGTGTTTCTGGTTGCTCTGGTATTGATGGAAGTGCTGGCGTCTGCGTTTATTGCAACGGCTGCGCATGCCGGCGGCCTGATCGCGGGTATGCTGGCAGGATTATTGATGGGGCTATGGAATCGAGCGAGGTCTTCCCGTGTCTGACAAACAGATAGAGTCATTGCAGGACATTCTGGCAATGATGAATCCCGAAGTTCATATGAACCTGAAAACTGCAGTCGAACTGGGTAAATGGCCGGACGGGCGCAAACTCAGTGCGGAGCAACTGGAATATTGTCTACAGGCGATCATCGCCTATGAACAGCACAATCTGCCGGAAGAAATGCGGGTCGGGTATATCGATCGAAGCGGTCTGAAAAAGACCCATTGTGACGATGATCAACCCCATGCAGACGCGCAGCAAAGCGTGCCGTTGACGATTCTTGACGCAAATTCTGTGAAGCACTGATTCTGTGAAGTATCGATTCTTCTGTTTTGTTGTCTCTGATCCGTTGACATCAGGACTGTTTCATTAAACATTCATCGGAGTTAGTTCTTAGTGGAAATACTGGCACGTGGTACAGCCCATAAACTTCGCACCCGTCTGGACTCGCCGGTGTGCTACCAGCTGCCGCTCGGTGAAACCCTGACACCGTTAAACACGCTGCTTGGACAGACGGTGCGGTTGCGTTTTACCGGCAAGATAAATTGTGTGAATTGTGGTCGCAACACCAACAAGAGTTTCAATCAGGGTTACTGCTACCCCTGTTTTACGTCACTGGCGCAGTGCGATAGCTGCATCATCCATCCGGAAAAATGTCACTACGATCAGGGTACCTGCCGGGAGCCCGTCTGGGGTGAAGAATTCTGCATGCAGGATCATATTGTGTACCTGGCCAACTCCTCCGGCATTAAAGTTGGTATCACCCGTGCCACACAGATACCCACACGCTGGATTGACCAGGGCGCGGTGCAGGCCCTGCCGATTGTGCGGGTGCGCACACGGTTGCAAAGCGGAGAGCTGGAAGTGATGTTCCGGCAGCATGTGGCCGATAAAACCAATTGGCGCGATATGCTGCGTGAAGGTGATCAGATTGTGGATCTGCCGGCAGAACGCGATCAGCTGTTGTCTCTGTGTGCAACCGAACTCAGGGACATGGAGCAGCGGTTCGGATTTCACGCCATCAGCGTACTGAAAGGCATTGATCCGATTGAGATCCGTTATCCGGTACAGGGTTATCCGGAGAAAATTGCGTCCTTTAATTTTGACAAGGATCCGCTGGTGGAGGGGACCTTGCTCGGCATCAAGGGTCAATACCTGATGTTTGATACCGGTGTGATCAATATCCGTCGTTTTGGCGGTTATGAACTGGAAATAATGAGCTGAGAGAGTTTTTCATGAGAGATGCGCAGGCGACAACAATTTATTTAAAGGACTATCAGGTTCCGGCCTTTCTGATCGAGCGCACCGAGCTGCGTTTTGAGCTGGGCGAGACGGAGACTCGCGTGGTGTCGCGATTGCAGATGCGCAGAAATCCGGAACTGTTGGCACAAAACCAGTCAGCACCGGCGGATTCGCTGTGCCTGGATGGTCAGGACATGCAGCTGGTCGCCCTGTCTCTGAATGGTGAAGTACTCAGTGCCAGCCAATATGAGGTAGCCGACGAATCGTTGACCATCAGCGGATTGGTGACTTTGCTGGGAGATGCATCAGACTTTGAATTGTCCTGCGAGACCTTGATAAAACCTCAGGACAATACCAGTCTGGAAGGCCTGTACAAATCCCACACCATGTTCTGTACACAATGCGAGGCAGAAGGGTTTCGCAAGATCACCTACTATCTGGATCGCCCGGATGTGATGTCAATATTTGTCACTACCATCGTGGCTGATAAAACCCGTTACCCGGTGCTGTTATCCAACGGCAATGATATTGAGCGCGGTGAGCTCGATGACGGACGTCACTGGGTTACCTGGGAGGATCCGTTTCGTAAACCCTGTTATCTGTTTGCGCTGGTGGCCGGTGATCTGAAATTCATACAGGACAAATTTACCACCTGTTCGGGTCGTGATATCAAGCTGCAGATTTTTGTGGAAGAAAAGGATCTGGATAAATGTGACCATGCCATGCTGTCGCTGAAAAACGCCATGCGCTGGGATGAGGACGTGTACGGCCGTGAATATGATCTGGACATCTTCATGATTGTGGCTGTGGATGATTTCAATATGGGGGCCATGGAAAACAAGGGCCTGAATATCTTCAATACCTCCTGTGTGCTTGCCAATCCGGACACCACCACCGATCTTGCCTTTCAGCGAGTGGAAGCCGTGGTTGCTCATGAATATTTCCATAACTGGTCCGGTAACCGGGTAACCTGCCGGGACTGGTTCCAGCTGAGCCTGAAAGAAGGGTTCACGGTATTTCGTGACGCTGAGTTTTCTGCTGACATGGGCTCGCGCACGGTTAAGCGTATCGAAGATGTCAGTTTTCTGCGTACCACACAGTTTGCCGAGGATGCCGGACCGATGGCGCATCCTGTGCGACCTGACTCCTATATGGAAATTTCCAATTTTTACACATTGACGATCTACGAAAAAGGCGCAGAAGTTGTGCGTATGATCCAGGAACTGCTGGGTGCGGAAAAATTCCGTGCGGGTTCGGATCTGTATTTTTCCCGGCATGACGGTCAGGCTGTGACCACCGAAGATTTTGTCAAAGCCATGGAAGATGCCAGTGGAGTCGATCTTTCACAGTTTCGTCGCTGGTATACGCAGGCCGGCACGCCGGTGCTGGAAATCATTGGCAATCATGATGCGAATGCACAGACCTATGAGCTGATGGTCAGGCAAAGCTGTCCGCCTACGCCGGATCAACCGCATAAACTGCCCATGCATATCCCCTTGCGCATGGCTTTGCTGGATGAGCAGGGCGCAGAGCTGGAACTGGTGCTGCAGGGCAGCGCTGAGCAGGGAAAAACCGAGCGGGTGCTGGATGTTACGGAAACCGTGCAGAGTTTTGTGTTTGCCAATGTCGCGCGCAGGCCAGTGCCATCTCTGCTGCGCGGATTCTCCGCACCTGTGAAGCTGCAATTTGACTATACACGTGATGAACTGATGTTCATCATGACTCGCGACAGCGATGGGTTTAATCGCTGGAACGCGGCACAGGAACTGTCCATCAGTATTATCCGGCAGATGCTGTCGGCGCACCAGCAGGGAGAATCTGCAGAGCCTGATGCCAGACTCAGCATGGCATTCGGTGATGTGATTGCTACGGCGATAGCGGATGTCCGGGGTGCAGATGCCAGTCTTGACCAGGCAGTGCTGGCACAATTGCTGAGTCTGCCATCAGAGGCGTATCTGGGTGAATTGTCGGACGAGATTGATGTGGACGGCATCCATGCCGTGCGTGAACAGGTGGCCGACCTGCTGGCAGCGGATCATGCGGCGGCGTTTGCACAACTGTATCAGCTTTGCCACTCGGATCAGGCTTACAAAGCTGATGCCCAGGGCATTGCCAGGCGCTCCCTGAGAAATCTCTGCCTGTCGTATCTTATGCGCCTGCCGGAGCCGAAACCGGTTGATGTGGCCTATGAACAATTCAGCCATGCTGGCAACATGACCGATGTTGATGCTGCACTGCGTTTGCTGGTCAACAGTCGTCAACCACAGGCGGAAGGGTTGCGCGTGAAAGCGCTGGCGGATTTTTATGACAAGTGGCGCCATGAGTCACTGGTTGTGAATCAGTGGTTCTCGATTCAGGCGACAGCCAGTCGTCCCGGCACGTTGCAGCAGGTCAAAGCACTGATGCAACACGAAGCCTTTGATATGCGCAATCCCAACAAGGTCCGGTCACTGATAGGTGCATTCAGCAACGCCAATGCAGTCAATTTTCACAATCTGAACGGTGAGGGTTACGAATTTCTGGCTGAGCAGGTGATAACGCTGAATCGCATGAATCCCCAAATTGCGGCACGTCTGCTGACGCCGCTCACGCGCTGGCGACGCTTCGGAGCGTCGCGCCAGGCGTTGATGAAAGCGCAGCTGGAGAGAATCGCTGCGCAGTCTGATCTGTCAAGAGACGTTTACGAAGTGGTGACCAAAAGTCTCAAGTAACAGTGGGTTTTTTGGGGCTCCCTGGTGTCTTAACGTCCTGCCGCCGGGGTAATGCGCAGAATCCTGTCCGGTTGCTCGCGCATGCTGGCGGTCATCTGACGACCATCATGGTTGCTGGTGCCAACATACAGGGCGCCATCGGGTCCTACCGCCAACGCCCGTAAGCGGCCATAAACGCTGTTGCCCTGACCGTCATTGAACCAGCGTTCCATGGCGGTCGGGCGGGTCGGGTCTGCCGGATCCTGAAAACGGATACGCATCAGGTTCTGCCGGTCCTGCGGCTGAAAACCCAGCACGGAGACAAACAGATCATTTTTCAATTCCGGCATCAGATCGCCAGTATAGAACATCACATCGCCGGGAGGAGAAGACGGCACAAATGTCAGGATGGGATCGACATAATCAGGTGAGTTGATGGCGCCAACAAAAATCGGCCATCCGTGATGCCTGCCACCCTCAAGTACAATAATCCGGTCATGCGCCATTAACTGATCTTCTCCTGTCGGTCCGTGGTCGCCGGCAAACAGATTGCCGGTCCCGGGTTGCCAGGTCAGACCATGCGGGTTACGCATGCCATGTGCCCAGATCGGGTTGCCCGGCCAGGGATTGTCTGCCGGTACGGTGCCTTCCGGTGTGATTCTCAGTACAGCACCTGACAGATCCTGTAGATCATTGGAGCGCTGACGTTCAAATGCATCACCCGTTGCAACGTACAGCATTCCGTCTTCGCCAAACTGCAGGGTTCCGCCACTGTGACTGCCACCGCGCGCCTGGGCAGCCAGTCCATCATAAAGCACAGTTTCCTCACCGGCGCGACCGTTGACCTCGGTATAACGACTGATGCGGTTGAACGGGCCCTCATCACTCATGTAGGTATACATCACATAGACCCACGGTACTTGCGGATAGTCAGGATGAAATGCCAGTCCGGTCAGACCACTTTCTCCCTGAAAGAATATGCGCTCCTCCAGCGATAACCACGACTCTGGGTCCATTACTCCGTCAGCCGAGATAATGCGCACACGGCCGGGCCGCTCAGTCACAAACATGCGGCCATCCGGCGCAAATTTGATCGCCCACACCACCTGCAGGTCACTCGCATATTCGTCCACCTGATACCCCTCAGGTGATGGAATCCAGGTGATTTCCGGCATAGGGGGCAGTTCGCCCCGAATGATCTCGTCCTGCGCACTGGCACTCATGGCGCCAGCAGCCAGCACGGAACCGAACAATACACCGGTGAGAATATTTTTTACTGCAGAATTCATGTGTTTCATGGCAACTTCCTGGTATGCAAGACTGATAGCGCTATTATAAGAGGCCTGTCGTGTGCAGTCCCGTCACTCTGGCGCAAATGTGCAGCGATGTATCCCATCTGCCAGTTCCCCGTGCTGAGCCCGGCGGCATGACGTTCTGATGTGGCGAATTTGACCAACAGATGTGTGCTAAAACACATAGTTGGTCTGTCAAACATTTGGCAAATCCAATGCCTGATAAAAAGCATCGTAAAAACAATATCTTAAATCTTTTTGTCAGGATGGCATGAAATCTGCTTTGTTAATCCTGGAACAAACCCGGAACAAATAAAAAACGCCAATGGCGGAGGGATCATGATTAGATTAGTAGGTGTAGCGATAATGTGTATGGCACTGATGAGCTGTCTGTTTGTAGTGGACTCCAAACAGAATGCAGCCCGTACTCAGTGGGAAAATGATGAGCGCGAGAGGATAGTGGCGGGGCAAACGGAGTCGTCCTGGGTGCGAACAACATTCGGCGCGCCGGATCGCGTGTCAACATATGATGATGGGACGGAGGTTTGGCGCTACCGGAACTCTTCGTCTTCAGAATCGCGGGTCGGATTGTTTCTGCTGTTCCGTATCAATATAGATCGGGAGGAGGTGGAGACGCTGGCGCTGGAGATTCGCGATGGAGTTGTGACTGATCATTGGGTGGAGCGTCGCTGATTCGGCGTTCTTTCTGACCAGAGTTGTGCGTGGTACCGGTGGTCGGAGGAAGCCTGCAGAGCAACAGGTTTCCGGGGGCTGGTGCCACGCATTACGTTTTATGGGTTCGGCGGGTAGTGTGGTTCGGTAGGTAGTGCGGCCCGGCTGGTGGGTATCAGATCCGACCCGGCCGCATCCTTGCGCGACCTGATTGGGCCGGACCCTGCTACCCACCATCCAGGCCTTGTGCCTGCGTCCGGGACGAGTGGTTGGCGGCCAGGAGAGCAGCTTACACACGCTGACCGGCCACCTCCTGCCGTCTTGCGCCCGGTGCTGCGCAACTCGCCCTCGCTCGCTTCGCGTGCTCGGAGCTCAGACAGTGCTCGCACAATTTCGGGCACCAGCCGGCAGGAGATTGCGTGGCCTGAATGGTCAGCGTGTGTAAGCTGCTCCCCTGACCTTGTGCGGGGTTCGGTGGGTAGTGTGGTTCGGGAGATAGTGCAGCCCGGCTGGTGGGTATCAGATCCGGCCCGGCCGCATCCTTGCGCGGCCTGATTGGGCCGGACCCTGCTACCCACCATCCGGGCCTTGTGCCTGCGTCCGGGACGAGTGGTTGGCGGCCAGGAGAGCAGCTTACACACGCTGACCGGCCACCTCCTGCCGTCTTGCGCCCGGTGCTGCGCAACTCGCCCTCGCTCGCTTCGCGTGCTCGGAGCTCAGACAGTGCTCGCACAATTTCGGGCACCAGCCGGCAGGAGATTGCGTGGCCTGAATGGTCAGCGTGTGTAAGCTGCTCCCCTGACCTTGTGCGGGGTTCGGCTGAAAGTTCGGTTGTGTGGGAGAGCGGCCCGGTTGGTGGGTATCAGATCCGGCCCGGCCGCATCCTTGCGCGGGTTACCCGGCGGTGCGCCTATGGTTTCAAAAACGGGCCACCCTCGCGGATGCGCCTTTAGCGTGTATGCTGATACGGAGAAATGGTACTGCAGATTGGCACAAGGGCCGGGTGTCGGTGGACGCAGCGGGAACCAGTCAGGCCATGCTTTCTTCTTTCCCCGTGCACCCGATCAGCGGGAGGACTGTCCGAATCCCGAGCAGCGTAGCTGCGAGGTTGAGTTCCGCCCCGCCGGGTGCGGGGGGAAAGAAGATGGCCGGTTTCCGTTGCGTCCACCGATGCCCGGCCCGCTCCCAAAAAGTAGGGAGGGCGCCAGACTGTCCGAATCCCGAGCAGCGTAGCTGCGAGGGTGGCCCGTTTTTGAAACCATAGGCGCACCGCCGGGTGCGGGGGGAAAGAAGATGGCCGGTTCCCGTTGTGCCCACCGACGCCCGGCCCGCTCCCCAAAAAGGAATCAGCCGGGCCAGACGAAGGTCAGGCGCAGATCATTCGAGAGTCAGGCCACCTCAGCTATGTTGGTCACCGGAATCGCCTTCTGACGCTCCGCAGCCTCCATATACGACTTGATCTCATTAAAGTTCAGATACCGGTAGATATTGTCAGACATGGTTTTCACATTACCCATATAAGACATGTACTCATCCATGCTCGGAATCTTGCCCAGTGCCGACGCCACCGCCGCAAGCTCAGAAGACGCCAGATAAACGTTAGCCCCATCACCCAGACGGTTCGGGAAGTTACGTGTTGAGGTTGAGATCACCGTAGACCTGGGTGCCACACGAGCCTGGTTACCCATACACAGTGAACAGCCCGGCATTTCCGTGCGCGCACCGGCAACACCGAACACGCTGTAAATGCCTTCCTCGGTCAGCTGATGCTGATCCATTTTGGTTGGTGGTGAAATCCACAGGCGGGTGGGCAGTGTGCCTTTCACCTGCTTCAGTACTTCGCTGGCAGCGCGGAAGTGACCAATGTTGGTCATGCACGAACCGATAAACACCTCATCAATTTTGGTGCCCTGGACATCGGACAGCGTTTTCACATCGTCCGGATCGTTGGGGCAGGCCAGCAGCGGCTCCTTGATTTCGTTCAGATCTATCTCGATGATCTTGTGGTACTCGGCATCGGCATCTGGTTCCATCAGTTGCGGATCTTCCAGCCAGGCTTCCATGGCGCGTGCGCGACGTTCCAGGGTGCGTGGATCGCCATACCCTTCGCTGATCATCCAGCGCAGCAGGGCGATATTGGACTTGAAGTATTCAATGATCGGATCCTTGCCCAGACGGATGGTACAGCCGGCAGCGGAACGCTCGGCAGAGGCGTCAGACAGTTCAAATGCCTGTTCCACTTTCAGATCCGGCAGGCCTTCGATTTCCAGGATTCGACCGGAGAAGATGTTCTTTTTGCCTTTCTTGGCGACAGTCAGATCACCTGACTGGATGGCAGCGTAGGGAATGGCGTTGACCAGATCACGCAGAGTGATGCCGGGCTGCATTTCACCCTTGAAGCGCACCAGCACTGATTCCGGCATGTCCAGCGGCATGACGCCAGTGGCTGCCGCAAACGCTACCAGACCGGAACCGGCCGGAAAGGAGATGCCCAGCGGGAAACGTGTGTGGGAATCGCCGCCGGTGCCAACAGTGTCAGGCAACAGCATGCGGTTCAGCCAACTGTGAATGATGCCATCGCCCGGACGCAATGCAACACCGCCACGGGTCTGGATGAAGTCGGGCAGGGTGTGCTGGGTATCTATATCTACCGGCTTGGGGTAGGCCGCCGTGTGACAGAAGGACTGCATCACCAGGTCGGCAGAGAAGCCCAGACAGGCCAGGTCTTTCAGCTCGTCTCGGGTCATCGGGCCGGTAGTGTCCTGGGAGCCTACGGTGGTCATTTTTGGCTCGCAGTAGCTGCCCGGACGTACACCTTTGGCGCCGCAGGCCTTGCCAACCATTTTCTGGGCCAGTGTGAAGCCTTTGTCAGATTCTGCAACCGTGAAGGGTTTGCGGAATACGGTGGAGTGGGGCAGACCCATGGAGGCGCGCGCCTTGTCAGTCAGTCCTCGCCCAATGATCAGGGGAATACGGCCGCCGGCGCGCACTTCGTCCAGCAGGACGTCGGTTTTTAAGGAGAATTCGCAGACCAGTTCATCAGAGCCGTGTTTGAGTACCTTGCCCTCATAAGGATAGATGTCGATGACATCACCGGTTTCCATATTCTCGACATCGCACTCAAACGGCAGTGCGCCGGCGTCTTCCATAGTGTTAAAAAAGATCGGGGCGATTTTGCCACCGATACAGATGCCACCGTCACGCTTGTTGGGAATATGCGGGATATCGTTGCCGATGTTCCACAGTACTGAATTTGTTGCTGATTTGCGCGACGAGCCGGTACCCATGACGTCACCGACCAGGGCGACCGGGTGGCCCTTTTTCTTCAGTTCGGCAATCTGCTCGGCCGCGTTGGTGACGCCATCACGTGGCATCTTGTACATGGCCAGCGCGTGCAGGGGGATATCCGGACGCGACCAGGCATCGGGTGCCGGGGACAGGTCATCAGTGTTGGTTTCGCCTGGCACCTTGTAAACGGTGGCGGTCAGCTTTTTGGGCACTTCCGGCTTGTTCAGGAACCACTCGGCATCAGCCCACGACTGCATCAGCGCCTTGGCATTGGCATTGCCGGCTTTGACTTTTTCTTCCACATCATGGAAGGCATCAAACATCAGCAGCGTGTGCTTGAGTTCTTCAGCTGCAGCTTCACCCAACTCTGCATCATCCAGCAGATCCACCAGGGTTGTGATGTTGTAGCCGCCAAGCATGGTGCCCAGCAGTTTGACAGCGTGTTTCTTATCAATCAGGGGGGATTCTACTTCACCCTTGGCCAGCGCGGACAGAAAACCGGCTTTTACATAAGCGGCCTCGTCAACACCGGCAGGTACACGGTTGCTGATCAGGTCCAGAATGAATTCTTCTTCGCCTGCCGGTGGGTTTTTCAACAGTTCAACCAGTTCGGCAACCTGGGCTGCATCCAATGGTTTGGGCACAATGCCCAGTTCAGCCCGTTCGGCCACGTGCTTGCGATATGCTTCTAACACATTAATCCCCTTCAGGTTCGGTAAAGATCAAAGATTCGGGTAAGCGATGAAAAGTGGGTGCCAATTTTAGTGTAAAATGGCGAAAATTTCCAGTTGGCCCGCATATGAACCCGCAATCTGCCAGTACGCCGTGCCGCACACCCTGCATCGGCATCTGCTCTACCACGTCGGTGGGAGACACCATCTGCCGTGGCTGCAAGCGCTTTGCGTTTGAAGTGATTGACTGGAACGCATTCACGGAAATCGAAAAGCAGGCAGTTATCAACCGGCTGGAACAGCTGATTAAGCCCATTGTTGAAACCCGGTTTATTATTCGCTCCAGCGCGGATCTGGCAATTGGACTGAAACGTCAGGCGGTGCCGTTCAATCCTGACCTCTCCCCCAGTACCTGGTTACACAATCTGTTGAAAAAACGCCACCGCGCGATCAGTAACCTGCACGACTATGGCGTGGAAGTGCGTCCTGACTGGCAGCATCTGTCGCTGGCAGCGCTGGCTGAAGATATGGACGTACAATTGCTGCGCCTTTGCGAGGCGCATCAGGTACGTTATTTTCCGGAGTTGTCCGGGTGCGGGAACGGTTTCAATTCGTAGTCATCAGGTCTGAATTCAAGCACCCAGGCTTTCTGATCCCATGCCCCCAGCACAATACGATGGGCTTCATCCCTGCCATTGATCGGTGTCTGCAGGCGAATGGTATGAATGCCCGGGCGATGGGTATGGCCATGAATCAGTAGATTGACCTGAAGATTTTCCAGTAACTTCAGAACTTCCTCATGGGTGACATCCATGATGTCGGACGCCTTGTTACTGTTGGCCTCCTGACTTTGCTGGCGCAATTGCTGGGCAACCATCAGCCGCTCCAGCAATGGACGTTCGAGAAATGCCTGCTGCCATGCCGGGTCCCGCACCTGCTGGCGAAATGCCATGTAGGCCGTATCTCGCGTACACAGGCTGTCGCCGTGAATCAATGCGACCCGTTGACCGTAACAGTCAATCACAACGGGCTCTGTCAGCAATCTGCCGCCACAGCGTTGCGCAAAGCTTTCGCCAATGAGGAAGTCCCGGTTGCCATGCATCAGATAAATCCCGGTGCCCGCATCACTGAGGCGGGCGAGCGCAGTTGCCACCACTTCGCCGGCCGGATTGTCATCGTCGTCGCCCACCCAGGCCTCGAACAGATCGCCCAGAATATACAAGGCGTCCGCGCCAGCGGCCTGGGTTTCCAGAATGCGCAACAGGCTGGTCATGACAGGGCCGGTGTGTGATTCTATGTGCAGGTCGGAGATAAACAGCGTTTTTTTGTTGTTTTTACTTTGCCGTGCTTCGCTCATGGGATTCCTGACAGTTTACTGTTCCGGGTAAGTCACTTCCGTGCTGGTAATGATCACTTCATCCAATGGCACATCCTGATGTCCGCTCACCGAACCGGTACGACAGGCCTTGATGCGATTGATAACATCCATGCCCTCAGTGACTTTGCCGAATACTGCGTAACCCCAGCCCTGCGCCGTCTTGTTTTTATGGTTCAGGAAACCGTTGTCGCTGACATTGATAAAAAACTGTGATGTCGCCGAATGCGGGTCTGAGGTGCGGGCCATTGCCAGCGTACCGATGTCGTTGGTCAGACCGTTGTCTGCTTCGTTCTGGATTGGCTTGCCGTTGTCCTTCTGCTTCATGCCGCTGGTAAAACCGCCACCCTGGATCATGAAGTTGTCGATGACGCGATGGAAGATGGTGCCATCATAAAAACCGTCTCGGGCATACTTCAGGAAGTTGGCTGCACTCAGAGGAGCCTTGTCAAAGTCGAGTTCAACATGGATGTCGCCGTAATTGGTTTTAAAAACAATCATAATTCACACTACTCGTTGGTTCTGCTTAAGGTCGGGAATCGTTATAATAATGACTTTACGTCCTCTGAGAAAGCAGAATTGCCATTATGACTGATTCCCGCAACAGCGCTGACAGCAATAATCCCGAGATTAGCGCCAGCTCTGAAAACCATAACACAAGCTCTGAAAGCAAAGCCCCGTCGCATTTTATCCGCCACATCATCGACCAGCACCTGGCTGCGGGCAAACACGATGGCAGGGTACAGACGCGGTTTCCGCCAGAGCCAAACGGTTTTCTGCACATAGGACATGCCAAATCCATCTGCCTGAACTTTGGTCTGGCGCAGCAATACGCAGCGCAGCACAGGGCCGCCTGTAATCTGCGCTTTGATGATACCAATCCGGCCAAGGAGAGCCAGGAGTTCATAGATGCCATCAAGGCAGATATCGAATGGCTGGGTTTCAGCTGGCAGGGTGAGGTTCGCTATACATCGGCCTACTTCCCCTGGCTGTACGATTTTGCTCTGCAATTGATCAGCAATGGCAAGGCCTATGTCTGCAGTCTGACACCGGATGAAGCACGTGAATATCGGGGTACACTGACCGAGCCGGGGCGCGATAGCCCGGGTCGTTTGCGTTCCATCGAGGAAAATCTGGATCTGTTCAGGCGCATGCAGGATGGTGAGTTTGCCGATGGTCAGCACAGTCTGCGGGCCAGAATTGACATGTCATCACCCAATATCAATATGCGCGATCCGGTCATTTACCGCATCCGCAAGGTGCGCCATCATCAGACCGGAGATGCCTGGAACGTGTACCCCATGTACGACTATGCGCACTGCATTTCGGATGCGCTGGAACATGTGACACATTCGCTTTGCACACTGGAATTTGAAGATCACCGGCCGCTGTATGACTGGATACTGCAGAATCTCGAGCTGTCCTCACTGCAGAAGGCCTGTGAGGCGCTAGGCAATATGGCTGGAGCAGCGCATTACGTATTGCCTGAGCAGACCGAATTTGCCCGTCTGAACATCAACTACACGGTGATGAGCAAACGCAAACTCAAGGAACTGGTCGAACTGAAGCTGGTATCTGGCTGGGACGATCCGCGCATGCCTACACTGTCCGGTCTGCGCCGTCGTGGTTACACGCCGGCGTCAATTCGTCACTTCTGCGACATGATAGGCATGAGCCGCAGTGAAAGTATTGTTGATGTAGCAATGCTGGAACACAGTATTCGCGAGGATCTGGACGAAAATGCGCCACGTGCGATGTGTGTACTGCGGCCATTGAAGGTGACATTGACCAACTATCCGGCCGGTCAGACAGAAATGCTGCATTTGCCCCGACACCCTAAAAAGGATATCGGGCACCGGGACCTGCCGTTTGGCAGCGAACTGTATATTGATCGTACGGATTTTGAAGAAGTGCCGCCGCCCGGATTCAAGCGTCTGATTAGTGGTGGTGAGGTGCGCTTGCGTGGCGCCTATGTGATACGCTGCGACGAAGTGGTCAAAAATGCAGCAGGCGAGATTGCCGAGCTGCGCTGTCATGTGGACATGGAAACACTGGGTCAGAACCCGCAGGGCCGCAAGGTGAAGGGTGTCATTCACTGGGTGCCGGCGGCGGCAGCATTGCCAGCTGAGGTCAGAATTTATGACAGGCTGTTCAATAATGCCAATCCGGATGACAAGGCGCTGGGTGATTTCAAGAATTGCATCAACCCGGACTCACTGCAAGTATTGACCGGCTGCCTGGTTGAACCTTCTCTGGCGCAGGCCGGCGCAGAAGACAGCTTCCAGTTTGAACGGGAAGGTTATTTTTGTGTGGACCGGCATGAGAGCAGGCCTGACCACCTGGTGCTGAATCGCACCGTAAGTCTGAGAGATTCCTGGGGTAAACAGAACGGATGAACAACAGCGCACTGACAGTCTACAACACGCTGACCCGCAAAAAAGAGCCTTTTGTGCCCATGGAGCCGGGCAAGGTCAGCATGTACGTCTGTGGGCTGACCACATATGACTTCGCGCATATTGGTCACGCCCGCATGCTGGTGGCGTTTGATATCATCCTCAGGTATCTGCGCTATTCAGGGTTTGAGGTCACCTACGTACGCAACATAACCGACATTGATGACAAGATCCTCAGGCGTGCCGCAGAGAATCATGAGTACTTTGCCGACCTGACCGACCGGTTTATCGAGGCGACGCATGAAGATGAGGCAGCGCTGTTTGTGACCCGGCCCGATCAGGAACCTCGTGCCACTGCACATATCAGTGACATCATCAGGCTGATTGAAAGACTGATTGCTGCTGACTATGCCTATCGGGCAGAAAACGGCGATGTGTATTATGCGGTGCGGCAATTCAAGGGTTACGGGAAATTGTCCAACAAAAATCCCGAAGAATTGCTGGCCGGGGCCCGTATCGAGGTAGGTGAACTGAAACGCGATCCGCGTGATTTTGCCTTGTGGAAAGCCGCCAAAGACAACGAAATCGGCTGGGACTCTCCCTGGGGTTACGGCCGGCCGGGCTGGCACATTGAGTGCTCCGCCATGTCCACCTGCTGCCTGGGCGACAGTTTTGATATTCACGGTGGCGGTTCCGATCTGATGTTTCCGCACCATGAAAATGAAATCGCCCAGTCAGAAGCTGCTACCGGCAAAACCTTTGCCAGATACTGGTTGCACAATGGTTCAGTGCGCGTGGATAACGAAAAGATGTCCAAGTCGCTGGGTAATTTTTTCACTGTGCGCGAAGTGATGGAAAAATACCCGGCGGAAGTCATACGTTATCTGCTGGTCGCCAGTCACTATCGCAGCCCGATCAATTATTCGGACCAGGGTCTGGAGCAGGCGTCTGCCTCGCTGGAACGGCTGTATCTGGCGGTGCGCGGACTGGCAACAGACAAGGCTAAAGACCTTATCAACAGTCGTTATGAAAAAGCATTTAGAAAGGTCATGGATGACGATTTCAACACAGCAGAAGCGATGAGTGTGTTATTTGAGCTGGCTCGGGACATCAACAAGAAAAAAGAGCAGGATCCTGACCAGGCGGCCCAGTTGGGGCGCCTGCTACTGAAACTTGCCGGTGTGCTGGGTCTGCTGCAGGGTTCACCCGATGAGTTCCTGCGTCGTGGAGATCAGCAGGTGGATGCGGGTCTTGTCGATTCATTGATTGCGCAGCGTAAACAGGCAAGAGCAGACAAGAATTGGGCACGTGCCGATGAGATCCGGGATCAGCTCAATGCCATGAAGGTTGTGGTTGAAGATGGTACCGATGGTAGTCAATGGCGCATAGAAAGGTAGAATTCCTGCAATCAGTCGTTGACGCAAAAGCCCGGCATGAGTATTATGCCGTCCTCGCGGTGAGGACGTCAGATTTTAGGGACGTCTGTTTTGACAGGCGAATATCGGGGTATAGCGCAGTCTGGTAGCGCGCCTGCTTTGGGTGCAGGATGTCGGGAGTTCGAATCTCTCTACCCCGACCATTTAATTGGTTTGTTGTGTCCGCGTGTTATGGTGGTTGTAGCTCAGTTGGTAGAGCCCCGGACTGTGACTCCGGTTGTCGTGGGTTCGAGCCCCATCAGCCACCCCATATTCTGCAGTATCCCGCCTGTTTTCAATAATCGTATTTGTTGTCAGCAGGCGGTTTTTCCTGCGCGCCAGGGTTTGTTAAGCGCCCGTAGCTCAATCGGATAGAGCACCGGCCTTCTAAGCCGGGGGTTACAGGTTCGATTCCTGTCGGGCGTACCAAATAACAAAGGTCACCTTCAGGTGGCCTTTTTTGTTTGGCACGTCGGGTAGCAGAAGTGAAACTGCCGGTTCGACAAAACGCATGGCGTTTTGGACGCACGCCAGTGCGCCCCGAAGGGGTGAGCAATCCACCACAGTGGATTGCGAATCATTCCTGTCGGGCGTACCAAATAACAAAGGTCACCTTCAGGTGGCCTTTTTTGTTTGGCACGTCGGGCAGCAGAAGCGAAACTGCCGGTTCGACAAAACGCATGGCGTTTTGGGTCAGCTTTCTTTTTAGGTAGCAGTCAGGGCAGCAGCCGTCACCAGCGGATCGGCCACCTCCCGGCACGGACCGCCCGGCGTTGCGCAACTCGCCCTCACGCTTCGCGTTCGGAGCTCAGACAGTGCTCACGCCAGGGAGCCGCTGACCAAGTCCATGATCACTCTGGCATTCAGCCAACACTGCTATTGAGGCGCGCTTTTGCAGGCATGCGTCCGCCTGTCAAAAAAGTGCAACGAAAATAACAGTGTTGGCTGAATGCCCCGAAGGGCGGGGCCTGGCGCGCACTGCTGCTGCGTTCTCGTGCTTGCCAAGGGCTAAGGCCATTGCCTGCGCACGACGCCTTGCAGCTGTGCGCGCCAGACTCCCGCAGAGTGATCATGGACTTGGTCAGAGGCTCCCCCTCGGGCGCTCCATGCCGGGAGAAGACGTGGCCTGATTGATCCGCCGGTGACGGATGCTGCCCTTCCTTTGGCGTAAACTTCGGCTGAAACTGTGGGCCCATCGTAGTGCTCTGAGAGCACTCAATCAGTAATTATGCACTTGCAACGTGGGCTTCCAGGCAGTATCAACTTACTTTTTGGGTAGCAGTCAGGGCAGCAGCCATCACCAGCGGATCGGCCACCTCCCGGCGCGGACCGCCCGGCGTTGCGCAACTCGCCCTCACGCTTCGCGTTCGGAGCTCAGACAGTGCTCACGCCAGGGAGCCGCTGACCAAGTCCATGATCACTCTGGCATTCAGCCAACACTGCTATTGAGGCGCGCTTTTGCAGGCATGCGTCCGCCTGTCAAAAAAGTGCAACGAAAATAACAGTGTTGGCTGAATGCCCCGAAGGGCGGGGCCTGGCGCGCACTGCTGCTGCGTTCTCGTGCTTGCCAAGGGCTAAGGCCATTGCCTGCGCACGACGCCTTGCAGCTGTGCGCGCCAGACTCCCGCAGAGTGATCATGGACTTGGTCAGAGGCTCCCCCTCGGGCGCTCCATGCCGGGAGAAGACGTGGCCTGATTGATCCGCCGGTGACGGATGCTGCCCTTCCTTTGGCGTAAACTGCAGCAGAAACTGCTTGCGTAGTGTAGTCCATTGAATCGGCATCGTGGACGGATCATCTGAGGCGCTTTGTTTGCGACGTGGTGGACACCCATGCGGGCTGATTCAACGGATCTTAAAGCGTGCAATGGTTAACGAGGAGGAAAGAATCACGGGTTCAGCAGGATGAGGGCGGGCGGTGGACCAGTCAGGCCGCGCTGTCTGTTTCGGTCGCACTCTGATGCGACGCTCTGATGCTCCCGAATGCGGCCAATATGATTGTTTCGTGACGCAAGAGCCCAAACACACGAAAAGGTTGAAGCAAAGCGGCAACAACCACAAAACCAGCAGGATGGCACAAGGGCAGGGTGAGGGTGGGGGCAGTGGACCAATCAGGCCACGCAGTCTCCTTCAGCTGGTTGCCCGAAAGGGCGCGAGGACTGTTTGGGGATAAAGGGGACGGAGGATATTTAATTTGGGCCGGAGGAGTATTTTTTGCGGCGCAAAAACTCCCCCGTGGCCAAATTAAATATCCTCCGTCCCCTTTATCCCGCAGCGCCGGGCAACCGGCTGAAGGAAGTGGCCGGTCCACTGCCCCCACCCTCATCCTGCCCGTTCCAAACCAATGTTTTAAGCTTACCGCTTACCGCTTACCGCTTAACGCTTACCGCTTAACGCGCGACTTATACTCGCCCGTACGCGTATCAATCTCAATGAAATCACCGATCTCACAGAACTCCGACACACGCAGCTCATGGCCCGTCTTCAGGCGCGCAGTTTTCATCACCTTGCCAGACGTATCACCCCGCGCAGCCGGCTCCGTATACTCGATCTCACGTACAATCGTCGTAGGCAGATCAATTGAAATAACCTTGTCGTTATAGAACACAGCCTGGCAAATATCCTCCATGCCATCCTCAATGTAATCAATCACAGCATCCAGATCCTCTTTCTCGATCTCGATCTGCTCATAGTCGCCATCAACAAACACGTACATTGGATCCGCGAAGTAGGAGTAAGTAACTTCCTTCTGCTCCAGCACAATCTGATCCAGCTTGTCGTCGGACTTGAATGCGGTTTCAGTGGCAACGCCATTGAGCAGGTTTTTCAGCTTCATCTTGTTTACGGCTGATCCACGACCCGCGCGATGAAACTCGTTCTTTTGTACCTTCCAGGGGGAGCCGTCGATCATGATGACCTGACCGGGGCGGATTTCTTGAGCAGTTTTCATGTGAAGCACTCGATAAAAGGGGCCATTGATGTGGCGCCGGAATTAAGGGGCAAATCCTGCCGAGCGCACCAGAGCTGTTGTCAGATCGGGCATTGCGGTCAGTTTTTGCTGCCAGTTCCGGGTGCTCTGCAGCAGTGCCGGAAGGTTGGGGCGCAGATTCTGCCATAAATTCCCGATGTCGTCATCCAGATTCCACTGCAGGGACAATTCGCGCCACACTTGTGTTGCTGGTGAATTGTCATCGTCAACGGCAAAAAGCGCGAGAAACGCCTGCAATTTTGTCAGGTGGGCATCGTCGTGCTGTGGGTAGATGTGCCAGATAAACGGTTTGCCGGCCCATTGGGCACGCACGAAGGAGTCCTCACCACGGACCAGGTTCAGATCACACAGGCTTAGCAGGCGGTCGTAATTCTGCTGGCTGACAAAGGGATGGATAAGCACGGTCAGGGCACCTTTGCGCAGTATCTTACCGGCGGGCGGGCAGTTTTCCAGACCGTACAGCGGCCCGAGCATTGCCGCCATCTTCCCTTCAGGGGCGATACACAGGACGGGCTCAGATCCGTTGGCGAGTGTCTGTAGCCAGCTGGTCAGAGAACTGCTCTGATAGCAGAACAGGGAGATCCACAGTCCAAAGGTATTTTCCAGGTCAAACGCATCAAGCGTCTGCTGACGCAAGGCTTGTTGCTGTCGCTGCCATTGATGGTGCTGCTGCACCAGGTTTTGCTCGCGGATCAGTCCGCCGGTGTCAGAGGTAAATCCGGGCATAAAAAACGTTTTCTGCAATGTCTTTGTGCGTCCGTCGAGTGTCAGGGCCTGAGGCGAGGGGAGGTTGTGCATTTCGCCGACCCAGTGCTCTGCGCTCAGGTATTCAATATTGATCCAGCGGGGTGTAGCACAGGTGCTGGTCATCCCTTCGAGCACAGACGCTGGTATTGCACAGCCGAACATCTCCAGCACAACGGAGGTTTCGGCGAATAAACGGTTAAACTCAGGGTCGTCTGGCCATATGGCGGGCCAGTGCCGGAGCCGGACATTTTCGATAACGATGTTGGTGTCGGTAATGTTTGGCTCAAGAGGTCTCAGGAAGTCCGTTAGTGTGTGCCAGTCATCCACCCAGAGTTCAACACTGAAGTGGTACTCATTGGCCAGTTGCCGCGCCAGTCGCCAGCTGACACCGATGTCACCATAGTTATCAACAATGCTACAGAATATCGCCCATTGGCCTGGTGGGCATGCAGTGGTGGTCGACATCGGATCGGGACTATCAGGGGATTTCATACATGTCAGCCCTTGCTGGGCGGGTTTGCGAACAGACATCATCATGCGGGGTTTCACGGTGTTGCGCAACAGGTATACTTGCGTTTTTATACGTATGCAGGAGTGTTTTTACCATGTTGGCAATTATTGGCGGTAGTGGTCTGGATCAGATGCCTGGTCTGACAATCGAGCATCAGAGGGATGTAAGCACACCGTATCAGTCGGCACCGGTCAAGCTCCTGGTTGGTAACCTGTCAGGGTCGGTAAAGACAATCTGCTTCATGCCGCGCCACGGTGAGCAGCATGCCGTGCCACCACACCGGATTAACTATCGCGCCAATCTGTATGCGCTGCATGTTCTGGGTGTCACGGGGGTGCTGGCTGTTAATGCGGTTGGCGGTATTACGGAAGAAATGGGGCCGGGTGTTATTGCGATCCCTGATCAGATTATCGACTACACCTGGGGGCGGGATCATACGTTTTTTGATGGCAGTAAAACTGACCTCCAGTCGTCTGAAAAATTCAGTGACACGGTCGCACACATTGACTTCACTGACCCGTACAGTGCCGGATTGCGTGAGTTGTTGATAGATTCGGCCGCCAGCCTGGGTATCGGCGTGCTGGATAAGGGAACTTATGCGGCCACGCAGGGTCCGCGGCTCGAATCAGCCGCTGAAGTACAACGAATGCGCCGCGACGGTGCTGATCTGGTGGGAATGACCGGTATGCCTGAGGCGGCGCTGGCGCGAGAGTTGGGTCTGCCGTATGCCTGCATTGCACTGTCTGTCAATTGGGCGGCAGGCATTGATGATGGAGTGATTACCATGGAGGGTATTCTGCAGGTGCTCTCGCAGGGCATGGGCGATATTCAGCGCATTCTGACGGTCGCGGTTTCCGGAAACTGATACGGGAACACCTGTACCACAATACCCACGACCGGATGGTCAATGTAATGGAACTCATTGCTGCGCATGTCGCGACTGCCGCGCACGGGAATGGTCTGAAAAATTGCACTGTTGGAAGACCCGTCACTGAACTGATTAAACAGCAGTGCCGGCGTCAGCACTACCCGGTCTTCCCGGCTGTTAAAGTGAATGGTCAGGCTGCCTTCGAGCTCAAAACGTTCGTCATGCTCGCGTCCGCCGGTTATTTTGATCGGGGTCGCGCGCGAGGCCTGCAGCACTGGCTGCCGCCAGGCATTGTGATAAAGCACCCGGTATGCCGACGAGTTGTTCAGGGCGCGGTTGCTGTCATTAAAATTGTGCAGGCTGGGCGGCAAGGCGACAAATGCGTCGCGGTCAAAATCCGGCAAACGGAAATTGCTGTCAAAGGCCGGGTCGCCGCCGCTGCCTGACCTT
Organism: uncultured Pseudohongiella sp.; assembly: GCA_963974875.1. GTDB lineage: Bacteria > Pseudomonadota > Gammaproteobacteria > Pseudomonadales > Pseudohongiellaceae > Pseudohongiella. Next base: position 27,082 of record CAXBER010000015.1, on the reverse strand, counting down.
GGATTGTTATCTGTTGCACCCAGGTCAACGGGGGTATCAGCCACGGGGTTGGCGACTGCATCCCAGTCCGGCAGGTCAAGTACATCCATCAGTGAATGCAAGGGCTGCGCATTTTCCGGTATGCGCAGTGACGCCGCATCGGTTGCCCAGTTCTCTTCGTTCAATGTGCTGTTCTCGTGGGAAAATACGGTCACCTCTATCTGGTACCAACGCTCTGACGATTGAGCGGTTGGCTGCGCCTGCAACTGAGCGCTGAGCAAAGCCGCAGTGCCGAAAATCAGGATCTGCAGGGCGGCAAGAGTCCGTGCCGATAGCAGAGTAACCTTTGGCAATCTGGGTTTTGGTGATGTAATGAACTGCATTGGAGGGCCTGGTTCTTCCGGGAAGCGCTGAGTACGGGACATTCTTGCTCAGCTCCCGGTCATAGTCAACGGCGCATGATCAGGTATGTAGCTGAAGGGAGAGGGCACACGGGATTTGAAGGAGGGGCGAACGGGACAAGTGTTGCACCGGATGCTAAGCTCTGGTCGCAGAGACCAAAAATGACGATCGGAGAACAATATGGATACTCTGGCCCAGGGCCTGCAGGCATTGTCTGCGTTTTTGTGGGGCGTCCCCCTGATCATTCTGCTGGTGGGCGGTGGCGTATTTTTTGCGTGTTATAGCCGCTTTCAACCCTACCGGTATTTTGGTCATGCCATTGCCATTCTGCGTGGCAAATACGACAGGGATGATGACCCCGGCGATCTCAATCACGCCCAGGCACTGGCAGCGGCCCTGTCCGGCACGCTGGGTATGGGCAACATCGCCGGTGTGGCGCTCGCCATTGGCATCGGCGGACCGGGCGCGGTGTTCTGGATGTGGGTCACCGCTATTGTGGGTGTCGCCACCAAGTTTTTCACCTGCACCCTGGCGGTCATGTATCGCGGGCCGGACAGTGAAGGGCATATTCAGGGTGGCCCCATGTATGTGATCCGTGAGGGGCTCGGCAAGCGCTGGCACTGGCTGGGCGGCATGTTTGCAGCGGCAGGGCTGATCGGCACCTTGCCTGTTGTGCAGATCAACCAGCTGACACAGGTCATGCGCGAAATGGTCTTTGTACCGGCCGGTTTGGCAGATGCTGCAAATCCATTCACGTTTAATCTGGTGTTCGGGCTGTTTGCCGCTGCGTTGGTAGGCGGGGTCATTTTTGGCGGCGTCAAGCGAGTGGGTTATGTTGCGGTGCGTCTGGTGCCCTCCATGGTCATTCTTTACATGAGCATGACGGCGTTGGTACTGATCGCAAACATTACCGAGCTGCCGCGTTATCTTGCCATGATTGTCATTGATGCCTTCACCGCGCAGTCGGTGACCGGTGGACTTGTCGGCGTTATCACCATTGGTGTGATGCGTGGCGCTTTTTCCAATGAAGCAGGGATCGGCACCGAAGCCATGGCTCATGGTGCTGCCAAGACCACCGAGCCGGTGCGTGAAGGTCTGGTGGCCATGCTGGGGCCGGTCATTGATACGCTGGTGGTCTGTACCTGCACGGCGCTGGTGATTCTGCTGACCGGCGTCTGGGAAACCGGTGATGCAGATGGTGTGAGTCTGACCGCCATGGCGTTTGCTGATATTTTACCGGGCCAGCTGGGCGCGTACGCCATCTCGTTTGTGGTGCTTATTTTTGCATCCAGCACCATGTTTACCTTCTGGTACTACGGTGCCAAGTGCCTGGGCTTTCTGATCGGTGCGCACCGTCAGCATCACTATCGCTATTTCTATGTACTGCTGGTTGTAGTGGGTGCTGTGGCGCCGCTGGAAGCGGTGTTTGGTCTGATTGACAGTGCCTATGCGCTGATGGCCATTCCGACCATGACGGCGACATTTTTGCTGGCGCCGCAGGTGATGTCAGCTGCGCGTGACTACTTTACACGGTTAAAAGACGCTCAGGCTGATTTACCCGATTAAAAGACGCTCAGGGGGAGTCGCCTGACTGAACGATAGTCACGCTGACAGGCGCAGCTGATCAAGTGTCTTGTTGATGAATTCGATGCGGGCGGCAGGTTTTTCCTGCCCGTGCGTAAAACTCAGCTGGGTAGGGCCCGACAGTTTGTAGAGTCGCGACTGCTTTTGTACCAGCTGCACAATGGAGAGCGGATCCACTTTGGTTTGCTGGCGAAACACAATCCTGCCGGTCTGCGCACTGGCATCAATCTTGTTGATACCATATTCTTCGGCGCGCAGTTTTAGCCGGGTCACAGCAAACAGGCACTTGATCTGCTCGGGCAGCAGACCAAAGCGATCAATCATTTCAATTTGCAGATCCCGCAATTCTTCATCATCGCGTGCGCCGGCGATGCGTTTGTACATGATCAGGCGTGTGTGAATATCCGGCAGATAATCTTCGGGTATCAGTGCAGGCACACGCAGATTGATCTCGCTGCCGCTTTGCAATACCAGATCGATATTGGGTGTGCGGCCTTCGCGCATGGCCTTGACCGCTTCTCCCAGCATTTCGGTATACAGGGTGAAACCGATCTTTTGCAGATGACCGGTCTGTTCCTCACCCAGAATTTCGCCTGCACCACGAATTTCAAGGTCGTGGCTGGCCAGGGTAAAACCGGCGCCAAGGGTACTGGCGGCCATGATAGCTTCCAGCCGTTTCTGCGCATCGGTGCTTAATGCCTTGGGTGGCGGAGTCAGCAGGTAAGCATAGGCCTGATGATGTGAACGGCCAACACGCCCGCGCAGTTGGTGTAACTGCGCCAGACCCAGCTTGTCTGCCCTGTCGATGATAATGGTATTGGCATTGGGTATGTCGATGCCGGTTTCGATAATCGTTGAACATACCAGGATGTTATAGCGCTTATGGTAGAAGTCCGCCATGATGACTTCCAGTTCGCGTTCCGGCAGCTGGCCATGAGCAACACATACACGAGCCTCGGGTACCAGTTCGCGCAAGTGTTCCGCTGTACGTTCAATGGTTTTGACTTCATTGTGCAAGTAGAAGACCTGCCCCCCACGCAGCAGTTCACGCAGGATGGCTTCCTTGGTCAGACTGTCCTGCTGTTCACGCACAAAGGTTTTCACGGACAGGCGTTTGGCCGGAGGCGTGACAATCAACGACAGATCGCGTACGCCGGACATCGCCAGGTTCAGGGTGCGGGGAATGGGAGTTGCGGTCAGTGTCAGAATGTCGACCTCAGCCCGCAGGGCCTTGATTCGTTCTTTCTGCTGCACACCAAAACGGTGTTCTTCATCAATGATGAGCAGGCCAAGATCTTTATACTTGATGCTGTTGTTAAGCAGTTTGTGTGTGCCAATTACAATGTCCACACTGCCATTTAAGATACGCCTGAGCGTGTCGTCCTGCTGTTTGCCGCTGCGAAACCGCGAAATCAGATCAATATTGACTGGCCAGTCGGCAAAACGGTCGCGAAAGCTGTCATAGTGCTGCTGGGCCAGCAGTGTGGTTGGAACCAGCATCACCACCTGCTTGTGATTCTGGACTGCAATAAAGGCCGCACGCATGGCCACTTCGGTTTTACCAAAACCGACATCACCGCAGACCAGCCGGTCCATACTGCTGCCTGACTGCATGTCTGCAATTACGCCATTGATGGCGTCCTGCTGGTCCGGGGTTTCCTCAAACGGAAAGCCGGCCGCAAACTTGTCGTAGTCAATATCATCAACCCGGAACGGGAAACCTTTTTTTGCTTCACGCTTGGCATAGATGTCCAGTAGTTCAGCGGCGGCGTCGCGGATTTTTTCTGCTGCCTTGCGCTTGTTTTTCAGCCAGGTATCGTTGCCCAGTGTGTCCAGCGGTGCCAGCTCAGGATCGGTACCGCCATAACGGCTGATCAGATGCAGGTTGGCAACCGGCACGTATAGTTTTGCCTGATTGGAGTATTCCAGTGTCAGGAATTCAGCCTGTTCGTTTTCGATGGTCAGCGTCTGCAGGCCGACATAACGTCCCACACCATGATCAAGATGCACAACAGCCGCGCCGGGACGCAGCTCACTCAGACTCTTGATGATAAAGTCAGTGTTGTCCTGCGCTTTGCGCCGCCGGCGCCGCTGGGCAACCTTGCGCCCCAGTAACTGCGCCTCGGTGACCATGATCAGCTTTTGTTCAGGCAGAATCAGGCCTTTGTCGACAGCTGCAATCGTGATGGCGGCCGGATCACCTGACGCCTTCCCGGTGTCTTTTGCTGCATTCACAAAGCTCTGCCAGTCGGCTGTTTCCTGAACGCTGATGTGAGCGCTGCGTAACAGCTCGGTCAATACTTCCCGGCGCCCGGCGGTTTCAGCACAAAACAGGATCCGGTAGCCGGCATGCTGCTGCAGAAACGCCTCCAGCGCCTGCATCGGACTGCCGGTGCCCGGATCGCTGCCAAGTGCCGGAAACTGGCTCGGCGCGCTGGTTTCCAGCGTGATGGTGGAGAACGGTTTGATCAGCCGGAAGATTTCTTCGGGCGACAGAAACACGCTGGCCGGTGCCAGTACGGGTCGCTGGCGGTCATACCTGCGGTCCTCATAGCGGGTCTCGATGTCCTGCCAGAAGCGTTGGGCCGGCTGTTCCAATTGCCGACTGCGAACGATGATGGTCTGTTCCGGCAGGTATTCAAACAGCGTGCTGAGGCCATCAAAAAACAGCGGCAGGTAGTACTCCACACCCGTGGAAGCCAGTCCCTCACTGATGTCCTGATAGAGATTGCAACTGCGGGTATCGACGTCAAAGGTTTCCCGGAAACGGGTGCGAAAATCCTTGCGGCCAGCCTCATTGAGCGGGTATTCCTTGCCCGGCAGTACCCGCACATGCTCCACCTTGTCCAGAGACAGCTGGGTTTCCGGATCGAATACACGCAAGGATTCAATTTCGTTGTCAAACAGGTCTATCCGGTAGGGCAGTTTGCTGCCCATCGGGAAGATGTCCATGATGGCGCCGCGCACTGCAAATTCACCGTGTTCGTACACCGAGTCGACGTGCTGGTAGCCAGCGGCCACCAGGCTTTGGCGCAGGGATTCAGTATCCAGCGTCTGGCCGGCGCTGACCATCAGACTGTTGCCCTGCACATATTCCGGCGGAGGTAGCCGGTGCATCAGGCTGTTGACTGGTACCAGCAGAATGCCGCCATGCATCCGTGGCAGGTGATAGAGCGCACTCAGCCGGTCCGAGACAATGTCCTGGTGCGGTGAAAAACTGTCATAGGGCAGGGTTTCCCAGTCCGGAAAGGTATAGATCGGCAGCGCCGGATCTTCGCCGGCAAAGAACTGAAGTTCCCGTCGCAACTGTTCAGCTTCCTCGCTGGTATTCGTGATGACCAGTACAGGTGCCCGGCGCGTTGCAGCAGTGTGACGGGCCGCATTGACCAGCGCCAGTGCCAGTTGACTGTCTGCCAGCTGCCGCCACTGCAGGCTGTGAGCCGGCGCGGGAAGCGGTGGGGTGATGATGTCAAATGCTGCCATGGGTCAGTGTGTGCTGCTCGGGTTGATTCAGGCTGAGGTCGGATCTGACTGAACTGAAATAGGGGGCGTATTCTGGCACAGTCCCGATAAAGTTGCACCGACGGCTTAATCGCAAGATAATATGCGCCCTCATCATTAACCCACATGACGAACAGGTAACTTACGTGACTCGACCCAGCCCGGATGACTATTTCAGTGATTGGAAGCAAAGAGAAGCTCTGGCCCAGGAAATGATTCCTGTGGTTGGCCGTCTGTACAGTGAGCGCAACGTTGGTGTGTTTATTTACGGACGTCCTCTGCATAATCGTTCAGTGACGAACATCATGAAGTCACATCGGTTCGTGCGTCAGGTCGGACGCAACGAGATGTCCGAGTTTGAAGCCCACCCCATTCTCATGGCACTTGCCAAGCTGGATCTGTGGCATTGTCAGATTGATCTGGGCAAGTTGACAGTCAAGTACATGGAATTGCTGCAGCAAGGCAGGGCGCCTTCGGTAGCCGAGTTTGTGAGCCTGGAGCTGGCGCCGCTGGTTGGTGACAAAACACCACCCAGTGAAAAGTCCCAGGACATTGTGCTCTACGGCTTCGGCCGTATCGGCCGGCTTATCGCCCGTCTGTTGATTGAGCGCACCAGCACCGGCGAGGTGATGCGCCTGCGTGCAGTTGTGGTACGTCCCGGCAAGGAAGGCGATCTGATAAAACGTGCCAGTCTGTTTTCGTCCGACTCTGTGCATGGCACCTTTCAGGGAACCGTACGCATTGATGAGGCAAACAATTGTCTGATCTGTAATGGCAATGTGGTTCAGGTCATATACGCAAACAGTCCTGACGAGATCGATTACACCAAATACGGGATCAGCGATGCGCTGGTGATTGACAATACCGGTAAATGGCGCGACGAAGCTGGTCTGTCGCAGCACCTGAAATCCAGAGGTGCCAGCAAGGTCATGCTGACTGCGCCCGGCAAAGGCAATCTGAAAAACATCGTCTATGGCATCAATCATGATCAGATCAGCCCGGACGATACCATTATTACGGCTGCGTCGTGCACCACCAACGCCATAGCGCCGGTACTCAAGGTGCTCAACGACAAGTTTGGTGTGGTCAGTGGCCACGTGGAAACAGTGCATGCCTACACCAATGACCAGAACCTGATTGATAATTACCATACCGGCAATCGCCGCGGCCGCAGTGCTGCGCTGAACATGGTACTGACCGAGACGGGGGCGGCCAAGGCAGTGGTCAAGGCAGTGCCTGAGCTGGCGGGCAAACTGACCGGCAACGCCGTCAGGGTGCCGATTCCCAATGTCTCCATGGCGATTTTGATGCTCAATCTGGGCACAGAGACCAGCAAGGAGGAAATCAACGAGTTTCTGCGCGTACTGGCGCTGCATTCTCCATTGCAGAACCAGATCAGCTACACACAGGACCCGGATGCTGTGTCCAGTGACTTTGTCGGTTCGCGGGAAGCTGCTATTGTCGACTCAACTGCCACGATTGTGGAAGGTAATCGCTGCGTACTGTATTTGTGGTACGACAACGAGTTTGGTTATTGCAACCAGGTAGTACGAATGGTCTATAAAATGGCCGGCGTGAGCTACCGTATCTATCCGAACGAAGCCTGATTCCTGCCAGCCGTGCCGGTACCGCCGGCACGGCTGCGGTGGTCATTCATGTAATTGACACCAACTTGTCAATCAAGCGGCGAGTCCTGCCTGAATACCTTCATAATTATAAGAAATCGGTGGTAAATCAGAGCTCTTGTCTCTATAATTGTGCCCGTTTTCACAACGCCTGCTGATGTCAGGCAGCCACACTTGTCGTCTTGTTGTCACAGGCAGCCGGCGATGTCTCTCAACGCGGCGCGAGGTCGCAGTGGTGCTGTATGCAAATGCTGAGTCAGGCAGTGGTGAAACACGTAACAGACAAACGTTTATCCTGAAATTTAAAGACTAGGCCTGATGAATGATCAGAATTAAGCGCGGTTTGGACTTACCTATCAATGGCGTTCCGGAGCAGGCGCTTCATGACGCGAATCCGGTGCGGTCGGTTGCGGTCCTGGGGCACGACTACGTGGGCATGAAACCCACCATGGAAGTCAGTGAAGGTGACCGGGTCCGTCTGGGCCAGTTGATATTCACTGACAAAAAAACCGATGGTGTTAAATACACGGCGCCGGGAACCGGCACAGTGCGCGCAATCAATCGCGGTGCCAAACGTGTATTTCTCTCGCTGGTCATCGATCTGGATGACGATCAGTCTGACCAGGTGACCTTCGCGAAATACGATGATGCGCAGATTGGCTCCCTGGAGCGGGAAAAGGTGGTTGAGAATCTGGTTGAGTCCGGATTGTGGACAACGCTGCGGACCCGCCCGTTCAGCAAAGTGCCGGATCCGCAAACAACACCTTCTTCGATTTTTGTGAATCTGATGGACAGCAACCCGCTGGCACTGGATCCGGAAGTGGTTGCCCGTGAGCATTCGCAGGACTTTGTGCGTGGCCTCAACGTCATTGCCCGGCTTTGCGAAGGCAAAGTATATGTGTGTCGCCGTGCCGGCAGCTTTCAGGGTCTGGAGCAGGAAGCTGTCGCAGGTAATGTACAGGTTGAAGATTTTGCCGGCCCGCATCCTGCCGGTCTGACAGGTACACATATCCACTTTCTGGATCCGGTCAGTCTGAACAAGTGGGTCTGGTCGATCAACTTCCAGGATGTGATAGCCGCTGGCAAACTGTTTGCCACTGGCCAGCTGTGGAATGAGCGCGTTGTGGCCCTGGCCGGCCCGCAGGTCAAAAATCCACGACTGCTGCGCACCAGGGTTGGCGCCAACCTGACCGAACTGCTGGATGCCGAGCTCAGGGATGGTGAAAACCGTATTGTATCCGGTTCGGTACTGGCCGGTCGCAAGGTTGCTGATCCGGAAAACTTCCTGGGTCGTTATCATCAGCAGATCACTGTATTAAGAGAAGGACGGGAGCGTCCATTGTTCGGTTATCTGTCGCCGGGCGCCAATCGTCACTCCAATCTGGGCATTTATCTGAGCAGTCTGTTCAAGGGTAAAAAACTCGACATGACTACCACGACTAACGGCAGTGAGCGGGCCATGGTGCCGGTGGGCAGTTATGAAACCATCATGCCGCTGGACATTCTGCCGACACAGTTGCTGCGATCGCTGATAGTGGGTGATATCGAGTCAGCAATGAACCTGGGTGCACTTGAGCTTGATGAAGAAGATCTGGGGCTGTGCACCTATGTGTGTCCGGGCAAATACGAATACGGTCCGATACTGCGCACTAACCTTGCACGTATCGAAAAAGAGACGTAATGGAAATCTGAGACATGGGTCTGCGTAAAATACTTGATGATGTAGCGCCGCAGTTCGAGAAAGGCGGCAAATTTGAAAAAATGTATCCATTGTACGAAGCGGTGGACACCATTTTTTACTCGCCGAGCAAGGTGACAGTAGCGGGATCGCATGTGCGGGATGGCATTGACCTGAAGCGCATCATGATCACAGTCTGGCTGTGCGCTTTCCCGGCCATGTTCTATGGCATGTACAACGTTGGATATCAGGCCAATATGGCCATGCTCAACATGGGTATCGAGTCAGTGGATAACTGGCGCGGTCCGTTGATCAGTCTGCTGGCCGGGCATAATCCGGAAAGCATCTGGGATAACTTCTGGCATGGTGCTATGTATTACATACCCATTTACGCGGTTGTCTTTATCGTGGGCGGGTTCTGGGAGGTTCTGTTTGCCATCAAGCGCGGCCACGAGATCAACGAAGGTTTTTTTGTCACCTCCATCCTGTTTTCGCTGATTGTGCCAGCAAGTCTGCCTCTGTGGCAGGCAGCACTGGGTATCACCTTTGGTGTGATCGTGGGTAAGGAAGTGTTTGGTGGTACCGGCAAGAATTTCCTTAACCCGGCGCTGACCGGTCGGGCGTTCCTGTTTTTTGCGTATGCACCGCAGATTTCCGGCGATTCGGTGTGGACCGCGGTGGATGGGTTCAGCGGGGCAACCGCGCTGAGTCAGATTGCCACCAACGGCTTCCCTGCAGTTATGGCCGCAACCGGTGAGCAACTGACCTGGCTGGATGCGTTTTTTGGTCGTATGCAGGGCTCCATCGGTGAGGTGTCGACACTGGCCATCCTGATTGGTGGCGCTATTCTGCTGATCACCCGCATCGCTTCGTGGCGTATCATGGCTGGCGTGCTGCTGGGCATGGTGATTTTCTCCACCTTCCTCAACATGGTCGGATCTGACACCAATCCGGCATTTGCCACGCCCTGGTACTGGCATCTGGTGCTGGGTGGTTTTGCATTCGGTATGGTGTTTATGGCTACCGACCCGGTATCAGCATCAATGACCAATACCGGTAAATGGGTGTTTGGCCTGTTGATCGGCATGATGGTAGTGATGATCCGGGTGCTTAACCCGGCTTATCCGGAAGGCATGATGCTGGCAATCCTGTTCGGCAACCTGTGTGCACCGCTGATCGATTACTTTGTTGTCAAAGCCAATATCAAACGGAGGATTGCCCGCAATGTCGTCTAATGTAAACTCCGTACAGAATACCCTCAAGGTCGCGCTCGGTCTGTGTGTGGTCTGCTCCATCGTGATTTCCACGGCCGCGGTTGTGCTTAAACCGATGCAGACGGCGAACCAGATTCTGGATCGCAACAAGAATATTCTGATTGCTGCGGGCCTGTTTGATCCGGCGACCAATACCAATGCAGATGTCTCAGCCATGTTTGCCGAATTCACACCAAAAATGGTGGACCTGGATGCAGGGCGCTACCTGACTGCTGACGAGATGCAGCAACTTGGTCTGAATCCGGAGACCTATGACCAGAAACGTGCACGAAATGATCCGGCACTGTCCGATGCGCTAAGCGGTGACGATGATGTTGCGTCGATTCGTCGTCGCCCGCGATACGCCACCGTTTATGTGATTGAGAATGCCTCCGGTGAGTATGAAAGTCTGGTGATTCCGGTTAACGGTTACGGCCTGTGGGGCATCATGTACGGATATCTGGCGCTGGAAAGCGATGCCAATACGGTGCGCGGCATAGGTTTCTACGAGCACCAGGAAACACCCGGGCTTGGTGGTGAAATAAGCAACCCGCGCTGGCAGGCACAGTGGCCGGGCAAGCAGGTTTATGATGACAGCGGTGATGTCGCATTCAGTGTTGTAAAGGGCGGCGGAGCAGGCACCAATCAGGTGGATGCTCTGTCCGGTGCAACGCTGACCAGTCGCGGTATCGAAAACATGATCGAATTCTGGTTGGGTGAGCGCGGCTTCGGGCCGTTCCTGCGCAACGAAGTTCAAGGCTGATGAGGTTTTACTGATGTCTTTTAACAAAACTGTTCTGATCAAGCCGATCTTTATGGAAAATCCGATCGCCCTGCAGATCCTGGGTGTGTGTTCGGCGCTGGCGGTAACCACCAGCCTGCAGGTAACGCTGGTCATGTGTGTGGCGCTGACATCAGTGGTGGCGTTTTCCAATCTGTTTATCTCCACGCTGCGTAACCATATGCCAAGCAGCATCCGGATTATCATTCAGATGACCATCATTGCTTCGCTGGTGATTCTGGTTGACCAGTTGCTGAAGGCGTTTGCGTATGAGATCAGCAAACAGCTCAGCGTGTTTGTGGGTCTTATCATCACCAACTGCATTGTGATGGGGCGCGCAGAGGCGTTTGCCATGAAGAACCCGCCAATGGAAAGTTTTATGGATGGCATCGGCAACGGGCTCGGATACAGCGTGGTGTTGATCGTGGTCGGCACGCTGCGTGAGTTGTTTGGTTCGGGCACCCTGCTGGGTTTCACCATTCTGCCCACCGTCGCCAACGGCGGCTGGTATCAGCCCAATGGCCTGATGCTGCTGGCACCCAGTGCATTCTTTATTATCGGGTTTTTCATCTGGATATTGCGCAACAAGTACAGCGAGCAGGTAGAAAAGGACGAGTTTGAAATGATGCCGCATACGGCTGAGAAGGGGGCACACTGATGGAACATTATCTGAGTCTGTTTGTTTCAGCAGTATTTGTTGAAAACATGGCGTTAATGCTCTTTCTGGGCATGTGTACCTTTCTGGCGGTCTCCAAGAAAGTAGATACCGCCATCGGGCTGGGTGTGGCGGTTATTGTGGTGCAGGCGATCACGGTGCCGGTCAATAACCTGATCTACAACTATCTTCTCAAGGACGGCGCGCTGGCCTGGGCTGGTCTGTCAGATGTGGATCTGAGCTTTCTGGGCTTTTTGTGCTACATCGGTGTAATTGCCGCCATGGTGCAGATCCTGGAAATGTTTCTGGACAAGTTTGTACCGGCGCTCTACAACGCATTGGGTGTGTTCCTGCCACTGATCACGGTGAACTGTGCAATCCTGGGTGCATCTCTGTTTATGGTTGAGCGAAGCTACACATTCCCGGAAAGTGTGGTCTACGGTGTTGGTGCCGGTGCTGGCTGGGCACTGGCCATTGTCCTGATGGCGGGCATTCGGGAAAAAATGAAATACAGCGATGTGCCAGCGGGATTACGGGGGCTGGGCATCACTTTTGTCACCACCGGGCTCATGTCGCTGGGTTTTATGTCCTTCAGCGGACTGACGCTCTGACCGGAATTTCAAGCCACTCCTTGTGAACCACTTTGAAGTGAAAAGGTTTCTGAACTAATGGATATTACAACGATTGTAGCCGGCGCATTGATGTTCACCGTTGTGGTGATGTTGCTGGTAGTGTTGATCCTGGCGGCCAGGGCACGACTGGTCAGCACCGGTGATGTCAAAATAGAAATCAATGGTGATCCGGATAAATCGATCACAGTGCCTGCTGGCGGTAAACTGCTGAATACACTGGCTGACGCAGGAATATTCCTTTCGTCTGCCTGTGGTGGTGGTGGTACCTGTGCCCAGTGCAAGTGTAAGGTGCTTGATGGTGGTGGCTCCATGCTGCCAACCGAGGCCGGCCATTTCACCATGGGTGAAGCCAAGGAGCACTGGCGCCTTTCCTGTCAGGTGGCCGTCAAGCAGGACATGAAGATTGAAGTTGAGCCTGAGTTCTTTGGCGTCAAACAATGGGAATGTGAGGTCATCTCCAATCAAAACGTGGCAACCTTTATCAAAGAACTGGTATTAAAAATACCCGATGGCGAGAGTGTGGATTTCCGGGCCGGTGGTTATGTGCAGCTTGAGATTCCGCCACATGAAGTGGAATACAAGAATTTTGATATCGAAGAGCGTTTCCGGGGCGACTGGGAGCATTTTGGTCTGTTCAATCTGACGTCGAAATGCAACGACACCACAATTCGTGCCTACTCCATGGCGAACTATCCGGAAGAATACGGCATCATCAAATTCAATATACGGGTAGCAACGCCTCCGCCGCGAACCAATTACCCGCCAGGCATCATGTCTTCGTATGTTTTTAACATGAAGCCGGGCGATAAAATCAAGGTGTTTGGTCCGTTTGGTGAATTCTTTGCCAAGGAAACCGATAACGAAATGGTGTTTATCGGGGGTGGTGCCGGTATGGCGCCGATGCGCTCACACATCTTTGATCAACTCTGCCGTCTGAACAGCAAGCGCAAGATTACCTTCTGGTACGGTGCGCGCAGCAGGAAGGAAATGTTCTACGTTGAAGATTTCGACAGACTGGCTGCAGAGCATGACAATTTTGAATGGCACGTGGCACTGTCCGAACCTCAGCCCGAGGATAACTGGACAGGTTTCACTGGTTTTATCCACAATGTGGTGCGTGACCAGTATCTGAAAGATCATCCGGCTCCGGAAGACTGTGAGTACTATATGTGCGGTCCGCCCATCATGAACGCGTCCTGTATCAAGATGCTGAAGGATCTGGGTGTGGAAGATGAAAATATTGCGCTGGATGAGTTCTCCTGATCTGAATCCGGTCGAATAAAACAGCAGTATGTGACAAAAAACTACAAGGGGAGCAAGGGTTCTGCGGCAGCGGTCCTGCTCCCCTGTTTGTTTCAGGCCCGGGCGTCTCTGCCGGGATGGATGAGCAAAGGTTGAAAACGGATGACAACGGGCAACACAGTTAAAAAATATCTGGGTCGTTACAGCTTTACGCTGGGGTTCCTGTTGCTGTTTTTTGCCTGGATGTGGTTGCGCCCCGAGCCAGCACCGCAGGTTTATCAGTTGAACGGATCGACCATGGGCACCAGTTATCAGATACTGGTCGCCGGGTTTCCGGAATCAGTGTCGGATGCCGATATGGCCCGAGGCATTGACCAGCGTCTGTATCGTATTGACCGGGAACTGATGTCCACCTATACGCCGGACTCTGAGTTGTCGCGCTTCAATGACAGCGAGCCGGGGGAGTGGTTTGAGGTATCTGCGGAGCTGGCATGGGTGCTCGATCAGGCTCTTCAGATCAGTCGGCTGACCGATGGTTATTTCGATGTAACAGTCGGGCCGCTGGTCGATCGGTGGGGGTTCGGCCCGCAACAGGCCGCGGCTGCAGGTGTGCCCAGGGTGCCGGATGATACCGAGATTGCCCAGCTGCAGACACAGATCGGTTATGACGCACTGGAAGTGTCACTGCAACCGCCCGGATTACGCAAAAGTCGCCAGGTCAGGGTTGACCTTAGCGGTATTGCCAAGGGCTACGGAGCGGATGTCATAGCGGATTACCTGGATGAGGTGGGTCAGGAAAGCTATTTTATTGAAATTGGCGGCGAGTTGCGCATTCGGGGTGTAAAACCCGATGGCAGTGCCTGGGTGCCTGCCATTGAAAAACCAACTGCCGGTGCGCCGGAGATTCACAGGATCTTTTACACCCATGGGCAGTCTATCGGTGTTGCAGGATCAGGTGACTACCGCAATTACTTTGAGCAGAACGGTCAGCGTTACTCGCACGAGATAGATCCTTTTACCGGTCGGCCGGTTACGCACAATCTGGCAGCCGTCTATGTTATTGCAGATAACGCCACCGTGGCCGATGCACTGGCAACTGCATTTATGATAATGGGTGAGCCCCGATCCATGGCGCTTGCCGAACAGATCGGACTGGCAGCCTACTTTATAGTAAAATCAACGCATGCGGATGGTTTTGAACAGCATTATTCATCCCGCTTTGCAGATTATCTGGAGGAAACACCATGACCACCGTACTTGCGAGCTTTGTAATTCTGGTACTGATTATGGCCGGTATGGCCATCGGCGTGATATTCGGGCGCCAACCCATCAAAGGTTCCTGCGGTGGTCTGAACAATGCCGGTATCAGCGAGACCTGCGAGCTCTGTGGTGGCAATCCTGCCAGGTGTGAAGAAGAAGGCAGCCGATGAGCAGGAAAAAATACGACATCATTGTGGTGGGCAGTGGTCCCGCCGGTGAGTCTGCCGCCATCAATGCCGCCAAGCACGGTAAGAATGTTGCGTTGATTTCCGATCGTGATCAGGTCGGTGGCAATTGCACACATCTTGGCACCATACCCTCCAAGGCACTACGGCATTATGTCAAGCAGGTGATGCAGTTCCGTTCAAATCCGCTGCTACGCGAATTTGCCACCCTGCATAAACCCTGTTTTCAGGAAATCATGCGCCATGCAGATCGCGTCATTGATGAACAGGTTTATCTGCGCAGCACCTACTATGAAAAAAATGATGTCGATGTGATTCAGGGGCATGCAACTTTTCTGGACGCCAATACCATCAGGCTTGGCAACAAGGGGCCGGTGCTGACGGCGGACTACTTTATTATCGCTACCGGTTCGCGTCCTTACCGGCCTGACAATGTGGATTTCACCCATCCGCGGCTGTTCGACAGTGACAAGATTCTGTCGCTGGATCACTCGCCCAAAAAGGTGACCGTGATTGGTGCCGGCGTCATTGGTTGCGAATACGCATCAATTTTTGGTGGTCTGGGCTGCAAGGTCGAGTTGATCAACCCGGCCAGTTCCCTGCTGTCCTTTCTGGATTGGGAAATATCCGATGCGCTCAGTTATCACCTGCGAGATATTGGCGTTCGCAGCCGTCACAATGAAGAGTATGAAAAGATTGAATACCACGACAGATATGTTGTAACCCATCTGGCATCAGGCAAAAAGATCAAGAGCGATATCATACTCTGGGCCAATGGCCGGACTGGTAATTCCGATGGCATGGGGCTGGAAAAACTGGGTATAGAAATCAATGCACGTGGTCATGTGCAGGTAAACGAGCGCTACCAGACGGCCGTGGAAAACATTTATGCGGCGGGCGATATCATTGGCTGGCCATCACTGGCAAGTGCCTCCTACGATCAGGGGCGGGCAGCCTGTAACGCCATCGTGGATCCGGATGATTTTGTGGCCATTGACCGTGTAGCGTCAGGCATTTACACCATCCCGGAAATCAGCACGCTGGGTAAAACCGAGCAGGAATTGACTGAAGCGCATGTGCCCTATGAAGTTGGCAAGGCGTTTTTCAACAATACTGCGCGAGGCCAGATTACCGGTGAGCAGGTCGGGATGTTAAAAATAATATTCCACTTCGATACACTGGAAATTCTGGGTATTCACTGTTTTGGCGACCAGGCATCGGAAATTGTGCACATTGGCCAGGCGATCATGGAACAGCCGGGTGCCGCCAACACCATGAAGTATTTCCTGAATACAACATTCAACTATCCGACAATGGCAGAAGCCTATCGGATTGCCGCACTTGACGGATTGAACCGGGTATTCTGAGCCGATTTGAGCCAGACACGTCCAGAGAGGAACAGATCAGTGCCGACACAGACAATCAGCGTACTTGGCGGTGGCAGTTTCGGCACAGTCCTGGCAAACATCGTGGCCGGCAATGGCTATAGAGTCAACTTCTGGATGCGTAACAAGAACCTGGTCGAGCAGGTCAATCAACAGCGTGAGAATCCCCAGTACCTGCCAGGGTACAAACTGCACGATGGCGTCCATGCGACCGACGACATTGAAGCAGCTGTGGCCGGCAGCCGACTGGTATTTGTTGCTGTGCCCAGCGCATATTTCCGAACGGTGGTGCAGAAAATGAAGCGGGCAGTAGCACCCGATACTATTCTGATCAGCACCACCAAAGGGATAGAGGCCGGCAGCTTTTTGCTGATGAGTCAGGTGCTGCGTGAAGAATTGCCCGACGCCCTCACCGGCGTCCTGAGTGGCCCCAACCTGGCCGGTGAGATTGCCAAAAAAAGCCTGACCGGCAGTGTTGTCGCCAGTGGGCATGAATTGGTGCGTGAGCGCGTTCGAGAAGTATTAAAATCCGATTATTTCCGTGTCTATACCAATGACGATATGTTTGGCGTCGAACTGGGCGGATCGCTGAAGAATATTTACGCCATTATCGCCGGTCTCGCATCAGCGATGGGCATGGGTCAGAATACTAACAGTATGCTGATTACCCGCAGCCTCACGGAGATGGCCCGTTTTGGCCGGGAGTTGGGGGCGGACCCGATGACGTTTCTGGGATTGGCAGGGGTCGGTGATCTGATCGTGACCTGTTCATCTTCGCTGAGCCGGAATTTTCGTGTAGGCTTTGCTCTGGGAGAAGGCAAGACACTGCAGCAGGCAGTTGCTGAGCTTGGTCAGGTTGCGGAGGGTGTGAATACGCTCAAGCAGGTAAAGGAGAAGGCAGACGAACTGGGTATATATATGCCGTTAGCAGCAGGTCTGTACCAGATTGTGTACGAAGGACGTTCCGTCGATCAGGTAATTGCTGCCCTGATGCACGGCGAGGGCGCTCTTGATGTAGAGTACGAGGCGAACCGTAGCAAACAACTCACAGGAGTGTAGGCATGTCGGACGAAATAGTAGATAACCTCAAGGCGCCCTCAGCTTGGTTGCGGGTTTTATTAATGGCCGGATTTGTGGTCGCTCTGTATGTAACCGGTGTTGTGCTGCTGGTGTTGATGCTTGCACAGATCATGTTTTCACTGATCACAGGTTCGGACAACACCAATTTGCGCCGGCTTGGCGCAAGTCTGTCAGACTACGTGGCCCAGATACTGGGATTTCTGACATACAACAGCGAGCTCAGACCCTTCCCCTTCACTCCATTCCCGATCACCGAACCCGACGCGCCTGCGGCCCAGGATCCGGCCGAGCCGGATCCGGAAAAAGCGCCCGCGGCGAAGGAGCAAGCGCAAGCGGCTCCGGAAAAAGCCCCTGCGGCCCAGGATCCGGCCCCAGCGGCTCCGAAAGCGCCCGCGGCGAAGGATCCGGCCACTCCGGATCCGGAAAAAGCGCCCGCGGCGAAGGATCCGGCCAGTCCGGATCCGGAAAAAGCGCCTGCGGCCCAGGATCCGGCCGAGCCGGATCCGAAAAAAGCCCCGACAAAGCGCGCTGCGCCCCGCAAGAGCACCGCCCAGAAAAAGACCACCACCCCCAAAAAGCCGGCCGCCCCCAAAACTGCCGCCAGCAAAACCCCTAAAAAATCAACTGCCACACAGACCAAAAAGGAGACTGATGCCTGATCTGCGCGCTTTACTCAACAGGCTGTTCACAGCAGGACGATACCGGGTTGCATTGGCCGTTTTTGTGGCAGGCAACCTGGCGATTGCCGGCATGGTACAGGCTGACGTTGCCGGCTCCTCCGATTATGCCGGTTTTCAACGATTCCCCGGTTCAGAGATAGTCGACTATCGCAATCAGCCTGACACGGTTTATACCCTGGCGCTCGGTCGCATGCAGCGGGCTGCGGGTACGGTGGCGCCCGGCGACTCGGAGCGTTTTCAGGGGACCTTGCGCCGCATTACCTATCAGATACCGGACGGGTATGATGCGCAGGAGATCTATAACCACTTTCGTATACAGTTGTTGACGGCAGGACAGCGTGAATTGTTTGCCTGTCAGGGTCGCGGATGTGGCAGCAGTAATTTCTGGGCCAACGATCAGTTTGATAACCGCATCCTTTATGGACCGGAAGCCAATCAGTATTATCTGGCCAGTACGTATCAGAGCGAGACTGATGGTCAGTCGGTGGTCGGCTACGCTGCCCTGTATGTGGTTATCAGAGCTAACAGGCGCATGTATGCACACCTGGATTTTCTGGAGCTTGAGGGAACCCGGGCGGAAGAGCAGCGCGCCGGTCAGCTGGCAACACCGCAGGCCATGCAGCTACGTCTTGAAGAAGACGGTGTGATTGTGATCCCCGGGCTGGCATTCAACGATGCTGATGAACTGACTGAGGATCAGGGACTGGCGCTGCTCGTGGATGTAATGCAGAGGCGCAGCCTGCTGCAACTCTACATTGTTGGCCATCTGCAGGGAGACCAGCCGCTGAGTTCCCTGCAACAGCGTTCTCTGGAGCGTGCCCGTGCGGTGCAGGAGCGGTTAGTGGAGATGGGTGTGGAAAGTGACCGGATAGAAGCACAGGGCGTCGGCCCGCTGGCCCCGTATTGCCGTCCGGGGCCGTGCAGTCAGCGTATTGAAGCCGTCATGCGCTGACTGTGTCCGGTTTAGCGTCGGATCAAGGACAAAAATTCATTGCGGGTATTCTGGCTGTTGCGGAACGATCCCAGCATGCACGAAGTGGTCATTACTGAATTCTGCTTTTCAACGCCGCGCATCATCATGCACATGTGTTGTGCTTCAATGATAACGGCAGCACCGGAAGCGCCGGTTTTTTTGATAATGACCTCGGCAATTTCCTTGGTCAGGTTTTCCTGAATCTGCAAACGTCGTGCAAACACGTCAACTATCCTCGCAATCTTGGACAGGCCGATCACCTTGCCTTTTGGCAGGTAGGCGACATGACATTTGCCGATAAAAGGCAGCATGTGATGCTCGCACATGGAATATAATTCGATGTTCTGTACTATCACCATTTCCTCGGACGAGGAGGGGAACAAGGCGTTATTGATGACTTTGTCGATGTCCTGCTGATAACCACGAGTCAGAAACTGCATGGCTTTGGCAGCGCGCAGCGGAGTGTCCAGCAGACCAGGACGTTCCAGATTCTCGCCGATAGAGGTGATGATGTCGCGATAAGCGTGTTCCATCCGGGTCAGTGATTCCGGATGTGGTTCTGGACGAAGAGAAGAATCACTCATACTGTCATACTCATGAAAAAAAGACCGATACCCTACGATATCACTGACAGAGCGTAAAGCAATTTTTAAGTCTGAGAGGGCAACCTCAGCAACAGGACGTGTAACGATGAATGTAAAGGACTCTGTGGAACAGTTGGCTCAACGTTTTGATCGGGCAGAGCTGTTTTATGGTCATGGCACCGATAATGCCTGGGACGAAGCGGTATATCTGGTCTTTACAGTGCTTGGTTTGCCATTTGGTGCGGATTCAGATGTGTCTGCCCAAGAAGTCACTGCTGAGCAGTGGCAGATGCTGGATGTGCTGGCCACACGCCGCGTTCAGGATCACACGCCGGTTGCCTATCTGGTTAACGAAGCCTGGTTTGCCGGGCTGGCGTTTTATGTGGATGAGCGTGTCCTGATCCCGCGCTCGCCGATTGCCGAACTCATCGCGCAGGGCTATGAGCCTCTGCTTCACCAGCCTCCGTCCAGAGTACTCGATCTTTGTACCGGCAGTGGTTGTATCGGCATTGCCACGGCACTCTGTTTTTCTCAGGCCAGTGTGGAGTTGGCGGATATTTCACCGCTGGCGCTGGACGTTGCCCGCCACAATATTGAGCGTCACGGACTTGGTGAGCGTGTGACAGCGCATGAGTCCGATCTGTTTGCTGCACTGAAAGGCACCTATGATCTGATCGTGTCCAATCCACCCTATGTGTCGGCGGCGGAGGTTGCAGAACTGCCGGCTGAGTACCGGCAGGAGCCTGCGCTGGGGTTGTTATCGGATGATGAAGGGCTGGCCATACCGTTGCAGATTCTCAGGCAGGCTGCGGACTATCTCAGCGAACAGGGGTTGCTGGTGCTGGAGCTGGGGTACAGCTGGGCGCTGCTGGCCCAGCGCTACCCGCAACTGCCTGTTATGTGGCTTGATTTTGAAAACGGCGGTGAGGGTGTGCTGGCCATCAGTCGCGCGGAGCTGATTCGTGCGCAAGCGGTACTTCGTGTATAATGCTCGCCTTTTTACAAGCCAGTGGATAAATCCACAACAGGATCCTGACAGATGGCCGGTAATACCATAGGAAGCTTGTTCACCGTCACCAGCTTTGGCGAAAGCCACGGCCTGGCGCTGGGTTGCATTGTGGATGGCTGCCCGCCGGGGCTGGATCTGACCGAGGCTGATCTGCAGCATGACCTGGACCGGCGCAAGCCCGGACAGTCGCGCTTTACCACCCAGCGCCGGGAAGCGGACGAGGTGAAGATCCTGTCTGGTGTATTTGAAGGCCGTACAACAGGTACTCCAATTGGCCTGATGATTGAGAATACGGATCAAAGGTCAAAAGATTACAGTAAAATCAAGGATATATTCCGTCCTGCTCATGCTGATTATACCTATCAGCAGAAGTATGGTTTTCGTGATTATCGCGGTGGCGGCCGTTCCTCGGCGCGTGAAACCGCGATGCGGGTGGCCGCTGGTGCTATCGCCAAAAAATATCTGCTGCAGCAGCATGGTGTGCAGGTACGCGCCTATCTCAGCCAGCTCGGTCCCATCAAGGCCGAAACACTGGACTGGAATCAGGTTGAGCAGAATGCGTTTTTCTGCCCTGATGCCAGCAAGGTAGCCGAGATGGAAACCTACATGGCTGCGCTGAGCAAGGAAGGAAATTCCATCGGTGCCCGCATCTCGGTAGTCGCCTCAGGGGTGCCGCCGGGATTGGGTGAGCCGGTATTTGATCGTCTGGATGCAGATATTGCACACGCCCTGATGAGTATCAATGCCGTCAAGGGTGTCGAGATTGGCGCCGGATTTGACTCGGTTGCCCAGAAGGGCACTGAGCATCGTGACGAGATGACACCACAGGGCTTTTTGTCCAATAATGCCGGCGGTGTGCTGGGGGGAATTTCCAGTGGCCAGGACATTGTGGCGCATATCGCCCTGAAGCCGACCTCAAGTCTGCGGCTGCCGGGCCGTTCAATTGATGTGCATGGCCAGGCTGCGGAAGTGGTAACAACCGGACGGCACGATCCCTGTGTGGGGATCCGGGCGGTACCGATTGCTGAAGCGATGCTGGCAATCGTACTGATGGATCATTTACTGAGGCATCGTGCACAAAATTTTGATGTGACGTGTACGACTCCAAAAATATAATTAATACATAAACTTATAATTGTTAATTAAAAATGGCCGTCAAATGCGTGACGGCTTTAATGCGGGAACTATTCATGTCTGGAAAAACGTTATACGACAAGCTTTGGGATTCACATCTGGTCAAACAGCGTGATGATGGCACAGCGTTGATTTATATCGACCGGCAACTGATTCATGAAGTGACTTCACCGCAGGCGTTTGAAGGTCTGAGGCTGACCGGCCGCAAACCCTGGCGCGCCGATGCCAATCTGGCCACGCCTGATCACAATATTCCCACCACCAAGGCTGAGCGCAGCCGTGGTCTGGAAGGTATTGTAGATCCGGTTTCACGCATTCAGGTGAAAACACTGGCCGACAACTGTCGCGAATACGGCATTGTCGAACTGGACATGGATGATATCCGTCAGGGCATTGTGCACGTGGTGGGGCCGGAGCAGGGTGCAACGCTGCCGGGCATGACGATTGTCTGCGGTGACTCGCATACCTCCACTCACGGGGCGCTGGGCGCGCTGGCGCATGGCATCGGTACCTCCGAGGTGGAACATGTGATGGCCACGCAGTGTCTGATCCAGAAGAAAATGAAAAACATGCTGATCCGCGTCGATGGCAAACTCAACCCGGGCGTGACGGCCAAGGACATTGTGCTGGCCATCATCGGCGAGATTGGCACGGCAGGCGGTACCGGTTATACCATCGAGTTTGGTGGTGAGGCCATCCGCTCACTGAGTCTGGAAGGGCGCATGAGTATCTGCAACATGGCTATTGAGGCCGGTGCGCGGGCAGGTCTGATTGCTGTGGATGAAACCACAATTGACTACATCAAAGGGCGTCCAATGGCCCCGCAGGGCGAGCTGTTCGAAAAGGCTGCCGGTTACTGGCGCACCCTGGTCAGCGACAGCGATGCGCATTTTGATCGCGTAGTAGTGCTGGATGCGGCGGACATCATTCCGCAGGTCACCTGGGGAACATCACCCGAAATGGTCGCGCCAGTGACCGGGCATGTGCCTGATCCCGATCAGGAAAAGGACAGCAGTCGTGCCAGCAATATCCGCCAGGCACTCAAGTACATGGGGCTGACCCCCGGCACTGCCATCAAGGATATCAGGCTGGATGTTGTATTTATTGGTTCGTGCACCAACTCGCGGATCGAGGATCTGCGTGCAGCGGCCGCCGTGGTAAAGGGCCGCAAGGTTGCTGACAGCATAGAACTTGCGATGGTCGTACCTGGTTCAGGCCTGGTCAAGCAGCAGGCTGAAGCAGAGGGTCTGGACAAGATCTTTATCGAGGCCGGGCTGGAATGGCGCGAACCGGGCTGCTCAATGTGTCTGGCCATGAATGCCGACCAGCTGCCTGCCGGCAAACATTGTGCATCGACGTCCAACCGGAACTTTGAGGGTCGTCAGGGCTTTGGTGGACGCACCCATCTGGTCAGTCCTGCCATGGCTGCAGCTGCCGCCATCCACGGGCATTTTGTGGATGTACGCGACATGTTGCTCGAAACGGACCGTGTCTGAGCAATCCATTATTTATCGCAGCCATGATCTGCAGAATTGAGTGAATTGATATGAAAGCATTTACCGTACTTACCGGGCTTGTGATGCCACTGGACCGGGCCAATGTGGATACCGACTTCATCATCCCCAAGCAGTTTCTGAAGTCGATCAAACGCAGTGGTTTTGGTGTCAATCTGTTTGATGAACATCGTTACCTGGACAAGGGCGAACCGGATTCCGACAACAGCAAGCGCCCGCTGAACCCGGATTTTGTGCTGAATCAGCCGCGTTACCAGGGGGCCAGCGTGCTGCTGGCACGCGAGAACTTTGGTTGCGGCTCCAGTCGGGAGCACGCACCATGGGCGCTGGATGACTATGGTTTTCGTGTGGTGATCGCGCCGAGCTTTGCTGACATATTCTTTAATAACTGCTTTAAGAATGGCATCCTTCCTATTGTTCTGGATAGGAAAATCGTTGATGAGCTGTTCGAAGAGGTAAATGCCGCCGACGGATACACTCTTAAGGTGGATCTGCCGGCGCAATCCATCACCCGGCCCGATGGTTCCGTTATTCATTTTGACGTTGACGCGTTCCGCAAGCACTGCCTGCTGAACGGCCTTGACGATATTGGCCTGACCCTGGAAGACGCCGACGCGATTCGCGCGTTCGAAGCCCAGTGGCGGGAAAAATCACCCTGGTATTTCCAGACTGTCTGATAAAGCGTCCGGGCCAGGAAATAGTATTCTGGAGTTTTTATGAAAAAGTTTAATGTCGCTGTTGTAGGTGCCACCGGTGCGGTAGGCGAAACCCTGATCAGCATACTGGAAGAGCGCAACTTTCCGGTCAACGAATTGTTTCCGCTGGCCAGTGAACGTTCTGCCGGCAGCAAGGTCATGTTTCACGGCAAGCCCGTGACCGTGCAGAATCTGGCGGAGTTCGACTTCTCCAAAGCAGATATTGGTCTGTTTTCGGCCGGGGGCAGTATTTCCGAAATGTATGCGGAAAAAGCTGGCAAAGCCGGTTGCATCGTAATCGACAATACGTCTCACTTCCGTCGTGATGAAGATATTCCGCTGGTGGTGCCGGAAGTCAATCCGCAGGCAATTGCCCAGTACACTAACCGCAATATCATCGCCAACCCGAATTGCTCAACCATACAGATGCTGGTGGCATTGAAGCCAATTCACGACAAGGTGGGCATCACCCGCATCAACGTGGCGACCTATCAGGCAGTATCAGGCACCGGTAAGGAAGCGATTGAAGAGCTGGCGGCCCAGACTGCTGCGCTGTTGAATGGCAAGGACGTGGAATGCAACGTCTACCCAAAGCAGATCGCCTTTAATGCATTGCCGCAAATTGATGTTTTTCTTGAGAATGGTTATACCAAGGAAGAAATGAAAATGTCCTGGGAAACCAAAAAAATTCTGGACGAGAGCATCGAGGTTAACGCCACCTGTGTGCGTGTGCCGGTGTTTTTTGCGCATTCGGAGGCTGTTCATCTGGAAACCCGCGAGCCAATTACCGTGGAAGAAGTCCGTGAATTGCTGAGTTCGGCGCCGGGTGTGGTGCTGATGGACGAGCGAAAGGACGGTGGTTATCCGACCGCAGTAGGCGATTCGGCAGGCAAGGATGAGGTGCTGGTAGGGCGTATCCGCAAGGATATCTCCCATCCGAATGGCATTGATCTGTGGATTGTCGGGGACAATGTCCGCAAGGGTGCGGCGCTGAACTCCATTCAGATCGCGGAAGTGTTGATAAAAGACTATTTATCATAAATACTTGCGCAAGCAATCCGGATCCGGAATATCAGCTCTAAAGTCGTCAACCATAAAAAAGGATTAAAAGATGGTCACCAGGCTGCTGCCAATCATTACCGTGCTGACCTTGCTGGTGGCCGGCAAGGCCGCGGCAGTTGACCTGGGTGAGCTCACACTCGCCAGCAGCAGCGGTCAGCCCCTCAGTGCCAGTGTTCGTTTGCTGGACGTGCAGGGGCTGAGTGCTGATGATATCCGCATCAGTGTTGCGTCTGCTGAAGACTTCGAACGCTTCTCCGTGCCACGTGATGCCGCCCTGAATGACCTGCAGTTCAGCCTGGAGCTCGACGCCAGCGGCGGTCCGCTGTTGCGGCTGAGTACGCCTGTCAGTATCAATGAACCCTTTCTGAGCCTGGTGCTCGATACCCGCTGGCCAAGCGGGCGGGTGTTGACCGAATACACGCTGCGCCTGGAGTCGCCAGCATTTACTGCCGGTAATGGCGCCACACAGGCTATTGAACCGGTGCGTTCGCTGGCACTGGATGCAGAAACGTCAATGGCCGCGTCAACATCTGAGGAGGAGCCTTCAGCGCCACAGGAACAGCCTTCAGCGCCACAGGAACAGCCTTCAGCGCCCGCAGTATCACCCGCTCAGGTCGCAGCCGCGCCTGTTTCTCAATCAACCGGCTCCCAGGTACCTGCGTCCCAGGCTGTGACTGAACAGTCGGCCTCAGCCGTCACAGCGCCAGACCAGGCTGCCATTGCCAATGCCAGTACCCTGACAGTTAACGCCGGTGACACCCTGTGGGAGCTGGCGCTGCGCGCCCGGCCGGACACTTCGGTCAGCGTCCAGCAAACCATGCTGGCACTGCAACGGCTGAACCCGGATGCATTTATCGCCGCAAATATAAATCAGGTACAACGCGGCGCGGTGCTGCGGGTGCCGGAACTGAACGAGATTCGACGCCTGGGCAATGCCGAGGCAATTCAGGAAGTGACCCGCCAGAATCAGGCTTTTGCCGCGCGGGCGACGCAGCCGCAACCAACTACGCCGGCATCCGGCCCCGGCGCGCAGGGCAATGCCCAGGGCGAACTGCGGGTCGTCAGCGTTGAGGATGAACAGTCCGATGAGCAGCCCGATGCCAGCGCTGCCGGCAGTCAGGACGCCGAGCGCAGCCAGCGCCTGGACGAAATGGAGGACCGGCTGGCGGTCAGACAGGAGGAGCTGGATCGCCTGGATGCCGAGAATACCGAGCTGAATGCGCGACTTTCCATGTTGCAGCAGCAAATTGCATCAGCACAGGAAATCATCCGCCTGCGCGATCTGGAACTTGCGCAGTTGCAGGAGAATCTCGCCGAACAGCAGGCTGCCGAACCTGCGGCGGATGTGCCACCAACAGTGGTAACGCTGGCGCCTGAAGCGGGTCTGCTGGAGCGACTGATGAGCAACACGCTTGCTTTGCTGGGGATTGCACTCGCCCTCATCCTGTTGCTGGTGCTGGTCCTGGTCAGGCGCAACAAGGCTGCCCGGGCGGCCGAGCAGGATGCTGCGCGCGAAAATGACAATATGTCTCTGGGTGAGGACAGCGATGAGTTGTTGTTTGCCGGTGTCGCTGCCGCCGCAGCAGAGGCCAAGGCGGCCAGTGCTGATAGTGAGACAGATGATGACGACGATGGGGTGATCTATACACCAGGCGACGCAGCCGCGGCAGCATCCGTTACTGCGGACACAGACGCCGTTGAACCGGAATCTGACGCAACTGTAGATGTAAATGAGGATGATGCTGCCAACACGTTGGCGGTTGATGATTTCGCCGAAGTGCCGCCCGGGGGTGATGTTCCTCAGAATGAGGATGAGCTGGCGGGGGTGGATACCAGCTGGGACGAAAAATCGTCAGACGATTATGACCTGGACGCTGAATTTGAACTTGATAGCAGCGATGAAGCTGACAGCACATTGGCTGATACAACAGAAGAAAGTCTTGACTGGGGCGCGGCAGACTCGACTGATGATGAATTTGATATCAGCGTAGAGGAGACGCCGCAACCAGAGCCGGAACCAGAACCAGAGCCAGCGCCACAGCCAGAGCCTGAGTCTGAGCCTGAGCCAGAGCCTGAGACTGAGCCGGAAGCGGAACCGGAACCAGAACCAGAACCAGAACCAGAACCAGAACCGGAACCGGAACCGGAACCGGAACCGGAACCGGAACCGGAACCGGAACCGGAACCGG
>CAXBER010000014.1:0-87375 GCA_963974875.1 uncultured Pseudohongiella sp. | reverse complement strand
AAGTGTAACCTATGTCTTCGGTATGAAATGTAACCTATGTCCCCGGTCTGGACCCAAGGGTTTTTGGTCGGAGTGAGAGGATTCGAACCTCCGACCCCCGCCTCCCGAAGGCGGTGCTCTACCAGGCTGAGCTACACTCCGAAGGGGTCAGTACTTGCAATTGCCGGCAACGCATTGGCTGAGAGATCACTCAGCACGCCCCGGTGCCGGCCGGGGCGCATAATATGTCAGAATTGCTGTCATTTTCCAAGAGGTCTGCCAGAAAAACCCGCAAACGTCGGGCCGGCGGGATCAGCGGCTTTTGGCATTGCGTCGGTTATCCAGGCTGAAAGCACCTGCGCCGGCGCTGGTCAGTATCAGCAAACCTGCCGTGATACCCATGTTTTTGAAAAAATTCTGTGTTTCATGCGAGCGTTGCAGGCCTTCTTCCATGGTCCAGAAGTCGTGCATCACCAGACTGATGATGATGGTCAGTCCTGCCAGTAAAAAGGCCACCAGTTGAGTCCGGTAGCCAAGAAACAGCGCAAACGCCCCGCCAATCTGCATGATGCCACTGAGGATGAGAAAAAACGGGATCAGAAACATGCCATGCGAAGCCATGTATTCAACGTGCATGTCGTACTGGGTAAACTTCATCAGGCCAGGCAGCAGAAAGTAGATGCCCAGAATAATCCTGCCGGCGGGGTTGGCCAGTGTTGTGACCAGTCTGTTCACGGTGTCGAGCATTCGCATCTTCTCCTTTAACTTATCTGATTTTTCGTTAAGATAGCGCATTCAGTGCAAGGGCGTCTCCATGAATCTGATTTTATATGCTATTCCCGGTTTTATGCTGTTACTGCTGCTGGAGTTGGCCGTGGATCTGCGGCGCAAGACCGGTTACTACCGGTTGAATGATGCCATCGGTTCACTCAGCACGGGGTTGCTGAGCCAGACCATGGGGTTTGCGACCCGGCTGGTCAGCTTTCTGGCCTATGCAACATTGTGGACGATACTGCCGCATGGCGAGCTGACCATGAGCCCCCTGTTGTGGGGTGTCGCTTTTGTGCTGTACGACTTCTGCTATTACTGGAGCCACCGCAGTCAGCACACGTTTAATGTGCTGTGGGGAATTCATGTGGTGCACCACCAGAGTGAGGAGTACAACCTTACAACGGCCCTGCGTCAGCCATTCAATGGTTTCCTGATTGGTTCGGTTTTTTACCTGCCCCTGCTGTTTCTGGGTTTTCCGCCCGAGGTGGTAGTGACGGTTGGTTCACTCAACCTGATTTATCAGTACTGGGTGCATACCCGGTTTATAAAGACGCTGGGCTGGGCGGAAAAAATATTTGTTACCCCCATGAATCACCGCGTCCACCACGCCATCAACGATCCCTATATTGATAAAAATTTTGGTGGTGTGTTTATTTTATGGGACCGTCTGTTTAATACCTATCAGGCCGAGCTTGACGAAGAACCCTGTGTGTATGGCGTGCGCAAACCCCTGCACAGCTGGAATCCGTTTTATGCCAATGCCCATGTACACTGGCAGTTACTGCAGGACGCCTGGCATGCCCGGCGCTGGCGCGACAAGTTGCGGCTGTGGTTTATGCCAACCGGGTGGCGCCCGGCTGATGTGGCGGAACGTTATCCGCTGACCAGTTGCCTGCCTGCTACCCAGCAGAAATTTGATCCGAAACCACCAGGTGCACTTGCGTTTGTGGTGCTGGCCATCCATGTGCTGTTGATGGGATTTACTGTCTGGTTTTTGTTGTCGGTCAATCCCGGTCAGTTCAGCATGGCACTGGCGCACTTTTTACCCCTGGGCGGCGGCCTCTGGCTGAACAGCCGGCTGCTGGAGCAACGCCCGTCAGCGGTTGTGCAGAGCACTGCTTTCTGGCTGTTCTGCGCAATCCTGCCATGGTGGGTTGAGGGCTGGCTGTTGCCGGTTCAGGCTTCATCGATGCTGTTTGTTGTGTTTGCCTTAGTGGTACCGCTGGCAGCGGGACGCCGGTTGCTCAACCAGACAGTCTGATAGGGTGCCAGGGTAAGCGTTGCCTGATCCAGATGAATACGGGTATTGCTGATCAGGTCGTACCAGTCTTCCGTGTCAATCAGATTGATATCGGCCAGCGCAATCGTCTGTGTTGCTGCTGAAATATTGTTCAGTGCAAAAATACTCTGGTGCCGCTGCAGACTCTGGCGCCAGAAGGCAAATACCGCATCTCCAAGATGCAGAGTGAACTGCGTTGCGTTGGGATGAAACGCAGCCTGCTGTTGTCGCAATGCGATCAGCTTTTTCAGCTGGTTCAGTACCGTGTGATGGTGGCTCCGGGGATCCGCCAGTGCAGCTTCCAGTTGCTGTTGCGGCCAGCGATAACGATTGATGTGACGGTTGTGCCGGGTACGACTGACTCGTTCCTGATCATTGCCTGTGGCCAGCAGGCTGTGAAAATAGAATGCCGGAATGCCTTCCAGTGCCAGCAGAATGGCATGAGCGCACAGGTAGCGTTGCAGGTGCCACTGGTCAGCCCCTTCCCGGCAATGCGCTACTGTGCTGGAGAGTGCATCCCACAGGCTGATGTTGATCTCATAGGGGCGGCGGGTGAGGCCAGAGGTGGAGCGCCAGGAGATCAGACCCCCGGCGCACTCGGCGGCCTGCAACAGATCCTGGATTTCTGCATCACTCAACAGGCCCTCTGCCGGACGCAGTCCGATGCCGTCATGGGAGGCGATAAAGTTGAAATAAAACGTGCCCATCTGTGCCGGCGGCATGCTCATCAACCAGTTTTTCAGGTGGCGGCAACTGCCGGTGAGCAGCGTAAACAGCAGCAGCGGTGGCAGCGAGAAATTGTAGATGCTGTGTGCTTCGTTGGCGTTGCCAAAATAGCTCAGGTTCTCTCTTTTTGGAATATTGGTTTCGGTAATGATCAGTGCATCGGGGTCGGCCTGTTCAATCAGTGCGCGCAGCAGGCGAACGATCTCGTGAGTCTGGGGCAGGTTGAGGCAGGTGGTGCCGGCTTCCTTCCAGATAAACGCTACGGCATCCAGACGAAACACTTTTACCTGATGGTCAAGATACAGCCGGATAATACGGATGAATTCGATCAGCACCTGCGGGTTGTGAAAGTCGAAATCCACCTGATCATGACCAAACGTGCACCACACATGTTGCCAGCCGCTGGCGGTTTCAGTAGGCCGCAGCAGTTCCGACGTGCGCGGGCGGATAACCTCGGCCAGATCGGTGTCGGGCGAGGACGTGCAGAAATAATCCCGTCCCGGATCCTTGCCGTCGATGAAGTTGCGAAACCACAGATGATCGGACGAACAGTGGTTGATGACAAGGTCCGCCATCAGGTTGAAGTCGGCGGCAATGTCTTCGATATGTCCCCAGTGGCCAAGTTCAGGCGCCACGCGGGTGTAGTCGCTGACCGCAAACCCGTCATCAGCATTCCAGGGAAAGAAGGGCAGTATGTGAACTGCGGTAATACAATCGTCCAGATGTGATGTCAGAAACTGATGCAGGGCCTGCAGCGGCATGACCGGCTGTGATATATCGGGTTGCTGTGGTGTTATGTTGTCGCCATAACAGATCAGGAATACGTCGCGTTCATTCCAGCTGCCGGGTTGCCGGCCGTGATGAATGGCTTCCCCGGACAGGCGCATTTCATCAAGCAGTTGTCGGGCAAGCTGATGCCGGTCGGTCTCTGCCAGGCCGTCGTAGATGTGCAGCAGGTGACTGTCAATGCGTGTCAGCAGATCTGCCATAATCAGCCCCCGGCCAGTCCGTTGGCCACACCAAACTCTTCGGTATCGGCTTCCACGGCGGCCTTTATTTGTTCAAGGATGTCCGGTATTGCGCTGCAGACCCGGTTCCAGCTGGGGATGAAAGGGGTCTCCATGGGATTGTCGAGAAAGTAGTCGCCGGCTTCCTTGATGTTCTGAGCAAACAGTTCAACAGCCTGCTCTTCTTTGTGAACATCCAGGGTAAGTCCGTTGATCAGGGCATCGTTGCGATAGGTTTCAACAAAATCCAGTGCGATGCGGAAGTAGGTGGCTTTTAATGTCCTGAAGGTTTCGCTGGACAGCACAATACCGTTGGTGGCCAGTTTGCGGAAAATGGCCTTGGCGATATCAATGGACATTTTTGACAGCCCCGCCTGCGCATTGTCGGCCGACAGATTCTGGTGTTTGTGATCATAGATGTCGGCAATATCTACCTGGCATAGCCGATTGGTGGAGTAGTTGCGATGCATTTCGGACAGGATACCGATCTCCAGACCCCAGTCGCTGGGTATGCGCAGGTCATGCACAACATCGGTACGAAAGGAGAACTCACCGGCCAGCGGATAGCGGAAGCTGTCAAGGTAATCCAGATAGTCCATGGGGCCAAGTACCTTTTTTAGTGCACGCAGCAGCGGTGTGATCATCAGGCGGCAGACCCGTCCATTGATTTTGCCGTCTGCAACCCGGGCATAATATCCCTTGCAGAACTGGTAGTTGAAGCCGGGGTTGGCGACCGGGTAGATCAGCCTGGCCAGTAATTCGCGGCTGTAGGTCAGGATGTCACAGTCATGCAGGGCGATGGCCTGACTGCGCCGGGTAGCCAGAGTATAACCCAGGCAGTACCAGACATTGCGACCCTTGCCCGGTTCGGTTGGTGCCAGTCGCAGTGCCTGCAACTTGGCGTCAATGGCCTTGAGTCTGGGGCCGTCGTTCCACAGAATCCGGTGATGCTGTGGCAGATCCGAGAAAAACTCGCGGGCGTGCAGGTATTGCTCCTTGTCGGCGCGATCCAGACCGATCACGATCTGATTGAGATAAGGTACCTGTTGTAACTCCTTGATGATACCAGGCAGCGCCGGACCTTCCAGCTCCGAGTAGAGCGATGGCAGAATCAGGGTCATGGGCCGCAGTCGGGAGAACACCTGCAGCTCGTACTCCAGTTCTGCCAGTGGCCGGCGATTCAGATTGTGTAGTGTTGTGATGATACCGTTTTGGTGAAAATCGCCCATGGTCATTGTCCTCTGCTGTCGGCGTGATATTTTTCCAGGATGGCAAATATGCACTCTGCCCAGCCGGCGGGGCCGACTCTGGTGCTGATGGTAAGGTTATTGATGGTGTCGTGTGGTGGCGGCGGATGTGCCGGCGAGCTGATCAGTACTGGCAGATCTGCTGCGGCCAGCATGGCCAGATCATTGTCGCTGTCCCCCAATGCAATTGTCAGAGGTCGTGCGGCGGCTGTATGAGACCGGGCGGCATAGTGACCGGCCGCGATCGACAGGGCGTGGCCTTTGTCGGATTGTCCCAGCACATGATAGAAGCGGCCGCCCTTGAGTAGCGTCAGCCCGGCAGCTGTCAGCACGTCCCGGAATTGTGTGAGTGCTGCGGCTGAATCCTGCCAAAGAATGGGTTCACTGAACTCGCGGTTGCGGGCCTTGGCTGCCTGCTCCATGCTCAGTCCGGTAACTGCACAGATGTCTGCAAGTGAACTTTCTGACAGCGTCAGAAATGAAAATTGTGAATTCAGCGGCGTCAACACCTTGTGAATCTGGTGCAGAGGCGCCCCGAGCACCACTCGCCAGTAATTGCTGACACCTTCAAGGACTGGCGGCGTTGTGGAATTGCCCTTTGTCAGCGTCTGCCTGTCAAAGTGGTGTTTTGGATAATAAATGGCTGAGCCGTTTTCAACGACAAATGGATCGCAGAGTCCGAGCGAAGCGCTGATGGCCTGGCACTCCACTGCGGTCTTGCTGGTGTTGAAGATGACCGGAATGCCATGGGCTTTCAGGACGTTCAGCGCCTCCAGTGCCGGTTTTGCACTATAGGTGTAGTGGTCGAGCAGCGTGCCGTCCAGATCGGTAAACACCAACAGCTGTGTGTTGTCATGATGTACTGGCACTGATCTGTCTCCTGCGTGTGATGCGATGGTCTGCACCCAGTTCAAAGGTGACATCTGCCCGCGATGGCAGTGTGTCGAGTGCATGCTGTGTCAGGCGCTGATAGTGGGCAATAAAACGGCGGATCTGTTCAGGCGTCATCAGGCGCAATGGTTCATCGGTTGGGTTGGCAGCCAGCCTTGTTGCCAGTTTTTCCTCCTGCTGGCAGCGCCACTGAAAAATATGCTCGAAATCCGGCGCTTTTAACATGACCAGAAAATCGAGTCGCGCGAACAGTGCCTGGTAGTCTGTTGCCAGGTGCGTGTTGGCAAAGCGCCGCCAGATCCCCTGTGGGTCTTCATTGGCTTCCAGCTCATTGACCGGCGCCGTCAGCGCCTCCTCAGGCTGCGGACCAAGACCGACACACCAGCCTTCCAGGATGATGATGTCCACCTGCGTGCCGCTTTCCGGCCAGAGCCCGTCTGGTACTGTGTCATCGGTTGCCTTGCTGAATTGTGGCAGACACACTGACTGGCCCGCCTGAAGATTTTCCAGTGTCCTGATCGCCAGCGCTGTGTTGTGTGTGCCGGGCACCCCCCGGGTTGCCAGCAGCGGATGTATGTCATTTGCCAGCTGTGCACGATGGGACCGGCTCAGATAAAAATCGTCCAGTGACAGCGCGACGGCTTTGAGTTGATATTGGTCTTCAAGCATCATAACCAGAGTTTTGGCCAACGTGGATTTACCAGTACCCTGTGCACCGTTTATGCCAACACACAGCGAATGCCCGATATTGGCGTGCTGCCGGGCCAGCTCAGCTGCCAGCGGAGTGAACCATTGCAGTGCATCGGCCGGCCAGGTTTCCGGCAGGTCTTCCTTGATCCGCAAAGCTTGCAGGTTATGCGTATGAGGTTGTTGCATCAGTATCATGCCCTCCCGGACTTTGTGCACCAAAACGGGGCGTAAATTTTCGCGGCAACGCTGCTGTTTCCGGAAGCGCGGCCTGTGTTACGCTACAGCTCTTCGTTAACGCTGCCATGATTACAACAGGCAAGCAAACTCTGGTCCAGCTATGCAGTCGTCACTGATTCCCGAACGCCCATTGATCATTTCACCCACACTGGCAGCCACCATAGGCCTGGAAGAGGCGGTATTGCTGCACGTGCTGAGTGAGCAGATGGCGTTCCGGCCCTGCCGGGAGAAAAACGGCATGGAGTGGCTGGAGCTGAGTCAGCAGACGCTGCTGGAGGCTTTGCCATTCTGGGCCTGGATAGATGTACGCCGCGTGCAACAGAGCCTGCAGGACCTGGGACTGATCCTGGTCGAGGCGGACACCGGCACCGAAGATACCTGGCTGTTTGCCATGAACCAGCGCCGGGCGTCCGATGTTGCAACGCCAGCGCGGGTACAACAGACTGGCGCCGGTCCGGCGCCGCGCAATGAACGTCAGAACAATGAAAAGCCGGGTCGTGCCGGCTACATTGCACCGGACTGGCAGCCGGATGCTGAATGGCTGACACTGTGCAGCCAGCATGGCATTCCTGAGGCATTTGCCATGTCGCTGGTACCGGGTTTTGTCATGTACTGGCGCGACCGGGCGCAGTCACGGTTTTCCTGGGGCAATGTATTTTATAAACACGTGCTCAAGGAATGGCGTCAGGAGCAGACACGGCGCGGTGCCAGTGAGCTTGAAACGACCATGTCTGCCAGCTGGCGCCCTGGTCAGGACGCGCTGATGATACTGACCAATGCCGGTGTCAGTGAAAGCTTTATCGAAGACGCTGTGCCCGAGTTTGTTTTATACTGGCGCGAACGGGGCGCGCAAACCGGCGCGTGGAATACCCGCTTTATTGAACACATCCGCCGGCAGTGGGCCAGATATCAGGTGTCGGTAAAACATGATGGACTGCCGCGGCCCATACCCCATGACTGGCAGCCCAGCGAGGATGTGTTCGACGTGTTGCGGCTGGCGGAAATCGATGAACAGTTTGCCCGTGACAAGGTGCCGGAATTTGTTCTGTACTGGCGCGATACCGGCCAGGCGCAGGCATCATGGAATACGCGGTTTCTGCAATTTATCAAATATGCCTGGGCGCGGCGCCCGGAAGCGATCGGCACGGGAATAGTGAATGCAAAAGATCAATACACTTCTGAACGTGGCGGGAAAGGACTTGAAGCGGCGTTCCGGCGCTTCACGGACCGAAGCTGGGCAGAGTAACAAGAGTAACAGCAACTCGCGTCAGGACAACGCCGGGCAATCCGGCCCGGATCTGATTGATGCCATCAATCAGATTTTTGCCGAGTTTGAGCTGGCATATCACAATCAGTATCACAAAGCTTACGGTGATCCGGAGCGACTGGTGCTGACGAAAAAATACTGGCTGGAATGTCTGGCGGATTTTTATCCGCAGCAACTGGTGCTGGCAGCGCGCCAGCTGGTAAAAACCCAGGAATACCTGCCGACCATTTCTTCCCTGATCAAGGCCTGCGAGCAGGGCAATGATCTGTTTGGACTACCCGCATTGCGCGATGCCTACACGGAAGCCTGTCGTGCGCCTGCTCCCAAGGCCGCCTTCGACTGGAGTCACCCTGCGGTCTATCACGCGGGCAAGGCAACGGACTGGTTTGTGCTGGCGACTGAGCCCGAGGACAAGGTGTTTCCGCTGTTTTCCTATTATTACAAGCAACTGTGTGAACGTGTCATGCGCGGTGAGTCACTGCATGAGCCGGTGCCTCCGGCGCTGGCGGACAAACCATCCAGGCCACTGTCGTTTGCCGAGCGCGACGAGCGCCTGCAGACTCTGCGCCGGCATTTGAAGGTGTGATGTGCTGTTGTGATGAACTGTGAGGGGCGTGAAGCGTTCACGCCAGCAGATGCAGTTCCCGCTCAAGCAGGCTGGTGTCGCCGGTGTTCAGCTCTACCAGACGGCGCAGATGTGTCATGCTGTCTATGTCGATAAAATCACAGGTCAGGCCAACCTTGTTGTCACGGGTATTGGCAACGTGCCCGGTCATACAAATCTGAATATCCCCGCCCAGATGAATACTGATATCAGCAGGTTGCCGGGAATCCAGAGCCTGACCTGGCAGCATGTCCACCAGAACGCCGCGCAGCGAAATATCAAGTAACTGTACCTGCCATAGCTGATCACCCTGTGTGATCACTGTTTCTGCATCAAAAAAAATGCGGGTAAAGGCGCGCTTGTTTTCCTGAGTCATAACTGCCTGCGGCTCCCGGTCAGACGGGACCCGGGCGGGGTCCCTACTGTCGCTGTATCGGCAGACCTGCTGACTAGTTGAATGACTTACGCCAGTTTTCTGTACTTGATGCGGGTCGGCTGCGCATTGTCGCCCAGTCGCTTTTTGCGATCGGCCTCGTAGTCTGAGTAGTTGCCCTCGTGGAATACCACCTGACTGTCACCTTCAAAGGCCAGGATGTGAGTGCAGATGCGGTCAAGGAACCAGCGATCGTGTGATACCACAATGACCGAACCGGGGAAGTTAAGCAGGCCTTCCTCCAGTGCGCGCAGGGTTTCCACGTCCAGATCGTTGGTTGGTTCGTCCAGCAACAGTACATTGGCGCCGCGCTTGAGCAGCTTGGCCAGATGCACCCGGTTGCGTTCACCACCGGACAGATCCTTGATGAACTTCTGCTGATCGCCGCCGCGGAAGTTGAAGCGGCCAACATAGGCGCGAGAAGGCACCTCGTAACGGCCAATCTGCAGGATATCCTGACCTTCCGACAGTTCTTCCCAGACGGTTTTGCTGCCATCCAGCGAGTCACGGCTCTGATCCACGTACGCGAGATCCACGGTTTCACCCAGCTCAATGGTTCCACTGTCAGGCTGTTCAACGCCGGTCAGCATGCGCAGGAAGGTGGTTTTACCGGCACCGTTGCCGCCGATGATGCCAACGATGGCGCCTTTGGGCACCGAGAAACTCAGATCGCTGATCAGGGTTTTGTCGTCAAAGGACTTGCTGAGGTTTTTCACCTCAATCACCTTGTCACCCAGACGTGAACCCGGCGGAATGTACAGTTCGGTGGTTTCGTTGCGCTTCTGGAATTCCTGTGAATTCATTTCCTCGAAGCGCGCCAGACGGGCCTTGCTCTTGGCCTGGCGACCTTTGGGGTTGTTGCGAACCCATTCGAGTTCGTGGCGAATGGTTTTTTCACGTGCGGCTTCCTGGCGTTGCTCGGTTTCCAGGCGCTTTTCCTTGTTTTCCAGCCAGTTGGTATAGTTGCCTTCGAACGGAATGCCGTAACCACGGTCCAGTTCAAGGAGCCAGCTGGCGGCATTGTCCAGGAAGTAACGGTCGTGCGTGATCGCCACCACGGTGCCTGGGAATTCCTTCAGGAAACGCTCCAGCCAGGCCACGCTCTCTGCATCCAGATGGTTGGTGGGCTCGTCCAGCAGTAACATGTCGGGGTTTGACAGCAGCAGACGGCACAGGGCCACGCGGCGTTTCTCACCACCGGACAGTTTGCTGACATCGGCATCCCAGGGTGGCAGGCGCAGGGCGTCAGCAGCAATTTCCAGCGTGCGCTCCAGATCCCAGCCGTTGGCGGCGTCAATGGCATTCTGCAGATCGCCCTGCTTTTCCAGCAGGTCGTTCATTTCGTCGTCGCTCATGGGCTCGGCAAAACGGTCACTGATGGCATTGAACTCTTCCAGCAGTTTGATGATCTCGCCCATGCCTTCTTCGACGTTGCCGCGTACATCTTTATCCGGATTAAGGGCAGGCTCCTGGGCCAGGTACCCGACATTGATGCCGGTCTGGGCGCGCGCCTCGCCGTTAAATTCCTTGTCTACACCGGCCATGATGCGCAGCAGGGTGGATTTGCCCGAGCCGTTCAGGCCCAGCACGCCGATTTTTGCGCCCGGGAAAAAGGACAGGGAAATGTCCTTGAGGATTTCTTTCTTGGGCGGGACGACTTTGCCCACGCGGTGCATGGTGTAAACGAACTGGGCCATAATTTTGCGTACTCTCCAGGCTTGAATTGATCGGACTAGAATTCGATGCTGATATTACGGGCGATAGTCTACCATGGAGTGCCGTACTACTTAACTGACCTTGACGATCTCCACCGGGCGCTCGTAGATGTTTTTGCGCTTGTCGTACAGGGGAATGGTGGTGCCGCTCAGGCGGTTGGTCACCAGGTCCTGCAGGTCGACATCGGCTACGACAATCTGCTCGATGTTCGGCGTACCTTCGGCTGCTATGCCGTCTCGGGCGAAGGAGAAATCCGATGGGGTGATGATGCTGGCCTGGCCATAATGCATGCCCAGGCCTTCCACGGCCAGGTTGCCGACGGTGCTGGTCATTACCACAAACACCTGATTCTCGATGGCGCGGGCGTGGCAGCAATAGCGCACACGCAGGAAGCCCTGGCGGTCATCTGTGCAGGAGGGCACCATCAGGATGTCTGCGCCGGCTTCGCACACCATGCGCGCAAGCTCGGGAAACTCGATGTCGTAGCAGATCAGGATGGCAATCTTGCCGAAAGGTGTTTCAAAAAGATGCAGCTTTTCGCCGGCGTCGGTATCCCATTTCTCCCGCTCCCAGCGGGTCCGGTGAATCTTGTCCTGTTCGAATATCTCACCGTCCGGCGTGAAGTAATATGCCGTATTGAGCAGACGCCCGTCCTCTTTGAGGGTGGGATGTGAGCCCCCGATAAGATGCACATTCCATTGGGCGGCAAGTTCCTGCATCAGGTCCTTGTAGCGACGGGTGTAGTCATTCATGTTGCGCACGGATGTGCGCAGATCGGACGTATCCATAAAGGAAAGCAGCTGCGTGGTCAGGATTTCGGGCAGCAATACAAATTGGGGTTTGTAGTCGCCGGCCGCCTGCATGATAAAACGCACCTGGTTTTCAAAGCCGGACCAGTCATTGATCTGACGCAGAAGGTATTGCACGGCAGCGATACGAACGATCATAAAATATTCCTGGGCCAAACGCTCAACTATAGGGAGTATCCGGCTGGCTGTCGACTACATCGACTGCAGTGCCTCGCTTTTGTTTTTTCTTGTCCACATACATGGCTGTATCGGCGGCGCCCAGCAATGTATCCAACGTGTCTCCGTCTGAGGGAAAGACCGCAGCGCCCATGCTGATCCTGATGTCAATATCGTTACCGCTCAGCGTCATTGTTCCATCCAGCTGCTGACGCATGCGTTCAAGCATCTGCGCCAGGAGTGCTTCAGTGTCTATTTGCCGTGCCAGAATGATGAACTCATCGCCACCCAGGCGGCCGGCAAAATCTGACTCGCGCACGGTAGTTTTCAAACGGTTTGCGAGTTCAGTCAGAACGCTGTCACCCGCGCTGTGCCCGTGCCTGTCGTTGACCTGCTTGAAGTCATTGATATCGAGCAGAATCAGAGCAAATTTTTCGCCACTGCGCCGGGTCTCGCTCAAGGTCTGAGCGAACTCTTCGTCAATCCAGCGCCGGTTGGGCAGCGCAGTGAGTGAGTCTTCACGTGCCAGCAGCATTTCGTGTTGGCGCGACCGGAAGTAGCAGGCCACGCTCAGACCGAAGATCCAGGCGACATGCAGATTGGCGCCGGCAAAAAGATACCATTGAGTGGCAGGTGAGTCCGTTCCTGCCCCCGTGAATTCGTTACCACTTATTGTCAAGGCCAGTCGCCAGCTGATAGTCAGTCCAATAAGTATGCTGGCAGTGGCCGC
Organism: uncultured Pseudohongiella sp.; assembly: GCA_963974875.1. Lineage (GTDB taxonomy): Bacteria > Pseudomonadota > Gammaproteobacteria > Pseudomonadales > Pseudohongiellaceae > Pseudohongiella. The sequence goes on along the minus strand of CAXBER010000014.1, from coordinate 74,833 downwards.
CAAGAGGTTTGCCTGCAGTTCTCTGCGATTGTCGGTGCGCCAGAGCAGAACAATCCCGGCCAGTATCTGCAATATCATGATAATGGAGTCATGAAACACGAGTCGGCCGACCGGGTCCAGTCGAAAGAGCCACGTTACGAGAACAAACAGCGGGATAAGCGCCAGTAAAAACTGCCGGCGAGGTCTGGATTCATAACCACGAAAGCGCAGCGCCCCTTCCAGCACCAGCATATTGGCAATCAGGCTGGCGCTGTTGCTCAAAAACGGCCCCCAGCCGTCAGCCCAGCCATATTGAGCATTGAGCAGCGTGGACAGCGCCGATGCGGTATTCAGGAGTGTGCCCACCATCCAGTACAGCACACCCGGCATGTTCCGGTTGATGCGCCAGATAAGAAACATCACGATAAACGAAGTCATCGCCAGAGTGATGAACATCAATACCAGGGTAGCTATATCAAGCTGCAAAGCCATAGTGAGAGGTTTCCATTCTGACGGACAGGATGCAGCAAAGGTATCTCTGCGGTGCAGGATTGTCCACATTCGGGTTCAGCCAGGGTGTTTGTCGCGACTGTAAAGCAATTTCCGGATGCTCACAGGCGTCACATCATGTAAAATACGGCTCCACTGAAAATCCAGCCATGGGGATCCGCATGTTTAGCACCAGCATGACCATCAAAGACTTTGATCCTGATTTGCATGCCGCCATTGAAGGTGAGCGCCAGCGTCAGGAAGAGCATATCGAACTGATTGCTTCAGAGAATTACACCAGCCCGCGGGTGATGGAAGCGCAGGGCAGCGTGCTGACCAACAAATATGCTGAAGGATATCCGGGCAAGCGCTATTACGGCGGTTGTGAATACGTTGATATTGTTGAGAATCTGGCCATTGAGCGGGCTAAAGAACTGTTTGGCGCCGATTACGCCAACGTGCAGCCGCATTCCGGCTCCCAGGCCAATGCTGCCGTCTACATGGCGCTGCTGAAGCCCGGTGATACGGTGCTGGGCATGAGTCTGGCCCACGGCGGTCACCTGACACACGGGGCCAGCGTGAGTTTTTCCGGTCGTATCTACAATGCCGTGCAGTACGGTATCAACGAGCAGAGCGGCGAAATTGATTATGCCGAGGTCGAGGCGCTGGCACTGGCGCACAAGCCAAAGATGATCGTGGCGGGTTTTTCAGCCTATTCGCGGGTGATTGACTGGCAGAAGTTTCGTGATATTGCCGATAAGGTTGGTGCTTACCTGCTGGTTGACATGGCCCACGTTGCCGGTCTGGTTGCGGCGGGAGTTTACCCCAGCCCGGTGCAGATTGCCGATGTGACCACCACCACCACCCATAAAACGCTGGGTGGCCCGCGAGGCGGCATTATTCTGGCCAAAGCCAACCCCGAAATTGAAAAGAAGCTGAACTTTGCCGTGTTCCCGGAGAGTCAGGGCGGACCGCTGATGCATATCATCGCCGCAAAGGCTGTATGCTTTAAGGAAGCCATGAGTGATGAGTTCAGGACCTATCAGCAGCAGGTTGTGAAAAACGCCCGCGTGATGGCCGACGGGTTTATCAAGCGTGGTTTTGAAGTGATTTCCGGTGGTACCGACGACCACCTGTTCCTGCTCAGTCTGGTCAAACAGGACATTACCGGTAAGGATGCAGATGCTGCGTTGGGACGTGCCTATATCACCGTCAACAAGAATGCCGTGCCCAATGACCCGCGTCCGCCCTTTGTTACCAGCGGTCTGCGAATCGGTTCGCCGGCAGCGACGCGTCGCGGATTTGGCGAAAGCGAAGTGGCTGAACTGACCGGGTGGATGTGCGATATTCTGGACGACATTACTAATGAAGCAGTCATCGATGCGGTGCGTGAGAAAGTAAAAGCATTGTGCGCCCGCTTTCCCGTATACAAGAGCGCGTAAGTAAGCGCTTCAGAGACGCCTGACCATGCATTGTCCATTTTGTGGCGCGCTGGATACCAAGGTAATTGACTCGCGGCTGGTTGCTGAAGGCGACCAGGTGCGGCGTCGGCGCGAATGCATCACCTGTGCGGAGCGGTTCACAACCTACGAAAGTGCCGAACTGGTGATGCCGCGCATCATCAAACAGAACGGCAATCGCGAACCTTTTGACGAGCGCAAGCTGTACTCGGGGTTGATGAAGGCGCTGGAAAAACGTCCGGTCAGTATCGAGGATGTGGAGTCTGCGGTTAACCGGATCAAGCACTATATCCGCGGCACTGGTGAGCGTGAAGTATCATCCGCCATCCTGGGCGAGCAGGTAATGCGCGAGTTGCGTCAACTGGATGAAGTGGCATTTGTGCGCTTTGCATCTGTCTATCGCAGTTTCAAGGACCTGAACGAGTTCCGTGCCGAAATCGACCGGTTGTCAAACGAATAACCAGACCATTCCATAATGCAGTGGAGCAATAGCTTTTGACGCATGAGCGCTACATGCAGCGCGCCATCGCTCTGGCGCAGTCTGTTCTGACCGCGACCCCCAATCCGCGTGTTGGCTGCGTGATTGTGCGCGATGGTGAGGTGGTTGGTGAAGGCTACCACCTGAAGGCCGGTACGCCACATGCTGAAATAAATGCCCTGAGTCAGGCCGGTGAGCAGGCCCGCGGTGCAACCGTTTATGTGTCGCTGGAGCCGTGCGCACACACCGGACGCACACCGCCCTGCGCCGATGCGTTAATTGCAGCGGGTGTCGCTGACGTGTATTACGGGGCCGGAGATCCCAATCCGCAGGTTGCCGGGCAGGGGTTGCAGAAGTTGCGTGATGCGGGTATTGCAGTGCACGGGCCGGTGTTGCCCGATGAGTGCGAGGCACTTAATTATGGTTTCTTCAAGCGCATGCGAGAGGGGTTACCCTGGGTGCGCTGCAAAATGGCCATGAGTCTGGACGGTCGCACGGCAATGGCCTCCGGTGAGAGCAAGTGGATAACCGGTGTTTCGGCGCGCGCTGATGTCCAGCTGATGCGCGCATCAAGTTGTGCAATCGTCACCGGCGTCAATACTGTACTGAGTGACAACCCGGGTCTCAATGTCCGGCTGGAGCAACTGGATCACCCGCTGGCGCAGCAGATTGCCCAACACCAGCCACGTCGCGTAGTGATTGACTCATCACTGCGCACACCGCCGGATTCGCGCATTATCGGTCTGCCGGGCAAGGTCTTGTTTCTGGTGGGACATCCGCACAGCCAGCAGCGAGCCAGATTCAGTGGTGCGGCTGCCGAGATTCGGGAGATCGCCGTCAATCCGGGTGGCCGGCTGGATCTGCGGGCAGCGATGCGTTGTCTGGCCGAAGATTTCGGGTGTAATGAGGTCATGCTGGAAGCGGGGCCGACATTGAGCGGCGCGATGGTTCAGGCCGGTCTGGTGGATGAAGTTGTGGTGTACATAGGTGCCCGGTTCCTGGGCAGTGATGCATTGCCCCTGTTTAATCTGCCGGGCATCAACCGGATGCAGGACCATATTGCACTGGAATTGACAGATGTCCGGCAGATTGCCGGGGATTGCCGTATTACCGCGCGGCTTAAGCAGGTCTGAGGACGACACGGACAAACAGTAACAGGAAAAAGTATGTTTACCGGGATAATTGAAGCACTGGGCAGCGTAGCGGCGTTCAAACTGCGTGAAAACGAATGGCGACTGAAGATTCACTGCCCGGCGCTGGATCTGAGTGATGTGCAGCTGGGCGACAGCATTGCCGTCAACGGCTGCTGCCTGACGGTGACGGCGCTCGACACGCAGAGCTTCAGCGCGGATGTGTCCAACGAAACAATCAGTCTGACCAGTTTTCAGCAGCTGACACCGGGTGCCAAAGTGAATCTGGAAAAGGCCCTGACGCCGCAGACCCGGCTGGGCGGGCATCTGGTCAGTGGTCATGTTGACGGCTTGGGAGAACTGGTGGAGCAAAGTAACGACGGCGGCAGCTGGCGACTGGTGTTTCAGGTACCGGACGAGCTGGCAAAGTACATTGCCCAAAAGGGATCAATCTGCATCGACGGTACCAGTCTTACCGTCAACACAGTGGATGGTGCCCGATTCAGTGTTAACATTATCCCCCACACACAGCAGGCGACCATAATCCACACCTACCGGACAGGGCAGAAGGTCAATATTGAAGTGGACCAGATTGCCCGCTACCTGGAACGGTTGATTTTGGGCGATAAGGCCGCACAATCAGGAGTGAGTGCCCCCGGAGGCATCACTGAAGCATTTCTCGCCAGCCATGGTTTTGGCAGGTAAATACATTTAAATTCCAGCGAGTGTAAGCAGCGGATATTATGAAACTGAATACGGTTGAAGAACTAATTGAAGATATCCGTCAGGGTAAAATGGTTATCCTGATGGATGATGAGGATCGTGAAAACGAAGGCGACCTGGTCATCGCGGCGGAAAAAGTGGAGGCGGCCGATATTAACTTTATGGCCAAAAACGCGCGTGGGCTGGTGTGTCTGACATTGACGCGGGAGCGTTGTGAGCAGCTGGATCTGTCCTTGATGGTCAATAAAAACAACACCCCCTATAACACAAATTTTACGGTCTCCATTGAGGCCGCTACGGGTGTGACCACAGGTATCTCTGCAGCCGACCGCGCAATCACTATCCGCACGGCAGTTGCCCGTGATGCCAGCGCTGATGATATTGTTCAGCCGGGACATATTTTTCCGATCATGGCTCAGCCCGGCGGTGTGCTGCGTCGCGCGGGGCACACTGAAGCAGGTTGTGACCTGGCGCGTCTGGCAGGTTTTACACCCGCCGCCGCGATTGTCGAAATCATGAACGAAGATGGCACCATGGCTCGGCGTCCGGACCTGGAAGTATTTGCCGAGCAGCACGGACTGAAGATTGGCACCATTGTTGATCTGATTCACTACCGTATCGCCCATGAACATACGGTGATACGCAAGGACAGCAACAAGCTGGCAACTGAACACGGTGAATTTACCCTGCACCGTTTTGAGGACACAATTTCCGGGGGAACGCACCTGGCGTTTACCATGGGTGATATCAGCAAAGATGATCCGACGCTGGTACGTGTGCATATTGCCAGTACCCTGCGGGATGTCTGTGATGTCATTGTGCCTGGTGCAACCAGCTGGTCATTCAGCCGGGCCCTGGCCCGCATTGCGCAGGATGGCAAGGGTGTGGCTGTTCTGTTGTCCGGTGATGACTATGACGAGGATATCAACGAGAGCATTGCCGGCGTGCTGGGGGCCAGGAAAGTCATACCGCGCCGCCATCGTCACAGCGGCAGCGATGTGACCATTGGTACCGGTTCACAGATATTGCGCGAACTGGGTGTTGGCAAAATGCGGCTGTTAAGTTATCCGGCCAGATTTAATGCAGTCAGCGGGTTTGATCTGGAAGTGGTTGAGTTTGTCCAGTTTGACGAAACTGTCTGAATAATTTTTATCAGAGGAATGAGCATGAATGATATTCGACGTGTTGAAGGTGACTTTGTAGCAGGCAATGGCCGCTACATCATTGTGGCAGCACGCTTTAACGCCTTTATTGTGGAAAAGCTGATTGACGGTGCGGTAGATACGCTGCGCCGTCATGGTGTGCCTGATGAGAATATCAGTATCGTGATGGCGCCCGGCGCCTACGAACTGCCCATCCTGACCAAACACGTGGTTGCCAAGCGTGCCTGTGATGCAGTCATTGCTCTGGGTGCGGTGATTCGCGGCGGTACACCACATTTCGAATATGTGGCCGGCGAATGTGTTAAAGGTCTGAGTCAGGTCAGTCTGGACTCCGGCGTGCCGATCGCCTTTGGTGTACTGACAGTTGATACGATCGAACAGGCAATCGAGCGTGCCGGCACCAAGGCTGGCAACAAGGGTGCCGAGGCCGCGATGGGTGCGATCGAGATGGTCAGTGTGCTTGGCAAGCTGGGAGCCTGACGCGTGATTGATATTCCGGGAGTCAGCGGCGCATTGCCGGGTGATGCCTTGTCAGCATCCGATGACAAGGGTGCTGAAAAACAGGCAAAAGCCAAAAAGCTGACTGAACGTCAGAAAGCCCGCCGCATGTTGCTGCAGGCATTGTATCAGTGGGAAATTGCCCGGGCGCCAGCCAATGAAATCATGGCCGAGTTCCTGGTGTATTACAAAGGCAAAATTGACAGGGAGTTTTTTAAACAGGTGCTGCCGGAAGTGATTCGTCATGCCGGCGAGCTGGACGAGCTGATGCAGCCGCTACTGGATCGTGAAGTAAAGTCACTTGACCCGGTGGAGATTTCCCTGTTGCGACTTGGTCTGTACGAGCTGGTGCACCGTATTGATGTGCCCTACAAAGTGGTAATAAGTGAAGCTGTGGAACTGGCCAAGGTGTTTGGTGCGACGGACGGTCACAAATACATCAATGGTGTGCTGGACCGGGCATCAAAAGATCTGAGAGCGCTGGAGCGCCGTGGCACTGACTGAGTTTGAACTGATCCGGCGCTATTTCGCCACCAGCACGCTGGCATTTGACAGTCCGGATGTCATTCTGGGGCCGGGCGATGACGGTGCGATTATTGCGGTGCCGCCCGGTCAGCAGCTGGTCATGTCTATGGACACGCTGAATGAGGCGGTGCATTTCCCGTCCGGCGCTGATCCCTTTCTGCTGGCGCAGCGATGTCTGCTGGTCAATTTGAGTGATCTTGCCGCCATGGGCGCTGAGCCGCTGGGTTTTACGCTGGCATTGAGTATGCCGCAGGCAGAGGCGGGCTGGTTGCAGGCATTCAGTGAAGGGTTGGCTGAGATTGCTGTTCGCGAGCGCTGTCCCCTGTTGGGCGGCGATACGACCAAAGGCCCATTGTCGGTGACGATACAGGCGCATGGCAGCGTGCCGGCCGGTCAGGCAATACTGCGCAGTGGCGCACGACCCGGTGATGCCATCTATGTGACCGGTCAGCTGGGCGATGCCGCTGCCGCACTCTGGTGGATGCTGAAAGATGAGCGGTTTGACGATACGTTGATGGATGGCGCTGAGGAACAGGCACTCCGGCAGGCATTCTATCAGCCGGAAAGTCGTATTCAGGCCGGTATTGCCTTGCGCTATCTGGCCTCGGCAGGGCTGGATATTTCTGACGGACTGGCATCGGATTTGCAACACATTCTGCAAGCCAGTTCGAAAGACGGGAGGGTGCCGGGGGCCGAGTTGTACGCTGACAAACTGCCGTGTTCTGAAGTGTTTCGCCAACGCGTCAGGCCGGATCAGCAAGAGGCACTGGCACTGAGCGGCGGCGACGATTATGAACTGTGTGTGTGTATACCACCGCACGCTGAGCAGACTGCATGCGATGCAATGCAGCAACTGGATATTGCATTTACCCGGATTGGAGAAGTGACATCCACAGCCGGTCTTGTAGTGGTCGGTGCGGATGGCGGGCGCAGTGCCCTGCAGTCGGCCGGGTACCTGCACTTCAGTCACCCGTAAACGCAAGAGGGATTATGGCAGCAACACCGCGATCAGTATGGCGCAACCCGGTACACTTTCTGGCCTTTGGGCTGGGCAGTGGGGCTGCGCCAAAAGCGCCGGGTACCGTTGGTACCCTGGCGGCCGTGGTGATCTACCTGCTGTTTCCCGCGATGAGCTGGCCGGCATATGCCCTGATGCTGGTGGCAAGTTTTGCTGTGGGGGTCTGGTTGTGCGGCAAAACCTCTGCGGATATCGGTGAGCATGACCACGGCGGGATTGTCTGGGATGAATTTGTCGGCTACTGGCTGACCATGTTTCTGGCGCCACCCGGGATAGTGTGGATAGTGACCGGATTTGTATTGTTCCGGATTTTTGACATTCTGAAACCCTGGCCCATCAGGTGGCTGGATCGGCATGTACATGGTGGTTTTGGAATCATGATTGATGATGTGCTGGCAGGTGTGTTTGCGCTGGTATGTCTGCAGCTGCTGGCTGTACTGATTATTTAAGGGGACTGCAGGTGAGAGTGAAATTTATTGCCGCGGCAAAACTGCCAACCATGTTGGGCGAGTTTACCATCCACGGTTTTGAGGACGTGGTGACCGGCAAGGAGCACGTAGTGCTGGCGATGGGTGATGTAGGTGGCGACGAGCCGGTACTGTGTCGTGTTCATTCAGAGTGTCTGACCGGCGATGCCCTGTTCAGCATGCGTTGTGATTGCGGGCCGCAGCTCCAGTTTGCAATGGAAAAAATTGCCACCGAAGGGCGTGGACTGATTCTGTACCTGAGGCAGGAAGGCCGCGGTATTGGTCTGTTGAACAAGATCAAGGCCTACTCACTGCAGGACCAGGGCGCGGATACCGTCGAGGCGAATGTCCAGCTTGGATTCGAGCCGGACGGCCGGGAGTATGATGTCTGCAAACCCATGCTGGCGCATTTTGGGGTGAGTCGTGTTCGCCTGATGACCAACAACCCCCGTAAGGTGGATGCACTGGTTGCGTCAGGTATTGATGTTGTGGAAAGAGTACCCATCGAAACCGGGCATAACAGTCACAATGAAAGTTACCTGGCGGTCAAGGTAAACAAACTCGGTCATCTGTTTCGTACCTGATCGATATACTGGCACATCTGCCGGGTGCCCTGCAGCGCCCTGAGACTATGCCGCTGCACCAGATCCGGTGGAATAAAATACAGATGCCCGCCACGCACGGCATCAAGATCGGGCCAGGCCAGCCAGTTTTGTAACCAGTCGGGTGCGGCTTCGGTTGATCCGCTGGCGATGATGACCTGTGGATTGCGTGCCAGAATATCCTCCAGATTCACCTTGGGACCGGTAGGCAGTTCAGCAAAAATGTTGGTGCCGCCGCACATGGCAATCATATCGTTTATCAGCTCTGTACCGCCGACGCTGATGATTGGTGAATGCCAGACCTGATAAAAAACCGTTACATTTTCATCATACAGGTGCTGCTGCCGCAACGTATCAAGCTGTTGCCGGAATCCCTGGCTGAGCGATTCTGCCTCGGCCGCTTTCCCTGTGAGTCGACCGAGACGTTGCAGATGACTGGCGATGCTGTCCAGCGAGTCAGGTTCGGCGATGTAAACGCTGAAACCAAGCTCTGCAAGCCGTTGCAGTGCACCACGCGGGTTACCGCTGCGCCAGGCGACGATGAGATCCGGTTGCAGGGAGATGATTCGTTCCATGTCCAGCATGTCAAACCGGCCGACAACCGGCAGGCTGGCCGCCTGTGGGGGGAAATCGCTGTAGTCCATGACACCCACAATCCTGTCGCCAACGCCGAGGCTGAACAGAAGTTCTGTGAGAGAGGGAGCCAGACTGACTATCCGTTGTGGCGGGCTGTCCAGGGTGACCGTCCGCTGGTCGTCATCGATCACGGTCAGTGAGTCAGCGCTCTGGCTGTGTGCAGGGCTGATCGTCAGGATGTAACTGAATAACAGGCTGATACTGGCAACAAAAGCGCGCCATGTGTATTTAATAATCGATGCCCTTTTGTACGCGCACACCTGCATTAAATGCGTGTTTGACATCATTCACCTCACTGACGGTGTCAGCCATCTCTATCAGGGCTGCATTGGCGCTGCGGCCGGTGATGATTACATGCTGACTGGCAGGTCGGTTTGCCAGGGCAGCGTATACCCGCTCCGGACTCAGATAACCGTAAGTCAGCATGTAGGTCAGTTCGTCCAGCAGCACAACATCAATTTTGTCATCAGCCAGTAGTTTTTCAGCATGCTCCCAGGTTGCCTCTGCGGCGGCTATATCGGCCTCGCGATCCTGGGTTTCCCAGGTGAAGCCGGTGTTCATGACGTAGAACTCAACCTGCGGGTGACTGCCAAACAGCAGCTGCTCTCCGCATTCCCACTGTCCTTTGATAAATTGCACAACGCCGCATCTGAGGCCATGCCCGACGCTGCGAGCCAGCATGCCAAAAGCAGAGGAACTCTTGCCCTTGCCATTGCCGGTCAGGACCAGCAGCAGACCTTTGTCGATAGTGGCAGCAGCAATGCGCTGATCAACATGTTCTTTTTTGCGCTGCATGGCTTTTTTGTGCCGCGCATTACGCGCCTGTGACGATTCCATAGTGATTTCCCGGATGTGGTGTTACACGGCCTGCGAGTGAATTTTGCAGCGATTGAGTTTGTCACGCACGGCCGCCACGATGCCGGTGCGATCCAGTCCGACCGCTGCAAGCATGTCAGGGACATTGCCATGCGGTATAAACGTGTCCGGCAGACCAAGATTCAGCACTGGTACCCGGTAATCATGCTGCAGCAGAAATTCATTGACGGCGGATCCGGCCCCGCCTGCCACGGCATTTTCTTCCAGAGTTACCAGCAGTGCATGCTGCTGTGCCAGATGGCGGATCATGTCTTCGTCCAGAGGTTTTACAAACCGCATGTCAACAACCGTCGCGTCCAGCGCGTCAGCTGCAGCAAGTGCCGGTGTCAGCATGCTGCCGAATGCCAGTAGCGCAACAGTGCTACCCTTGCGTCGCAACAGCGCCTTGCCGATGGGGACTGACGTCAGTTGCGGATTGATACTGGCACCCGGCCCCTTGCCGCGCGGATAACGCACGGCTGCCGGTCCCTCGTGCTGATGGCCGGTGCAAAGCATCATGCGGCACTCGTTTTCGTCACTGGGTGCCATGATCAGCATATTGGGGATGCAGCGCAGATAACTCAGGTCAAAACTACCCGCGTGAGTCGGCCCGTCTTCTCCGACCAGGCCGGCTCTGTCAATTGCGAACAGAACATCCAGATTCTGGAGTGCCACATCATGAATCAACTGATCATATGCACGCTGCAGAAAGGTGGAATAAATGGCAACAACAGGCTTCAGTCCATCGCAGGCCATCCCGGCGGCAAATGTAACCGCGTGCTGTTCGGCAATGGCAACGTCATGAAACCGGTCAGGGTACAGCTCGGCAAACTGATCCATGCCCGAGCCGGCGCTCATGGCCGGAGTAATGGCTATCAGCCGATCGTCGCCGGCAGCCATATCACATAACCAGTCGCCAAAGACCTTTGAATAGGTTGGTGTTGCCGGTTTATTACTGACAGGCCGTTTTGGCGTGGGCTCGATTTTACTCAGCGCATGCATGCCAAACGGGTCGTTCTCGGATGCCGTGTATCCCTTGCCCTTCTGGGTGACGATGTGCAGCAATTGAGGCCCGCGAAGTTGTCTGATATTGCCAAGTACCTCAATCAGTCGTGCCGTATCATGGCCGTTCACCAGGCCGATGTAGTTAAAACCGATTTCTTCAAACAGGGTTCCCGGCGAAACCATGCCTTTCATGTATTCTTCTGCCCGATGGGCGGCCTTGAGCGCGGGCGGTATGTGCGACAGCATCTTCTTGCTGCCGCTGCGGATGAAATTGTAAGGTTTGCTGGCCCACATACGGGCAAAATAGCTGGACAGTCCACCGACATTCCGCGAAATGGACATGTTGTTATCATTCAGAATGACCAGCAGGTCTTCGTCGAGTTCGCCTGCATGATTCAGCGCCTCAAACGCCATGCCGGCCGTCATGGCGCCATCACCGATGACAGCGATGGCGCGCCGGTCTGACTGCTGCCGGCTTGCGGCTATTACCATGCCCAGTGCGGCACTGATGGAGGTGCTGGAATGACCGACGCCAAAGGCATCGTATTCGCTTTCGGTGCGGCAGGGAAACGCTGCCAGTCCGCCGGGCTGGCGCATTGTCAGCATCTGTTCGCGACGTCCGGTCAGTATCTTGTGTGGATAACTTTGATGGCCGACATCCCAGATGATACGGTCTTCTGGCGTATCAAAAATATAATGCAGGGCGATGGTCAGCTCGACAACACCCAGTCCGGCACCAAAGTGCCCTCCGGTCTGTCCTACCGAATAAAGCAGGAAGTTGCGAAGTTCGCGGGCCAGATCCGTGAACATTGCCGGATCCATTGTTTTCAGATCGGCGGGGCTGTTGATCTGGTCCAGCAGCGGTGTGTTGGGCCGGCTTAGCGGTATTTCAGTTAGCATGTAGTCTGTAGCCTGGTTTCTGTTGCGCCCCGATTTTACTACCGGGAGCCGGATACGTTAATCCACAGTCATGACTTCGTCAAACGCTTAATGGCTGCGATTGGTGATAAACGAAGCGATTGCTTCAAGCATTGTGGTGTCGCCGTCTATTGTCTGCAGCGCTGAGCAGGCCTCGGCCACCAGTTCACGGGCCTTGGCACGTGCGCTTTCCAGTCCCAGCAGGCTGACATAGGTTGGTTTGTTCAGCGCCTGGTCTGCACCCTGGGTTTTACCCAATGTGCCGGTGTCGCTGACCACATCCAGAATATCATCCTGTACCTGAAATGCGAGTCCGATGCAGGCGGCATAGTGGCGCAGTGCTGTCAGCACCTGTTCATCGTCACAGCCGGCGCTCAGCGCGCCCAGTTCGACGCTGGCGCTGATCAGGGCGCCGGTCTTCAGCCGGTGCATGTTCTCCAGTTGCGTCAGGGTCAGTGCCTTGCCCACCGATTCCAGGTCGATACCCTGGCCGGCGATCATGCCGGCACAGCCGCCTGCGCGGGTCAACAGCGTCACCATGCGCAGCGCCAGGTCCGGTCGCAGCTGAGGTTGTTCGCAGAGAACCTGCAATGACAGGCTTTGCAGCGCGTCGCCCGCCAGTATGGCGGTCGCTTCGTCAAAGGCTTTATGGAGCGTGGGCTGGCCACGGCGCAGATCATCGTTGTCCATTGCCGGCAGGTCGTCATGGATCAGGGAATAACAATGCATCAGCTCAACCGCGCAGGCAGCGGCATCAGTGGCTGCTGTCGTGATGCCGGTCGTGCTGTTGCTTGTGCTGTTGAGCGCGCCATCAGGTGCGCCATTGAGTGCCAGCGCGCTGGCATACACCAGGCAGGGGCGGATGCGTTTGCCGCCCAGCAGTGTACTGTAACGCATCGCCTCTGTCAGTCTGGCGGGCATGGCCGGCAGGTCCTGCAAATGCTGTGCAATACGGTGATCGCAGCGTTGTCTGCACTGGCTCAGAAAAGTATCGAGGTCGGGGCTCATGTTCAATTGTTGTCTGACTGATCTTGCGTGTCGGTGAACGGTATGGCGTCTGTCAGCGGGGAGTCGGTGTCGGCATTGGTCAAAATCTGGACTTTCAGCTCAGCCGCCTGCAGCGCGCTCTGGCACTCGCGGGTCAGTCGGATACCGGTCTCAAACGCGGCCAGAGAGTCTTCCAGACTCATATTGCCTTCTTCCATTTTGCTGACCAGTGTTTCCAGCTGTGTCAGTGTGTCCTCAAATCCCGGACGCGTGTCTTCTGGTCGCGTGTCTTTTGGCATGGACATATTCTCTTTGTATTACCCGATTGTATTAGCTGGTTGTATTACCTGCTGGAAGTTGAATTATCCGTTGTCTGCTGTCTCATGGCAATCATGCTGCCGTAACCACGTGAGAAAGGCACTGGCCTCAAGCGGGCGGCAGAACAGAAATCCCTGCAATTCATCACAGCCCATTTCTTTCAGAATCTGCCATTGCGCGTTGGTCTCCACGCCTTCCGCAATAGTCTTCAGGTGAAGCCGATGGGCGAGTTCGACGACGGAACGTACCACCTGGTTGCCCGGCAGATCGATACCGAGGGCATGGGTAAAATTGGTGTCTATTTTCAGATAGTCCAGCGGCATGCGTGACAGGTGCATCATATTGGAAAAGCCAGTACCAAAGTCGTCCAGGGAGATACGGATGCCTGCGGACTTGATTGACAGCAGGGCGGCCGTGGTTTCCTCAGGGTTGTCCATCAGTGCTGATTCGGTGATTTCAACACTCAGCAGCTGGGCGGGCACTTGCCATGCCTGCAATGCAGCAGAAATTGATTGCTCAAGTGCTGCAGCCCGGCCCCGGAACTGGTTGATGGAGATGTTGATGGCAATGTTTGCCGGATTCAGGTCAGCGTCCAGGCAGTCGCGTATGGTTCGGCAGCATTTGTCGATCACCATGTTGCCGATTGGGATTATCAGGCCGGTGCGTTCTGCCAGCGGGATAAAATCAGCCGGCGAGACCAGTGTGCCATCAGCACGCCGCCATCTCAGCAGGGCTTCGGCACCTGTGTAGAGTCCGCTTTGTGTGTTCAGTTTGGGCTGGAAGAAGAGCTCCAGCTCATCCCGTGCTATGGCCTGACGCAGAGCTGTCTCCATGTCCAGCTGCTGGCGTACAGCATCACTCATCTCACTCTGATAGATACTGTATCGATTGCGCCCCAACTGTTTGGCGCGATACATGGCAGTATCGGCATTGCGTACCAGGGTTTCTTCATCGGTGCCATGCTCCGGGTACAGGCAGATACCAATGCATGCTTCCACAAATATCTGCCTACCGCTCAACAGGGTGAATGGCGTGCTCAGGGCCTGCAGCAGCTGGGTGCTGAGCACCTCGACATGATTGGCATCACGCAATTTTGTTAATAGAAACGCAAATTCATCGCCGCCCATGCGGGCGAGTGTGTCTCCGGGGCGTTTATAGCCATTCAGGCGTTGTCCGACGGCTCTCAGTAATTCGTCGCCGGTAGAATGCCCCAGGCTGTCGTTGACACTTTTGAAGTCATCAAGGTCAATGTAAAGCAACCCAAACATGGATTGTTCGGAGAAGTGGGATTGCAGTGCATCGGACAATCTGGTCAGCAACTGGAGCCTGTTGGGCAGTCCTGTCAGTCGATCGTAGTACGCCAGCTGGCGCTGCAACTCAGCCTGTTCGTGAGTTTCGGTGACATCAGTCCACGAGCCGATGATCTCGCGGGCGATTCCCTCGTTATCGTAAATGACACGGGCATTGTCGCGGATCCAGTGAACCTTGCCATTACGGGCACGGAAGCGGTATTCGTGATCGATATGCCCCCTGAGCAGCAGCTGTTTTGATTCATTGATGCCTTGCTGCAGGTCGCGCGGATCAATATTGTCCAGCCACCATGAGGGCTCCAGCGCGTCTGCTGGCTGATATCCAAGCAGGTGCTCAATGCTGTCACTGACCCAGAGCGGCGTCACGCTACCGTCTGTGTCCGGCATAAGCGCATAAAGAATGGACGGACTGGCCTCCAGCAGATGCTCAATCTGTTCCCGGGAAACCTTGAGCGCGTTTTCAGCTTCATAGAATTTTGCCAGGATTCGACTTTGTCGGCTCAGCGACAGGCGGGTCAGCCAGTACAGCATGGCGGCCGTCACCAGCACGTAAAACAGGCCTTTTACGGTCTGGTACATGGTCAGATTGTCAGTCGGGCCGGAGACGCCCAGCAGGGTAATCAATATGCGGTCACTGAAAAATATCCACAGTGCGCCGGTCACCATGTAGATGGATGAAATCAACAGAGCGCTGCGATGTATGTTGCTGGTGACCATACGGCGGCACCATTCCTTTGTGTGTGGCTTTCCGTGACGGGAACGTTCAGTATACGCGAGCCAACTGGCACTCGCCATGATTGTTGTGGCGCTATGGATAACACCGGGAATGAGTGATAATTGCAGCCGGATCAGCTTATATGATCCCGGAGATCAGCATGAGTGCTATTACCACTGACAGCCTGACGGAAACGCAGGCAGCGGAATTATGGGTGTTTGAACAGATTGCCGACGATCTGATTCGACAGTCATGGTCAGTCGTGCCTGACGGTTTGCCCGCCACGGTTGCGGCGCAGCTGTTTGCCCAGGTAAGACAGATGAGCGAACACGATTTTGCCGAGGCGGGAATCGGCCGCAGCAGTGACCATGTGCTTAATCAGTTTGTGCGTCGCGACCAGGTCCGCTGGATAGAGGGTGACGGCGTTGCTGAGCAGGACTGGCTGGCCTGGGCGGGCCGGTTGCAGCTGTTTTTAAATCGCCGTCTGTTTCTGGGGCTGTTTTCCTTTGAGTCACATTTTGCCCATTACCGGACCGGGGACTTCTACCGCAAACATCTGGACGCGTTCCGGCCGGATGGCCTGGAGCGCGGTGCGCGCCGCGAGGTGTCACTGGTGACCTATCTGAACCCGGGGTGGGAGAGTACTGACGGCGGTGAGCTGGTGATTTACGAGGGCGCTGGCGGTGCTGATTCAGGTGCTGTTTCAGGTGCTGTTTCAGGTACAACAGGTGAGCAGGCCGTGCGGCGCGTATTGCCGGCATATGGCACAGTTGTTGTTTTTCTCAGTAGCGAGATACCGCACGAAGTGCTGCCGGCGGGTCGGGATCGTTACAGTATTGCCGGCTGGTTCCGCCTGAACGGCAGTGTCGCCGAACGTCCTGATCCGCCCAGATGAGCGGTTGTGCGACAGACTGCACGCCGCTTGCGGCCAAACAATGCTGAGCCCGATTTGTCGAGCGGGTGTTCGTGCTACAGTTTGTTTTTGTTCACAGGCGCGGGAGTACTTATGTTAAGGAAAATTTTGGCAGTCGGGTTGGGCGCGGGATTGTTTGTATCAGCAGCATGGGCCGATGTCAGTGGCAATTGGAACTTTGCTGTGGAAATAGCCGGGGTCGGTGGTGGGAATGCCAGTGTGACCATGGTGCAGGGCGCTGATGGTGCGATCACCGGTTCCTACGCCGGACAGTTGGGTAACACCGCAATCAACGGCAAGGCGGAAGGCAACAGTTTTGAGTTCACTGTTGACGGGCAAATGGGCGCCGTCAAATACATGGGTGAGCAGCAGGAAGACGGGACACTGGCCGGCAAGCTGGACCTGGGCGGCATGGGTGAAGGCACATTCAAGGCGACCCGCAAGGAATAAACTGCAGAAACCGGGTTCAACCATCAGACAGGAACCCGCCAGATAAAAACAACGCCCTGCCAGTATTTGCCGGCAGGGCGTTGTTTTATCCGGTGGCGGTCGTATCAGGAGGCGCCGGACACCGGTAAGTAGACAACGGTTAGTATCAGTCGTTGCTCATGGTATAACGGGAAAACTGCTGGCGGTCCTGTGCCGGTATGGATCCGTAGATGATATCCCGGTATCGCTCGTCCCCGTCCACATAGAGTTTTAACCACGCCAGCGCATATTTGCCAAGCATGGGGTGCAGGTGTTCTGACTGGTTGTTGGCGATAAAATGGTCGCCTCCCGCAATCTCAAGATACAGCTTCTGCGTGCTGTCCGGAATGCTGGCAAAATGCGGCCGGGCGTGATCCGCAACGGGTGCAACACGGTCTGCTTCACCACCCATGATCAGGGTGGGGATGGTGATATTGCTGAAGTTGCCCTCCGGTTGCCACGGGGTATAAGGGATAGCCGCCCGCAACTGGTCACCATGGTTCTGTGCCGCAACAAGTACGCCACCGCCGCCCATGGAATGTCCCATTATCGCCATTTTGTCACTGTCCACGCGTCGATACAGCGGGCTGCCAGCACGTGAGTTCTCATTGCGCAGGGTTCGAATGCCGGCCATCAGGGCGTCGGCACGCTGTTCCGGACGGTCACGCAATGTGTTGGTGTCCAGCACCAGGACAGCATAGCCATGCGATGCCAGTCGTGATCCCCACCAGTTATTGTGGCGCTGCAGTTGCGTGAATCCGGGCGAAATGGCAATGCCACCGATCAGGCGCTCTGTATCGAGCGGGTAGTAGATGGTAGCGCGCAGAAACTCGTCGGCTGCCGGAAAACCAGTATAGGCCCTGATCTGATAGGGTCCGTTGCGAGTCAGGGAATCCGCGCCGTTAATAGTGGAGTCGCTGCGGGTTGATGCGCAGGCTGACAGTATGGTGAGCGTGACAAAAAGTGCCAGCCACCTGGTCAGTGACAGCGGGTTGGGTAGTTGCATGGCTTTTTCCTCTTGTTTTGATTGCGCAAAGCATAACGCAGAAGTACCTGTCTGATAAGGCTTGACAGTCCAAAACCGAAGTGGTTATATCGCCATGACCATATGGGGAGGTGTATAAAAACATGCTTAACGGGTTCAAAAAATTACAATTATTATCCGCGGCCATAGCCGTCAGTGCTCTGGCCTGCTCGCCGGAAGCGCCACAATCTTCATCTTCAAACCAGGGTGCCCAGTCTGCTTCAGCGCAAAGCGCTGCCGCAACGGACATGATCCCTCGTACACCTGATGGCAAGCCTGATATGAACGGTATCTGGCAGGTCCTCACGACAGCCAATAATAACCTTGAGCCGGCGCCGCCCAAGTCTGCGTTTGCGATGGTTCCCGGTGACTTTGTGCCGGTGCCTGCCCCCGAGGTTGTTGCGTTTGGTGCAATCGGCGCCGTGCCCGCCAGTCAGGGTGTGATCACAACCAATAACGGGTATATCCCTTACAAGCCTGAAGCCCTGGCCCAGCGCGATGAGAACCGGGAGAACTGGCTGGCCCGTGATCCCGAGATCAAGTGCTTTATGCCGGGTGTTCCGCGCGCGACCTATCTGCCGCATCCCTTCCAGATTTTCCAGAGCAACAGTGCATTTTTTATCGCCTACTCGTTTGCCGGTGCCGTGCGTAATGTGTATCTCGAAGATCCGGGTGAGGCACCCATTGATTCCTGGATGGGGCAGTCACACGGGCGTTGGGAAGGCGACACGTTTGTTGTCGAAGTAACCGGACTGATTGATCAGACCTGGTACGACAGGGCCGGTAACTACCGTTCCTGGGAATCCAAAGTCACAGAACGTTACACCATGGTTGACGAGAATGTGATTGAATATGAGGCAACAATTGAGGATCCGCAGCTGTACACCGAGCCGTGGACCATCAGTATGCCGTTGTATCGCCGACTTGAAAAAGACTTCGAACTGCCCCAGTTTAAGTGTGTGGAGTTCGTGGAAGAGTTGTTGTTCGGCCGCTTCCGCAAGGGACGTCCGATCGAAGATATGGTGATGCCATTCTGAGATTGATAACGACTGTCCGCACGTGAGATCCGTGCGGATTTACTGTTAAGCGTATGTTAAGGCGTAGCTGGTTATAATAGTCATCAGAACAGCAGATCGAAGTTACAGGTTCAAGCCGCCTGTTGGATCTGGATCAACTTTGAGACAGATAGTTGACTGCCTACGCCAGGCTGACTGTATCCACGCTGGATGTTTGCAGCCGTTAACGTTAAAATTTTAGCCAATACAGCTAAATGAATAGGGGTGATTAACATGAAAATGAAACTGCTTGTAGCTGCTGTTGCAGTAGTCGGTGGCATTGCCGCCATGGGTGTCAAGACACCAGCGACTGCGCACCATGCGTTTTCCGCCGAGTTTGACGCCAACCTGCCGGTTGCGCTGCGTGGTCCGATCACGCGTGTAGAGTGGATTAACCCTCACTCATGGATTCACCTGCGTCATACCAATGACGATGGTTCCGAGCAGGCGTGGATGGCAGAAGGTGGTACACCAAACACATTGCTGCGTCGCGGTATCAACCGCGGGTCACTGCAAATCGGCACCGAGATTGTGGTGACCGGTTACCAGAGCAAGGACCGACTTTGCTCGCCGGCATGTCGCGCCAATGGCCGTGACATTACCTTCCCTGACGGCCGCAAACTGTTCATGGGATCCTCTGGTATCGGTGCGCCTGAAGACGGTGCTGATCCGGGACAATGATCGTCAGGTCTGACTGCCTGAATGCAGTCAGGGTCTGAAACTGAAAAAGCGTCTGATTGGCCGGTTGATCCGGATCAAACAGGCGCTTTTTTTATGTGTTATCGTTCTAAATGTGAACAGTTTATCGTCGGTTCAGTGTCAACGTGAGAGGTGTGACCAATGCAAAACAAGGTATCTGCAGCAAGCCTGATGGTGCTTGTTGTATCAGGACTGATATCTGTGGGGCTGATGTCGGCTGAGGACTCTTCGCCGCAGGCAACTGCAAGCATGTCAGAATTGATGACCCGGATTGTGCAGCCAACTTCCGATGCCGTGTTTTATGTGTCGCGGTTTCCGCCAGAGGATGACACTGCCTGGCGGGAGCTGGAGAACAAGGCGCTGATGCTGGCTGAGTCAGCCAACCTGTTGCTGATTCCCGGATATGTCCAGCCACAGCAGCAGTGGGTGCGTGATGCGCTGATGATGCGGGATGCTTCCGTGCGTGCCGTCAGGGCCGCTCAGGCCAAAGATCTGGATGCCCTGATGGATCTGAATAACGACCTGTATGAATCCTGCGAGAGCTGTCACACGGCCACCCGCTAGTGCGCTTATTCAAACGCGGGTGGCAGTTGGCGATCCGTTGAGCCGCCGCCCCTGTATTCGGTGGCGCTGACGTAAAAACCTGCCGTACTCAGACGCAGTGTGACGTCCTCAAATGTGCGGTTCTCCCAGAACCAGCCGTGCATTCCGTTAAAGGCCGCTTCATAAGCTCCCTGATCGCCTGTGGCATCCCCGGCCGCATAACTTTCCTCGTAGTCTTCCACGGTGATGTTTTCAGCGTGCAGGTCAAAATAGAGTTCACCGTCAGCCTGCCAGCTGAAAACCAGGGCGTTTCCCTGGTCCATCAGATACTTGTATTCCAGCGACTGAAACGGCTCAAGGATGAATTCAACTTCATCGCTTTTGTGAACCTCGTACTGGGCGGAAAGTGCATCGGCGGTGGTAGTTTCCGCCATGCCGCTGAGCCCTAGCAGGCGGCCGGTGCCCAGTGGGTCGCGGCCAAATTCAGCAGGCAGGATGACAGCGACAAAAAGCACCAGGGCTGCGATGAAGGCGGCAGTAATGGCGATCGCCATATTGCGTCGCGATGGTGTGTCGTGGCTGGTGTTGTTCATGAAATCTCTCCGGTCATGTGCTTAGTTGCCAGGCGGTGAGCTGGTAGATCAGCAGAATAAAGCCTGCGCTCATCAGAATTGCGTTGCTCAGAAAGGCGTGACGGCTGAACGATGGCTGTTTGCGCCAGAACGCAAACAGCGCAATTATAATCAGCAGGGCTGTGATCTGGCCAAGCTCGACACCAATATTAAAACTGATCAGGTTGATTATCAGGCCGTCGGGGGATAGCGACAGTTCCTGCAGACTGCTGGCCAGACCAAAACCATGGAACAGGCCAAATACCAGCACTGCCAGTCGGTTGTCGGGTTTCCAGCGCCCCAGTTTTTGCAGCCCGCCCATGTTCTCCAGCGCCTTGTAGACTACCGACAGCGCTATGATGGCATCAATCAGATAGGGATTGGCGTGAATATCAGCCACTACGCCAACAATCAGCGTAATGCTGTGGCCGATGGCAAACAGGGTGACGTATTGAAAAATCTGTGAAGCGCGCGTCAGAAAAAATATGACGCCAGCCAGGAACAGCAGGTGGTCATAACCGGTGACCATATGCTTGGCGCCCAGATACATGAACGGACCGACGGCCGGGCCGCTGTTGGCCGCAACAAAACCGGCGTCACCGCCGGCGATATTGTGAGCCAGTGCTGTCAGTGGCAGAATAAGGAGCGTCAGGCCACCGAGCCAGGTCCGGACCGTTAACCGCATCACTCAGTAAGGCTGGCGGGGCTGAAACGGGTCAGGATGTCAGGGTTGTAGGCCTGATGGCAGGCCGTGCAGACGCTGTATAGCTGTGCGCCGCCCTGAAACAGATCTTCCTTGTTTCTTTCTTCCGCAGCCTTCATCAGGCTGAGACCGACTGTGCTCATGGCTTGCGAATAGGTCACCCAGCTGCCGTTGTCGTATGCGCGTCCCGGCAGCATCATGGCATTACCGGTTTCAACAATCATGGCTGCCTGGTTTTCCGCTTGCTGCCAACCTTCATCATCGGTCGGATATAGCTCGTAATAACCTTCCTTTTCATCAAGCACCCAGCCGGCTGAGCGCCACAATGAGTCTGCGGCGGGCTCAAGTACGTGTGCCATAAACTCTGTCATGGACAATGTGAGATTGTAGCCGGTCTGATCCTGTGCGGATTCTGCGCCAGCGTCAGCCGGGTCAGTTGCCCCCTGGTCGCTGCAGGCGGCCAGCGAGAACAGAAGAGCCACGCCAGTCAAGGTGCGTAGGATGCTTGGAGTAGACATAATGCAGGTTCCTCTGATTAACAGCCTGGAGTAACAGCGTAATCCTGTTAATGCGGGCTAATTATGACATATCAACCGGATGCTGACACGTGTCATCACTTGATTCTGCGGGTCAGCTGGTTTAGTTTGCACTCTGTTCCTTATGTAATAATTAACCAATAAAAAAGTTGAAGGAATTTATACCATGAGATCTGCTACCGATTCTCGCGCTGTGACGCAAAAAGTACGCGTTGCGACGCATAAGGCAACTGCCACCGCGAAAATTGCTGCTCTGGCACTGGCTTTTTCGGTGTCCGGTCTGGCTGGCGCAGCGGACAATTATGAGCCGCCACGTACCCCTTCCGGCAAACCGGATCTTCAGGGCGTCTGGACCAATGCCTCGATCACCACGTTGCAACGGGTTGGTCGTTATGACGGGCTGGTCATTGATCCGGCTGAACTGGCTGAAGTGACGGCCAATCACCCACAGAATGTCAGACAGGCGACCGATGATCACCTGGAAGCCGGCGAGTTGCTGGATGGCTCGGATCTGGCAATGGGGCGAGGCTACAATGCATTCTGGATTGATCCGGGCAGCAGTTTTGGGCTGGTCAAGGGCGAATACCGGACTTCATGGATAGTTGAGCCGGCTGATGGCCGTATACCCTATTCTGAAGAAGGACAGCGCCTGCGGCGTGAGTTTCGCGCTGCTTTCAGCAGTAATGATGGTCCTGAAGGTCGCTCGCTGGGTGAGCGCTGCCTGATCGGGTTTGGTGGCACCGGCGGGCCGCCCATGCTGAATGTTCTGTATAACAACCACTATCGGATTGTGCAGACTGATGACTATGTAATGATTATGGTCGAAATGAATCAGGATGCGCGCATCATACCGATCAATGGCAAGCATCGCCCTGAGGAACTGCAGCAATGGCTGGGTGACTCGATTGGTTGGTGGGATGGCGATACGCTGGTCGTCGAAACAATCAATCTGCATCCGCAGCAGGCGGGTGGAGCACAGGTTAATCTGTCGGATCAGGGTAAGGTAATTGAGCGTTTTACACGCTACTCGGACGGACAGATATATTATGAGTTTGAGGTTGAGGATCCTGTTTATTACACCCAGCCCTGGCGTGGCGAGATGAGTCTGAATGCCAGTACGGACCGCATCTATGAATATGCCTGCCATGAGGGCAACTATGGATTGCCGGGTATTCTGATGGGTGCAAGACGCGAAGAAGCTGATGCAGCTCAACAATAGCGCATAAATATCGATTGCAAATCTAAATGAGAGCAATTATCATTTAACCGATCGCAGACTATACCGAATCGGGAGATGATTATGCGTTTAATGACTGGCTTGGCTGACCTTAGATCAGCAGACGACTTGGGATCAGCGGACAAGGCTCTGCCACGCGGCAGCCTGAGAAGAGCACTTTTTGCGGCATTTTCTGTTGTTGTCCTCGTGGCTGCCGCACTGCTGCCCGGTCAGGCGACTGCCGCTGAGGTGAATGTGTATTCGGCGCGTGAGGAGAACCTGATCAAGCCGATTCTGGACAGTTTCTCGACGCAAACCGGCATCAAGGTCAACCTGATCACCGCCGGCGCGGATGAGCTGACGACCCGAATGGAACTGGAAGGGGCCAATTCACCGGCCGATGTTCTGCTGACGGTGGATGTGGGTCGCCTGCTGCGAGCGCGTGAAATGGGATTGCTGCAGCCTGTGCAGTCTGATGTGCTCACTGCCCGGGTGCCCGCCCAGTATCGTGATTCTGAGGGGTACTGGTTTGCTGCCTCGTTGCGCTCGCGTGTGATTGTATATGACAAAGCGCGCGTGGATCCGTCCCAATTGTCGACCTACGAAGCGCTTGCCGATCCCCGGTGGCGCGGCAAGATCTGTATCCGCTCATCCTCCAATATCTACAATCAGTCTCTGACGGCCGCCCTGGTCGCGCATAATGGTGTCGAGGCGACAGAAGCCTGGGCACGCGGCTTGGTGGCAAATATGGCAAGGCCGCCGCAGGGTGGGGACCGTGATCAGATTGCTGCGGTAGCAATCGGGCAGTGTGAGCTGGCAGTGGTCAATACTTATTATCTGGCAGGTATGCTGAATGCAACCAGCGAGGCCCAGCGCGAACAGGCGCAACAGGTGGCAGTATTCTGGCCGAACCAGCAGGACCGCGGTGCACACATCAATATCAGTGGTGCAGCAGTCAGCCGACACGCGCCCAATAAAGATGAGGCCATTCGTCTGATTGAGTTTCTGGTCAGTGATGAGTCCCAGACCTGGTATGCGGAGGCGAATAACGAGTACCCGGTTCGCACCGAGGTGCCAGTCAGTTCAACCCTCAAAGCCTGGGGTGAATTCAAGGCCGATCCGCTGGCGCTGGAGCAGTTGGGTATTCATAATACCGAGGCCGTTCGCCTGATGGACAGAGCTGGCTGGAGATAGACTTTATAATGGTACCGTTTTGACACCTCGCATTACATTAACCGAGCGTTTGACCCGACACAGCGCACTGATCAGTATCATTGCGCTGTGTCTGGTTCTGAGTGTGCCGATTCTGACGGTTTTTTCGTCTGTTGGTGGCAGCAGCGATGGTGTCTGGCAGCATCTGATCGATACCCTGCTGTGGTCCTATATCGGCCAGTCCCTGGCGCTGATGATCGGGGTGGGGACAGTTGTCCTTTTTCTTGGTGTGATACCAGCCTGGCTGGTCACCATGACCCGGTTTCCCGGAAGTCGCTGGCTGGAGTGGGCACTGATACTGCCACTGGCAATGCCTGCCTATATCATCGCCTACACCTATACCGGCATGCTGGATGTCACCGGGCCTGTGCAGGGGTTTATCCGTGAAACTTTCGACCTGCGCTTTGGTGACTACTGGTTTCCCCAGATCCGTTCTCTGGGCGGCGCCATCACGATGCTGTCGCTGGTTCTGTATCCCTATGTGTACCTGTTATCCAGGATGGCGTTTATTGAGCAATCGGTGTGTGTGCTGGAAGTGTCCCGGACGCTGGGCGCCGGACCGTGGCGCGCGTTTTTCCGGGTGGCTGTCCCGCTGGCCCGCCCGGCAATCATTGCAGGGTTGGCGCTGGTGCTGATGGAGACCCTGGCGGACTACGGTACTGTTCAGTATTTTGGTTTGTCGACATTCACCACCGGAATTTTTCGTACCTGGTTTGGTATGGGCAGCGCGACCGCCGCTGCACAATTGTCGGCGGTACTCATGGTGTTTATTCTGGTGCTGGTTGTCACCGAGCAGTGGTCGCGCAACAGAGCCCGTTTCCATCATACCAGCAACAAATACTCCCGGTTGCCGCAGATCCCGCTGAAGGGCTGGCATCGCATCGCCGCCATGCTGTGTTGCGGTCTGCCAGTGTTGCTTGGTTTCCTCATTCCCTTTCTGCAGCTGGCCTGGTGGGCATGGGACACCCGGCATCTGGTTGATGCTTCATCCTTCGGCCAGTTGTTATTCAACAGTCTCCGGCTGGCGCTGACGGCGGCAATTATTGCCCTGATTCTGGGGTTGGGGATCAGTTATGCCAAGCGCCTGCAACCGGGGTTTGTCATGCGCAGTGCCGTGCGTGTACTCAGCCTGGGATATGCGATTCCGGGCACCGTGATTGCGGTGGGCGTGCTGATACCGTTTGCCTGGTTTGACAATACGCTGGATGGCTGGATGCAACGCAATCTGGACGTTTCAACTGGGCTGCTGCTGAGCGGCACTCTGATCGCTGTGGTATTTGCCTATGTGGTCAGATTTTTGCCAGTGGCGATGAATACGATTGATGCCGGACTTGGTAAAATAAAACCGAGTATGGACGATGCCGGCCGCTCCATGGGCTTGGGGGCGTGGCAGATCCTGGCCAGGATACACATCCCGATGCTACGTGGCAGTTTGCTGACCGCAGCGTTACTGGTATTTGTGGATGTGTTGAAAGAGCTACCTGCCACCTTGATCCTGCGTCCCTTCAATTTTAATACGCTGGCCATCCGTACTTACGAGCTGGCCAATCAGGAACGCCTGACCGAAGCGGCGGTCTCCGCGTTGATGATTGTTCTGGCGGGTATTATTCCTGTTATCATCATCAGTCTTTCCATTTCTGCATCGCGACCGGGTCATGAACAACGCGCTTGAATTAAAAAATGTGTCAGTGGCTCTGGAGCACACGCCCATCGTCAGGAACATTGATCTGCATCTGGCAGAAGGTGCAATCGGCTGTCTGCTTGGTCCAAGTGGTTGCGGCAAAACTACGTTGCTGCGTGCCATAGCGGGTTTTGAGCCGGTGACCAGCGGTGAGGTGCTGATAGCCGGGCAGCGGGTCAGTCAGCCGGGGCAGCAACTGGCAGTTGAGAAACGTCAGGTAGGCATGGTGTTTCAGGATTTCGCCCTGTTTCCGCATTTGAATATCCGGGACAATATTGCGTTTGGGCTGACCGGCTGGAAGTCAGCTGACATTCAGCGCCGGGTTAATGAGCTGGCTGAAATGTTGAGAATTACCGAGCTGCTGCAGGCGTATCCGCACCGGCTTTCCGGCGGTCAGCAGCAACGAGTGGCTATTGCCCGGGCGATGGCGCCGCGGCCCCGCATCCTGCTGCTGGATGAACCATTCGCGAGCCTGGATGTGGAACTGCGTGAAGACATCGCGCGGGAGATCCGCAATGTCCTCAAACATGATGGAATCACCAGTATTCTGGTCAGTCACAACCAGCTGGAAGCGTTTGCGATGGCAGACGAAATCGGTGTCATGCGAGCGGGTCGGCTGATCCAGTGGAGCACTGCGTTTGATCTTTATCACGAACCGCTGACCGCCTACGTGGCAGATTTTGTGGGTGAGGGCGTGTTCCTGCCAGGCACTGTGATTGACCCGCTAAGTGTGAGCACTGAGCTGGGTGTGCTGCATACGGACGAGGATATGCCTTACCCGGCAGGCGAGCTGGTATCGGTGTTGATTCGCCCGGATGATGTCATTCACGATGATGAAAGTCCGGCCACTGCAAAAGTCATCGAGAAGGCATTTCGCGGTGCTGAGTTCATGTATACGCTGGCGCTGGAAAGCGGCGCCCGAATACTCAGTCTGGTGCCTAGCCATCACGCACACACCAAGGGCAGTCAGATCGGTATCCGCGTAGAGATGGATCATCTGGTGGTGTTTCCGTTGGAAGTGGAAACGCCACCAGCCGACTGATGCGGACCTGTGTTACTTGTCGGTCACCCGGGTAAAGCTCACTTTTGCGCGGGCCGTGCCATCAGGATCGAAGGAGCTGATCTCCAGACCTGCACCGCCGGGTCCGAATGGCCATTTGGCCGTTATATAACCGCTGTGTCCACCGCTGTTTACCATGCCTGCCGCGATATTGAAGTTGCGCGACAATCCCACTGCCGTCCACTCACAGGCGCCTTCGCCATGTGATGACAGGGCATAGACCTCATCGCCGTATTTGGGTGATTTGCCCATGCTGGTAACTTCCACTGTACACGCGCCGCGGCCGTTGTCGCCGGCGGCCGACATGTACACACCTTCGATCATCGATTGTGCATGCGAGCTCTGGGCAATCAGTGCTGCGCTGGCAAGTATCAGGCTTGCTGACAGATTTTTCATGTCTCCTCTCCCCCGAGGTTGTGAAACGATTAACCGGTTCAGAGAACGGTTCCTGAGTGTAGGGAGATTAAAGACCTATCGTTTTGATTCAGATCAACCGTTGTCAACAAGAAACATTTCCAGTTTCTGGTCGGTCAGGCGATGAATCTGGGAGAAGACAAACCAGATGGCAATCAGCAGAACTATCATGCTGGGGATGGCGATGACCGGGTAACTGAGCGCCGTCATGCGACCGAGCTCTTCACTGAACTCGGTCGTGCCGGGTGCACTGACCAGGATGATCCGGGCAAGTATATAATTCAATGCAGAAGATAAAAAGAATGAGCCGGCCACAATCAGCGATGCCTGGGACAGCCGGCGCTCAAACAGGGCCGTGTTGCCCTTGGCCGCCAGAGCCTGGTACAACGCATCAATCCTGATCAGCTGACCGTTCAGAATCAGCGTTTTTACCAGTGGAAAACGTGTGCGCTGACTGATCAGAACGGCCAGTCCGATGATACCGGGAATAGCCGCTTCCTTGATGGCGATGTACTGTGGATCGAGTTGCAACAGGCTGATGCCACCGGTAAGAAACACGCTGACAACACCGATAACCGAGAAGGGATTGATCTTGCCGGATTCACGCAAATCCCACAGTCCGTACAGGATCGGGAAACTGAGCGCGACAACAATACTCCAGGATGGCCCCAGGCTGTCTTCACCACTGAAACGGCTTAATACAATCACCGGGATGATGATGTTGAAGGCCAGGTTGCCCAGGAAGCCGCCGCGCTGTTTGGGGGGCTTGTCTGTCGTCATTCCCTGGGTCATATTGAATAGCCATGTCCGGCCGCAGGGGCGAAAAGAGTGGTAGCTACGGGTGGACTTGAACCACCGACCCCAGCATTATGAATGCTGTGCTCTAACCAACTGAGCTACGTAGCCACGTCGAGGATGCGCATTCTGTCTATTAACCGGCCGTTTGTCAATAGTTTGCCGCCGCATCTGACGGCGTCACAGCGGTTGCGTCAGACGTTGAAGCGAAAGTGAATGACGTCGCCGTCCTGTACAATATACTCCTTGCCTTCCAGACGCCATTTGCCTGCATCCTTGGCACCCTGTTCACCTTTGCAGGCAACAAAAGCATCGTAGGCAATGACTTCAGCACGGATAAACCCGCGTTCAAAATCGGTATGTATGGCGGCGGCCGCACGCGGCGCGGTAGCGCCGGTTTTGATTGTCCAGGCACGTACTTCCTTCACACCGGCAGTGAAATAGGTCTGCAGGCCCAGCAATCCGTAGCCGGCGCGGATAACCCGGTCCAGACCTGGTTCGTCCATGCCCAGATCCTGGAGAAACTCCAGTTTCTCGTCGTCATCCAGCTCGGCTATTTCCGCTTCCAGTTTGTTGCAGATGGGCACCAGCACCGCACCTTCCGCCTCGGCTATGGCACGGACGCGGTCCAGCAGCGGGTTGTTCTCGAAACCGGATTCGTCAACATTGGCGATGTACATGGTTGGTTTGACGGTCAGCAGATGCAGTGAATACAGATCCGCCAGCTCTTCTTTGTCCAGGCCCATGGTACGAACCGGATTTGCGCCGTCCAGGTGTGCGCGCACACGCTCGAACAGGGCTATCTGGCGCACAGCATCCTTGTCACCGCCTTTGGCGATACGGCCCAGGCGTAGAATGCCTTTTTCGACGGATTCAAGATCTGCCAGCGCCAGTTCGGTATTGATGGTCTCGATATCGGCGTCAGGATTGATCGCATCTGCAACGTGGACAATATTGCTGTCTTCAAAGCAGCGGACCACATGGGCAATGGCATCGGTTTCGCGGATATTGGCCAGGAACTGATTGCCCAGTCCTTCACCTTTTGAAGCGCCGGCAACCAGGCCGGCAATATCAACAAATTCCATCGTGGTTGGCACCACTTTTTGTGGTTTGACAATGCCTTCCAGAACGTCGAGACGCGGATCTGGCATCGGGACGATTCCCGAATTGGGCTCGATGGTGCAAAACGGAAAGTTTTCAGCTGAGATGCCGGCCTTGGTCAAGGCGTTGAACAGTGTTGATTTGCCAACATTCGGCAGGCCGACGATGCCACATTTGAAACCCATTGGGATAAGTCCTGTCAGGTGATCTTGTTGTCTTGAGTTTTGCTCTGGCTATGCAGTTCAAGCATGGCCTGGTTCAGTTTTCCGCCGACAATGAGTGGCAATACTTTCAGTGCCTGATCAATATCATGCTCTATCTGTATGCAGTCGTCCCTGCCCGGATCGCTGAGAACATAGTTGGCGACTTTGTGCTTGTCGCCGGGATGTCCTACGCCAATCCTCAGTCGCTGGAAATTGCTGGCACCACCGAGTGCGCTGATGATGTCTCTGATGCCGTTGTGGCCACCATGTCCGCCTCCTGATTTGAGACGGGTAGTGCCAACCGGAAAGTCGATTTCGTCATAAGCCACCAGCATCTGTTGCGGCTCGATATCAAAATAATGACACAGAGCTGAAACAGCCATGCCGCTGCGGTTCATAAACGTGGTTGGAACCAGCAGGCGCACATCATGGCCGTCAATATTGACGCGGGCTACCTGTCCGTGAAAACGGGATTCAGCTCTGAGTTCGCCGCCGTAGCGCTGGCACACGGCCTCCAGAAACCAGACGCCTACATTGTGCCGGTTTGAGCGATACTGCGGGCCCGGATTACCGAGGCCCGCAATCAGTCTGAGCGTGTCAGTGCTCATGGCAGGCCAGCATTATTCTTCGCTGGTTGCTTCGTCGGCTGCTTCATCATCCCCGTCAACTGAGCCGCCGCGCGGAGGTTGAACCGTCACTACCGCATGGTCTGCATCCGGACCGTGCGTGAGGTCAACGCTGGTGACACCTTTGGGGAATACGATCTGGGAGATATGCACGGCTTCGCCCACATTGACGTTGGCCATGTCGATTTCCAGATACTCAGGCAGATCCTTGGGCAGACAGGTCACTTCCAGTTCAGACATGGTCTTCAGGATGCTGCCGCCGCCGGTTTTGACGCCTTTGCACTTGTCTTCATTGATCAGGTGCACAGGCACTTTCACATGAATGGCCTGCTTGGCACTGACGCGCTGGAAATCAGCGTGCATGATGCGCGGCTTGGCCGGATGACGTTGCAGGGCCTTGATGACCACCTGCTCTTTTTTGCCGTCAACGTGCAATGTAATGATGTGCGAGAAAAACGCCTCATTGGTAGTCGCTTTCAGAATATCCTTGTGAGGAATGGAAATTGACTCGGGCGCTTTGCTGCCACCATAAATAATCGCTGGCACTTCGTTGGCCAGACGACGCAGGCGGCGGCTCGCACCTTTCCCCAGGTCACTTCTGGCGGTTGCATTCAGTTCAAACTCATTGGACATGATGTCCCTCCGGTTTCATTAACGCCTGCTTTACTTGCGACCAGTGCCGCAGGCGTGTCAGTAGATGGGATGTTCGGGGCGAATGCCCTGACTCTCCCGGTTAAAAATCAGATCTCTGTGCTGTCGAACATTGCGCTGATGGACTCTTCGTTACTGACACGGCGAATCGATTCCGCCAGTAGTCTTGCCATGCTCAGTTGTCGAACCTTGTTGCACTTGAGAATATCTTCGCGCAGCGGAATGGTGTCAGTGACGACCAGTGAGTCCAGTGCGGAATTGGCTATATTTTCTGCGGCTTTGCCGGACAGTACCGGGTGTGTGCAATAGGCAATAACACGGGTAGCGCCATGCTCTTTCAACGCGGCAGCGGCTTTGCAAAGAGTGCCGGCGGTGTCGACCATGTCGTCTACGATCAGACAGGTACGGTCCTTGACCTCACCGATGATATGCATCACCTGTGCCTCGTTTGCCTGTGGCCGGCGTTTGTCGATGATGGCCAGATCCACGTTCAATTGTTTTGCCACCGCCCGGGCACGAACCACACCGCCGATGTCGGGTGAGACCACGGTCAGGTTCTTGTAATTCTGACGCACGATGTCATCGGTCAGCACCGGTGATCCGTAAACGTTGTCTACCGGGATGCTGAAAAACCCCTGAATCTGTTCGGCGTGAAGGTCAACGGTCAATACACGGTTGATACCCACAGCGGAGATCATGTCCGCAACGACCTTGGCGCTGATGGCAACGCGGGCAGAGCGAACGCGTCTGTCCTGGCGGGCATATCCGAAATACGGAATAACTGCCGTGACCCGGTTGGCGGAGGCGCGATGCATGGCATCGGCAGTCAGCAGCAACTCCATCAGGCTGTCATTGGTGGGCGCGCAGGTGGACTGAATGATAAACACGTCCTTGCCGCGCACATTTTCACGAATCTCTACTGCGACTTCGCCGTCACTGAACTTGCCAATCTGGGCATCGCCCAATGGGATGCCGATATAACGGGCGATCTTTTCTGCCAGTACCGGATTTGCATTACCGGTGAACACCATTAAGTTGTTGGCCATAAATTGATTACCTTCAGACCTGCTCTGGGCAGTGTTCCGATATTTGAGCGGTTTGGATCTGATCATTGCTGGTTTGATGGTCTTGTCCGCCTGGCGTTTGTATCCGGGTCACTGGATGAACTGATGACTGATTGGCTACCCGGCTAACTGGGTAGCCAGGCTACAGGCGGACTCCCTGAGATTTGGCTGGGGTGGCTGGACTCGAACCAACGCATGCAAGGATCAAAACCTTGTGCCTTACCAACTTGGCGACACCCCAAAAACACTTCGCTATTTTAAGCTAATCTGTTGAAAAATGCAGCCTCAATTAAGGCGTCTGGCAAATTCACCCGAGACGCTGGCCGGATTTCTCCCTTACACTTCATTGCGTTACCCTTCATCACCATCACGACGTGCAGTCAACTGTCTGGTTCTGTCAAATCAGCCAGGGCCGATTGATTGACACCTCTGGCAACAAATCCACTGATGCCAGACAGTGAGCTGTCCTTTGTCGAGCTGCTCTTCATGCTGGTGAGCGCACGCAATACATTTCTGGCGCTGACTTCGTCTTCAAACGATGCAAACACACTGCTACCGGTTCCTGTCATCCTGGCGGGAGCAAAACCGGATAACCAGTTGAGCGCCGCGTCCACTTGCGGATACAGGCTTCTGACCAGTGCTTCGCAGTCATTTCGGGACTGCCCTGCCAGAAAGGCGCACATTTTGATGGCTGGCGAGTCGCGTGTCAATTGCTGATGTGAAAAAATTCCGCCTGTGGCGACATGACAGGCCGGTGTCAGCACCACAAAAAACGCTGCCGGCAGTTCCATCGGGGTCAATTGTTCGCCGATTCCTTCGGCCCAGGCGCTCCTGCCATGGATGAAAACCGGTACATCTGCGCCCAGTCTGAGACCGATTTCTGCCAGGTGGTGCCGGGAGAGCCCCAGTTGCCACAACAGGTTCAGTCCGACCAGCGTGCTGGCGGCGTCCGAACTGCCCCCGCCCAGTCCGGCTCCCGCCGGGATATTCTTGACAAGTTTGATGTCAGCGCCGGGCCGGGGATGCCGGCTAAGGAACTCGCTGGTCTGCTGCAGGGCATGCGCAGCCTGCAGAACCAGATTATCCTGATTGGCCAGGGTGTCAGTATCGCAGTCCAGGCACAGCTGACCGTCATCGCGGGTAGAGAGAGTCAGTGTGTCACCATAATCGAGCAGTTGAAACACTGTCTGCAGTTCGTGATATCCATCCGGCCGGCGACCGGTGACATGCAAAAAAAGATTCAGTTTGGCCGGCGCCGGCAGCGTGAGTGTGGTTGCTGTCATGGCGGATTATTGGTCCTGTGCGCCGGGAAGGGTCCAGCTGAGGCGTGTCAGGTCCAGCCGCAGCGGTGCTTTATGGATGCGGATCCGGGTTGGCAGTGTTTCTGTGCCGTAGTTGGTGTACGCCATGTAATCAATGCGCCAGCCCGCCTGCGAAAACTGCAGCAGCTGATTGTTTTCACCAAAACTCAGTTCGGTGGCAGGTCCCGGTGCCGGGATGCCCTTTATCCAGTAATTCAGTTCGGTAACCGGCAACTCATAACCCAGCTCCTGATACAGCAGAGTTTCGGGCGATTCGGTGATGACCGGGTCCTGCCCTTGCTGTTCGATGCGTACCTCGCCGGGTCTGCCATCTATCTGCGTGGCGCCGACATTGAATGTGCCCCACAGATTGATCTGATAGTTCTCTGCGTTCTGCTGCCAGCGAATACGCGAGGAGTGAGCATCATGTTCGTCACGCACGTTGATGCTGCCGGTAAATTCCCATCGGGATATCTGTGCCAGCACCTGTCGTCGCTCATCCCATTCGGTGTTGACCGGTGCATCCATGCGCGGGGTCAGCGTGCAGGCACTCAGCAGCGCCGCGAGAATTATTGGCAGGAGTCTGGGGCAGTGTGTAAACATCAGGTACGGGTTCTGGTCAGGCGCTGCATCGCATCCAGCACATGTTCACTTTCCGGATTGGTTTCCAGTGCTTCTTCCCAGATCAGCAGGGCTTCTGCTTCGCGTCCCATGACCCACAACACTTCGCCAAGATGGGCGGCCACTTCGGGATCCGGAAATGCTGCGTAGGCACGCTGCAGGTTGTACAACGCATCCTCCAGATAACCGAGGTTGAATTGTACCCACCCCAGGCTGTCGATGATGGCGGGATCGTCAGGCGAAATCGCGATGGCCCGTTCGATAAGCTCCAGCGCTTCTTCGTGACGGTCAGTGCGAGTGGTCAGCGAGTAACCCAGATGGTTGAGAGCCCTGGCATCGTCAGGATTGATGCTGATTATGCGGCGCAAATCACTTTCGGCCGCATCATGGCGATTCTGCTGCTCGTTCAGAACGGTGCGGGCAAAGAGCAGGTCAGTATTCTCCGGGAAGTCATCCAGCGCCCTATCAAGCACCTGCCGCGCACGATCAGTATATCCGGCATTCAGTAACGCCTGAGCCTCAAGCGCCGGATACACCGGTGCCAGGCGGTTGTCGTCAGCACTCATGCGGGCGCTCCAGTCGCTGGCCTCGTCAAAGCGTTCCAATTCAATCAGCAAACGGGCGATTTCCCGCTGGGCATTCAGAAAGGTGTTGGATTGCCGGCTGATCTGCTGGTAGTGATACAGCGCCTCGTCCCTCTCGCCCCGGGTTTCCAGCAGGTAGGCAAGGTAAAAATGCGTTTCATTACGACGATGTCCGGAGCGCAGCAATTCGCGCAGCCGGGTTTCGGCTTCAGTCAGTTGTTCCAGTTCCAGGTTTATCAATGCCAGCGAGTAGAGTGACTCCATATCCTGCGGTTCGCGTTGCAGCAATGCACTGAACTGGGTAGCGGCTTCGCTCAGCTTGTTATTTTGCACCAGTATCTGCGCATAACTCTGGCGCAACAGTCGATGTCCGGGGTAGGTGACAACACCGTCAGCCAGGGTCTGTTCGGCGGCGTCGGTCTGATCCATGTTCTGCAGCAACTGTGCCATGATCATGACGGTGCGGGGGTTCTCGCCAAAGCGCTGCCGGGCATCATCGAGTGCCGCACTGGCCAGATCGCTTTCGCCGCTCTGATCGTGGATCTGCGCCAGCGCATAGTAGATGGAAGGTTCGTCCGGATACCGGCTTTGTATGCTCACCAGTTGTTCGATGATGACCTGGCGTTGCCGGTCCTCAAGGGAAAATGTGCGCGCTGACAGAGCCGTGAAATCCACCTGGCCGCCCAGCTCCAGCACCTTTTCCATGTGAGGCAGGGAGCGGACAAACTGACCCTGTTCGAGGTACTGGTAACCCATGATAAGGTGCGGATCCATGGCGTCCGGATCAAGTTGCAGCCATTGATTGGCCAGCTCGCCAAGCGCCTGGGCATTTCCCAGTGCTGACGCGTATTCGACAGCCCTGCGCAGGACACCCGCATCGAGCGTCTCAAGCGCCAGGCGGTAGTAGCCCTCGGCAGCCCGTGTCATGTTGCCCCGCAAGCCGCTGAATTCGCTCAACAGCGCCAGTTCCAGCTGGTCGCGGCTGAAATTTCCATACTCGATTGGCTCGGGCACCTCTTCCGGCGTCTCTGCGGGCTGAGCCACATCTGCTGTGGCCTGCTCAGCAGGGATGGGCTCAGCGGCGGTGCCGGAGACTGGTGCGTCCGACACGGGGACAGATGCGCACGCCGCCAGCAGTGGCAGAGCAATGTAAAACAGGCGAAGATAAATAGTTGTCATAATATCCGGTCTTGGGGGTGCCGATGGCACGCCCGAATTGTAACAAGTGTGATGCAGCAAGACTACAGCAGAGACCGGCAGGCTTGCACTGTGTTTGTACTTGGGCTTGCAGCAGGCTTGCGACAGGTTTGTCATGCGGAACAAACTGCAATGTTCACATTTGATGATTAGGGCAGGAAAACGTCCCTGATTTTTAGTAAGATAGCGCACTTTTTCGATTCAAGGCTCAGTATGGCGCTGGTTCTGCTAGGCATCAACCATAACACCGCAAACGTCTCCATACGTGAGCAGGTGGCTTTTCCGCCAGAAAAGATGGCGGATGCCATGCGGCGCGTGACTGCTCTTGAGCATGTAAAGGAGGCGGTGATCGTTTCCACCTGCAATCGCACAGAACTGTATATTGATGTTGATGTGGGCGGGTCCGGTGATGCCGACCAGCTGTTTGATCAGGTCCGGGTTGAGCAGGAACAGCAGAAGCTATTGACCTGGCTGGGGCAGTATCACGGCCTGAATGCAGCAGAGCTCGGTTCCTGCAGCTATTTTTACTGGCATGAAGATGTTATTCGCCATCTGATGCGCGTTGCCTGCGGACTGGACTCCATGGTGCTGGGCGAACCCCAGATTCTCGGGCAGATCAAGTCGGCGTATGCGGTGGCAAAAGAACTGGGTGTGGTCCGGTTTCAATTGGGCAAGGCGTTTCAGGAAGCATTCTCGATTGCCAAGGAGGTGCGCACCGACACCGCGATTGGCGAAAATCCGGTGTCTGTTGCCTATGCAGCCGTCACGCTGGCGGAACAGATATTCTCTGATCTGCGTAGCCTGAATGCCCTGTTGATTGGCGCCGGACATACCATAGAGCTGGTGGCGCGCCATCTGACCGATCGCGGGGTAAAAAGTATTGTAATAGCCAACCGGACCTTGCAGAACGCGGTCAGACTTGGTGAAAAATTTGGTGCCCGCGGGGTGCTGTTGTCAGATATCCCTGACGAGCTGGATCGCGCTGATATCATCGTTTCGTCCACCAATAGTCAGCTGCCCCTGTTGGGCAAGGGTGCGGTTGAACGGGCCTTGAAAAAGCGCCGCCACAAGCCCATGTTGCTGGTGGATCTGGCCGTGCCTCGCGATATAGAGCCCGAAGTGGGGCAGATCAGTGATGCTTATCTTTACAGTGTTGACGATATCCGTGATGTTATTGAAGATAATGTAAAAAGCCGCGCTCAGGCTGCAGAGCAGGCTTCGGCCATCATTGAGCGTGGTGTCGAAGAGTATCAGCGACAGTTGCGGGCTCTGAATGCGGTTGCGACACTGCGTGTGTTCAGGGACAACGCTGACGCCATCAGACAGTCGGAACTGGAAAAGGCGCTGCGGGCGCTGGAAAAGGGCGTGGCTGCAGACCGGGTGCTTGAATCACTGGCACGCGGCATTACCAACAAATTGATACACGCACCAAGTGTGCAAATGAAAAAAGCCAGTGCTGAGGGTCGGGAAGATCTGGTAACGCTGGTCCGGGAACTGTACCAGCTTGACGGCGCCGCAACAGGTGACGAACAGTGAAAGAATCAATTTTCCAAAAACTCGAATATCTGGCAGATCGCTATCAGGAGCTGCAGGCGTTGTTGAGCGATGCCGACACAATAGCCGATCAGGACCGGTTCCGGACACTTTCCCGCGAATTTTCCGACGTCGAACCATTGGCCGAGGAGTTTAATCGTTATCTGCTTGCCCGACAGGATCTTGCCCAGACTCAGGACATGCTGCGTGACTCCGACCCTGACATGCGTGAAATGGCCGAAGAAGAATCCCGGCGGCTCAAGCTTGAGCTGGAGACGCTGGAGCTGTCGCTGCAGAAATTGCTGCTGCCCAAAGATGAAAAGGACAGCATGAACGTTTTTCTGGAAATACGTGCCGGTACCGGTGGGGACGAGGCGGCGATTTTTGCCGGTGACCTGTTCCGGATGTATTCACTGTATGCCGAATCAAAGGGGTGGCGGCTGGAAGTTCTCAGCGAGAGAGCTGGCGAGCACGGCGGTTTCAAAGAGATCATCACCCGCATCGAGGGGCGAAATGTTTTCGGGCAGTTGAAGTTTGAATCAGGTGCGCACCGGGTGCAGCGGGTGCCGGAAACCGAGACCCAGGGTCGGATACATACATCGGCCTGCACGGTTGCCATTCTGCCGGCGGGTGATGAACTGGAAGAGATAGAACTCAACAAGGCAGATCTGCGCATCGATACCTTTCGGGCCAGCGGTGCCGGTGGCCAGCATATCAACAAAACCGATTCGGCCATCCGCATCACGCATTTGCCCACTGGCATGGTGGTTGAGTGTCAGGATGAGCGCTCGCAGCACAAGAATCGTGCCCGCGCCATGTCACTGCTGAGTGCCCGGCTGAATGACATGCAGCAGGCGGCAGCCGATAAACAGCAATCGGATACCCGGCGTCTGCTGGTCGGGTCCGGCGATCGTTCCGAACGTATTCGCACCTATAATTTTCCGCAGGGTCGGGTGACCGATCACCGCATCAATCTGACCCTGTACAAACTGTCCGAGATCATGAACGGTGATCTGGACGCAGTGGTACAGCCGCTGATACATGAATACCAGGCCGATCTGCTGGCCGAACTGGCCGCCTGATATGGATATGTCCGTTGGTCAGTTGGTGGCGGCGGCGACCAGACAGCTGGCACACTCTGACACAGCGCGCCTTGATGCCGAGATTCTGCTGGCACATGCGCTTGATATTACCCGCAGTCAGATCCTGGCGCGCCCGGAACGGATTGCAGACACGTCCCGGCAGGCGTTGTTTGCCGGGCTGATCAACAGGCGCGCAGCGGGCGAACCGGTGGCCTATCTGCTTGGTGAACAGGAGTTCTGGTCGCTGACCCTGAAGGTGACACCGGCAGTGCTGGTGCCCAGACCGGAAACTGAAATGCTGGTTGAGCTGTGCCTGAGCCTCGACTGCGACCCCGACCCCGACCCCGAGAGGGTAATGCGGGTTGCTGATCTGGGGACAGGATCGGGTGCAATTGCGCTGGCGTTGGCCAGCGAGCGACCGGCGTGGCAAGTGGTTGCGACGGATATGAGTGAGCAGGCATTGATTGTGGCCGGTCAGAATGCCGGGCGACTGGGGCTGGACCGGGTGCGTTTTCTTGCGGGCAGCTGGTGTAACGCATTGTCAGCAGAGCAAAAGTTTAATGTGATTGTCAGCAATCCACCGTATATTGATCCGCTGGACCCCCATCTTGCAAATGGCAGTCTTCGCTTTGAGCCGGTCCACGCTCTGGCTGCGGCAGATAAGGGGCTGGCGGATATCAGTTTGATCGCCCGCCAGGCGCCGGCCTATCTGGTGCCCGGCGGCTGGCTGATGCTGGAGCATGGTCATGATCAGGGTGAGCAGGTGAGGCAGATTTTACAGGTTAATGGTTTTGAGAAGGTCAGCACCCGGCAGGATCTGGCTGGCCTTGACAGAGTAACGCTGGGCAGGAATGTTGATCATGAATGACGAACAGTTGCTGCGCTACAGCCGCCAGATTATGCTGCCGGCCTTCGATATAGAGGGGCAGCAACGTCTGCTGGATGCAAAAGTCCTGATCGTGGGGCTGGGAGGACTGGGAAGCCCGGTTGCCATGTATCTGGCGGCCGCTGGCGTAGGTCACCTGATTCTTGCCGATGATGACATTGTTGAATTGAGCAATCTGCAGCGCCAGGTGATCCATCGTGAGGATACACTTGGACAGTCCAAGGTGTCATCCGCTACGCAGGCATTGCTGGCCATGAATTCCGATGTCAGCGTAGATGCCATAACGCAGCGTCTTGATCAGGCGCTACTGGAGAAAATACTGGCCGACGGCGTCGATCTGGTTGTTGATGCCAGTGACAATTTCACCACACGTTTTCTGATCAACCGGGCTTGTGTAACGTTCGGCGTGCCGCTGGTTTCCGGCGCTGCCATCCGCCTGGAGGGCCAGGTGGCGGTATTTGATACCCGGCGTGAACATAGCCCGTGTTATCAGTGTCTGTACCGGGCCGGCGACGATGAGCAGATGAGCTGTGCCCGCAATGGTGTGCTGGCCCCGGTAGTGGGTGTGATAGGCACCATGCAGGCACTCGAGGCGATCAAGGTGCTCAGTGGTCTGGGCGAGGATTTATGTGGAAAGCTGTTGCTGTTTGATGCAGCCAACAGCCATTGGCGGGAGTTGCGATTACCACGTGACCCGGCCTGCGAGGTCTGCTCGGTGCGTGCTTGATGCTGCAAAGGCTCTGGCGCTATGATGCGGACCAAATTGACGATTACATAATACAGGCTGTGATAGATGCAAAAGACCGAGATTGAAGATGATGCAGTTACCTCTGCCGACACCGTTGCAGACACTAATGCAGAAACTAATGCAGAAACTGATGCAGAGACCCGGCCAGAAGAACATGCTGCTGAAGAACAGACACAGACTCTTCAGGTCAGTGACGATAAAATGTCTGACCCCGCAACTGAGACAGCGATTGACCCCGTTACTGAAACAGCGACTGTAGCGTCGGAGACTGAGACGACTGAGCCGGATCCTGTCCCTGAGCCGGATCCTGTCCCTGAGCCGGACCCTGCCGGGCAGGAATCAGCGGACGTCGACGCAGCCCAGGCTGCTGCGCCTGAACCTGAACCGGAAACGCCAGCGGCGGCGGAATCGGCAGACGGACAACAAGCTGAACCCGAGCCCGCTGACCCGGAGCCTGAGGAGCCGGTCAAGCCCAAAGCCCCACAGATTCCGTTCAGTACCTTTGACCTGCAGCCCACACTGGCCAGGGCCATTGAAGAGATGGGATTTGAATACTGCACGCCCATTCAGGCACAAAGCCTGCGGTACACACTGCGGGGTTACGATGTTACCGGCAAGGCACAGACCGGTACCGGCAAAACGGCGGCATTCCTGATCACGATTATCAACGATCTGCTGAAAAACCCGATTCAGGAGCGGCGCTATGTTGGCGAACCAAGGGCCATTGTGCTGGCGCCAACCCGCGAATTGGCTATTCAGATTGCCAGCGACGCCGAGTTGCTGTGCAAGCACTCGGACCTGCATGTGGTGACGCTGGTGGGTGGTGAGGATTACCAGAAACAATTGCGTCTGGTCGACAGGCGGCCGGTCGATATCGTGGTTGCAACCCCTGGTCGACTGATAGATTTTTTGCAGAACGAGCAGCTATATCTTGGCATTGTGGAGGTGCTGGTCATAGATGAGGCCGACCGTATGCTGGATATGGGATTTATTCCACAGGTACGCAATATTGTGGCCCGCACACCGCACAAGGATTGTCGTCAGACGTTGCTGTTC
Organism: uncultured Pseudohongiella sp.; assembly: GCA_963974875.1. Lineage (GTDB taxonomy): Bacteria > Pseudomonadota > Gammaproteobacteria > Pseudomonadales > Pseudohongiellaceae > Pseudohongiella. The sequence goes on along the minus strand of CAXBER010000014.1, from coordinate 33,974 downwards.
AGTGCCACTTTTACCCCCGAGATTATTGAACTGACCTCGCGCTGGGCGATGGATCCGGTCACCATCGAGATCGAGCCGGAAAGGGTTGCAACCGATACCATCGAGCAGATCGTGTATCTGGTCACAACCGAAGACAAGTACAAGTTGCTGTACAACCTGATTGGCCTGCAAGGCTCGGAAAAGGTTATTGTTTTTAATAATCGCCGTGATCAGGTTCGCAAGCTGGCCGACAGTCTGCATCGCAACGGAGTCAGCTGTGGTCTGTTATCGGGCGAGGTGGCACAGAAAAAGCGCGTGCAGACCCTGGAGGCCTTCCGCGATGGGACCATCAAGGTGCTGGTGGCAACTGATGTGGCCGGCCGTGGTCTGCACATTGATGATGTCACACATGTGATCAACTATAGTCTGCCGGAAGAGGCGGAGGATTATGTTCACAGAATCGGTCGGACCGGCCGGGCTGGATCGCTGGGTACCTCAATCAGCTTTGCCTGTGAGGAAGACTCTTTTCTGCTGCCCAATATCGAAGAGAAACTGGGGCACAAACTACCCTGTGTTTACCCGGATCCGATGCTGCTGAAAGAGCCGCCTCCGTTCAGTAAGCCCTCACATTTCAAGGACGAGTCCAAGCCGACGTCGCGTGGTGGCAGAACCGGCAAACCCGGCGGCGCAAAGCCACGTCCACGCCGTTAACCGGAAACTGCGCCGTGAGCCTGCAGGATTTTTCTGTAAGGCTCAGCACGCTGATGTTGCGCCAGATGATCCATAAACGTTGAGTTATCTGCCAGTCGCACATTGACGTCGCGTCCGGCCTCAACAAAAAACGGTACAAAACGCTCGAACTGTTCCGGCAGCATGCCGCGGTACGCTTTCTGCAGAATATGATAGTCGGCAGGAACATTCTCGGGAGGCTGCAGCCCCAGGAATGCCCTGATCCGATCGTCAGACCACTCTTCATTGCGCGTTGCGGGCTGGGTGCGTTCCTTGCCGGTTTTTTTCTCTTCAATCATGGTGTCAGTCCGTGTGCGTGTTATTCGCTGAGTTTGCTGCGCAGCAATTCGTTCAATTGTGCAGGGTTGGCTTTGCCTTTTGACAGCTTCATGGCCTGTCCCACAAAGAAACCAAACACCTGTTCCTTGCCGGCCCTGAACTGTGCGACCTGGTCCGGATTACCGGCGATCACATCGTCCACCAGCTTTTCGATGGCCCCGGTATCAGTCACCTGTTTCAGACCCCGCGATTCAATGATGCGATCGACATCAGTCTCACCTTCAGCCAGCGCTTCAAACACTGTCTTGGCCAGCTTGCCGGAGATGGTGTTGTCCTTGATGCGGCTGATCATGGTGCCCAGTTGTTGCGGGGTGACGGGGGACTGCGATATGTCAAGATCCTGCTTGTTGAGCAGGCCCAGCAGATCCGCTGTCACCCAGTTGGCAGAGAGTTTGGCGTCACCGCACAGACTGGCCACTGCTTCAAAATAGTCAGCCATGGCGCGACTGCTGGTCAGCACGTCAGCATCGTACTCACTCAGTTGGTACTGATCGACAAACCGCTGGCAACGGGCGTCAGGCAGTTCCGGCAGTGTCGCCCGTACCGCTTGAATGTAAGCCTGATCGATGACCACTGGCAACAGATCCGGCTCAGGGAAGTAGCGGTAATCATTGGCCACTTCCTTGCTGCGCATGGAACGGGTTTCATCCTTGTCTGAATCATACAGGCGGGTTTCCTGAACTACCCGGCCGCCATCCTCAATAAGTTCTATCTGGCGCTGCACTTCGTAGTTGATGGCCTTTTCCACAAAACGGAACGAGTTGACATTCTTGATCTCGGTGCGGGTGCCGAATTCGGTATCGCCCTTTTTGCGGATCGATACGTTGGCATCACAGCGCATGGAGCCTTGCGCCATATTGCCGTCAGAGATCCCCAGGTAAAGTATGATGGAGTGCAGTTTTTTCAGATAGGCAACCGCCTCCTTGGCAGTGCGCAGATCCGGATCAGACACGATTTCCAGCAGCGGAGTGCCGGCGCGGTTCAGATCGATTCCGGACATGCCCTGAAAGTCTTCATGCAGGGACTTGCCGGCGTCTTCTTCAATGTGCGCCCGGGTAATGCCGACAACTTTTTCGCTGCCATCTTCCAGTTGAATACGCAGCGTACCCCTGCCGACTGTGGGATGGTCAAGCTGTGTGATCTGATAACCCTTGGGTAGATCCGGATAGAAGTAATTCTTGCGATCGAAGACCGAATGTTCGCCAATCTCGGCGTCCACGGCCAGCCCAAAACTGACGGCCATGCGCACGACTTCTTCGTTCATCACTGGCAATGTGCCCGGCAGTGCCAGGTCATAAATGTTAGCCTGGGTATTGGGTTCGGCGCCAAACTCGGTGCTGCTGCCGGAGAACAGCTTGCTTTTGGTGGCCAATTGTACATGTACTTCCAGACCGATGACTGTTTCCCAGCTCATGCTGATACCTCCGGTCTTTGCTGGTGCCAGTCGGTGTTCAACTGGAACTGGTGAGCTACGTTTAGCAGTCGGGCTTCAGAGAAGGCAGGGCCGACCAGTTGCATGCCTATCGGCAGTCCCTGCAGGAGTCCCGCTGGCAGCGACATGCCCGGCAGACCTGCCAGATTGACTGCGATGGTGTAGATATCTTCAAGATACATGGTGACCGGGTCGCTGTTCTTCTCGCCAAGCCTGAATGCTGTATGCGGCGAGGTTGGCCCAAGAATGAGGTCTACATCCTTGAACGCAATGTCAAAATCCTGTTTGATCAGGCGGCGTATTTTTTGCGCCTGCTTGTAATAGGCATCGTAGTAGCCTGCGGACAGGGCGTAGGTTCCTACCATGATCCGGCGCTTTACTTCATCACCGAACCCTTCACCGCGACTGCGTTTGTAGAGATCTTCCAGATTGACCGGGTCGTCGCAACGGTAGCCAAAACGAACGCCGTCATACCGCGACAGGTTGGCTGACGCTTCGGCCGGCGCAATGACGTAGTAAGCCGGCACCGACAGGTGATTGTTTGGCAGATCCACCTCGTGGACAGTCGCGCCAAGACGCTCCAGCACCGCGATGGCATCCTGCAGAATCTGCTGTACCGCCGGATTCAGATCTGCGGTGAAGTGCTCACGCGGTAAACCGATACGCAGTCCCTTCAGTGAATCCTGCAGGTGTGCGGTGAAATCTTCCGCCGGATGGTCCAGGCTGGTGGAGTCGCGTGGGTCGGTCCCGGCAATAGCGTTCATCATCAGCGCGGCATCTTCCGCACTTTTGGTGAGCGGGCCGGCCTGATCCAGGCTGGATGCAAATGCGATCATGCCAAAACGGGAAACTCTGCCGTAGGTTGGTTTCAGGCCGGTAATGCCGCAAAACGATGCCGGTTGGCGAATTGAGCCACCGGTGTCTGTACCTGTTGCCATGGCACACAGGTCTGCCGCGACAGCGGAGGCTGAGCCGCCCGATGATCCGCCCGGTACTCTGTCAGTATCCCAGGGATTGCGCACGTTGCCATAAAAACTGGTTTCGTTGGAGGAGCCCATGGCGAACTCATCCATGTTGGTTTTGCCGAGCATCACGGCGCCAGCCTGCGCCAGTCGCTCAACCACACACGCGTCATAGGGGGCAATAAAATTATGCAGCATCCGCGAGCCACAGGTGGTGAGAACATCGCGGGTACAGAAAATATCCTTGTGCGCTATCGGGATGCCCGTCAGTATGGTGGCGTTGCCGGCGCTGCGACGCGCATCGGCAGCCTGCGCCTGACGCAGTGCCTGCTCGCCGGTAATCGTGACATAGGCATTCAGTGTCGGGTTCAGGGCGCCAATGCGATCCAGAAAGGCACCGGTCAGTTCAACGGCTGAGATTTCTTTCCGTTCCAGGGCACTGGCCAGTTCGGCTACGGTGTTACTTAGCATGTTCGGGGTTATCCTTACTCAATGACTTACTCAATGACTTTGGGGACCAGATACAATCCGTCCTGCGTGGCCGGGGCGATCTGCTGCAGATGCTCGCGCTGATTGCTTTCGGTAACCTGGTCAGGACGCAGGCGCTGGGTTGCATCAAACGGGTGAGCCATCGGGCTGACGTTGCTGGTGTCGATGTTTTGCATCTGGTCAATCATCTCCAGAATATTGGAGACGCGCAGGGCTACTTCGTCGATATCTGACTGGTTTATCTGCAATCGGGCCAGATGTGCAATTTTTTCCACATCAGTGTTATCCAAAGCCATTCATGTACTCCCTTAATGTGCGATAATGGCGGCTTTCACGCAGCATGAGATTGCTCCACACGCGGGCCGGCATTGTTACTTGCCCTGACACATAAGCGTTGCTAGAGTGCGTGTCTTATGCTGGAAAAGTCGTGATTATACGGGATTTCAACCGGTTTGAGGCAATAGTTTCCTTCCAGGTTCCGGATGCCTGTCTGTCAGAACAATCCGGTCGGGTTGATCGGCGGCAGGAACTGTCTGATAAATTGTTTGTCTGCTGTTAGTGGTGGGCTGAGGGTCCGGATACCGGACCATTGTAATTATTGTTGAGGGTAGCAGGAATTCGATGTTCAAAAGAATAAGAGGAATGTTTTCCAACGATCTGTCCATTGACCTGGGGACAGCCAATACACTGATTTACGTACGCGGCGAAGGCATTGTCCTGAATGAACCATCAGTGGTTGCGATTCGCAATCACAATGGCCAGAAGACAGTGACTGCCGTTGGTGCCGATGCCAAGCGCATGCTGGGCCGCACACCAGGTAACATCACCGCTATCCGACCCATGAAAGACGGTGTGATTGCCGATTTTCAGGTCACCGAAAAAATGCTGCAGCATTTTATCAGCAAGGTACACGAGAACAGCTTTTTTCCGCCCAGCCCGCGAGTGCTGGTCTGTGTGCCCTGCAAATCCACCCAGGTTGAGCGACGGGCCATACGTGAGTCCGTGATCAGCGCCGGCGCGCGCGAAGTACGCCTGATTGAAGAGCCCATGGCCGCTGCGATTGGTGCTGGCCTGCCGGTAGATAAGCCGAGTGGTTCCATGGTGGTGGATATCGGTGGTGGTACCACCGAGATCGCCATCATTTCCCTGAATGGTATTGTTTACGCAGAGTCAGTGCGTATTGGCGGGGACCGTTTTGACGAAGCCATTATCACCCATGTGCGCCGCAATTATGGCAGTCTGATTGGTGATGCCACGGCCGAACGTATCAAGAAAGAGATTGGTTGTGCCTATCCTTCCGAGGGTGTACTGCGGGAAATTGACGTGCGTGGCCGGAATCTGGCAGAAGGGGTGCCAAGAAGTTTCACACTGAACAGTGATGAGATTCTGGAAGCGCTGCAGGAGCCGTTGTCCGCGATTGTGCAGGCAGTCAAGAGTGCCCTGGAACAGTCTCCCCCGGAACTGGCATCAGATATTGCCGAAAGCGGTATGGTGCTGACTGGTGGCGGCGCGCTTCTGAAAGATCTGGATAAACTGCTGTCCGAGGAAACCGGATTGCCGGTGATTGTCGCGGATGATCCGTTAACCTGTGTGGCCAGAGGAGGCGGCAAGGCGATGGAACTGATGGATCTTAATGAAATGGATGCGCTGACCCTGGACTGATCCGACAGGCTGAGGTTCTGCTATTAAAACCTTATTCATAAAAGGTGCTTCTCTCGAATACCGCCTGCTCGGATACGTCCTGCTGGCGGTGTTAGTCATGTTTGCTGATCGGCGGTTTGACTATCTGGACAGGGTCCGGTTTACCGTTGCCTACGTCAGCACACCGGTCTACTGGGTGGCTGATATTCCGGCCCGGCTGTCCTTCTGGATAGATGATGTGTTTGTTTCCCAGCGCGACCTGATAGAAGAAAACGCCCAGTTGCGCCAGGAGTTGCTGTTTGCACAAAGAGAGCTGCAATTACTGGCCGGGCTGGCGAGTGAGAACAGTCGTTTGCGGGCGCTTCAGGAAGCCTCCCAGGCGGTTCAGGGTGGCGTAGTGGCTGCCGAAATCATCAATGTTTCCAACGATCCCGGTGCCCGGCGCGTGCTGATCAATCGCGGTGCGCACAATGGCGTGTTCGAAGGACAGGCTGTGCTGGATGCGCACGGCCTGATGGGGCAGGTGGTTGAAGCCCTGCCATTTACCAGCTGGGTTCTGCTGATTACAGACTCGCGCCATGGGACACCGGTTCAGGTCAACAGAAACGGCGAGCGCGCCATTGCGCGCGGTGGTCGTGGCGATGCGCCCGGACTGGAGCTGGAGTATGTGCCTGACACGGCGGACATCGTGGTGGGAGATCTGCTGGTCAGCTCGGGTCTGGGGCAACGTTTTCCCAAGGATTATCCGGTTGCTGAAGTCACCAGTGTCTTCCACGATCCGGGGCAGCCATTTGCGCTGATTCGCGCCCGGCCGCTGGCACAGATTGACCGAACCCGCCATGTGATGCTGGTGGTACCGGATGATGAGGTGATTGGTGGGGCGCCACCGACTGTGACGCAGCCCACGTCAGAATCCGGGCTGGATTCGGCGCACGCGCTGACCCCGGAGCCTGCGCTGAATGCAGAGCCAGAGAGTGAGGTGCCGCCGGAGGCAGGAACTGACTCTGCCAGTGATAGTGACAGTGAGGGTCCGGCAGAGACTGAGCCGTTGACTCAACCGTTACCGGGAGACGCTGAACAATGATTCAAAGGGCGAACGGCAGATGGGTGATTGTGCTCAGTTTTCTGGTTGCGTATCTGCTGGCGATCGTACCGTTTCCTGACTGGGCCATGCACTATCGCCCGCAATGGGTTGCGATGGTGCTGATCTACTGGGTGATTGCTCTGCCGTACCGGGTGGGCATGGGTACCGCGTGGCTGATCGGCGCCTTCATGGATATACTGGAAGGTTCACTGCTGGGCCTTAACGCTCTGTCCTTTGCCCTGATGGCATACATCGCGCTGAATCTGCATCATCGTCTGCGCATGTTCTCTGCGCTGCAGCAGAGCGGCATAGTGCTGGCGCTGGTCGGTCTGCACATGACCATCACTCACTGGATTAAAGTGGGAACAGAGCAAACCGATACCGTGAGCATGCTGTTTCTGCTTGGAGCACTCTCCAGCGCATTTGTATGGCCATGGTTGTTTGTGTTTCTGCGTCAGTTGCGCCGTGGTTTTGATGTGCGCTGATCCGCTGCAACAACTGCCAGCTGCCGCTGGCATTCCCGACTCCGCAGATCTGGTGCTGGCATCGGCGTCGCCACGCCGGCGTGAATTGCTGAGTCAGATTGGTGTCCGTTTTCATGTTATCGTCAGCGAGATTGACGAGACCCCGCTGCCCGCCGAACAGCCGCAGGCATATGTTCTGCGGCTGGCCCGGGCAAAAGCAGAGGCTGTCAACCGGCTGCCGCAAGTCAGTGGTCATCTGCCTGTCCTTGGTTCTGACACCATCGTAGTGTGCGACAATCAACTGTTGGGTAAACCCGTGGATCAGCAGGCAGCTGAGAGGATGCTGATGCTGTTGTCGGGACGCGAACATGAGGTGCTCACAGCCGTCTGTGTGGTGCGGGGTGAGCAGACACTGACTGCTGTGTCGGCGACACGGGTAAGGTTCAGAAACCTGACCGGTCATGATATCGATGCGTACTGGGCATCGGGTGAGCCAGTCGGAAAGGCTGGCGCCTATGCTGTGCAGGGACTTGGCGCGATGTTTATCGAATATCTTGCGGGCAGTTATACCGGTGTTGTCGGTCTGCCCCTGTACGAAACCGCTGAGCTACTGAAGGCGTTTAATGTGCCGACAGCGCTGGATTGGAGAAGTCAGATTGAGTGAAGAAATTCTTATAAATGTCACTCCCAGGGAAACGCGCCTGGCGTTGATAGAGAATGGCCTGCTGCAGGAAATTTATCTGGAGCGCCGCAGCCGCAGCGGTTACGTCGGGGACATCTTTCTGGGCAAGGTTGTCAGGGTCATGCCGGGCATGGAAGCTGCGTTTGTCGACATCGGGCTGGAGCGTGCAGCATTTCTGCACAACACTGACATTTCCCCCATTGGCGCTGACGGGCTGGAAATCAGGCAGGAGGTGCCTGCCGATATTCAGACCCAATTGCACGAAGGTCAGATGATCGTAGTACAGGTTGCCAAGGATCCCATTGGCACCAAGGGAGCCAGACTGACAACGCATCTCACGTTGCCATCACGGCACCTGGTGTATCTGCCAAGAAATCTGCACATAGGGGTCTCCCTGCGTCTGGAAAACGAAGCAGAACGGGAGCGTTTACAGGGCGTTTTGCATGCGTGTCTGGACCGGGAGAGCCTGCAGGAGAAAGGTGGTTTTATTATCCGGACGGCTGCCGAGGGAGCCAGTGAGGCAGAATTGCTGGAGGATATCCGGTTTTTGCGCAAACTCTGGGCGGCAGTGGAACGACGCATAGACCGGAGCAAAGAGATTCGTGTTCTGTACCGGGACCTGCCGCTCTATCTGCGGGCAGTGCGTGATCTGATTACCCCCGTAATGGAAAAAATCCGTGTAGATAGCAGCGATGCCTATGATGAAATCAATGCGTTTATCAGTGATTTTATTCCGGAATTCAGAGACAAAGTGGAGTTATATACCGGAGAGCGACCGATTTTTGATCTCTATGGTATTGATGATGAGATTGAGAAGGCACTTGGACGCCAGGTCAAATTGAAATCAGGTGGTGATCTGATTATTGACCAGACTGAGGCAATGACCACGGTGGATGTTAATACCGGCGCCTATCTGGGTAGTAAAAATCATGCCGAAACAGTACTGAAGACCAATCTGGAAGCGGCCACAGCCATTGCCCGTCAGCTACGTATCCGCAATCTTGGCGGTATCATCATTCTTGATTTTATTGATATGGAAGATGCCGAACACCAGCGTCAGGTGCTTCGGACGTTGAACAGGGCACTGGAAAAAGACAATGCGCGAACGATGGTGTCCGGCATCTCCGAGCTGGGCCTGGTCGAGATGACGCGCAAGCGCACCCGCGAAAGTCTCGGGCAGATATTGTGCAGCCCCTGTCCGGTATGTGAGGGACGGGGCAGGCTCAAGACGGCTGAATCCATCTGTTATGAAATCTTTCGTGAGATAGTGCGGGTGGCACGGGTCTATGAAAACGATGAGCTGCTGGTCATGGCCTCACAGGTGGTGGTTGATCGGTTGCTGGACGAAGAATCCGGCACGCTGGCCGATCTGGAGGTGGTGACAGGCAAAACCATCCGGTTTGAAGTTGAACCCATGTATACTCAGGAACAGTACGATGTTGTGCTGTTCTAGCAGGCTACCGTTTAGCAGGCTACTGTTTAGCAGGCTACTATGATTTTGCGGTTTGCGCGTTCGCTGGGTCGGGTGATTCTACGTCTGTCATTTGCGACCCTGTTGGTGATGCTGGTGCTACTGGCGCTCTACGTCAGTCTTGGCCGGCAGCTGGCTCCTATGGTCAGCAATTACAGAGCTGAAATCGAACAGCGCCTGTCTGAATCGCTTGGTGCCAGGGTACAGATAGGGCACATCGAAGGCGAATGGCAGCGCTTCAGTCCGCAATTTCTGATTACCGACCTGGTTGTGCAAGGTATTGCCGCAGACGGACAAACCCTGCCGGCGGCCCTGCAACTCGATCAGGTCTCTGTTGCTGCCGATATCCCCGCCAGTCTGCTGGCTCGCCAGCTGGTACTCGCTTCCACCAATCTGGATCAATTACAACTTCGGTTTGTTCAGAATCCCGGCGGCAGGTGGAGTCTGGACGGAATCGGCAGCGGAGCCCTGCCCTTGCCCGATCCGCAACTGATTTTCCGCTGGCTGAGCGGTCTGGCCCGGTTTACGCTGAGCCGGGCTGAACTGAGCTTTCAGCCGATAGACGGGGAGCCCCTGTTGCTGGAGGATACCAATGTCCAGTTTCAGAGTCAGGGCGGACGTCATGCGCTGGTTGTGCGCGCGCATCCGGATCTGGCAAGCGATGAGCTGGTGCTCAGGGCTGAATTAAATGGTTCAACGTTATCGGCGCTGACAGGAAACGTGTATCTGAATGCGCCTCCGGCGGAATATGCCGGGATTCTGTCTTCACTGAACCTGACGGGGCAGAGCGCAGAAAGACTGGGACTGGAATCGCTGCAGTTGTACGGTGAATTCTGGCTGGGTATGCGGGAGGGACAGTTGAGCAGTCTGACATGGCAGGGCGGCGGTCAGACAGAGCTGCAGGTGCTGGATACTGGCGATGCTGCGGTTATCGAACAAGTGCTGATTGATGATCTGGTCGTAGACTGGCTGAGTCTGGAACATTCGGCCGAATCCGGCAGCTGGGCGCTGCAGGCAGAGGGGCTTGGTTTTGCCTATGATGGTGGTCAGTGGCCTGCCGGTGGCCTGTCGCTGGCATATCTGCCAGGCGACAACGCCAGGCTGCACATGGATGCCGTTGATGTGGGGCTGGCCGGACGCCTGTTGAGAGCCCTGATGCCGCAGGGTGAGTTGCGAAATGAACTGGATGCCTTTAATGCCCGCGGTCACTTCCATAACCTCGTATTGAGCACCACCATTGAAGAGGGGATGCTGGCTACCGGTCAATTGCTGAGTAATATCAACGATGCTTCCCTCAGCGCCCATCGTGGTGCCCCGGCTTTCTGGGGTGTAGATGGGTATGTCGAAGTGGATTTTGATTTGACCAGAGGGAGTGTTGAAGGGTTTGTTGATGTGGATGCCCATGATGTGATGATGCAGTTGCCCAATCTGTTTGACGCTCCGTGGGCATATGACTCAGCCAATGGCAGGGTGCGTTTCAGTGCGGTGCAGGGCGATGAGCTGCAGATGAAAATGGTCAGCAGCGTTATCGTGGTTGAGTCCGATATTATCAGCGCAAGAGGACAGTTCTCACTTGACGTTGAGACAGGGCCTGATCGGTTTATGAATCTGGAGCTGATGATCGGCGCGCTGCAGGCAGACATTCAGCATAAATCCCAATACCTGCCAATGGCGCCACGTGCACCGCAATCGGCGCAAGGTGTGCTGAGATGGGTTGATGATGCTGTGATAGGCGGCCAGGGAGCAGGCAGCGGACTGGTGTTTCGTGGCCGGGTGCATGCCGGGGCCGCACCGGTTGAGCGGACGCTGCAAATGTTCTATCGCGTCGACGATGGTGAGTTGAAGTTCGATCCGCAGTGGCCTGCGCTGCAGTCTGTCAACGGTTTTGTGACAATAAATGACGGTGCAGTGGATGTGCTGGCCGAGGCAGGACAAAGCCTGGGTATCGACTTCAACAAGACTGTTGCATCTGTCAGGCCGCATCCTCAGGGCGGTAGCTGGCTTACTGTGAGTGGCACGGGGCAGGGGAGCGCAGGACAGGGTCTGGCATACCTGCAGCAGACACCGGTCACCCGTGATGTTGCTCAATCGCTTGCAGGTTGGGAGGCGAGGGGAGAGGCCGAGTTTACTTTGTCGCTCTCTGTGCCACTTTACATAGAAGGTGCTGTACCCGATGTGCGCCTTGATATGCGTTTTGCAGACAACGAACTGACTATCCCGGAGTACGCACTGGATGCTACGCAATTAAGTGGTCAATTGCGGTACTCGGCAATCGACGGCCTGAGTTCTGAAAACATCAGCGCAAATGTGCTGGGCAACCCCGCCAGTATCGAAATCAAGTCAGTGCCTGCCACACAAGGAGGGGTGGGGACGCAAGTGACTGTCAGCGGTAATACGTCAATTGATCAGCTGCGTGGGTGGTCTGCTCTGCCGGCGCTGGTGCAATCTGTGTTAACGCGTGCTGAAGGAGAATTCGCCTACGATGTGACACTGCTGCCCGGGGCGATGTCTGTCCTGCAAGTTGACAGTGATCTGGTGGGCGTTACGCTGGACTACCCGGCACCTTTTGCAAAATCGGCAGACAGCGAACAGCCGCTGATGGTTGAACTGACATTTGGTGGCGAGTCGACAGCACTCAGGGCGACGCTGGACAGGCAGTTGCAAATGAACCTGGCTGTAGATTCCCTTTCTGATGCATACAGTGGTCTTGTCTACCTTGGTACACCCGGGGATGGCATGCGAGTGCGTCGGCTGAATCCCACAGCGCCGGGCATTGAAGTGCTGGGCAGTGTGGACCAGATCGATCTTGAGCTCTGGGCAGAGGTGATCAGTGATATACAGGCACGCACGCCGGGCAGTGCGATGACCGCCGGCATGGAGTCGTTGACAGGTACTGCAGGTGTCAGTGTTGGCCGTTTGCTGGCATTTGATGAACAGTTTGACAATGTCAACGTCACTGTCCAGAAGTCGGTGAGCAACTGGACAATTGGTTTGCTCAGTGAAAGTGTCAGTGGCGAGCTGGAAATCCCGCTTCAATCGGATCAGCCCTGGCGTATGGATCTGGATCATCTGCATCTTGACGTGTCACTGTCTGATGATGCGGACCTGATCGCGTCTGCTGCGGACCCGACATTGGAGGAAGTGCTGCTGGATCTGCAGGATCTGCCCACGGTGGAATATGAACTGCCACGCGAGGATCCGCTGGCAGGACTTGATCCGCGAACGTTCCCTTATATTGCCCTGAAAGTTGATGAGTTGACGCTGGCGGGTGCGGATTACGGCAGCTGGGATTTTCTGGTCAAGTCTGATGCAGCCGGCGCCCTGTTCAGTGATCTGCAGGTAAATTTGCGCGGCCTGAACATAGGCAATGAAGAAGAACCCGCTGAGTTTCGTTGGGTATATGATGGTCAACAGCATCGCAGTGTGCTCAATGGTCTGGTCAGTGCAGCTGACCTTGCACCGGTGCTCAGTGCATTTGGTTATGCACCCAGCATTGAAAGTCGCGCCGCCAGATTTGATGCACGGCTGCACTGGGACGGGAGTCCGGCCTATTTCTCTGCACTGGGTCTGAATGGGGATATAGATGTTCAGGTCAATAACGGGCGTTTCAGGCAGCGGGCCGGAGTAGCCAATAGTGCACTGAGGTTGATCAGCTTTATCAATTTTGATGCGCTGGTAAGGCGGTTGAGATTCAGTGATGACCTGGCGCGGGCGGGTCTGTCCTACGACGAGATTCGCGGTAGTGTGAATTTGAGCCAGGGACTGGTGACGATTGAGGATCGCCTGCAGATCATTGGTCCCGCCAGCCTGTTCCAGTTGGCAGGGGTTGTGAATCTGGCGGAAGAAACCATTGATGGCGATCTCTACATCACATTACCTGTCAGTGACAATATCCCCTGGCTGGGCGGACTGGCGGTGCTGAATAATCTGATCAATTGGCAGCTGGCGGTCGGTGTTTTCATATTTGACAGGATATTCGGGGAGCAGGTTGACAATCTTACCAGCGCGCATTATATCCTTGAAGGCCCGTGGGAAGGTCTGGAACCCCGGCTGTACCAGGTGTTTGCGGATGCCGGCGGCAATTAACAGACTGTCTGCAGGTTGTCTAAAAAGGTGCCGACGTGCTGCGTGGCAAGGTTGTTAAGATCAGTAAATCAATGATGACGCGGGAGCCAATGTGAGTTCATCAGAACCGGCAAAAACGAATTCAAAAGTAGCGGCCATACAGATGGTCAGCAGCAGCGATGTGTCGCAGAACGTGGAAACTGCAGCACGACTGATTGATGAGGCAGCCGGCAACGGCGCGGCACTGATTGTGTTACCGGAGAATTTTGCCGTGCTGGATGGTGGCCCGCAGACAGTATTTGCGGAACAACAGGGTGATGTCCATGCAACGCTGCAGGGCATGTTGTCACGCAAGGCGCGGGAGCATGGTGTGTTCATTGTGGGCGGCACATTGCCTCTGATTACCCGCCCGTTGACGGCTGATCAGAACGAACCGGCCCGGCTTGTTGATGGTCGGGTGCGACCCGCCTGTCTGGTGTTTGATCCTAGCGGCGTCATCATTGCGCGGTATGACAAAATGCATTTGTTTGATGTCGAGGTCAGTGACAGGCAGGCACGTTACTGTGAATCAGATAGCTTTGAGCCTGGTGACCAGGTGGTCTGGGTTGATACGCCGGTCGCGAGACTGGGACTGTCTATCTGCTACGATTTGCGATTCCCCGAACTTTACCGCAGGTTGTTTGCAGAGGGCGTCGAACTGATTACTGTCCCATCGGCATTTACCCGGGTAACCGGGGAAGCGCACTGGGAGGTCCTGCTGCGAGCCCGCGCGATAGAAAACCAGTGTTATGTCATCGGTTGTGGTCAGGGCGGTGTGCACAATGCAAAACGCGAAACCTTTGGTCACACAATGATCATAGACCCATGGGGGACGGTGCTGTCCGTGCTGCCACAGGGTGAGGGTGTGGTTTATGCAGATCTGAATCTTGCCATGCTGCACGAGTTAAGGCGTAAAATGCCGGTTCATTCCCACAGGCGGTTGTAGTTCATGGATAAAGGATTAGTTACCAATTTGCTGGCTGGTGCGCTGGTTGTGCTGGGTCTTTTGCTGCCCGGTGCTGCGGCGCCATTTGTGCTGAGTGCCGGGTTGTTTGCTCTGTCCGGCGCGTTAACCAACTCCCTGGCCATCTACATGCTGTTCGAGAAGGTGCCGGGGTTGTACGGATCCGGTGTAATCGCGCTGCATTTTGAGGAATTCAAGACCGGGATCAGGGAAATGATTATGAATCAGTTCTTCAGCCCCGAGAACCTGGAACGTTTTTTTGATGCATCAACGGTAATGCACAGTGGCATGGACACCCTGCTGCCATCAATGATTGACGATATGGACTTTGACAAAGCCTTCGATTCGCTGTCAGAGGCAATCATGGCGTCCTCCATGGGCAGTATGCTGGGGTTTGTTGGTGGTCCGAAGGCGCTGGATGGTTTGCGAGGGCCGTTTGCCGAGCGGATGCGTCTCTATCTGCAGGACTTTGTCGGCAGCGAGCAGTTTCGTGAGGCATTTGGGCAGCGGCTTGGTCAGGCAACACATAGTGATGCAGTGATGGGGCGGATCGAAGGCCTGATTGACAGCCGACTGCAGGAACTGACGCCTCAGCAGGTAAAACAGATTGTCCAGCAAATGATACGCCGTCATCTCGGCTGGCTGGTGGTCTGGGGTGGTGTTGTCGGTGGCGCGCTGGGCTTCGCTGTAGCGTTGTTCACCCGGTTGTATTCTGTCTGATACTTTCTCTGTTAATGAACGCTTGGTCATTTCATGGTTGATTGGCCAAATGCAGACACATTTATGTTTTTTAAGGGATAAATCGATCATTATGTCCGTAATTGTGGCATTTTGTATCAATGGATGTAAAAACTCACGGGTATCGACTAGAATTCAGCCCACATGCCAATCCGGTATATTTGTTCAATTCTAATCTGACCAGAGTGTGTGATTTATTATGGCAAGACCCGTTGAGTTCGTTTACGAAGATGTATTGACCCATGCCATGGAGCAGTTCTGGCGCGAAGGCTTTGAGGCCAGTTCTGTACAAAAACTGCTGGACGTCACAGGCATCAATCGCGGTACGCTCTACAATTCATTTGGCGACAAGGATACGTTCTTCAAATCCTGTCTGGAGCATTACAATAAACTGGTGGCCAGTGACCTGGCAGCGTCACTTGACAACGAAGCGTTGTCGGCCTGGGATGCGGTTGAGAAGTATTTCGACATAACGGTTCTGTCTGCCACCAAAAAGCGTCGTGATATGGGTTGTCTGCTGGTCA
This sequence comes from uncultured Pseudohongiella sp., assembly GCA_963974875.1. Classification (GTDB taxonomy): domain Bacteria; phylum Pseudomonadota; class Gammaproteobacteria; order Pseudomonadales; family Pseudohongiellaceae; genus Pseudohongiella. The sequence continues at coordinate 18,372 of CAXBER010000014.1, read as the reverse complement.
ACTCATTCTGCGAAAGCATCAACTATGACAAAGATATTCAAAAGCTGGTCAAAGGATATTATGGCAATATCCGTAAATCTGTGCTGAAGCGTGTAAAAGAAGCAGAAAAAGCCGGTGAATTGAGCAAGGCGGTAAACGCCGAGCTGGCCACAGACGTGCTGATAAACACATTGAGTGGTCTGCGGGTGCATTCGCGGGAAGGTAAATCAGTTAAACAGCTGGGTGAAATTGTTGGTTTTGCCATCAAATCCCTGCGCTAGAACGGTGCATGGTGGCCGTTGCAGTGCATCGGCCACACACTGCCAATAATTTATGCGATGAAGCTGTAAGGCCTGTTGTCGTCAGCTTCATATCAGGTATACTTGAACCAATACAGTAACCGCCATTATCAATACTCCACCTGCTGACGGTGCTTGGAAGTTGATAAAGGCAAATAAAAACAATCTATTAAGTTATATTTGGTAGCGCTGATAATGAAAAAACTGGCTGGCGAAAGAAAAAAAGACGAAAGTAATGTCGACCTCACCCCCATGCTCGACGTGGTATTCATTCTGTTGATCTTCTTTGTGGTGACAGCTACGTTCCTGTCCGAGCAGGCGATCGATGCGGCCAGCAACGAGAATAACGAGACGCCACCGGAGCAGGATGACGACAAGAAGAATATCCTGGTTGAACTGAGCCAGAACAATGAGATTACCCTCAATGGTGAGCCCCGGGTGATCATTGGCAGTCAGATTCGTTCGAATATCGACCGTCTCAAAGCCGAGAATCCCGCTGCCTCGGTTATTATCCGCCCGGATCCGCGATCCAATGTAGACACCATGGTCATGGTCATGGACGCTGCCCGTCAGGCTGGCATTTCAAGTATCTCCATCGTTGAGCCGTAAGTCACAATCAAAAACGGTTTCAGAAAAGCGCACCTTCGGGTGCGTTTTGCGTTTCTGCAAGGCTGATTCGGGCAATAAGTCCACTCAGTAATAGTCCGGAGGCAAGCAGTTGAAAGCAAATGAAAATCAGATGAGAACGCTTTGGTTCGATGCGAATGAGCAGCGGCTGAACATAATCGATCAGACGCTGTTGCCGCATGAGCTTCGTACCATGACGCTGGATTCCCTGGATGCTGTCTGTGATGCCATCGTCGGGATGAAGGTGCGCGGTGCGCCGTTGATAGGCATAACTGCCGCGTTTGGTGTGTGGCTGGCGCTCAGGGCAGATCCCGACAATCTGGTGCCGGCCTGCCGGCGGCTATTGACTACCCGCCCGACGGCAGTAAATCTGCAATGGGCGCTGAATCGGGTTGAAACCGGTGTGGCGGCGTTACCATCTGCCGAGCGGGCGTCTGCGGCATTGATGCTGGCTCAGCAATTGCTGGCTGAAGACGCTGCTTCCTGCAGTGCGATTGGTGACCATGGTCTGGGCATACTGGACCGGTTGCTGGCGCTGAAACGCCAGACACACGGCGACGATGCCGTGCTGAATATTCTTACACACTGCAACGCTGGCTGGCTGGCGACAGGCGCATGGGGTACTGCTCTGGCTCCCATTTACAAGGCGCACATGGCGGGTATGCCAGTGCATGTCTGGGTGGACGAAACCAGGCCCCGCAATCAGGGTGCTTCCCTGACGGTGTGGGAGCTGGGTCGCAGCGGTGTACCGCACACGCTGATTGTGGACAATGCCGGCGGTCACCTGATGCAGCATGGCATGGTGGATATCTGCCTGGTAGGGAGTGACCGGACAACTGCCCGGGGAGATGTCTGCAACAAGATCGGCACTTACCTCAAGGCGCTGGCCGCTTTTGACAATAATGTTCCGTTTTATGCGGCATTGCCTGCTTCCACCATCGATTTTGACTGTATCGACGGCATCAGGGAGATACCCATTGAAGAGCGCGATGGCGATGAAATCCGTCAGGTGCAGGGTTGTATCGGGGCGTCTGTGCACGATTCAGATTCAGCGGCATCAGCCGGATCTGTTGTCCGGATGAATATTGCGCCGCCGGGCACGCAGGTCAGTAATTTTGGATTTGATGTGACGCCGGCCCGGTTGGTGACAGGCATCATTACCGAACATGGCGTTGTTCCGGCTTCCACAGAGGGGCTGGCGACTATCCGGGCCCTGTTATAAGGCTGATAAAGCGTGACGTCAGCCGGGTGGCCAGGTCATGCTGCGACCACCCAGAATATGTACATGCAAATGGTGAACTGTCTGGCCACCGTCATCACCAGTGTTGATCACCAGCCTGAATCCGTGCTCGCTTAACCCTTCGCTGCGCGCGATGGCGCGGGCGCTGAGCATAAGCTTGCCCAGCAATGCTTCGTCTTCGTTCTGTGCATCATCAATGCTGCTCAGGTGTTTGCGGGGGATAACCAGGATGTGGGCGGGTGCCGCCGGATTGATATCCCTGAACGCATACACATGATCATCGCTGTAGATGGTGGTGGATGGAATTTCGCCGGCTATAATGCGGCAGAACAGACACTGACTTGTCATTGCAATATTTCCTCCCTAAACTGAGTGAACCTATCAGGAGCCTTACCTGTGCAAGAGCAAAAACATAGCATGTTGCCCGGACAATTACATCAGCCCGGCCGGTTATCGTATGCCGCGCTGCTGAGTTGTTTATCTGTCTGGTTGCTGCTTGCATGCAGTGCTCAGGCCCAGTTGCCGATCTACGACTACAAGGTGGTCAACACCTATCCGCATAATGTCAGATCCTTTACGCAGGGTCTGCTGATTCATAAAGGTGCTATGTACGAAGGCACGGGACGCTACGGTCAGTCAGCACTGCTGCAGACCAATCTGGAGGACGGTTCAATTATTCGGTCGCGCGAGCTCAATGCCCGGTATTTTGGTGAGGGTATTGCCGTTGCCAATGGTCTTATCTATCAGCTGACCTGGCGCGAGAATATGGTTTTTGTGTATGACCTGGAAACATTTGACAGCGTCACGTCGCACTTTGTGCCGACCGAAGGATGGGGGCTGACCTGGGATGGCGAGCACCTGATATTGAGTGATGGCAGCGATCGTCTGTATTTTGTCGATCCGCAGACCTTTGCTACGGTGCGATCGATAACGGTCAGCGCTCAGGGCCAGTCTATCCGAAACCTGAATGAGCTTGAGTATATCGATGGTGAGGTTTGGGCAAATGTCTGGATGACAGAGCAACTGATCCGTATCGATCCGGCATCAGGCGAGGTCAACAGCATTGTTGATCTGACGGGGCTGCGCCAGTTGACCCGCGTCGGCGGCAGCGATGCAGTACTGAATGGCATCGCGTGGAATGCTGAAACAGAGCAGTTATTTGTCACGGGCAAACTATGGGCGGATCTGTTCGAGATCCAACTGGTGCCCCGCGAGTCTGCAGCGGTTGCCCCCTGACATGGCAGTTGCCTGGCGCGGGATAGTTCTGCTTGTTCTGACACTATCTCTCTCCACGTGCACTACCGTCTCTTTTTACATGCAGGCAGCCACGGGTCAGCTGGGATTGATGCTTGACCGTCAGCCGGTGGAACGCATTCTTGGCAACCCGGACACTGATCCCGAGCTTGTCAGGAAACTGCAATTGATTGCTCAGGCCAGGGAGTTTGCCGGGCAGTCACTGGGTCTGTCGTCGGATGGCAGCTACACCAGCTATGTCAATGTTGAAAGACGTCATCTTGTGTGGAATGTTTTTGCGGCGCCGGCTTTTTCCGTGGATCCCCTGCAATGGTGTTTTCCGATCGCAGGCTGTGTCACCTACCGCGGCTATTTTTCCGAGTCTGCTGCGCAGGACTATGCGCAGACGCTGGCCGCGCGCGGATTTGATGTCTATGTTGGCGGTGTGGATGCCTATTCCACCCTGGGCTGGCTGAATGACCCGATTCCTTCTACGATCATGCGCCGTCCGGATCATCGTCTGGCCGGCCTTATATTTCACGAGCTTGCCCATCAACTGATCTATGTGCCTGACGACACCACATTCAATGAGAGCTTTGCCAGTTTTGTGGAGCAGGAGGGGTTGCGTCGCTGGCTGGCGGGTACTGAAAATGCGGAGATGTTTGCGCGGTTTCTGTCCGAGCAGCAGACACAGATCCAGTTCACGCAGTTTGTCACAGGTTATCGCGACAGGTTAGCCGCGCTCTACAACAGGCAAGACACACCGGTTGCCGAAAAGCTGGCACTGCAGGAGGAAATGCGGGCGCAATGGTTCCAACGGGATGATGCGGAGGCTTACCGGGGCTGGTTTGAAGGACCGCTAAACAATGCACAACTGGCCACTGTGTCCGCCTATTTTGACTGGTTGCCCGCATTTGCAGCGCTGCTGGACAGGCACGATGGAGACCTGCCGGCATTTTATCAGGCGGTCCGGGCGTTGGCGCATATGGACGCTGACAGCAGGCATCAGCGTCTGACGCAGTTGGTCGATATCAGCCGTTGACCTGGTTGCCTGACTGCTGGGTCAGGCGCGCTTCCAGATTCTGCACCAGTTCCTTGTAGAACTGCGATCCCAGATCCGTTGCCGCAGCCTTGCGATACTGGGCCAGGGCATCTTCCAGTCGACCCTCGCGCTCATACAGTCTGCCCAGGGTTCTGTTCATGAAGGCGTTGTCTGTCATGACTTCAGTGGCCTTCTCATAAACCTGAATCGCTTTGTCCGTGTGACCGGCATTGTCGTAGATGTTGCCCATGATATGGACCAGCGAATCGTCGCGCGGGTCTGCAGCAATGGCGCGCACATCAAAACTGATGGATTCTTCAAAGCGTTCAGCCCGGCGCAGCAGGTCGCCGATTGTCTTCAGCGATGCTGTCAGTGGCGTGCTGGGTTGATCCTGCAGGTTGATGAATCGTGCCAGCATGGGAATGGCATCATCAGGCTTGTTCTGCGAGAGATAGATGTTTGCAAGGTTGCGGTATGCATCGGCCAGGTTCGGATCTGCAGCGACGGCAAGACGATATTCTTCTACGGCCTCGTCAAAGCGCTCCAGATTATTATAGGTATTGGCCCTGCGGTAATGGCGCTGTGCCAGTTCCGATGCCGCACCGGCCGCTGCGCGTTCCTGCTGCGTGGCGCCCTGGGCCAGCAATGTTGTGCCGGGAACGGTCAGCAGCGATAGGCTGAAAATGGCAGAAAACAGCCATCGGGAATAGTCTCTGATTCTGGCGATCATGATTGAATACCTGTTGAACTTCGCTTTCATACTAACGGTGCGTGTCTGCCTGAGCCATGTCGACGGCACATCAAGCTGTGATATTTTGTGACAGCTCCGGGTAGTGTTGCTCACGGATTTAATTATAATGCGGTTACTCGCAAACGAACAGGCTCCCTATGTCAGAACTCAAATTGTTTGCCGGACCCAGGGCAATGCAAACCATCAGTGAGAATGGTCTGCGCGCCAGTGATTTCAGCTGGATGGCAGGTGCCTCCGGTGGTCCCAAGTGGTTTGTTCTGTATGGTCTGGATCGATATCTGGCAGGCAGTTTTTTTGTCGACAATGCCCGTCCCTTGCGGCTGGTTGGCTCCTCCGCAGGCGCATGGCGGCTGGCCTGCTATGCCCACAGCAATCCGGTGCAGGCACTTGATACGCTGGCAGCACGTTATGCGGGTCAAACCTATTCTTCAGCGCGGCCTGACCGACATGAGATAAGTCGTGAGGCTCGCAAGATGCTGCAGGGCATTCTGGGTGACAATGAATCTGCATCGGTTGAAAAATGTATCGCCGAAAATCCGCAGCGTCGCCTGTATGTCATAGCGGATCGGGCCCGCCGCGTGGTGCGTTCAGAGAATAAGCTGGCATTAAATGCAGGATTGCTGGCCGCTGCCGTTGGCAATATGGTCAGTCGACGCAGCCTGAGCTGGTTTTTTGAACGGTATGTCTTTCACAACGCACTGGATCATCCGGCGGCGCTGCCATTGCAGGATCAGTCCGCCCGGTTTGTGATGCTGAACGAGAAAAATGTCTGTGATGCACTAATGGCCAGCGGATCCATCCCTCTGGTGATGGAAGCGGTCACAGGCATAAGCGGTGCCGGGAACGCTGTTTTTCGCGATGGAGGCATAACGGACTACCATCTGGATCTGCCATTTAACAAGCTCGACGGACTGGTGCTGTATCCACATTTCTATGCGAGTGTCATACCCGGCTGGTTCGATAAATTTGCGCCGTGGCACAGGGCTGATCCGGCGCATTTTGACAACGTTTTGCTGGTGACGCCGACAAAAGAGTTTGTGCAGAGCCTGCCGTATGGGAAAATACCCGACCGAAATGATTTTGTTCGTCTTGGTGAGCGTGAGCGTATCATTTACTGGCAGACAGTATTAAAGGAAAGTGAGCGTCTGGCGGTTGCCTTTGCAGCGCTGGTTAACAGAGGCGCTGATGTCACATCCATGCTGGAACCTTTTACCGCCGGGAGACTGAAACATGTTTGACAGGAATAACAGCAACAATCGCGCTGCCGTTGTGCGGTTAACAGTGCGCCTTAGCGCTATGGTGGTTTTGCTGTCTGCCCTGACAGGCTGTCTGGGGACGGCTGTGGGTGCGGCTGTTGACGTGACGCTGGAAGTGGCTAAAGTACCGTTCAAGGTGGCAGGTGCTGTGGTTGATGTTGCCACCAATGATGACGATGAGGGTAAGGACTGAGTGACAAAAATCAAACAGAAGCCGGAGGATTACGATATCCCGGCACATTTCCGGCACTGGGATGGAGATAACGCAGAGGACCACAATGGTCCTTTCTTTTTTGCACTGGTCGATGGTGCCATCGAAACTGCGTTTCGTGTGCAGTCGCGCAACTGCAACGCGCACAAGACACTGCATGGTGGCATTTCGATGATGTTTGCCGATTACACGCTCTGCCTGGCGGCGATCGGAGGTACCCATGATGGCGTGCTGACGGTCAGTTGCACCAGCGAGTTTATCGGACCTGCATTTGATGGTGACCTGGTCATCGGGCGCGGCGAAGTAACACGCAAGGGGGGGTCACTGGTGTTCGCCCGCGCAGTGCTGGAGGCGAACGGTAAAACCATTCTGACCAGCAGTGCTGTGTTAAAACTGGTCAAGCGCCGCGTCTGACTCAGCTCAGCCCATACACCCGGGCGGCTGTGCCGTAAAACATGGCGTGTTTCTCGGCTTCAGAAAAGTCGGCGACCATCTTTTTGAATGCATTCCAGACCACCGGATAACTCACCGACAGCCGGTCCACCGGGAAATTGCTTTCAAACATGCAGCGTTCGGGTCCAAAACATTCGATGGTGTGCATAAAGTATTTTTTCTGACGACGCACAAATTCGTCTGAGTCCGGCGGCGTTGCACGTTTGTCCCAGCCAAACCCGTTGTCCGGCATGGCAAGTCCGCCAAGTTTTGCGACCACGTTCGGGCAGCGTGACAGTCTGTGAATATCTTCCTTCCATTGATCAAAGATGGCATCACTGGCACCGCGATAGATGCCCACACCCAGTGGTGTGCCGAAATGGTCAAGCACCAGTGTGGTGTCGGTAACTGATTCCGCCAGATCACAAAAATCAACATTCTGGTGGTGGTAGTGCCATGTGTCGTAGGAAAGCCCCAGTTCACCCAGAATGCGCAGACCCTTGCGGAAGTTCTCGCGACCATACAGGTAAGGCAGTGCCTGCAGCGATATCAGCAGGTCCTCGGGTCGCGGGTCACGGGCACCGGCAAAACGGACCCCTTTAAACAGTGAACCGGCAACCTCCTGATGAGCCTGAATGATTTCACGCAACAATTCGGGATGATCGCCCAGCGTCAGATCTATCTTGCCGACGATGCCACTGATCCGGGCCTGGTCCGGTGACTGATGGCTGATTTTTGCGATTTCAGCGATCGTCCGGGTTTCCCCCAGGGATTGCCAGTGTGGCTCGGCGTCCTTGTCATAAAAGGCGCGACACTCGATAAAGACGGTTTTTTCAATTCGATGGCCACTGGCAGTATCTGACCACAGGTCTTCCAGCAGGTAGTCGCGGTTGAAGCGTTTGCGCCAAAGGTGGTGGTGAGGATCAATGATCCGCCGATCCGGATCGATGATGGGTTCAGATACCTGTGCCAGCCAGTTGTCGCTGCCTGGCTCCGTATTGTCTGTCTCGTTCGCTACTGCAACCATAGTGCCTCGTTATGCCGGTTTATTCATACCAGTAATCCCTGCGTGGTTTGATGGGCGCAAGCAGGAAATAGAATATCCAGGCAAACCATGACAGGAAGATGATGGCCAGTATCCAGGCCAGTTTTTCGCCTCCCGTGGTTTTGTCGGAGTTGAGGATAATAAGAATTGGCAGTAACCAGATGACTATGGCACCCAGGACGAACAGCAGACCCAGTCCTGCGCCCAGCAGAGGCAGAGCCAGCATCGCCAGTACGGCAAACACCAGAAGAGTGCAAAGGTTCTTGATAATGTCCATAACTGTCGGCTCCACGCAAGGGTAAGAAATTACTGGATTCTCTGAAACTCTAATCCTGAGAGATTCCCTGCGATATTCGTGCCAGTCCTTAAAATCCTTTAAAAACAATAAAATAGATAAATAGTTGTGTCATTGATTATTACTGCTTTCACCAGTCTCTGGCGAAATCTGCAACTTGTTAGTCAATCTATCACAGTGAAAGTGGCTTCACTTGCGGCAAATCAACACATTGCCTGAATCAGGAACGGCCCGGGTGTTGCGTAACTGCGCTTGAGCAGGTCAGCAAATTCTTCTGCGGTGCGCGCTGTGGCTGAAGGGACACCCAGACCGCCGGCGATCATGGTCCAGTCGATATCCGGATTGCCGATATCAAACAGGCTGGCGGCAATCGGTCCGACGTCGGTCACACCCAGCCGGGCATATTCGATATTCAGGATATTGTATTTGCGATTGGCAAAGATCACGGTGGTGACATTAAGTTGCTCTCGCGCCTGGGTCCAGAGACTCTGGATGGTATACGCAGCGCCACCGTCACCCAGCAATGCCACAACCCGGCGGTCCGGGCAGGCAAGCGCTGCACCGGTGGCAACCGGGCTGCCCTGGCCGATCGAGCCGCCGGTCAGACTGAGCCAGCTGTGAGGCGCGGCTGTCTGACAGACCGGCTGTGCCGCATTACCAGCGCCGGAATCAGTTGCAACAATGGCGTTTTCGGGCAGTGTGGCAGCGATCACCTGCAGCATGTTGCGGCTGCTCATGTCGCCCGTTGGCAGGCTGGCATCTGCACGGGCAAACCGCTTCACGTCGGTTTTAGTGGCAGCCAGGCGCTCGGCCAGATGTTGTAGCGCCTGCGTGGCATTTTCCTCTATCCGCGCAAGCGTGTGCACCTGACAACCCTCGGGAACCAGACGGCTGGGTGTGGTGCGATAGGCGAAAAAGCTTGCCGGAATCTGTGCGCCAACCAGAATAAGGTGCTGAACGCCTGCCAATGAAGCCAGAATGTGTTCCGGAAAGTACGGCATGCGCTCAACCTCGACAGCGCCGGCACCACCGTCAACCCGACCCGGGAAAGTGCCGGTCATGATGCGGCAACCGGTTTTGGCGGCAATACGGCCCGCTTCTTCGAGTGAGTCAGTACTTACGCCGTCATGCTCAAGAATCATCACGCATTTTTCGCCGCTCTGCAGAACCCCGGCAACCTGCTCTATGCTGCGCTCCGCGACAACTGCGCGTTGTGGGATACCATTGGGGATTGCGACACCGGGAGAGTCACCCCAGGCGGCGTCTGCGCCGAGTATCAGAGTCGAGATCTGGCCCTGTGATCCGGGTGTGGCGCGCAGGCTTGCGGTGTAGGCCTCGGCTCCATCCTGCGCCAGTGTGTCCGCAGTACTGCAGGACTTTATCCAGCAGGAGAAGTTTTTTGCCAGCGTGTCGATATCCGAGGTCAGCGGCGCATCATAGCCCATATGAAACTGCGGATGGTTACCCACCAGATTGATGATCGGGGTGCCCGCTTTGCGTGCGTTGTGCAGATTGGCAATGCCATTTGCCAGGCCCGGCCCGAGATGCAACAGCGTGGCTGCAGGTTTGCCGGTCATGCGGCCGTAACCATCAGCGGCGCCGGTACAGACCCCTTCAAACAGGGCAAGAACGCTGCGCATCTGTGGTACCTGATCAAGCGCCTGGACCAGATGCATTTCCGAGGTTCCCGGATTGGCCAGGCATAGTTCGATGCCGCAGTTGGCAAGTGTTTCTATCAGGGCTCTGGCACCGTTCATGGCAAAATTCTCCGCATCTGTGCTGTAGAATAATTTAATAAGGCCGCTATCATAGGCACTGACGGCAAATACGGCAAGGCTGCCGGCTCACTCCGCCACCCGATGCGCAGACTACTTGATCGCTTTGGTTTCTTTGTTATCATGGCCGGACACTGCGTTAAACTCTACAACGACAAAAGACAACAGAAGCTTCGCCAATCATTGATTTCCTCTAATCCGAATTATGCAGCCCTGCCGGGTAAAATGTTTGTCGCCTCGGCGCGTGGTGCAGTCCTGTCTGCTGCACTCAGACTGTTTTTCTGTGTCGTTTTCCTGCTGGCCAATATCGGGTTCCTGCGCGCCCAGCCGGCAATTGATGATGTCGAAAACATCCGGATCCCGGCTGATCTGAGCCAGGTGGAGTTCTATCTGATCACCGTGGATGTCGGAAATCATGTCTGGGACAACTTCGGACATACTGCGCTGCGCATTGTGGATGACTCAACCGACACCGATCTCATGTTCAACTGGGGCATGTTCGACACCAGTGCTGGTTATGTCAGATTTGCAGCAAATTTTGCCCTCGGCAACATGGACTATCAGTTGGGCGTGTCGCCACCCGAGTGGGAACTTGGTCGCTATCGGCAGGAAGGACGCACTGTCTGGCAGGACCGGTTAAGGCTGTCTGACGCTCAGAAACGGAGTCTGTACCAGCGTCTCGCCTGGAATATCAGGCCAGAGAACATTGAATACGCCTACGATTATTTTTTTGACAATTGCACTACCCGGGTACGTGACTATCTGGACGAAGCCCTGAATGGCACGCTTGCAGCCGGCAGTACGGCGCTGACGCTACGCACGTTTCGCGATGAGGTGCTGAGCCATTACGCCAGTGTGCCTTTACTCCGGTTCTCACTGGATATTCTGCTGAATGAGCGCGTCGACCAACGCATGACACAGTGGCAGCAGATGTTCCTGCCGCTGCAGTTGCGCGAACAACTGCGGCGGCAGGGGTTGCTGGCTGATTCACAGACATTGATGCAGTTCGCGCCACCAGCGCGCGGGATCAATCCGTACTGGCTTGCCGGATTGCTGATGCTGCCGGTGCTGCTGTTGCTGGCAGGTGTCCGGCGGGCCTCGATTGCCTCATTCTCAAGCCAGCCGGGGTTCACTCTGCTGATGCCCGGCCTGAGTTACCGGCTGCTGGGGTTGATTGGTTTGGGGATCGCGCTATTAAGCGGCGTCTATGGACTGATGCTGAGTCTGGGATGGTGGCTTTCCGGTCATCAGGATATTCATGGCAATATGAATTTGCTGCTGTTCTGGCCTACCGACCTGCTGGGGCTTGGGATTGCGCTACACTGGTTGCTTAAAGGCAAGGCATATTCAGTGAGTGTTACCCGTAAGCGTCTGGTGGTGGCTTACCTGATGTTGCATGTGCTGGCGGCGCTGGTCTATCTGGTGATGGGGGCGACCGGGCTGGGTGAACAACGGGTGGGATCTCTGATGCTGTATGTTGTGCCGCTGCTGGTGTTGTACTCGCTGCTGATGCTGATTGCCGGCGTGCGTCCGGTACGATCATTGAGTTTTAACTGACGTCGGCACTCAGGCGAACAGAAAGATCAACAGCACACCCAAAGCGATCCGGTAAAGCACAAACGGCTGCATACCGATTCTGTTAATAAACACCAGAAAGTAGTGAATACACAGATAGGCACTGATGCCGGAAAGAACCGTGCCGGTGCCCATGGCCAGGTAGTCTATGGCCTGGCCTGAATCCAGCAACTCCTTCGTTTGCAATCCTGTGGCAATAACAATAACCGGTATCGACAACAGGAATGAAAAGCGTGATGCTGCCTCACGGCTCAGTCCCAGCATCAGTCCTGCGGTAATGGTGATGCCGGAGCGAGATGTACCCGGAAACAGTGCAATCGCCTGAGCAAATCCGATAAAAACAATATCTGCCCATTTGAGTTGATGTTCGTTGCGCTCACCCCTGTGCCGCCAGTCGGCCCACGCAAGCACGATACCAAAAATGATAAGCCCCGCTGCAATGTACAACGGAGACCGTAATGCTGTCTCTATCACATCATTCAGTGCAAGGCCGGCCAATCCGACCGGAATGGTGCCCAGCAGCACCGCCCACGCCAGGCGCGCTTCCGCATCGGTTTTTCTGGTCACCAGCGATCGCGCCCAGCGTCGGCTCATGACCAGGAGTTCACGACGAAAATACAGTACCACTGCGGCCAGACTGCCAAAATGGAGTGCGACATCGAATACCAGGCCCTGATCTTCCCAGCCGGTGAAAATCGGCACCAGGATCAGGTGAGCGGAGCTTGAAACCGGCAGGAACTCGGTAACACCCTGCACTACAGCAAGCACGAGGATTTGCAGCCATTCCATGGGGTCGGTTACCTGGTGTCAATTGGGATCTGAAGGTTCAGCATTATCGTCTAATACTGTTCCGGGTCAACCATCGGCGCCCAGTTACCCATGAATTGTGCACCATCAGCAACGATGCTGGCACCATTGATGTAACGTGCTGCAGGTGAGCACAAGAACAGTGTGACTGCGGCCATTTCATCCGCCGTACCCATCCGGTGAGCTGGCACATCGCGCAATGTGGACTGCGCCAGATCCGTATATTCAGCGGAGGCAAATTCTTCCTCGTGTACCCCCTGTGTGTCGATGGTGCCAGGCGCCAGGGTATTGATGGTGACGCCATGACGGGCCAGATAGTAAGACATGCTCTGGGTCATGCTCACCACACCGGCCCGCGCTGCGCCGGAATGCACAAAGGGCGGTGCGCCGCGATTGAAGGCATAGACATGCACCACATTGACGATGGCACCAGATCCCTGATCCACCATTAAAGGTGCGACCCGGCTGCACATGTTCCAGGTGCCATTCAGGTTCAGATCAACCACCGCGCGCCAGCCATTGTCGCTGATCTGGGAGGGGCGTGCCGGAAACTGTCCACCCGCATTGTTAATGAGAAAATCGATACTGCCGAAGCGCTCGGTTGCTGCGGCTATAAGCTTTTCGACGTCTTCGACGTCGCGGATGTTTACCGGCAGCGCAAGGCAGTCGGCACCCAGTGCAGACAATTTGACGTGTGCTGATTGCAGGTTTTCGGCATTGCGACTGGCGACGACAATATTGGCACCGAAGCGCGCAAAACCCTCTGCAATGGCCAGGCCGATACCGCGGGCGCCGCCTGTAATCAGCGCGGTTTTGCCTTTGAACAGATCAGGGCGGAAAATATCCAATGGTGATTCAGTCATGCGGTTTTCCTTGCTTCCGGCTCTTGGTTTTTGTTGCTGGTTGTGGCAGTTTCTGTGCTTGCCGGATGATAACCAGCGGTTATGTAAACTGCCATTCCGAATAGATTAAATTCATAGAACAACTGTTCGAATTTTGATTTTCAACGTTGTTCAAAAGTGGTAGAGTCTGGCTCCTTGTTCGGTTTATGTTACAGGACTACATGGTCTGTATGGCGTTCCGAACCGTAAAGATTATACTCGAAAATCGCTGGCTGGAGCTGAATTGTTCCTGCAACTGATTGATTTTAATAATTTTCAGGAGATTCCCTGTGAATGCTGATTTTACCGCGGAAGAGTTAAAGTTTCAGAAAGAGGTGCAGGATTTCCTCAAGGCGGAGTTTCCGCAGGATATCAAACACAAAGTGGACAACGGTATTCACCTGGAGAAGGACGACTACGTCCGCTGGCAGAAAATACTGTACAAAAAAGGCTGGGTTGCGCCCAACTGGCCGGTTGAATACGGTGGCACTGGCTGGAATCCTACCCAGAAATATATTTTCGCCATGGAAATGGGCCTCTACGGTGCCATGGAGCCAGTGGCTTTTGGTATGAAAATGGTGGCGCCGGTCATCTACAGTTATGGCAACGAAGAACAGAAACAACGCTTTCTGCCGGACATACTTGCCAGTAATGTCTGGTGGTGTCAGGGATACTCCGAACCCAACGCGGGTTCCGACCTGGCCTCGTTAAAAACGACAGCAACCCGCGATGGCGACCACTACGTGGTTAACGGCACCAAGACATGGACCACGCTGGGTCAGCACGCTGACTGGATTTTCTGCCTGGTGCGCACAGATAACACTGTCAAAAAACAGGAAGGCATCAGTTTTCTGCTGATCGATATGAAAACGCCGGGCATCAAGGTGTCTCCGATTGTCCTGCTGGACGGCGAGCCTGAAGTCAACGAAGTACACTTTGATAACGTCAGGGTGCCGGTTGAAAATCTGATTGGTGAAGAAAACAAAGGCTGGACCTATGCCAAGGTCCTGCTGACCCACGAACGTACCAATATTGCCCAGGTACCCAACTCCAAACTCAAGCTGCGCAAACTGCGTGACCTGGCTGCCAGGACCTCTGATGGTCAGGGTGGAACGCTGCTGAATGATCCGGTGTTTGCCCGCAAACTGGCGGAAGTGGATATTCAGGTGCTGGCGCTTGAGTTTGCCGAATTGCGAACACTGGCAGCGGTAAGTGTGGGCAAGGCGCCCGGACCGGAGTCCTCGATTCTGAAGATTGTTGGTACTGAAGCGACACAGTTTATTGATGAGCTGTACATGGAGGTGGCCGGCTACCACAGTCTGCCGCATGTGCCAGAGCAGTTTACCGAAGGTTTTGATGGTGAGCATGTGGGTGCCGGTACGCTGGCAGCCAGTTCCAACACTTACTTCAATAATCGCAAGAAGTCGATTTATGGCGGATCCAACGAGATCCAGAAAAATATCATCAGCAAAGCCGTACTGGGCCTGTAAACACACGCTGACCATTCGACTGACTTTACGAGGATTTATACGTGGATTTTTCTTACAGTGATGAGCAGCAGATGCTGCAGGACAGCGTTCAGAAGTTTGTGCTAAGTCAGTACGACTTTGATACGCGCCACAAGATACTTAAAAGCGACAGGGGTTTCAGTGAGGAATACTGGTCGCTGTTTGCAGAGCTGGGCTGGTTGACCGTGCCATTCAGGGAAGAAGATGGCGGTTTTGGTGGTTCTGCCGTGGATCTGATGGTGGTCATGGAAGAGTTTGGCAAAGGTATGGTCGTTGAGCCGTTTCTGCCAACGGCTGTGATCAGCGGCGGCCTGGTCAGTGAGCTTGGCAATGCTGCGCAAAAGGAAGAGCTGATCAGTGCTGTGATGGAAGGTGGCCTGCAACTGGCAACCGCCTACGCGGAAGCTGACAGTCGCTTTAATCTGGCATCAGTTGCCACATCGGCTGTCAAAAATGGCGATAATTACACACTCAATGGCAGCAAAATTCTGGTATTGAACGGCCCGTCCGCCGACAAGCTGGTAGTGATCGCCAGAACGTCCGGTAGCCAGTTTGATCGTGATGGCATATCGGCATTTCTGGTCGACGCTTCCGCCGCCGGTGTCAGCAAACGTGCCTATACTGCCGTTGACGGCCATCGGGCTGCGGAAATTCACCTGAAGGATGTCACCGTGTCTGCCGATGCATTGCTGGGCAAGGAAGGCGGCGCGCTGGTGGCGCTGGAGGCAGTTGTGGATCGCGCTGCATTGGCCGTCAGCGCGGAAGCGGTTGGGGCCATGGATTGCCTGCTGAAAAAGACGGTTGAATATGCAAAAACCCGTAAGCAGTTCGGTGTAGCAATCGGCACTTTTCAGGCACTTCAACACCGCATGTCGGAAATGTTCATTGAGTGTCAGCTGGCGCGTTCCATTGTCATAATGGCGGCTATGAAGCTGGATAGTTCGGTATCTGCCGAGGAAAAGGCCAAGGCGGTGTCTGCGGCCAAGAGTCGTGTTGGCAGAGCAATGCGCAAGGTCGGCCAGGAGTCCGTGCAGATTCATGGTGGTATTGCGGTCACTGACGAGCTTGATGTGGGACACTACTTCAAGCGGGTAACCACTATCGAGAACCTGTTCGGCAATACTGATCACCACACGCTGCGTTACGCTGCGTTGTAGAAAGCCGGTCAGTTACTGTCACAATCTTGTGGTGTATAGTATGAAACACATAACGGGGCTGCGTCTGACGCAATGCCCCGTTTTTATTGACGTACAGGTCTGAGTGATTTGATGGTATGAGTGAATTGATATTAGTACGCCATGGACAGGCTTCCTTCGGAGCTGACTCGTATGACAAGCTGAGCCCTACAGGCGTACGACAGGTGGAGATTCTTGCAGAACACTGGTCAGGACTGAACGAGCGCTACGATGCGCTGTACAGCGGTGAGTTACTGCGGCAGCAGGAAACTGCGGAGTTGCTCAGGCCTGTTGTCAACGATCCGGATGTCAATATCCACGCCGGCCTGAACGAGTACAACGGAGATCCGTTGTTCCGTATCTACGTGCGGGATCATGCCGCCAGTGAAGGCTTTGAGCTTGCGGCAGGTCAGCCCATTCGCGACCGGAAGCTGTTTCAACTGGTACTGGAAGCGGCCAGCCGGCACTGGATTCAAGGCACATTGGAAGCGGGCAGCGATGATGGTGATTTTGAGCCGTGGCGGGATTTTCAGGCGCGTGTGCACGCCACCCTGGATGACATTATGGCGTGCCACAGAGGCGGCAGCCGGGTAGTGATCTCAACATCCGGCGGTGTGATCGCCACGGCATTGCAGCGGGCCCTGCAAATGCCTGATAATCAGGCTATCGCAACCAACTGGATGGTCAACAACAGTTCGGTGACGCGGCTGGTGTACGGGCGGGGCAAAATCTCGCTGGGGAGTTTTAACACGTTGTCCCATCTGGAGACGTCGGCACATCGTGAGTTAATAACGTTCAGATAAAACAATAATCAGGGATTCAGTATGACAGAGCTAGCAACACTGGTTGATCAGGCACAAACCGTCAGGGAAGGGGAAGAGCTGGATCTGAACATTCTGCGGGAGTATTTACGGCCCGTATTGGGCTCACTGGTTGATAGCCTGAGCGTGAAGCAGTTTCCCGGCGGTTATTCCAACCTGACCTATCTGCTTGCCAGTGGCGATGAGAAGTGGGTGCTGCGCCGACCGCCCTTTGGCAGCAAAGTGAAATCAGCCCATGACATGGGGCGCGAATTCAAGATTCTGTCCGCACTGGAGAATGTATTTCCCTACGCGCCCAAACCGATTCATTTTTGCGAAGATCACAATGTGCTGGGCTGTGATTTCTATCTGATGTCCTATATTGAAGGGTTGGTTATCAGACGTGAGTATCCGTCCGGTCTGAATCTCTCCCCGGAGCAGGTAAGGCAGCAGTTTTTTACCCTGTTTGATGTGCTGGGTGACCTGCATTCAGTGGATCTGGAGAAAGCGGGTCTGACCCGGTTCGGTCGTCCGGAAGGCTACGTGACCCGCCAGGTTGAAGGCTGGACAAAACGCTATCTTGCGGCGATGACGCCCGATGCACCCGATTTTGAACCGGTGATTGCCTGGCTGCGCGACAAGATGCCCAGTGAAAGTGGCGTGATCGGTGTCATTCACAATGACTACAAACTCGATAATGTGATCTGGTCACTGGATAATCCCCTGAAGATGATCGGTGTGCTTGACTGGGAGATGGCAACAGTTGGCGACCCGCTGATGGACCTGGGCTGCACGCTGGGTTATTGGGCAGAGGCCGGTGATCCGGATTTCTTCCGTCAGTACCGTGCTATGCCCAGTGATGCACCTGGCGCACCGACACGAGCGGAAATTGTAGCCCGCTTCAGCGAGCGTACTGGCATCAACGTGGATAATATTGATTTCTATTTCTGTTTTGGTCTGTTCCGGCTGGCGGGCATCGGGCAGCAGATTTATTACCGGTATGCGCAGGGGTTGACCAGGGATGAGCGGTTTGCGCGGCTGATCGACAAGGTGCATAGTTTGCGGCAGATGTGTGAGGTGGTGGTTTCCAGGTCGGCGTTATAGTTGTTGTCGGTAGTTTTATTATGAGCGGTCCAGAGAAGGATCCAGAGAGCGGCCCGGAAGGGACAGGGTAACGGTCTGACCGGCCATCTGCCTGTGTTACCCGCCCGGCGGTGCGGAACTCAACCTCGCGGCTCGCCGCTCGGGATTCGGACAGTCCTCCCGCTTTTCGGGCGGGTAACACAGACAGAAAACATGGCCTGACTGGTCAGACCGTTACCCTGTCCCTTCCGGGCCTGGCGCGCTGTAGATAGTTGATCGTTGTGAGGCCCGGCTCACGGCTCACGGCTCACGGCTCACGGCTCGGGGGAGCATCGTGTACACTGGATCGGCCATCTTC
>CAXBER010000013.1:0-121339 GCA_963974875.1 uncultured Pseudohongiella sp. | reverse complement strand
AACAAAATAAACAAAATAAACAAAATAAACAAAATAAACAAAATAAACAAAATAAACAAAATAATGGCAGAGGATAAGGTTTCTTGGTTTCGGAAATTGGAATTGCCTGCCAGGGCGCCCCCGCAACCCTAACCAGTCCACTTCCTCCCTTCCATTAGCCTATCGGGTACTTGCCTCCAGCCCCGACATCTGTTTTTATTGGCTTCTGCCTCCTCCCTCAACCGATGCCAAGACCTCGGGTGGCGCAACGATGCGGGTGCACGCGCAGGGCGGTAGCGTGCCGGAAGCTTTGTTCTACAATGCACTAAGTGGGCTTCGTACACCTTTTGCTCCCCGTTTTAGCACATGTGTGTATATCTCTGTGGTTTTTACATCCTGATGACCAAGCTGCTCCTGAACTATACGAATGTCTGCTCCGGACTCGAGCAAATGGGTAGCAAACGAGTGCCGTAAGGTGTGGCATGTAACGTCCTTGTCCATCCCCGCGTCACGTGCAACTTTGCGGAGCAGCTTATTCAGGCTGGATTCGTCAAGATGATGTCGACGAAGTGCACTTTTGCGAATCTGATGGCGTAACGCCGGTACCAGTTCTGGTGCCAATGTTGTGACCCTGTGCTTGAACCCTTTGCCAAACCAGATGCGCAGTTGCAATTGATCAAAATCAATATCACCTACCCGCAAACGAACGAGCTCAATGCGACGCAAACCTGATCCGTACAATAGCGATACCATGAGCAGATGCGAGCCGTGAAGCCGGCAGGGCAGGGCGGAAATCTCCCCTCTGGATAGCACGACAGGCAATTTACGTTGACGTGTGGCTGGCCGGAAACCACGAACATTTCCCATCGGTTTATCAAGAAATTTATTGTATAGAAAAGCGATTGCGTTCAAAGCCAGGCTCTGTGTTGCGGCTGCGACCTTCCGGTCAACCGCCAGAAAGGTCAAAAATTGCTCAATTTCAGAATCTCCCATGTTAAGGGGATGCTGCATTATGTGGTACCGAATGAAGTATCTGATCCAATAGATGTAGGTGGAGACTGTTCGTTTGCTGTATCCGCGCGTGACCATGTATTGGCAAACGCTTTCCAGAAACGGTGATTTATATTGGGGCATGTTTGCGATTCCTTTCGCAGTATCATTGAATAGTCGAGTATCTTGTTATGTTTAGTACAAATCTACATCATTGACGAACTTGATGTATTGTCGGGCCTGTGGCGTTCTAGTTCTGTGGGTGGAAACAATATGGCGATAGGTATGGCTTACTTCAAGTGGGTAGCGAGGTACGAGATTGGCCGCCTAAAAATATATGGCCACCTGCTAAGAATTATTATGAGGCCGAAGGCCTCAGAAATGAGCTGTTAGGCTTCAATATGGATAGTGCATTTAGAAGAATAGAGGATCTTAAATTTGATGGAATTCTAGATCCTGATGTAAAAGATCCCGAGGAGCTGAGGCTGCGGGGAATTCGCGCAGTTAAGATCTACTATTGCTTCTACGGGCGCAATGCTTGGCATTCAACTTGGGTGCAAAAGTATTATATAGACTGCATGCACAGCAACCTTGATTCAGCTAAGAGGTTCGCCGAGCGAAATCGGGTGCAAGGCAGTGTCTTCTATATCGAAGAACTACCAGCATTGTTACTTGATGGCGGTAGTTATCCTGTCTTGGTTACGCAAATCAACGAACGTTGTCCACTGAGAGAGTACTCGGCAAAAGCACTGAGAGAAGATGTATCTATAGAAAGTGAAAAAATCGAGGGCTATAGAAACAATTATCTTACATTCGGCTCACCTTTGAATGGGGTTATTCTATCGTTCGAGTACAACAGCAGGTTCTGGAAAACTCAACAACCCTGGAAAAATTCTGTGATATTGCTTTACACGGAAACTGAGTTTGAGCCTGTAGAGCTAAAAACGACAAAACTGAAGGCGTGGAAATCTTCGTCTTTAGGAAAAGATTATTATCTTTCGTGGAGCCCTATAAAGAGCAGAGTGAGCCAAAGTTCTGTTATCAGGCTTTTTAATCAATCAGGGTTCAACAAGAAAAAGCCTAACAATGGGCTCCAAGGGACGTCGTCGCTGTCGCGCCGCCGCCCCTGAGCCCAGGCGTTAGGGCTGCAAGGTTTAAAATTGAAAATTATAGAATTCCTGAAATCTAGCGCAAAAACAGCGTGGGAAGCCTTCCTGAATAATGCTGTTGTTTTAATTACTGCGTTTTTCTTATCTGGTGGTTATCTAGTCGCTATCAATAGAATAAGTCAACTTCAAGATTGGGTGCGTGGAATACCTACCGATTATGTACTTACCCCTTTGGTTCTGTTACTTGTTGCCCTATCCGTCTTGGTTAGGATAAACCAAAAACAAAAAGAAGAATTATCCAAATTTCAAGAAGAGCCAATAACTGATGAATCCGACGCTAGGTTTGTAACTCATGTTGGCGTGTGGTGGAAAATCTATACAGATTCTGAGTATATTGAGGACTTCCCATATTGTTCATGTTGTAGCTCTAGGATGAAGCTAGTTCAGACAGAATGGCATCCTGATGAAGTATATAAATGCCCGAGTACTAATACCGAATTTAAGTTATATGACAAAGTACCAAGAGAAAAGGAAGCAATATTAGAGTCATTATATTCTGCGTACTTCAGAGGTCTTGGGGGGCACTTTCAATCACGCTACTACGATGAATTTCACAGATTGAAAGAGCTTAATCCCGACATTGAAGATTTGGACTTATGCAATAAATTATTCGAGTTGGGGCCACTATCAAAAATACCTGGTGATGAAAAAGCAGAAATTTTTGCAAAAAACAGCAATCCTCATGCTGCATATCACTTTGTAGAGCGTCATTACCCTCACTATAAAAAGTACTTTAAGGAGTGGAGAGATGAGCAGAAAAAATAGAGCCCTAACAATCGATTTCACGCGACCAGCAGAGCTGGCGCGTGAATACGGGCGTTAGGCAGCCGCATCATTACAATATTTGGAGGCAAGATGGGAGCGACGCTTGGATACTCTGCAGATTTCGTCCATATAGACAGTCTGCTTAAGAGGAACTGGGATTCCTTTTCTGCATTAAGGAAAGAAATGGATGACTTCGCTCCAAGGGATAAGTCGGAGTTCGAAGAGGAGAGAAGGAGACAGCTTGATCACTACCTCGCTATCAATCCGAAAGAAAATGAAGAAGGTGTACGGAAGATGGTTGAGCAGAATGTCGGTTTTGCAGCAAAACCTTCAACCCAATTTCATAACCTCTTCTGGGACAGATTTAAAGGCCAGTACGTAACGATTGTTCTTATGTCCAGCGCGCTGTGCGAGGCCGCAATAAACATAACTCTAGCCGCCCATTTTGCTCAGAGTGGAATTCCGGACGTTTTCTCTCTCATTGACAAAGCAGAAGTTAAGCAAAAGTGGATGCATGGCCCAAAACTTATTAGTGCTCAATACTCGCTTCCAAGTGGTGGGCCGTTGTATGAGGCACTAACAAAGCTGGTTCGTCAGAGAAATGCCTTTGTGCATTACAAAGCAGAGATGTCGGTAGGAAGAATGAAGGTTCTGTCCGGTTCAATCTCTGAGCGCATGACAGTGGAAGAGGAAATTGTATGGGTAGAAAGGTTCTTTAGTCTCCCATACGACCTATGTGACTATGTGCGTAAGCACACCGCATTCAAGGCAACGTTACTAGGTTTGATGAGGGAGAAAATCCCAGTTGCAACAGCACATAGAAATGCCTAACAAACCGATCCTGAGCGGAAAAAGTATGTCGTCATGGCTTTTGCAAAAATTGCAAAAGCCACGCCAACATACTTTCGCGCCAGATCAGGGGCGTTACGTGTCCATGTTGGTTTAATCGCAATGAAAAATGACGATTATTTTGAATCTCTGAATAAGTTACACGGAAGGCTTAAAGACCTTGATGAAAGAGGTCTGGTTCTAACCCTAGCTGCGTTTGCGGAAGATTCCTTAGCCGACCTTCTTAGTACCTACATGCTCGATAACGTAGCTACCAAAAAGCTAATTGGTGGCTTTGACGCTCCATTGGGGACCCTGTCAGCGAGGATCAGAGCATGCTACTCATTGGGCTTGATTACCAAAGGCCAATATCATGACTTGGAGCACCTGAGAGCTATCCGAAATAAATTTTCCCATACTTGGGAGCCCGTATCGTTTGAAGACGCGGATATGAAAAAACATATCGCAGCTATGAGATACAGCAATCTTATCGAAAATTTACCCGAGTCACTACGGGAAAAGTTTGAAAGCTCGATATCTGTATTATTGTTAGAAATAAAGGTTGCGATAGGCCAGATATCGAAGAATCGCTCTCAAGCGAAACCTCAGGGAAGTAGGATATATGCAGGAGTCATTGGCTCTACTGATGAGCAAATTGCTATGTGTCGTTTGAAGTTAAAAGAAATTGCAGAGCGCTTAGATCAATCGAAAGGTGAAGAAAAGGAATTCAACACGCATTTAAAGCGATGTTGGCTTGAAAAATATCACCGAGCAGTATCAATGGGACCAAAAGATAAGTTCAACGAGTATGCTAAAGGAATGCTTGATTTCGCCACTCCAGAAGAAGTGGCCTTTTCAAGTATTTATAACAGAGAGCTTTAGCAGGCTGTTGAAAAACTCGAATTATGAGAAAATAGCGTCATCGAATTAACAGGATCAATCCGATGCGCGGTGAAATTTCTCCCCAAGACGTTTTGTTCAGTTATCGCACACTGGAATCGCGGATTCCAGCCGAACATCCGATCAGAAAGGTGCGTAAAGTTGTCGACCAGGCTCTGAAAGAACTGGCGCCCACCTTCGATAATATGTATTCCTGTGTGGGGCGCCCGTCGATTCCGCCAGAACAGCTGATCAGAGCGATGTTGTTGCAAGTGCTGTTCACAATCCGCTCCGAGCGTCAGCTGGTTGAGCGACTGGATTATGATCTGATGTTCCGCTGGTTCGTGGGTCTTGGTATGGATGATATGGTCTGGAACCATTCGACCTTTTCCAAAAACCGGGACAGGTTGATGGTGCACGAGATTGACGCACTGTTTTTTGATGCCATCAAGAAACAAGCGTATGCCAAAAAGCTGATGTCGCGTGAGCATTTCAGTGTTGACGGCACATTGCTGGAAGCCTGCGCATCGATGAAGTCGTTTCGACCTAAAGATAGCAGTGACGACGATGATTCTGGTGATGATTTTCATGGTCAAACGCGCAGCAACAAGACGCATGAATCGAAGACTGACCCGGATGCGAAGCAGTTTCGCAAGTCCAAAGGGAAAGAGAGCAAACTGTGTCACATGGGTCACATTGTGACCGAGAACCGCAACGAGTTGATCGTTGGCACTGAGGTGACTGAAGCAGGAACCAGCAAGGAGTGGGATGCAGGCATCAATATCCTGGCGCAGCTGGGTACTCGACCTGGAATGACGGTGGGTGCCGACAAGGGTTATGACACGGGAGAATTTGTACAGGGCTGCAGGGCGCTGAAGATTACGCCACACGTGGCTGCCAAAAGCAGTCGCAGTCAGATTGACAAACGCACGACGGGTACAACGGGTTATCAGATCAGCCAGGTAAAACGCAAACAGATTGAAGAATGTTTTGGCTGGATGAAAGACATAGGGTTGATGCGAAAACTTCGCCACTGTGGTCGGGACAAGGTGTCCTGGATCTTCCGCTTTACGGCTGCGGCATACAATATCACCCGCATGAAGCGGTTGATAGCCTGAGAGGCCGGAAAAATGGCTACAGAGGTCGAATAATGACCACTGGACCCGGTAAAGCGACAAAAAACGCATCATAAATGAAAAGTACAAAATAATATGGCTATGAAAAAATTGATGATCAATAAAATGTGTTCGGCGTCGAAACCGGGCAAATACGTTAATTTTTCAACGGCCTGTTAGTTACTTTTATATAGAGCAGGGCCAACACGTAACAATTTGCTGTACGCGGACCCAACTACGCGCCGCAAGCTTGTGGTTTGCTGCGCAAACTATACCACAAGCTTGCTCTGTTCCGTTGGGCCGGTAAGCAAGGCGTTAAACGGTAACGGCAGAGAAACAACATGGAACAAACAGACCCTAGAGTTATAGCCGCCGTAATATCTGCGATCGTATCTATAAGCATATTTATCGTCGCTTCTTTAGTTAAGATTTTTTGGGAAAAATATTTTCATAATTTTAAATTGCGAGCGGACCATAAATATGAACAGAGAAAAAGAATAAAGGAAGCAATTTCAAAACATAAGGTTAGCCTTCTAAATTCCGCGGAATCATTAAATCACAGGCTTTGGAATTTTTCAGATAATTGCAAGGAGGGTTGGCATATATATGATGATGAATCAGATTTAAATAATATGTATTATCTACAGTCATTTTGTTACCGATTTCTTTCGTTCTTTGCTTGGTCAAGAAAAATAGATCTAGAAATGGTATATCTTGATAGTACTATCAGTGATCCTGAAGATTTGGAGTTTTTGAAATACTTAAAGCTCTTTCCCCAGATGTTTTGCGATACAGCTATGTTTGATGGAAAAGATTACAATAACCGCTATGCCAAAGACCATATTTTCAAGGATGACTTTCTCCAAATGGTTGATGCAATGATAACTGAAAATGGGATCATTACGTTTTCTGAGTTTAAGTCGAAAAAAGACCAGAAAGAATTTGAAAATATTATTGACTATATTGGAAGCATTTCTAAGGATTCAACATGTTTAAAATGGCATGTTATCAATGCATTTCATTTTGTTCTTATGGCTTTTCTTACGAAATTCGGTTATGACTTTCAGCAGACCTCCAAGTCGAAACTATCGAAGCTGGCTAACAAAACGCCCAAAAATGAAGTGATCCAAAATATAGAAGAAATTCTAAGAAGAAATCACCTTGATAAAGCAAAGGAAATTAAGGTGGCTACCAAAGTGCTGAGAGAGGTTTAACAAATTGCTGCACGCCGACACACATTGCTACGTTCGTTCTTGTGTGTCGCTACGCTCCATTTTACACAAAAACGCTCTCCGCAAAATGTGCGAGTGAGCAAAGCGTTAGGGTTCTGTACGTAGGTAATCGCCAGCCGTCATTGCGATTTCCGGGAACATCTGGATCAGCTTTTTATCGCCCGTGATCAGTTTAAGGTCCAGCGATTTTGCCAGAGATACAAACTCGCAGTCATAGGCTGAACAGCCGCTCTCGGATGCAAGGGCAAGGACATCCGTAGAGTTGACGGAGTATTCGTTGTCAGCAAGCTGTTGCTCCGCCTGCGATTGCATAGCGATAGCGGTGCTCAAATCAATAATGCCTTTTCTGACATACAGTGCCAGTACGTTCCGGAATTCGCTTCGCCATAACAAAGGTGCAACCCAGTGGGGATCTTTGTGCAACAACGAGACTACATCATCGGTTTGTGCAGTCGGCAAATACAGATATGCGATGGTGTTGGTGTCCGCTACAATCATTCTCTGCCCTGGTTTTTGGCTGCTGTGATTTCGTCAGTATCCAGTCTGACTGCCACGCGGCGGCGCAGCTCGCTTGCTCTATTGGCAAGTTCAGCCGCAGAGAGCCGAGTTGGTTTATATGTCTTTTCCAGGCAATGAATCAGTTCGCTGTTTACGCTTCTGTGGTGCGCATTGGCTGCCTGCTTCAGTTGCTCGTACAGATCGTCGGGTATGTTTTTAAAGGTGACGGTGGCCATGCTCAAGTCTCGTTCGGTTTCAAAACGGTTCCATTATGGTTCTGGCTTTGCGTGCTTGTCAATCCACCCTAACCATCAATTCCACGCGACCAGCTGCGCTGGCGCGTGAATACGGGCGTTATGAGTCAACTGAATTCGAGCGAAACCAGTCGGCTAATTGCGATTCATCCAGATTGCCTGCTGCTACCGATTCCATGGCGACCACAGTGTCGGCTTCTGAGGCAGTGACGACGAAGCCATTTAGCTCTAAGAATAATGCCCCGCAGACGAAAGCAGTGCGTTTATTGCCATCCACAAATGGGTGGTTTCGTGCTATTCCAAATGTGTAAGCTGCAGCCATTTCATGCAGGCTGCAATGTGGCTCGTAGCTGAATTTGTTTTTCGGGCGATCCAGGGCTGAATGCAACAACGACTCATCACGTACCCCGGCAGGCCCGCCGTGCTCGGCTAGCAAAAGATTGTGCACGTGGCTGACGACATTGTGCTTTAGCCACTTTGGCTCATTCATTTGGCCAGCTCTTTAAGTGCATTCTTGTATCGCTTCATAATGCCTCGCGCAGCGGTGACCTGCTCTTCAAACTCGGGGTCGTAGACCGTTAGTGTGTAGCCCTCCGGACCCTCCACCAGGTATAGCGTGTCGCCGCGTTCGGCATTGAGTTTTCCAAGTGCTTCTTTGGGCAGTAATATGCCCATGGAATTGCCAACGGCAGTAACCTTGACCTTGAGCATAGGGAGCATCCTGTTATTACAAGTGTTATAACATCATATGCCTGGCTGGTACCTGACGTCAATACTCATGAGCTTTGGGCTATGTATTTCTTGGCTGGTCAGCGCTCTTGTCAGGCTTTAGACTCATAACCATCAATTCCACGCGACCAGCTGCGCTGGCGCGTGAATACGGGCGTTAGGCGTCCGCGAGCTCGCTGCCCAAGAGTAGATATGCAAAATCAAGGAATGAACGCGATGATTTGGGTTATAACAAGATTACTGGCGGTGATCATATTCTTGTCGTTGGGAGCATCGCTTCTCGCCGTACTTGATCTACTGCACTATGCACGCTTCCTAGACAAAACCTACATACCGCTGTTGCCGGGGATATCCGTTGGTTGCGCAGCTCTAGTGGCCGTCTTGTCTTACATGCGAGATAAGGCATATCAAGCCAAGGAGAGCAGAAGAAAGGCTGATGAAATTCATTTTAAAGTTGCAAAGGATTCGTTTGAGGAAATTTTCAGTCTACTGAAAGACCAAAACAACGACCGAATAGTTTGGATTCGAGCGGCCAGGCTTCTTCTGGATTCAACTGCATTAAAAGAAAAAGTCAAAACTGAAGACATTAGAGTCGCGTTTGATGTCGCCGAAGAGAATCTCAGAAGTCAACTTTATAGGGCGTTAACGGTGCATTCGGACGAAGACGGTAGCAGACAGCCGCTTCCTCCACAGTTTTTCTACGGGATAGCCGATTGGAAAGCCGAGGAATCTTTGGACAACGCAGCGAAGCGGGGTGGATCAAATATTGTTGTTGGTACACTTACGATAGATAGGAATATGCGGGAGCCAGATGCACCGTTACTCGATAGAAAGTCCGTCGTAGCTATTTTCGACTTTCTGCGATTTCCGGAGGACTATCCTGATCGACTTCCCGGCGTGCGTATTTGGGATGAGCCTTGGGAGAACAGCCACGGAATCGATCAAGGAGCAAGAAGGTACGTTGCGCACTCTAGAAGCAACATTGCGATTGATGGGAAACTAATCAAAGTTGGCGATAAGGCCAAAGTTGAAAAGTAGAATTATGAGATGCGCCTAACAAACAGTTCCAAGGTGACCAAAGTATGCTGTCATGTCTTTTGCAAAAGGACGCAAAAGCCAGGCCAGCATAATTTGGCCCTTGAACATGGGCGTTATATTTTTAGGAGTATTCCATGACTGACGAAGAGTCATCCGGGAAGGAAGGAAATGTAGAAGGAACTATTAAGGCAGTAACAGGCCTGGTAAAGGAAGTCCCTGTATACGAGGACGCAATCCAACCTGTTGCAAAAGAGGCTGGGAAAGCCTTGCAAACGGTAGGCCGAACAGTGAATGCTGCTCTTATGCCTGTACGTGGGTTGGTCTGGGGTGTCGAAAAAATTGAAGAATTTGTTCAGACCAAAGTTACTAAGAAATTGTCAAGCATTCCGGTGGAAAACATATGCCCTCCAGATCCTGCAGTAGCGGGCCCCGCTCTTGAGTCATTACGGTATACAGGCCACAAAGAATCTTTAAGTGAGCTGTATGCGAATTTATTGGCTTCAGCTATGGATAAAGAAACCGCCAAAACTGCTCACCCAGGATTTGTCGAAATAATCCGAAATATGTCGGCAGACGAAGCACGGTTGCTCGAATATATAATTAAGAATGAAGTGGCACCGATAGTTGATATTAAGAAAGTATTAGTAAAACAAGGTGGGGAACTTAAAGTAAGCGAATTAGTTTCAACGTTAGGCCATGATGCTGGATTAGAACATAAAGATTTGTCAGCATCTTACCTTATCAATCTAGAAAGGCTAGGCCTAGTAGAAATACCCCGAGACGGCCACCTTACTAAACCGGATGCGTATGATCGCATTATTAACGATGGCCCTGTACAGGCAATACTGACTCAACTTAATCAAGGCGGAGAAGAGTCTAAAGGCGATTTTAATAAATATTATGTCAGGGCTACGGTGTTTGGTAAGCAGTTTAATGATGCGTGCGTTGTTAGCAGGGACAAAATATAACAATCCGCTCAAATACGTTACGGCTGCAAAAAGCGCAGCCTCCACCGGACTCGCTAACGCTCGCCGTTTAGCGGGGCGTTATGCAGCTTGACACTGTTGCGCAACACGCTACACTATGATTTATGATCAAGTCTTTCAAGCACAAAGGATTGCGTCGCTACTACGAGACAGGGAGCACACGCGGCATCCAGGCAAATCACGCCAATCGGCTAAGAATGCAGCTGGCAGCCCTCGATACCGCAGTTGAAATCGCTGATCTTGATATTCCTGGATACGGGTTGCACCCACTCAAAGGGAATCGAAAGGGTATATGGGCCATTACCGTAAACGGAAACTGGCGGCTTACCTTCGAATTCTCAGACGGCAATGCGTATCTTCTTGATTATGAGGATTACCACTGATGTCTATGCACAACCCTCCACACCCGGGCGAATTCATTCTGGCTACCTACATGGAGCCCCATGGGCTGAGCTGTCGGTATCTGGCCGAGCGGCTGGACGTTTCTCCCTCCACGTTGAATCGGATTTTGAAGCAGCAGAGCGGTGTCAGCCCGGAAATGGCACTACGGCTTTCCAAGGCGCTAGGCCGTACACCGCAGAGTTGGCTGGCCATGCAGGACGCTTACGATCTGTGGCATGCGGGTAAGACCATCAAACTGGATAGGGTTCATAAAGTTGAACTCACCGCTGCATAACCATCAATTACACGCGACCAGCAAAGCTGGCGCGTGAATACGGGCGTTATGTGCTCCACAGTGACGGAGTCAGACAATGAAACTTCTCGCTTTATATTTACCAGTATTTCTCACATGCTGCACTACTGTAGAGCTGGTTAGTTACTCGCCCTTTGAGACTCTTCCTATTAACTCCTTTGAGTTTGATGTCGTACCAGATCTGATTCTAGATGTTAGTAGCCCAGTCAGTTTAGAGGTACCGCGGAAGCAATTCCCTCAGTTAGACATGCACTTTCCTGAACGGAATTGGGGAGATTGTTCAACCGAAAGGGTATTTCGAAGTGCTGGGTACTTCCTTGAGCTCACAGGATCGTCGAAGGTATGGATACCACTAAACGGTTCGCCGAAGAATATTTATAGATTTCAGATTGTGGAACACTACGTTGAAGTGCCTATGATGTGCCCATAGCACTGAAAATTGAATACTTTTTTACGCACATAACAAGCTGTTCCAGAGCGATCAAATAATGTTGTCATGCCTATTGCATTCTCAAAAGCCACGCCAACATTATTTGGCGTCTGAACAAGGGCGTTATTCGCTCTTCGAAGCGATGCAGATTTTCCCAAATAGTAACGCTTGACGTTATTAATTCGCGACGTTACTATGTCGGCATGATCATTTCTTTCAAATGTAAGCATACGGAAAGGCTTGCGGGCGGTGTGAGAGTCAGGCGATTCGTGAATTTTGAGCGAATTGCGCTGCGCAAGCTTCGCCAGCTTCAGGCTGCAAGCCGTCTCGACGACTTGCAGATACCGCCCGGTAATATGCTTGAAGCTCTATCTCATGATCGTAAAGGGCAGCATAGTATTCGAATCAACAAACAGTTTCGCATCTGCTTTCGCTGGTCCACGGCTGGTGCGGAGGATGTTGAAATTGTTGACTACCATTAGGAGGTGACTCATGCGTAATATTGATCCTGTAACGCCTGGCGAGTTACTGAAAGAGGAATTCCTTGAGCCAATGGGAATTACTAAGTATCGACTTGCTAAAGAAATTGGAGTTCCTGCGCAACGGATAGGGGAAATTGTCGCTGGGAATCGTTCTATTACAGCTGACACAGATTTGCGGCTTTGCCGTTTCTTTGGTTTGTCCAACGGCTATTGGCTGCGTGCTCAGGCAGCATATGACACGGAAGTAGCTGAGTCGGTCTTGGCCGAACAGCTCATAAATATTCGTCCATGGAGCGAGACAAGTGCACAGTCCGGGCACCTCACATAACAAACTGTTGCTGAGCGACCAAGGGCGTTAGAAGGCTCTCGAGACCGTTGCGATGATTGAAATATCCGAATATACACCTGACGATAGAAGAGCCGTGATCGACCTGATACTGGACATTCAGAACAACGAGTTCGGCATTGCAATCACTGAAGAGCAGCAGCCTGATCTCCAGGATATACCGAGCTTTTATCAACATGGAAACGGCAACTTTTGGGTAGCGATGCACCAGGGTATCGTTGTAGGCTCAATATCGCTTCTAGATATAGGCAATGGTGAATCTGCACTTAGAAAGATGTTTGTTCGCTCAAAATTCAGGGGAAAGAGATACGGCGTATCATCCTCTTTGTTACGCCATGCACTTGATAGCGCGCGCTCTAATGATGTCCAGCGCATCTACTTGGGAACCACAAGTCAGTTCTTAGCTGCGCATAGGTTCTATGAAAGAAATGGATTTGTTGAGATTTCGCGGTCCAGGCTGCCACAGACGTTTCCCATTATGACAGTAGATTCAAAGTTTTATTTATATGCCTTCTAACAAAGCGCACCAATTCGCAGCCTTCGGCTGCCGGACGCTTGCAAGCTCGCGCCGTTGTGCGCGGCGTTAGCGGCCACCCGAGCTTCTACCTCTCTTGCCAGTTGAGTAAAAAAGGGATAATTTATACTCATGAGCGATTTCGAGTACGATGACGACAAAAGTGCGGCCAACCTGAAGAAGCATGGAATCGACTTTCTGGATGCCCAAGCGCTGTGGAAGGATCCTGATCTGCTGGAGATTCGGGCTAAATCAGATGATGAACCTCGCTTTCTGGTCGTAGGACTTATAGGCCCCAAGCACTGGTCCGCCGTCGTCACCTACAGAAACGGAACAATTCGGCTCATTTCTGTGAGACGTTCTCGCAAAAGAGAGGTAGAGCTGTATGAGAGCTAAAGATTTTGACAAGAAATTTGACCAAGGCAAGAAAGACATCATTGATGATCTTGATTTATCCACGGCGCGCCGTGCCAACCAGGAGCAGAAACGTATCAATGTCGACTTCCCTTCATGGGTAGTGGAGTCATTGGATCGTGAGGCGGCTCGTATTGGTGTTACCCGACAGTCGATTATCAAGGTCTGGTTGGTAGAGCGTTTGAAGGCAGAGGCCGCTAACAAAACGCTGAATGGTGACGCCACAAGCGGCGCACATTAGCGGAGCGTTATGCGCCTCGATAAGAGGCATTGATAGAGTTACGAGGGCGTCAACCTTGAAAGCGAGAAGAATCTCTTTAGATGATGATCTACTAAACCTTGTAGAGGAAATTAACCGTGCCTCGTGGGATGAAGCTAATGAAATGTGCGAGTACGACATTGAGAGCCTCAGAGCATATTTGGAACGCCAAGACACCGTCTTTATCGCCTGTCATGAATACTCTGAACCTCGTCCTGTACTACTTGGAATCGCCTCATCTCGATTAGAAATAAAACCATACGGAAAGGAATTGTGGCTCTACGTAGATGAGGTAGATGTTTGCGCAGATCATCGAACGAAAGGAGTTGGCAAACTGATCATGCAAACGTTAATCGAAATCGCGGAGAAAGAGGGCTGCGAAGAAGTCTGGTTGGGCACAGAGCTAGACAATGCTCCTGCGAACGCTTTATATCGTTCGCTCGGCCCCGACAACGTTTCTAATGTAATTGGCTACACCTTTGAAACCGATGAGTGGAGGCCTGCATCCGACGCATAACAAACGATTCCACGCGACCAGCTTCGCTGGCACGTGAATACGGGCGTTAAGCGGTAATCAGCCTACGGAAAACTAAACATGGATCTGACATTGTTTCTGTTGCTCTCCTTCGGCCTGATCATCATTCCAGGGCCTAACGTCATTGTCATCGTTACAACCAGTATTGTGCATGGCAAGGTGCGTGGGCTTCAGACTGTTGCCGGCACAAGTGCTGCTATGATTGTTCAACTGATGGTCGCAGCGCTGGGTACGGCCTGGTTTGTAACTGCCGTCAGCGAGGGTCTGAAATGGCTCAAGTGGTTGGGCGTAGCATATCTGCTTTATCTGGGTTACAAGCAAATACGAGCCTCGATGAGCGGCACAACACTGAGTGCTCCCAGTGCAGTGGGTTCGTTTCAGCGGGGTTTCTGGGTGTCACTGACAAACCCTAAGACCATTCTGTTCTTTGGTGCTTTCCTTCCGCAGTTCGTCTCGCCCCAACAATCCTATCTGGCACAGGTTGCTGTGCTGTCAGGTATATTCTGGGTTATGGCCGTGGCGCTGGATTCGCTCTATGCGTTATTCAGCAGCAAAATTGCCAACAAGCTCAAGGCTGCGCCAGACAATCGGTTTTTGGGTATCTTTAGTGGCAGTTTGTTTGTGGGTGCAGGTGCGGCTTTGGCAGCGGTGGGTCGTGAGTAAAAAAACGCTTAACAAACGATTCCAGCTTGACGCTAAAGTCCCCGCGTTTATGTGTTACTCGCTGCACTCAAAAAATAACACAAAAACGCTACAGATTTGGCATAGCGGAAGCGCACATTAGCAAATCTTCAGTGGGTAAAGTTAGTTCTGGGCTGGCAGTTGGAATAGCAATAGTTATCGCATATTGATGTTGATCTGAAGAAAGTAGATTTCTAAAGTGACGTGTAGCTGTTGCGAACAAGTTTACTAGCAAGTCATTAAAGTAGGACAAAGCTTGAATATGTTGACCAGATAGTAGACTATGAATCGCGGCGATCGCCTAGGCCAAGATTACGGCAAAAAGGTTTCTGCATGCCACTGTGCCAGAAACTTATTCGTTACTTGGACCTCTATTATGAAAATTGGTTTATCATCTTCTTTGTTGCCCCTCTCTATTTGTTTTTCATTCATGATGGCAGTGCTGCCAGCACAGGCAGCTATAGATGCTACCGAGAGCTCAGGTGCTACAGGCATGGACACCTATTTCATTGAGGCCAGTACCGGAACCTCCTGGCGAGCTACAGATAATCTGGGTAGGTGGAGCAATAATCGTAGCGATCAGTTCACAGAAACATATAGAGACGCAAATGTACTGAGACTAAGCGATAAGAACGACACTATTACTGAGTTCAATTTTCAATCGGGCGACATTTCAGAGCTGGGCTCAAGTTCAGGCGCGCGAAAGATTGGTGATATGAGGATCGCTCACCAACTAAGCCCTGATATGGTTAACTCCTTTACCTACATAACGAACGAGAGCGATGGTATTTGGAGAGAGACGGCGTGGGATCAAATTTATCTGCAAAAAGACGAAGGTTTGCCTAGTGGTTGGGCCAGGGAAGTCTCCGTTTCTACACGAGCCCCATCTATAGGCAGTGTCACCTCAACCAACAACGACAATACTGCCGGCGTCAGTCGTTTATCCGGTTACTGCTCGCTGGCATGTAACTTTCAGCAACTAGATGGGCTCGACATTTGGCGAGTAGACCTGGGAGATATCTTTTTTAAACTCTTCTCAACAGGTGGTGAAGAGTTGCTTTCTAGTAGTTCTTATTTCGATGAGGCGATAACAACATCAGTATTATTTAGAGAAGAGTCACGTAGCAGCACCACTATTAGCCTTATCCATAGCTCGGGATTCAAAGTCGAGTTAGATCTAAAGAAGCAAGAGATTTGGGCAGCCAAGGCTGGTCAATCGCTACAACTAGGAGTTTATATGGCTCCAGCACCTTATGCAGGGTGGCAATTTTTCTCCTTGAAAAATAGTTCAACAGGAGATGCGGGACTAAAAAGCTTGCTTGGTAATTTGTCGCTATCAGGCGAGCTTATCGACATGAAAATCAGCTCAAACGACAACACATCATTTAGCTTCACCTTTCCTGATCAAGACAACCGAGGAAGCGTCGTTACTGGGATAGCCGATCTTTCCCCAAGTGATGTCAGTAATGCAGATGTAGGCACCATTACTGTAAACGGTCAGAGAAATAAACTCTTAATGCCATTTGATTCCACAGTGGGAGGCCGCAGTGTTACTGGCTACTCGCTAGGCTCAATAGGTTGGGATGCCAGGCAATCAAGTTTAGCCGATGGCATAAGAAGACGAGAGGGCCAGGCTCGCCTGGAGATGGCCTACTTGCAGTTAAATGGTGGATACGAGTGGACCTTGGTTGAGCCCGATTCCAAAAGAGAGTTCAATAACCCTCTTGCTATGATACATAAATCGCGTACTCGCCTGATGGGTACACAAAATCAGGCACAGCTTGTTATCAATCTTGCCAGTTCGCGACTAGAGTCGCTAAATGAAGGTGGTACTAGATTACTAAGCGATGGTGCAAGAGTTCCCCACGCCCAGCTAACCTGGATGAAAAATTACTATCCATCGCAATTTGAAAAAGACGTTCCTTCTCTGAAACGAGGAGAATCTCCTGGCTTTCAAGTACAAAATCGAACAGATTGGCCTGTGTATGTCCAGCTAGCTCAAGGCAGCACTTGTTATAACAGAAAAATTTTACAGCCCGGTGAAGCGGTTAACTGGGATACCGGTGCTGTTTGGTTCGCAATAGAAGCCACCATGAACCAGGAAAATATGCCAACTGATCTTGAATGTTCAACACAGGCACTAGTTATTGCCGGTGCGACAGTGTTGGGTGGAGTAATAGCCGCAGCTAGTGCTGGTACAGGTTCGGGAGCTAGTGCAGCGTTAATGGCAATGGCTGTGGGTGGATCATTTAGTGCAGCTGGCGAATACGCAACATCAGCAATGAATGCCGCCGAATGGTCTGATGAGGAAAAGCTAGGTTTCAGCATAGGTTTATTTGTAGTAGAAGGATTTGCATCAATGGGCGTTAGTGCAGCTTCTGCTGCCAAAGAGGCGGTTGAGGCCGGCGCAGTAACGAGCTTTTCTGTGTTGGCCAGACAGGCTGCATCCTCAGCTGGCAGAACAGCCATGAAGAAAGCTGCTATGGAAGAGTTGGGAGAAGGTATGGTTGGTTTCATCCTCGACTCACACATCGAAGTAGGCCTTAACCTGTTAGAGAACAGCACTCAATTTGAAGCGAGTTCAGTTTCAGTAACCGAGGCATCGGAAGAACATAGGGATGTGCTCCTCGCTGAAATCGATCTTAACCAATATGCATCACTAAACGATCAGTATGCAGGAAAAACCTGGCCCTTTGCTGGTGAAGACCGCATTCGCCCTACCTATGTTATTACCGGTGGCCCACTTTATCAGCGAAGCGCTGATGGTCTGACCGAATTTATCTTCGAAGAAATAGAAGAAATGAAGATTCAGGAATGCGATTACAACACGAGGGAGGAGACCTATAGCTGTATTGGTGATTCAAATTGAAGAAGTCACTACTATTATTGCTGGCGTGGATAAACCTGCAGCCGGTGTTGGCAGCACCGCTTTGCGACTTATACTGTGCTGTAGATGTTGTCGATGCACACCCTCACCAGATACTAGGTGATATCTCTGCTCAGCTGGGTATACAAGTTGTACTTGAAGGCGAGTTATTCGCTCCTATTTCTATACAACTTGCAGCCCAATCAGTTGATCAGCTGGTTAGAACTATTGCCGAAGCAGGGGGATACCTTGTAAGTCAGCGCGGGAATAAATACACTCTTTATGGTGGCAATGTAGAAGAGGTGACAATAGCGCTGACTCCAAGACATCTATCCGCAGGGGATTCAGCGCGGCACTTAGATCGCTTTGGAGAAGTCGAGGTTTTGGTTCTTGAGGAGGTTAATGCAATCGTCCTCAGCGGAGCTTCAGAACAAGTTTGGCAAGCCGCGCAGTTCCTGCAGACCATTGATCTCGATTTGCCCAATGTGTTTCTAGAGCTCCTGGTGGTTGAGTATTATCATGAAAATGGGTTCTCTTGGGCTTACGATATAATCGATGGTAGCAAAGGTGATATATCGGATTTTGTTGCAGCACCCGGAGCAGGAGTTATTGCGGGAACGTACGAGGCGCTGGCTGACCTACCCGAATCGTTCAGACTAAATTTGGCCGCGCTCGTTCAGGACAGTAACGCCAAAGTTGTCACAAACCCTCATATTGCCGTACGAAGTGGCGAACGCGGTGAAATAATTCTGAGGGAAGAGCTCAATATTATCCTGACAAACGAAACAGAAAATTTTGGCACTACGCGAACGCTTGAGCGCCTGGAAGCTGGCGTGTTGTTGAATGTAACGCCAGAGGTGCTCGATGACGGCTACCTTGCACTTTCAGTAGAGGGCGAGGTGAGTGTATTTCTGCCAGCCTCTCAAGGTCAGTTCGCGATCGCCAAACAGCATGTAACAACACAAGTACTAGTGCAGTCTGGCAAGACCCTGGTTATCGGTGGTTTAGTGACTAGAGAATCTACGACGGCTGACAGTGGCGTTCCTGGTTTACGTAGAATTCCAGTTCTAGGCTATTTATTTAAGTCGCAATCGCGTAGCACGCGCTACGTGGAAACCGTTATTTATATAACACCTTATATCGATGAGCCCTCATTTTTCCTGCCAGAAAATATGAGTAAAGATGTCGATGAACTGTTTGTCAAAGAAAGTACTGAAGCTCCGTAGCATACGGACACGCCCTCCCCAAAGCCCGGTCCTAAACCAAACGTTACGCTGACGGGTGAGCAATGGAGCCAATCAAAATAGCTGAGGTATTTGCCCTGGCATAGAAAAATGCCACAATATGGATCTGAGCAGATGCACAATCAAAGCACAACGGCGCAGTACGCTGCGCCGTTGCTTGAAGTGTTATGTGACTCGTTAGAGTCCGTAGTCGACCCATTCCGTAAAACCATGTTCGACTATCGCCGTTGAGCTCGGGGTAGAACCCTAATCAATCGATGCGCTGGAGAGAGTCTGCATGACTGATGAAAAGACAGCTACGACCGATAATGAATCAGCCGAAGTCCAATCCCTGATACGCACCGAACGTCACATTGTCCGCCTGACTTTCTGGCAAACCGTTCTCTCTGTTGTTGGTGTGGTGATCGCGGTTTTCGCTCTTTATGCGGCGCTCACGGAATCTGCCGCGGTTCGCCAGCAGACCGCGGCGAGCGTCTGGCCGTTCGTGCAGTTGCTGGTTCAAGACTACGATACGGGCGATGCCGCAGGCTTCTCGTTTGCATTTACGAATGTAGGCGTCGGTCCCGCGAAGATGCAGGATGTCCGCGTCACAGTCGACGGCAACGCTGTCCGGAACTGGTCCGAGTTGGTTGCCAGCGTGGACGGGGACACGGGTGTAGGGGTTAACCGGACGTTTATCAGTAATCGAGTCTTGCGACCTGAAGAAACTGTCGAGGTCTTCGGTACAACGGACATCGAATTGGCGCGGAAGCTGTTTGGCGTTATCAGCAAACCCCGAAGTTTTCTTAGCTTCTGCTACTGCTCGATTTTCGACGAATGCTGGCTTGCAGATAGCCGTGAGGATCTCCAGGCACCGACGCAGGTTGGGGCCTGCCCGGATTTTGGCGACGAGACCTACCTCAACTAGACGACAAAATCGACCATATACGATGATGCATTACCTATTTACGTTTAACGGACTGCCCACGTCGAGATAATGCGACGCAAGAAGGAGTGGTTCCACAAAATGGGAGAGGCATACAAAAAAGCCTACCCAGCTACCGGTGAATCGGACTGTGTGACGACCGCTGATTTTCGGCGTCAGACCCTTTGGTAGACATATGCACATTGAGCAAGAAATAGCTTCGTGGGACGGAAAATCAGCTGTTGATATTAAGGCGATATACGACGCGCACAATGCAGAAAGTAACTTTGCTGACACCATTGTTGCTCTTACATTCACGGAGACGTGTGGAAAAGGTGCTTCTTGGTTGTTAAAGACATGGCTTGAGGCTGGAAATGAGTTGGAACAGCCCCAGATTGAAAAAATATATGGTTCACTCGACCAATTGAAACTCTGGGAGGCAAAGTTGCATGTACTTCAAAGCATTCCTTTTATGCCAATCGCTGATACTGTGTGTAGTAATCTATATGCCTTCTTGAGGATCACACTCACGGATTCAAATAAGTTCGTACGTGCCTGGTCATACAACGGGTTATATGAGTTAAGCAGACAGCATTCAAAATACATAGATGAGACTAAAGAATACTTTGAGATGGCCATGCGTGATGAGGTTCCATCTGTAAAGGCCCGAATCCGAAATGCCATGAAGAAAGGTTTCTAAAAAACTGCGACTTCTATTGGCGCTTGAACGTTGGGCTAAAATACGTAAATGAAACCGATGCCTACTTCGGCTTCATAATTGCTGCGCGCGATTGGACTGTCCTGAATGTCGCTGCCAAAATGCTCATAGAGCACCTCGCCAAAAATCTGCCAATTCTCGTTGATAGTGTTACGGTAGGTGTAATTGAGGCCAATCGAACGAAATCCTCCGCCGAGAGCGGTCTGATTCAGCCCTGATGCGGCTGACTGCACTGCGGTTACGCCAAAATCTCTATTAGCGCGTTCGCTATCGTGAAACACGGCAACGATTCCAATTTCTGATCCGGTTCCGTTGTTTTGGTTGCCAAAGCGGCGCCCCGCCCCGAAAAGGCCCAGATTTCCGTTATCACCGGTGACAATCCGACCATCCAGCCAATAACGCCAATCGGCATCAAAAGCACGTCGCGTTTGCAGGACGAATTCAGTACCTTCTTCAGTATTGCCGAGTCCGTTCAATCGACCGTCATCGGAATCACCTTCTTCACGTCCTTCGTCAAAGGCCACGGTGGCCTCGAATAGCCACGTGTCAGCACGAAGTCCTCGCCAGCCAAGCGCCTCGCCCGCAAAGTAGAAAATATTATTCCCTCGACGCCATTGCACCGCACCAGCGGGCTGGGCTTCAAAACCGAACTCATCCGACCCTTCGTAGGCAGATTCGTATTCAACGCCCAGACCCAGGCCGAATGCCCAGCCATCGTTACCCTTCGTGAAGTCGTCAAGCGAAGGTAAGGGCACCAACGCTGCTTTTCCGTCCTGTGCCAATGCTGTTTGAATAAAGACAGCATGTATGAATGTCGTCGCCAGCAGTAACCCTGTAAACTTTTTCAACTAAATTTCACTCCGGTATGTATTCGCATAGAATAGTTTGTAACCGCTCAATAAACCCCATCTAAAAATTGTGCACCGACTGCAGTAATGTGGCCTCGTATTTTTCTTCGAGGATACTCACATGACATTAACCAAAAAGCAGTCGTTTTATTTGTCGCTGATTCAAAGCGCTGAACAAAATAAACTATCAATCCGCCAGGTCGCCGAGCAAAATAATGTGGAGCCTCAGCGATTGTATGCGGCGGTCAAAACGCTGCGTCACAAAGGCGCGTTATCAACGCCAGAGAAGCGCAGCAGTTTTGCAAAGCTGTCATTGCCAGCGGTGATGCCCGACTCACGCATTGAGCTTAAAACACTGCTGCCCAACGGGCAAGCGCTGTGGCTG
The DNA here is from genome assembly GCA_963974875.1 of uncultured Pseudohongiella sp. Taxonomy (GTDB): domain Bacteria; phylum Pseudomonadota; class Gammaproteobacteria; order Pseudomonadales; family Pseudohongiellaceae; genus Pseudohongiella. Next base: position 99,557 of record CAXBER010000013.1, on the reverse strand, counting down.
AATGTGGCCGAGTCCCAGTTGCCAGCGGTGCTGCGAGCGCTCAGCGCATGAGAGAGCGGCACTGGCCAGTCGATCAGGTGTATGTGTATCTGCAGCCGGTCGACTTTCGCAAAAGCATTAACGGACTGTCGGCGCTGGTTGAGCTGGAGATGTCGCTCGATCCATTTATGCCAGCGCTGTTTGTGTTTTGCAATCGCCAGCGTGACAAGGTCAAGCTGCTTTACTGGGAGCGAAACGGCTTTGTGCTGTGGTACAAGCGCCTGGAGAAGCAGCGCTTTTGTTGGCCATCGGCACGTGGCAACGATGTGCGTCAGCTCAATGCGCAGCTGTTATCCTGGCTGCTCGATGGGGTAGATATTGAGCGAATCAAACCCCATCAATCGCTGCATTTTGGTTCGCAATTAGGCGGCATTTAATCAATAAAATCAGTGAGTAAGTTGTCCTTCTGAGGTATAATGCGCGGCATGAAAAACGCCGCCAACTCACTGGAAAACCTCAGCAAAGCTGAGCTGATTAACGCCCTGCAGGCGGCACAGGATGCGTTGCGTGAACGCGATAATATCATTCATATTTTGCATGAAAAGCTCAGACTGATTGGCGCAAAAACCTACGGCGTACGCTCAGAGCAGCGCAGCAACGACCCGCAGTCGGATCTGTTTAACGAGGCCGAGCAGATTGGCCACGCTGAAGATGATAACAGTCTTGAAGCAGGCAGCATCATCGTTGACGACTCAGCGACAGCAACCGATGAACAATCCGAAACGATTACCTACACGCGCCGCAAGCGCCCGGGTCGCAAACCGCTGCCTGAGTCACTGCCGCGTGTCGAGATCGAACTGGACATCCCTCAGGCCGACAAAGTATGCGGCTGTGGCTGTCAGAAAAAACACATCGGCTCTGACAGCAACGAACAACTGGAGATCATCCCGCAGAAAATGTTTGTAGCGCGCTACCTGCGTCACAAGTATGTCTGCACACAGTGCGAAGACGGTGTACAGATCGCCCCGCCACAGCCGACGATGATCCCCAAAAGCAACGCCGGTCCTGGTCTTCTGGCTTACGTTGTCACTGCCAAATACCAGGATGCACTGCCACTATACCGGCAGGAGAAAATCTTTAGCCGCTATGGCGTGGAGTTGACGCGTCAAACGCTGGCCAACTGGATCATCAAATGTTCACAGGCGCTTGATCCACTGCTCAACCTGTTTGAGCAAGCCATGCGGCAGGCGCCTGTCATCCTGATGGATGAAACCACGGTACAGGTCAACAAAGAGGACGGCAAAGCGGCCAGCAGTAAATCGTTTATGTGGATCCGTCGCGCTCTGGCGCCACCCGATGATGGCAATCGTCACGGCAAAGACATTACGCTGTATCACTACAGCCCCAGTCGCAGCGGCGAGGTGGCAGCGCAGCTGCTCAAAGACTATCGCGGCGCCCTGATGAGCGATGCCTATGCCGGGTATAACAATGTGGCCGCTGCACAGAACCTGATGCATGCTCAGTGCTGGGCGCATGCACGGCGCAAATTTGTGGACGCAGAAAAATCCTTACCGAAAGGCAAAAAGAGTCCGGCTATCACTGCGATATTAAATGAGATCGCCAAGCTGTACGCCGTGGAGAAACAAATTAAAGCGCTCGATGCCGAACAAAAACAACAGCGCCGCACGCAACTGGCAACACCGATTCTGGATAAACTGCATCAGAGTCTGCTGAAAAAAGCCAACGAGGTGTTGCCTAAAAGTGCGTTGGGCGAGGCGATCAATTACACGCTCAAATGCTGGGGCGGCCTGACACAGTATCTGAAAAACGAGCACATCCCGATTGATAACAACGGCGCTGAAAACGGCATCCGTCCGTTTGTAATCGGACGCAAGAACTGGATGTTCTGTGATACGGTCAACGGCGCTCACGCCAGCGCCAGGTTGTACTCGGTTATCGAAACCGCCAAAGCCAATGGTCTGGAGCCGTATCAATATCTGCGACATCTGTTCACCGAGCTGCCCAAAGCAAAAACGGATGCTGAGGTTGAAAAGTTATTGCCTTGGCAGATTGATCCGCTGACGTTAGAGTGACCTGTGGTTTACTGATCGCTTACAATAGTTTGGCAGCATGTACGTGAAGCTTTGGCGAATAGATCACTTCTCATTACGCGCATGGGTTCTTGCTCGGTGGTGAAACTAGCCGAGCCTAAGCAGAAATCGATGAGCTAAAGGTTACTGGGTGGGTCAATTTTCCATTGCCGCTGACAATTGATCAAAATATGGAGCTTGTATGTCTCATTACATAGACGGCTTCGTTCACCCTGTTCCCCGCGATCGGTTGGACGACTACATAAATCTAGCCGTAAAAATTGCAGAGATCTGGAAAGAACACGGTGCTCTGGACTATTGGGAATCTGTAGGAGACGATCTGAATTTGGAAGGAACGCGCTCGTTTGCCGAAGTCGTTACTGCTAGGGAAGATGAATGTATATTGTTCGGCTGGGTCCTTTTCGCGTCACGCGAAGCACGCGATCTGGCCAATAAAAAGGTAGCCGCCGATCCGAGAGTGGCGGAACTGATGGCGGCAGCGGATGCAGGATTTGATGCGGAGCGGATGGCTTATGGCGGCTTCCAGGCGCTCGTGTCATCGTTTAACGCCAATAGCTACTGAAGAAGCGGTGATATCGCATCCTCATCACCCGTGAAGCAGATACTGTTCACTCGCACCGTGTCCTGCGCATGATCACCGAATGGGCGGTTTGCATCAACCCGGCTCCAGGTTTCCGGAGTCCACAGATTATTGCGTAACATAAGGTGCCCGTTGTCGTAATACTGTCTGGATGCGAGGTCCAGCCCAATGCCGGTCTGCTCGCTCATTGCCTGCACGCCCTCCATGAGTTGGCGCTGCCAGCTTACGCCAACGCCTAGCGATTCGAGAAGCTGCGCGTAACGCGGGTCATCAATCACTTGCGCAGGCAGAAATGGTTCTATGGCATGCAGCCGCGTGAACAGCTTGCGCCGGTCGATTCGGGTCAAGTCATACCAGTAGGTGGCGCCTGCATCGAATTCGCCCAGAAGGAAATGTAAAACTCCATTGTTAAATGCCAGATCCGGATCATTCAGGCGTTGTGGTGCAAAAAGCCAGGGACAGTCGCTGCGTTGGAAATTTCCTGATGTTCCTGTCAGCAGAATCGTGCTGAGGTGAGCGCGCACGCCTGCTTTATCTTTTTCAATCTGTCTCGCCAACAAGTATTCAGCTTTATTCCTGTCACCGACGAATGCGAGGCTGCTGATGGCTGTACCCAGTATGCCGATATGCACGGGTCGTTCGGTCAACTGGGCGAGCTTGACGTCGACCAGTTCATGCGGAGGCAGCGTCTGTGTCTTGAAATTCCATGCCTCGTTGGGGGAGATTCGCCGTTCCACTGTCATCTGGGCCAGCTCCAGATAGGCGTTGGCCTCCTGATACATCCGTGCTCCTATCAGAAACAGGGCATAACGTGAATATACATATCCCGGCGCGTTTCCGGCCAGGATCTGCTCTCTGTATCTTTTCTCCTGTTGCTGTTCGTTACCGCCTTCCATACGCGTGCGCAGGGAGTTGAGGGTGCTCAGAGCGTCACTGTCCGGTGCCACCAGTGCCAGTCGGCGGCTTAGTTCCATAACGTCCTTGCTGAGTTCGTCCACTTTGGCGTTGCGGCTGTACACGGCCATATTGTTGGCGGTTGTTGCCTTGCCCAGGTAGGCATTGATGAAAGAGGGGTCCAGTTGCAGAGCTTTTTCGTAGTGATGTAGCGCCCGCTCCCAGTCGGCGTGGTTATGCTGCTGCTGAAAAAAACCTGCGCGCTGGAAGTGCAGAAATGCCTGGGCATTCTGGGTCCCCCAGGCGCGCATTTCTGCCAGCCGGTCCGCGTCCAGATAAATACCCAGAGATTCAGTGACTGTGGGGATGACCTCATCCTCAATGGCAGCGAGCGACATTTCTCCAAGGTCAAACTGGCTGGCATACAGATGGTGTCCGGTCGACACGTCTGACAGGTGGATGGTGAGGCGTAACTGGTCGCTGATATCGTAGACGGTACCACGTAGTACAAAGCCACTGTCCAGCCCGGCTAATATTTGTTGTACTGTCGCATCGGATTCGGCGATCACGACATTAAGGTCGGGGATTAATGTCAGGTTGGTCGACAGAGCGTCCAGCAGGGCATAGAGTTGCTGTTCCTGCCGGAGGGGTTCTGCCTGTTTCAGCGGTGGGCGCACGATGAGCAATTGCAGTTCGGAACGGTCAGAGCTGTCGGAATCGCTTTGACTGGCCACTCTCGCATATCTCTGGTCGTATCCTGATAGAAACAGTTGCCAACATGATCGTCAACAGCAGTCCGATCAGCCACGCCAGGCGGGGCGTAACAAGATCCTGCAAGCGGTTGGCAATGGATCGCCTGGCTGGCACGTCTGATGCCGGGTTTGATGCCGGGTTTGATGCCGGGATTGATGCTAAGGGCTCGTCTGCGCTGACGTCGGCGATCAGCATATAACCACGACGCGGCAGTGTCTTGACATACGTGGGTGTGTGCGGGTCGTCCCCCAAGGCTGAACGCAAAGATGCGATGACCTTGTGAACGGCGTGGTCGGTAGTGGTGGGTGCTGGCCAGAAAGCCTCCAGCAGGCTTTGAGTGCTGACCACCTCGCCTGGACGTTCCGCAAGGTACATCAGGACATCCATTACTCGTGGAGTGACCTTTACCGTCTCGATATCATTTGCGGAAACACTGCCCCGAGTTAAGGTGCAGCGATCGGGGAAGACTTGCCATTGCGCTATTTTCATTATTGGGCGACCACTCTGCGACTTTAGATTGCTTCAAGCAACCTTACGACACTTTTTGGTTTTTGAAAACAGCAGGATACCAATCATCCGGAATGTTTCAGGTAGGTTTTTGGTAGAAGTTTTCAGGTTTCTCCCCGTCAATTTCAGGACTTGTTTTCGCGAAGTGTAGATACTGCGTGGCATGCCATGCCATTGTCTTGAAATTGGGTATGGCTAAACGGGGTCAAAAGCCCGGTTTACTATCTGTTCGTAATAAGTTCGTAATAAATAGTGGCGAATTGTTACCGGTTCGCCAGCGGCAATAACAATAAATCAGAACCATAGCGGCCCGGATTACATCCGATCATGCCGAATCAAGGAGTTCAGCACATGCCCACACGACGTTTTATGCGTAAACGCAGTTTCTATCTCAGCGCTTCCATAATTGCTGTTTCAATCATGGCGCCGGGTCTGGTCTCGGCGCAGCAGGGAGATACGCCTGAGTTGGAGGAGGTGATTGTCACCGGTTCCTTTATCCGGAACAGTGCTTTCGCGCAGAATAACCCGGTAGATACTGTCACCCAGGCAGAAATACTGGAGTCAGGTGCCCCGAATATGGGCAACTACATACGGGATTTGACCTACACCCAGAACACCAATACTGTCGCCAATGTGAACGCCGGAAACAGTGGCGGGCAAAGCAGTGTGGGTACCACATTCAACCTGCGCGGGCTGGGCGAAAACAGCACCCTGACCCTGATGGATGGCATGCGCTCTGTTGATCCTGCCATCAACACGTTGATACCAGATATAGCCATCGACCGGATGGAAGTGGTGCTGGACGGCGGTTCGGCTCTGTACGGGTCAGATGCGGTGGCCGGTGTGGTTAACCTCATTCCGATCAAAAGCTTCGATGGCGTCCGCACCCGTGTCTCACATCAGCGTGATGAGTCAGGTGACTTTGAGGACAATAAACTGGGCATCCTGTTCGGTCGTCAATTCGACAATGGTCTCAGCTGGGTTGTTGCTGGTGATTACGCGCGAACCACCCCTTTGATGCATTTTGAGCGTCCACGTTCCCTGCGGGCTGATTATGGCTGGACCACATCCGGTGGCGTTGGTGTATGGCGCGAGCTGGTTGGCGGTACGCCGGATCCCGGTGAGATTCATGGCGGCGCACTGGTGGCGCCCAACCTGGTGGACCCCGACTGTGGTGCATTTAACGATGTGACTGATTTTGGCCAGGTCAATAACAACCCCAGCGGTATCAGACTGGGCAGCAACTGCTATTTTAACTACGGTCAGCAGTGGCCCCTGGCAGAAGGCAAGACAGAAGCGAATCTGTTTCAGCATCTGAGCTATGAATTGCCCAGCGGTGTGTTGCTGGAAGCACAGATGTCGTTGGCCTCGCGCGAAAATGATAACCACAACACACTGTCCTACCACCTTAATGTGAACAACCGCGAAGCGTTGGTAGTGCCTTCTGCACACCCGGCCAACCCGTTTGGCGTTGATGTGGGTCCGTGGGCCTGGCGCCCGTTTGCGCTGTCGGGCACGCTGCCGTCTTTTGCTGACCCGGCAACCGGTGCTCGCAAGCAGTCCTATGAGGACATAATTCAGCGTTATAAACTTGGCGCTTGATATGACATCACTGACAGCTGGACAGCTAACACATTCTATTCCTCGCAGCGACAGCATCGGGACTATACGGCTCACATGATAAATATGCCCAATCTGGCAGCCGCCTTGATTGGTCAGGGCGGTCCGAATGGCAATGAATGGTTTAACCCATTTGGCTCCAATGACCCTCGTTCGCAAAACTACCAGCCGGGTGTCACTGATAATAGTCAGGCCCTGGTCGACTGGATTGCACCCTCTGTGCCATTCCGGACATCCCAGCGTGAGCTGACTGTTTTTGAAGTGAATGCCACTGGCGATCTGTACATGCTGCCAGCGGGTATGTCACAGCTGGCTGTCGGTTATCAGATGCGTGATATCAAAGAATGGAATAACGCCAATCCGTTGTCCAAAGCGCGTCAGGATTACAACAGCAGTATCATTGATACACCACCGACCGATCGAAGCTATGGCAGCACAGTTCAGGCTGTCTATGCAGAGTTTGAGTTGCCACTGCTGGAAACTGTTGATATGCAGGTTGCGGTGAGACATGAGAACTTCACGACGTATGATCTGAAAACCACAACGCCAAAGGTCGCGATTCGCTGGGAGGCGCTGCCCACGCTGGCGTTCCGTGCCTCTGTTGGTGAAAGCTTCCTGGCACCGACGCCGGCCGATGCGCGCCCATTTGACCCCAATGAGAACTGTGGCGAAATCTTCTTCGGCGCTGATCCGCTGACCGGCGGTACGCTGCAGGGTGGTGCGACCTGTTCTTCTGGCAACCCAGCCCTTGCGCCGGAAACATCGGACATCTGGAATGTCGGATTTACCTGGGAGCCGATTGATGCCCTCAGTCTGAGTCTGGATTATCAGTCCATCGAGTATACTGACCGTATTCGTACTATCGGTACAGAAGATGTCATAGCTATCGAATTCCGGGAAATGCTCAACGCAATCGGCTCTTCGGCGCAGGCGTACGACCCGACCCCGGGATCTGCGACCCGTAATGCAGCAAACGCCTGGCTTGCTGCCGGAGGCAGCCGACTGGCTTCAGTTGAACGCAACCGGAACTCTCAGGCCGTGCAGCGTGTTGTCCGCCAGGCTCAAAACGTGAGCTCGGTGTGGATTGATCTGTTTGATGTTCGTGCCCGTTATACGCTGGATGTCAATGATCTGGGTCGTTTCACGACTACCTTGAGCGCCACGTACAATACCAAGTACGAGTATGCTGACGGCGGCGCGCGAGTTGACGCGCTGGGCCGACAGAATGCGCGTACAGGTGTGGTAGCACCTGTTCCGGAGCTCAAGTCGCAGCTGCGCCTGGCCTGGATGCGAGACAGTCAGAGTGCTTCGTTGACTTATAGTTATCAGGATTCTGTGGTCTTTGATGACACGGTCAACAACCTGTTAACCGGGGTACCTGCACCGTCAGACGGCATGGTGCGACACTGGAGTATAGCCAATGCGCAGTATACGCATGTGCTGGACCAGTTCTTCGACAGCGAGATTACGCTGAGCGCGGGGATCAATAACATTTTTGATCGACTGCCGCAGCGGTTGCCAGTGCTTGGTGGTTTTGAAAGCCGACTGCACAGTCCATGGGGTCGTCAGTTCTGGGCGTCTGTCGAGTGGCAACCGTTCTGATTCAGGTTGATTGTTTGAAGCAGTAAAACAGCCGGCAGGATATCCTGCCGGCTGTTTGTTTTTATAGATGGCGAAAGATCACGGTTCTGGTGAGCGTGTAACTGAGCTGATTGATGAAACCCGGTAACTGAGCGACAATCAGGTGCATCGGAGCCTGTCACAGTTATAATTCAAACCCGCGGCTGTTTTGAAACGGGCTCTCCACAGGGAGTACGTATGGCTGATTTTCGTGATGTATTAACGGCTGCCGGCCTGGCCTCGGCAGAATTGGATGGCGGCGATCTGCCGGTTCATTCACCCATCAATGGTTCGCTGATTGCGAGTGTGCAGACAACTCCACCTCATGGCATGGAAGTCGTCATTGCGGCTGCTGACAAGGCATTCCGGCAGTGGCGGACCGTGCCACCGCCCCGACGTGGTGAACTGGTGAGGCTGCTGGGTGAAGAGTTACGGGCGGTCAAAGACGAACTGGCAGCCGTTGTCAGCCTGGAGGCTGGCAAGATCCGCTCGGAAGGCCAGGGTGAAGTGCAGGAGATGATAGATATCTGCGACTTCGCGGTGGGTCTTTCGCGCCAGCTTTATGGCCTGACCATTGCCTCGGAACGTCCCGGGCACCGCATGATGGAAACCTGGCATCCCATGGGGCCATGCGCCATCATCACTGCATTTAATTTTCCTGTTGCTGTCTGGGCCTGGAATGCCGCGCTGGCGCTGGTCTGCGGCGATCCGGTGATCTGGAAACCCTCCGAAAAAACCCCACTGACCGCCATGGCGACAATGAAAATCATGCAGCGTGCACTGGCCCGGTTTGGTGATGCCCCGGATGGTCTGGCGCAACTGGTGATCGGTGATTCAGGCGTAGGTGATGCCCTTGTCAGCTCGCCAGAGGTCGCCATTGTCTCGGCAACCGGTTCAACCCGCATGGGCGCTGCGGTTGGGCCTAAGGTGGCGGCGCGTTTCGGGCGCAGTATTCTGGAACTGGGTGGCAACAATGCCATGATTGTCGCGCCATCGGCCGATCTGGATATGGCGGTCCGGGCTATCGTATTTTCGGCAGTAGGCACCGCCGGGCAGCGCTGCACATCGCTGCGTCGTCTGATTGTTCATCACTCCATCAGGGATCAGCTGGTAGAGCGCCTGCAAAACACCTATCAGAGTCTGCCGATTGGTAATCCGCTGAACGAGGGCACACTGGTGGGACCGCTGATTGATCAGCGCGCCCTGGATGCCATGCAGCAGGCATTGCAGCAGGCTAAGGCCGAGGGTGGATTGATCATCGGTGGTCAGCCTCGTACCGATGGTGTGCCATCGGGCGGATGTTACGCGGAACCGGCCATTGTGCAGATGCCAGCCCAGACCGGCATTGTAAAAACCGAAACCTTTGCGCCTATTCTGTACGTGATGACCTATGACTCGCTGGACGAGGCTGTCGCCATGCAAAATGACGTGCCCCAAGGGCTGTCGTCCTGCATCTTCACCCTGAACCTGCGTGAGGCCGAACAGTTCCTGTCAGCCAGCGGCTCGGATTGTGGTATTGCCAACGTCAACATCGGGCCCTCGGGTGCGGAAATCGGCGGTGCCTTTGGTGGTGAAAAAGAAACCGGGGGAGGGCGCGAGAGTGGCTCGGATGCCTGGAAGGCCTATATGCGCCGCCAGACCAATACCGTTAACTACTCTGCGCAGTTGCCTTTGGCGCAGGGTGTGAAATTTGACGTTTGAGAGAGGGAATTGAACATGTCAGATTCAATCAGGAATTTTCAGCGGGTAGCGGTATTGGGGCTTGGTAAAATTGGTCACCTGGCTGCTGAATTATTAAAAGATAGCGGCTTTGAAGTGTTGGGCATTGACTCACGTGACATTGATGCGCCGTTTTCGACCATTAAAACTGACCTGTCAGATGACGCTGCGATTCGCCAGGCGCTGAGCGGCCAGCAGGCTGTCTTGTCCTGCCTGCCGTATCAGTTGAATATGGGTGTCAGCACAATCGCCCATGAACTGGGTCTGCATTATTTTGACCTTACCGAGGATGTTCCGACCACAAAACACATCCGCAAGCTGGCAGAAACCTCCAATGGCATCATGGCGCCGCAGTGCGGACTGGCGCCGGGTTTTGTGGGCATTGTGGCGGCCGATCTGGCCTCAAAGTTTGACAAAGTGCGTTCCATCCGAATGCGGGTTGGTGCGCTGCCGCAGAATCCGACCGGCCTGCTGGGATACGCCTTCAACTGGTCGCCGGAAGGTGTGGTCAATGAGTATCTGAACGACTGCGAAGTGATTGAGGAAGGTGTATTAAAGACCGTTTCTGCCATGGAATGGATAGAGCAGGTCTATATTGACGGCGTGCAACTGGAGGCGTTTACCACCTCGGGTGGCCTGGGCACCATGTGTGAGACGTATCTTGGTGTGATTGAAAATCTGGACTATAAAACCATGCGCTACCCGGGGCATGTGCAGTTAATGAACTTCTTTTTTCATGAACTGCTGATGCGTGAAAACCGCCAGGAAGCCGGTCGTATTCTCACGAATGCCAAGCCGCCCGTTGATGAGGATGTGGTATACGTCCATGTGGCCGCCGAAGGTACTATTAATGGTCAGATGTCACGCAGGGAATTTGTGCGCTCGTTCTACCCACTGACCATTAACGGGCGGCAGCGTACCGCCATTGCCTGGACAACCTGTGCCTCGGTAGTGGCCGTGATCGAAATGGTCAGGCAGGGTGCCTTGCCAGCCAGAGGGTTTCTCAAACAGGAAGACGTTCCGCTGACACCTTATCTGGACATGCGCACCGGCGATTATTTTCGCAAGGGCCACATTGGTAAAACACATAATCTGTGACGGGGCACATTAGCCTGTCGCCGGATCGTGTCGATCATACGACTCTATCGTCAGGATTACCGGTCTGCTCATGCGTCCCGATAGGTATGACAGGTATAAAAACTGTGATTATCAAGCCCAGCAGGCAAATCCACAGACTTGCCGTAAACATGGATGTAATTGAATTCGAAAATGCAGTCCGGGTGCCGCGCTCAATGGTTGTCACTGCTGCTTCCACCTGATCGTCTAATACCGCCCTGTATGTCGCCAGATAGCGTTGCGCATTTGCTACCTCGGTGGCGTCTTTCCGCGCCAGATAGTCCACCAAAGGTGCTTTCAATTCGGCTGCAATCAACGGATTGTCCACCAGCTCTGCTGCCGCCAGTCGTTCGCCGGCGAATGCCTGTTCCACCAGTGGCGTATAGGCCTCAAATCGTGCGCGTACACCGGCACGCATTGCCTCCGGATTCATGGCGTTGGACTGCGCCTGACTCATGCTGAACTCTGCTCCGGAACTTGCCATCTGTGGCAGCTGCCTGGGCAGCTCTGTCGACAGGTTACTGATCAACACCGCACCAAAGATCGCCACGCCCACTGTATTGCCAACCTGTCTGAAGAACTGTGTGGAGCTGGTCGCAACGCCGATTCTGGCAATCGGGAAAGCACTTTGCACAATCAGATTGATCAGACTTTGCGATGGTCCGAGGCCCAGTCCGACAACTGCCATCGCGATATTGAGCTCGGTCAGAGTCGAATCAACATCCAGACCCGTGAGCAGGTACATTCCGACGAGCAGTATAACCACGCCACCGACCATGTAGGCTTTGTAGCGACCGGATTGCGACACCAGCCGCCCACTCAGAATACTGGTCAACATGAGCCCGCCCATCAGCGGCAGCATTGCAAACCCGCTGCCGGTTGCATCCACGCCCAACACCACCTGCATGTACAGCGGCATGAACATCACCGCTCCCATGAAGGCCATGCCCAGTACAAAAGAAGACAGATTCGCAAAAACAAAAACACGGCTTTTGAACAGATCCAGCGGCATGACGGCATCGGCAGTACGCGATTCAACACGGATAAAAGCAATAAATGCGGAGGCGCTCAAGGCAAACATCCCAAGCAGTTCCGGCGAGTTCCAGGCATAGCGATTGCCACCCCAGGTCAGTGCCAGCAGGAAGGGAATAAACACGACAAGCAGAAGCATCGCGCCCAGGTAGTCAATTTTGCCGCCCTGGTGTGTATTCAGCGTCGGCATCTTGTTGGCGACCATGTACAGGGCTATCAGGCCTAATGGCAGGTTGGCGTAGAACACCCAACGCCAGCCGGCCACGTAGTGTCCGAACCAGGTGGCGCTGGCGTGATCGGTCAACAGGCCGCCGATGGTCGGTCCGATCAGGCTGGCGAGAGCAAATACCGCGCCAAACAGCCCCATGAATTTTGCCCGCTGCATGGGCGGATACAGGTCGGCGACGATACCAATGGCGCTGGTGAACAGCGCTGCGCCACCAATGCCCTTCACCGCCCGGAACACGATCAGCTGCATCATGCCATCGCCCAGCAGGGGCAGGTTGCCGAACTCGCCACTCAGACCGCACAGCACAGAGCCGGCCAGGAAGATGCTGATTCCCCACACCAGTATCCGTTTACGGCCGTACATATCGCCGAGTTTACCGAAGATTGGCACCAGCACCGTCGAGGAGAGCATGTAGGCTGTTGTTACCCAGGAATACAATGCAAGACCATTCAGATCGGCCACGATGGCAGGTGTGGCGGTGGACAGGATGGTCATGTCCAGGGCGCCAAGCATAAAAACAACCAAAATGGCGATCAGCGAGATTCGACGTTGCTGATCTGTAATGACGGTCTGCGTATCACTCATCGGGATGTATCCTGGCATTTTTGTGCATCGAGTCCACAAGTTTTCTGTTGAGACGTTCGTATTCCTGAAGCTCTTCGTGGGTCAGTGCATCGAAAACGGGGGTCAGGTAGGTAGTGACGTTCTCTGTGTGTGCCGCCATCAGTCGCTGATAGTGAGGGCCGAGTGTAACAACGGTCGCGCGCCGGTCCCGGGCATCCTGGCTGCGGATCAATAAACCCTTGTCCACCAGCGAGTTGACCACCTGGGTTGCCGCGCTGCTGCTTATCATGCGGGCCTTTGCAATATCCTTTACGCTGATTGCGCCGCGCGCGGCAACAGTCAACAGTGTCATCTGCTGAGCAAGGCTGACATTGTCTTCGTTGTCCTGGCAGGACTGCTGCCTGGCAACCTGTTGCAGGAGAGCCCGGCGGATGATCTGAAAACTATTCAGAATTTTCGAGATGGTATGTTTACGATCGGACATAATCTGATTTGCATATAGGTAAGTAACTTAATAGATAAGTAGCTTACCTAAAAATCCGGATTTGTCAATTTCAATGCGTTGTGGCGGAAGGGCATGGGAGTCGAACCCACCAGACGCGCGCTGCGCATCTCACCGGAGTTGAAGTCCGGGCGCCCCACCGGGGACGATGTCCTTCCATGTTGGGCAGTTTACTCGATTTTCGCCGAAGACTCGCGTTGCCAGGCTGAACGCATAAAGCGCCGCCCGGCCCGACTATAGGTGACACCCGCCCGGTCCAGGTATTCCAGCACCTTGATAGTCAGATTGCGGCCAATGCCCGAGTGATCCCGGTACTGCGCCGCCAGGAATCCACCGTCCGGACTTTCCTCACACAGTGACATTGCGACCGCCGCGAGATCATCCAGTTGCTCTGGCAGATAAAAGCGGTTGGGCGCCACTGCCAGCACGTATCCCCAGGCTTGCAGGCGATGCAACACGGTCAGCATTTCCTGGCGTGCAAGCCCCAGTGATTCGCCCAGTTCACCCACGATGGGTGGCCGCAGTCCGCACTTTGCCAGTTCTTCACGAATCTGTTGCCACAGTGCTTCTTCCCTGGCTGGCAGCACCGGTTGGTGGTCGGGCAGAGCCAGTATGGTGCCATGCCGGCGCAGGCATTGTCTGGTCACCAGTTGCCCGACAATTTCTGTTCCCGTTTGCACTGAAAGGCCTGTATCAGCAGCGTGCAACAGTGCCTGCAGATGCACGCCACGTTGCTCCGGGTTCTCAGCGTGGGCCAGTCGCACACTTTGCAGAATTATCGTTTCGGCAGTCGTAAGCGTCGACCGACTCAGTCCCTGTTCACCCAGCAAAACGGCTGCCTGTCTGGCCAGCAGGTCATCGAGTTCCTGCCTGGTCAGATTCCAGCGCCTTGCAAAGGCCGGCAGATTGATTTCCGTCTGATGCTCAAGTTCCACAGCCAGCGCGTCGGATGCGGTAGTGGCCGCGACTAACGCCTGCAGCCGTGCCAGCGATTCTGGTTTGCTGCGCCCGCGTTGCCTGCCCTGCGGGTCGATCATCCGGCCACCGGCCAATGTAGTATTGGTGGCTGGATCGCGCACAATCACCGCATCACAGGCAATCGTGTGGACGGCTTTGTCCAATAACAACTGGGCCAGACCTGCAGATTCATCCAGCCAGACCAGACGGCCACTGACGGTGCTGGCGCCGGTCAGAATCTGCAGGGTACCCCGATGTATGTTTTGTTCTGCCAATACGTTCAGATGCACCTCGAGTCGCTGACTGGCCTGATTCGTTTCAGCGGTCAACAGCCAGTCTCCGCGCTGCGGATGCGCGTTGTCCAGTTCGCCGGTCAGGTTCAGTGCGGCTCGCTGACCGCTCTTTATATCCATCACCGTCTGTCCATCCATCTGCATGCCGCGTAGCCGTACGGTCCCGCCCAACGGAGCTATTGTCAGCGGAGTCTGCTGTGCAAAGTTCAGCTGTCCATTGAGCAAGGTGCCAGTTACCACACAACCGGTACCCGGCACGGTAAAGCGTCGGTCAATCAGGAAGCGGGGCTGGCCGTTGTTTTTGCGAGGTGGTGTACTCAGGGTTAGTGTGCGAATGGCAGTCAGCAGTTCTGTCAACCCCTGGCCGCTGATTGCGCTCACTTCGATGACAGGCGAGTCTGCCAGGCCACTGTGCTGAAGTAGATCCCTGATGGCTACATGACAGTCAGCACGTTGTTGTGTATCAGCGCGATCCACTGCGCTCATGACAACAATGCCGCGATGGATGCCCAGCAGATCCAGCAAGGCCAGATGTTCACGGGTCTGCGGCATGGGGCCTTCATCCGCAGCAACGACCAGCAGAGCGGCGTCCACACCGGCAAGTCCGGCCAGCATGGTGCGAATGAACCGGGCATGACCTGGCACGTCTACGAATCCCAATGTGCCGGCCTCGCTGTCATGCAGCCAGGCAAACCCCAGATCAATGGTCAGTCCGCGGCGCTGCTCCTCGGCCAGCTGATCAGTGTTCTTGCCGGTCAGTGCCTTGATCAGCGTGGTTTTACCGTGGTCGACATGTCCGGCGGTAGCAAAGATCACAGTATTGGCACCGGCGTATAGCGATGGCTCTGCCACTGTGTGGCCAGTGCCGCTGGATCTTCCACACAGCGGCAGTCCAGCAGCAGGCAGTCTTCCGCAATACGGCCGATCACCGGGTGGGGGAGCTGACGAAGCTGCGCGGCCAGTTCGCGCAACTGCCGGCTGCGAAGTCGTTTGTTGGTGCGATGGCTGCGCAGGCGCAGTGCGATACTTGGCAACCGGTCCAGGGGCTGCGAGCCTGAACCGATCTGGCTGAGTGTCTCGCAGCAGTCTATCTGCAGATCCTGTCCCGCCCATGTTTTCAGTGCCGGCAGCAGTGCCGTAGCGGTTTTCTGTATATCAGCCTGGCTGCGCCCTAAAAGGCGAAGGGCAGGGACGCGGTGTGCCAGTGTGTCCGGATTGGCATACAGCCGCAGTACGGCAGACAAGGCTGCCAGCGTGAGCTTGTCACAGCGCAGGGCGCGTTTCAGCGGGCTGCTTCGTATTCGCGAGATGAGGTTCGCACGCCCGGCGATAATACCGACCTGTGGGCCGCCCAGGAGTTTGTCGCCGCTGAATGTCACGACATCCACACCCTGAGCCAGCACATCCCGCACCACGGGTTCTGCTGGCAGTCCCAGGCGCTGCATGTCAATCAGTGAACCACTGCCCAGATCCACGACCAGTGGCAGGGCATGCTGATGCGCGATGTCAGCGAGTTCACTCTCGCTCAGGCTGCTGGTGAAACCCTGCACGGCGTAATTGCTGGTGTGCGCCTTGAGCAGCAGGGCGGTGCGCGGACTGATGGCATCGGCATAATCATGCGCATGGGTGCGATTGGTGGTGCCGACTTCACGCAGCTTGCAGCCAGCGCGCGCCATGATATCAGGCAGGCGAAAGGAGCCACCGATCTCGATCAGCTCACCACGAGAGACAATCACTTCTTTGCGCAATGCCAGCGCGTTGAGCACCAGCAGCACGGCGGCAGCATTATTGTTGACTACCGTGGCCGCTTCGGCACCGGTCAGCCGGCAGATCCAGTCCTCGACGTGGCTGTCGCGGTCCCCGCGCTGCCCGCTGTGCAGATCATATTCAAGATTGCTTGCACCACTGGCAACCGCTGCCATGGCGTCTATGGCTTCCGGTGGCAGGGGCGCACGTCCCAGATTGGTATGAATGACGGTGCCGGTCATATTAATGACAGGCTTGAAGGAAGGTGTCAGCAGCCGTTCAACCGCGGACTTTACCTCGGCGACCAGCGACTGTTCATCCTGTATCCGGCCCTCGCGCCACTGCTGCAGTGCTGTGCGCAGCGCATCCAGCACCAGGGTGCGGCCATGGCAGGCAATCATCGCCTGTAGGGCGGGCCAGGCCAGTACCTTGTCGACAGCCGGCGGGCGCGTGTTTTGGGGGGCGCTCAAGATGCCACCCCCGGTCGAGACTCAGTCGTCTGCCGGTGGCTGCTCTGCGCGCAGCAGGCGCAGGATATCGCCCAGGGCCGCGTCGGCCAGGGAACACATTTCCGCATCGGTGCGGTTCTGAATCGGGTGGGGCACAAAGACCATTGCTGGATCGAAACCCAGCGTTCTGGACTGTGCCGCCGCCGCATCAATAAACTCAGTGGAGGCAACTCCAACTCCCGGAATCTGTCGTGACTCCAGATCGGCTATGTCATGCATACAGCACGACGTGCACGATCCTCAGTCAGCCAGTCCTTCCACCAGTACATCCACTTCGGCCGCGATCTGCTGTTTCAGGGCAGTGGGGGCCGGGCGGGTGAAAGTGGGTTTGCTGTAGCGGTTGACGGTGATGCCCAGTGCCGCCAGCTGTTCCTCAATACGATCCAGGAACACATTGCCGCGCGGTTTGGAGATATCCAGCAGACCGACTACCTTGCCTTCCAGGCTGTCGGGCCTGGGCAGTCGTGCCCGCTGCGCCGGGGCGTTTTCTGCCGTCGGATCCAGCAGGATGGTTTCATTCATAGTGTGACCTCTCATGGAGCCTCTTGTTTTATTTCTCGTGTAACAGGTGATGAGCCGACCGGGCCGGAAGCGGCCCATCCGGCGATGATCGCAGAGAACAGGCCGGCAGTGCCACCGGCGCGGACAATCAGCAGGCCGCCAGGCCTGAATTTGGGTACCCGCTTGTCTTTGAAACGGTCCGGAATTCCTTCGGCGATGCCACCGGCGCCCACTACCAGGTTTTCGCCCGGTGCCATCAACAGTTTCTCCAGTGTCTCGCGCAGGCGCTGCTTTGACCAGCCTGCGTCGATGAATATGCGGGCATGCTCGGGAGATACCACCAGTACCGCATCGCCGGCCATGGCCAGTTTGACATTGTCCACCGCGCGCAGTGACTCTGCCATTGAACGAGCCAGAGAATCCGGGTCGCGGGATTTCTGGTCAATAATGCCTTGTACGCCCTCGCCCGGGAACAGGGTCACCGCCGACCGTCCGGCGGGAATCCCGCGCTCCTGAGCCAGTGGCAGCCACTCGCTGTCCTCAGCTTCGGCAAAACAGAAAGTGTACTTGCCCGGATTGCCCAGCGTTGCCCGATCAATTTCACCGGGACGTCCACCGCCGATATTGCGGATGATCAGTTGCAGGGCACGGCCGATGGTAGCGTTGGCACGGTTGCCCTGGCCAAGAGCGTTGTTACCTGAATTCATGCCAATGGCTTTGGTGATGGGGCCGTTGACCATGATCATCGGGCTGCCGAACATCGTGGTACAGATAAGTCCATGCAGCCCAAAGTCGTCTTCAAGAGCCGCTTCCAGCGCGGCCAGCAGGACGGGCATGTATTCCGGTTTGCAGCCGGCCATGACAGCGTTGATAGCGACTTTTTCAACAGTACAGGGAACCAGGTCCGGCGGCATGAGGCCGATGACTTCCTGCGGGTTCCGATTTGTGCCCTTGAGCATGCGCAGCACCCGGACCGGGGTCGGCGGCACGACAGGCAGTCCATCGCTCCAGCCACGCATGTAGCAGGCTTCAATTGCATCGTCTTCGGCGCTGATATCAATTTCGCGGGACGTCAGGTGCACATTGCCATAAGCAAGTTCCAGTTGCTCGGCTATGCCCGGCTCCAGAGTTTTTGAGCCGCAGCCAGGACGCATAACCGGCAGATCCTCGCCCAGCCCGCTCAGACCACTGATGGTGCGCCATTCCGACTTGTCCCAACCATAAGTGCGGGACACTTCCTGGCCATCCTGCACGCGGATGAGGGTGGGCACAAATTCGGTCTCCAGGCGCCAGGAGTGCTCCAGCGTCTTATCATAAACTGTGCCGGGCAGTTCAGAGGCGTAGTCGCTGCTATCCTGCACATACACGCGCAGCGGCCCGGCATCAGCCAGTTCGGCCAGCAGCGGCTCGACCAGGCGACAGGTCGGGCAATCGGCTTTGGCGACTACCAGGAGCCCGTCGGGCGGGTGTGTTGTCATGAAGCTTCCTTTTCTGCGTTCTTGTCTGTGTTCTTGTCTGCCATGAGGTGCGCCCGGATGGAAAGGCGACGCGATAAAGGTATATTTGTACGACGTAGTTGTCCAGCGAGTGTTCCTTCATTGCCAGTGACTATATACTCGGTCTTGTGAAAACTAAAAATCCTCATAATTTGCCGCGCCCCCGCTCTCTGATGCGCAGCGTGCTGCGTCGCATCATACTGGCTGCCATTCTGGTTGTTGGCGGCCTTACGGCGCTGGCCTATACCTTTATTCACACCGAGACCCGCAGCCGACTGCTGGACAATCTGGGTGACTGGGTAGTCGAGCGGGCCCGCAACGACAGCCTGATTTTTGAACTGGCCCAGGAGAATCTGACGCGCTTCAGTTCCGAGTTTCTGCGGCTTTATACCTCAGATGTCCCGGTTGATGAAGAGACTTTCTGGTCCTACTACCGGACTGATGAAGACAACGCCGTGCGTATGCGCCGGGAGTTTTATGATGGCAGCTACGCAGACGACGGTCTTTACTACCAGGGCCTGAGCAGTTTTGTCGGCAATAATCAGCCTGTGGATAACGCCGACCTGCAGCGCCGTCTGGTCCTGTCCGTGCGCCTGCTGGCCCAGCTGGGGCCGGCCATGATCAACCGCTTTCAGAATGTGCATGTCAGCTTTCCGGAAAATGCCATTGCCCTGTATGCGCCCGGTACACCCTGGGGCCTGGAGGCCGAACCGGATCTGCCCATGAATGAACTTGGGGTCATCCGGTCCATGCAGCAGTCCCAGAACCCTGAGCGCCTGGCGGGCTGGAGCGGGCTCTATTATGATGAAACGGCAGAGGAATGGGCGCTGACCTACCAGGTGCCGCTGGATCTGGATGGCAGACACCTGATCAATCCCAGTCACGATGTGTCATTGACAGACCTGATGGAGAGGCTGATCACTGATACGCCTGAGGGCGGCTTCAATCTGATATTTCGTCAGGATGGCTACCTGATTGCGCATCCGGCCGAGCCTGCGTCTGACCGGCGCTGGGTCGGGCAGATGTCGCTACAGAACATTGACGATCCTGGTCTGGTCCGTATGTATGAACTGATTGATGATGCCACCGGTGGTGCGCCAGGTGATATTTCACTGATTCACAACAGTATTGACGACAATTGGCTGGCTGTCAGTGAGCTGTCAGGTCCCGGCTGGTGGTTTGTTTCTGTTTATCCGGCAGCGCTGATTCGTGAGTCAGCCAGTCAGGCGGCTGCGGCTGTGCTGATCAGTGGTGTCATATTGTTGCTTTTGTTAATTTTCATTATTGGATTCATTATCCGGCGCGATGCCGAGAAACCCCTGGAGCAGTTACGCGAGGCGGCGCAGAGCATAGCTCAGGGGGATTACGATGCGGTGGCTGAGGAGAAACTTAAATTGCCACGTCATCTGCGCAACGAGATAGGTCTGCTGGCCCGCACTTTTTATGGAATGACCATCAATATCCGTGATGCGCAGTCAACGCTTGAGCAGGTTGTCGCTGAGCGGACCCGTGCGCTGGAGTCAGCCAACCGCAATCTGCGCGAACTCAGTCTGCTTGATGGCCTGCTGGGCATACACAACCGACGCGCCTTTGATCGCGACCTGGAGCGGGTGTTTAATGAAGCAGCACTTGGTCACGGTGATTTTTACCTGATGATGATTGATGTTGATTATTTCAAGCTGTTCAATGACAGCTATGGCCATACGCAGGGCGATCAGGTGTTGCGGCAACTTGCAGAAGCCATCAGCGGCACTATTCGCAGTGAGGACAGGGTGTATCGTTATGGCGGCGAGGAACTGGCAGTGCTTTTCAATCGCACCAATGCTGAGCCTGCCGCAAACGCAGCTGAGCGTGTCATGGCAGCTGTCCGGGATCTGGCGGTCGCCTTTCCCGAATCAGAGCATGGCATAGTCACAGTCAGCGCGGGTCTGGTGCACTGCGACGCCCAGTTCAACAGTGTCGATGATGTTGTTGCAAAGGCTGACAGTCGCCTGTATGAGTCAAAGCACAATGGCCGAAATCGCATGACCACAGCCTGATTCTGCGCTTGAATTCAACGCCAGACAGGTCTAGTCTGTACAGTTCTGTAACAGCTGGTTTGCTGGACAGTACTTCGCCGGATCATGAGTGCGCGGGCAATCTCATGATTCTGACTCAACAGGAACCCTACAAAACAGGGGATATGTCATGAACGTCGCTCTCCGCTTCTTGTTACTGGCCGCTTCGGCCTTGGTTTCACCTCTACTCGTGGCTGGTGAACGGGTAGGTGATTTTGCACTGATTGATCACACTGGCACCCAGCACCACATGTCCTGGTACGACGATCAGCATGCGGTAGTCATACTGCCCCAGGTGGTTGGTATGACTGATGGGGCATCATTGAGCGCAATGCAGGCCCTGCAGCGCGAGTATGCCGCGCAGGGAGTGGTCTTCTTCCTGTTGAATCCGGGGTTGCAAACTGACAGACAGGCTGTTGCCGATGCTGTTGCAGGCGTCCGGATTCCTGTGCTGATGGATGACGCCCAGGTGGTCTCCGAGGCGCTGGGTCTGATGCAGATGAACCAGGCGGTGATTTACGATCCGGCGAATTTTGAGGTTGTGTATCGTGGGCCGGTGCAGTCCGAACTGGAACAGACATTGCAGAAAGTACTGGCTGGCGATGTGACTGAACTGGTGCAGATCGCAACTCAGGGTGAGAGCATCCGCTACGGTGGGGTAGTCGGTGATGCATTGTCATACGCTGATGAAATCGCTCCCATCATCGCTGAAAACTGTGCTGAATGTCATCGCGAGGGTGGTATCGCCCCATTTGCCATGGACAGCAAGCTGGCAGTGCAGGGATGGTCACCCATGATTCGTGAAGTGCTGATGACCCGTCGCATGCCGCCGGGTCAGATTGACAACAAGGTTGGTCACAAGATTAAAAATGAAATGAATCTCTCTGATGTGGAGATGCAGAAACTGGTGCGATGGGTAAACGCAGGTGCGCCAGCCGAAGGTACTCATGATCCGCTGACTGAACTGGTATGGTCAGACACAAAATGGAAAATGGGAGAGCCCGATCTGATTGTGAAAGTGCCGCCGCAAACCATTCCGGCAACTGGTGTGGTGGACTACATGGATCTACCCATTGATCTGGGACTGACTGAAGATCGTTGGGTCAGAGGCAGTGAGGTAGCGCCTGGCAGCCCCGAAGTGTTGCATCATATCATCACAACTGTGATTCCACCGGAAGGGCGAGCGGATCCGCAGACTGCCTTTATACAAGCCATCAACAGTCTGCCGGCTGAACGTGCGCAGGCAATCAGGGCACAGATGTTTGCCGCAGCAGCAGCAGGTGAACAACCGGATATTGACCGCATATTCCGCGAAAATCCGGATATAGATGTAGGTGTGTTGCTTGGTGGTGGCGATGCGGATCAGGCGTCCATTGCCGGTTACGCACCGGGCAACAGTGTGTCCTGGAATCCGGAAGGTGTAGGTGGTCTGCTGCGGGCGGGGGCCGGTTTGAGTCTGCAGATGCACTACACAACCACGGGCAAGGAGATGACCGATGCAACCGAAATAGGTATTTACTTCTATCCGAAGGGAGAAGTGCCGGCCGAGCGCATGTCAGGTGGCGTTGGCAATGCCTTTACCATTTCCATCCCGCCGCAGGCAAAGGATCATGAAATGGAACTGATCACCTACGTGCCGGAAGAAGCGGAAATCCGCAGTCTGATGCCACATATGCATTTCCGGGGCAAACGTATGGCTTTCACAGCCCGGTATCCGGACGGTTCTGAAGAGCTGCTGCTGTCTGTGCCGGCCTATTCGTTCAACTGGCAGTTATCACATGAACTGGCTGAACCGCTGAAAGTGCCTGCAGGTACACAGATAATTGCCCGTGGCGCATTCGATAACTCTTCGCAGAATAGATTTAATCCTGACCCGGGCACCGAAGTGAACTGGGGTGAGCAAAGCTGGGAAGAAATGTTTATGGGTTTCTATGAGTGGAAACTGCTCAGTCAGAACGAGTAAGACCTGCCTGTTTTTTCTGCAAAGCTGGCGGCAACGGTGAAATTTAACCGTTGCCGCCTCTCATCTCTGATGCCTGCAGTACTTCTTATTCCAGTGCCTGATAAACCATGGTCGGATATTTGATCCGGATATCATTGGTGTTCGGCAACTGATTAATCATCAACAGAATACTGATTCCGGCGACCGGATCCACCCGGTACAACGAGCCATATGCGCCTCCCCAGCCATACGAGCCAACTGACTCCATGCCGTTGGCGCCAAAACGATCTGTTGTCTGAAAGCCGAGGCCAAAGCCGCGCCCGTTGTCGGAGTGCAGATCGCCAATCTGATTGCTGGTCATCAATGCGACCGAACGCGGCGACAATATCTTTTCACCAAAGGCTTCTCCCCCTCGTCGAATCATTTCCAGAAAGCGTGCATAGTCGCCTGCAGTGGATATGAGTCCGGCACCACCGGCAAAATTGCGTCGCGGGCCATCAATGTAGCTGCCCTGGCCTCTGGCGCCTTCAGGTGCGCGGACGGCCTTGCCTTCAGCACTACTGGCGTAAACCGCCACTACGCGGTCGCGTTTTTCCGGCGGCACAAAAAAGTGCGTGTCATGCATGTCCAGCGGGCCGGTGATCCGCTCGCGAATAAGTTCGTCCAGCGGCGTGCCAGAGACGCGTTCGGCAACACAGCCCAGCACATCGGTATTGTATCCATAGACGAAGGCTTCGCCGGGATGTGCCACAAAGGGAACCGTGGCCAGTCGTTCCATTGTTGTGCAGACGGGCTCATCCTTGTCGGCCGTATACCAGCCATTTCCCGCAGCCGGTCCCAGACCCCTGGCGCGATACTGATCAGCAATATGCGGCTGAGTGCCATAGGAAATGCCTGCGGTGTGTGTGAGCAGGTCAAACAGGGTGATAGCCCGCCTTACTGGCACAATGTTGACTTGATCACCGTCCAGCTCTGCAACCGTCGCTGATTCAAACGCCGGAATAAAGCGGCTGACCGGATCACTCAGGTTCAATTTGCCTTCTTCCATCAATGAGAGGATGACTACGCTGGTCAGCGCCTTGGTCTGGGAGGCGATACGGAACATGCTGGTGGTCGTCATTTCCCGGTTTGCTTCCCTGTCCGCCCAGCCCACTGCCTGTTCATAAACCGTGCGGCCGTTCTGTTGCACGAGCGCGACGGCACCGGCAATCTCGCCATTATCCACATATGTCTGCAGCACCTGATCAATGCGTTCAAGGCGGGACTTGTCAAAACGGTTGCTTTGTGCGCTGACAGATGCAGGCAGCACACTAAGAATCATGGCGGTTAGCAGGGTATAGCTGGCGAGCAGCGAGCGTGATGAGGCTTTCATAAGAGACTCCTGAGTATTTTTCTTATTCCGGCAGTATACAGTAGCGGAATCCGAATGGGAGTATCGCATGTCAGAGTCTGTCGAACGTGCTCGCACGCTTGCGCAGCAGCAGAACCAATGGTGATGCTGCCAGTACTACCCACATCATTAATTTAAAATCATTCAGGTAAGCAATGGTGGCGGCCTGTCGGGTGACCTCACTGTCCAGCATCAGCAGCATGCCGCCGGCGTTATCGAGCATCGCCTGTGGTACCTGATTGAAACCGATGCCAAGCCTTTCGCTGGTAATGTTTTCTGTCAGATAGGCGTGATTGGCTGCCATGTTGCGACTCAGCACGGCCATCACAAGGGATATGCCCACACTGCTGCCCATATTGCGGCTCAGACTGAAGACACTCGCTCCTTCTGCGCGGTACTGTGACGGCAGGGTTGCGTAGGCGACAGTGCTCAGGGGAACAAAGATGAAGCCCAGACCGAAACCCTGCAGCATGCCTGTCCACACCAATGTGTGTGCGGGTACAAAGGTGCTGAAACCGGTCATCGCGTACAGTGACGCGCCGGTGCAACCAAGGCCAAACAGGATCAGGGCACGGGCGTCAACGTGGTTGCTGAGCCGGCCAACAATCATCATGGCTATCATGGTGCCAATGCCACGCGGGGCCATGATGATGCCAACATCCAGCACGGGGTAACCCATCAGATTCTGCATATAGGGTGGCAGCAAGGCCATGGTCGCGAGCAATATAATGCCGATAAAGAATATGAAAACCAGGCTGGTCATCAGGTTGCGGTCCCTGAAAATGGCCGGGGACAAAAATGGATGTTCGGCTCGCAGTGAGTGCACCACATACATCCACAGTGCGGAACCTGCCAGTGCGCAATACAGCAGAATCTCACGCGAATCAAACCAGCCGGCATGCTCGCCCCGGTCCATCAACAGTTGTGCGCTGCCGATGATGACAGTCAGCATCAGGAAGCCAAAGGTGTCAAAGGGACGTTTTACCCGATCCGAATCAGGCATAAAAAACAGCATGCCGGTAAAGGCGATAATACCCAGCGGCAGGTTGATGTAGAACACCCAGCGCCAGTTGTAATATTCGGTCAGCCAGCCACCGAGCGTCGGGCCAAGAATCGGGCCGATCATGACGCCCATCCCCCACATTGCCATGGCCTTGCCGTGATTTTCAGGTGGGTTGATATCCAGCATTGTGGCCTGGGCCAGTGGCACCAGGGCGGCGCCAAAACAGCCCTGCAGAATACGGAAAAGTACCATTTGTTCAATTGACATTGCCATGCCACACAACACAGAGCTGAGCGTGAACCCACCGACAGCAACCAGGAATACGCGCTTGCGTCCAAATCGGCCCGCCAGCCAGGCCGTGGGCAAGGTCATGATTGCGGAGGCGACGATGTAGGAGGTCAGCACCCAGGTGATTTGATCCTGGGTGGCGGTAAGGCTGCCCTGCATATGGGGCAGGGCAACATTTGCGATAGTGGTGTCCAGTACCTGCATGATGGTGGCAAGCATAATGGACAGCGTGATCAGGCCCCGAAAGGCAATTTCACCCGGCCCGGATTCAACCGTTGTTGCGATAGCCATGGCTTACTCCCGCTTTCAGTTTGCCGCAATCCAGGGCAGGGTGCGGCTGCGCCCGGTATCAATATCGACAACGGCGCTCATACCGGCGGAAATGGGCAATTCGTGACTGTTGTTGGTCAACGTGGTGTCAAAGGTGATATTAACCCGTATGCGCTGCACCACCTTGATCCAGTTGCCTGAGCTGTTTTGCGCGGGAAGCAGGGCGAACTCAGCGCCGGTAGCAGGCATGATGCCCGATACGTGAGCCTGCCAGGTTTGACCAGGGAATGCATCGATGCTCACTTGCACTTCCTGGCCAGGGCGTATCCAGGTCAGATCCGTTTCCTTGAAATTTGCCTCCAGCCACAGTTTGCCATCGTCGACCAGACTGACCAGAGAGGATCCGGCAATGACGTATTCGCCTTCATGCACAGCAACATTAACGGCTATGCCATCGGCAGGTGCGCGAATCTCCAGATGTTCGATGTCGAGTTTGCTTTTCTCCAGTTCGGCCAGCGCCTGCAAAAAACGCGGGTGCTGTTCAGCGGGCAGGTCGGGGTCGATTAGCCGGGCCCGTGAGGCCTGCAACGATTGTCTGTGACTTTCCAGCGCGTTACGGGCGCTGTGCCAGGCGTATTCCGCCTGGTCAAACTGTGCGGCCGGGACAGCCCTGGTTTCAACCAGGCGCCGGATGCGCTCCATTTCCTTGTACCGGAACGCCAGATCCGTATTGGCATTGTCGATGGCCAGTTTGTTGCTGAGATAATCAGCTTTTTCACTTTCAATGGTCCCGCGCACATTGGCCAGATTGGCCTCGGCCTTGGCCAGCGCAATGCGATAAGGCTGATCGTCCAGGCGGAACAATATCTGTCCTTTGCTGATGCGGTCATTGTCGTGAGGAATCACTTCTACCACACGACCGCTGATTTCACTGCTGACGGAGACAATTTCTGTCTTTACGTAGGCATTATCTGTGCTCACAATCCGGCCACCCTGCATGTAGATCCAAAGGGATACTCCGGCGATGACCGCCGGCCCAAGAATCAACAACAGCAGATTACGAATAGCCATTTTGGTGCTCATAAAAACGATCTCCCGGCAGGTTTTTTGACGTCTTGCTTCAGGTATTCTTGCTTCAGGTATTCTTGTTTCAGGTATTGCGGTCGCTGTTGGCGGCACTGAGATTGTCGCGTATCTGCAGGAGGATACGCATGAATTGCTCCTCATCCTGAGAGTTGATGCCTGACATCGCCTGAGTGCGAACGCGCTGTCCCAGAGTAGCCAGGGTTGTCATCATCGGACCTGCCTTGGGGTTCAGATATACCCGTTTGGCGCGACGATCATCCGGGTCATCGCGGCGTTCGATCCAGGCATCCACCTCCAGACGATCCAGATGGCGTGCCAGCGTTATGGGCGTAATATCCATCAGGCTGGCGAGCGTTTTCTGCTGCACGCCATCGCTGCGGTGCAGATGCGCCAGAACAGCCCACTGCGCCCGTGTCAGACCTGTGCCCGACGCCTGACGATCAAAACTCAGGCGCAACAGGCGGGCAACGTCGTGGATGGCGAAACCGAAACTCTTATCAAAGGTGTTTTTCATAATGGAGCTTATAATAAGCTAGCTTACTAAATAGATCAACACCTGGGAAAGGGGACGCCCCTATTTGAATATGTCGAATTCAGAGCGCTTGAAGGATGTTTCAACGTGCATATAGCTGAGAAGGGAATCAAACAGGTAGTCGTGACTCATCGCCGCCGGCCTGGCTACCTTCAGCCCGGGTTTCCACATCAGAAACGGCACTTTTTTCTGGGCTTCCGGCGCCATCCAGTAGGGAAGCCCGTGCAGGTATACGCCATTTTCCCCCAGCGACTCGCCATGATCTGAGATATACATCATGGTGCCGTCAAAGTAAGGCGCCAGCGATTCCAGCACGCTAATGGTTTCATCAAGAAATGTATCGGTGGCCAGAATGGCGTTGTCGTAGGCGTTGACGATTTCCTGCCGGGAGCACTGGTTAAGCATATTGGTTGTGCATTCCGGTAAAAACTGCTTCTGCGTCGGATCACTCCGCTTGTAATACTCCGGCCCATGATTACCCTGCTGGTGCAGGACTACCAGCACCGGTTTTTGTTTGCCGGCTTCAGTTTCAAGACGCTCCGCGAGCCTGTTCAGCAACACAGTGTCGGGGCAGTGCTCATGTCCGCAGTCATACGCTTCCGGTTCGGTGAATATGTTTTCCGTTTCTACCCGGGTACACATCTCCTTGCAACCGGTGTTGTTGTCGCGCCACAACACCGTCACGCCAGCTCTTTCAAGAACATCCAGCACGTTATCTGAGTTTTTCGCCAGTGTGTCGTCATATGCTTCCCGGGTCAGGTAGCTGAACATACATGGCACTGAAACCGCCGTGGCAGTGCCACAGGAATCAATCGCGCCGAAGTTGATCAACTCACGCTGCGCCAGTTTGGGTGTTGTCTGGCGCTCATAGCCGTTCAGGCTCAGATGGTCAGCGCGGACGGTCTCCCCAAGCACCAGTATGACCAGCTGTGGTTTTGATGGCGCGAGTGACATCGTATCCGACAAACGGGCATCTTCTGCGATATGAGTAAATGGCGGACGAAATGTACCGCCCAGTTTGATGTCAGCTGCCCCGTAACTTGCTGTCAGGGCGGCCAAAGGCAGGGCTTCGTGGCGCAGGAAACGATTTTCACGAAAGGTGCTGGCGTAGCTTTGATACTGCAGCAGAATGATGGCTACTATCAGGCAGAGACTGCCAATCAGGCTCACGGCCCACTTACCGGCAGCCCGCAAAACATGTCGCGCTGGTTTGATTCGCACTCGGGTCACAAAAAGCGCCGGCAACAGCGCCAGTGACCCAAAGTAGCCGATCATGCCCCGGTTCATCAGTCCGGCAGCTTCCTGCGCATCAGTTTCCAGGGTGTTGATGAGCATATTCTTGTCGATCAGGATGCCATACTGCTGCATAAAGTACTGACTACCCGCAGCCATCAGGATCAGGGCGATCAGCCAGCCTTTTTGTAACCATGGCAAACTGAACAATTGCGCCAGGAAAAAATTGAGGCTGAACAGCACCAACAGCAATGGCAATAGCAGTGTCCAGCCTCCAATGCCCAGCAGAGATTCAATAAACGGCTGGTTGAGCAGCAAGGTGATAAAGGCCGCGACCAGACCAGACAAAACCAGTCGGGAAAGTTGGATGTCTAGTAAGGCCACAGAATAATGCCCCAGATGATGGATGCGCCGACCAGGCTGAACAGCACCGCGGCAGATCCAATGTCTTTTGCTTTGCCACTGAGTTCGTGATACTCATCACCAATGCGGTCAACAACAGCCTCCACGGCACTATTGAGCATCTCGGTGACAAGAATAAGTAGCAGAGAAAGAACCAGCAGAGCACGCTCTGCGGGACTTACATTGACCCACAAAATGACGGGCGTCAGCACCAGCAGCATAAAGACTTCCTGGCGGAACGCTGCTTCCCCGCTCCACAGAGCCTTTAGCCCGCGCGCGGAAAACAGTGTGGCGTAGAACAGCCGGTTGATGCCTGTGGCGGGTGACTTCATGATGGCTCCTGCTAATTTCTCATGGTTGCTCAGCATAGACGGGGCAACTTAGGAAAGGCTTAAGCGTTCTGTATTTTTTCTGTATGCTTGTCAGCGGAGCCATTCAATATAACGGGGTAGTGCGCAATGACACATTTCAGATTTGCAGCGGCCATGCTTTGTGCAATAGTGCTGCTGTCCTGCCAGGCCGTGCCGCCCGTAAACGCCGCACCGACAGAAAAGACCATACACAGCACAGGAGATATCTACCCGGCAGTCGGCCCGTACTCCCAAATTGTCCAGGCCGGCAATCTGTATTTCCTGTCTGGTGTCATTCCTCTGAACCAGGCCGGCAACGCTGTCGTTGGCAGCACCATTGAACAGCAGACCCGACAGGTGCTGGAGTATATTGCTGCCAAACTTGAGGCAGTGGGACTGACGCTGGATAACGTGGTGATGTCTACTGTTTATCTGAGCGATCTGGATGAGTTTGCACAAATGAATCAGGTTTATGGTGAGTTCTTCGCAGCCAGTCCGCCTGCACGGGCCACGGTACAAGTGGCACGTCTGCCGAGAGATGTAAAAATTGAAATTGCCGTTATCGCCAGCGCAAATTGACAACAAGAGTTTTTACCATGAAAAATTTTGATAATAAAACCATTGTAATAACCGGCGCGGGATCGGGTATGGGACGGGCTTATGCCATCGCATTTGCGCGGCTGGGGGCGCGGGTCGCGATTTGTGATCTGGACGAACAGACCCTGCAGCAAACCCGCGATCTGGTGGCAGAGATGACCCAGCACGATGTCTATAGCCAAGTGCTGGATGTGAGTGATCGCACAGCTGTATTCGCTTTTGCAGATCAGGTGCAGCAGACATTGGGCAATGCACACATGATCATCAACAATGCCGGCATCGGCGGTGGTGGGCAACCCGTCTGGGCCATGCCCGAGGGGCAGTATGAGCGTACGCTGCAGGTCAATTTTCTGGGCGTTGTATACGCCACACAGGCGTTTCTGCCGCAGTTGCTGGCCAATGGCGAAGGCGCGATAGTGAACATCTCCAGCGTCTTTGGTCTGGTGGGCGTGCCCAACACCTCGGATTACTGTGCAGCCAAATTTGCTGTGCGCGGATTCACGGAGTCATTAATGGTTGAGCTCGCCGACTCGCCGATTTCAGTACACCTGGTCCATCCCGGCGGCATTCGCACCAACATTGCCAAGGACGTTGAAGGCGGTGATGAATTTACCCGGCTCTTTCTGAAAACGGATCCGGACGATTTTGTAAATCATGTCATTGGGGCGATCCGGCGCGGGCAGCACCGTATCGTGTACGGACACCAGTCCAGACCGCTGTGGCTGATGTCATGGTTATTGCCGCTTCGACGCCGTACCAGGATGTTGCGCAAGCAGATGCAGCCCATGCTGGATCCGAAGACGTACAAGCAGGTGGAGAGGAAGCGCTAAAGTCTGGCAGAGCTATTGTTTATCACCTATAACAGAAGAGTGAGTCATTCGACCCACACAAACCAACTTATGTAGGAGGGAAACAATGGAAAGTTTGCCCATGCAGCACAGCAGCGCACGGATGCCAAGGGAACTGACAAGCGATGAAATTGATCAGGTGGGTGGTGGTTTAATGCCAACGGTTGCCGATATTGGTACCAACTTGTTCAAGGGTATATTTGTAATCCAGTGCGGTATAGGCGGTGGTGCTGATCCAGGCTATCACCATCTGGGAGGCGCTAACAGTTAATCTCGCACTTGATTTCTGCCGGTGATGTCGCCGGCGGAGATTCCACTTCAATAGTTGGCCATGCTCAAGTCGACTTGAAAGTGGCTATTATTAAAGCCAGCGGCAATGGCTCGTTTGTCATGATTGCAAGGTCCAGATCCGAATAGGGCTTGGCGCTCCATCTGACGCGAGAGCCAAATGCCCACACTGCGAAGTCAGGCAGATGCTTCTGCAGGATGTTTCGTACAATATTCCAGTGTTCTTCTTTGACCTCTATATTGGGAATTGAACCCGTCACTTCAGGATCTCCAGCAATCGGTTCTGCAGGAATACCCGAGACCACTTCCAGCGCAATGTCCTCATCGTAGGTGTGACTGGTTTTACTGCGCATTTCGCGGAACTGGCACCAGCGGGGCCAGTCGCTGGACAAGTTCGTCCCGAATCTGGGTTTAGTATCAGTCATAGTACCTGCCCGCAAGCTGCTCTGCTTGATGTTATCATGCAAGCACAATGGCTTACAGCGGCTCCTGCGTGGTCGCATATCATGGATCTGCAGCCGGGTGACCCATTGGTATTGCTGACTACCACCAGGTTTGATGAATCAACTGTGAAGGTTTGCGCATGTGTGGCAGATACAACGTAATCGACTCGCCGCAGATTCAGCGGCTGTGTGAAATTCTGGGCATTGAGTTGCACCAGCTTCGCCTGTCACCGGATATTTCACCGGCCTCTGTCATCTCGATTGTGCGACAGACGGCGCAGGGCAGGCTGGTATCAGATGCTGTCTGGTGGCTGATGCTCGACCCGGATACCGGCAAACCGACAAAGTACACCAGCTTCAATTCCCGCGCCGACAAACTGCATGTGCCGCGCTCGCTGGCATACCGGCCCTATCGCCAGAGCAGATGCATCATTCCTGCGAGCGCGTTTGTCGAAGGGCTCGGTGACGGAAAGACTTACCATAAGATAGAACTTGAAGATCAGGCGATTGCCTTTGGTGGCCTTTACAGGGAATATGTTAATCAGGCCACCGGTGAACGTCATATCGGCGCCAGTATCATTACACTCGGGCCACTGGCTGCCTGGTCCGGCGTGCATCCCGATTCCATGCCGCTAATGTTGCCGACTGACAACCCGGACGTGTTGTCAGCATGGCTGGATCCCAAAATTACAGACGTTGACCGGTTTGAGCCCTTGCTCATGCCGCGGGTGGGAGCAAACCAGTTGATTACACCCATCGACAGGCCGAGCAAGTGGCGGCCGATTGGGGATTGCCGGAAACTTGCTCAGGATGGCAGCTTTCAGAGTTGCTCCTGAAGAACTCATCATCTGGTGTTTGTTATACCGGGTTGCGCATTCCACCAGCAGGCATTGTCTGGTCACTCTGAGGGATGTGGCACTCAAGGCTTTGACCGGGGATAAAACCTGCATTAACTGCACTCACCAGTCCTCTTGTAAACAGATCATTCAGCGTGCTGCCGTCAGTTTGTGCCGGCAACAGGATCAGGGAAGCAGGCTGGCCGGATATCAGAACAGAAGCGGTGCGATTGGCAGATTGACCGGTGGTGCGTGACCAGGCCAGTACAGCAGTAACAGTCAGCAGTACATATCCGGACATTATGACGATGCGGTGCAGCGTTCTGCACATCAAAACCAGTCCCCGGGAAAACCATTGGTGATCAGCCTTGGTAGCCGGCCGCCTGTCGGTCACTATCGGGCCATCTGGCAGAGGGCGCGGGGTAACCAGTAGTCGATATCCCTGTTTTGGAATTGTCACTATGTAGCGCCGCCGACGACTGGTATCGCCAAGTAAGGTACGGAGCTCGGAAACGGCGCGGGTCAGTACTTCTTCATTGACAACCACCCGAGGCCATACGGCGTTTAGCAATTGATCCCGAGTGCCCAGTTGATCGGGTGCGTTTATCAGCGCTACCAATAGCGCCATGACTTTCGGTTCAACGTGAATGTGATGACCGTTCTTGATCATCAGTCCGGAACGTGGATATATTTGCCACTCTCCCAGTTGAAATCCGTCTGGATCAATGTTCATGTTTTTCACCTCCTGTGTTAACCAGGCTGTTTTGATTGTTCGGCCTCTAAAATCATTAGTCGTGCGGTATTCGGGGATCGTTTAAATTCGCCCGAAAAACACTGTTACGTCAATCGTCTGGTTGAAATCAGGATATTTTCCGAAGCATTTTTAACCTTCGCAAACCCTTTGCGAACCCTCTGCAGAGCATATTTGTGTTTTTGCAAAGGTCACGCTGGTATGGCTGTCCTATTTTTGATCCTGAAGATTCTCACGAAGGGGAATCAGAAGGAGGGAGAAATGGCAGCCAAAGTTTTTAATATCATGCTGGCGTGTGCAGGCATTCACCTGATGGTCGGCGCAGCCGCTGCGGCGGAACTGGAAGCTTCATTAACAATACAGGCGCAATTTGCTACCGAGCTGGAGGCGGTCATGCATGCCAGTAATCTTTATAATCCGGCCTCTGTGCGGGATGATCGTGAATACATGGGTGCGGTGTTCAGTCAGACCAGCGGCGACAAAGTAGTTTACGGATATACCGTAGGCGCCGGTCATGCAGGACACGACAGTGTGTCTGTCAAAATCAGGATTCCACTGGGCTGTAAAGTAGTTGCATTCTGGCATACACATGGTGCCGGGCACTTTACGCGGCAGTATTTTTCGCCAACAGATACGCAGCTTGCCGAACAGTGGCAGGTGCCATTCTATATGGCTGCGGCCGACGGCAAATTACGGGTATTTCGTCCAGGTGAGCAGACGCTCAGCTACCGTCAGGCCCGCCTGCTGGGGCTGGGGCCTGTGCGTGGCAGCAGTGCGGGTGAGTTGATTGGCAGGGTAAACGCCTGAGTTTACCCGCCACTGGCGGTTCTGACTGACGTCATGGTGCGACGGTGCCGGAAGCAACGGTGCCTTC
This sequence comes from uncultured Pseudohongiella sp., assembly GCA_963974875.1. GTDB lineage: Bacteria > Pseudomonadota > Gammaproteobacteria > Pseudomonadales > Pseudohongiellaceae > Pseudohongiella. Next base: position 65,639 of record CAXBER010000013.1, on the reverse strand, counting down.
GCGCCGCGGGTCAGCCGCTCCCACAAGCCCGTCTTCCGTTACCAGGATTACATGCAGGCCGGAGTTTTCACCATCAGTCTCCTGCACGTTGTAACCCGCGGCCCGCAGTTGATCGGCCTGGGCCTGTCCCGGTTCCATATTGATCTCCACACGCACGGTGTCACCGCGTGCGATGATGTTGGGAAAATTCACAGCTTCCTGAACTGTCATGCCCCAGTCCACAATCCCCAGCACGGACTTGGCCGTGTAGGCCGGAATCGAATTGCCGCCGGGCGAACCGGTCACCATATAAAGATCATTGTTATCATCCAGAATGATGGTCGGTGACATTGATGAGCGAGGTCGGGCTCCAGGTCTTATCATATTGGCAGCTTCTGGCTGGTCGGCATAAAATTCCCGGGCAAAGTCGGTCATCTCGTTATTGAGCAGAAAGCCGGCGGCCCAGCGACCGGAACCGAACGGGGATTCTACTGTCATGGTTGCGGAGACCGCATTGCCTTCGTTGTCGATAATGGAGAAGTGGGTTGTACCGGCCGGCTCGATAGTGCTGTCGCTGGCCCATATTGCTGCTGTGCCACCCTCAAGTACCGCAGCGGGATCGCCGTGTTGTGGTGTTGCACCGGGTTCAGCCGGATTGTTGCCACGGTATTCCAGGTATCTTGTGTCCAGCAACTGCTGCAAAGGCACCGTGGCGTGATCAGGGTCTCCAAAATAGTAATCCCGGTCTGCGTAAGCAAGACGTTGCGCATCCACAAAGGCTCTGATCTGTTGTTCCTGGCTCGGGTTGTCGGGCAGCAGTTGGTCATAGAGATTGGCAATCATGATCTGCATGGCGCCGGAGGAGGGCGGTGTGGCAGAACATATATTCAATGAGCGCCAGTTACCACAGATAGCCGGCCGCTCGACAGCCTGATAATTTTCGATATCCTCAACCGTCATACTGCCGCCATTGTTGCCCGCCTGTGCGGCAGCTGCCATGGCTTCGGCTATCTGGCCACTGTAAAACGCTTCAGGTCCTTCGACTGCTACCCGCTGCAGGGTATTTGCGTATTCGGGATTGCGCAGAATGCTGCCAGCCTGCAGAGGTTCACCGCCGGGATAAAAATAGTCAGCGGCGCCGGGGTTTTCGTCCAGCATGGATATCTGCGCCATTTGTGGCAGATAGCCTGCCATTTTGCCGGAGACCACAAACCCTTCGCTCGCCAGGCGAATGGCGGGTTCAAGCACGGTGGCCCATGGCAACTTGCCGTAGTTGTCATGCGCAAGTTTGTACAGCGCAATAGCGCCCGGCACGCCTACAGAGTTGCCACTTTGCCAGGCATCCAGAAATCCTACGGGTGCCCTGTCGCGCATAAACATATCCGGCGTAGCGCCCGCGGGTGCAGTCTCCCGGCCATCAAGAAAACGCACATTTTTTGAGTCCTGTTCATAAACCACCATAAACCCACCGCCGCCCAGTCCTGAGCTTTCCGGCTCTACCAGACCCAGTACGGCGTGCGCTGCGATGGCTGCATCCACCGCATGTCCGCCCTGGCGCAACATTTCAACTGCGGCATCGGTGGCATAGGGGTTGGCTACGGCGGCCATGTAACCCAGCGACCAGGCGGTGGCGTTATCTGAAACCACGGAATCAGGGGTGGTCGAGACAACGGGAGGCACATTGGTGGGTTCGGAACAGGCGGAGAGAGTGGCAAGGGTAGCAAGGCTCAGAATGGCAGCAGTAAATCTCATGACAAGTGTGTTTCCGGCAAAGTTGAATAGTGAGAATTAGTAGAGAACGAGAATATAGCCGTTTGTGGCAGGGCACAACACTAAAAATGAAAGCAATGCTATTGACAATCGTTATCATTTGCATTTAGGATCTCATCCCGCTGATACAGCTCTCAACTGCACCAACTACAAACACATTCAGGGGTTTCATATGTCCGCATCACCATCATTCACCCGTTCCAGACTGGCCGTGGCGCTTGCACTGGCTGCGCTGCCTTTGGCAGCCATGCCATTGAATTCAATTGCCCAGCAGGATCAGGCTGCTGACGAGCGTCGCTCCCCCAGTCCGACTATCGAAGTCATCCGGGTGACTGGCAATCAGCAAAGTCACGCCTATCTGGAGACAGGCACGGTGACCCTGATCAACCTGGAGCAGATTCAGGCCATGCAGCCACTGTCGACAGAAGATGTGCTGCGCCGGATACCGGGTATCAATATCAAGGGCGAAGAAGAAACCTCGATTGTGGCCAACTTTGGCCTGCGCGGTTTGTCAGCCAGCGAGTCCAAGTCACTGTTGCTGGAGGATGGTGTACCAGTGGCGCCAGGTTTGTTTATTGGTAATGATCGCTACTTCAATACACGTATCCAGCGAGTGGATCAGGTTGAAATTCTCAAGGGTTCATCCTCTCTGCGCTATGGCCCTTCTACTATTGGTGGCGTGGTCAACTACATTACCAAAACCCCGGATGATGGTGTGAAGGTGTCAGGCCGTGCAGGTTCGTTCAACCTGCGCGAAATGAATGTCGAGGCAGGCGGTCGTAATGCTGCCGGCGATGCGTACGCGGGCGTGGTTGCCACCTACGCGGACAGCGACGGGTTTATGGATAAAGGTTATGAAATGTCCGATGTGATGCTGAAAGCTGGTACCGCGATCGGCAATAATCAGCGCGTTGGCTTGAAGTTATCCTTCCATGAAAACGATGCCAATATCTCCTACCGGGGTATCCTGCTGGACGATTATCAGTCAGGTGAACGATACAATCCGGCACCGGATGACTGGTATCTGCAGGACAGAAAGGCGGTGGATCTGAACTACGAGTGGCTGATAAGCGATTCTGTCACCCTCAAGACACTGTTCTACTGGAGTGATGTCAGTCGTGACTACTGGCGCTACAACGTTGATACGCCTGCCTCCAATCTTGCTGGCCGTTGGGTCTACACTGATGCGCTGACCGGTAACAACCGGTCTTTTGAACGCGTGGGCGCCGAAACACGGCTTTCTCTGGCTCATGAGCTGGGTGGTATGACAGCGGATACCGAATTCGGTTTCCGTGTCATGAGTGAGGAGTCAGACGATACCCGTATTCGCGCAACCCGGGCGCAGGACCGCACTGGCGTCAATGACCGCCATCGCATTGACTCAGCAGACAGTGTTGCCGCCTACGTACAAAGCCGGATTGAATTGACTGAACGGCTTGCTGTTACACCGGGTTTACGGGTAGAAGACTACGAGCAGAAACAACTGATCCTGACCCAGAACAACGCGACCGCCTCGACCAGCAATACCGAGTTTCTGCCCGGCGTTGGTGCTACCTTTGACATAACTCCCTCAGCACAGTTGTATGGTGGGGTGTATCGCGCTTTTTCACCAGCGTCCAACGGTGTGGCACTGGATGGTCTGACCGATCAGAACCTGGACGGTGAACGCTCAACCAACTACGAAATTGGTATCCGCGGCGCTGAAGGTCCGCTTAGCTATGAAGTGGCTGCCTTTGTCATGGATTTCAGCAACCAGGTGGTCACGGGCAACAGCGATCCGAATCTGTCGCAGTCCAATGCTGGCAAGACAGAACACCATGGTATGGAGTTCGCGCTGGCATATGATTTTGGTGCGGGTTTCAGTTTCGATTCCAATGCGACCTGGATTCCGACCTCAAGGTTCAGGACCGGCGCATTTCAGGGCAATCGTCTGCCATATGCCCCAAAGGTTATGGCAAATCTTGGTCTGAACTACACGGCAGACCGGTTACAGACGGCACTGACCGCTCATCACCGTGGCGAGCAATACGGAGACCCGGGCAATCAGGTTGATTTGCCTGCGGGTGCCGGTGGTGGCATCTGGGGCGGCTTACTACCGGCTTATACGGTGTTGGATCTGACGGCACAGTACCACGTTTACGATGGTTTTACCGTGTTTGGCGCGGTGAAGAACATCGCCGACAAACGATACATCGCGGGTCTGCGCCAGGGCATTTATGTAGGCCCGGAGCGTTCTGTCGAAGTGGGGTTCCGTTACGGTTTCTGATGCGGCACAGAGTCCGGCGTGTGTCATAAGGTCGCACCGCTGGACTCCGATCCTCCGGCGGACTATTCTAGGGTTAACCAGAAAGGCTAACCAGATTCTACCGGTGGAGACCAGCCATGAATGCATTTACAACCGCTGCGAAACAGCATATCAAATCTCAGCTTGTCCGGCACAGCCTGCTTGTCGGGCTGGCGGTATTGCCGTTATCCCTGCACAGCAATGCGCAGCAGGCCGAAGCTGAGCCAATAGCGGTCACAGGAATACACAGTTTTGAATTGCGGGTCAGCGATGTGGAGCGTTCCATAGAGTTCTATCAGGGGCTTTTCGGGGCGCCCATCCTTAAACGTCTGGGAGAGTCCGTCTCCCTGCAGATTGGCGACGGTCCGCACTATTTTACACTGGCACCAACGCGCGGGTCAGAGCCGCCTCACATCAGTCACTTCGCACTCAGCGTACCCGGCTTCAATCTGTTTGGTTTGCAGCGCCGGCTGTCCGAGCATGGCATAAATCGCACTGTGGAAACCCAGTATGATGGTCGCTCAAAACTTCGTACTGCCGAACACACCTGGACGGTACGTTTGCCCGGTGAAGGGGAGGACATGATCACGGAGAACCACAATCTGTTTTTTGCGGACCGTGACGGCATTGCCGTTCAGCTGTCCAGTCCGGATGCCTGCGGCGCTGGCGAAGGCAGGGGCGTCACCTGCACGCTGGAACCGGCCCCGACTGAAGGCCTGATAAAGCTACGCGAAATCAATCATTTCACCAGCTACGTGGCCAATTACCAGTTGACCAACGATTTCTACCGCAATCTGTTCGGGCTGGAGAATCAGGCTTTCCAGGGCAATTTCCCGTTACTCGGGTTAACTGACGGACGCCAGTTTTTGATGTTTGTGGGCGGTACCCAGGAAGGCGAGCCTGCGCAGGCGGGTCGCATTGATCACGCCAGTCTGAACATTGAAGATTTTACTGAAGAGTCAGTGCTGCAGCGTCTGACCGATTATGGTCTGACGCCGCGCGCAGAGGGCGCGACAGCTGAACCGTTACAGCACTGGGTAAGCCGACGCATGCCTGAACGTGGTGGTGCGCCGGGTGGTACGCCAGAGGTGTACTTCTCTGATCCGGACGGTATCCATATACAGCTGCAGCACCACACCTACTGCGGTGGTGGTGGTGTGTTTGGTGAGGAGTGCTGATCCCGGGTTCTATTGCACACCCAGACTACGCAGGTAGTCCTCATAATTGCCCTTGAAATCGACCAGGCCGCCTGGCTGCATGTCAATGATACGTGTAGCCAGTGAGGTGACGAACTCGCGGTCATGACTGACAAAAATCAGTGTGCCGGGGTAGTTTTCCAGCGCCAGATTGAGAGCCTCGATGGATTCCATGTCCAGGTGGTTGGTCGGCTCATCCATCAACAGCACATTCGGGTTGATCAGACTGAATTTGCCAAACATCATGCGCGCCTTTTCACCACCGGACAGCACCGGCAGATTTTTGTTGACGTCGTCATTGGAGAACAGCATGCGTCCCAGCGCGGACCGCACCAGTTGCTGATCGCCTTTGGTCCATTGCTTCATCCAGTCAAACAGACTGATTTCCTCAACAAACTCGGCACTGTGATCCTGAGCAAAATAACCAATGTCTGCCTGTTCAGCCCATTTCAGCTTGCCTTCGTCCAATGGTACTTCTGACATCATGCAGCGCAGCAGCGTGGTTTTGCCGGCACCGTTGGGGCCAATGATGGCGACGCGTTCCCCGGCCTCGATCTGCAGACCCAGTTTTGAAAACAGCGCGGTGTCGTAGGCCTTGGCTGCATCTTCCATGATCAGCGCCTGCCGGTGCAGTTTCTTGTTTTCAACAAACCGGATATAGGGGCTGACACGGCTGGATGGTTTGACGTCTTCCAGCTGGATTTTCTCGATCTGGCGGGCGCGTGACGTTGCCTGTTTGGCCTTGGATGCGTTGGCCGAAAACCGGCTGACAAACGCCTGCAGTTCGGATATCTGTGATTTTTTCTTGGCGTTTTCGTTTAACAGCCGTTCACGGGCCTGGGTAGAGGCGATCATGAAGTCATCGTAGTTGCCCGGGTACAGTCGCAATTCGCCGTAGTCCATGTCGGCAATGTTGGTGCAGACAGCGTTCAGAAAGTGTCTGTCGTGCGAGATGATTATGATGGTACTGTTGCGCTGATTGAGCACATTTTCCAGCCAGCGGATGGTGTTGATGTCAAGGTTGTTGGTGGGTTCGTCCAGCAACAATACATCCGGATCCGAAAACAATGCCTGTGCCAGCAGCACGCGCAGTTTCCAGCCCGGTGCCACCGCACTCATCGGCCCGTCATGTTGTTCCAGCGGGATATCCAGCCCCAGCAACAGTTCACTGGCGCGTGACTCGGCGGTATAACCGTCCATTTCTGCAAAAGGCTCTTCCAGTTCGGCCACAGCCATGCCGTCAGCTTCGGTCATTTCTTCCAGCGCGTAAATGCGGTCGCGCTCGGATTTCACCCGCCACAGCTCCTCATGTCCCATGATGACGGTATCTATCACCGTGTGCTTCTCGTAGGCAAACTGATCCTGACGCAGTTTGCCCAGACGAACGTCGGGCTCCAGCATCACCTGACCACTGGTTGGCACCAGGTCGCCACCCAGAATTTTCATGAACGTGGATTTGCCGCAGCCGTTCGCGCCAATCAGGCCGTAGCGTTTGCCCTGGGTGAATTTGACGGATACGTTTTCAAACAAGGGCCTGGACCCGAACTGCATGGTGAGATTAGCGGTGGAAATCACAATAGACTCTGTACTGAAGGAAAGAAAATGGAGGCGCGAATGAAGGCGCGCATCCTAGCAGAGTTAGCGACTTAATTAAACTGCGTGCAATGGGCGCCGGTGGGAGCGAGGCCGGAGCCATAGGCTGCAGGTGGCGGTGCGGCAAAGGGATTGATCGGATCTGCCAGCCGATAATCCAGCAAAAGCAGCACCAGTACCAGTAGTACCGCGCCGACGCTGGTCAACGATCGCCCGGGCGGTTTGAGTTTGACTGCCGTCCTGTCGGCTGCCGCAAAAAAACGCTGCCGTAACCTGATACCGAGCATGGCGCCGGCAAATGCGGCAAAGAACCAGACCCAGCCGTGTAGACTGCCAGTGGCGATGCCGCTGAAATAAGCGCCAACATTGCAGCCAAAAGCCAGCCGGGAACTGTATCCCAGTATCAACCCGCCCAGTATCATCAGCACCCATAAACCTGCTGTTGGCAGACTGGCCTGGGCCGCAGCGCTTCCCTTGCTGTCCGCGCGCCGCCAGTGCATGACCATCAGGGCACCGGCCATGATGCCGATGTTGGTCAGGGATGTGACATCGGTAAAAATACTCTGGTTCAGGCGTTCTGCATTGCTGACGGTTGCCCAGAATCCGCTGGCGGCGACATCCATTCCACCGGCCTGTGCCGCTTTCGCGCCCCACAGGCCAAGCCCGTAAACAATGCCCCAGGTCTGGCCAGAGATCAGCAGGTTGAGCACAGCAAGGGCCGCCACCAGAGTCGCCGCCCACCACAAGCGACTGCCGGGCAGTCGCTTGTCGGGCAGAGCGCGCCTTGCCGCGGCCATGCCCAGCGCCAGTAAGCCAGCCAGTGTCACCCACAGGCCGGTGCCGGCACCAAACAGGTTTTGCATCGAATACACCGGCAATGATCCGATTGATGTCCACCAGTCCAGGTGCAGCGTGCCCAGAAAGCTGCCGGCGATAAATCCGGGCAGAGCCAGCAGCGCAATAATATTGCCACTGCCGGCATTGACCAGCACGCCGGAGCCACAGGCAAGCACTATTTGCATGGTGGCACCAAATATAAAAGCTGCCGCTATCATTGCCAGGCCTACAGGGGCGTGTGCAGCATTGAGTTCGGCTGATGCGGATTCGAGCAGCGGGAATGCAATGACGGCACACAGAGCAATGGCCAGAAACTGTGCAAGCAGACCACGACAGTCACGCTCAACCAGCATCTGCCGCCAGGGGCCGGCGAATCCGAAGCGCAGACCTTCAAGTGCCAGTCCAAATCCCACTCCGATCATCAAGAGCAACGCTGCGCGCGGGCCGGCCAGGGCAAACGTGGCAACGACTGTTGCCACCGCCAGTAAAGGGATAGCAGATTTCACGCCGGAGGGTGTAAAAAGAGTCTGTTTGCGTGTTGCAATGGTGTTGATCACAATCGTTTACTGCCCGACCAGGGAGCTGAGCCAGGTTCGGGTCAGCGACCAGTAGTGGGCCAGGCGCCCAGGCTGGTTATCCATCGGTCTGGCATTCTGCGACCACTCGACCACACTTTCAGCATACAAACGGGTGTTTTCCAGTCCTGCCAGCTCGCTCAGCACAAACCAGTTGATAGATCCCAGGTGCCCGGTATTGCAGAACGTCACTGGCTGCGAACCCGGACTAACGTTAATGCTGCTGGCCAGTAAATGCTGCATAGCAGACGTTGACTGCAACGAATTGCCTTCAAACCAGCTTTCAAAACCGAGATTGACGGCGCCGCGAATAGTCCCGGGCCGACTGGCAACCGATTGTCTGCCGTTAAAAAAATCTGTTGATCTGGCATCGATCAGAAGCAGTGTCGGGTCATCAAGACGTTGCTCCAGTTCCGCAGTACTGATGCGCCAGGTATCCTGCCATTGCGGCAGAAAAGTTGTTGGGGTGACGGTGACTGATGTTGTACTGATGGGCAGATTTGCTGACTGCCAGCGTTGAAATCCGCCATCAAGCACGGCAAGATGTTGCACACCAAGTGACTTCAGGGTCCAGTACACCCGCGTTGCCGCGCCCATATCCGCGGCACTGTTGCCCTGGTGGACAACCACCACCGGTGTGGCGGCATCGATACCCAGATGTTGTACCAGAGTCTGCAATGAGCCGATAGCAGGCAGTTGCCCGGCATTGTCCTGTGGTCCACGAAACTGTGCGTATGGCGCTGAGACAGCGCCTGGAATGTGACCTGCAGCGTAGTCCCCGGTGACACGCAGTATACGGACCGGCTGATCTGGCCGGTCGGAGTTGTGTATATCAAGAATCTGCGCCAGTTGCTCTGGTTCAAGCAGGGCTGACCAGCCCGGCGGTTGAGCAAAACCGACTGCGCTGCCCAGGAGCAGGCACAGCGCAGTCAGAATCTGTTGTCCGGCCTTGAATCTGGGCATTGTTACAGCCTGAACCGGTAGACGTTGATCAGGGGACGCGTGCCGCGCGGATTTCTATCTCGATCAGCCAGCCATCAACGACCAGATCCTTGATTTCAACAAAAGAGCGTACCGGCTTCATCGGATTTTCTTCCGTGCCGAAGAATTCGCGATAGGCTGTGTTGAAGCCATCAAAGTCCAGAAAGTCATTATCATCGGCCACGCCAAAAGCACGTACCTGAATGACGTCGGACATTGACCAGCCTTCAGCCTCCAGTTTCTGCTTGAATCCGTTCAGTGTATCTCTGGTCTGCTGGGCCATATCACCCCAGGTTCCGTCTTCCTGACGGGCCGCGCCGGCGCCGCTCAGATACATGAATTCGGCATTGGCCGGCACACGGATGGTGGTGTAAAAATGACGGCCTTCACCTTTGCGCTCGATTTCCTGGGCGCTCGCCAGCGGTGCTGATACAGCGAGCAGGCTGCCAACGACGAGGGCTGCAGGTGCAAAAAGACACTTCTTTAATGATTTCATTTGTGATTTTCCTGTACTTTGTTGAGATAAACCGAACGCCCTAAGTCTCGCTAATTGTGTGGATATAATCAAGCACTTAAGCTGCTTTTCGGTCCGCGTTCAGAGTATTTCGCGTTGCACCTCAAGGATTGGTGCATCAATCTTTTGCGCAATTGCTTTTTCTACCTGATCCAGTCGCGCAGTCAATTGTTGTGACGTGCCACCGATGGCAACGATACTCCAGGTTGCACTGTCCAGCGCTTCAAAGTCGCCGGTTTCCGCCACTGCCAGATCCGCCTCCTTGCCCCATATCATCCGCATGGCGTTCATCGCTTTGCGCTTGGCTTTCAGGTCGGGAATGCCATAGAGCTGAAACTGCAGTGTGACAATTCCGATGTGGGGAGTGATGGAAACCGGCGTGGTCTGCCGCTGGGCCAGCAACTTGCGAAACTGTTCAGACATGGAATGTCACCTGTATCAGTGTCCCCTGTGTCAGTGCTGCTAATGTCAGAGTTACTTGCGTTAGTGTTACCAGTGTCGGTGCTCCTGCTGTCATTTGCCTTTGAACACACCCGCTCGGCGCTCGGCCACAGATGCCACGCCCTCTTTGAAGTCCTCGGTCAAACGCTGCCAGTCCTGTTCACCGGCTTCGTGATCAGTGACAGCGTTTAACATTTCAGGCAGGCCCTGACGCATGGTCGCACGCACCGACATGACTGCCAGTGGTGCATTGCCAGCGATCTCCTGCGCCAGAGCGATGGCTTCGCTGCGCACCTGACCGGCACTGGTGAGAAAGTCGGCCAGGCCCCACTCAAAGGCCTGTTCGCCCTTGATGCGCCGTCCGGTGTAAAACATCAGTGCTGCCTTTTGTTGCCCGATGATTGCCGGCAGGGTGTGGGTCAGACCAAACCCGGGGTGGAAACCTAGCTTGGTGAAATTGGCGCCGAAGCTGGCCTCGGGGCAGGTGACCCGGAAATCAGGCACCAGCGCCAGGCCAAGGCCACCGCCAATCGCAGCTCCCTGGATGGCACCAACGACTGGTTTTTTATTGCTGAATAATCGAACGGCTGCCACATACAGGGGGTTGCGACCCTTGCCGTCAGACTGCTCCAGCACAGACGGGCCGGAGGAGAAATTGGCGCCGGCGCAAAAGGCTTTGCCCTGTGCCGCGAGCACCAGTGCACGGCAGGCCGGGTCTTCATCCATGGCATCAAAGGCATCGGCCAGATCTTCGATCAGCGCGACATCAAAAAAATTGTAAGGTGGTCGTTGGATTTCAACGATTGCGACGTGGTTTTCCAGCGTGACATTGATGTCGCCAAATTGCATGAATGATTACCTTTGTAATTCTATGGATTGATGTCCGTGCGTGGCGCCTGATCCACCTGTTTGACAAACCAGGCCATGAAGCGTGCCATACGCTCCATGCCCGGCACTGAAATTGCCTCGGCAACCTCACCGCTGGTATGGTACAGGGGCGGCGCCTGCATGGTGGTGATTATGGGCACACCCGCTGCGCGATAGCCACCGCCTTCACCACTGGCCATGGTTGAATTGCCGGAGACAAAATTGGTGCCGTAGCGCTGCACGCCTTTATCGAACAGGGACTGCAGGAACGCCGATTCATTGGTAATGCCAGCCACAATAGGTGCTTCGCCGGAGTCAGCAATAAACTCGCGATACCCATCGGGCAATACACTGCGTGCCGGCGAAAAATTACGTTGTGCCACGTGTTCCAGATTAAAGATCAGTACGCTGTTACTGAACAGCGTCGGGTTCATGCGAACGGCGTTGCGTGGGCCGTTCAGTCCCGTAGTATGATGACCTGCGCTGGCGACCAGCACCAGTGTCCGCTCCAGTTCAATTTCCGGTCGGCTGAAATGTCGCGCTAGAGCCAGCATGACGGCGACTCCATCGCCATTGTCACCAGCACCATCGTACCAGGCATCAACATGCGCATTGAGTACAACGGTTTCATCCGAGGCGCCAGGGATGACAGCAATTACATTCTGTCCCGTCAGACCGCTATGCTCGCGTGCTTCAAGTGACAGCCGGGCGCGCAATTGACCGTGGTGGCCCTGGTTGGCTGCGGCGTCCAGCACATTGGTCAGAAATACGCCATCGCGACCGCCGATATTGAAACAGGGGCCGCCGCAGTTGGTCAGGTCGCGCGCCATTTCATTGCCGGGTTGATCAATTATATTGAGTACGGCGACAGCACCACGTGCCATCAGATCCTGGGCCCTTGGCACGGCAGCGGCGCGCTCGAAAACCAGATGGGCCTGTGGCGTGATGTGTTGAATCGCAATTTTTCCACGTACATCCATATGCGCCAACTCCGCCGGACGCGCTGTACCGACATAGATCAGTGGTGCTTCCAGTGTGCCGCCAGGAATCTGCGAGGGTGCCAGGGCGACCGCAGTTGTCAGCACCACATCTTCGCTGCCGGGGCCAGCAACACTGTCTGCCAGCAGTCGTACTTCCCACTTTACAGGTAGCCACAGACTTGCGTCATCGTCCTGATCGAATGACTGTATCATCACCTGTTCAATGCCGGTGTTGCGGAATTGCTGTGCCGCCCAGTTTGCACTGGCCTCGCCGGAGGGGAATCCGGCAACACGCCCCCACATCTGGTTTCCGCCAAGCTCCTGCTGTTCACGACTTGCGTGGGAAAACGCAATGATGGCGTGCAGGTCCTGCAACAACCGGTCGCCACGCAGCTCGTCAAACTGTACTTCACCCGTTGGCACAAAGGCAGGTGCAGGGCCGCGGTTGCCGACAATGGCCGGAATAGTGTGTGCAGAAAAGGTGGGAGGCAGGGGGACGCCGTACCATGGTGCTGGTTGCGGCAGGGCTGATGTGGAGGCTACAGTAAGCCAGAGATAGACAGAAACAGTCGCCAGATGTTTGATTGTTCTTGATCCGACCATGACCGGTTGCTCCATTATTGTTTTCCAAACATTATGACAGCTGGTATTGCCATGTACAGCAATGGCGGTAAAAATGCGCGCCGACCAATGATATGTAACTCATCCGCCATACAATGCTCATGGAATAAGGCATGTCTGATATTGCAAATTTGTACGCCAGTCTGTCGGGCTATTACGATCAGTTTTGTGCGGAAGTGGACTACGCTGAGCAATGTGCATTTGCCAGTCGGGCGTTCAGTTGTTTTGCCAGCTCTGGCGGGCGTGACTACCTGGATCTTGCCTGCGGTACCGGTCCTCATCTGCAATACATGGAGGCGCAGGGATTCAGTCTTGCCGGGCTGGATAACAGTGCCCGGATGCTGCAGCTTGCCAGCCTGAAAGTACCCTCTGCCCGATTGTTGCTCTCGGATATGGCTGAACTGGATGAAACCGGTGCGTTTGATCTGGTGACCTGCTTTCTGTATTCCATTCATTACAGCTATCCTCCGGAAAAACTGCTCGAGACTTTGCGGTGTGTCTGGCGGGCATTAAAACCGGGCGGCATATTCATTTTCAACGCGGTAGATGCGGCCGGCGCCTGTCAGGCTCATCCGGTCACGACGCAGTTGCAGGAAGGTGACTCCAGATTGATTTTTGAGTCAGGCTGGCATTATCGGGGACGAGGCGATGTGCTGGATCTGCGCCTCACAATCACCCGGGACGGTCCCGATGGCGCGCAACGCTGGGAGGATCACCATCATATGTCAGCACTGTCGTTTAGTGAGCTGGCTGGCATGCTGGAAAGCAGCGGTTTCGAAAGCACTTTCCTTGAGCACGATTACACGTCCATGCGCGACTGGGACGGAAAAAGTTTTAATGTCATTGTTGTCGCCTGCAAGCCGATTGTTGACAATCTGTAATTAGAAGCGCATGATTCTGCCAAATAAAGCGCCGTATCACCAATTATTTGGCAGGATTATCTACAATTGACAGATTCTGACGCCGTGGCCTTTGAAAGTCACTCTGCTGCCGAGAGAGCCGCGGAACTACAGCTCCCGGAAGCCAAGGTTGCCACGGCAACGCTGTCCGATGGCGCCTTTGAACGCATCCAGAATGCGATTGTCAAAGGAGAAATTGCCCCCGGCACGCGCCTGAGTGAGCAATACCTGAGCAACGCATTTGGAATCAGTCGGGGCCCGTTGCGCGAGGCCATCAGGCGCCTGGAAGGACGTCGGTTGGTGGTGCGTATTCCGCATGCAGGCATCAGAGTCGCCTCGCTCAGTTACGAAGAGCTGATCGAGCTCTATTATGTGCGCGAGGCCCTGGAGGGAATGGCGTGCAGACTGGCCGCGCAGCACATGACTGATGATGAAATTGAGGCATTGCGTGTGGTGCTGGCCAGGCACGAACAGCACAGCGGCCTGCAGACCAATGTGTCCTACTATCAGCAGGAGGGTGATCTGGATATACATTTTCTGATCATTCAGGGCAGCAGGAATCAGACGTTGAGTAATATGCTGTGCGGAGACCTGTACCATCTGCTGCGCATGTACCGGTATCGCTATTCCACCACGCCCAAGCGCCCCCAGCAGGCGTTTGCCGAACATCACAGAATTATTCAGGCCATCGCCGAACGCGATGGTGAACTGGCAGAAATGCTGATGCGTCGACACATCAGCGCATCGCGCCGCAATATTGAACATCGACTGTTAAAAGAGGAATGACCCATGAACAAAACACCAGGCCAGCGCTTCCGGGATGCTGTTGCAGAGGAACATCCTCTGCAGGTAATTGGTGCCATCAATGCCAATCACGCATTGCTGGCCAAACGTGCCGGGTTTAAAGCCATCTATCTGTCAGGTGGTGGCGTAGCCGCCGGTTCGCTTGGCTTGCCGGATCTGGGTATTTCCGGTCTGGATGATGTGCTGACGGATGTGCGCCGTATTACCGATGTATGTGATCTGCCTTTGCTGGTAGATGTGGATACCGGTTTTGGTGCCAGTGCATTTAATGTGGCGCGCACCGTCAGGTCGATGATCAAGTTTGGCGCGGCAGCCATGCATATTGAAGATCAGGTGGGGGCCAAGCGTTGTGGTCACCGTCCCAACAAGGAAATTGTCAGTCAGCAGGAGATGGTTGACCGCATCAAGGCTGCGGTGGATGCACGGACCGATGACAGTTTTGTCATCATGGCGCGCACTGATTCGCTGGCAGTTGAGGGGCTGGATGCGGCACTGGATCGAGCGGCTGCCTGTATCGAAGCCGGTGCCGATATGATCTTTCCGGAAGCGATCACAGAACTGTCCATGTACAAAAAGTTTACTGATCGTCTGGATGTGCCAGTTCTGGCCAATATCACCGAATTCGGCTCCACACCCCTGTTCACAACAGAAGAACTTGCATCAGTGGATGTTTCCCTGGTGCTGTATCCATTATCAGCCTTCCGTGCCATGAACAGGGCGGCCGAGAATGTATACATGGCGATTCGACGTGACGGTACCCAGCAGAATGTCATTGACACCATGCAGACACGTATGGAGTTGTACGATCGCATTGATTACCACGTTTATGAAGAACACCTGGACGAGCTGTTTGCAAAACAGAAGAAATCCTGAACAACACGCTTGCCGAATCATTGAACACGAGGAGAAAATTCATGGCAGATGCAAAAGTACTAAGTGGCGCCGGATTGCGCGGCCAGATCGCAGGTAAAACCGCCTTGTCAACAGTTGGCGTGTCCGGCTCAGGTTTAACCTATCGAGGTTACGATCTGCAGGACCTGGCAGATAACTGTGAGTTTGAAGAGGTCGCGTACCTGATCCTGAAAGGACATCTGCCAAACCGCGCCGAACTGACTGAATACAAGTCAGTGTTAAAAAGCCTGCGTGGTCTTCCCAGGGCCTTGAAAGAAGTGCTGGAGCGGATACCGAAATCTGCGCATCCCATGGATGTGATGCGTACCGGTTGCTCCATGCTGGGGAACCTGGAGACCGAGGAAAATTTCCAGCAGCAGGGCGCGGCAGCAGACCGTCTGCTGGCTATCTTTCCGTCCATCATCTGCTACTGGTACCGCTACAGTCACGATGGTGTACGCATTGATGAAAACACTGATGATGAGTCGATGGGCGCACATTTTCTGCACATGTTGCGTGGCAGTAAACCCAACAAGCTGCACGAGCAGGTAATGAATGTTTCGTTGATCCTGTATGCCGAGCATGAGTTCAACGCTTCCACATTTACAGCCCGGGTATGTGCTTCAACGCTGTCCGATATGCACAGTTGCATAACCGGTGCTATCGGCACCTTGCGTGGCCCATTGCACGGCGGCGCCAATGAGGCGGCAATGGAGATGATAGAAAAATTCACCAGTGCTGATCA
Organism: uncultured Pseudohongiella sp.; assembly: GCA_963974875.1. GTDB lineage: Bacteria > Pseudomonadota > Gammaproteobacteria > Pseudomonadales > Pseudohongiellaceae > Pseudohongiella. Next base: position 49,662 of record CAXBER010000013.1, on the reverse strand, counting down.
TGCGGAACAGGAAATGCTGGGCATGCTGGCTCGCAAGGAAAAGATCATGGGTTTTGGGCATGCAATCTACAAAGAGTCTGACCCGCGTAATGCCATCATTAAATCCTGGGCAGAAAAACTCGCCAGCGATGTGGGCGACACGGTGTTGTACCCGGTTTCAGTACGCTGCGAAGAAGTCATGTGGCGTGAGAAAAAACTGTTTTGCAATGCTGACTTTTTCCACGCGTCGGCCTATCACTTCATGGACATTCCGACCAAACTGTTTACGCCAATATTCGTCATGAGTCGTTTGACCGGCTGGGCTGCACATGTCATGGAGCAGCGCGCTGATAATCGGATTATCCGGCCCAGCGCCGAGTATACCGGCCCTCAGCCACGCAAAGTGACTCCGGTCAACGAGCGTTAATATGATAAACACGAAATTTCGAAAACCATTGCCGGGTCCGCTGTTCAAGGGCCAGCAACTGGACTATTTTGATGCTCGAGAAGCAATTGATGCGATTCAGCCCGGCGCCTATGACAGGTTGCCGTACACTTCACGTGTGCTGGCAGAAAACCTGGTGCGCCGTTGTGATCCGCAAACCCTGAACGAATCCCTGAGGCAGTTGATCGAGCGCCGCAGTGATCTCGACTTTCCCTGGTACCCGGCCAGAGTGGTCTGTCACGATATTCTGGGGCAAACGGCACTGGTGGATCTTGCAGGATTGCGCGATGCCATTGCAGAGCAGGGGGGTGACCCTTCACGGGTTAACCCCGTGGTGCCGACGCAACTGATTGTTGATCACTCGCTGGCGGTAGAACATGCCGGTTTCGAAAAAGATGCCTTTGAGCAAAACCGGGCAATTGAGGACCGTCGCAACGATGACAGGTTCCATTTCATCAACTGGACCAAAACCGCCTTTAAAAACGTTGATGTAATCCCGCCCGGCAATGGCATCATGCACCAGATCAATCTGGAGAAAATGTCACCGGTGGTGCAGGTGCGTGATGGCGTGACGTTTGTAGATACCTGTATTGGAACTGACAGTCATACACCCATGGTTGATGCACTGGGTGTGATTTCCGTTGGTGTCGGCGGGCTGGAAGCGGAAAGTGTGATGCTCGGCCGCGCGTCCTGGATGCGGTTGCCGGACGTAGTGGGCGTTGAGCTGACAGGCAAACTGCAGCCGGGGATTACCAGCACGGACATGGTGCTGGCGCTGACGGAGTTTCTGCGCCGCGAGCGGGTGGTTGGCGCGTATCTGGAATTCTTCGGTCCGGGGGCATCACGCCTGACTGTGGGCGATCGTGCAACGATCTCCAATATGACACCAGAGTATGGTGCCACGGCAGCCATGTTCTACATTGATGAGCAAACCATTGATTATCTTAAATTGACCGGTCGGGAGGACGAGCAGATCGCCCTGGTGGAGCAGTTTGCACGGCAAACGGGTCTTTGGGCAGACAGCCTGACGCAAGTCAGGTATGAACGCATTCTGAGGTTTGATCTGTCCAGTGTGATCCGTTCACTGGCGGGACCGTCCAATCCCCACGCACTTTTGCCAACGTCGCAACTGGCGGCGCGTGGCATCAGTGGCAAGGTTGAAAATGAAGCTGGCATGATGCCTGATGGCGCCGTGATTATTGCGGCCATCACCAGTTGCACCAACACCAGTAATCCGCGCAACATGATTGCCGCTGGCCTGATTGCACGCAACGCCAACAGACTCGGCCTGACACGCAAGCCATGGGTCAAAACATCATTGGCACCTGGATCCAGAACTGTAGAAATGTATCTGCAGGAAGCGCATCTGCTGCCCGAACTGGAGAAGTTGGGTTTTGGTGTGGTGGGTTTTGCCTGTACTACATGCAATGGCATGAGTGGCGCACTTGACCCGGTGATACAGAAGGAAGTGCTGGATCGGGATCTGTATGCAACCGCGGTGCTGTCGGGTAACCGTAATTTTGATGGTCGTATTCATCCCTATGCCAAACAGGCATTCCTGGCGTCGCCGCCGCTGGTGGTGGCGTACGCTATCGCCGGCACCATCCGTTTTGATATCGAAAAAGATGCTCTGGGTGTTGACAGTAATGGTCAGCCAGTGACATTAAAAGACATCTGGCCCAGTGATGATGAAATAGATGAACTGGTCCGGCAAAGTGTCAAACCGCAGCAGTACCGCGACGTGTATATACCGATGTTTGATATTACCCGCGATGCAGAAAACAGAACCGAACCGCTTTACCAGTGGCGGCCACAGAGCACCTATATCCGACGCCCGCCCTACTGGGAAGGCGCGCTGGCCGGTGAGCGACCGCTGAAGGGGATGCGGCCGCTGGCGGTATTGGGTGACAACATCACGACCGACCATCTGTCGCCGTCCAATGCCATCATGATGGACAGTGCGGCCGGAGAATACCTGCACAAAATGGGCGTGCCAGAAGAAGACTTCAACTCCTATGCCACCCATCGTGGCGATCATCTGACCGCACAGCGTGCAACCTTTGCCAACCCCAAACTGATTAATGAAATGGCCGTGGTGGATGGCAAGGTCAAGCAGGGATCACTGGCGCGCGTTGAGCCCGAAGGTAACGTGGTGCGCATGTGGGAGGCCATCGAAACCTATATGGGTCGCAAGCAACCACTGATCATTATTGCCGGTGCGGATTATGGTCAGGGTTCGTCGCGGGACTGGGCCGCCAAAGGTGTCCGGCTGGCAGGTGTGGAGGCGATTGTGGCCGAAGGCTTTGAGCGCATCCATCGCACCAATCTGATTGGTATGGGTGTGTTGCCGCTGGAGTTCGCTACCGGTACTACCCGCAAAACCTTGGGGATTGACGGTACCGAGGTGTTTGATGTAATCGGAGAACGTCTGCCGGGTGAGCAGTTGACGCTGGTAATAACACGGTTGAATGGTGAGACACTGCAAGTACCTGTCACCTGCAGGCTGGACAGCAATGAAGAGGTGTCCATCTACGAGGCAGGCGGCGTGCTGCAGCGTTTTGCCCAGGATTTTCTGGAGCAGTCAAATGCATCATGAGTCACAGATAAGAGTGCCTGCCACCTATATTCGCGGCGGTACCAGTAAAGGTGTGTTCTTCCTGCTTGACGAATTGCCGGTCGCGGCGCAGGTGCCGGGTGCGGCGCGTGACAGTTTATTGCTTCGGGTTATAGGCAGTCCGGATCCTTACGGCAAGCAGATAGACGGCATGGGTGGTGCAACGTCCAGCACCAGCAAAACCGTCATTCTGAGCAAAAGCAAAAGGGCGGATCATGATGTCGATTATCTGTTTGGTCAGGTCGCCATTGACAAGGCCTTTGTAGACTGGAGCGGTAATTGCGGCAATCTCTCTTCGGCTGTTGGTGGGTTTGCCATCAGCAAGGGTCTGATCGATCCGGCACGTGTTCCGCAGGACGGACTATGTACGGTACGCATCTGGCAGGCGAACATCGGCAAGACCATTATTGCCCACGTGCCGGTCAGCAACGGACAGGTACAGGAGCTCGGTGATTTTGAGTTGGACGGGGTGACTTTTCCTGCCGCTGAAGTACAACTCGAATTTCTGGATCCGGCCGATGACGGGGAAGAGGGCGGCGCCATGTTTCCCACCGGCAATCTGGTTGATGAGCTGGATGTGCCGGGCCTTGGCAGGATTCACGCAACATTGATCAATGCCGGTATCCCAACTATTTTTATCAATGCGGATGCGATTGGTTATAAGGGGACAGAGCTTCAGGATGCAATCAATAATGACGAATCAGCACTGGCAATGTTTGAGTCCGTCCGGGCCCATGGCGCGCTGAAAATGGGCTTGATAGCGCACATTGATGAAGCTGCCAACCGGCAGCATACGCCCAAGGTAGCCTTTGTTGCACCGTCAGCTGACTATGTCTCCTCCAGCGGCAAGGCTGTTAATGCGGTCGATATTGATCTGGTGGTGCGCGCGTTGTCTATGGGTAAGCTGCATCACGCCATGATGGGCACTGCGGCAGTGGCAATCGGCACAGCTGCAGCTATTCCCGGTACACTGGTCAATCTGGCGGCGGGAGGCGGCACTCGCACTGCAGTAACGTTTGGTCATCCCTCCGGGAGTCTGCGGGTAGGCGCGGAAGCCACACAGGTTGACGGTGAGTGGATCGTGAAAAAAGCCATCATGAGCCGCAGCGCCCGGGTGCTGATGGAGGGCTGGGTGCGTGTGCCGGGCGCTGGCCTGGTTTAAGCAGACGTCAGAATCTGCTGCGCGGCCTGCAGATGCTCGGCAGCCTCATGCCCGAGTGCGGTGAGACAGCCACCGTCCTCATGCTCCACCAGTTCCTTCTGATACAGGCGTTTGGCAGCGGCAATGACCTGGGCGTCGGCATTGCTGTGAACTTTCAGGCCGACCAGTGCGCTACTGAGGTCGAATTTCAGTAGCAGATCTATCTCGTGAATCAATTCATCATTCAGCGTCATGTTGTCCCCTGCTTTTTGTTCGTTGTTATACTGGTTGTTTGTGTCAGATTACTGTGCCCTGAGCATGATTGCCAGAGAACTGACTTAAAAATATGAACTGGCCTAAAAATACTTCCCGGCAGTGTGTTCAGATGGGAAGTTCCGTGGTGGTCTTTATTTCTTCCATCACAAAACTGGCGGTTACATCAAACAGGTCAGCGCCAATCAGCCGCTGGTACAACCGATCATAACCTGGCATATCGGCCACCACCGCCTTGATCAGATAGTCGATTTGACCCCCAAGCCGGTAAACCTCCAGCACGCCCTCAACACTGTTGACCACTCTGTCAAAATTGGCGGCCCACGCCGCATTATGCTGATTGGTGCGAATGCTGATGAACACGGTCAGTCCCAGCCCCACCCGTTGTGGATTCAGCAATGTGACGCGCTGGCGGATGACGCCGCTCTGTTCCAGCTTCTGAATACGTCGCCAGCAGGCGGATTTTGACATATTGGTGCGGTCCGCCAGTTCTGCGACCGACAGCGCTGCGTCGGCCTGCATCAAGCGTAACAATTTTGTGTCCTGCTGATCCATGATGTTCCTCTCGGCAAGAAAATTGTTTCACTATAATATATTTTAGTGAAACGTTGTTCCGAAATATTACTGCTATTTGGTTCAAATGGGAACAATGTGCCACAGCTTGTTCAGTATCATGGCAGGCATGAAAAATGAACTGATCGACAAAATTCGCAATGATGTAATAGGGCAGCGGTGCGCTATCCGGACACCTTTCGGCAGCAAACCGCTGGTTTACGCCGACTACACGGCATCGGGACGTAGCCTGGGGTTTATCGAGGATTTTATCCGCCAGCAGGTGTTGCCGTATTATGCCAATACGCACACTGAAACCACCTACACTGGCGCCCGAACCACCGCCTGGCGGGAATCGGCGCGTGCGGCAGTCCGCCGTGCAGTCAATGCGGGGGCTGACGACAAGGTTGTGTTTTGCGGATCAGGGGCAACCGCAGCAATAAACAAGTTGATTGATGTTATGGGGCTGCGCAACAAGCCTATGGCAGACATGCCACCAGGTAAGCGCCCCGTGGTTTTTATCGGGCCATATGAACACCACTCCAATGAGTTGCCATGGCGCGAAAGTATTGCGCAGGTTGAAGTCATCCCGCTGGATGACCGCGGCAATATTGATTTGACAGCCCTGGAGCAGGCGTTGCGCCGGCATGCGGGCAACCCACAATTGATAGGCAGCTTCTCGGCAGCCTCCAATGTCACGGGCATCAAAAGTGATGTTCCCGCTGTCACCGCGTTGCTCAAGCGATTTGGTGCGCTGGCCTGCTGGGATTATGCAGCGGCAGGGCCGTATGTGCGGATAGACATGAACGGCGCGGTGCCACTGGATGCCGTGTTTCTGTCACCTCACAAGTTTGTTGGTGGCCCGGGTACACCGGGTATCCTGATTGCCAAGCAGCAACTGTTTCAGAATAAGGTTCCGGTCATGGTGGGTGGCGGCACAGTGTCATACGTGACGCCGGTTGATCACGTCTACATCAGTGATATTGAGCGCAGGGAGGAGGGTGGAACGCCAGCCATTGTCGAATCCATTCGTGCAGGTCTGGTTTTCTCATTGCAGCAACAGGTGGGCATCGATGAAATTGAGGAGCGCGAGGGCAATATGGCCGCCCGTGTCATGACCCGGCTGCGTGCCTGTCGGAACATTGAGGTGCTCGGTAGCGCTGACGCCCCGCGTCTGCCAATATTTGCGCTGCGGTTTCGCCACGGCGACAAAGAGTTGCATTACGGTTTTGTAGTTTCCGTCCTGAATGATCTGTTTGGTATCCAGGTGCGCGGGGGTTGCTCTTGCGCCGGACCCTACGCCCATAGTCTGCTGCGCATGGATATGGACTACAGCAGGCAGATTGAAGCGGCGGTCACGGCGGGTGTGGCAGTTATGCGACCTGGCTGGGTGAGGTTGAACTTCAACTACTTTATTGATGATGAAGAATACGAGTACCTGATGAGTGCGTTGGAGCTGGTCGCGCAGTACGGCTGGCGCTTGTTGCCCTATTATCACTACGACCAGACATCAGGTGTCTGGCGCTATGCGGATACAACCGCAGCACGCATGGATCTGATAGATACTATAGACTGGCGGGATACATCTGGTCTTGCTGGTGTGGGGGCAATCGGTGCCAATGCCTGTGCGGAACCGGTTCACCGGTCTCTCGCCGAAGAGTTGAAAGCTGCAGAGCATACTTTGCATGCGATCATCGCTGACCCTGCCGGCTTGCAACCGTCAACGAAGCTGAATCTGTGTGACGAGCATGAAATATTGCGCTGGTTCCTGGTGCCGCCCACTGGTAATCAGGCCAATTGCAACTAATTGTAGCCCTGACTCGTTGATTTCCCTGCTTCACGCTATAGTCCCTGAATAACCAAAAAGAAACGAACCCGAAGGTTCAGAAATCAGGGCAGATATTTATGAAATCCAACCGACTGGCCGTCCACAATCGGCTTGCTTCGCTATTGTTATTCCTGACGTTTTTATTGTTCCTTCAGGTTGGTTACGCCCAACAGGCGGTGCCGCAACTGACCCGCATGGAGGAAGATCAGGTCAGGATAGTACTCGACGGCCGGCTTGATGAGGCCGTCTGGCAGCAGGTTCCCACGATTGATGGTATGAGGGTTATCACGCCCGATACGCTTGCCGAAAGTTCCCTGCGCACAGAAACCCGGATTTTCTATACAGAACGCGGCATCTATGTAGGTGTAATGAACTACCAGGACGCCGATACGCTGGTGGCTCGTATGACCCCGCGTGATACCCGGCTGGAGCGCGATGGGGTAGTCATCAGTATCGATGCATCCGGCGACGGTTTGTATGGATATATGATGCGCGTCAATCTGGGAGGCTCCAAAACTGACGGTACCATTCTGGCTGAACGTCAGTTCAACATGCAGTGGGATGGTCCATGGGATGCAGAAACCAGTGTTGTAGACGGTGGCTGGGTGGCCGAATACTTCATCCCCTGGTCCATGATGGCACTGCCGCAAGTGTCAGGTGAAACACGCCAGATCGGTTTTTATACCGAGCGTCAGGTAGGCCACTTGAATGAAACCTGGTCTTTTCCGCCTTTGCCCAGTACCGTCAATGAGTTTCTGTCTGCATTTCATCGCTTCGAATTACAGGATATCGAGCCTCGCACCCAGGTCACTTATTACCCGTATATCTCAGGTAGCTATGATGGCATCCGGGATGAAACTGATATGCGCGTTGGTGCCGAGGTTTTCTGGCGCCCCAGTTCCAATACTCAGCTTTCGGCCAGTATCAACCCTGACTTTGGCAATGTTGAGTCCGATGATGTGGTTGTAAATCTGACGGCGTTCGAAACATTCTTCCCGGAGAAAAGAGCGTTTTTCCTGGAAGGTCAGGATGTGTTTGTTACTTCACCGCGTAATCAGAGTGCACGCGGACCCGGTGGTCCCACTTCCATGCTGAATACCCGGCGGATTGGTGGCGCTGCCCGTTTTGATATTCCGGCCGGCGTGTCGACTGTTGCCACAGATGTCAGTGCCCCCAGCGACTTGATCGGGGCAGCCAAGTTTACCGGACAAAGTGGCAGTTGGCGCTACGGTACACTGGTCGCAATGGAAGATGATATGGAGATCCGCGGCACGGCCGCAGATGGCTCTCAGGTCAGGCTTCAGTCCGAGGGCAGGGACTTCACGGTGGGTCGTTTGCTTTACGAGGATACACTGGGTGGCGGCAGACGCTCCATCGGCTGGATGGGTACCAATGTGTCTCACTCCGCCATTGACGCAACGGTCAACGGCATCGACATGCATTACTTTTCGGCGGACGCGCGCTGGATATTTGATGGTCAGGTGCTGCACAGTGATGTCAATGGAACCGAAGGCTCTGGCGCAACTGCGGATCTGACATTCCAGCCACAACGCGGTCGTTCGCACCGCATTGCTGCCGGTTATCACGACGATAAACTTGATTTGAACACACTGGGTTTCCTGACGCGAAATGACCTGATGCATTTTGATTATAACTACAATCGGAATGAGTCGAATATTGAAGGACTCCTGTCCCGCAACATCAGCATATTTGTGTTTAATCACTGGAACAAAAATAACGACTGGGTAAGACAGGGAATATTCGGTTCCCTGAATATGACTCTGCTCAATAACCAGTCTATCAATTCAAGCCTGCGGTATTATCACCGCCGGGTGGAAGACAGGCTGGGCAGAGGCAGCGGTGACTATTCCGTGCCGGGCCGGTGGCAGTTCGTCAGCAACTGGGACTCGGATCCTGCGCAGAAAATACGCTACAGCCTGGGCATAGATGCAAACACAGAAGATCTGGGCGAAAAATACCTGACAACCTCGGCGGGAATCAGCTATCGCCCGGTTGATAACTTCTCTCTGAATGTTGATGTTTCCTATGCGGTCCGGGAAGGTCTGTTGGTGTATCGCGGTAACGGTCGATATACCAGTTATGAAGCAACGCAATGGTCTCCCAAATTCACGCTGGACTATTTTATCAGCGCCAACCAGCAACTGAGATTTGGTATGCAATGGACTGGTCTGAAAGCATTTGAAAATAAATTTTTGCAGGTAAATCCGAACCGGATTGAGCCATTGCAGGAAGTGCCTAAACCAAATCTGACCAGTGACGATTTCTCCATCAGTCGCATGACATTCCAGGCGCGTTATCGCTGGGAGATTGCGCCACTGTCGGATCTGTTCATCGTCTACACCCGTGGTGGCAATCTGCCGGGAAGTACCTTTGATGAGTATGGCGGGTTGCTGCAACAGGCCTGGAGTGATCCGGTTGTGGATACGCTGGTAATCAAGCTGCGTTACCGGTTGGGTTCCTGATACGTCTGAATGGCTGGTCAGCGTGGATATTTTCTGATTAACTTACTTCTCCTGTAAAACGTTAAAATAACGAGAAGTAATATGCGTATTCTAGGACTATCCGCGCTGGCGTTGCTGCTCAGCAGCCTGGCCGCCCATATTTATGCCCAGCAGCCCGATGCGGCTGCCCATCCCGGGCGCGATGTGTATGATCGCTACTGCGCTGCCTGCCATGAAGGCGGCGATCCCCGTGCTGCTGCTATTGAAACACTTCAATCCATGACTGCTGATGCGCTCCGTTTCACGCTTGTCGGTGGATTGATGTCTGCCCAGGGTCAGGGGCTGACCGAGGAGCAGCGTGAAGCTGTTATTGACTATCTGGCACTTGATGCCGTGTCTGACGAATGGATCACGGAGAATGTGTGTTCTGCAGAGCGGATGGGCATCAGTCTGGACCACGTGTCATTGGCCAGTGCCGGCGGAAACCCCGGTTTCAGCAGGCAACTCAGTGCTGCGCAAAGCGGGCTCGACAAGGATGCTCTGGCAAATCTGGAGCTGGCCTGGGCGCTGGGTTTTCCCGGTGTTGGCGGGTTGCGGTCATCGCCTGTCGTAGCTGGCTCCACACTGTTTTATCCGGCGGCAGCCACGGGCAGATTGCTGGCGCTGGACACTGAGTCCGGCTGTATCAAGTGGGCCTACGATGCAGGCGTCTCGCTGCGTTCCTCCGCAACCCTTGGTGAAACCCTGAACGATGGCAGTCGCTATCTGTATGTGACGGACGAGCGCGCCCGGCTGCATGCGGTGGATCCCATGTCAGGGCAGGGGGTATGGGTGGTTTCCGGAGAGGTGGATGATGGCGTGCATTCCCGGCTGACGGGTGCACCGTTGGCGTATCAGGACAAACTGATATTGCCGGTGTCCGCTTCCGGTGTGCAGCGCGGCGCTGATCCAATGCACGAATGCTGCGACGGTCGTGGTGCTGTGCTGGCCCTGGATGCAAAGACAGGTGAGCGTCTGTGGACCTATTTCACAATGCCAGAGGCGTCGTACACCGGCGAAGTGAACTCTGCCGGTGCGCGGCTGAGGGGGCCTTCCGGGGCGCCGATCTGGTCCAGCCCGAGTCTGGATATCAAGCGCGGATTAATCTACGTGACCACAGGTGAGAACACCTCATTACCTGCAACCACCACCAGCAATGCCATTATTGCACTGGATATAGATACGGGTGAGGTGCGGTGGTCGTTTCAGGCCGTGGCAAACGATGTATGGAACATGGCCTGCACGGGCCGTGAGTACGGTCCCAACTGTCCGTCGCCCGAGCAGAGCATCATCAAGGACTGGGACTTCGGCGGTGCGGCAGCGCTGGTGACCTTGCCCGATGGTACAGACAGGCTGGTGGCCGGCCAGAAATCAGGCCATCTCTGGGCGCTGGATCCCGATGACGGCTCGGTAGTCTGGCAACAACGCATGGGTAACGGCGGTGCTTTGGGCGGCAACCACTGGGGCATAGCCGTGGCGGGACAGAACGTAATCCTGCCAATCAATGATCCAAACGGTGCCAGGTTGTCAGACGATGTCATAAAGGCGGGTGTTTATGCATTCGACATTGCAACCGGTGAGCCACGCTGGGAGTTCCGTTCAACACCGGACTGCGCCAATGGCCGGGATACCCGTGTTGAGGGTTGCCTGGCCCGATATGGATTTTCCGCAATGCCACTGGTAATTGACGGCGCGGTGGTGGCCGGCAATATTGATGGGCGGATTTTTGTGTTTGACAGTGCCAGCGGCGACATACTGTTCCAATATGATAGTGCTATCGAATTTTCGACAGCCAATGGCATCGAGGCAAGAGGCGGTTCAATTGACTCGCATTCGATGGCTGCCGGCGCCGGGATGTTGTTTGTCGGTTCGGGGTATGATCGTTTCCGCCAGCAACCTGGCAATGTATTGCTCGCTTTCCGGCCGAGGCAATAAATGCTCGAACTTGCAGGTGTAAGCAAACGGCTGGGTAACGAGGATCACATTCGCGATGTCAGCCTGCAGCTGGAACGCGGATCAATGAATGTGCTGCTGGGCCCCACCCTGTCAGGCAAGACCAGCCTGATGCGTCTGATGGCGGGGCTGGACAAGCCCACGAGTGGAGATATTCTGCTGGACGGCGTCAGTGTGCTGGGTATTCCTGTGCAAAAACGCCGGATTGCCATGGTGTATCAGCAGTTCATCAACTATCCCACCCTCACCATCTACGAAAATATCGCTTCGCCACTGCGCGTTGCCAGACTGGCGACCGCCGACATTGATAAAAAAGTGCGTCATGCTGCTGACCTGCTTCGCTTGACTGACTATCTGGACAAGCGTCCTGCGGAACTGTCAGGTGGACAACAGCAGCGCACCGCCATTGCCAGGGCGCTGGTCAAGGAGTCACAACTGGTGCTGCTGGATGAGCCGCTGGCGAATCTTGACTACAAGCTGCGCGAGGAGCTGCGGCAGGAACTGCCCCGTATCTTTGCCGAGCTGGGTGCCATCCTGGTTTATGCCAGCACGGAGCCTTCTGAGGCACTGCTGCTGGGCGGCAATACTGCTACCCTGCATGAGGGTCGGGTGACCCAGTTTGGCCGTACCATTGATGTCTTTCAGCGGCCCGTTGATTTGCTGACCGCCAGAACTTTTTCCGATCCACCACTCAATATTGCGCCTGTCAGCAAGCGTGGCACCGAATTGCAGCTGGACCGGTATGTTGTTCCGCTGTCGGAAAAACAGGCGGTTTTACCTGATGCGAACTACACCCTGGGGCTGCGTCCCTGGCATCTGACTCTGGACGGCAATACTGGCTGTACAATTGAAGGGCGTGTAAAAGTCACTGAGATCACCGGCTCTGAAACCTATATTCATTTGCAGGTTGCTGAGCAGCCGTGGGTCAGCCTGACCCAGGGTATTCGACAGGTTGATGTCGATGGATTGCAACTGCTTCACTTTTCGCCGGACAATATTTATCTGTTTGATGAGGCCGGGCAATTGGTACTGGCACCGGACCGTCAGGCGGAGGGCACATGGCAAAAATAACCCTCAAGAACATTGCGCACTCCTATGACGGCGGCAACAATTACGCGCTGAAGACGCTGTCGCATGAATGGCATGATGGTGGTGCCTATGCCCTGCTGGGACCGTCTGGCTGCGGCAAAACTACTTTGCTCAATATCATTTCCGGATTGCTGCAGCCAAGTGAGGGGCAGTTGTTATTCGATGATGCAGACGTCAGCAGCTTGCCCACGGAGCAGCGTAATATAGCTCAAGTGTTCCAGTTTCCTGTGCTGTATGACACCATGACGGTCGCAGATAACCTGGCCTTTCCGCTGCGCAACCGGCGTGGACGCGACAAACTGTCGGCTGCGGAAATAGACCGCCGGGTGGAGCAGGCCATTGCCATGCTCGGGCTTGAGGCGCTGGCGAAGCGCAAGGCACGTGGTTTGAGTGCGGATGATAAACAGAAGATCTCTCTGGGCCGGGGACTGGTGCGGACTGATGTTAACGCAATCCTGTTTGATGAACCCCTGACGGTGATTGACCCGCATCTGAAATGGCAGCTGCGCACGCAGCTCAAACAGATTCACCGCCAGTTCGGGCATACCATGATTTATGTGACACATGATCAGACCGAGGCGCTGACCTTCGCTGACAAAGTCGTGGTGATGCTCGCCGGCGAAGTCGTACAGATGGGGACACCTCAGGAACTGTTTGATACGCCGCAGCATACCTTTGTCGGCAAATTCATAGGATCACCCGGCATGAACGTACTGCCTTGTGAGGTGGCTGGCAAGGAAGCTGTTGTTGAGGGGCATCGTATCGTGCTGGCACGGGAGTATCCGGTGCTGTCAGGCGTGATGGAGCTTGGTGTCCGTCCGGAATTTGTGCGTCTGGCAGATCCGGGGCAGGGCATGCCTGTGCAGATTGTCGCTATCGAAGATGTCGGGCGACACCGGATTGTCCGTGCAAAACTGAACAAGCACCGGCTGGATATTATTGTACCCGAGCATCAAGCCATACCCAGCGAGCCTTGCGTCGAGTTTGACTGCAACAGGATCAATATCTATCAGAACTCACAACTGGTCGGGTGGAATCTATGAAGACCTGGAACAATAAAGCCTGGTTTTTTGTGCTGCCGGTGCTGTTGCTGGTGGCGTTCAGCGCCATCATTCCGCTGATGACAGTGGTGAACTATTCGGTACAGGATTCCTTCGGCAACAACGAGTTTTACTGGGTCGGCCTGGAATGGTTCCAGGAAGTGCTGGCCTCAGAGCGCTTCCATAATTCGTTGATGCGCAATCTGCTGTTCTCCGCCATCATTCTGCTGATCGAAATTCCCCTGGGTATTGCTGTGGCGCTGGCCATGCCGCGACGTGGCTGGGGGGTGTCGGTATGTCTGGTACTGATGGCCTTGCCGCTGCTGATCCCATGGAACGTGGTAGGAACCATCTGGCAGGTGTTTGCCAGGGTAGATATCGGTCTGCTGGGACATACGCTGGCCGCAATGGGCATTGACTACAACTATACCCAGGACACCCTGGATGCCTGGATAACATTGATTGTCATGGACGTGTGGCACTGGACAAGTCTGGTGGTGTTGCTGTGTTACTCAGGGCTGGTGTCGATTCCCGATGCCTATTATCAGGCGGCGCGGATTGACGGGGCGTCGCGCTGGGCGGTGTTCCGGTACATTCAGCTGCCCAAGATGCGACGGGTGCTGGTGATTGCGGTGCTGCTGCGTTTTATGGATTCGTTCATGATATACACGGAGCCGTTTGTGGTGACCGGTGGCGGTCCGGGCAATGCGACTACCTTCCTGTCCATTGATCTGGTACAGATGGCCATTGGTCAGTTTGATCTGGGGCCGGCTGCTGCGATGTCGCTGATTTATTTTCTGATCATTCTGGTCATCAGCTGGGTGTTCTACACCGTGATGACACATCAGGATAGCGACTCCGTGACCGATGGCAGAGCGGGAGGGGTGCAATGAACCTGGCTGTCAGAAATTCAGGGTCATCCAAAGCCTGGCTGGTGCCCACGTTATATATTCTGTTTCTGATGTTGCCGCTTTACTGGCTGCTGATGATGAGTTTCAAAACCAATCAGGAAATTCTCTCCACGTTCTCCCTGTGGCCGCAGAATTTCACGCTGCAGAATTATCAGACCATCCTGACCGATGCCAGCTGGTACAGCGGCTATATCAATTCCATGATCTATGTGGTGATGAACACGCTGATTTCGCTTGCGGTTGCACTGCCAGCCGCCTATGCGTTTTCCCGTTACCGGTTTCTGGGAGACAAACATTTGTTCTTCTGGTTATTGACCAATCGCATGGCGCCACCGGCGGTGTTTGTGTTGCCGTTTTTTCAGCTGTACTCCGCCTTTGGTCTGATTGATACGCATATCGCCGTTGCGTTGGCGCATTGTCTGTTCAATGTGCCGCTGGCGGTGTGGATACTGGAAGGGTTCATGTCCAGTGTGCCCAAGGAAATCGATGAAACTGCATATATTGATGGTTATTCTTTCCCCCGCTTTTTTGGCAAAATATTTATGCCTCTGATAGCCTCGGGGATAGGCGTGGCAGCATTCTTCTGTTTCATGTTTTCATGGGTGGAATTGTTGATTGCGCGCACGTTGACGGTAACAGATGCCAAACCCATTTCCGCAATCATGACGCGCACAGTCTCGGCGTCGGGCCTGGACTGGGGTGTGCTGGCGGCGGCGGGCGTGTTGACGGTGATTCCCGGCGCCCTTGTGATCTATTTTGTGCGTAACCACATTGCCCGGGGTTTTGCCCTGGGTCGTGTATAGGAGGCCTGACCCATGGACCTGGCCTGGATGGCGTGGACTGTACCAACGGCGATATTTTTTGCAGTGATAGGTTCTCTGATCGCTCTGATGTGTGTCTGGGAGGCGGTCAGTCCCGGAGGACAACCACGTAAAGGTATATTGCGATTTGAAACCACACGTGGTGATCGACTGTTTGTGACTCTGCTGGGCAGCGCTTTTATCAATCTGGCGTGGCTGGCCTGGATGGGGCCGCCACTGTGGGGGGCGTTGGTCGTATGTGCGGTGTTTGCCCTGCTGGTTTTTCTGTTTGTCTGAATTTTCGATACGAGGAGACGTTTCATGTTGCACAAAAGAACCGCTATTACCGCGCTGATTGGCGCGGCCAGCCCGTTGCTGTTGCTGTCGAGCGCATCCTTGCTGGCAGACACAGCAGCCGCGCAGCGATGGCTGGATGAGTTCCAGCCATCGACACTGAGTCGTGAAGAGCAGTTGAATGAACTGCAGTGGTTCATTGACGCCGCACAACCCTATCAGGGTATGGAAATCAAGGTAGTGTCGGAGACCCTGACCACGCACGAGTATGAGGCACAAACACTGGCGCGGGCCTTTACTGAAATAACCGGTATTGAAGTGACACATGACCTGATCGGTGAAGGTGATGTGGTGGAAAAGCTGCAAACGCAGATGCAGTCCGGTGAAAATATTTACGATGCCTACGTCAATGACTCAGATCTGATCGGTACGCATTTCCGTTATCAGCAGGTGCGTAACCTCACTGACTGGATGGCCGGAGAGGGTGCGGATGTCACCTCGCCAACGCTGGATCTTGAAGACTTTATCGGGCTGTCATTTACCACTGCGCCGGATGGCAAAGTCTACCAGTTGCCCGATCAGCAGTTTGCCAACCTATACTGGTTCCGTTATGACTGGTTCACGGACCCTGACATCAAGGCGCAGTTTCAGGATAAGTACGGTTACGAACTGGGTGTGCCGGTGAACTGGTCGGCGTATGAAGATATTGCCGAATTCTTCACCAATGATATTGGCACCATTGACGGACGTCGTGTTTACGGGCATATGGATTACGGCAAAAAAGACCCGTCGCTGGGCTGGCGTTTTACCGACGCCTGGTTGTCCATGGCCGGTGCCGGTGATGTCGGCATTCCCAATGGGTTGCCGGTGGACGAGTGGGGCATTCGCGTGGATGGCTGTCGGCCGGTCGGTTCCAGTGTCGAACGTGGCGGTGCCACAGACGGTCCGGCTGCGGTGTACTCGGTTACCAAGTACGTTGACTGGCTACAGAAGTATGCCCCCCCGGAAGCTGCCGGCATGGTGTTCAGTGAAGCCGGACCGGTGCCGGCTCAAGGCAATATCGCCCAGCAGATTTTCTGGTATACGACATTCACTGCAGACATGGTCAGGCCCGGCTTGCCGGTGATGAATGAGGACGGGACGCCGAAGTGGCGGATGGCACCCTCACCGCGTGGCGCCTACTGGGAAGAGGGGCAAAAGCTGGGATATCAGGACGCTGGTGCCTGGACATTGATGAAATCGACGCCGGTGGAACGCGCCAGTGCTGCCTGGCTGTATGCTCAGTTTGTGACGTCAAAAACCGTGTCATTAAAAAAGAGCCACGTGGGACTGACTATTATTCGCGACTCGGATATTCGCCATGAAAGTTTTACCGAGCGTGCAGACGAACTCGGGGGGCTGGTGGAATTCTATCGTTCGCCGGCACGGTTGCAATGGACGCCCACCGGCACCAATGTGGCTGATTATCCACGTCTGGCGCAGCTGTGGTGGCAGAACATTGGCGATGCTGCCTCGGGCGCCAAGACGCCGCAGGAGGCATTGACCTCACTGGCAACTGCGCAGGATCGTCTGATGCAGCGTCTGGAGCGTGCGAATGTGCTGGGAGAATGTGGACCACGGCTGAACGAACCACAAAGCCGGGAATACTGGTTCGCTCAGCCAGGGGCGCCCAAACCGCCCCTGGCCAATGAAAAGCCACAGCCATTGACCGTGGACTATGACGAGTTGGTGCAAAGCTGGCAGTGATGGCCGCAAGCGGCGGGCATCAGTTTACCAGCTTAATTGTGTATCCAATGCTGAGGATATCTTCCTTCAGGTAGATATCCGCTTCCCCGCCACCAAACGGGCCGGGAATTGAACCATTGCCACGGACGGTTTCCTTGAGTGCGTGGGTGTAGCTCAGGCTCCACTCACCTCGCTGACCTTCACCCGTTGCCCAGCTTGCGCCAAGGCTCAGGTGGTTGCGTACCGTCCCCGGCGCGAGTATGTTGAAAAACGTTTCCTGCGCAGGAATCGGTTGTTCCGCGCGGCTGACGCCAGCACGCAATGTCAGATCATCGCTGAACTGATGCACAACACCCAGTTTGAGGACGTCAATATCCTTCCAGCCAAAACCACCGCCATGCCGACTGCCCAGGGGATTGCCTGCCAGCAGGTTACTCAGCGGATTACCAACTGACTTGATGGAGCCATATTCTATGTGTTGCCAGTCAGCAGCGATGGTCCACCCGGGCTGGGTCTGCCATGAAAAACCCAGCCCATACGTTGTGGGTATATCAAAGCCGCCGCCTTCAGCAAACAGGCCGCTGTAACGCCTGAATTCATCCATGTTGATACGCGATGACCAGCTCGCGCCGAGTGCCAGGCTGGGCGTGACCTGGCCCGTCCAGCCCAGTTTGAAACCGATACCTTTGGCATCGGAGGTGCCATTGTTGGTCACACTGCCCGGACTGACAGAGAAAAATGGATTGTCGAAAGCGCCGGCACCCTTCATTTCAAAGCGCTGGTAGGCTGCTGTTACGGCCGCACCAACAGCATGAATCTCATTGATTTGCCAGCTGAGTGAGGGTGTTACGAACAACTGCTCAAGATTTACGCCGGCAGAGCCGGTAGAGCCAAAGGCCTCCAACGGGTTATCGCCATAATCGGTATTCATGCCCCCATTGCCATAGATCGCCAGCCCGAAGGACAGGGAGTCTGAAAGAACCCTGCTATAACCCAGCTCCGGAATCAAAAAGTTCCGGGTGTCATTGCCGCTGAAGGTACCGTTGGCACCTGCCATATTGCCGGTTATCTGCGCACCACGTGACGGGCG
This sequence comes from uncultured Pseudohongiella sp., assembly GCA_963974875.1. Classification (GTDB taxonomy): domain Bacteria; phylum Pseudomonadota; class Gammaproteobacteria; order Pseudomonadales; family Pseudohongiellaceae; genus Pseudohongiella. Next base: position 31,427 of record CAXBER010000013.1, on the reverse strand, counting down.
GAACCAGCTTGCACCCAGATCCAGCCGGTTGCCCAGGCCGGCAATGCCGGCGGGGTTGTTGGCAGTTGCCAGTGAGTCCTGATGCAGGGCGTAGCCAACGCCGGCGACAGCCTGGGTGCGGACACCAAAGCCGTGTGTGAAATAGCCATTAGTGGCCAGCGTGGTCTGAGGAAGTATGGCAAGTGCCAGTGTGGCGCCTAGCGCAGTTATTGACCTGGACATTCGGGGTCTGTCTCCGACTGAAAAATGAGGTCAGCAAGATAACCGCTTCTGGTAAATTGTTAGAGTCATAAATTTCATGAGAAAAGTCGTTATGGGTATAACCTGCTTAAATCCAGTACCCCAGTTTTCTGACCGCAACGTCGGCGACAAATGCCTTGCCTATTGCCACAATTGCAACTGATGTGATGTGTGCCTGCTGCAGTGGTGTATCAGTGCGATGCGCTTTGAACTGTGCCCAGGGTGCTACAAAGCGCTGCCACTCCTCAGTCAGGTTCACCTGCAGCCGATAGGACTGCCAGGGACGCATCAGATCATGTGTTTTGATATGAACATTGTATGTGTCCGGGGAGCCGGCAAGTTCCAGAAACAGACCTTTAACGGTACCCGGAATCTCAGACCCTGCTACCGGCAGTTTCATTTGTAAAAAACCGCCATTGTTCGCCAGACTGACGGCGCCGGTCATGCAGTCACAGAGACATCCGTATTTTTCCTCGCGTACCAATTTGCCATTGGACAGACCGCCCATCACCTGGTCACTGACAAGTTTCCATGCATCCAATGGTGCACTTTCGGTCTGGTACAGCGTCACAAGACTGATGGGATCAGTGTGCTTCACGACAGGTCATCCCCACTGACGGGGTCGCTGAATACAGGTGGCCGTTTTTCAAAATGAGCCTGCACGGCTTCCTTTTGGTTGGGCGACCCCATCAGCGAAAATATGACGTCGCGTTCCGCTGCAAACTGCGCGGCAGCCGTTTCGGCAGCGCAACGGTTGAGCAGGTGCTTGGCACCGCGAACCGCGTGTGGATTGCGACTGGCTATAGTTTCGGCAAGGGCAAAGGCCTTGTCATAAGGGTCAATTGTCAGGTGAGTAACCAGCCCCATGGCGTGCGCTTCGCGTCCGTCAAATACGCGACCGGTAAAGACCAGTTCTTTGGCGATATCGGGGCGCACCAGTTCTGACAATGTCAGCGTGCCGGTCATATCAGGAATAATGCCCCAGTATATTTCCCTGACAGATAACTGGGTATCCGGATGCGCGTAGCGGATATCACTGCCCAGCGCCAGTTGAATACCGCCACCCAGGGCGTGGCCGTGCAAAGCGGAAATGACAGGAACCGGGATTTCCTGCCAGACCCAGCAGATTTGCTGGGCCAGATGGGTGAGCCCGCCCTCAGTCAGTGCGCCCGCATTCATTTCTCCGTCCTTTTTGAAGCCGGTAGCCGAACCGCCTTCTGCCATCACATGAAACGAGGCAAAATCCAGGCCTGCGCAAAATGAGGCGCCTTCTCCGGAGAGAACCACCACCCGCACATGGGACAGCGTCTTGATAAACTCACCGGCAGCTGCCAGCGATGTAAACATGGCACTGTCCAGCGCATTGCGTTTATCCGGGCGGTTTAATCGAACATCGGCAATGCCGTTGTCAATTTTCAGGGTAACGCGGTTTTCTATAACACCTGGGATATCCATACTCTTGTCCTGCATGCGGTTGTTTTGTTATGACTGAAGCATATACGACTGAGAAAAAACCTTCCATCTGCCATGGCGTTCTGGAAAAATGCAGTATCGATACACACTTACTCACCGGACAACCGTATGACTACCAGTAAGACGGCTTCTATACCTGTTACCGCAGCCCTCAGCGGCAGTGTATCAATCGGCACGCCACTCTCTTCACACGCCACCCGCGTCATGTTGCTCGGCAGCGGCGAACTGGGCAAGGAAGTCGTGATCGAACTGATGCGACTTGGCTGCGAAGTGATTGCCGTTGACCGTTACGCCAATGCACCCGGCATGCAGGTGGCACACCGCAGCCATGTCATCAATATGCTGGATGGCAGCGCAATCCGGTCGCTGGTGGAAGCAGAGAAGCCACATTTAATAGTGCCTGAAATTGAAGCCATTGCAACAGATGAACTGGTCGCGCTGGAAACCGAAGGCTGGCATGTCATTCCATCTGCCCGCGCCGCCCGACTGACCATGAATCGTGAAGGTATCCGTCGGTTGGCGGCTGAAGAACTGGGACTGTCAACGTCTGCTTACCGGTTTGCGGAAACCCGCGAAGAATATCTGGCTGCGATCGCGACGGTGGGTATTCCCTGTGTGGTTAAACCCATCATGTCATCCTCCGGTAAAGGTCAAAGCACGGTTGTCGCTGACACTGATATTGATAAAGCCTGGGACTATGCCCAGTCCGGTGGCCGTTCCGGCAAGGGCAAGGTCATTGTGGAAGGGTTTGTGGACTTTGACTACGAGATTACCCTGCTCACGGTACGCCATCGCGACGGCACCAGCTTCTGTGCGCCAATCGGTCATCGTCAGGAAAAAGGTGATTATCGTGAATCATGGCAGCCACAGGCCATGAGCGATGTGGCTATGGCTGAGGCGCAGAGAATTGCTGCCGACGTTACCGAAGCACTGGGCGGTTTCGGGATTTTTGGTGTCGAGTTGTTTGTCAGGGGGGACAAGGTCTACTTTAGTGAGGTGTCGCCACGGCCGCACGATACCGGCCTGGTGACGCTGATCTCACAAAATCTGTCAGAGTTCGCATTGCATGCGCGTGCCATCCTTGGCTTACCGATTCCGGTTATACGGCAACTGGGGGCGTCTGCCTCTGCAGTCTTGCTGGTGACCGGTGACTCAACCGAGATGCAGTATGGAAATCTGCAGGCAGCTCTGGCTGAACCAGATACAGATCTGCGGCTGTTTGGTAAACCTCAGGTACAGGGCGAGCGACGCATGGGGGTGGCGCTGGCCAGGGATGAGAATGTCGGGAGCGCGATTGCCAAAGCGTTACGGGTCGCAGATGCAATTACCGTGACTTTGTAATGTAAAACCTGCTGTTATTGTGAGTGTCATCATGCATGAGCAAATTCGCAGATCGAAACAACGATTGATTGCTCTGGCATGGGTTGTCCAGCTGCTGTGTTGTAGTTCTCTGCTTCAGGCGGCCGAGTCCCTGTCCGGTGGGAACGATGAACGGGCAATAGACCGGAGCCGGTTTGGCGTAGCCGGGCAACCATCCTGGAGCCCGCTGACCAGCTTTGAACTGGAAGTGATGTCGAAGTTTACAACGGTTGAAGCAGTTGCGCCTGATGATCTATTGGCGTTGTACCTGATCGCGTCAGGCGATGTCCGGGACGCCGGGCAATATCTCTATTACAAAAATATCATTGATGAATTCTGGGTCGCTCACCCGGCTTTATCCCGGATCAGTGATGAGCGTGAGCGCGGTGCAGCATTACTGCGAGCCATGCATGCGCACTTTTTTTACCCGGACCAACGCAGCTCGCGCGACTCCAATTATCATGAGGACCAGAGTGCACTAAGTGTTTTACTCCGGAGCCGGATCTACAATTGCATCAGTTCGGCGCTGTTGTACATTGTGCTGGCCGAGCAGGCAGGTTTGCATGCCTCCGGCGTGATCATGCCCAGTCATGCATTTGTGCAACTGGGGCTGAGTGATGGCAGCCGTATAGAAGTCGAAACTACGTCCGCAGATGGTTTTAATGTAATACGCGACCAGAATTTTTTTGCTGAGCAGGCGGGTGACTGGTTCGCGGAACGCCGACTGGTGGTCGCCAGTTATGCTGACTATGAGTTGCGCAGTATCGTCAGCGCTGTTCAATTGGGTCTGGAGAATATGTGGAGTCAGCATGTCAGTGTTGACCGTATGGATTATGCCAATCGTTTGCGCATGTCAGAGATCAAGGGGCTGCTGCAGGCCGGTCAGCCAGACGCTCAACATAACCGCGCGGTATATTATTATCGGGAGGCGGATTATTTGCGGCGACGGACTGATGATGCCCGGTTAAATACACTGATGGCAAGAATCGATGATTTTCTTGCTGATCATGAATCTGCCGGATACTTTCGGACAGAGACGTATGCGGATCAGGATACCTTGTTGCCACTGGCTCTGTTGCAGGCCATTCGCGCAGAGTGGATGATCCGGCAGGGAAGTGCCGCTCGTGGACTGGCTCTGGCGCATCAAATCATACAACTATTGCCATCTGGCACCACCGATCGGGATGTTGTTCTGGACACCGCTTATTCTGCAATTGGTGTTTACATGGATCAACAGATGGCCGTCGGACGTTTTGACGCGGCACGTGCGGCGCTGGCAGGACTGGAACGTGACTGCTCGCGTTATCAGTACTGCATCAATGCGATTGAGCAGTTCTATATGGCATTTGCTCAACATTACTGGTCGCAGAAAAACTGGACCCGGGTGATCAGCATCTATGATGAATATCTCCGGCTTGCGCTGGACACGGATAACCGCAGGGTGTTCCAGCAGAACCTGGAGTCCGCCTATCTGAATCAGGTTGAACAGTTCTGGTTTGATGAGGAACGGGACGAGGCGCTGAATCTGCTTGAGGTATGTATTATTCGTTCAGAAGTTGCTGAGCGTTGTGCTGAGCGTCTGGAGACGATCCGTCGGTAATTGCAGTAACAGTCCACTGCTGGTCCCAGTCGGCCAGATCATACAGACCGGTTGATGGAAAGGCAGGTGGTCGTTGTCTGTCGTAGCGTGGATCGTACTCAATGCGGGTGCTGAAGCGCGGTTCGGTTGCTGATACGGAACCCGCCACCAGTGTGCCAAAGACGATAAGTTCTCCCTGTTCCCGGTCTCTGAAGCGACGTACACTGAATCGTTGTCTGGCAAAAAGTGCTGCGTCGATAATAAGGTCACCTGGCCCGGTAACTGACGATGCGGCAATTTCTATTGTTCCGTCACTGATCAGCGTCAGGTAGTCGGCGATGGTTTCTGCGCCTGAATCCCGGCTGGCATAACGGAGATTGCCGGTGATCATGATGCGTCTGCCGGAATACAGCAAGACTTGTCCCTTGATCGTTCCTCTGGCACTGAATCTGGCATTGTCCTGCCCGATCAGCATTAGTGCACTTTCTGGTCTGGGTATTATTCCACTGAGATTGGATTGAACCTGAGTCCAGACAATTGTTCCATCGTCGTGAAACACCAGGTCGGTATCTGCATCAAAATAGTGTGTGGTTGCATCTTCGGCCCGTGGGAAAAATACACCCGGGCTAGCACTGTCTGGCAGAGCGATACGACCTGTGCCGGTTTCCAGTCCGGCCTGGAACATGGCTGAATTTAGCAGTCGTCTGCTGACATGTTGGGCACTGGCGAGGGTAACCGGACCGGCAAACACCGGACTCGCGCGGGCATCAGTCTCAAGGTTGATCGGGGAATTGGAATGGAAGCGACCGCCTACCCAGTCTTTTGAAAGGCTCACCTGTGGGTCCCAGTGATGAATGAATTTGGCGTAGTGTGAAAACGCCCGCTCCCGGAATTCGGCTGAGGTGGAGTATATGTTGCCGTCCGCCTCACGGCTTATCACAACACGATATGTGTCAAGTGCTGTCAGCGATGTGGCCGGCGTGTGTGTCACGACCACGTCATAGGATTGCTCGGACTGGAGAAGTTCCAGGGCATCAAGCTGCGTCAGGGATTCGCTGGATTGCTGACTCAGGTTTTGCAGGGCCTGAGACAACAGTATTTGCTCGAAGGACTCCATGGGCCTGGCGTCCGCCGTGGCCGGCTGGGCTGTGTCTGCAGTGTCCGTCATTGAGATCTGCGACGGGACCTGCGGCGGGCTCTGTGCCGGGTCGGTCGCGGTTGCGTCTGCCGTGGGGGGGGCTGTGGCCACTGTTACTGATGACCCGGAGCTGGCTGCGGTAGTAACAATCAGTTGATCGGCAGGTGGTTGATTTTCTGCCGGTTCCTGTGGTTCAGGTGGTGATACTGCTTCACTTACTTCCTGTACTTCCTGTACTTCCTGTACTTCCTGTACGTCTTGCAATTGTTGTAGTTTTTGTAGTTGTTGTGGTTCAGGTGACGGGGCGGAGGGTGCCGGCGGCAACCCGGATGGTGTTGAATTCAGACTGACCTGCAAGGCAGCAAGCTGCGCAGCAGCGTCTTTATCTTCTGAGCTGGCCTGTCTGTTGAGCAGCCCGCCCAGAATTGCCAGGTGCAACAAGGCAGACGCTACTCCCGCCAATATCAGCGGGCGCGTCATTCCAGCTTGTGATATCGATCTGCTATCTGCACGCATGGCACATTTTCCACGCTGTTTGTCACAGTTTGCGCGATACATCACTGAAAAACAATACGGGGCTTCTTATGTGTCGCTGTGGATTCCCTGAGACAGCAGGTCTTGAATTTCAGCGTCGATGTCAGGGCAATCTGCCAGATTCCGGAACCAGCCGGTCAGGTTGTCGGGACTGGCAAGACCCAGCAGCACGCCCAGAACCGCACCGCGATGCACATTGTCTCCGCCCAGATTGGTGTTGGCCAGCAGTGCCGTCAAAGGATCATCAATGTATTTGTATAACAGATACAAAACACCCGGCCAGGCGCCGTCAATATAGCAGGCACTGGAATAAGCACGGCCAATGACTTCCCGGTCATCATAACCCTTGTTGAGCAGAGCGGGCAGATTCAGGGATACACTGCTGCGTGCGGCATCTGCAATCAGATCTCGTGCTGACTGGCCTGATTCGCGATACAGCAACGCATCAATCAGTCGCACATAGTGTTCACAAATGCGGGCAAGTCCCTCATCCGGATGTGTCAGAAGCAGGTGCTGCCGGCAGGCGGTGATGACGTCGGAGAGTGTTATCCCATGAAGTCTCCCGGCGATCACTATTGGCGCGATGGTTACCAGTGCGCCAATTGAAGGTGTATCGTGCGTCACCGCACCACAACGTTCCGGTGACATTCCCTGCAGATAGTTGGCAAAAAATCCTCGATGATATGACTCTGCGTAGGTGTCAGGATGGCGTGGCTCATCGGCAGTCATAAAAGCGATGTATTCCTGTAAAAACAGATCCTGATCATATTTGCCTGCATTGGCGTTCAGGCAGCGTATGACCAGTCGGGCGCAGTGTGCATTCAGAGTGTTCTGACCAGCTGTCATGCCCTGATGATAGTGTCCGCCGGGCAGGCCCCAGAACTGGCGCTTACCTTTCAGGATGACGTCACCGACAATATGTTGCGTTTTGTCATCTGCACTCTGTTTGCCGCGCCCTCCATGTCGGGTGGAGTGAAGAGGCATTATGGACGAGGGATGCAGGGCGGGTGCCGCCTCAAATCTGTCGACACCACCCGGGAATGCTTTCTGAATGTCATTGACGTTGTAAAACCAGTGCACAGGCATCGCCAGTGCATCGGCTATAAACAGATTCTGAAGTGCGGAACGCGCGCGCTTATGAACCACTGATGATGCCACCGTCATCACGCCGGATCATCATGATGGTTGAGCGCGGTTTGCTATTGCCACCGGCCGGGAAGTGCGATGGCAGACCATCCTCGCCCGGATGTTGAACGCCTGCAAACATGGTGGTCTGGTCCGGACTGAAGCAGACCCCGGTCAGTTCGCAACCGACGGGTCCGGTGGCAAAACGGCGGATTTCACCGGTCGCCGGGTCCGCACACAACATCTGATTGTTGCCCATGCCGGCAAAGTCGCCGTTATTGGAGTAATTTCCATCGGTCTGAATCCAGAGTCTGCCATCGGTATCAAATGCCAGGCCATCCGGGCTGTTGAACATGTTGTCCGGATTGATATTGCTGCTACCGGCATACAGGTTGCCGGAATGCACAACCGGGTTGCCGGCCAGCACAAACAGGTCCCACTGGAAGGTGGCACGACCGTGATCGTTATCCTCTGGCCACCAGCGCACTATCTGACCGTAATGGTTTTCCGCCCGGGGATTGGGGCCACCTGTCTGCTGCTCAGGATTGGTGCCGCGATTGCGGTTATTGGTCAGTGTACATAACACGGAACCATTGTGGGGATGCACGGCTATCCACTCCGGTCTGTCCATGGTGGTGGCGCCAACTGCCGTGGCTGCCAGTCGCGCAAAAATGAGGACTTCCGCCTGATCGTTAAAACCACTGCCTGCATCAAGGCCATTTTTCCCGTGGGTCAGCTCGATCCAGCGGCCCTGACCCTTGAGCTCGCCGGGGTTCGCACTGAAATGCGCGACATAGAGCGTTCCTTCATCCAGCAGGTGGCGATTGGCGGGCGCATCCTGCGGGTCATAGCGGCCTGCAGAAACAAACTTGTAAATATGTTCGCCGCGCGCATCATCTCCCATGTAAACAATAACCCGGCCGTCCCTGTTGATGGTCAGGGCTGCGTTTTCGTGGCTGAAGCGGCCCAGTGCGGTGCGCTTGACCGGTTCGGACTGCGGATCAAAGGGATCAAATTCAACCACCCAGCCAAAGCGGTTGGCCTCGTTAGGGTGTCTGGCCAGGTCAAAACGCTCGTCGTGCCGAAACCATTCACGATTGTATTCATCGTCGGTATCCAGCCCGTATCGTTGCTGGGCAGGCGTGAGTGAAACTTCTGAGCTGGACGCAAAATAGTCGTTGGTGTTCTCTTCGCAGGTGAGATAGGTGCCCCAGGGAGTCTGGCCATTGGCACAGTTGCCGAATGTCCCCTGAACCCGGGTGCCGGTCGGGTCAGCGCTGGTGCGCAGGAGTGCATGGCCGGCTGCCGGGCCGCGCACCAGCATGGGGGTTTGTGCAGTGATACGTCGGTTCAGCGGCGCGTCAGCAAGGTAATACCAGAAGCCGGTGGTGGTGTTTCTGCGGACTTCCATCACGGAAACGCCATGGGCGTACTGGTCTTTCAGGACATCGTCCGCCGTAATGGCGCTGCCGCCATGAGAGTAAAGAGTGTGCAGATTGCTGTATTCATTGTTTACCACCAGCAGTGCGTGATCCTGGCTGATCCCGAACAGGCACATGGCATCGTTGTTGTCGCCCATCTGCAAACGTTGTGCGGCTGATGTTTGAGTCCCGCTCTCATCGTACGGTGGTGCGCCGGGCAGCAGAGGATCCCCCCATGAAACGAGAGGCCGTGCAGAGTAGCCTGCCGGCACCCGAAAAGTATCATCCGTGCTGGTGCTGACCTGGGAGAATGTCAGCAGGGTGGTGGGTTGCGAAAAAACTGCACCTGACCGGCTAATTGTGGCTCCAGCCAGGAACAGGCTCAAGGCTGCGCTGCCTTTGAGAAACGCGCGCCGGTCGACGGCATCACTTACCATGGTTGAAAAATCAGTCGGGGTGTTGCGTTGCTGGTGGCTCATAATGCTGCTCATCCTGTTCTCCGGCCAGAGGCCGGCTGAAAATATCATGGTACTGAAATGTCAGTCTATGACAGGTTTATGAATATTCCGTTACAGCGGCTCCGGAAATACAACATCCATCAATCGAACATCATGCCACGGTCAATTTTCAGCGGTCCCCATGCCTGACACAGCGGCATCACTTCCATGGCGTTGATGTTGACGTGTGCCGGGGTATTGGTGACCCAGAAGATGATATCCGCAATATCATCGGCACTGAGCGGTTTTGTGCCGTCGTAGACTTTGGCAGCCTGTTCAGCATCGTGACTGAATCGTACCAGTGAAAATTCGGTTTCTGCCAGTCCGGGTTCAATATTGGTTACCTTGATTTTTTTGCCCAGCACATCGGCGCGCAGTTCGCGGCTGAACTGTTTGACAAAGGCTTTGGTGCTGCCATACACATTGCCACCGGGATAGGGCCAGCTACCCGCGGTGGAACCGATATTGATAATGTGTCCGCGATCACGGGCGACCATGCCCGGCAATATCAATCGTGTCATATGCACCAGCGCTGTTATATTGGTGTCAATCATGGTCTGCCAGTCGCTCATGTCGGCGGTCTGGGCTGCCGAGAGCCCCAGTGCGAGTCCTGCGTTATTGATCAGCACATCAGGCGCAGAGAAGGGCGGTGGCACGTCATTTAAGGCAGCGGCCAATGCATCCTGGCGGGTAATGTCGATTGACAGCACGTGTACCTGGCACTGCGAGGAGAGCTCATTCTGTAGTGTCAGCAGGCGGTCTTCGCGACGGGCGAGCAGCAACAGGTTGTCGCCCGCTGCGGCAAAACGACGTGCACAGGCGGCGCCAAATCCGGACGATGCGCCGGTGACAAGGATGGTGCGGGACATAGCAACTCCACTGGGTATTGGGACTTGTAGAGGATAATACTACACTTCCAGCCACTCACGTCGCACCGATTCCGCCTCGCGCAGACTGGCGGGCGTACCTTCATACACTATCTGTCCATGGCCCATGACATACAGGCGATGGGAAATCTTCAGGGCAATGGTAAGTTTCTGTTCCACCAGCAGAATTGAAACGCCGCGGCGCGCAATTTCCTGCAATAGTCCGGCTATCTGCTCGACTACCCTGGGTGCCAGTCCTTCTGTGGGTTCATCAATCATGATCAGTTCAGGATTGCCCATCAGTGTGCGACACATACACAGCATTTGCTGCTCACCGCCGCTCAGGACTCCGCCCGGTACATCTGCCCGCTCGCGTAAATTCGGAAACAGCTCAAATACCTCTTCAACACGCCAGCGGGATGCTGGCTGCGCGGATTTGATACCCAGCAGGAGGTTCTGCTTAACCGTTAATCCGGGAAATATATCCCTGTTCTCCGGCACATAACCGATGCCGCGTCTGGCAATCTCGAAACTCTTCAGCCCGGCAATTTCCTCGCCCTTGAAGCGCACCGAACCCTGCGGTGTAACCTCGCCCATGATGGTCTTCACAGTAGTGGAGCGCCCGACCCCGTTGCGGCCCAGCAGGCTGACGATTTCTCCCGCCCCCACAGTAAAGCTTATGCCGTGCAGAATGTGGCTCTTGCCGTAGTATGCGTGCAGGTTGTCAACCTCAAGCATCGGTAGCCACCTCGCCCAGATAGGCTTCCTGCACACGTGGATTGCTGCGAATCCTGTCCGGTGTGTCGCTGGCAATAATTTCGCCATACACCAGCACGGAAATTCGGTCAGCAACATCAAACACAATATTCATGTCGTGCTCCACCATCAGCAGGGTTTTACCTTCGGTGACGCGCCGGATCAGTTGCACAGCGCTCCTGGCTTCGCTCAGGCTCATTCCGGCAACCGGCTCATCCAGTAATATCATATCGGCTCCGCTGGCTATTGTGATGCCCAGCTCCAGTGCGCGCTGTTCGGCATAGGCAAGTTCACCGGCAGGAAAGTTCCACCGGTCGGCCAGTCCGATCTGGCCAAGCAGCTCATCTGTCTGCCGGTTCAGCGCATGCTGCCGCCCCAGAAGGTGCCAGAATGAATAGCGATACCCCATGGACCATAACAATGCACAACGGATATTTTCAAAAACATTGAGGCGCGGAAATATATTGGTAACCTGAAAGCTGCGCGACAGGCCGAGCCGCGCAATCTGATAGGGCGGTCTGTTGTGGATGGCTTCATTGCGGAAATGAATGCTTCCCGAACTCAGCGGATAACGACCGCTGATCAGATGAAACAAGGTTGATTTGCCGGCGCCGTTGGGGCCGATAATGGCATGTTTTTCGCCTTGCTCCACCTTCAGAGTGACACCGCGTATGATTTCAGTGTTCCCAAATTGCTTGCACACGTTGTTGAGTGTCAGAATGGTCATTGGTCTGTTCCGGACGATCCGGGCGATTCTGGGGAATTGGCCTCTGCCCATGCCAGTCGCAGACGCTGTAAGGAACGGCGCAGCGCATACCATGACAGGGCAGCCGCTGCGATCAGCAACGCCCAGCTGATGGCACCCTGCGGATTGAGTGTCATGCCAAGATAGATAAATTCGGGGGCGCTGGTGTGGCCCATTTCCAGCATGGCAATCAGTGACAGGACAAAGATGGCAGCCGGAACCCCGGAGAGCAGGTAGGGCACAATCAGGATGCGCAGTTTGCCAAGTCGCCACGCCAGATTGTGCATCATCAGCAAACCGGTCAATCCCATGGGCAGGAACATGACGGTCAGCACAAACATGATGCCCAGATACAGCATCCAGAGGTCTGTGTAGCTGCTCAGCATGGAGTTGATCAGTGTCAGTGTGACGGCGCCGATCATCGGCCCGATAAAGAAACCGAGGCCACCGATGTAAGCCATCAACAGTACGTTGCCGGAGGTCACCAGGCTGAGGTTTTCCGCTGTCAGAATTTCATAGTTGATGGCAAACAGTCCGCCGGCAATGCCGGCAAAAAATCCAGCTGCACAAAACGAAATAAACCTGACCTTGCGGGCACTGTAACCTATGAATTCGGCGCGCTCCGGATTGTCCCGTACTGCATTGGCCATACGACCCGCCGGTGTGCGGGTAAACAGGTACATAAAAAGCGTGGCCAGAAATACCCAGAATGCAGCCAGGTAATAGACCTGAATGTCCTGGCCAAAGTCGAAACCGAAAAACGGAGGACCGGCATCGCGGTATCCGCTTACTCCGCCTTCACCACCAAAAAAGGACACAAAGATTAATGAGGACGCCGCTATCAGTTCACCAATGCCGAGTGAGATCATGGCAAACACTGTGCCGGACTTGCGCGTGGAAAAACTGCCAATGAAAATTGCCGCCAGCAGGCCGAACAATCCTCCCACCAGGGGAATCAGGGTAACGGAGAACACAATGATCTCCAGTTCGATTCGCATCATGGCGTGGACAGCCAGGAATCCACCAAGCCCGAAGTACACAGCATGGCCAAAGGACAGCATGCCACCCTGTCCCAGCAGCATGTTGTAACTGAGCGCAAAAACGACGGCGATGGCCATCTGATTGAGAATGGACAGCGCCAGCACCGAGCTGAATATCTGTGGGAGTACTAGCAGGGTGAGGACAAACAGCAGCCAGATTACAAGTTGTCTGAGCATCAGGTCTCCCTCTTGCCCAGCAATCCCGTGGGCCTGAATACCAGGACCAGTACCAGGAGCAGGAATGGCAGGATCGGTGCAATCTGCGGCAATGTCATGCTCCACAGGTCGCGTAAGGGATGGTCGGGTGCAAAGCTGATGCCAAACAGGTCAAGCAGATCCTGAACACCAACCCCGGAAGCAATGGCATATGATTGCAAAAGGCCGATCAACAGCGACGCGATCAGGGCGCCCAACAGTGAACCAAGGCCACCGATCACGACTATCACAAACACAATGCTGCCAAGGGCAAGAGCCATTCCGGGGAAAGTGGTCATCACCGGGCCGGCGATGACGCCTGCCAGTCCTGCCAGTCCTGTCCCGACACCAAACACCAGCATAAAGATCAATGGTACATTATGTCCAAGGCTGCTCACGGTATGCGGATGGGTAATCGCGGCCTGGATGATGATGCCAATACGTGTGCGCGTCAGTACATAATACAATGCGATAAAAATGGATACCGAAACGAATATCATGAATGCCTTGAAGGCGGGGAAATTCTGTCCGAACAGAGTGAATAATGGAAAATCCAGCAGCTCCGGCACACGATAGTCGCGTGTAGCCCGCCCCCAGAAGAACTGCACGGCTTCCTCTATCAGAAACGCAAGTCCAAAGGTGAATATCAGTTCAGGAACATGTCCGTATTGATGCACTCGCCGCAGACCATAGCGTTCCACAAGTGCGCCAAGCAAACCCACCAGCAATGGTGCAATTATCAGCGCAGGCCAGAAGCCGAGATACATACTGACTGAGTATGCAAAATATGCGCCAAGCATATAGAAGCTGGCGTGCGCAAAATTGAGCACGCCCATCATACTGAAAATCAGGGTTAACCCACTCGCCAGCATGAACAGAAGCAGTCCTGTCACCAGGCCGTTGAGCGTCGCAAAAATCAGAACTTCAATCATCGCCGTTCCGGGTTTTCGTTATGATCAGGGAAGGCAGCGTCAACGGCGTGGGCGCTCCATCCGGCAACTGGTTTCGCGGATGGTGTCTGCAGTTGGCAGGGTGAAAACAGTCCGTAGACCATATCCGGAATTGTCAGCATCCATGACAATACCCTCATCAGTGTGTACGGATACATTGATGGGCTGAAAGGTCTGGTGATCCGCCGGGCGCATCCACAGTTCTTCCCCGGAAATGGACGTGATCCGCATATCTTCCATGGCAATAGCCACATCGTAGGCATTGCTGGTACCGGCGGCCTCAATGGCCTGCGCCAGCATCATGACGGCATTGGCAATACGCGGCTGGCTGATGTCGTGATTGGGGTTGCGCGCCTTGAAGCGACGATTGTAGTCAACGTAGGAATCCAGCAGGTCGACATTGGCACGGTCGTTGTGCACCAGATAGATCCGATCCTTGCCGGCTTCTCCCAGTGTCGCGGTATTGCCATCGTAAGCGGCATAAAACGTGAATATGGGCACATCCAGCCCGGCATTTATGATGGCCCGTGCCAGCGATACCATGTCCGCACCCCAGTTTCCGGTGAGAATCGCATCCGCATTTGAGGAAACAATGCGTGTGACGTAGGGTGTAAAGTCGCGTACCTGACCGATCGGGTGCAATTCGTTGCCAACAATCTGAATGTCGGGTCGCTTTTCAGCCAGCATGCTGACCGTTGATTCCTGTATGGTTTTGCCGAATGAATAGTCCTGGCCCAGAACATAGAGCCGGGAGATATCCGACTCGGCGATATAGTCGGTGAGGGCATCCAGTTTCATGTCTGCATGGGCATCAAAACGGAAATGCCAGAAATTGCAGTCCTGTTCGGTCAATGCAGTTTCCACGGCTGAATGGTTCAGATACATGATCTGCTGGTCAGGATTGCGACGATTGTGACGTTCCAGTGCCGAGCTTAAGACCGCGGCAACTGCCGAGCTGTTGCCGGAAAAGACAAACTCGACGCCCTCACCGATAGCGCGGCGCAATTGTATCTGACTCTCCTGGGCACTGGCCTTGTTGTCCAGGGCCAGAATTTCAACCTGTCTGCCGCCCAGTAATCCGCCTTTGGCATTGACCAGTTCGTCCACGGCAAAGCGTAATTGCAGCAGGCTGGATTCGCCCTGGGCTGCAAAGGGGCCGGACAAAGGGTCAATAATGGCTATTTTGATTGGAGTCTGGGCGAAAGCAGGGTTAATGCCGAAAGCGAGTATCAATGTCGCCGCGGAACGACCGAGCAGAGTCAGCACGGTGGAGAGGCATGATGTGACGGGTGCAGGTGAATATGGCATGCTGCGAACCTTTTTATAATTCAAATCTTAAAATTTGAAATTTTTATTTTTAATATTTCAGCCGCTTTCAGGCCCGAATGATGATGGGTTGTAAACGGTTGTGTATCTATGTCACCGGCCAACAGTAGCTCAAATTATTGAGCCCGGCAAGGGAATTGGTCCTGGCATGATTGTGATCTGTCGTGGATGGATTTTATTACCGCCGCCGGGCCTTGCTGTAGAAAAAAGCGGGAGCACAGCTTGTGAATGAAAGCTGTGCCCCCGCAAACGTCACCGGCCAGCAGGAAGCAATTACCAGACCGGTGCCCGTCGTCCGTGACGGGACTGCAACGCGTTCCCTGCGCAATTTTGTTATAGACCAGGTTCCGGTGTTTTGCCGGATTTTTACAATTCTCCACTTGAAATTGTTTTTGCTGTCCTCATTTATTCAATAAGGGTGAAGGCTCTCAGGAGGTTCACCCGTCATGTCCGATCGATAAGATGGACAGAGTAGAGTCATACATTAACCATATTGCTTGATGAGGATATTTATTATGAGAACACTTGATTTTGCACCGTTATACCGCTCTTCCGTAGGTTTTGAACATCTGAGCCAGTTGCTTGACTCGATCACCCAGCGCGAACAGAGTCAGCCGAGCTATCCACCCTACAATATTGAGCGACTGGATAAGGATGAGTATCGAATTACCATGGCTGTGGCCGGTTTCACACAGGATGAACTGACCATCCAGTCAGAGCAGCAGGCGCTGAAAGTCCGCGGTGAAAAAGCCGGGGACTCTACAGAGCGCCAGTATCTGCATCAGGGGATCGCGGCCCGGAATTTTGAGCGTGTGTTCCAGCTGGCCGAGCATGTCCGGGTAGTCAGCGCAAATATCGAAAACGGCCTGCTGCACATCGATCTGCGCCGGGAGGTGCCCGAAGCGATGAAACCGCGGCAGATTCCGATTGGCGTAGCCGCAGACAAACTGATTGAAGCCAGTTAACCCCCGCACGAGGAAGTAGTGTTCGCCATTAACAGGCAGCCTGCGGGCTGCCTTTTTTTTGTAGTATACTCCGGATGACCATTTGATCAGGATCCTGCTTATGCTTGCCATTGGATACACATCCGGCCCTCTGTTTACCTTTGAATGTGCCACGCCCGAACCAGGTCCCCATGATCTGCTTGTCAATATAAAAGCCATTGCCGTCAATCCGGTTGATACAAAAATTCGTGGTCGGGTAGCCGCTACGGAAGATTCACCCAAAATTCTGGGCTGGGATGCTGTTGGTGTGGTGGCTGCTGTGGGCAGTGAGGTCAGTCTGTTCAAGCCAGGCGACCGCGTCTGGTATGCAGGCGATGTGACCCGGCCCGGCTGCAATGCCCAGTATCAGTGTGTTGATGAGCGAATCTGCGCACTGGCACCGCAAACGCTTAGTGATGCCGAGGCGGCAGCAATGCCATTAACCAGCATCACTGCCTGGGAAATGCTGTTTGACCGGCTGGAAGTGCCGCAGGGTGAGAACAGCCTGCAACGCACGGTGCTGGTTATCGGCGCCGGCGGTGGGGTCGGTTCAATGCTGGTTCAACTGGCAAGGCAACTTACGTCAGCCACGGTCATAGGCACTGCTTCACGGCCGGAAAGTCGCGAATGGGTAGCATCACTCGGTGCCCATCATGTCCTGGATCACTCCAGATCACTGCTTGAGGAATTAAAGGCAACCAGTCTGCCTGACATCACCGATGCGGCCGCGCTGAACCGGACGGATCAACATTATGCGGATATCGTTGGCATGCTGCGACCCCAGGGTCGGCTGGCGCTGATAGATGATCCGGCTCAACCATTGGATATCAAGCTGCTCAAACAAAAAAGTCTGTCGTTGCACTGGGAGTTCATGTTCACCAGGGCCATGTTTCAGACAGAGGATATGCTGGGTCAGCATGAGTTGCTGACGCAGGTGGCCCGCCTGATAGATGAAGGCGTCATCAGAACAACCATGGGGCAGCATCTGGGCGCTATTACCCCTGAAAATCTGGAACGTGCACACGAACTGATGAAGTCCGAGCACACCCTGGGTAAAGTCGTTCTGGAAGGTTTCTGAACACAATTTTCCGTTTCCAATCACAATCAACCGTCTTACGCATTCAGGAGTATTCATGTCACGTCTACCACCCGTTTTAAAGAATCTGCCATTTCCGGTTATCGGGTCGCCGCTTTTTATCATCAGCAATCCGAAGCTGGTTATCGAACAATGCAAAGCGGGAATTGTGGGGTCGATGCCGGCTCTGAACGCACGGCCGGCAGCGCAACTGGAGGACTGGCTGGCTGAAATCTCGGAAACGCTGGCGGATTACAATGAAAAAAATCCTGACAATCCGGCTGCCCCGTTTGCCATCAATCAGATAGTACATCGCAGCAATGACCGGCTTGATCACGACATGCAGCTGTGTGAGAAATATAAAGTGCCCATCATTATTACCAGTCTTGGTGCCCGCGAAGATGTCAATCGGGCAGTGCAGGCCTGGGGCGGCATTGTATTGCACGACGTCATCAACAATGTGTTTGCCCACAAGGCGATTGAAAAGGGCGCTGATGGTCTGATCTGCGTCGCTGCCGGCGCCGGCGGACACGCAAGTGTGAAAAGTCCTTTTGCGATGGTGCAGGAAATTCGGGAATGGTTTGATGGACCTCTGTTGCTGTCCGGCTCGATAGCCACCGGGGGTGCCGTACTGGCGGCCCAGGCAATGGGTGCGGATATGGCCTATATAGGGTCGCCGTTTATTGCAACTGATGAGGCGCGCGCGGTTGATGATTATAAAAAAATGATCGTGGAGAGTAACTCGGACGATATCGTGTACAGCAATTTTTACACCGGTGTGCATGGTAACTACCTGAAAGGCAGTATCCGCAATGCGGGTATGGATCCGGAGAATCTGCCGGAATCTGATCCCAGCAAAATGAATTTTGGCGGGGGAGATGAAAAGAAGGCATGGCGGGATATCTGGGGCTGCGGACAGGGTATCAGCGTCATTCGGGAAGTCGTGCCAGCGGGTGAACTGGTTGCACGTCTGCGACGGGAATACGCTGAAGCAAAAAGCCGTCTGTGTCAGTGATCGCTTTGCGATAACACTGTTTTGAGTTTGTCAGGGGAATAGTAGATGACACCGGCTGTAAGGTTTTTCTGGGTTTTTGTGGCAGTGACGTTGCCGGCGAGTTTTTATGCGCTGTTTTCTGCCACTGACTGGTCGGTAATGCCGGGTGATCTGATCGATCAGCCCTGGCAACTGGCAGCATTTCTGCTGGTTGTCGTGTTTTCCGCGACAGGACTTTTTGATCTGTATTATGCGGACAGTAATCTGCGCAAAAATTATCCGGTACTGGCAAATATTCGTTTTTTGCTGGAGCATTTTCGCCCGGAAATACGTCAGTATTTTATCGCCGACAACCTGGAGGAGCGACCTTTCAACCGGGAAACCCGAGATCTTATTTACCGGCGTGGCAAAGGGCTGGATGACACCATTCCGTTTGGCACTGAGCGTGACATAACCTCGGAGGGGTATCTCTGTCTGTTTCATTCAATCAATGCCTGCCATATAGTGCCCGAGGAAGTTCGGGTAACAATTGGTGGTCCCGACTGTCGGCAACCCTACCATGCGTCACTGCTTAATATATCGGGTATGAGTTTTGGTGCGTTGAGCAATAATGCCATCAGCGCCCTTAACAAAGGTGCAGCATTGGGCGGGTTCTGTCATAACACCGGTGAAGGTGGCATCAGTCCGTATCACCTGCAACATGGTGGTGATCTGGTCTGGCAGATAGGCACCGGTTATTTTGGATGTCGAGACGCCGATGGCCGGTTCAACGATGAGGCATTCAGGCTGGCGGCAGTCAATCCAGTCATCAAAATGATCGAGATAAAGTTGTCTCAGGGAGCCAAGCCATCTCATGGTGGCGTACTACCGGGTGCCAAGGTCAGTGAGGAAATAGCCCGCATCAGACTGGTGGAAGTCGGCAAGACAGTGTATTCACCTGCCTGTCACCCTGAATTTGACACACCTCTGGGACTGCTGAAATTTGTAGAACGCCTGCGCAGCCTGAGTGAAGGCAAGCCAGTTGGTTTTAAGCTCTGTATTGGTAAAAAGTCGGAATTTATGGGCATCGTCAAAGCCATGCTGGTGTCAGGTATCACACCAGATTTTATTACCATTGACGGAGCAGAGGGTGGTACCGGTGCAGCGCCGGTAGAGTTTTCCAATCGCCTTGGCATGCCGAGTCTGGAGGCTACCTATTTTGTTGAGCAGGTGCTGAAAGGTGCTGGTCTCAGAAGCCGGATCAAGCTGATCAGCGCTGGCAAGGTAGCCAGTGGTTTTGATCTGCTCGCCAAGATTGCACTGGGCGCGGATGCTGTCAATTCGGGGCGCGCGATGATGCTGGCACTGGGCTGTATCCAGTCCAAATCCTGTAACACCAACCGGTGCCCGACCGGCGTTGCCACGCAGGACAAGGCGCGTGCAAAGGCGCTGGATGTTGATCTGCGCGCAGTACGGGTGAAAAACTATCAGGCGAATACGCTACATGCGTTTCTTGAACTTTGTGGGGCGCTGGGTTATCACAGTCCCGATCAGCTGAAACCTGCTGATTTGTATCAGCGTACCGAGAAGGGTATGCGTCACTTTGATCAAATCTATTATCCGTTGGCACACGAACAGTTGCTGGAGCAGAACGTACCCGAGTTTTACGCAGAAGACTGGCAACGGGCGTCGGCAGACGCGTTTGTTTAAGGAACTTCTGGATAAGTTAAAGCACGGAGACAACGAGCCAGTCGGTCATCAGGGCCGGTTTTGACTCGCCTTCTATCTCGATCACAACGGAGTGCCTGAGCAGTACTTCATTGGCACCACGTTCCATGACGCTGAGCAGCGTAAATCGACCGCGCAACCTTGAACCTATCCTGACCGGGTTCAGGAAGCGGACCTTGTCCATACCGTAGATAATGTTCTGCCTGGTTCCCTGAATCTTAAGGGTGCCGTGGGTGGCAAATGTTGGTAACAGCGACATCACCAGCATGCCATGCGCTATAGTGCCGGTGTAACAGCTTTCATGAAGCGCACTGGCACGATCAGGTTGATTGAACTGAAAGTCTCCGGTCGCTTCTGCGAACCGGTTGACCCGCTTTTGACTGACCCGGAACCAGGTCGTCAATCCGACCTCTTTACCGATATACGACTGCGCCTGCGCCAGATCCACACTCAAAGGCCCGCCACCACCTGCCAGCGACAGCCTGGAAGTCTTGACATAGTTGCGTAACTGCGAGTCCGCCGTCATCGTGGCAGATTCATTCAGATAATTACGCAAATTTTGCAGAGAGTCTGTGTTGGTCATGAGCGCTGTCTTACAGGTTGTCGTGTTATCGGCTAGTGGCGGTAATAACTTCTACTTCCACAAACATCAGTGGCCCGACCAGACCTGCTACCTGCACGGTTGAACGGGCGGGCAGGCGAGGCTGTGTTTCAGTGCCCCAGTACATGCGGTAGGCTTCCATAAAACCATCAAAATCCATCTGTCCGCCCAGCGCCGGATCACCTACCAGAAACACAGTCATTTTCACAACATCACCCATCCCCAGGCCGAGCGCTTCCAGGTTGGCTTTCATACGCTCAAAAACACTGATGGATTGGGTTCTGGTGTCACCGTAGTACCCGGGTGTGCCACGTTCAGCATTGGGGTTGGCGGCTGCAGGAGTGACGCCACTATGAAAAATGATGGACGCGCCGGGCCCGACTTCAACGGCATTTGCGATAGGAAAACTGCCCGGATTCGGATGGATAATGACGTCCTGTGCTATTGATGGTGCTGCCGTCACAACAGAGAGAGCTAACGTGATGCAGCACGCTGTCGCAACTGATCTGAGTCTGGACTGAAACATCTGAATCTCCCGTATGCCAGCTATCGTCCTAATGTATTGATGTAACTGACAATATCGCGCATTGCAGTTTCATCCGGTATGGTTCTTGCCATCATGGCCATCTGTGAACCGTATTGGTCCTGTGGGCTGTCGCCACGGTAGCCTGATTTGAAGTTGACCAGTTGGGTCAACAGGTACCAGTCATTCTGTCCGGCCAGTGCCGGGGCGTTCATTGCCTCATTACCTTGCCCGGCGACGCCATGACAGGCGGCGCAGGGCTGATAAAGGGTCTGTCCACGGGTCGCATCGCCCGAGGTCAGGGTAATTTCGGTGGGTTGATATTCCCAGGTCGCGACCCAGTCAAGTATGTCTTCCATACTGCTATCGCTCAAAATTTCAGCCATTGGCTGCATTTCCTGGCCCGGAAGGTCCTGGGGGTGTGTGCCCCTGAGTCCGTCACGGAAAAGTTCCAGTTGTCGTTTCAGATACCAGCGCTCCATACCTGCAAGGCGCGGTGCGTCAATACCCTGGTTGCCCTGTCCGTCAGCGCCGTGACAGGTCAGACAGAATCGGTCACTCACTTCCACGCCGTCCACGGTGGCGGCTTGTGCCCCCAGACTTGCTGCGGTCCCCAGCGCCAGACTGAACCAGAATCCTGCTTTTTTCATTTTCATAATGCTACTTCTCTTGTTAAAAAAAGGGACGGGGATTTCCCCGTCCCTCATATTTACATCCTTCTGATCAGGATCAGAAGTTAACCTGCACACGTGAGTACACAAAACGACCATTCGGGCTGAATGCACCGGATGTGATGTACTTGTTGCTGGTGGTGCCGCTGAAGTCTACCGGACGTACCTGCTCAGGTGTGGTATTGAACAGGTTGTCAGCACCCAGGATAAAGGTGTATCGGTCGCCGTACATATAGGCAACTTCGGCACCAAATATCGTTTTTGCACCGACATCGTAGTCACGGCTTGGGTCAGCACTGCTTGGTACGGACAGGTATTCACCGTAGTAGTTGGCCTGCAGCGTGAAGCGCCAGTCTGTTACGTTGTGGTTGGCGCGGAAGTTGATACGGTCAGACGGGATGCCGTCTTCCAGATCAGCGACGTTGGCACGGGTCAGCAGGCCCGGTGTGAAACGGGTGAGTTCCTGCTTGGTCCAGGCGTAAGAAGCGGAGAAGTTGGTAGTACCCATCTCTTCCCAGTCCATTGACCATGAACCAACAATCTCGATACCTTCGTTGGTGGTGCTCATGTCATTGGTGTAGTAGTTAAACGACACAATGCTACGGGCGCCGGATATACCTGAATCTTCCAGTTCCTGGGCGATGGCAGGTGTAATATCGAATGTTGCGGAGTTCAGGATACGGTCGTCGATATCAATTTTGTAATAGTCGACAGACAGATCCAGACCGCCGATTTCAGCGGTCCAGCCGATGCTGAAGTTGGTTGCATCTTCCGGCCCAAGCTCGGTGCCGCCAAAACGCTGCGAAATCGGGTTGGTGGGCGGAATCTGACCCTGTGTAACCGGGATGGAATCAACAACACCGGTAGAGATGTTGGAGATATTGGCCTGACCCGGTGACGGAGCACGGAAACCGGTGCTGATCGTACTACGCAGGTTCATGGTGTCGGTCAAACGGAAACGGGCACTCAACTTGCCGTTGGTGGTATCACCAAAGGTGTTGTAGAAGTCCTCGTAACGCAGGGCTGCACCCAGCAACAGACGCTCAGTAACATCAATTTCCAGGTCGACGTAGAAGCCCCAGTTCTTGCGGTCCCAGCTACCCTGCTGGTCAGGGCCGAAACCCTGGAAGCCGTCTGAACCCACACCAAAACCCTGGTCTGCATATGGCCCGATTCTGTAGGAGTCCTGATCTTCAGAGCGTACCTTGAAGATCTCACGACGCCACTCGATACCGTATGCAACGTTCAGGTCGGAGTACATACCAACATCAAAACCCTTTACCAGGTCGATGTTGAAGTTGTTTTCGATAGTGGTATAGATGCCCGGCTCAAAATAAGACGGTGAATCCGGACCCATGGACGGGTTGGTGGTACCGTCCAGGAAGTAAGTGATTTCCGAGAAACCATTGCCCACGCTGACATCATAACGGGTGCCGTCATTCAGCTCACCGCGGATACCGGTGACGTTGGACATGTCGGTGTTGGAGCCACCAAACAGTGGTGTGTAACCACCCGGGAAACGCTCATTGAATGAGAAGCAGTTTGGATCCGCTGCACTTGCATCACGCGCCGCCAGTGAACTGGTGACCTGGTTAACCGGGTTGATACCGGTCGGGATCATCGGACAGCCGATGCCATCATTCGGGGTCAGGTCAGCAAACAATTGTCGGCGCGGGCTGCCTGTGGTGAAAACACCACCGCGGTTTTCCGGGTTACGGAAGAAAAAGCCCAGTTCAACGTCTTTCTCTGAGTAACCGCTGAAGGAGTAGAGTTCCTGGTTGGCACTCAACTCAACACCTGCGTTGAGGAAGAAGTTCATGATTTCGGTATCAGGCAGGCCCTGGTGCTGGGCATTGACACGCACGGCATTGTTGCCGGCGTCAATCAGTGCCTGGGCATCACCACGCTGAATGCTGCGGTCGCTGCGGCGCTGGTCGGTCTTGTCAAAGCTCAGGCTGGCAAAACCGTTGTTGCCCAGGGCAAAACCAACGTTACCGGCAAAATAGTTGAGCATGCCATCATCAGTTTCTGTCAG
The DNA here is from genome assembly GCA_963974875.1 of uncultured Pseudohongiella sp. Taxonomy (GTDB): domain Bacteria; phylum Pseudomonadota; class Gammaproteobacteria; order Pseudomonadales; family Pseudohongiellaceae; genus Pseudohongiella. Next base: position 7,594 of record CAXBER010000013.1, on the reverse strand, counting down.
TCGGCCGTGTTTGGCTTCAAACGTCGCGCCCTCTGAGTTTTCCTTGAGGATGAAGTTGATTACACCGGCAATCGCATCTGAACCGTACTGAGCTGATGCGCCGTCCCGCAGTACTTCAACCTGCCGCAGAGCGACTGGCGGAATCTGGGCAACGTCAGGGAAGTGAGTGCCCTGACGGCCAAACTGGATTGCTGAGGAGCGGTGGCGACGCTTGCCGTTGATCAGGACCAGCGTGTCATCAGCGGGCAGGCCGCGCAGCGTTGCGGGGCGCACCAGGCTGTTGGAGTCGTTGATGTCCTGAACGTCAACGTTGAATGTCGGGATCAGGTTGCGGAGCAGGTCGTTCATGTCCGCAGTACCCTGGTCCTGGAAGTCCTGGGCGGAGAAAACATCGATTGGCGCGGCGGATTCCAGAGCTGTTCGGGGAGCGCCGCGTGAGCCGGTAACAACCACTTCTTCGAGTTCCGGCGAGGCTTGTTGAGCAAATGCTGCTGGGGCAACAGCTGTCAGAGACCCGAGCAACACCAGCGTAGACGAAAGTGTGCAGAGTTTTAGAGACTTGTTCATTGATTTTTCCTTTTTCTGTAGTAAGTGCGTCTTGTTCGTGAACCGATTAAGAGCCTGCCGCCAATAATTATTATTGATTTACAACAACGACAGCTTGATTATGGTATCAGGTCATAGGCAAAGTCCTCCTTAAAACCTTCCTGATACCTACTAAAATACTCTCAAACATCTAATTTACAAGGGTTTGAGAGTAAAATGCGTCTGGAGTCCGTGGTCAAGACTCCTCAATGGATACGTGATGCGTCAAGCGTGGGTGCCTGCGTCAAACGCAGGGTTTTATTATGCTCGTACTCTGCCCACTCCTGTTCGCTCCACAAGTTGTTTTTCACCATCATGCGGCGATTCTGGTAAGCGTCCAGAGACTGCCGGCTCAAATCGATACCGGTAACCGTCTGCATGGCCAGAACACCTTCCATCAGGCGGCGTTGCCAACTGATGCCGGCACCCAGTGATTCGAGTAAGGATTGATATTCTGTCGATGCAAGCACCTGATCAGGAAAGAATTTTTCTGCGGCGTGGGTTAGATTGAAAAGGCGCCGCAGGTGTACTGGCTGGAGGTTCTGCCAATAGTAGGCGCCGGTTTCAATATCACCAGCCATGAAGGCCAGTACGCCGTTGTTGTAATAAAAGTCCGGATGGTCGCGCATGGCGTCCAGATAGCTGTCATCTTCTGCACTGATTGTGCCGGCCAGAAACCCCATTACGCTTTCCGAGTAGTGTGCGAGGATGCCCTCGACGTCTACCTCGCGCTGCTGGTTGAGATATATCTGTGCCTGCCGGAAGTCGCCCAGCATTGCCAGATTGACGGCAACAGAGCCGAGATAGGCGACATGAAAGGGGCGTTGCTGCAACTGATTCTTCCTGGCCAGGACAGATTCTGACGGTGGCAGGATGTTATTCCGGTAACTCCACACTTCGTCCGGTGATATTTCATAAGGCCCGGCCTCAGACGCCTGACTCAGAAACTTTGATGCTTCATCGTACATTCTTGCGCCGATCAGCAGCAGAGCATAGTGTGCCTTGGCAAAGTGCGGTGGATTGCCGGACAGGATCTGTTCGCGCAGTTGCATTTCCTGCTGGACATAGCTGGAACCTCGCAAGCGCAGCTTGATGGCGTGAATGGAATCCAGTATTTCGCTGTCAGGTGCGATTCGGGAGATTTCCCGGTGTACATCCAGGACCACATCAAACATTTCGTTGATGCGCACGCTGCCGCTGTAGACTGCCAGATTGTTGGCCGCAGTGGCCAGGCCATGGTAGGCATTGAGGAAATCCGGATCCAGTTCAATGGCGGCGCGATGATAGTCCATGGCGCGCTGCCAGTCGGCCGGGTTGAACTGGTTGTTGTAAAATTCACCACGCAGGAATTTTTCGTAGGCAAGTGCGTTGGTGGTCCCCCAGTCCCGCATCTGATTGCGCTCAGTATCGTTAAGGTAGATGCGCAATGCGCCAACCACGTTCTCCACGATCTGATCCTGCACTGCAAAGATGTCGTTCATGGGCAGATCGAACTGGTCCGAGTACTCTCGCAGACCGTTGTCGGTTCTGACCAGCTGTACTATCACCCTCAGTCTGCCGGGTGTTGTCATAACACTGCCCTGCAGCACATGGTCCACGTCGCGCATGTTGCCATAGGCCGCATCAGCGGAGGTACTGATCAGTTCTGCACTTTGTGGCGGAGACAGCACCTGTAAATGAGTCAGTTTGGACAGGCCATGAATCAGGGATTCACGAATACCTTCGGCAAGTATCTGATTCTCATCGCTGAAATCACGTGAGGCAAAGGGCAGCACGGCCAGGGTGATAACACCTTCAGCTTCTGGTGTTGATTCGGGGCTGCGAATCAGAAGGGGGACCGAGATGACGATTGCAATCAGCACTGACGCAATACCAATACGGCGCCACAGTGATCTGAAATCCGGCCATGCCTGAAACCGGGACTGACCAAGAGAGGTTTCTGACAGGGAAGACGTATCCTGATGCTGTCTCTGCATGGCAATCAGCGCGGAGTCATGTCCGGCTGCAGGTTGGGCTATCAATTGAGGCTCTGATTCGGCCGGCGATTCAGCCTGCTGTTCAGTCTCTGGTTCAACTACTGGCTCAACGGTGGCGATGAGGGTATAACCGCGTTTGGGTATGGTTTTGATATAAACAGGGTTGTGCGCATTGTCCTGAAGTGCATGGCGAAGTTCAGCGATTGCTTTATGTACTGCGTGATCCGAGGCGATGGGTGAGCGCCAGATGGTTTCCAGGAACTCGGCAGGACTGACGACTTGGCCGGCATTGCTTATCAGTAACCGAAGCACATCCATGCTGCGGGGGGTGATTTTGGTTTGATCGAGCTCAGAGTCGCCGGTTTTGCAGATTTTAGAGACAGTGCAGGTACCCGGCGACACTTCCCAGTCCCCGACTTTTACCAGCTGATAATCACGTGTCATTATTGTTGCTTTTTCGGCCATAGGCTTTATTTCTTGTGTGACTGTATGCAAACAAAAACTACACCACACGTCAAGCATTTACATGTCTATTGACGCTTACCTTAGCTTGGATCAAGATAACATACGAACCTGTGATGGGGTAGTACCTTCAGCTTGTCGCTGACGGTACCCTGCTATGCAAGTTGAATGCCACGCGATAATGCCGGTAAGAGGCGCAAAAATCATGACAGCAATGCCTTGTTATTGTGCGTCTTCCGCCACCATGCCTCAAAAAGGTGCCTGCCAGCACCCCGGATTGCCTGCACAGGTAGGTTTTCGGGATGTTTCGGGCAGGGCTTTTTTGGCCGGTATCCCGCATAATGGCGAAATACAGAAGTCTGTTTGGCGTTCGTGTTAAAACCAGGGTGATTCAAACGCGGCGCCACTCAGTTAAACGTTGAAGTAAAGATGACAGAGGACTACCCAAGTGACCAATCCCGTAACCCGTCGTGAATTTCTGAATTTGATCGCTGCCACCGGTGGTGTTGGTGCTGTGTTGGGCGTCGGTGGCGCACTGGGGCTGATTCCGGCCAGTACATCTGCCAGTGTGCCTGACATGATGGCTCTGAATGGTCAGCGAAAGCGCATTGCGATTCTTGGCGGCGGCATTTCCGGTTTGACTGCAGCCTATGAACTCAGCAAGGCCGGATATGAATGCACGGTACTGGAAGCCTCACACCGCTGCGGTGGACGTGTGATGACGGTTCGAAATGGTGACCTGATTGATGAAATTGGCAACCCGCAAATCTGCAAATTTGATGCTGAACCGCACATGTACTTCAACTGCGGCGCAGCCCGAATTCCCAGTTCTCACAAAAATGTACTGAATTACTGCAAGGAACTGGGCGTTGACCTGGAACTGTTTATCAACGAAAACAAGAATGCCCTGGTGCATGATCCGGCACTGAACGGCGGCAAACCCATGCGCAATATCGATATCAGCACCAACCTGAAAGGGTTTATGGCTGAATTGATGTTCAAGGGATTTACCAGCTCCGAACTCGACCAGCCCTTCAGTGACGAAGAAGCGGAAAAGGTATTGAGCGTTATCAGACAGTTCGGAGATCTGAGTGCCGATGGCAAATACACTGGCAGCTCAAGAAGCGGATATGTGTCGGGTGGATATATTGACCCGGGTGTGCATCATGAAATGATCGATGTGCGAGACCTGTTGAAAGCCAATGTCGGGCTGTTGCGCTCGGTATTGCTCGAGAACGAAGGTGAAACCGCACCCATGCTGATGCAGCCTGTGCATGGCATGGACAATATCATCAAGGGTTTTACGCGAAATCTGAAAGGCAAGATTATCTATCACGCCATGGTACAGGGTGTTTATGACCACGGTGAGATGGTTCATGTGGTCTATAACAAGGATGGTGAGTCACACCGGTTGGAGGCGGATTACGTCTTTAACTGTATCCCGTCGCATCTCATGCTGGGCATCAAATCCAATCTGCCGGAACCGTATCTGGCGGCGATGAAGCAGATAGGTCGTGGTGAGGCTTACAAAGGCGCTTTCCAGATGAAGGAACGCTTCTGGGAGAAAGAGGCAATTTATGGTGGTATCACCTGGACCAACCAGCCAATCCGTCAGCTCTGGTATCCCTTCCATGGTCTGATGAAGCAGAAGGGCGTGATGCTGGCGGCTTATGACTACGGCGGTGGGTCCGGCTTCATGCGTATGACGCATGAGGAACGCATAGAGGCCATGCTTGCCCAGGGTGAGAAGGTGCATCCGCAGTACCGGGAGATGGCCGAGCACGGCATTACCATCGCCTGGCATCGCATGAACCACATGTTGGGCTGTTCTGCCCGCTGGGGCGCCATGACGCCAGAGAAGGAGCGGCATTATCGTACTCTGCAGCAGCCCAGCGGCCGCCACTACTTTATTGGCGACCAGGTCAGTATGCATTCTGCCTGGATGGAAAGTGCCATTCAGTCTGCGCACTGGGCACTGGCACATATGGATCAGCGGGTGCGCTCAGAAGCCGTCGCTTAACCATTTAAGCGATTGATCTAAATCAAAGTGTTATTCAGCGGGTCGATTAGTATTCCCCCATCAGAAGAAGTAACCATCAGGGGAAACTATGAAATCAATGAGCGGCAAACAAAAATTATTACGCAACGGGCTGGTGGCAGCAGGGCTGCTGCTGGCCAGTCAGGTCAGCATGGCCCAGATCGAGGGCGTTTATCACTCCGACGCGGGTGACGACTGCGTGCTGACAATCTCTGAGATCAACATTGCACCTCCCAAGTTTGGTGACGGCTACTACCGTGTTGAGTCACGGGGCAAGGCTGCCTGCATGTGGGATGGTGTTGGTATGGGTCAGTCAACCAATCTTGTCGGTGGCTATGTGACATTGCCGCCAGTATTTAATCGTGTATACATTTCGGCCAAGTGGTTGTTCGGGCCGACCAGCCCCAAGATTGAAATGGTTCAGAAAAACGAGGCAGGCGAAATCCTGCTGACAGCGACTTACAGCAGACAGTAATCTGGCTGACAACAGTTCCTTCGCAGGAAACTTGCGCCGTCGTGGCGTCTAACGGGAGAGTGTCGGAAGATGCTCTCCCGTTGTTCTATATGATTTCCTGATAAATCGGGGCTCCCAAGCTGAATCTGTTCATAATCTGTTGAACTGGACATCCTGCTGGTTTAGTCTTCTTAACTTTGGTTTTATTGGTAGATCTGTATAAACCGCGTCAGGAGCACAATAAATGACAATGCAAAAGACTCCCTTATTAATGCACAGGCTGATGGACCGGGGGGCCATGTTACAACCCGAAGTTGAGGTGATGACCGCAACCGAGGACGGCGTACGCAGCCAGACCATGCTGGAGACCCGAAATCGTGCCCATCAACTGGCGCACGCTCTCAACGAGGCGGGCATCGGTATCGGTGACCGGGTTGCAACCTTCATGTGGAATGGTTCCCGGCATCTGGAAGCCTATCACGCGGTTGCCTGCATGGGCGCCGTCATTCATACCCTGAATATCCGTCTGGCACCGGTTGATCTTGAATACATCATCAATCACGCTGAAGACAAGATCATCATTGTGGACGCAGATGTATTGCCGCTGCTTGAAAAACTGGCTGGCAAGATGCCATCTGTCGAAAAGATAATTGTGGCTGCCGAGCCCGGGTTTGAAAACTGGTCCACCACATTGCCCAATGCCATTGACTACGAAGAGTTCATCAAGGGCAAGCCAGCGCAGTACAACTGGCCGGAGATTGATGAAAACTCTGCCATGGGTCTGTGCTACACCAGCGGGACTACCGGCAAACCAAAAGGGGTGATGTACACCCAGCGTGCCAACTATCTGCATACCATTTCAATTGCCATGACTGATGTCATGGGGTTGTCCGCAACTGATACCTTGCTGGGTATTGTACCCATGTTTCACGCCAATGCCTGGGGACTGCCCTGGGTCGCCACCATGCTCGGCATGAAACAGGTTTATCCGCACCGCTTTATGGTACCCGATCATCTGGCACGCTTGCTGGTGGATTGTGATGTAACAATTTCCGCCGGCGTTCCTACCATCTGGCAGGGTGTCAAAGGACTGGTAGAAGCCAACCCGGGCAAGTACAAATTTGCCGCGTTGACGCGCCTTACCTGTGGTGGTTCCGCGCCGCCGCCGTCACTGATTGAATGGTTCTGGAATGAGCTGGGTGTGGAGATGGTACAGGGCTGGGGGATGACTGAAACCAGTCCTCTGGCAACCATCAGTCGTCGCACCAGCAAGCGCAAGCACCTGCAGATGTCAGATGCAGAACGCGCGGGCAATCAGGCCAAGGCAGGATTGCCTATTCCGGGTCTGGAAATCGAGATTTTTGACGATCAGTGGAATGTGTTGCCGCATGATGGCAAGGCCTTTGGGGAGCTGTTGATTCGTGGTCCCTGGATCTGCTCTGAGTACTTCAACAACCCGCAGCCGGACAAGTTTCATGATGGCTGGCTTATCACCGGTGACGTGGCAAAAATTGATTCAGAAGGTTATGTAATCATCACTGACCGTTCCAAGGATCTGATCAAGTCTGGCGGGGAATGGATATCTTCGGTGGATCTGGAGAATCATATTGTGGGTCTCCCGGGCGTTGGCCAGGCATGTGTTGTGGCGCATCCGCATCCCAAATGGGATGAGCGGCCAGTCGCTCTGGTGATCAGAAAGCCTGGCGCGGATGTGACAGCGGAGCAGGTGATTGCGCATTGTGAGAGCAAGTTTGCGAAATGGCAGTTGCCTGATGATGTGCTGTTTGTGGATTCGATTCCGTTGACTGCTACGGGCAAGATGGACAAGAAGGTTGTTCGCGCGCAGCTGGACGCTGACGGCTACAAATTGCCGGATCAGCGTTGAGCTGAGTATCTGCTAGTAGCGGGTCGTGGTGGCCCGGGAGTGCAGAGGTACAGGCAGTGGGTGGGTGGTGGCACCCCGGACCGGCAGCAACCTTTGGTTGAAAGCCCGGCGCTGCGGAACTCGGATGGGGTGATCGCCGGCCACGGGCAAGGGATGCCGCAACCGGCCACATCCCCAACAAATATTTTCTGCGC
>CAXBER010000012.1:0-127892 GCA_963974875.1 uncultured Pseudohongiella sp. | reverse complement strand
TGCAACACCCTGTCTGAAAGTTGCCCTTCAGCTGACAGGGGCGCGCATTATGCCACAGCTATTTTTTGCCGCAAGTCTTTTGATAAATATTTACCAAGAAGTTTTGCTCGACCCGGATAAACAGCGGCGATTCAAGGAGTTGAAAAACCGTCGAATCCAGCGATCGAATACAGGCGCTACCTGAGTCAGTTATCGCGAGCGTCGCACTAAATAACCACGCACCCGGTAACTCAAAAGCAGGACAAGAAGTGTACCATAAAAAACGGCATCAAAAACATCTGTGCGAAGAATCCACGTCAAATGCAGAATGGCCAGCACAGCTGCGAGATAAACAAGACGATGTAACGGCTTCCAGCGACGCCCCATCAACCGCACCATCCGTTTGGGCGAGGTCGCACCCATGGCCACCAGGATCAGAAACGCCACAAATCCTACGGTTATATAAGGACGCTCAAGGATGTCGCCGCCAATTTCCGACCAGCGCAACTCAAGCAGAAACAATATATAGACCACAAAGTGCAGGGATGCATAAAATAACGCGAACAACCCCAGAGTACGACGCAGCGGCGCCAGCCCGGTCAGGCGGAACAGTTCACGTAACGGCGTGATCGCCAGACTCAGCAGCATAAAGCGCAGGGTCCAGCGCCCGGTCTCCTGCGCCAGCGCTCTGGCCGGATCAGCACCCAGCGTATTCAGGAGCGCGCCCTGCAGCTGATAGATAAACGGCAGACAGGCCAGAACAAACACGATTCTGCGAAACCAGAGCCAGAGAGCGGGATTGCGGCGCCAGTCAGGCGTATTGACAACGTTCAACAACGACACCCGGAATTAAAAATAACGCCTCAGATTCATCCCTTCATATAACTGAGCCACCTGATCCCCATAACCATTGAACATCAACGTATCCTGCCGTGCAGGACTGAACAGGGTCCGTGGCAATCTTGTCTCCATGTCCTGCCGCCAGCGTGGATGGTGCACCTCCGGATTAACATTGGCGTAAAAACCATATTCCTGTGGCTGCATCATATTCCAGGTAGTGTCGGGCTCGTTTTCCGTAAAGTGAATTTTCACAATCGATTTGACACTTTTAAAACCATACTTCCATGGCACAACCAGGCGGATGGGGGCTCCGTTCTGTGGTGGCATGTAATTGCCGTAGATACCAACCGCCATAAACGTCAACGGGTGCATTGCCTCATCCATTCGGAGGCCTTCCCGATAGGGCCAGTCCACGATACTGAATCTGCTGCGCTGTCCCGGCATCTGCTCAGGATCAACCAGCGTCTCAAACGCCACGTATTTTGCCTTGGAATTTGGCTCCACACGCTTGATCAGATCAGCCAATGAAAACCCGATCCACGGAATAACCATGGACCATCTCTCAACGCAGCGCAGCCGATAGATACGCTCCTCCAACTGCTGTGGCTTGAGGAAATCCTCCAGGTGGTACGTACCCGGCTTATCGCATTCGCCGCCGATCTCAATAGACCAGGGGTCTACCTTGAATGTTTGCGACTGACGATATGGGTCCTCTTTGTCCATACCAAACTCATAGAAATTATTAAACGTGACAACATCCCGGTAAGGCGTCAGATCCTCATCAGTCCAGAACTGACTGCCTCGTTCAACGGGGGTAATGTTGGCGAACTTGTCCTCCCACCATGGCGCCGGTGCCGATCTGACCATGTCCGCTGGCGCGCGCGCCCTGAGGCCATCGCCGGGTGCTGCGGATAATGACATTGGCATCGCCAGTCCGGATCCGGCAACAAGACCGGTCTTAAGGGCATCGCCCATGAATTGCCGACGGCTTCTGTAAACCGATTCCGGGGTAATCTCTGACGAAGGTATTTCCGACGCGGTCTTGATTAACATAATGACACCTCAGGATTTTCCTGCTAACAACTATAAAACCGGATTACTGCCACATTACTTACGGCTCAGCATCGTTTGTAGTTCTGCGTCGTCGCAATCTCAACGTCTTGTACAGGCCAATCACAGGGCCGGATGCCGCATAGACAACACACATAGTCAGCAGCACCTCATGCGGCCTTTGTGCTATCACCACCAACAGTACTACAGCCAGGACAAAGACGACATAGGGCACCGTACCCTTAAAATGAATCTCTTTAAAGCTGTAATAGCGATAATTTGACACCATCAGCAAACCGGTTACTGCCGTCAACACCGCCGTTGAAACTGCGACCCAGTAACCGGGTTCTATTTCATACCGGTATGCCACCCACACCACAAATGTTACCAGCCCGGCGGCCACCGGACTCTGCAGGCCGACAAAAAATCGCTTGTCTACGGTACCCAGCTGGACATTGAATCGCGCCAGACGCAGCGCAGCGCAGGACATGAATATAAAACTGGCCGCCCATCCAGCATTACCCAATGTGGAAAGCACCCAACTGAAAACAATCAAAGCCGGCGCCACGCCGAAGGACACCATATCAGCGAGACTGTCAAATTGTGCGCCAAAGGCACTCTGGGTATTGGTCATGCGAGCCACGCGCCCGTCCAGCCCATCCATGACAGCAGCAACCAATATTGCCCATCCGGCGGCATTAAAATTCCCGTTCATACCGGCAATAATCGCGTAAAAGCCGGCAAACAGAGCACCCAGCGTCAGCAGGTTGGGAAGCAGGTAGATGCCTTTACGGCTGATTTTTTTCCCGTCCTGAGAGACAAACTCCTCATGCTCATCAATAGGGATAAAACTGTCTATATCCTCTGCATCACTGCCTTTCCCGTCGTTCTCGACACGCATCTAACTTATGTCCTCTGAATACATTGCTGATACTGTATCTGCCCGATTATACACACTTGAGTCTGGCTTGTAGTGGTGGCTGGACTCCTCGGCTATGGACCAGAACGCTCTGACCAGCGGATTGGCGAATTTTCGGCGCAATGCACACAATCCTATCGTAAACGGTTCCAGTTCATGCATCACTGGTACTATCGATATATGATCGCGCAACGGACTATTGTCTACCACCACGCGCGGCACTACAGCAATGCCACAACCCAGACTTACCATACTGACCATTGCCTCGTGACCACCGACCTGCGCATACACACGCGGATTGATATTGCGATGACCGAACCATTGCTCCAGCCGGACCCGTGCAAGCCCGGTTTCTGACAGAATCAATGGTAGCTCACGCCAACGATATACACCTGATTGAGCCGCCAGTTGCAACTCGGCACGAACAGGACAATCGATCTCCGGCCCGATACAAACCAGCGGGGACTGCCCCAACGCAAGAAATTTCATATTGTCAGGCAGTCGATCCGGTAGTGCCGCGATCGCAATCTCTTCCAGCTCATCTGCCACCCGAACCAGTGCCTGGGCAGAGTCACCGGTATGCAGTTGCAGCTCAATCTGTGGAAACTGGCCACGGAATTTCTGCAGAAGCTCATGCAAAAAACTGTAGCTGGCGGTCACTGAGCAGAACAGACTGAGCACCCCTTGCAGACTGCCTCCCGACTGCAACTCATTTTTAAGCACCTCCCATCGCTCGATTGTGTCCCGGGCATAATCTCTCACAACGACACCCTCCCGGGTAATCCGGACTGTACGTTTATCCCGTTCGAACAGACTGACCCCCAGTTCCTGCTCCAGGCGCTGTATCGACCTTGTCAGTCCGGAAGCACTTATGTGTAATTCACGGCTACTTCTGGCAAAATGCAGAGTCTTGCTCAGATGCAGAAACATTCTCAAGTCTTTGAGGTCCACGTATTACCCTCTTTGTTACTGGTCAAAATCGATCCTGCAGGAAACTCAATATTGCAATTACCGCAATATAAATTGCAAATATATCATTTTACGCAAGAATCCAGAAACGATTATGATACAACCCTGACAACCACCCCATCACCCAGAAACCAAGGGATACATCTATGAACTACTTCAATTCGCTGCCCCTGCGGCTGCAACTGCAACAGCTTGGCAAATGCCGTTTTATGGACAGTGCCGAATTTGCCGATGGGGTAGACCGGCTGATCGGCAAAAAAATAGTTATTGTTGGTTGCGGCGCGCAGGGACTGAACCAGGGTCTGAACATGCGCGACAGCGGCCTGGATATCAGCTACACACTGCGCGCTGAAGCGATCGCCGAAAAACGTCAGTCCTGGAAAAATGCAACAGAGAACGGTTTTGTCGCGGGAACCTACGAAGAGCTGATTCCACAGGCGGATCTAGTGCTGAACCTGACACCCGACAAGCAACACACCGCCGTCATCAAACAGGTAATGCCGCTGATGAAACAGGGTGCCTGTCTGGCCTACTCACACGGCTTCAACATCGTCGAGGAAGGCATGCAGATCCGTTCCGACCTGACAGTGATCATGGTGGCCCCCAAATGCCCCGGCTCGGAAGTGCGGGAAGAGTACAAGCGCGGATTCGGCGTACCCACCTTGATCGCCGTACACCCTGAAAATGATCCCCGGGGTGAAGGCCTGGCGTTGGCAAAAGCCTACGCAGCGGGCACCGGTGGACACCGCGCCGGCGTGCTTGAGTCATCGTTCATAGCCGAAGTCAAATCAGATCTGATGGGCGAGCAAACCATTCTGTGTGGCGTGCTGCAGACCGGCTCGATCCTGTGCTACAACCGAATGATAGAAAAAGGTGTCGACGCAGGTTACGCCTCCAAACTGGTTCAGCATGGCTGGGAAGTCATTTCAGAAGGTCTCAAACACGGTGGCATCACCAATATGATGGACCGCCTTTCCAATCCGGCCAAGCTGGTGGCCAACTCACTGGCAACGGAACTCAAGGACATCATGGCGCCGCTGTTTCAGAAGCACATGGACGACATCATCTGCGGAGAATTCTCTCGCGATATGATGGAAGACTGGGCCAATGATGACAAAAAGCTGCTCACCTGGCGTGAACAGACAGGCGAAACTGCGTTTGAGAAGTCCACTGCTGGCAACATGGATATTTCAGAGCAGGAATATTACGATAATGGCATCCTGATGGCAGCATTCCTGAAAGCCGGTGTCGAACTGGCCTTTGAGACTATGACCGATGCGGGGATTATTGAGGAGTCTGCGTATTATGAATCACTGCATGAAACTCCGCTGATCGCAAACCTGATCGGACGCAAGAAACTGTACGAAATGAACAAGGTGATTTCCGACACAGCTGAGTATGGTTGCTATCTGTTCTCGCATGCAGCGGTGCCATTGCTGGAAAGTTTTATGCAGAAGGTGGATACGGATGTTATCGGCAAAGGCCTGGAGTTGGTGGACACCAATGTCGACAACGCTGAGCTGATTGCCGTGAACCAGTCTATCCGCAATCACCCGATCGAGATTGTGGGTCGTCGTTTGCGCTCTTACATGACAGCGATGAAGAAGGCGATCTGAGCTGAGCTGGTGGCAGCAGAAGCGCGACTGACCAATCAGGCCGCGCTTTTCCGGAGAAAATCTGCCCGAAAGAGCGCGAGCACTGCCTGAGCTTTCCGCGGCCGGGCCGCGGAAAGTGAGTTGCGCAGCGCCGGGCAGATTTTTACCGAAGCGGCCGGTCGGGAGCGTTCTGCTGCCACCCGCCCTCGCCGCAGTTTGCAGCTTAACCAGCCTCAGAGGCTGAGCACCTTCTCACCGCGTGAGATACCTGTCACCCCGGTGCGCGCCACCTCAAGCACCGCCGCTGTACCGATGGCAGCCAGAAAGCTGTCCAGCTTATCCGAGGCACCCGTCAGCTGGATGCTGTAAACCGTGCTGGTGACATCAACAATCTGACCTCGAAAAATATCCGTGGTACGTTTGATCTCCGCCCGTTGCGCGCCAGTTGCCTTCACTTTTACCAGCATCAGCTCGCGCTCAATATGCGAACCTTCCGTCAGATCAACCAGCTTGACCACATCAATAAGCTTATTCAGATGCTTGGTAATCTGCTCAATCTTACGGTCATCACCGATCGTCGTTATAGTCAAGCGCGACAGGGTGTGATCCTCGGTGGGCGCCACCGTCAACGACTCAATATTGTAGTTACGCTGAGAAAACAAACCGACAACACGAGACAGGGCGCCAGGTTCATTCTCCAACAAAATGGAAATAATGTGCCTCATCTTATGTTCTCTCCGTTTTGCTCAGATACATATCTTTCATCGAACCACCCTTGATCGCCATCGGATAGACATGCTCGGACGGATCAACCGCCACATCAATGAACACCAGTCTGTCCTTCAGGGCAAAGGCTGCCGCCATCTTTTCATCCAGCTCAGAAAGCTTCTCAATGCGAACCCCAACATGCCCATAGGCCTCAACCAGTTTTACAAAATCCGGCAGGGACTCTGAATAGGTACTGTTGGAATGGCGACCACCGTACTGCATGTCCTGCCACTGTTTAACCATGCCCAGCGACTCGTTGTTGAGACATACAATTTTAACCGGCAAGCCGTACTGCAGACATGTTGCCAGCTCCTGAATACACATCTGAATACTGCCTTCACCAGTGATACAAACCGAGATGGCATCCGGAAACGCCAGTTGCACACCCAGAGCAGCAGGAAAACCGAAGCCCATGGTGCCCAGACCACCGGAGTTGATCCAGCGGCGCGGCTTGTTGAAGTGATAATACTGGGCAGCAAACATCTGGTGCTGACCGACGTCCGACGATACATATGCTTCGCCTTTGGTCACCTTGTAAACGCTCTGTACTACCTGCTGTGGTTTTATGACTTCACTGCCGGACGGCGTCACCTTGAGGCATTCTTTGGCTCGCCAGCCTTCAATCTGCTGCCACCACAAGTCCAGTGACTTGCGATCTACATGACTGTCAGTCTGTCTGATCAGCTCTATCATCTCTTCCAGAACACTTACCACTGAACCAACAATCGGAACATCGGCCGTTACAGTTTTTGAGATCGACGCCGGATCAATATCAACATGCAGAATCTTTGCACCCGGGCAAAACTTGTTAACCGCATTGGTAACACGGTCATCAAACCGCACACCGATCCCCAGCACCACATCACTGAAGTGCATGGCCATGTTCGCTTCATAGGTGCCATGCATCCCCAGCATGCCCAGAAACTGCTGATCAGGCGCAGGAAATGCACCCAGTCCCATCAGCGTGTTGGTTACCGGGTAACCGAGCAATCTGGCCATCGCGGTCAGCAATTCGGACCCATTACCCTGAATGACACCGCCACCGGCATAAATGATCGGACGCTTGGCCGCCAGCAGAATTTCCACTGCCTTTTTAATCTGCCCCGTATGACCTTTACCCGGCACTGAATAAGAACGCATCTTCACCGAGTCCGGATACTTGTACTCAAATTTGCGCGCCGGATCAGTGACATCCTTTGGCACATCAATAACGACCGGACCGGGACGGCCTGTGGTCGCAATGTGAAATGCTTTTTTGACTATCATTGGTATGTCTTCAGCGTTCTGTACCATGAAGCTGTGCTTAACAACAGGGCGCGAGATACCCACCATGTCAGTTTCCTGAAACGCATCCGAGCCGATCAGGGAGCTGTCCACCTGACCGGAAATAACCACCATGGGCACGGAATCCATAAAGGCAGTTGCTATGCCGGTAATAGCATTGGTTGCACCCGGCCCGGAAGTCACCAGCACCACACCCGGCTTGCCGGTGGCTCTGGCATATCCGTCCGCAGCATGCGTTGCCGCCTGCTCGTGACGCACCAGAATATGATCCACCTTGTCCTGGTTGAATATCGCATCGTAAATATGCAGCGCAGCGCCGCCCGGATACCCGAACATCAGCTCAACGCCCTCGTCGTGCAACGCACGAATCAGCATTTCACCACCAGAAAGCAATTCCACAGTCTCAGCCTCTTTAAAAAGAAAATCGAATGTCACCATGACATCCATGGAACACCGCTAAATAGCGGCATTCAGGCAATAGTTTATAACATAAGATTGTCGGCTTCCTGCGTTGTAACGCGGTGAAGCCATAGGTGGATATAGTCAGACACCTACGCGAGTACCGGCAGAGCACTGTTTGCTGTTGGCCGGTTAAAGCAGATTTGGGGAGGGGATTACCTTCTCAGTCTGCGCTACGCAGAATATGCCGAAACAGGCATACTCTGCGAGTAACGCGCAATTTTCCCACTATTTGAGGTATTGTCAAGGTTAATAACTGCCCGCCTCCAGTTTGCTGAACTGAAAACCGTCATCATTTACGTCAACTACGATGCGATCTCCCGGTGCGTATTCTCCCTGAATGACCCTCTGCGCCAGCGGATTCTCAAGCCAGTTCTGCACTGCACGCCTCAGCGGTCGCGCACCGTAGACCGGGTCATAGCCAAGCTCTGCTATCCTGTCCAGTACCGCATCGGAAACCTGAATACTCAAATCGTTGTATTGCAGGCGTTTGTTCAGTGACGCTATCTGAATATCAGCAATCCCTCTGATCTGGCTGGCAAGCAGGGGATGGAACACAACAGTCTCATCAATCCGGTTAACAAATTCCGGGCGGAAATGACGGGTGACCACTGACATCACCTCGTTTTTAACGCGCTCATATGCTTCCTCATCTGAAGGATCACTGCCCATCATCTCCTGAATACGATCCGAGCCCAGATTCGAAGTCATGACAATGACTGTATTTCGAAAATCCACAGTCCGACCATGCCCATCGGTCAACCGGCCATCATCCAGGACCTGCAGCAGGATATTGAAGACATCCGGATGTGCCTTTTCGACCTCATCCAGCAACAGCACAGAGTAGGGTCGCCGACGCACAGCTTCGGTCAGGTAGCCACCCTCCTCGTATCCGACATATCCGGGTGGCGCACCGATCAGACGTGCAACCGAATGCTGCTCCATAAACTCGGACATATCTATCCGTACCATGGCGTCTTCAGTATCAAACAGGAATTCGGCCAGCGCCTTGCACAATTCGGTTTTACCTACGCCGGTTGGCCCCAGAAACAGGAACGAGCCGTTGGGACGGTTCGGATCAGACAATCCGGAACGTGACCGACGCACCGCATTGGCAACCGCGCTGATAGCTTCATGCTGGCCGATGACACGCTTGTGTAACGCGTCTTCCATTTCAAGCAATTTCTGTTTGTCGCCTTTCAGCATTTTCGATACCGGTATTCCCGTCCAGCGGGAAACCACGTCAGCGATCTCCTCCTCGGTCACCCGGCTGCGCAGCAATTGCATATCCATCATCTCGGCCTGAGCAGACATATCCAGCGTTTTTTCCAGATTCGGAATCACACCGTATTGCAACTCAGACATCCGCGCCAGATCTCCGGCCCTGCGCGCCACTTCCAGATCGGCTCTTGCCTTCTCCAGATTGCTCTTGATGGACTGCGTCCCCTGTACAGACGCCTTTTCTGCTTTCCATATTTCGTCCAGGTCAGCAAATTCCTTTTCAACCCGGGCAATATCGTCGGCCAGTTTTTCAAGACGCTTTCGGGATGCTTCGTCTTCCTCTTTCTTCAACGCTTCCCGCTCAATCTTCAACTGAATAAGTCTGCGCTCCAGCTTATCCATTTCTTCAGGTTTGGAGTCAATTTCCATCCGGATCAGACTGGCTGCCTCGTCAATCAGATCAATGGCCTTGTCCGGAAGCTGACGATCCGGAATATAGCGCTGGGACAGCCGTGCAGCGGCGATGATCGCAGCATCAGAGATCTGCACACCATGGTGAACTTCATAGCGTTCCTTCAGACCACGAAGAATGGCGATGGTATCTTCCTCACTGGGTTCCTCCACCAGCACTTTCTGGAAGCGCCGTTCCAGCGCCGCATCCTTTTCTATGTATTTTCGATATTCATCCAGCGTGGTAGCACCTACGCAATGCAGTTCACCTCTTGCCAGTGCGGGTTTCAGCATATTGCCCGCATCCATGGCTCCATCAGCCTTGCCGGCACCGACCATAGTATGGATTTCATCGATGAACAAGATCACTGATCCTTCCTGCTTGGAAAGCTCATTCAGCACTGCCTTTAATCTTTCCTCAAACTCCCCACGGAATTTGGCACCTGCAATCAATGCGCCCATATCCAGCGCCAGTATTCGTTTATCTTTGAGACCTTCAGGTACCTCACCATTGACGATGCGCAGCGCCAGCCCCTCCACGATGGCTGTCTTGCCAACGCCCGGCTCACCGATTAATACGGGATTATTCTTGGTGCGACGCTGCAGAACCTGAATGGTGCGACGAATTTCACTGTCCCGACCGATAACAGGATCCAGGTCGCCCTGCTCTGCGCGCTCTGTCAAATCAACACAATATTTAGACAGCGCCTGAAATGCATCTTCGGCGCCTGCGTCCGTGACTTTCTCACCACCACGCAGATTGCTGATCGCATTTTCCAGCGCCTGTGCGCTCACACCAAACCCGTTCAGCGCCTTGCCAAGCTCCCCCTTGTCTGCCATCGCGGCCAACAGCACCGCCTCACTGGAGATGAACTTGTCACCGCCTTTTTGTGAAGCCTTGTCTGCCTGATTCAAGAGTCGACCCAGATCGTTGGACATGGCGACATCGCCACCGGTGCCCTCGACCTTTGGCAAACGTTGCAGTATGCCCTGCAAGGCTTCACGCAGCTCGGTAACATTGAATCCGGTCTGGGAGAGCAGAGGCCGCATGGAGCCACCTTTCTGATCCAGCAAGGCAAGAATCAGGTGGACTGGCTCGATAAAATTATTGTCATTCCCCAGCGCCATGGACTGCGCATCAGCCAGTGCCGCCTGTAATTTACTGGTCATTTGTTCCATTCGCATCTTTCACCTCGGTAGACAGCACCAAACTGGACCTGTCTGATAGGATTAACAGTTGCTACGTTAGATTGCGGCAAAACATGGAAAATTCAAGTGGCAGGGCAGTCAGGCTTGATCCAGATCATGCTCGCCATGCGTCCGGTGACCCCGTCGCGACGATAGGAATACAAATGTGACTCATCACAGACTGTACAAAATCCACCTCCGGACACTTCTGCAACGCCTGCGGATGCCAGCCGGATTCTGGCGACCTGGTAGATATCCATCATCCATTTGTCTGATTGTCGACCCGGAATAAACGCGTCTATCAGCGTTGTTGTGGCTGCGGCACCGGCACCATGCTGTCCAGACTGACGCTTTAAAAATGCATCCCTGACGTCAGAGCCTACTTCAAAATGGCAGGGACCTATGGCAGGTCCCAGCCAGACGAGCAACTGTTCTGGCACGATACCAAGCTGAGAGACAGTATTCTCAAGCACACCAGACAGCAATCCGCGCCAGCCGGCATGTGCTACAGCTGCAGCCGATCCCGCCCTGTCGGCAAAAAAAACCGGCAAACAATCTGCCGTCATTACTGCCGCGGCATCGCCTGCATGCCGGACACAGGCTGCGTCTGCCGATTTACGTCCGGGCACCGATACCTGCGGAGTCAGCTCAACTACGCGTGTGCCATGCACCTGATTCAACCATTGCAGACGGCTGCCTGCCGGCAACAGTCGTTTCAGTAATCGCCGGTTCTCCCTGACAGCACCAGGGAGATCACCAACATGATTCCCAAGATTCAGCCCATCGTATGGCGCCTGACTGACACCACCACGTCGCGAGGTCACACAGGCAGCTATTCGTGCCGGAGCCGGCCAGTCCGGACACATCCACTCGACCATTTGATCCGGGCTTTGTTGCCACGAAGTCGTCTGCTTTTCAGTCCACACTGACGTCAGCCTTGAGCGCTGCAATGAGCCCCAGCATGTCCTCCGGCAGCGGCACTTCCCAACTTACATCTTCTTCTGTGTCCGGATGTACAAACCCCAACCGGGCAGCGTGCAGTGCCTGCCGCCGGAAACCGCGCAATTGCTCAGCCAGTTCCGCGGTGACTCCGGCAGGCATATACAAACGGCCTCCATATTGAGGGTCACCAATCAACGGATGTCTGATGTGCGCCATGTGTACACGGATCTGGTGAGTTCTTCCGGTCTCCAGTTGCAGATGCACAAGGGTGTGAGCCCGGAACCGCTCCAATACTCTGTAATGTGTGACCGCCTCCTTGCCACCCTCAACCACTGCGCGTTTTTTACGCAACACCGGATGGCGACCCAGCGGTTCATCCACCATTCCGCCCGCAGTCAGCACGCCCAGCACAACAGCCTGGTACTGACGACTGACTTCGCGTTTCTGCAGCTGGCGCACGAGTTTGTTGTGGGCCGACAGGGTTTTAGCTACCACCATCAGACCCGTTGTATCCTTGTCCAGCCGATGAACGATCCCTGCCCTGGGCACATGCTGCAAGTCAGGGCAATAATGCAACAGGCCATTCATAAGTGTGCCGGATCGATTCCCGGCTGCAGGGTGTACCACTGTCCCTGCTGACTTGTTCAGAATCAGTACGGCTTCATCTTCGTATACTATATTGAGTTCAACAGGTTCGGCCTGCCAGTCATTCTCGGCTTTGTTTTCCAGCTCTGCACTCAGTACCAGTGAATCACCGGTCATCAGTCTGTCCCTGGGACGTTTAACGGCACCATTGACAAGCAACGCACCGTCCTTTATCCATTGCTGCAACCTGCCACGCGAGTAATCCGAGAACAAACTGGCAGCAATCTGGTCCAATCGGGAGTCATCCAGATGCTCTGGCACGGTGGCACTTTGTTCAATTTTTTCTGTCATAACAGAAGTCAGGCCTCCCCGCCCTTGGGTTATACCGGTGTGGTGTGGTTAAATACCCGGCTTAAGAAAGACATTATAGTCTGTTTGAACGTAAATGAGGTGTGTAGAACGTGCGAGTCTTGCTAGTCATTGCATTATTGCTAACCAGCGTGTCGTGTTCGGTATTTAATCGTGAAGAACGCGACGAGTTCTCCAGCCTGTCCACGGAAGAACAGTTCTACCGGACCGCCAATCAGCAGCTGACTTCATCCAATTTCAGCGGTGCGGTCAGGACTTACCAGGCGCTGGAGTCCCGATTCCCATTCGGACAATATGCCTCGCAGGCCCAGCTGGAGCTCATCTATGCGCATTTTCGCAGTGGCAATCTGGAAGGCGCGCGCGCAGCCGCAGACCGATTCATGCGCCTGCACCCGGATCACCCCAGCATGGACTATGCCTATTACCTGAAAGGTGTGGCGAGTTTTTCTGAAAATACCGGTTTCATGAGCCGCTTTCTGCCCACAGACCCGTCCAAGCGGGATATCAGCCGCGCCCGCGATGCATTTAACGAATTCTCCATTTTGCTGGCGCTGTATCCTGAAAGCGATTATGCCGCTGATGCCCGGGCGCGCATGATATTCCTGCGCAACAATCTGGCCGCCTACGAAATCCACGTAGCCAACTACTACCTCGAGCGCCGCGCCTATGTTGCCGCATTGAATCGTGGGCGTTATGTCGTGGAAAATTTTCAGGGCAGTCCGGTGGTTGCCGACGCGGTATCAATCATGGCGGAATGCTACCTGCGCCTGGGTCTCAATGATCTGGCTGATACGTCCATAGCGCTGCTGCGGGACAACTATCCCAATCACCCAACCCTGGATGGCAACGGCGAATTTGTTGTCCGCAATCTTGTAACTGACCCTTCGTTACTGTACACCGTCAGTTTTGGTCTGCTTGGCAGCAACGTGGATAATACACCGCTGGCGCCCACTGGCAGACCACAAAGATCAATTGCGCCGCAAACCGCCGATATCAATCAGGGCCGATCGCTAATGAACATCCTCACGCTCGGCAGATTCGGTCGCGGTGCAGGTGAAGTAGTCATCCCGGGCGAACCACCGCCCGGCACACCAACAGACGAGCTGTAACTGTCACACGCCCGGCGCGTCAGCGCCGGATGGCTGATAATTTTCCGGAAAAATCTCACGCTCTATCAACTCGATCAGCGTGTGGATCACCTTGATATGCACTTCCTGAATACGGTCGGCAAATCGGCTTTCACCCGTACTGATGTCTACTGTGGCCAATTTGCCCAGTTCTGAACCGAAATTCCCGGTCAGGGCAACAACGTCCATTCCCATGTCTCTTGCCGCTTCAGCGGCTCTGACTACATTACTGCTGTTGCCGCTGGTACTGATCGCAAGAAGGCAGTCCCCCGATCGTCCCCGCGCTTGCAGATAACGGGAAAAGATGTACTCATATCCAAAATCATTGGCCACACAGCTGATATGTCCCGGGTCACTGATCGCAGTCGCCGACAACCCCGCCCGATTGTCACGATAGCGACCGGTCAGCTCTTCAGCAAAATGCATGGCATCGCTCATCGACCCGCCATTTCCGCAGCTATATATGGCATTGCCACGCTGCAGGCAGGCAATCATGATCGTTGCCGCACCTGCTATTGCCTCAGCGCTGCGGGAATCTTCGATAAACCGATCCAGATAAGCTCTGGCATCAGCAAGTGTTCTGAAAATGTGATCCTGCATAGAGATCTCCGGCACCCGGTTATGTGTGTTTCAGCGGCCTGCCGTCCATGACTGAGTTATCGGGTAACGACGATCACGACCGAATGCCCGCTCAGTCAGGCGCACGCCGATCGGTGCCTGTCGGCGCTTGTACTCACTCAGGTCAATCAGTCGCAAAACGCGAAGCACCTCTTCACGCCCGTAACCGCAGGCAATGATGTCTTCAGCACTCATATCCTGCTCGACATACATGGCCATGACCGGATCCAGTCTGTCGTACGGCGGCAGATTGTCATCATCCCGCTGATCCGGCGCCAGCTCGGCTGATGGTGCCCGTTCGATCACACCGGCAGGTATACAGTCTGCCTCGCCATTATCAGCTGCCAGCTGGTTGCGAAACCGGGCCAGCTGGTAAACCAGAGTCTTGCTGGCATCCTTGATAACAGCAAACGCCCCCGCCATGTCACCATACAACGTACAGTAACCCACTGCCAGCTCGCTCTTGTTGCCTGTGGTCAGCACCAATCCACCTTTTTTATTGGAAATTGCCATCAGTATGACACCACGACAGCGCGCCTGAATATTCTGTTCCGTCAGATCTGACGGCAAACCGGCGAACTCGCCAGCCAGAGCTGCCGCAAACGCCTGATAGATCTCATTGATCGCGATGACCTCGTAGCGCACTCCAAGACGCTGTGCCTGCTCACTGGCCAACTTCAGACTCAGATCAGAGGTATAGCTGAAGGGCATCATCACTGCCGAGACATGGTCTGCACCCAACGCATCTACTGCAACTGCCAGCGTCAACGCTGAATCTATGCCGCCGGACAGGCCAAGTAACACGTCACAAAAACCGTTTTTGGCAACATAATCCCGCAAACCCAGCACCATCGCCTGATAACATCGCTGCTCGGTACTGACAGCAAGCGCTGTTGCCGCAGGCTGTCCCGAGGTCATGTCGGGAACAGCCACACCGGTGCTTATATCCAGTGTAACGGCAACCAGTGCCTCCTTGAATGCAGGCCCGACTATACGAACATACCCGTCTGCATTACTGATCATGGAGTTGCCATCAAAAACCAGCTCATCCTGACCACCTACCTGATTGACATAGACAATGGGAGTGCCGGATTCACTCGAGCGGTTTGCCAGCAATGCTGCTCTTTGCTCCAGCTTGTTGGTGTGAAACGGGGATGCATTGATATTGATCAGCAGCCCGGCACCTGCCTGTGATGCCTGACGCGTGGGTGCAATCTCCCAGAGATCCTCACATATCGTAAACGCTGTTCTGAGGCCCTTGATGTCAAGTAAACAGGCCTTGTCCCCTGACGCAAAGTATCGTCGTTCATCAAACACCTGATAGTTGGGCAGACACTGCTTCCGGTAGGTAAGCAGTACTTCTCCCCGATGGATGACAGACAGCGCATTAAACAGTCTGTCATTCTCAGGCAGGGGGTGGCCTACTACCAGATAGACCGGAAGTGCCGCATCACACAGTTCCCGCAGAGCCTTGTCTATCCGGTCTGCAAGCGAAGGTCGAAGCAGCAGGTCTTCCGGCGGGTAGCCGGTCAGTGTCAGTTCCGGGTAAACAACAATATCAGCGTGATGTTCGTCAATCGCCTGTTGTGCAGTCTCGATAATTCGACGGGTATTTCCCTGCACATCTCCCACCCTGAGATTGAGTTGTGCCAGGACTAGGCGTAATTTACTGATCATGCTGCAATGTACTCCGGAAACCAGGTGACATGACGTTGTGAAAAAAAGCGCTAAGTGCTACGCGCGGGTATTGTCCGTGATTAACCGATCCGAGGCAAAACCTGATGCCTGAATGGCTGCAATTCGTTGTTCCGGATCATACGGAGCCGGATCTATCGCTGGTTGGCGTCCCAACATCAGGTCGGCCGTTAACCGGGCTGACGCCGGCGCCAGTACCAGACCATTGCGATAGTGCCCCGCGTTGACATACAGATTTTTGCACCCCGGCAATCGGCCGATAAACGGAATGCCTTCGGGGGCGCCCGGACGCAATCCCGCCCACTGCTGCACGACTGGCTGGTCACCGAGCGCAGGCAGCATTGCCACCGCAGAAGCGCGCAGGCTGTCAAGCGCCTGCGCAGTGCTCTGCTTGTCAAAACCAGCATGCTCCAGCGTACTGCCTACCAGGATATGGTTATCCCTCCGCGGAATCAGGTAGCGTCCCTGGCTAAGGACAATACCATTTAACAACGGCTTTTCGGCGCGATAAAGCAGCATCTGGCCTTTTACCGGTGCCACTGGCAGGTTCACGCCCGAGCTTTCCAGCAGCACACCGCTCCAGGCACCTGCCGTTAATACAAAATTGTCTGCCGTCAGCTGCGCCACTCGCCCGTCCTGCCTGACCACCACTTCGGTCAGTCGGGCGTTTAGCCGCTTAAAGTTCAGCACCTCACAATGTTCGGTAAGCGTAGCACCGGGGTGCATTACAACAGCATGTCTTAACGCCTTCAGCAATCTCGGATTGCGGATATTGGCTACGCGAGGCATCCATAACGCCTGTTCGTAACCTTCTGCCAGTCCGGGTTCATGATCATAAATCTGCTGCGGGTTCCACAACATCATCTGCCGGTGATAACGCCTTGCCCAGCCCAGCGCATCAGCGCTGTCCCGGGTATCCAGCATTGTAAGTCCGCACTGACTGAACTCAGGATCTATACCCGTTTCGCGGATCAGTTCCTGCGCCAACTGCGGATAGGAATCCTGTGCGGCACTGGCCAATGCACTGACTGCATCAACATAACGCCAGGGATACAGCGGTGACACAATCCCGCCACCGGCCCAGGACGCCTCTCGACCAGCCTCCCCCCGCTCAACAATATGCACGGTAGCACCGGCTGCAAGCAGTTCGCGGGCAACCAGCAACCCTGAGACACCGGCCCCACAGACTAAAAAATCAGTCAAAAATCGATACCCACCCTGTTCAGCTGCTAGACTATTTGTGCAGTCTGGACTTAGAGATTCATGGATGACACTCTCAAAACATCGTCGTGTCCAATGCGTAAAAACCGCACTCCCCGCGCAAGGCATGAGCCTGCCGGAGATGCTGGTCTGCGCCGGGATTATAGCAATTCTGTTGCAACAGTCCTTGCCGAAACTCAATATTCTTGAGCAGGACGAGTCCGTACGGGTACTTTCCGGCGTCGCCGCAGCGATAAATCTGGCACGTACTGACGCCATACTGAACGGGCGCCGGGTGACCCTGTGCGCGCTTGGCGAGATACCTGAGTGTGGTAACACCTGGGAGTCCGGCCTGCTGGTCAAATCCGCTGATCAGTTAGTGCATGTGCAACGCTGGACGTCTTTACAGGGTCGACTCTCCTGGCGCGCATTTGGCAATCGCACAGTACTGGAGTTTGACACCAGCGGTGCACTTCTGCATCAAAATGGCAGTTTTACCTGGTGCCCACCCTCCGGCAGCCCGGTTTCTCCGCATCAATTGATCATCAACGGTGCCGGGCGCCTGCGGCTGGCCGCCGATAGCGATCTGGACGGCATTCGTGAAAACTCACAAGGCCAACCACTGAGTTGCTGAGTCGACTCAGCGGGGCAACAGCCGTTGCACGTAGTGGTAAGCGCCCTGTTCACAGGCTTCGCCGGGGACACAGCAAAAATGGATCTCTCCTGACGTGAAAGGGACAACCTGGTTGTTATCATTTGATGTGCCGGGCGGAAGTTGGTGAGCTCGACATTCGAGCGTCAATAAATCTGGCAGGCCCCCAAGTTGAAGCTGATAGGCCTCTGTCACATCGCCGGTTAGCTCTGCAAACAGAATCGGCGCGAGGGCATGAGCAGCGGATTCGGCAGCCGCGAGTGCTTCTGAACGGCGCTCCAGATTGATCGCCTGACGCCGCGCCAGCATTGCAACATCGATGGACGAGTACACGATCAGACTGATCGCTGCCGTAAAAACCAGGCACAAAGGCAGCATGATGCCAGCCTGCTGCCGGGCCCGGCCCCATCGCTGCTCTCTCTTCGAAGCCATCTCCGTGGTCATTGCAATAACCGGCTACGCCGCGAGGCAATAGTTATTACTTGCTCTGAAGATGCACCGCCCTGTGCTCCCGCTGACCAGAAATGGATTCTGACGCCTGTCAACTCCTCCGCTTTCAATCGGTCCGTAGCTGATGAGCACACCGATGCGCATAGCGCAATCTGCAGACGATCAATACCTTCCACGATCTCCTCTGCCGCAAAGTAACCCCCTGCCGGCCGCGCTCTTTTGCGGTACAGCCCGGTCTGGTTGCGGGCTACACTGCCACGCCGGCCGATGTAATAGAATACCCTGCCTGGCATTTCGCACGTTGGCGATGTGAGAACCAGAATGTCGCTGCCACCGATGGCACCGGACGGTCTCTCAATGCCAGCTTCCTCTGCCCATATCTGCACTGGCGGCGCAAGGCGCAGCCGATCGACCAGCCTGCCTTCGCACAATAATCGCTGATCAATCGAGGGCAGCCCATCCATGGTTTCGGGGAACTGCAAAGCCCGGCGCAGTTCGCGTCCGAGTATCAGTCGCACAAAAGCAGAGCTCTCCAATGCCGTCCGGGTTTGGAGCTGGTCATTGCGCAACTTGACCGCATGCGTATATATCTGCAGCAGCGATACGCTCAACGCAATGCTGATGCCGACAGCAATCAGCATCTCGGGTAGTGTAAAACCGTCAGACCCGCCTGCCATCCCGTAATTGCGAGGTTTCACGGCAGCAACCAGCGCCGGATTTCTGCAACATTTTGGTCGTCTGTCTTCCAGGTCAGCACCAGTTGCCATCGCGGGCCAACATAACTCAAATTGACAGTGAGTAATGGCAACATCTGGTCACTCAACATTAACCAGTCATCCAGCAGATGCTGCGCTGCGTCTGATTGCAACGACTGAACAGGCCACTCAAACAGTTGACAATCGTGAAAGTAATTCTCACAGGTTGTTCGTGGCGCCATACGAAACAATTCCACAAACTCATCCGCCTGCGCGGTGGCCTGAAAATCGAGCACTGCATCGCGCATAAGTCTTGCCGCCAGCATCTGTGTAGACGTAATCAAAAGTATGCCCGATGAAAGTAAAAGTCCGGCAATCATTACCTCTATGCTGGCAAATCCATGCCTGCCTGACTCAGCCATCACACACAACTCCGTCTTGTTTGTCTTCAAGCATAGACATCAGCAGCACCGTTCAGTGTGCGCCAGATCTCAGATCAGACACTTCCCTGATTGATTTGGATTTACCGGCACAACTTAACTATAATCCGCGCTTTATCTTCTGCAGGCCATCATCCGGCATGGAATACGATCTGGTTCTACTGGCACTGCTGGTCCTGATGGGCGTAATTGCCGGCTGGGTCAATACGCTGGCCGGCGGCGGTTCCAACCTGACATTGCCAATGCTGATGGTGCTGGGGCTGCCGCCGGATGTGGCAAACGGGACCAACCGTGTGGGTGTATTCCTGCAGGGAGTGGTTGCTGTCCGGGGATTTCACAAATACGGGCGGCTGGATACACAGTCAATCTGGCCCATACTGATCCCCAATCTGCTCGGTGGCGCCATCGGAGCCCTGGCCGCAGCCGTCATGCCAGATATGGCACTCAAACCGTTGTTGCTGGGCACCGTGCTTACCATGTCGATCGTTATTCTGGTCTGGCCGGGATTTATCGCACCGGAACCCGGTACACCCGTCAGATCGGCCAATCAGCATCGAGGCGCCTGGATCGGGTTGTTTCTGGCAGGCATATACGGCGGTTTTGTTCAGGCAGGGGTCGGATTTATTCTGCTGGCAGCACTTGCCGGAGGTTTACGTTACGATCTGGTCAGAGCCAACGCGTTGAAAATGGTATGTACCCTGTCTTTTACATTTGTTTCTCTGGGCGTGTTTATCTGGTTTGATCAGATCAAGTGGATACCAGGGCTCATACTGGCACTGGGCACCATGCTGGGGAGCTACCTGAGTGTCAAATTTGCCATCAGTGTCAAACAGTCCACCATCAAGTGGTTCCTGTTCGCCATGACGCTGGTTTCCTGCATTGCCGCGGTAGTCTTCTGATCAGGACTGACCTGACCGGGACCGACGGTGCAGCCTCGCAACCACTCAGTCTGAACGACGGATATTGTTTAAACTCACCCGCACACTGGCGCCGCCGGCAGAGGCCTGCGTGATGTCGATATGACCTCCATAACTCTGCACGATATCGGCAACCACAGCCAGTCCGATACCCTGCCCCGGCGCAAGAGAATCAAGCCGCACGCCCCGCTGCAGCACGCGCTCACGATCCTGCTCGGAAATTCCACTACCATTGTCTTCGATGATCAAATGCAACATTGACGGCTCGACAGCATCAAACTGAGCCGTCACTGTTATCTTGTTACCACCATACTTGCAGGCATTGTCCAGCAGATTGCCGACGATCTCCAGCAGGTCCCGCTCATCCCCCATAAAGTGCAGCTGCGGATCAATATTCCTGCTGATCATGATGTGTCTGTCGGCATAGACCTTTTCAAGTGCGCGGCAGACATTCTCTACCACCCGACTGATATTGACCTGCCGCGCCAGCGCATTGATGTCGTCCGATCGAACCGCACGCTGCAACTGATAGCTGACAATCTGAGTCATTCTATCCACCTGCTCCTGAATGACGACAGCAGGCGCATCCTGTGATGCGACACTCATCTGAAGGTTGGTCAGCTCACCCTGAATCACTGCCAGCGGGGTTTTCAGGCTGTGTGCAAGATCACCCAGCGTTGTGCGATAACGCTGCTGCTGTTTGCGTTCTGACTGAATCAACAGATTCAGATTCTGTGTCACCGCACTCAGTTCACGCGGGTAGCCAACGCCCAGCGCCTCACTGTCGCCTTTTTCTATATGTTTCAGATCCCGCGCCAGGCGACGTAGCGGTGCCAGCCCCCATCGCAGCAGGACCAGTTGCAGTATTAGCAACAGAACAGCCAGACCGCCAAGCCAGGACCACAAATTGGCGCGAAAATTGTTAACCGCAAGCAGGTAGGTTTGTGTTGATTCCAGCGCAGTAAAGACAACCGGGGAACCACGGTTCTCCCAAATCACAGCATAACTGCTGATAAAGTACTCAACACCACTGGCTGAGCGAATACGGGAAAACCGGGTTTCACCGCGCGACATATCGTGTTGCAGCTGCAGCGCATCAAAATCCAGCTCCAGTGCTGACGATGTGCGCAGGAGTTCATCATTGTCAGCGCTGCTGATAAAACCGTACAGGCCCGAGTTCAGCTGGGTAAAGCGTGGTTCTCGCAGATTTTCGCTGAAGTAGAAGCTGCCCTCGCTCTCGTCGACAGCGGCGAGCAACACGTAAATTTGCACCTGCAGTTGTTCAGCGACACCGGCTTCGAGGCTGGCCCTGAAGGCCCGGTCCAGCACGACACCCGTCAGGCCAAGAAAAACCGCAAGCAATACACTGACCGATAACAGCAGGCGATTCTGCAGGGAATAGCTGTCCGTCACGGCCATGGCCGGGTCAACTCATCGCCCGGATCCGGTAACCCTGGCCGCGAACAGTTTCGATCGGTGCAAGTGTCTGATCCGGATCCAGTTTCTGACGCAGGCGCCTGACAAACACTTCCAGCACATTGCTGTCACGGTCAAAGTCCTGCGCGTAGAGGTGCTCGGTCAATTCTGTTTTGGAGATTACCTGATCAGGATGCAGCATCAGGTACTCAAGCGTCTTGTATTCATAGGCAGTCAGTTCCACGGCATTGCCGGCAACGCTGACCCGTTTGGCCGCTGTATCCAGCTGGATTGGTCCTGCACTGATCAACGGACTGGCAAAACCGGCGGCACGACGCATCAGTGCATTCAGGCGCGCCTGGATTTCTTCCAGACGAAACGGTTTCACCACATAGTCATCGGCGCCGGCGTCAAGTCCGGCAACTTTGTCCTGCCAGTCGCCTCTTGCCGTGAGAATCAGCACAGGAAAGCGTCTGCCGGCTTCCCGCAACTTTCGAATAACACTGATACCATCCAGCTCCGGCAGGCCAAGATCGATGATAGCGGCGTCATAGTCATTTTCGGTCGCCAGAAACAGACCCGATTTGCCGTCGGCGGCATCATCGACAACAAAACCTGCCTTTTCCAGTCCCATCTTCAGTTGCTGCCGAAGCAGACTGGCATCTTCTACAACCAATAACCGCATGCGTTACTCCCTGCTGACAGCGCCGGTGGCCTTGTCGACAAACACGGTAAATATGTTCCCTTCATTGTCCATTCGTATGCGGTAGCGGACTCGCTCTCCCTGCCTGACCTCGTTAATGCTTATAACATTTCCGGGGAATCTCGCTCTGGCGCGCTCCAGCGCCTGCTTTTGATTCACTGGCCCTGGGGCCACCTGCTGTGCCTGCCCGCCCTGCTGCGTTCCGGCAGGCTGAGCAAATGCCTCTGAAGACAACGACAACGCTGGTCCCGCCAGCACGATAATGCCTGCGCAAAAGAGTGCCGCGCGCAAGTATCTGCTGTGTATGGCGCGCTTTCTGCACGGATTGTGCATGTGCAGTAGCTGGCATGTGTTTAGTGCGCGACGTTTAGCGGTTAAGTTTGTCACGTGCCTGACCCCCGTTGAAAGCTGACTGATATTGACTGAAAATGCCCGGCTAAAGTTGCCGGGCAGCCAATCCGCCGCCCGGGGTCATTCAGAATACCGGCGCAACATCCACTCGCAACTGGATCCTGTCTCCGGGATCACGATCTGTCTGCACCGTAAATTCTTCACCGTTGTAGAGGTAACGAACCTGATAACCGGTCAGGCGCTCTTCCTCACGGTATTCATCAACAGTCTCGCAGTGCTGAACAGTCTGGTAGCGGGCCGGTTGTGGATGGCTGTTGGCCGATACTATATCACGACCCACCGAATGCCCCAAAACAGCCCCGACAACGGTGCCAACACGCTGGCTTGATTTGTTGTTCCCAAGCGCATTGCCAAGCGCACCGCCAACAATCGTGCTTATCAGCACCGGCGTGCGACTGCCGGACCGACGCGACTCCCTGATCAGAACCTGCTCGTTCCAGCACTCCTCTCGCGGCGAGGAAATGGTGACGGACCGGTACATGGGCCTGGACTCAATTACATCTGCATAGACATACTGAGTCTGAGCCATCAACGGCGACGCAAGCAGAACGCACCCGACACCAGCGCTGATCATGTATCCTGCGATTTTTCTTATTCCCGCATTGGAGACTTTCATATCCCACCTCGTTAATTTTTCAGTGACAGTGCAAGACTAGCGCCCGACACCTGAACCGTAACTTAACGAACATGGCCCTCATCTTGCCGTGTGCACAGTTTGCATCCTGGTGCGATGGGGTTACAATCCGGCTCGGCTACACACAACAACAATTATAAACATCTGATGACCTGTACTCTCAAGACAGGCCTTTACCCAAGAGAGACTCCATGTTCCGCACCATAATTACGCCTTCCCTGATCATGACAGCGGTCAGTATTCCGTTTATCTTCTACCTGAATCAACATACAACCACAGTTTTTCTGATGCTCACTATGCTGGTCATATTTATCGCAGCATGTCTGAGCATAGTCCTGTCTGCCCGCCTGCCGGCCGCAGCACGCCCGCAGCGCCACAGGCAATCCGCCAACTCAGGCACTCACAGTAATGCCCCGCGCGAACTGGGCAGCGTAAAGTGGTTCAATGCCAGCAAGGGTTTCGGATTCATCACCCGGGATAGCGGTGACGACGTATTTGTGCATTTCAGATCAATCCGGGGTGAAGGTCATCGCGTGCTCAAAGACGGGCAACGCGTTGAGTTTTCCGTCAGTCAGGGGGACAAGGGACTGCAGGCGGACGATGTCGCACCGGTTTGAGAGTCTGATGCGTCTTCAGTAGTGTGGCGGCCTTTCGTCGGTCGCCACCGTGGCCACACCACGATCCGTCAACTGATCCATCATGTCTACCAGCTTTTCCCTGTGCAGACGCAGTTCGCGCTCCAGAGCATCTATCTGTGACTGTTGCCGGGTAATGACGTCGTTCAGGGCACTCAGACTATCCTCCTGAAAAGCAATACGTGTTTGCAGTTCTATAATTTGCTCGTCGCTTAACATCGTATGAACTCCTGCCGGCGGTTGCTGTCTCACGGCTATATAGTAGCGCCAGCAAACGCAATTTGTCAGTCCCGATTTTTATTTATCGTGTCAAACGTGCAATAATCAGGAAGGTTGGCCTGTCTTTAACCAACATATACGCTGCAGTATTTTCAGGAAATCAACTACACATGTCACAACGCACATCAGATGTAAAATCCACCACTGCCGAATACGCACCGATCAACTGGACCAATATGATCCTGTTCAGTCTCACGCCCCTGTTCGCAGTCATCCTTGTTCCCCTGTATGGCCTCACTTATGGCTACAGTGCCTATGACTGGGGAGTATTTATATTCCTGATGGGATTCTGCGGCATATCAATAACCGCCGGCTACCATCGCCTTTGGTCACACAAGGCCTACAAGGCCCACCCGGTGATGCGTTTTCTGTTTGCCATTGGCGGGGCCTGTGCATTACAGAATGATGTATTCAACTGGGCCTCGGACCACCGCCGTCATCACGCCTTTGTCGATAACAACGACAAGGATCCCTATTCAGCTGGCCGTGGGTTCTGGTTTTCGCACATCGGCTGGATCCTGCGCCACTATCCAAGCAGCAAGCAGGATTTTTCCAATATCAAGGATCTGCAGAAGGACCCTATTCTGCAATGGCAGCACAAACACTATCTGAGCCTGGTACTGTTCATGAACATTGCCGTGCCGGCATTTCTCGGATATCTGGGAGGCAGTGTGGTGGCAGGTTTGCTGCTGGGCGGATTGCTGCGTCTGGTACTCAGCCAGCATGTGACCTACCTGATCAACTCACTTGCACACATGTGGGGAAAACAGCCATATTCGGACAAAAGCTCTGCCCGCGATAACCCACTGCTGGCATTGGTTACGTATGGCGAGGGCTACCACAATTACCACCATACCTTCCAGTGGGACTACCGTAACGGCATCCGCTGGTGGCATTTTGACCCAACCAAATGGCTGATCCGAACCTGTGCATGGCTGGGACTGACCAGCGATCTGAAGCGCGTGTCACCGCTAATGATAGAAACCGCAAGACTGGAAATGCAGTATCGTCACGCCGCCGAAAAATGCAGCGCGCTGGCCAATGCTGACAAATGGCGCAGTCGACTGGAAGCGGAATACGAGCAGCTGAAAATCACTCTGGACCTGTGGGCCCAGCATCGTCAGCAGTGGTATGAAGCCAAATCCAACCAGCTGCATGATCAGCTGAATGAAAAGTGGGATCAACTGGCGCTCAGGGACAACTACCGGGAAGTACGTTATCAGCTGAAACTGCGACGACAACGCTGGCAGGAGTTGATGCAAAACTTTTCCAACTTACATCACTCAACTGCCTGAGCAACACGAGTTATTTTTATGCAACTGAATCATGCCCGCTGGCTTCCGGGAATTCTGACAGCCGTAGTTCTGAGTGTGCTTCCTGCATTGGTATTTGCTGTGGAGGAAGGCGTGCATGCTCCTGATTTCTCTCTGCCCTACGTAGAACAACCAGATAAATCAGTGCAGCTTGGTGATCTTCGGGGCAAACTGGTTTATGTCGATTTCTGGGCGTCCTGGTGCCTGCCTTGTCTGCGCTCGCTTCCGCAGATCAATACGCTCTACCAGAAGTACCGGGACCAGGGCTTCGAGGTGGTTGCCATCACCATCGATGATCCGATTGAGGATGCCCAGGATTTCATGGACGACCTTGAGGTACCCTTGAGTTACCACGTCGTCGCAGACCAGACCGCAGACATCATGGATGCGTATGGGGTCGTTGGCATGCCAACTTCGTTTCTGATTGACCGGCAGGGAGTTGTGCGCAAGGTCCACAAAGGCTTTCGCGAAGGCGATACCGACCTGCTTGAGCAGACGCTGCTGGGCCTGCTGGCAGAATAACAACGCCTCAGGGGTAAAGTTGCAGCGTTGGTTCATCCAGCGCTGACATCTGCTCACGCAATTCCAGGATATGTTCAGCCCAGTAACGCTCGGTATTGAACCACGGAAAGCTCATTGGAAAGGCCGGATCCTGCCAGCGCCTTGCCAGCCATGCGCTGTAGTGCATTATTCTCAGGGTACGAAGCGGTTCAATCAATGCCAACTGCCGTGCGTCAAACTCAAAGAACTCTTCATAACCCTCTATAATTTCAAGCAGCTGACCCTGACGCTGATCACGCTCGCCAGAGAGCATCATCCACAGATCCTGGATTGCAGGGCCATTCATGGCATCATCAAAATCCACAAAAAAGGGCCGGTCGCCACGCCATAACACATTGCCCTGATGACAGTCACCATGCAGTCTGATGGACTTCAGGCTCTTCTCCTGCGCCATAAAGGCGGCGCTGACCCGCTCAATCAGATCGCGGCTGAGGCTTTCGTAGGCTGGCAGCAAAGAGGTCGGGATAAACCCGTTGCCGAGCAGAAAAGCCCTGCTATCCACGGCAAAACCCTGCACGCTGAGTGCTTTTCGATACCGGAAAGGTCTTTGCGCACCGGCCAGATGAACGCGGCCGAGAAACCGTCCCATGACCAGCAGATTGTCCGGGTTATCCAGCTCGGGAGCACGCCCGGCCAGACGGGGAAACAGGGCAAACCGGAACTCCTGCCCCTCGCAGGCAAACCGGTGCAGCGTCTGACCTTCCAGAACCATTGGCGGCACCACTGGAATTTCCAGATCGGCCAGCTCCATGGCAAAAGCATGTTCTTCCAGAATCTGATCATCACTCCACCGCTCAGGCCGATAGAATTTGGCCACGACATACTCGCCACTGGCCAGGCCTATCTGATACACACGATTTTCATAGCTGTTGAGCGCAAACACCCGTGCGTTGGTTTCAAGCTGCAGACTGTCCACCGCATCAAGGACCTGATCGGGGCCCAGCACAGTGTAGGGATGATTGTTTTGCAAAGGGTTGGTCATGAAATACAGCCTGAAGATCGAGTTTGTCGCGAGTATACTGTAAAATGCCTTTCCGCATTGATTTACTCCCGGAGTCCGGACAGACCCGGCTTATCTATCAATCACAGGCAGCCATCGCAACCAGGCAAAGGAGTCATTGTCAAGCATGAGTAACGCACAGGCGCGTCGCCAGGAACTTTTAGGCCAATACCAGCAGATTCAGCAACAAAAACTTAACCTGGACCTTACCCGGGGTAAACCCGCAACTGCTCAACTTGATCTGAGCAATGCGCTCGATGGCATACTGCAAGGTGACTATCGATGCGCTGATGGCACAGATACCCGCAATTATGGCGGTGGGCTGGGTATACCCGAAGCACGCCAGTTTGCTGCTAACTATCTGGGCACCAGCAGCTCGCAGGTGATGGTGGGTGGCAACAGCTCACTGCAGATCATGTATCAGTACGTTGCCAATGCCTTTCTGAACGGCCTGCAAGGCCCTGCATCCGCCTGGATCAAGGAAGCGGCAAATGGACAGCGCATCAGATTCCTGTGCCCGGCACCGGGTTACGACCGACATTTTGCGATCTGCGAAGCGCTCGATATAGAAATGATTCCGGTGCCCATGGACGAGAACGGTCCGGACATGGATACTGTGGAAAAACTGGTAAGCCAGGATCCGCTGATCAAAGGAATCTGGTGTGTCCCCAGGTATGCAAACCCAAGCGGTGTTGTGTACTCTGATAATGTGGTTGAGCGATTTGCAAAACTGGGCAGGATTGCTGGCGCCAATTTCCGCATCATGTGGGATAACGCCTATGCCGAGCATCACCTGGTTGATAATCCACCCGAACTCGCCAATCTGATCACGCTCAGTGAACAGAACGGCACGCTGGATAATGTCATCGTCATTGGTTCAACGTCTAAAATCACGTTTGCCGGTGCGGGCATGGCATTTATGGCGTCATCGGAAGCCAATATCAAACAGTTTGCCGACTACCTTGGCATTTCCAGTATCGGTCCGGACAAGGTCAATCAACTTCGGCATATGCGCTTTTTGCAGAACCTGAGCGGACTGCGTGCACTGATGCAGCAGCACCGCAGTATTCTGCAACCCAAGTTTGAACTGGTATTGAAACTTCTGGATGAAGGACTTGGCGGCAAGACAGTGAATGACCAGCCGCTGGGCAACTGGACGAAGCCGGCCGGTGGTTACTTCATCCTGTTTGACACACAGCCGGGGCTCGCCGACAAAGTGGTCAGTTTGTGCGCAGATGCGGGCGTAAAATTAACGCCCGCAGGCTCAACCTGGCCATACAAAAAAGATCCGGCCAACTCAAATATCCGCCTTGCTCCGTCATTCCCGAGCCTGCAGGAGATTGAGCAGGCAATGCGCGTGTTTGTACTGTGCGTGGAACTTGCCGCCCTCGATGCATAAAGGGCGGCAAATTACCCGCCCTTGTCCACAAAACCGTCAACTACCGGCGCCGATCGCGAATCTGAACACTGTTGCGCTCGACCTGCCGGTAGGTGGATGTCTTTTTGCCGCGTTTGTCGACGTATATCACATCACGCTGCCGGCCGGATGACCAGCTGCCGCGGGCCTGTCCGGAACCGGAGTATCTGACACTGCTGTTGTAGCTGCGGTGGGATGAGGACCTGTGGCGGTCATGGTTGTCATACCCCCGGTCATGCCTGTCATACCCCCGGTCATGCCTGTCATACCCCCGGTCATGCCTGCTATGACTACGCTCATGGCTGTTATGGCCGCGCTTATGGCTGTCATAACTGCTTCGGTAGGATGTGCTGCGGAAGAAGTTGTCAAAAAAGGAATCACGACGCTTGTAGTGACTATCCCTGACACTATGAACGGAAGTTGACGGTGCTCCGTAGATGATGACCAATGGCTTGCGATGGGTTTCATACACGGTCACCGTCCGGTAATCATCTGCCATCGCAGGACTCGCCAGCACAGCGCCGGCCAGAATAACGGCCGATATCTGCAGGGTTCGGCGTAAAAACCGGTTACCGGTGATTTTGCGGCTGATGCTGCCTGGGCTGATTTTGCCTGAATGGGTATGATTCATTTTTATTGCCTCCACAAAACTGGGTTCTCAGTGTTGGTTATAAGGCACATCAACTGAATCACGGCTGAACGGACTGTTCATCTGCGAGGTAATCAACGCTGTTCGATTCAGTTCTCGCTGGTATTTCGACTACCAAATGCGGGCATCGGAAAAGGCATGATATTGTCACCATTGGATATCTTCGCAACACCGGTCTTTTCGACCTCGTCTATGCGCATGATTGCCTGCAACGGGATAAAACTCCGCTTGACGTCCTGGAACTCCAGTTTCAGTTTTTCCTCATTGGGGTCAACCAGAACCTGACTGCGCTCATCAAACAGAAACTCTTCCACTTCAATGAAACCGTATAACTCACTCTGATAGACCTGGCGGGCAAAAATTTCATATACCTTGCCCTTGTTGAGAAAGGTAATGCGGTAAATTTCCTGGCGACTGGCCATGATGCTCTCTTGTGACGATAATTCCAAAGACGCATTGTATCGCAAAGCACCCTGTCAGATACAGCATCGACCAGTAATTGCTGCTATAATTCGCGACTTTCGATAATTTTCAGTGTTTTCAACCATGAGTACAAACGAACAAGCAACAGTCGCGCGCAAGAAAGTGTTTATAAAGACCCACGGATGTCAGATGAATGAGTATGATTCATCCCGCATGCTGGATCTGCTGCGCGAATCCCAGGGTGCCGACCTGGTCGACACACCAGAAGAAGCAGACATTCTGTTGCTCAATACCTGTTCCATTCGGGAAAAAGCCCAGGAGAAGGTATTCCACCAGCTTGGTCGCTGGCGCGCTCTCAAAGAGGCCCGACCCGACGTCAAAATTGCTGTGGGTGGCTGCGTTGCGAGCCAGGAAGGTGCGGCCATTGGTAAACGGGCACCTTATGTGGACGTGGTTTTTGGTCCGCAGACACTGCACAAACTGTCGGACATGCTCAACCGCTCCGGGCAGGGCCTGCCGGTTGTTGATATTTCCTTCCCTGAAATCGAGAAATTTGATCGGCTTCCGGAACCCAGCGTGTCGGGCTGCCAGGCGTTCCTGACTATCATGGAAGGCTGCAGCAAGTACTGCTCTTTCTGCGTGGTCCCCTATACCCGGGGCGAGGAAGTCAGCCGGCCGCTGGATGATGTACTGACGGAAGCCGCACATCTGGCCAGTCAGGGCGTGCGCGAGATCAATCTGCTGGGCCAGAACGTAAACGCCTATCGTGGGCTGAGTCATGATGGCCAGATTGTCGACCTGGCAACATTGATCACCTACATAGCAGCCATTGACGGCATAGACCGGGTGCGGTTTACCACATCGCACCCCACTGAGTTTTCCGGCAACCTGATTGAGGTGTATCGACATGTGCCGGCACTGGTCAGCCATCTCCACCTGCCTGTGCAAAGCGGTTCAGACCGCATTCTGGCGGCCATGAAACGCGGTCACACAACCCTGGAGTACAAGTCAATTATTCGCAAACTCAGAGCTATCCGGCCTGACATGAGCATATCTTCAGATTTCATCATCGGATTTCCGGGCGAAACCCATAAGGACTTTGAGGACACCATGAACCTGATCATTGATATCGGTTACGATCATTCCTTCAGTTTCATCTACAGTCCGCGACCCGGCACACCGGCCTCCGACCTGCCGGATCAGACCAGCGAGCAGGAGAAGAAGCACCGTCTGGCGGTGCTGCAGGCGCAGATATTGCGACAGACGGCGGCAATCAGTGAAAGCATGATAGGCTCCACCCAACGCATTCTGGTTACCGGCGAGTCCAAATGGGGTGAAAAAAGCATGCAGGGCCGCACCGAAAACAATCGAGTGGTCAACTTTCACGCTGACGATCCCATGCTGATCGGTCGGTTTGTGGATATAAAAATTGTCGAAGCATTCCCCAACTCACTGGCGGGCGAACTTTAGGTTACACTATACTCACGTAAAGACAGACCCAATCAGGGAGGTCACAACCCAGCTGCATGGCTACCGAACAACGCACCCAAAGGCTTGCACTTGAGCCGGAAAACACTCAGCGTCTGGCAAATCTTTGCGGACAACTGAACGAACACATTCATCAGATTGAAAAATCCCTGGCACTGCAAATTCGCCAGCGTGGCAATGTGTTTCATCTGTCCGGCGCCCCTGAGGCCGTAAGCGAAGGTGCTCGTGTGCTGGGCTCGCTGTACTCGCTGACCGCAGATGGCACTGAGGTGAACCCGGATCTTATTCATCTGACCCTCAGGGAGTCCGGGCATGTGACGCAGCCGGTGGTTCCCACCCGCACTCAGGACGCAGAGGACAACCTCAAGCCCGTGCTGATCAAAACGCCACAAAGTTCTGTCAAACCACGTGGTAAACATCAGCGTCTTTACGTGGAGTCCATACGCGAGCTGGACATAAACTTTGGTATCGGACCTGCAGGTACAGGCAAGACCTATCTGGCAGTAGCCTGTGCCGTGGAGGCGTTACTGCAGGACAAGGTGAAACGGGTTTTACTGGTGCGTCCGGCGGTAGAAGCCGGGGAGAAACTTGGTTTTTTACCAGGCGACCTGTCACAAAAAATCGATCCTTACCTGCGCCCGTTATACGATGCACTTTATGAAATGCTGGGGTTTGAAAAAGTGACCCGGCTCATAGAAAAAAATGTTATTGAAGTAGCGCCGCTGGCGTATATGCGCGGGCGCACCCTGAACGGCTCCTTTATCATTCTTGATGAAAGCCAGAATACCACCGTGTCTCAGATGAAGATGTTTCTCACCCGCATAGGGTTTGGTTCCACCGCTGTCATCACCGGTGACGTTACCCAGATCGACCTGCCCAAGGGCACGCGTTCAGGACTGGTGCATGTAATCAAGGTGCTGGATAATCTGCCGGGCATAGGTTTCAGTTTCTTCGACTCCAAGGATGTCGTGCGACACTCCCTCGTCCAGCGCATTGTTGAAGCTTATGACGAGTACGAACGTCAAAGTACCATCAAATCGCTCAACAACGACAATGCATCATATGATCGCGACAGTTGATGTCATCAGTGACAGCGAATACCCACAAATTCCGGAGCCCGCATTGTTGTCCCGGTGGTGTGACGTTGCGCTACAATGTCTTGACGAAGCAGGCCTTGCGCGGACAGACAAACCTGTCACGCTGGGGGTGCGGATTGTCGACGAAGAAACCGCTGCAAAATTGAACCAGCAATACCGCCACAAACGTTATGCCACCAATGTGCTGTCCTTTCCCAGTGAGCTGCCTGCTTTCATTGCCAGTGAACTCGAAGAATTGCCATTGGGTGATCTTGTGGTGTGTGCTGGCGTGGTGGAGCGCGAAGCACAAGATCAGGCAAAATCGCTGTCTGATCACTGGGCGCATATGCTGGTTCACGGAATTTTGCATCTTCACGGGCTTGATCATGAATCCGATGATGAGGCTGAAGCCATGGAAAATCTTGAAATCCGGATTCTTGCTCACCTGGGAATCAACAACCCGTACATCGACAGGAGCTCAGCAGAGGCATGACAGACGAACCACCCAGTAGTGAACCCAGGCAGAGAACCTGGCTGGAACGCATAGCTCAGGTTTTTACCGACGAGCCGACCGATATCCGCAGTCTGCTCAACCTGCTGAGAAACGCCGAACAGGATCAGGTACTTGATGCCGATGCCTTAAGCATCATAGAAGGCGCACTGCAGGTGTCCAGCATGCAGGTGCGTGAAATCATGATCCCACGATCACAGATGGTCAC
This sequence comes from uncultured Pseudohongiella sp., assembly GCA_963974875.1. Taxonomy (GTDB): domain Bacteria; phylum Pseudomonadota; class Gammaproteobacteria; order Pseudomonadales; family Pseudohongiellaceae; genus Pseudohongiella. The sequence goes on along the minus strand of CAXBER010000012.1, from coordinate 94,756 downwards.
TGTATCAGTGCGCCACTCCCTGCAGGAGATTCTGGATATTGTTGTTGAAGCTGCACACTCGCGCTTCCCCGTCACAGGAGAAAATCCCGATCAGGTCATCGGCATTTTGCTGGCCAAGGATCTACTGCCTCTGGCCCTGGGCGATAACAGTGAGCGCTTTAATCTGAAGGACATGATCCGGCCTGCGACCTGCGTACCCGAAAGCAAACGCCTGAATGTCCTGCTCAAGGAGTTTCGTGAGACCCGCAACCACATGGCGGTGGTCATTGATGAGTACGGACTGGTTTGCGGACTGGTTACGATTGAGGACGTGCTTGAACAGATCATTGGTGAAATTGATGATGAGTACGATGTCGACGACGAGGGGTATATCAAAAAGCTGGATGAATTCCAGTATATTATCAAGGCACTGACCCCGGTGGATGAGTTCAACGAGTTTTTCCGCACCCAGTTCAGCGATGAAGAAGCAGACACAGTGGGCGGCCTGATATTGCAGGAACTGCGACACATTCCGGAACGCGATGAAATTATAGAGCTGGGCCCGTATAAATTTACCGTCCTCAATGCAGACAGCCGCCAGATCCGGCTATTGAAGCTGACCATTCCGGCATCGCGTGCGGCAGCACTAGGCAGTACTGACGGCTGACAGACAGCGCTTTCTTATCCCGGCACAGCAAGTTTCATGAATACCCAACATATCAGAGATACACGCAATACTATGACTAACACCACAGCAATCCAATACCAGCCACAGCTGGTCGAAGCTCAGGCGCAACTTTACTGGGACAGTCATCAATCGTTCAAAGTGAGCGAGGACACAGACAAGGAAAAATTCTATTGCCTGGCAATGTTCCCCTACCCCAGCGGACATCTGCACATGGGGCATGTGCGCAACTATCTGATTGGTGATGTGATCAGCCGTCATCAGCGAATGCTGGGAAAAAATGTGCTGCAGCCGATGGGCTGGGATGCATTCGGTTTGCCTGCGGAAAATGCCGCCATGCAGCGAGGTATCGCACCGGCCACCTGGACCTGGAGCAACATTGACTACATGCGAAAACAGTTGAAGCAGCTGGGTTACGCCTATGACTGGAGCCGTGAGCTGGCGACCTGTCACCCGGACTATTACAGATGGGAGCAGTGGTTCTTCACCCGCCTGTTTGAAAAAGGTCTGGTATACAAAAAAGAAGCTGAGGTCAACTGGGATCCGGTCGACCAGACGGTGCTGGCCAACGAACAGGTAGTTGATGGCCGCGGCTGGCGATCCGGCGCACTGGTCGAACGCCGGAAAATACCCCAATGGTTTATCAGAATCACCGCATACGCGCAGGAGTTGCTTGACGATCTGGACAAGCTGCAGGACTGGCCGGAAGAGGTGCGGACCATGCAGGCCAACTGGATAGGTCGCTCGGAAGGTGTGGAGCTTAGTTTCGGCGTTGAGGGCTACGATCAGGACCTGACCGTTTACACGACGCGCCCCGACACTCTGATGGGCGTTACCTACCTTGCGGTTGCGCCACAGCACCCACTGGCTGAACTGGCGGCTGCCGGCAACAGCGCTTTGGCAGAGTTCATCGAGCAACAAAGCCATATCAAGGTTGCCGAGGCTGACATGGCGACCATGGAAAAACTGGGCGTCAACAGCGGGTTTATGGCAGTGCATCCGATAAGCGGCGAAACCGTACCCGTCTATATCGCCAATTTTGTCCTGATGAGTTATGGCACCGGCGCCGTCATGTCTGTACCGGCACATGATCAGCGCGACTACGAATTCGCCCGAAAGTACCGGATTCCTATCCGACAGGTTATCAAACCCGCAAGTGAAGACGTGGAATGCAATCTTGAAGAAAAAGCCTTTACCGAAAAAGGCATTCTGGTCAATTCAGGTGAGTTTGACGGTCTGGACTCGGCAGCGGCATTTGACGCAATTGAAGCCTGGCTCAGCGCCCGTAACAAAGGCTGCAAACAGATCAATTTCCGGCTGCGCGACTGGGGCGTATCCCGGCAGCGCTACTGGGGCACACCTATACCGATCATCAATTGCAACAGTTGCGGTGCAGTCCCGGTCCCGGAGCATGATCTGCCGGTCATCCTGCCGGAAGACGTCAGTTTTACCGATACCGGCTCACCCATCAAAAAAATGCCGGAATTCTATCAGGCACAATGCCCCAGCTGCGGCGCAGATGCCGAGCGGGAAACAGACACCTTTGACACCTTTATGGAATCATCCTGGTACTACGCCCGTTATGCCTGCCCTGACCTGAAAACCGGCATGCTGGACACACGGGCAGATTACTGGCTGCCCGTTGATCAATACATCGGCGGCATCGAACATGCAATTCTGCACCTGCTTTACGCTCGCTTTTTTCACAAACTGATGCGTGATGAAGGTCTGATCAGATCCGACGAACCGTTCAAGCGCCTGCTGACACAGGGCATGGTGTTAAAAGATGGCAGTAAAATGTCCAAATCCAAGGGCAACACTGTCGAACCGGCTTTGCTGATAGATCAATACGGTGCGGATACCGTCCGCCTGTTCACAATGTTTGCTGCGCCACCTACGCAATCACTGGAATGGTCCGACAGCGGTGTTGAAGGCAGTGCCCGTTTCCTGCGCAAGCTGTGGCGTATTGTCAGTGCGCATGATGTCAACAACAAGGCAGAACTTGCCGTGCAATCCCAGAATCAGGCACAAAAGCAATTGCGCTTCAAAACCCACAGCACACTCGAAAAAGTAGGTGACGACTTCGGTCGGCGCCAGACGTTTAACACCGCGATCGCTGCAGTCATGGAGCTGGTCAACGCAATCACGCGCTTCCAGGAAGAGAATGACTGCACTTCAGAGGACAGCACATCCCGACAGAATCACGCCATCGTGCATGAAGCACTGGAAATAGTATTGCTGTCGTTGTCGCCGGTGGTACCGCATTTCTGCCATGCGCTGTGGCAGCACCTGGGACACACCAACGCTGTTATTGATGAACCCTGGCCACAGGTAGACAGGCTTGCTCTGGTTCAGGACGAAATTCAGGTTGTTGTGCAGGTCAATGGCAAACTCCGAGGCAAACTGGATGTCAGTCGTGAGATTGGCAATAAGGAGCTGGAAGCAATGGCACTGGCAGATAGTCATGTGCTGAAGTTCACAGAAGGCAAATCTGTTCGCAAGGTGATTGTGGTACCAGGCAAACTGATTAACATTGTGGTGAGTTGATGAGGCAACTGCAGCTGATTGCCCTGACATTCTGCATCAGTATGGTGTCTGCCTGCGGCTTTTCTCTGCGCGGCACTGACAGTGGCTTGCTACCTGTGCAGCAGCTTGTGCTTACGCACCCGGAGGGTCGTTACCCGTTGCGGGCACCATTGCTGTCAGCCCTGCGCGCAAGCGATGTGACTCTGGTAGATCTGAACAGCACAGACCTGCAATTGCTGCTGTCTCCCGAGACTCAGGAGCGTCGCGCTGTCAGCATAAACTCGCGGGCAGGCGCGGGCCAGTATGAAATGACGCTCAGCATAGACGCAGAGTTGCATCGCGGTGGCGTGCGCCTGGCAGGACCTGAGACGTTGCTCGTAAAAGGCACCTTCTACGAGGATACTGCCAATATCAGTGGCAGTAATCGTGGCCTGGATCTGGTTCTTGACGATCTGCGCAATGAGCTCGCCAACCAGATCATCAGACGACTGCAGGCTGTCAGCTTGTGAAAGTGTATGCTGACCAGTTCGCAAAGCACCTGCAGGGACCATTGCAGATTGCCTATTGGCTAAGTGGTGACGAGCCGTTGCAAATGCGGGACTGTGCAGATCAGCTCCGCCGTGCAGGTCGCGTGCAGGGTTATAACGAACGGGAAGTCCACGAGGTCGACAAGCAGTTTGACTGGCGCACGTTGGCGGCATCAGGCAGCAACATGTCACTGTTCTCGGATAAAAAACTGATTGAGCTGCGACTGCGCAGCAGCAAACTGGAGGATAATGCACGTAAAATCCTCACTGAATTTTTACAGGAACCTGCACCCGACACGCTGTTGCTGATAAATAGTCCTAGAATAGAAGGCGCTACCAGCAAGACTCAGTGGTTTCGAAAAATCGCCGAGCTTTGCGTGCTGGTGCAGATCTATCCGGTCGAACTGCCCAAACTACCCGCATGGATTCTCCGCCAGATGCAGCAACGCAAACTGACTGCAGACGCTGATGCAGTGCAGCTTCTGGCCGAGCGGGTAGAAGGAAACATGCTCGCGGCTGAACAGGAAATAGAGAAACTTGGGCTCCTGTTTGGACCCGGAGCACATCTGGACATCCGCAAGGTAACCCAAAGTGTTGCTGACAGTTCCCGGTTTAATATTTTTGCTTTGGTGGACGCGTGCCTTGCAGGCAAGTCTGCAAAAGCTGTCAGGACACTGCGCAGCATGCGCGAAGAAGGCGCTGAGGCCCTGATGATCAATGCCATGCTCGCCCGGGAACTCAGACAACTGCGCGACATGGCCGAACAGATTGAAAACGGTACGGCCTTTAATGCAGTACTGCAGTCAGGTCTGGTCTGGAAAAACCGTCAACCCCTGGTGTCCGGGGCATTGCAGCGCGGCAACGCCAGAACGTACCGAAGACTGGTGGATGCTACCCGGGAAATTGATATCAGTGTGAAGGGAATGGGGATCACGCCGGTATGGATTCTGTTGGAGCAATTGGTACTGGAGATGAGCGGTAAAACGCTCAGACTCCAATACGCCCCAGCGTCGCAATAATTTCACGCATGATTCGTTCGGCGACCGGGTGACTGGCCGCAAAACGGGCTTCCAGCGCTATTGCACTGTCCATTTCCGGGCTGTTGGGACTGGATGCTTCGATCAAGGTATCTATATTTTCGTCAAGCTCTTGCGCAAGTGCCAGGGTATCCTCATCAAGAGTCTGCGACTTCGCCAACTCCGCCTGTAATTCCTCGAGAAGCTGTTTAACACGTTCCTGACTCACGCTGAATTCCTCTCCTGACGTTTTAAGCTGGTTCATTACCCGGACGATTTGACATGGGGATGCAGTGACACTTCCACTTCCATTGCTGGCTACAACAGCATGCCATATCCATGTTAATCGTTGTCGCACGATGGCACAAGCGGAACCTGCCTGCCGCAGGTCCGCCTGAGCATCACCACTCGCGCCCGGATCAGCAATAGCGCAGATCAACCAGCCTTTGTCATCATACGTGAGTATGCACGCTGCTTCAGACGGCGATGAAAACGACGCTCGCGCCCTTTGTATTCCAGCCAGTAGCGCGGCACATTCAGCAACAGTGACCAACGTGTTGTGTAGCTGACGCGGATTGATGAATGACTCTTTTCTCCGGCCATCAGCATGGGCTCACCTTCATATATATCCTTGGCCCCCGTCATTGCGTGGACATGCCTGATATTGATATTACGCTGATTGGCCATCAACAGTACGAACTGCTTTCTGCACCGAAACGCGTCAAGTATAAGTTTTAACCAGATACTGAACTGCTCACTCGCCGTCTTTAACGAAGCACTCATCCATACTCCGTTAATCTCCATCATTTCATAACTTTCATTCCTGAAAAAGTCATGCGTATTTTTTACGTCATCTGGAACAAACATCAGGCTCCTGAAATCAGGTTTGGTTACCAGCATGTATCCACCAACCATTTCGTCCCCTTTGAAACCAGCTACAAAGGTACTTCGCTGAGCATAGTCGTAAGGCAACTTTACACCCACATAACTTTCAAAACGGCTCAGGAACAAATCAATATCGCGCTCATCGGTCAGTGTCTTGAATTTTAATGCTTCCATTTTTTTATCCTCGGTAGGAACATGCCTACATTTCTTTTATAAAGTTGATACTTCTCTGCCTGCTCACTCAGCATGATTGTACGCTCCTCCTTGCGCGCCGAGAGCACGTAGAAGGCAACGAGGTACACGAAAGTAATCCACAAAATCAGTGAATTAAACAAAAATGTACTGCTAAACCATGCAACCATATACGAGACGTAAAACGGGTGCCGGAACAACCCGAACGGACCTGATGTCACTATATTTCCGACATGACTACTGAATGCAAAGTCCAGCGACTTTGCAGTGACGATCGACCACCAGAATATCACCAGCGAAAGCATATACAATAGCCCTGAAAACAGTAACGCGGGTTTTGTGATATCCGTCACACTATAAAAAGACCAGGCTGTTGCCAGCATCTGCACAGCCACGGCAAGATCGTATGACAATGCAAGCGGAAGCGCAGTACCAGAGTCCATTTTAAAAAATCTGAGCCTTGCCCAGATCAAACTGAATACAATCAGAAAATACAAAAAGAATACAAAAATTTGCAGCATATCAGGCTATCCCTTACGTTTGACTATCGTTTTCCGAAGTTATACACGCGCATATCACACAGCGCAATTGCTGACTGTCTACATTTCTGTATAATCATGCCACCGGTCTGCAACAACGCAAAACCAACTAAAGCGACACCGCCAATATGAGCATCGACAAATACTCGGCGTATTGCAGAGAACACGCGAACGAATTCAGAGACGAGCTTCGCGATGATGCTTCACGGGCGCTGCGCAACTGGCCAGGCAAGGCGGCTGCAATTTTGCTGGGGGCCTCTTCACTGTTTACCTGGGTCAGCCTGAGTGGCAGTGGTAATCCCTATGCCATGGACAGCCTGTTTACATATGCCTTACCCATTGCACTGATTTTCTTCTACCCGTGGATTTCACTGCTATTCTCCAGCCTTGAGAGACACTCGCGCAGTGTACTTGACGTGTTCCTGCTGAGTATTCTGTTCGGCTTCTGCCTGTCGCTTTACTATGTATTCCTGCCGGAGGTCAGTCAGAATGAACAATCCGGGATCTATCTGGCGCTATCAGGCCAGATCAACTTTGTCATCCTGATGACAACTGCGTTTTCCTACCACACCGGCTTTGGCATCACCCTGGCCCGCAACACCCTGTTTGCTTTTCTCACTGCCACCCTGATCTATCTGATCAATAGTGAGTATCTGGCTATTAATGCAATACAGGTTGTACAAGGTTATCTGGGGGGCATCATTGTCAGCTGGCTGTTTTTCAGACGTATCCAGACCCGCTTTTATTATAAATCCATCGACGCAGATACCCGGCAACACCTTTACAAGCAGCTGTCCAAACTGGTGTATCCCCATCAACTGGAGCGCATCAAAGCGGGTGATCAGCTTGAAACAACCATGCCGGTGGAAAAAGGTCAGGCGATCATCAATGTGTTTGATATCCAGAGTTCCAGCAGTATCAAACACGAACGCACACAGGACTTCTTTCTCGAGGTATTCCGGGCGTTTTCCCAGATCTGCATGATGGGCTACCAGCACAACCCTTTACGCTCTCGCGCATTTCGTCTAAAGGAGACGGGAGATGGTTTTATAAGCGCAATTGGTTATCCCTTTCTGACTGATGATACACATACCTTATCCGATCACGCGGTAGAAACCGCCCTGCTGATGTTCCGGGCCTTCAATTCGGAAGTCCACCGTTTTGCCTACGGCTATCCGATCAAAGCAGCCATGGGCCTGGCATTCAACTCGGTGCAGGGCACATTCCAGAGCAGCGGCATCCGCGCTTACGATCTTTTTGGTGATGCCCTGGTGCAGGCCTATCGGTATGAAGAGCTGCGTAAAACGCCCGCCATTGCAGATCTGATGCGCAGCCAGGCGGAAAAGCAAGGTCTTGAAAATTATAACATTTTGATCATTCAAGAGGTGATTTTCAATACGCTTTGCGATCGCTATAAGCAATTGTTCAACGCGATTGCCCTGACGGATTTAAACTACTCGGTTCCACAAGATCCCAATGCCCGATATATCTATTTTCATGTCCTGGAATGACCGCTGCCGTCGGCAGCTCCCCCGTGCCAGCATGAAATTATCTCCTCGTTAAGCTATAATCGCCCCCGCTTTAGCATTCAATGTTCAACACAGGGTGACAAATGACAGATACAAACGCATCAGACATGAAGAAATGCCATACAGTCGAGAAAATCGGCGGCACATCCATGAGTCAGTTTGACGCGGTTCGACAAAACATTTTCATGAAGCCGGCTCTCAAGGGTAATTATTATCAACGAATCTTTGTTGTATCCGCTTACGCCGGTATCACCGATCTGCTGCTGGAGCACAAAAAATCTGGCCAGCCCGGCGTTTTTGCACTGTTCTCGGATGCCGAGGAACAACAGAGCTGGCGTGACGCATTTGCAGCCTTGCAGGACCGCATGCTGGAGATCAATCAGACGCTGTTTGCCGATCACCCTGAATCTGAACGCAAGAAAGCCGATGAATTTATCCTGAGCCGACTGGGTGACGCCAAAGGCGTTCTTGAGGACGTCTCCAGCCTCTGTCAACACGGCCACTTTGCCCTGTCCGACTATGTACAAACCGTCAGGGAGATGCTGGCAAGCCTGGGCGAAATGCACAGCGCGTCCAATACGGCACAATTACTTGGCCTGCATGGACTCAAGGCAAGATTCGTCGATCTGTCCGGCTGGGCCAGCACCAAACACCTGTCACTGGACGATAACATTGCAACGGCATTCCAGGGCATAGATCTGAGCCGGGAGCTACCCATTGCGACAGGTTACAGTCATTGTGAAGGCGGGCTGATGGCTATCTTCGACCGCGGCTACAGTGAAATGACATTCAGCCGGATCGCCGTGCTTACGGGAGCCAGTGAGGCTGTCATTCATAAAGAATTCCACCTCAGCAGCGCCGACCCAAGAATTGTGGGTCAGGACAATGCGGTACCCATTGGACGGACCAACTATGATGTTGCCGACCAGTTGGCCAACCTTGGCATGGAAGCCATCCACCCACGCGCAGCAAAGGGGTTACGACAGAGCAATATTCATCTGCGTGTGAAAAACACGTTTGAACCAGAACATAATGGCACTCTGATTACGCGTGACTATGTCAGCGACTCTGCGTGTGTCGAAATCATTGCAGGTCGTCAGGGAGTCTATGCGATTGAGTTGTTTGATCAGGACATGGTGGGCGACCTGTCTCATTATGAAAAACAGTTCCTGGCACAAATTACCCGTTTCAGGGCTCAGGTCATCAACAAGGATCTGAATGCAAACACCATTACCCACTACCTGTCCGCCAATCTGAAAACCGTCAAACGCATTCAGACCGCACTGGCGGATCTGTTCCCCGGCGCTGAAATAAATGTCCGGAAGGTATGCATTGTCTCCGCAATCGGCAGTGATCTCAAAATCCCCGGCATGCTAGCACGTGCGGCACAGGCGCTGGCAGATGCCGGCGTGGACATTTTGGGCGTACACCAGTGTATGCGACAGGTGGACATGCAGTTTGTACTGGACGAGGATGACTACCAGCAGGCGGTCAAAGCCATGCATACACAACTTGTAGAGGTCTATAACCATGGTCGCGCAATCAAGCTGGCCTGATCATGTTGAATAAAGGCCTGTTGCGCCAGGAAACGCCGGCGTGTCGTGATCTGATTCACTTTAACAATGCCGGTGCTGCGCTTCAGCCCAGACCTGTGACCGAAGCCGTCCTGCACCATCTGGCGCTGGAGCAGCGCATCGGTGGTTATGAGGCTGCTGACGCCAGCGCCGATGCAGCGGAGAACTTCTATCATGCATTCGGCAGGCTGCTCAATTGCAATCCGCGTGAAATAGCCTACATGGAAAATGCCACCCGGGCATGGACCACGCTGTTACAGTCCACTCCCTTCGAGCGCGGTGACCGGATCATTACCGGACAATCCGAGTATGCCAGCAATTATATGGCCTTACTGCATCTGGCACGCACCCGCCAGGTTGAAATTGTGGTTATCGATAATGACAGCAACGGTCAGATCTCGCTGGACCAATTATCTGCAAAACTCGATGACAGCGTTCGGCTCATCGCGCTGACCCACATACCAAGTCAGAGCGGCGTCATACATCCTGCCGCAGAAGTCGGCAAATTGGCCCGCCAGCACCGGATACTGTACTTACTGGATGCATGTCAGTCAGCCGGACAACTGGATCTTGATGTTAATGCGCTGGGCTGTGACATGCTGACCGGCAGCGGCCGCAAGTACCTTCGTGGACCCCGCGGCACCGGGTTCATGTATGTTCGCCATTCGATACTGGATTATCTCAAGCCTGCGACCCTTGATCTGCACTCGGCCAACTGGACGCAGACTGACCAGTATGAATGGCGGAATGATGCACGACGGTTTGAAATCTGGGAGCAATTTGTCGCCGGTAAAATTGGTCTGGCGGCAGCGGCAGATTACGCAACCACCATTGGCATGACCGCTATTGAAGCTGAAACCCGGAAACTCGCTGGTGAATTGCGGGATCAACTGAACAACGTGCCCGGCGTCATCCTGCATGATCAGGGATATCAACAAAGGGATGCAAATCCGGCAGCACCCCGGTCTTCATCCAGCTTATCTGGCTTATCTGGTATAGTCACTTTCGAACTGGCCAATTACGATGCCACCCGCCTGCAGCACCAGTTGCGCCAGCAACGCATCAACATCTCGGTCATCAAACAGCAAAACACACGGCTGGATTTCGAGAGACGTGGCCTGCGCAATATCAACAGGGCGTCGGTTCATTACTACAATACCGATCAGGAAATTGAGCAGTTTTGCGACGCGGTGCGCGCCGCAACATGATCCACTCAGGCAAATAACATCTGGCCGTAAACCGCGAGGATTGCCAGCGGACAGATAAAACGCACATAGAAAGGCCAGATTTTCCAGAACCAGCCCAGCTCGGCATCCGGGCAACCCTGCTGAATCTCCTGCAGTATCCCGTTGCGATTCCATATCCAGCCAGCAAACACCGCAAAAAAGAACCCCAGCAAAGGCTGGCTGTACTCGGTAGTCACGCTGACAACCAGACCAAACAGTGCATCAAAGTTCATGGCGATCACCAGGCTTATCACCGTGATAAAACTGCCCAGTAATACACCAGCCTTGCGCCTGGACACAGCGTGTTCTTCCACCATGTATGACAGTGGCACTTCCAGCATGGAAATTGATGACGTCAGCGATGCAATACTCATCAGCACGAAAAACGCCAGAGCCACCAGAATACCCGCGTCACCCATTTGCTGAAATAGTGCCGGCAGGACCGCAATGATCAATCCGGGGCCGGCTACCAGCCCACCCTGGTCATCATAGATCTGGATACCACTGTTCAGGGCTACCGTCATGGCAGGCAGAATCAGCAATCCGGCGGTGACTGCGATACCAACATCCAGCAGAGTCACCATGCCGCCCAGTGATGGCAGATTTTCCCGTTTGCTGACATAAGAGCCGTATATAAGCATTGTGCCAACACCCAGCGACAGGGAGAAAAATGCCTGACCCATGGCGCTCAGCAACAGCCCGGTATCCGCAACACGACTGAAGTCCGGCACCAGATACATTTTCAGACCGTCCATGGCACCTTCCAGTGTCATGACATAGATGATCAGGGCGACCAGTATCAGAACCAGCGATGGCATCAGGCGTGACGCCCATTTTTCGATCCCGTGCCGGACGCCAGCGATTACAACAACAACTGTCAACGCCATAAATAAAACTGTAAACAGCGCATCTCTGGTCAATGCCGGCGTTTCCAGCCAGGCGGACAAACCATCCAGGCGTGCAATATCAGCCAGCGCTGCAAACATGAATGCCAGCATCCAGCCACTGACAATCGCGTAAAAACTGAGGATAAAACTGACCGTAATCATGCCCGAGTACCCAACTGCGGTACCCAGCATCCGTGTGGCCGGCCCCTTGGCCAGACCGCGCAAGGCAGTCACGGCATTCGCCTTGGCATGACGACCGATTATCAATTCGGCCATCAGGGCAGGGTATGCCAGTGCAAAGGCCAGAATCAGGTAAGTAAACAGAAACGCCGCACCACCATTGCTGGCAGCGTTGGTCGGAAAGCCCCAGATATTGCCCAGGCCCACAGCAGAACCGGAAGCCGCCATCAGAAACCCGAACCGGGAGCTGAATTCGCCGCGCGGCGCGCTCATTCGTAAGATTCCAGAGCAAAGCGGAGACGCGCCTCATCAATCAGACGCAGCACAACATTGTTCAGTACTGATACTGTCCCGTTGTCATTGATTTCAACCCGGGGTATCCGCAAACGCTGATCGCCCGCGTCGAAAACGGCAATGCCCTCAGGGTCCACTGCCAACGCCACCATGCTGCGCGGATCAACTTCAAACACTGTTTGCTCTGCATTTTCGACCAGGCGTAACAACAAACTCATCAAACCAAATTCGCCGGTATTCACATGAGTGCTTAGAATGCCGGTCTCATATTCAAATACGTGCAGGGCGGTACTGAATCGTTGTACCCGATGGATATTGAGCAGTACAAGGTTGGCAGTCACCGGTGCCCCGCCGGCCGAGTCTCGCAACGGTATCGACTGCGCTTCGCCGCCAATAGTGTATACCGGTAGATCATTGATGGCATTGGCAACGCCCAGACCGTCGCCGAGCACTTTACCAAACGCGGTGAAACCGCCATTCTGACTGTCCAGATTCTCCGAATTATCTGCCAGATTTATGAACCACTGGCTGGTTGCACTGTCGGGTTCACCGTCACGTTTGGCCATCGCCAGCGTAGCGACCGTGTTACTGACACCCGGTTCATTGACCACCGGCGCTTGCTGGGTAATGAACTGAGCACTGCAATTTACTCCCGGCAGAGCGCCGGTAAAATCGCAATCTCCCAGCCAGCGATAGGCGCCAGCCTGCAGTACAAAATTCTCTACGGAGCGGTGAAACACCGATCCGCTGAAATCACCACGATCCACATAAGCAAGAAAATTCTGGACAGTCAGGGGTGTCGCATCGTCAAACAGCTCCACCGTAAAATCACCATAAGTGGTTGCTACCCGAACCAGCGTATTGGCATGTGCGCTGCTGCTTGCGAATGCAAGGCTCAGTATGGCTGACACCAGAACGCTGGCTGTAACTGATCGCAAGTATCCCGACATTAGAATTCCCTGATTGATTGTTTTTCCCAATGATTGCATAAAATCTCCCGTCAACTCGCGGATTGTAGCGACTGTCTGACATCTATCCAACTGTAAAGACCCAAACGCATGATCAATTCCTGCAATAATATTTTTTCAACACTCTGCATCAACTCTGACGCCAGGGCAGAATTCAGACGGACACCCGCGTCGCCAGTAACCCCATCTGCGCCACGATAATCCTGCAGATGGTCAACTACGCGGGTTACGGCCAGGCCCTGATAACCGCAGGGATTGATGCGTGCGAAAGGTTCCAGGTCCATGCAGACATTCAGGCTGAGCCCATGGTACGAACAGCCTCGCCGGATACGCAGACCCAAGGCCGCTATCTTTGCCTCCCCGACATAGACTCCGGGCGCTGACGGCCGGCTGGTTGCTGAAATTTTCATGGCAGACAGGGTGTCAATAATGCATTGCTCTATCAGACTGACAAGATCACGCACTCCCATTCCCGCGCGGCGCACATCAATCAGAAGATACACTACCAGCTGCCCGGGTCCGTGATACGTCACCTGGCCGCCACGATCAACAGGGACAACCGGAATGTCGCCAGGCGCAAGCAGATGCTCAGCCTTGCCAGCCTGCCCCTGGGTAAATACCGGTGGATGTGAAAGAATCCAGAGCTCATCCGGAGTCTCCGCATCACGGGCAGAGGTGAAATCCTGCATGGCACGCAAGATCGGCAAATACGCCTGCAGGCCAAGTTGGCGAACGACGAGTTTGCGTGCCAACGCGACTTCAGACGTGGTCATAGGACCAGCTTGACCGCAGCCATCCCTTTCAGATCGCTGAACAGTATTTCCAGCTGCTCCAGACCCGTAGCTTCTATTGTCACAGTCACAGACAGGTAGTTGCCTTTTGCACTGGGTTTGACACTGACATCTTCTTCGCAGACGGCCGGTGCATGACGCCGAACCACACGCAGAACCTCTGTGTGGAAATCCACGCTGGCCTCACCCATTACCTTGATCGGGTACTGACACGGGAACTCGATACGCGGAGCCTCTGAATCCGAATAGCGAATTCCGCGTTTATCATCTGAACTGCTCATGTATTCTTATCCAAACAGACCCATAAAAAACAGGGTCAGGGCGTCAATCAGGCGCTTTAGCAGCCCACCTCTCTCAACCCCGTTGATCGCAATTACCTCGCCGCTGAACAGCACATCATCATCCAGCGTAATCTGAACCTGGCCCATTACCTGGCCGGCCTCAAACCCTCCACGAATTGTCTCTTCGGTATCCAGTGTGGCCACCAGATCGTCTGCCCGACCTCTTGGGATGGTGATGAGAACCTCATCAGCAATGCCCAGCTCAACTGAATTGTCCTTGCCGGACCAGACCCGGGCGCTGCTGATCACTTCGCCGGCATCATACAGTTTATGCGTTTCAAAAAAACGGAAACCGTAACTGAGCATCTTCTGAGTCTCAATTGCACGCGCTTCTTCGTTGGCTGTGCCCATGACCACCGAGATCAGGCGCATACCATCACGCTCGGCTGAAGCCACCAGACAATAACCGGCCGGCGTTGTCCAGCCGGTTTTCATTCCGTCAACAGTGGGATCACGGAACAGCAGGGTATTTCGATTGGCCTGCGTAATACCGTTGAAGGTAAATTCACGTTCGGAATACATGGCATAATGGGCCGGATGCTCCATGATCTTGACTCGTGCCAACGTCGCCAGATCGCGGGCGGACATCAGATTGGTGTTGCCATCGGCATCCAGACCACTGGCATTTACAAAATACGAATTCTCCATACCAAGCGCGCGCGCGTGCTGGTTCATCAGGTCTGCAAAAGCTTCTTCACTTCCCGCAATGTGCTCCGCCATCGCCACACTGGCATCATTGCCTGACTGAATGATAATACCGCGCAGCAGATCTTCGACACGCACATAGCTGTTTACATCAACAAATGTTTTTGAGCCCTGGGTGCGCCAGGCCTTTTCACTGATAAACACCATGTCGTCGTAATTCATATTGCCGTTATCAATTTCTACTTCGGCAATATAGGCGGTCATCATCTTGGTCAGACTCGCGGGCGGCAGAGCTTCCTGCGAATTACTTTCCATGATGACGTGACCGGTGACTGCATCCAGCAGAATGTAACTGCTGCCGGCAATATCCGGTGCTCTGGGCATGATCGTCTGCGCTGCTGCCGGCAATGCAGATGTCATCGCCAGCGCGGTGACTGACAGCAAAACGATTGCCTTGCGCCAACCCGTTAACACATTCTGGCTGGCCGTTTTACCGTCACTCTGCCTGGTCATGGTCATATCCTGTAATTCCGTCATCGTATCAATTTCACTCTTGAATCATAAATGGCTCGCCCAGATCAGCTGCCACCATCATATCTGTTATCCGCTGTATCTCGCCGGGATCGGAGATCGGTCCGACACGCACCCGATGTAATTGCTGCCGTCCATTTTCTGCCTGCACAGATCGAATAAAAACGGGTCTTGATGTTATCGCCTGCAGTCTCTCCGACAATCGCTGCGCAGCACGCAAATCAGAAAATGCGCCAGCCTGCAGATAACGGGCCAGCATGGCATCAGCGACGCCGGCAACTCCACTGCCTCCACTCTGTTCCGTTCCGGAGGCCAGTAGTACATTCTGCTGACCGGGGACTATCGATTCAATATGCACCAATGCCGTACCCTGATTGGCAAAACCAAGCTGGTACGCAGCAGCGAATGACAGGTCAAGAATCCGGTCGTTGTGAAACGGGCCACGGTCATTCACGCGGACGATAATGCTGCGTTGATTTTCAAGGTTAGTGACGCGGGCAAAGCTGGGTATTGGCAGACTGGTATGGGCTGCGGAGACCTGGTACATGTCAAAAATCTCACCATTTGACGTCAGGTGCCCGTGAAATTTTTCACCATACCAGGACGCCAGGCCTGTCTGCTGAAAACCTTCCTCTGTCGCCATCACGCGATAGCTTCTGCCGTTGACCGTATAAGGCGAGCGATTACCGGCCATGGTACGATTAAGCGGTTCCGGAACCACTGCCCGGATACGCGCCGGATCAAGCACACCACTGGGCGCACGATCCTGGCTGATACTATATCTGCTACTTTGCGCTGACCCGGCCTGACTGCCACCGGATGATGGAGTGTTCACACTGCCACAGCCTGCCAGCAAAAAGGTGCCTAGCAGTGTCAAAATAAAACCTGTTTTCAATGCCATGCCTCTACAATTCGCAGACCAGTCCGCTAGATTCTGTGTTCCGCTAAATTCTGTGCCTTGTATGCTGGCGTGCAGCCCAGTATTTCGTGGCAATGGTACCGCGTTAGTGACTGGTTGTCAGTAGCAGGCTGTCTTCCCCGCTCTGCTCCTGCTCTATGATAGGCAACATGTACGCATCCAGAACCTGTCTGGCCAGCGGTCCTCCCACAGAACTGCCTCCTTCACCGTTTTCGATAAACACCGCTACCGCAATGCGTGATCGCGGAGAGGCGTCAAACGCGATAAACATCGCGTGATTCAGGTGTTCATCAAGCACAGTTTCCGGGTCAATCCGGTTACCCCGGGAATCAACCTGAACGCCAACAACCTGAGCTGTACCGGATTTACCGCCCATCGGATACGCCAACGGCTCCGCGCCTGCCACATACGGGTACGCTGTACCTTCATGGCGACGGTGCTCACGGTCATAGGGCTTGCTCACGGTATGCTCCATGGCGCGGCGGACATATGCAATATCCTCCGACGACGGCAACAGCGGCTGCAGAACATTCTCATTTTCAAAAATGGTATCCGCAAATTCCACACCGGATCCATCCTGCACCGCCTTTAACATACGCGGGCGCTTGAAAACACCATGATTGGCGATGGTCGCAGCAGCGCTGGCCATCTGCAGCGTGGTTGCCTGGAACATGCCATTGCCAAATCCTTCCGGTGGTGTTTCGCCCGGATACCAGATCTCACCCCGGGTCCTTCGTTTCCATTCCGGAGACGGCACCAGCCCCGGATTCGCTTCAGGTATATCCAGACTGGCATTGGCGCCGAAACCCCAGGTCAGCAGGTAATCGTGTATCGTCTGTATGCCGAGTTCCACCGCAACGTGGCTGAAGTAGGTATTGCAGGACTGATAAATGGCGCGCTCCAGATCAACCGGACCATGGCCGGATTTATCATTCCACCAGGTCCAGTCATAGTAAGGTCTGGAGCGACCAGGCAGCCGATAGAACCCGGGATCATCGATAACAAAATCCTGCGTCACCACGCCATGGTATAAACCGGCAAGCCCGATGATCGGTTTGATCGTTGAACCAGGAACACGGGGATTGATGGCCCGGTTGAACATGGGAGAATGCCGCGATCGATTCAGGCTCGAAAGCTGGTCACGACTGATGCCGGTGACAAACAGATTAGGGTCATAGCCAGGCTTGCTCACCATGGCCAATACCCCGCCGGTCGCCGGATCAATAGCTACAATGGCACCGCGACGCTCTCCCAGTGCCTGCTCCGCAGCCACCTGCAACTGGATATCAAGATGCAGCTGAATGTCCAGACCGGGCGCCGGATCCGTGCGCCCCAGCACCCTTGTCACCCGACCGCGATTATTTTTCTCGACAGTCTCAAATCCCACCATGCCATGCAGATAGGTTTCGTAGGTTTTTTCAATTCCGGTTTTTCCCATCTGATTTGTGCCGCGATAGTTTCTGACCTGCTCTTCAGTCATTCCCTGCAGCTCTTCGCGATTGATTTCCGACACGTACCCCAGTGCGTGTGCCGCAGATTCGCCAAACGGGTAGTAGCGCAACAATTGTGCCTCAACGGCGATGCCCGGTAATTTATGCTGATTGACGGCTATACGCGCCATTTCATCGTCAGTTAGTTTGAATTTCAGCGGCACTGAGGACTGAGGCACAGAGCGCCGTCCGAGACGGGTCTGGTATTGTTCAATATCTTCGTCCGTCAACCCGATGGTGGCACGCAGCAGCGCGAGTGACTGATCAAAGTCTGTGGCAGATTCGCGCACGACAGTCAGGTTGAAAATCGGCCGGTTGTCGGCCAGCAGATTACCGTGACGGTCATAAATCAGACCACGGGTGGGAGGTATAAACTGGGAGTGCAGGCGGTTACCATCGGATCTGGCAGAGAAATAATCATGATTGTAGAACTGCAGATTGACCATCCAGCCAATCAGAATCATGACCAGCAGCGCCACAAATCCGCCAGCGACGAGCAGACGCCGGTTAAAAACCTGTATTTGCTGCTTGTGCTCATCCAGCCGGAACTTCTGTTGTGCCATAGTTGCCTGTTAGCGGTTACCTGGAGAATTAGCCAATATAGACAGGTATTTAGCGAATAAGTTTACACTGCTTTACTAAACTGTCCAATATTCCGGAGCGGCCAGGCCAAATTGCCTCACGCCCGATGATACGGATGGCCGGCAATTATACTCCATACCCTGTAGATCTGCTCAGCGATAACAATTCGCACCAGCGGATGGGGTAATGTCAGTGCCGACAGCGACCAACGCTCGTCCGCGCGCTGCAGGCACTCCTGTGTCAGGCCATCCGGACCACCTACCAGCAGGCTTATATGCCGGCCCTCGTCCCTGATTGCAGAAATACGTCCGGCCATCGCTTCAGTGCTCAGTACTTTACCCCGAACATCCAGCGCTATCACATAATCATTTTTACCGATTTTTGCCATCAGCGCGTCTGCTTCCTGCTTCATCGCCTGAACAGGATCGGTATTTTTCCCGCGCCGGCCCAATGGTACCTCAGTACAGCTGAAACTGAACTCGGCGGGCAGCCGCTTGCTGTACTCCTGCACACCCTGTTCAACCCAGCCGGGCATGCGGGTACCAACGGATATCAGATTAATCTTCATCCTGATTCATTGACTGTCCCGGACGCTCACCGTCACCGGGTTTGAAATTCCACAAATCCTCCAGTCGGTACATTGCGCGAGTTGATGCCAGCATCAGATGAACAATGACATGACCGAGGTCGACCAGCACCCACTCGGCCTGCAACCTGCCTTCTATGCCCTGCACTTCGCATCCGGCTTCTTTGACCTTGACCACGACTTCATCCGCCAGTGCCTTGATATGCGTACTGGAAGTACCAGTGCATATAACCATGCAATCAGTCACCTGTGTGAGCTCGGCAACATCAAATACATCAATGTTCTGTCCTTTGATATTATCCAGCGCAGCCGTTACCAGCTCAGTCAGTTGTTTGGTTTCCAATGAAAATTTTCTCCCGCCCGCAGGCATCCTATTGATCTTGAAAGTTTTGTGTAATCTTTTTCGTGAATATCAGCCAGGCTCAGTGTAAAGTCCATGTTGCTTAATGTAAGACAGTACGGCAGGTGGCAACTCCAAATCTGGTAATCTGCCGGCCAGTAATAATTCCCGAACCCGTGTTGACGAGTGCACAAGCGCTAATTCATTAATGTCGTAGATATTGCCGACAGGCGTGCTGAACAGCGCGCTCACGGAGCCGACCTTGCGGCCTGCAATTTCCCGCATCAAATCAGGGTCAGTCGCTTGCCCGGTGTCATCTCCAGGTGCAGGCCGACTGACCACACAAAGATGACACAGTTCAAATATCTCTTTCCAACGGTGCCAGCCTGGCAAGCTGACAAAACTGTCACTGCCCAGAATGTAAACCAGCTGGGCTCCGGCAAATTCCCGGCGAAACGACATGAGTGTATCGACCATATAGGATACACCCCCACGCCGGAATTCTCTGTCATCGACAATCCAGCCAGGTCTGTCTGCAATTGCCAGTTGCAGCATCGACAGACGGTCTGCCTGAGAGGCACCCGGTTGCCCACGATGATTTGGCATCGCACACGGAACCAGATGCAACCTGTCCAGCTGCAGGTGACCAAATGCAATATCGGCAACCTTCAAATGGGCGTTATGCACAGGATCAAACATGCCCCCCATGACACCCAGCCGCATGGTCATGTGCGGATATGACCGTCACCCAGCACGATGTATTTTTGCGAGGTGAGCCCCTGCAGTCCCACCGGGCCACGCGCATGAATCTTGTCGGTTGAAATACCGATCTCGGCGCCCAGGCCATACTCAAAACCATCTGCAAACCGGGTTGACGCATTCACCATAACCGAGCTTGAATCCACTTCCCGCAAAAAACGCTGGGCATGGTTAACGTCATCAGTAATGATTGATTCAGTATGTCCGGAGCTGTAGGTATTGATGTGTTCAATCGCCTCAGTCAGCCCGCTGACCACTTTTACCGACAGCACAGGTGCCAGATACTCCTCACTCCAGTCCTGCTCAGTCGCGGGCACCGCCCCCGGCAGATGCGGGAAGGCCTGCGCGCATGCCCGCAGTTCAATACCGAATGGTGCATACGCCGCCGCCAGTTCAGGCAGCACCCTGCTGGCCACGCTTTCGGCGACCAATAAGGATTCCAGCGTATTGCAGGTACCATAGCGCTGGGTTTTCGCGTTGACAGCCACCCTGACAGCCTTGTCCAGATCAGCTTTGTCGTCAATATAGACATGACAGTTGCCGTCCAGATGCTTGATTACCGGCACCCGGGCCTCGGCGCTGATGCGTGCAATCAGTCCTTTGCCACCACGCGGAACAATCACGTCCACAAATTCAGGCATGGTTATCAGCATTCCGACCGCATCGCGATCGGTTGTATCAATTACCTGCACGGCGTGTTCCGTCAGTCCGGCTGCTTTCAGGCCCCTGACTATGCAGGCTGCAATTGCCTGATTGGAGAACAGCGCTTCAGAACCTCCCCGAAGAATTGCCGCATTGCCGGATTTCAGGCACAGGCTGGCAGCCTCACAGGTTACGTTGGGTCGCGACTCATAAATAATGCCTACCACACCCAGCGGCACGCGCATTTTCCCAACCTGAATACCACTGGGGCGAAACGCCATATCCGTCACTTCGCCTACAGGATCCTGCAGGGCAGCTACCTGGCGCAACCCCTCAATCATGCCATCCACGCGAGCCGGCGTAAGTGCCAGCCTGTCCAGCATGGCATCGTCAAGGCCCTTAATGCGACCCGCCGCCAGATCCTGCTCGTTGGCGCGGTACAGCACCTCACGACTCTGTTCAATCGCATCCACCATGGCCAGTAACGCAGCATTTTTCTGCGCAGTAGTTGCGGCCGCCATCAACCGTGAGGCGGCTCTGGCCTGCAACCCAACAGTATTCATGTAAGCGCGAATATCGCTCATTAGCTCAAAACCCAAGATTTTTTCGGAAAAAGGCGGTTATTGTACCGTACTCAGATGTGATTCTGCAGTGTCATTTCAACAGGATAAGGGTGCATATACCAGGATCGGCTGATGTAATCGTCCGGGTGGCGTCTAAAATGGTGATTCAGCAGAGTAATTGGCACGATGAGGGGTAACTGTCCTATCCGGTAGCGTTCAAATGCATCCTTCAGTTCTGCCTTGTCTTCACCATCCAGGGCTTCCCTCAGATAACCCTGGATATGCTGCAGCACATTGACGTGGTCGCCACGCCCCGCGCGTTTTTTGAGAGCAGCCATCAGTGCCTGCACATACTGCGTTGCAATTTCCTGAACAGTGTCCTTGCGTGCAGCGGCCAGCAGCGGACCCAGTTCCCGATAGGTTTTCTGGCAATGACTCATCAGAATCAGTTTGTGTCGGGCATGAAAATCAGTCAGTGTCGCGACACTAAGCCCGTCACGCAGCAATTGCTGCCACCGGTACATGACGTAAACACGCTGGATAAAATTTTCCCTGAGAATCGCATCGCCCAGTCGGCCCTCCTCCTCTACCGGCAGTTCCGGAAAGTTGCTGATCAGCCGCGCAGCAAAAATCCCGACACCGTCCCTGGTGGTTTGTTGACCATCATAGACCTTGACCCGCTCCATGCCGCAGCTTGGCGAGTCTTTTTTCAGGATGAAACCACACAGGCCCGCCAGCCAGGGGACCTGCGCCTCAGCACTATCAACCAGTCGCTGTGTGTAGTCCAGAGAATAGTCTTCAATGTCAACGCAGGCGATCTGCTCATCACGTCTGATCAGACGAATCGGGCGCCGTGGTATTCCCAATCCGATATCGACTTCCGGACAAAACGTACGAAACTCAAAATACTCTCCCAGGGTTTTCTGGATGTAGGAATGCTGCTTGTGTCCGCCGTTAAAACGCACCTCCTCTCCCAGCAGACAGGCGCTGATCCCCACCGGAATTTTGCCACTCTGGTGTTTATTCATTTATCGCCTCCTGTCCCGGGTGCTTCCCATACAGTCTCCCCTGCCAGCAGTCGCAGCTTGTCCGCCCTGCTCAGTTGTTTGATCCGGTATTCCAGTTTGAGTGCATCGCTGCGATCAGGCACTTCAACCGTGTAGACCAGCTCCAGAGGCCCTCTGCCACGGAGGTAGCGCGCTGTTCTTGCGCCCTGCGCCTGATGCTCGGCAAACCGGCGGGCCACGTCCACTGCGATGCCGGTATACAGACTGTCATCATGACATCGAACCATGTAAACCGTCCAGACCGGACCAGGCATCAACTGCCCGCCACCAACTGCCACGTCTGCGACTCGACGTCATCCGAATCTTCTTGCGCCAGCGCGGCACGGCCGTCCTGCCGGAGTTTGTAGAGATGTGCCAGCATGGTTTTTTTGGCCCATGGCAGCAGGTGTTGCGGCACATCATCATAAACCGGCACTACCAGTTCATCCAGGGTCGCCATGCCCAGCCGGCCCAGCGAGCTTACGATTTTCTGTTCGCGACGCAACCGGTGGCGAATCAGCGTGGTGATCATCTGCTGTGGTTCATCCATGACTTCACCATGCCCCGGCGCCAGCGTCCTCAGCGGTAATTCAAGAAGCTGTTGCAGAGATTCAAGATAATCCGTCATATTGCCGTCCGGTGGCAAAATGACCGGTGTTGTGCCCTGCAGGATATGGTCTCCCGTGAACAGCATGCCTTCCTCTTCCAGCAAAAAACAAAGGTGATTTGAGACATGACCCGGCGTGTGAATCAGTTGTATGGTAAATCCGTCACAAACGATCTGTGCAAAATTCTGACCGGGATGATCCGGCACAAAACTCCGGTCCTGGTAAGCTGCGTCCGGGGGCGGCTGCATCCCGATCACCTCGGCACCCGTTGCCTGCCTGAGCGCGACAGTGCCCGGCGAATGATCTCCGTGTGTGTGAGTGACAAATATCCGGTGCAGCGGTCTGCCTGCCAGAAAATCAACAATGGCCTGCGTATGCCCGGGCAATGCGGGACCGGGATCGATCAGCGCGAACGCCCTGTCACCAATCAGATAGGTATTGGTGCCAGGCCCGGTCATCATGCCGGCATTGGGGCATAACAACCTGTAGACAGGGACGGTTGCGGTAGTCAGCCGCACGGGAGTACCAGGTATAAATCGAGATTCTTGCATCGGCGCCCTGCAATCTCACAGACATTGTCCAAGGGTGTCATAATAGCCGTTTTACCCATGCAAAACCACGCCTGCCAGGGCTGGTTTTTGTGCCTGATTCACGTTATAACAACGTCCTTTCGACGATCACCGCTTTACTGACAAGGCCAAGGACTCATGCTGAATATAAGAACCTACAATCAGATTTCAGATAAAGGATTAAATCGCTTTCCATCAAGTTACCAGATCAGCCCGCAAAACCTGAATGCTGATGCAGTGCTGTTGCGCAGCCACAAGCTTGCCATAGAAGAACTGGAATCTTCTGTCCGTGCAGTCGCACGCGCCGGTGCGGGTGTCAACAATGTGCCGGTGTCGCAATGTACTGAGCATGGCATTGTTGTGTTCAATACGCCCGGTGCCAATGCCAACGCCGTCAAAGAGCTGGTGCTGACAGGTATGCTGCTGGCCTCGCGCGGCATACTGGAGGGCATGCACTATGTAGACACGCTGAGCGAAATGACTGACAACGTGGCAATGGGCAAGTTGCTGGAAGCAGAGAAAAAACGTTTCGCCGGGCACGAACTGGCAGGCAGGACACTAGGCATAGTGGGCCTTGGCGCCATCGGCTCACTCGTAGCCGGTATGGCTATAGACCTTGGTATGACAGTTTTGGGTTACGACCCTGCGCTGTCGGTGGACGCTGCCTGGCGCCTGCCCAACCAGGTTCACAAGATTGAAAACATCAGCGCACTGCTTGCCAATGCGGATTATGTAACCTTGCACCTGCCGGTTCTGGAAAGCACGCGTAATCTGATCAATAACGAATTGATTGCCGCCATGAAACCCGGCCTGTGTCTGCTGAATTTTGCCAGAGACGAGATTGTCGACACGACAGCCGTCATTGCCGGTCTGAACGCCGGGCAGCTGCGTAAATATGTCAGCGATTTCCCATGCCATGAACTCATTGGACGGCAGGATGTCATTCTGATGCCTCATATAGGTGCCAGCACAGCCGAAGCGGAGGAGAATTGTGCCATCATGGCAGCCGAACAGCTGAAGGATTTTCTGGAGAATGGTAATATCCGCAATTCGGTCAACTTTCCACAACTGACACTGGAAAGGGTTCCGGGTGCCGAACCAGGCACGAGGCTGGCAATCACCAACAGGAATGTACCTGGCATGCTGGGGAAAATCCTGTCCCTGCTTGCGGACCAGAATATAAATGTCGTAGATATGATCAACAAGAGTCGCGACAGCATTGCCTACAACCTGATCGATCTTGCCAGTGCCCCGTCGGCAGACGCCGTAGCGGCAATAGCAGACACCAATGACGTTATCAGGGTAACAGTTTTATAAAATCAGTCTGAGCTCACTTATCCAGGAAACACTTTATGAATCGCGTTTACAACTTCGGTGCCGGCCCGGCCATGCTGCCAACTTCGGTAATGGAAAAGGCCAGGGATGAATTTCTTGACTGGAACGGCATGGGTGCCTCAGTCATCGAGATAAGTCACCGCAGCAAGGAATTTGAAGGCCTGCTGACCGAAACAGACCAGTTGATGAGAGAAATCGCCGGATTGCCGGATGACTTTGAAATTCTCTATATGCACGGCAGTGCGCAAATGCAGTTTGCAGCGGTGCCGTTCAACCTGCTGGGCCTGAAACCGGCACACAAGGCGGCATACCTTGAAACTGGCAACTTTGCCCAACTGGCTCGCAAAGAGGCCTCACGATTCGGCAATATTACCATTGCCGCCAGCGGCGAAGCTGAAGGATTCAGCCGCATTCCGGACTTCGATCCCGCAAGTCTTGACCCTGAAACCTCATATGTACACCTGACCAGCAACAATACTATTTTTGGTACCCGCTGGCAGCAGTTCCCCGACACCGGCGCCATCCCGCTGGTCGCGGACATGACATCCGAGCTGTTATCACGCAAGCTTGATTTCAGTCAGTTCGGACTCATCTTTGCCGGTCTGCAGAAGAATCTGGGGCCGTCTGGTATGGCAACCGTGTTGATTCGCAAGGAGCTGATTGGCAATGCCCTGCCTCAGACACCATCATTGCTCAATTACGAAACGTACGCCAAAAACCATTCCATGCCCAACACCATCAACACATTTGCTGTGTACATGATGAATCTGATGCTCAAATGGCTGAAGGATCAGGGCGGGCTGCCGGCAATTGAAGCCCTCAACGCTCAGAAAGCTACGCTGCTGTACGACGTAATTGACAATAATGACTTTTATATCGGTTCGGCGGAGAAAGCATCACGCTCGCACATGAATGTGACCTTTAACCTCAGCGACAGCGCACTGGACAAGAAATTCCTGGATGAAGCACTGGTACGCGGACTCTATGCATTAAAGGGCCATCGACTGGTCGGCGGCATTCGTGCATCCATCTACAACTCCATGCCACTGGCAGGGTGTCAGGCTCTGGCAGACTTCATGCAGGAGTTTGCCAAAGACAACGGATGAGCCGCTACCGACCGCCAGCTGCCCCCAAATCCAATTACCTGACTGCAGAGGGCGAAGCCCGTCTGCGGCAGGAACTGGATTTTCTCTGGCGTGATGAACGTCCCAGGGTAACCCAGCAGGTCAGCGATGCAGCCGCACTCGGTGACCGGTCGGAAAACGCTGAATATATTTATGGTAAAAAGCGCCTGCGGGAAATCGACCGGCGTGTGCGCTATCTGCGCAATCGTCTGGAAGACGCCACTGTTGTGCGTGTTGCACCGACCAACAGGGACAAAATCTATTTTGGTGCCTGGATCGGACTGGAGGACAGCGCCGGCAGCATTCGTGAATACCGGATAGTCGGCCCGGATGAGGTTGGCGAAAAACCCGGCTATATCAGCATGGATGCACCGCTGGGATGCGCGCTGCTCGGCAAGCAGCTGGACGATGAAGTCCACATCTCGTCGCCTGCGGGGCGAGCCAGTTACTGGATCGTCAGCATCCGGTATAACATACCCGAATGAAACACATCAGCATACTGGCCCTGCCACAGGCACTGGCCTCCAGCATGGCGATACCGCTGGAGATGCTCAGTGCCGCCGATACAATTCACAGCCTGCAGCAGCACCAACGCAGCAGGACTCTTCAGCTGCAGACAGTCGGGGAAACGCCTGATCCAATCACGGTCACCGGGGGAATGACACTTGTTCCGTCAGCCACGTTGCAGGCGGTCGGACACACCGACATGGTGTTCATTCCGGCACTCTGGGGTAATCCGCGCGCAGTGCTTGCCAGTCAGCGGACCACACTGCAATGGCTGCAAAGGCAATACTCACAGGGCGCAATTTTCTGTAGCGTCGGCAGTGGCAGTTATCTGCTGGCTGAAGCCGGCCTGCTGAATGGCAAGCCTGCGACCACTCACTGGCGTTACTTTGATGATTTTGCCAAACGCTACCCCGACGTCAAACTGCAGCGCAAACGCTTCATTACCCACGGAGACCGGCTGTACTGCACCGGCAGTGTGAATGCGGTGCGCGACATCATGCTGCACTTTGTTGAGTTATTGTTTAATTCTGCCGTGGCAGACGAGGTGGCACGCCACTTTACTCATGAATTGAAACGCTCCTATGAATCGTTACTACTGGGCACGGAACAACATAACAGCCATCACGACGAACTTATCATCAAGGTTCAGGAGTGGATGCAAAAACACTATCAGCGAAGTATCCGCATGGCTGATCTGGCAGCAAGCTATGGCCTGAATATGCGGACATTCAACCGCCGCTTCAGACTGGCCGCCAACAAGACGCCCACTGAGTACCTGCAGGAGGTTCGCATCAATCAGGCCAGAGAACTACTGAAACACAGTAATCTGAGCATTACTGAAATTGGGTTTGCGGTGGGTTATCAGGATGTCAGCTATTTTACCGGACTGTTTCGCCGGCTGCATGATGTTACACCCAATGCCTACCGCCGCCTGGTGCGCACCAAAGTGTTCAACGTCAATCGTGCCTGATAGCAGCAGGCGCGACACTTACCGGGGGGTCTGGTACTTTTCTTTCCAGTCAGCGTAAGGCATTCCATACACCCGCTCTCTGGCCTGTTCATAATCCATATCCAGACCCCGAACCTGCGCTTCTGCGGCATACCACTTGGCCAGACAGTTGCGACAGAAGCCGGCAAGTTCCATCAAATCGATGTTTTGTACCTGTTTGTTGTCGTCCAGATGCTTGAGCAATCGCCGGAATGCTGCGGCTTCAAGCTCAACGGTATTTGCACTGCTCGCGATATTGGTATCAGACATGACTATCCACTGCTCCTGTATTGGTCATGAATTCTAACGTGTGGACAGAAAAGTTGAAACGGGGGAACTGGTCTGACGTCGTGTTTGGGAGCCTGCTAGAGTGCAGGCCCCCAACATCTTAACGGGGTAGATTAGCCGACAGCGCTGGTATATTCCGGCTCTTCATCGTCTTCCAATCCATCAAACCCGTCATCGACGGCGTCCGGATTTTTGTGCACCGCTTCTTTACGGTGTTTTTTGTCCACCGATTTGATCTGGCGCTCAGCGGCATTAAATGCATCGCGAATGGCCACATAGAGATCTTCGTGAGCGTGATTGTCGTGCTGTTCCTGGGTTACCACGACTGGTTTGGACGGTGTATGCAGCTCTAGTGTTACGGAGTAGACTTTACCTTTGTGGTGATTGTTATGAGGCGAGTCCAGTACAACCCGTCCCCCGATGATATCGCTATTGAAACGACGCAACTTTTCGATCCGTTTGTTGACACTGTCAATGATTGCATCGGACTGGTCTATGTTATGAAAAACAATCTGAAATTCGTTGGACATAATCACTTGTCTCCTGATTTGCTGTGATCACTTGTCATCAATGTAAACACTCTCCTGGTTGCCATCCTCCTCGCCCGAGTTCGGACTTTGCTGATACAGATTCAGAAACTGTCGGCCAGGCGGGCTACCGCCAGAGCATAATTATTGGCGCAGTTATAACGCAAAATTGCCCGGAAATTCGGGTAGGTCAGGAATACCGCACCATTCTCACCGTCGGGCAGAACTATCGATCCGGGTATTTCTGCTGACGGCAGATCCGCACCATCGGCCTGTCGTACACCCGCAGTTTGCCAGTCGTTGACAGGCATCTGTATGGTATGACGCCGGAGTACGCTGCAGGAATGGCTGACATCGCCCTGACTCCATTGTTCTGATCGCTCATGAAAGTCAGCGGGCACGCGGATCTCACGTCCCCAGCGTTGCCCGGCCTGCCAGCCGGCGTTTTGCAGATAGTTTGCAATCGACGCAAATACATCCGCCTCCGTTGTCCAGATATCCCTGCGACCATCGCCATCAAAATCGACAGCGGACTGCAGAAAGCTGCTGGGCATGAACTGACTCTGCCCCATCGCTCCGGCCCATGACCCTTTCATATTGGCGTGATCGATATGACCTTCCTGCAGTATCTGCAGCGCCGACATCAACTCGCGCCGGAAGTAGGCTGCGCGGCGCGGATCATAGGCAAGCGTTACCAGCGCCCGGACAACGTCCGTACCTCCGGTAAAACTTCCGTAATTGGTTTCTATGCCCCAGATGGCAACAATGAAGCGTGCGGGTACACCGTATTCCGCGGCAACGTTGTTCAGTAGATCCTGATGCTGAGCCAGGCGGGCGCGACCGGTTTCTATTCGCCATGCCGTCACCCTTTTTTCCAGGTATTGCTCCAGCGTTTCGACAAATTCAGCCTGATTCCGGTCGTTGGTGACAACCTGTGGGATGGGCGTGACAGGCACCAGTGCCTGCTCGATGATAGATTCGGAAATTCCGGCCGCACGGGCGTCGTCAATCAGCGCCTGCAACCAGCTCTGGAACTCGGGGTCTGCAGAGTTCGCGGTATCTGCAAGCGAATAAGCCGGCAGAGTCATGCAAATAATCAAAAAACACGTGTACAACCTGAACCGGGCTTTTCTCATCAAACGGCAACTCCTTTCACTCAACTTCAGCCTACTCCTTTGTTTTAATTTTGTCCAAAAATCTGCACCAAAATCGTCAGGGCTGAAAACACCAGTGCCAGGGTTCGTAACAGATCACACCGGCAGTCCCCTGAGGATATGACAACAGGAATCCAAAATCCTCCGCATAATCGCACAACCAGACGAATGCTTGCGTCTGATCAAACTCTGTTTCCAGTGGTTTGCTGCCCGGCGTCCCTATATCGATGGCTCTGCCAGTATGATGCTCACTGAATCCCGGCGCAGCATTGTAGGCAAGTACGTTCTCCAGCGTGCGGCCCGAGGCAACTTTCCTGGCTATCAACTCGGCCTGATAGTCAACACTCCGAAATGCCGACACCAATTGAAGGGTTACGCCATCGGTGTCTGCCGCCGCCCGCATCGCCAGCCAGGCTCTGAGCGCCGCGGGTGCCAACCGGGCGGGACGGCCAAACACATCCTGCCCCGCGTCAACCAGCACTGCGGGCTCAGCATGAAACGGCAATCCTGTTCTACCCGCATAATCCGGAGGAATCCCCAACGCAGCATGCAGGCTAACAAGATTATCAACCAGATTGTATTCTGTCTTTATTGCCATATTAATTGACTATAATGTCATATTTGTTGTGAAACAGTGTTCGATATAGTAGCCCGTAATCCCCAGCTTTGTCAGTTTGACCATCGGAGACACCAAATGACCGCACTACCCGTAATTATCGGATTCGGAGGCATCAATCCGGCAGGACGCAGCTCATTGCACCACGGGTATCGCCGCCTGGTACTGGACAGTCTGCCGACAGAAGATGCCATGCAGACCCGCGCCAGCCTGGCGGGTCTGATGGGACTGCTTGCCTGGCAGAATGGCAAATGGCTGAATGCCACAGGCGATGCGATCGAACTGAACAGCTACCTGATGAGTATAGACCCGGTGTTAAAAGCAGGCACACTCATACGAAAACTGGAAAACAACCTGTTTGACCCCGAGCATCTGTTATTTCATAAAAAAGCCATACTTCAAGCCAGTGACCAACAGCCCATCAGTTTTCGCATACGGCGCCAGCACCTGCCTGAACAGATTCCGCTCAGCTGGTTACTCAGCGATGCCGGCAATGGACTGGTCGATGTTGAAATCCCGACCACTATGGACATACTGACAGAAAACACCCGCCGGTCTCCAGTCAACTCCGCCGGTCAGCTACCCAGTGGATTTGATCCCAAAAGTCTGTACCAGTCACGCCATCACCCGCGCGGACTCCAACTGACCGTATTCGGTGCAAGTGATGCCATACAGTCACTTGGAATTAGCTGGGAAAAAATGCTGCAACATGTTCCGCCGGATCAGATAAGCGTTTATGCCGGCAGCAGCATGAGTCAACTTGACTATGATGGCAATGGCGGGCTGTTGCAAGCCAGACTGCTCGGTAAAAAAGTCAGCTCAAAACAACTGGCCCTTGGGTTTGCTGAAATGCCTGCCGACTTTATCAATGCCTATGTGCTGGGCAATTCAGGGACAACCGGCACCAATGTCGCAGCCTGCGCAACATTTCTGTACAACCTTCGCCAGGGCATACGCGACATCAGGAACGGCACTCACCGGGTGGTGATAGTTGGCACTTCAGAGGCACCGCTGACCCCGGAAGTCATGGATGGCTACACAACCATGGGCGCGCTGATTGACGATGCAGCGCTACTGGCGCTGGACAAACACAAAGGCCTGACGTCACCTGACCACCGCCGGGCCTGCCGTCCCTTTGGCGAGAACGCCGGATTTACCCTGGGTGAATCCGCACAGTTTGTTGTGCTCTGTGATGACACGCTGGCGATGGAACTTGGCACCAATATATACGGATCGGTCAATGATGTTTTTGTAAACGCAGACGGTTACAAAAAATCCATTTCCAGCCCGGGCGTGGGCAACTACATTACCATGGCCAAGGCCATGGCAGCTACCGCAGCAGTGATCGGAGAGTCCGGTTTGCAGCAGCGCAGTTATGTGCAGGCGCATGGCACAGGCACACCGCAGAACCGCGTCACCGAATCACATATTTTCAGTTCGCTCGCCAGGATCTGGAATATCGAAAAATGGCCTGTAACCGCACTGAAAACCCATCTTGGACATTCACTGGCGTCGGCTTCGGCAGATCAGCTGATTGCCAGTCTGGGCGTTTGGCAGTACGGCATAATTCCGGGAATTACGACGGTAGACGCCATCGCTGACGATGTCCATCAGGAACATCTGGATTTTCTGCTTCAGCATAAAGAGGTTGGCGCCAACGGTATGCAGGCGGTACTGCTGAATGCAAAAGGGTTTGGTGGCAACAATGCAACCGCCTCTGTACTGTCTCCGGCTGTTACGCACAGAATGCTGCATAAACGACACGGTGCCGGCGTATTAGCCCAGTGGCAAACACGCAACGAAGCAGTGCAACAGGCCACCAGAGATTACGATGAAGCAGCGCGGCGCGGCCAGGCAGAAATCACCTACCGCTTTGATCATCAGGTGCTACATGGTGAAGATCTTGATATCAGCCGGGACAGAATTCGCTTCCCGGGCGCCGGTCCGGATGTGACACTGGATCGGAACACACCATATCAGGACATGCTCGACTGACACTGGCAATATGTCAGTTGGTCTCTCCCGGACGGCCACCAGGCCGTCCATCAACCGGATTACGACGACCGCTCATGAAGCGCAGGGCGCGCCTGCGTTGCTCAACATCCAGCTGACTGAACAACATCACCATCTGCTGATGCGATAATTGCTGATAATGGATATTTGCCTGCCGCAATTCATCCAGAGCCGCAAGCACAGCCTCACGATCCAGCGGTTCTTCCGCCATCAGACGATTCACTTCCCGTTGCGCGCGAAACATCTGCCCTCGCAATGGACGAATGGTTTCACCAAACGATTGCAGTTGCGGCTGCAGGCTGGCGCGCGCATCAGGCTCCAGATCCCGCACCATCCAGCTGATCCCCGCCGGGACCGATATGCGTTCGGGACGATTGATCACATTGGCACCCACTGCACCAAGCAGAAACAGATTAACTGCCACTGAAATGACCAGCGCCACCAGCACGGCACTTTTGCGATTGATGGCCATTACATCACCTCTGCATAGTCACTGAATGAAATAAAATAGAGCTCCTCTTCCAGCGATAGTGCCTGCCCATAATCAGTTGCCGGATTGTACTGGCTACCAATAAACAATCCCAGCATCAACGGCACACTGGCCAGTGCAAGTGGACGCCACCACGGCATCAGACCCGGCTCTGAAACCGGTGGTGTCAGCCAGCTGAACAACCGCTCAATCAGACCCGCTGGCCGACCTGGCAACGCCTGTTGCAGTATCCGGGCTTCCAGACCTTCAAACGCCGGTAGCGCATGCGTATCAAGAACACTATCAAGTGTCTGGGCGTCCTGCCATGCCTGCCTGCATTGCGGATGTCTGCGCAGTCGCTCCACAGCAAGCTCATCAACTACTGGCCAGCGTTGCAGATCTGTTCCGTACGCTTCTACCAAAGCGACAAATTCTTCCGGTGACAGACTCATCTGTTTACTCCTCCGGTGCTGTCCGGTTGATATACATATTTGGACAATCGATTTTTCAATGCTTTTCTGCCTCTCGACAGCAAAGATTCCAGTGCGTCTACCGACACATCCAGAATACCAGCGACCTCCTTATTCGAAAGCCCCTGATAGTATGTCATCACCAGCGCACTCCGCTGTCGCTCCGGCAAATCAGCCAATGCAGCCTCCAGCCTGTTACGGTCTGACTGCTGCGCCAGCTGGTCGGCTGACGGTGTATCAGCCTCCGCCGTGAATTCGTCCAGCTCACTGCCCGTATCGGCCCTGGTCCGGCGGCGCTGATCAATACAGAGGTTGTGGGCAATCCGATGCAACCAGGTACCAAGACTGGCTTTGTCTCCATCCCAGCGATGCGCCTGTGTCCACAACCGCAAAAAAGTTTCCTGGGCAATGTCCTGGGCCTCACTCTCGTTGCCAAGCATGCGAAATGCATAGGCAGCGATGGCACGTCCGTGCTGCTTTACTGCTCCGGCATAGGCCTGACGATCTCCGTCAACAATGGCCTCCATCAACTGCTCGTCGGTCAGCATTGCATGTCCTTTATTCCGCCTCTTGCCCTCAACTATGATCAATCAAGCCACAAGGGCGCCCACCCTTGTAACAACATCGGGAAAGTTAACAATATCAGGAAAGGCTCAAAGCCGCCCGTGCAGGCCGAACACGACCTTCCGGGCAGCGCAGGGGGACACCTCGGGAGTCCGTTTCAATATAGCGATCAATGATCAGCGTGCGGAGCATTGGCGCCGGATTGGCGCTGCCCCTGACCCTGTCTCTGTCCCTGTCCCTGACCTTGCATCTGCTCGCGCATTCTGGCGCGCTGCTCCGGTGTCATGTTCTGCATCCGCTCACGCATCTGTTCCCGCTGTTCAGGCGTCATGTTCTGCATTCGCTCGCGCATGCCAGCGGCGCCCTGACCCTGTTGCTGCCCCTGCCTTTGCCCCTGATTCTGACCTTGCTGCTCTCCCTGCCCCTGTCCCCGTCGCTGCCCCATCGGCGCACCGGCGCCACGTCCCGGGCCTTGCATTTCCTGCAGTGACAACACACCGTTATTGTCACGGTCCAGTTGTGTAAACCGACTCTCCAGGGCTTCTTCGCGACTGATATTACCATCGCCATCGCGGTCCTGATTTCTGAATGCAGCCATGGGTGCTGCCGCAAATTCCTCAAAACTCAGATTACCGTCACTGTTGGTGTCCAGCTGACTGAACCGCTGTACACGCCGCTCTTCTCCCTGCACCGCGGTCGAATCGTCGGTGGATTCCTGGGCGATCACTGCAACACTCATTGCCAGACTCATGGAGGCCAACACCAACATTCCTGATTTGATTAACATAGCACTTGCTCCTGATAGAAAATGTCCGGATAAAAACGTTACTCAACCGCTTATACGGCAGGGCCAGCCAAACCCGTCGCAGTTTCGCAATCAGAGTCTGCAGTGCCGCTGCCGATCGGGTTGGGCCCTGATTGGCTGAGTTGGGCTTGGCTGAGTTGAGCTTGGCTGAGTTGGACTTGGCTGCCCGAAGGGACTATCATTAGAGATTGGCATAATTGTCTATACAAAGTATACATCCATGCTCGCCAAGACGAATCCACGCATCCCGGCAGTACCTGAGCACCGCGCAGGACGATGCGCCCGGCGGTTGTCCTTGCGGTTATTAATGGTGCTGCCAATCTTGACGCTGGGTATCGCAGGCCAGGCCTCCCATGCACAACCCCAATCCTCCATATGGCAAGTCAATGGCTACGCAACACTTGGCGCTGCCTGGTCCGACAACCTGAATGCCAACTATATACCGAACGCCCTGAATCAGCAGGGCCCGGGGCGCGGGCGCCCATGGGATCCCGGCCTGGACACCCGCTTCGCGCTACAGCTAAGCGCAGATCCCGCACCCGATTTCTCTGCGGCACTGCAAATTGTCACCGAAAAGCAGTTTGATGGTGACTTCAAGCCTGCAGTAGAGTGGGCAAACCTGCGCTATAACGTGACGCCCGCGTTAAGCGTCAGCGCCGGTCGCATTGTGCTGGACACATTTCTGATGTCAGAACATCGCAAGGTCGGCTATACCCTGCCATGGGTCAGACCACCTGCCGAATTGTATCAGCTGGTCTCGATTACCCGCAGTGATGGCATTGATGTCAGATATCAGACGTCGTTCCGGAACATGAATTATGCGCTGACACTCAACTATGGACGCAACGAACTGAGCGAACTGGATGGATATCTGGAAGCACCCAATCTGTGGGGCATATCACAACGACTTGATCATGGTGCCTTGACGCTTAAAGCAACCTATACATCCTACAAACTGGTTTACGGTCAACTTGATCAATTGTGGGATGGTTTTCGGGCATTCGGTCCTGCAGGCGAAGCAGTGGTTGCACGCTACACCTCATCCCGGCGACGGTCGGTTTTCACAGCCGTCGCCGCAGAATATGACCCCGGCCCGTGGTTTGCCATTGCAGAATGGGGGCGTAGCAGCATACGATCCGATTTCGGCGCACGCAGTGCCTGGTATCTGAGCGCAGGCCAACGGCATGGTGCATGGACACCCTACCTCACTGTCGCCCGCGCCAATGGCGGCCACAGCACTGTGCACGGCATTGATCCAGCCTCTTTTCCACCTAATTTACAAGCCTCAATTGCCTCCCTTAACGGGTTACTGGATACGACGCAGGACATGCTGGCACCGCGCCAGTTTACGTTCAGCGCGGGCAGCCGACTGGAGATCTCGGACTCAATCAGTGCAAAACTGCAACTGGATCACGTCTCGCCCAAACGCGGTTCAGGCGGCACATTCAACAATCACAATTCAGCAGCGAACACGGACAGCGCCAATATCGTCAGCGTGTCGCTTGACATGGTGTTTTGAAATGAAGCGAAACTGTGTTTCTTCAGGTCGCGGCATTCTGGCAAGCATTTCCATGGTGGCAATGTTAAGCCTGGGCATCACAGAATACTCTCTCGCACAGTCGCCGGAAGACGATCAGATCGTTGTGATTGTCTCCTCCATAAATGCCATTGATCAACTCAGCAGGGAGCAGCTTGAAGATATTTTTCTCGGACAGACTCAGTCGTTCCCGAACGGAACGACAGTAGTTCCCGTTGATCAGGCCGAGGGAAGTACTGCACGCAGACAATTTTACGAAGTAGTGCTCGGGCGCACAGCAGCACAGATTCGCAGCCATTGGGCAAAACTGACGTTTACTGGCCGCGGACGACCGCCGCGCAGCGTAAGCAGCACTGACGAAATTCTGGCATTGATCAGCCAGGATGCGCGCATCCTCAGTTATATTGAAAAAAACAAGCTCAGCAATCGTGTCAAGGTTGTTTTTGAATAATGCCAGCCGATACGCACCAAAAAAAACGCCTGCAGGGAATTACCGAACCTTTGGTGCTGTTCCCCCTGATGACGCTGATTCTGGTGCTGATTCTGTGGTCTGCAACATTCAGTGTTACTGCAACAAAACGGGAAAGTGCGGAAAGTGAAGTACGTGACTCATCGGTACAGATGGCAGAAACGTTCCATGCCCAGCTGGTAAGGGCACTGCGGGAAATCGATCTCACACTGGCATTGCTGGCGTTTGCACTGGAGTCCAATGAACCATCCAGCGCATTGTCTCTGCTCGCAGAGAACGACCTGCTGCCGCCTGACCTGCTTTTTGCAATCAGTATCTATGATCGTGACGGCCGACTGCTGGCGGCCCGCCCCGGTGCTCCCGGGATATTGCCGGAAGAGCTCACCTATTTGCTGGATACCCGAACTGAATCCGGCACAACAAAGGTCAGCACGAGCGTGTATGACCCGGTTCGCGACAGATGGCAGATTACGTTTTCACGCAAGTATCCGGGACCCGACCAGACACAGCAACGCATCATTAACATCGCAGCAGCTGCAGAATATTTTGTCAGCTCTTACGAAACCGAGCGTCTGGGCGACTCGGGGTTATTGGCCCTGATCAGTGATTCCGGCGATATACTGGTCCGTCGCAGTGGTGATACGCTGGCGTATGGTGACCCGATAAATTTTGACAACATTCCACCGGAACTGCTGGCAGGTGATGGCCAACTCATTGAGTTTACCCATCCCGCAGATAATGTGGCGCGTTTTTATGCTACGCAGTCACTTTTCGGATTTCCGCTCACACTGGCCACCGGCGTGGGAATAGAGGAACAACTGGCACAAAACAGTGCTGAAATCCGTACGATCTATCTCCAGGCGCTGACAGCAAGCTTCATACTAGTCTGCCTGATGGCTCTGCTGGGCAGGAGCAGCTGGCAGCTGCATCGAAGCCGGGCACGCCTGATGGAAGAGCAGATTGCACATTCACGCCATGTTGAACATATTGCCTTTCATGACAGCCTGACCGGATTACCCAATCGCAGTCTGTTTTCCAGACTGTTGATCCAGAGCATCCTGGAAGCCAAACGCAACCGTCAGAAACTTGCAGTCCTGTTCCTGGACCTGGACAAATTCAAACTGATCAATGACACGTTTGGACATGAAGCTGGTGATGACCTGCTGAGGGAAGTTTCCCGCCGCGTTCAGAGCGTGTTACGTGAGAGTGATGTCGTCGCACGACTTGGCGGTGATGAATTCATCCTGATGTTGCGCAATACTGGCAGTGCCACAGAAATCCTGGATATAGCGGACAAACTGTTGAAGATTGTCTGCCAGCCCTACCACCTGGCTGGCAATGAAGCAGTCATCACGGTGAGCATAGGCGCAAGCGTATATCCGCAGGACGGCCTGGATGAACAGACGCTGACCAAAAACGCTGATACTGCGATGTATCAGGCCAAGCAACAGGGACGAAACCAGGTAAAGCTGTTTTCGCAGATCTCACCTGACTCCGCCCCCAATCCATAGCCGGAGGATCCCTAGCGCACAGTAACAGGCTGGGCGGCGGCAATTCTGGCCTGCCACTCTGCAGGCCCTGTGCGATGAACCGAGGTACCATTGACGTCAACAGCAACTGTGACCGGCATGTCCTCCACTACAAACTCATGGATAGCCTCCATACCAAGGTCTTCAAACGCCACTATTTTTGCTTCCCGTATTGCCTTGGATACCAGGTAAGCTGCTCCACCCACTGCCATCAGATAAACAGCCTTGTGTTTCTGAATAGCATCAATTGCCATCTGCCCACGCTCGGCTTTGCCTATCATGCCGAGCAACCCGGTTTTGTCCAATACTGCCTCGGTGAATTTATCCATTCGGGTCGCGGTAGTCGGCCCTGCCGGCCCGATCACTTCATCACGCACCGCATCCACAGGCCCTACGTAGTAGATAAACCGACCCCTCAGATCAACGCCTTCCGGCAGGGACTCGCCTCGTGCAAACATTTCCACCATGCGTTTATGCGCTGCGTCACGACCGGTCAGCATTTTCCCTGACAGCAGCAATGTTTCACCGGGTTTCCAGGTGGCAACATCATCCGGCGTCACGGTATCCAGATTGACACGACGGGCTGTGGGGCCGGCATCCCAGGTGATCTGCGGCCAGTCTTCAAGCGTCGGTGGTTGCAGGTGCGCAGGACCGGAACCATCCAGCACAAAGTGCGCGTGCCGGGTAGCGGCACAGTTGGGAATCATGGCTACCGGCAATGAAGCGGCATGTGTTGGATAATCCCTGATCTTGATATCCAGCACGGTTGTCAGACCACCCAGACCCTGAGCACCTATGCCCAGTGCATTGACCTTGTCCATGATTTCCAGACGCAGTTCCTCGACCCGGGTCTGAGGCCCGCGCGCACGCAGTTCATGAATGTCTATCGGATCCATCAGTGACTCTTTGGCCAGCACTGCCGCTTTTTCTGCGGTGCCGCCAATCCCAATGCCCAGCATGCCCGGCGGACACCAGCCAGCACCCATTGTCGGCACTGTTTTCACGACCCAGTCAACGATACTGTCGCTAGGGTTGAGCATGACCATCTTCGACTTGTTTTCGGATCCGCCTCCTTTGGCGGCAACGGTAATATCCACCTTGTCACCGGCCACCACTTCCATATGTATGACAGCAGGCGTGTTGTCCCTTGTGTTTTTTCGGGCACCCGCCGGATCGGCCAGAATGGACGCACGCAGCACGTTATCCGGGTTCAGATAAGCCCGGCGCACGCCTTCATTGATCATGTCTGCCACACTCATGGTGGCATCCCATTGCACATTCATACCGATTTTTATGAACACAGTAACAATGCCGGTATCCTGACAGATTGGCCGCTTACCTTCCGCACAGAGGCGCGAGTTGATCAGAATCTGTGCCATGGCATCTTTCGCCGCCTGCGACTGCTCTCGCTCATACGCGGCATTGACGGCCTGAATAAAATCTAGCGGGTGGTAATAAGAGATGTACTGCAGCGCATCTGCTACGCTCTGTATAACGTCGTCTTGTCGGATAATCGTCATGAAAGAGTTCCTGCCACGTCCGGAGAATCAGCACCCTTTAAAAGGATCCTGTTGTTAACAAAGCGGGCATTTTATCACAGCAGTGAATTTTGATCGAAAATCTCTATCAATCTGGTTAGTATCAAACCCGGCCATTCATTTACGGGACTAAAAGACTTTGTTACCGGTTTCACTGGTGTTGATCACCGCCATTGTCTACCTGACTGTGCTGTTTTCCATTGCCTCGCGAGGGGAGCGCAACGTCAGGACCGGGCCACGCCCATGGCGTTACACGCTAGCTGTAGGCGTCCACTGCACCACCTGGGCTTTTTACGGCACGGTAACCCAGGCTGCCCAGTATGGCTGGTGGTTTGCCCCAACCTATCTGGGCGGAATCTGTATCTTCCTGTTTGCGCATGGAATTCAGCTGAAAATGCTGGCCCTGGTGAAACAGCAGAACCTGACCTCAATTGCTGACCTGATCGGTGCGCGCTACGGCAAGTCCCAGCTACTTGCGGCAGGTGCGGCACTGATCTGTCTGGTGGCACTGATCCCCTATATATCACTGCAATTGCGGGCGGTAGCGGCGAGTTTTGTGGCAGTTACCGGCATCGAAGCCTCTGCGGCACCATGGTTTGCTGACCTCGCGGCCGGCGTTGCTCTGGCCATGATTGGTTTCTCTATTCTGTTTGGTGCCAGAAAACTCAGCCTGTCCGAGCAACATCCGGGGCTTATGGACGCAGTAGCGTTTGAGTCAATCGTCAAACTGGTTACCTTCAGCATCGTGGGTATATTTGTTACCTACCAGCTGTTTGATGGTATTAATGATCTCCTGATCAAATCCGCAGCCAACGAGATCAGCCGGGGTATGCTGACTCCCGCCGAAAATGGCGTCTACATCTACATCACTCACATGCTGCTGGGCGCACTGGCCATGTTTGTGCTGCCGAGGCAGTTTCAGGTCAATTTTATTGAAAACACCAGCCCGGAAGAATTGAAAAAAGCGCGTTGGGCCTTCCCGCTGTATCTGTTTGCCATCAATTTTTTTATTCTGCCGATTGCCCTGGCCGGCGGCATACTGGCGCCTGAATCAAGGACGCAGGACATGTTCATGCTGGCTCTGCCGATCATGGCAGACCGACCGGATATTACCCTGATCGCGTTTATCGGAGGACTTTCGGCCGCAACGAGCATGGTGATCATGGCAACCCTGGCGCTCAGCATCATGATATCCAATGATGTCATCACCCCGGTCTGGATTAAGGCCCGCCGCTCGGGAAACGTGGCATCGGATCTGACGCCAGGAGGCATTCTACTGACCCGGCGGCTGACCATGGTCACCATCATTCTGCTTGCCTATGTGTACCACAATCTGACCGAGGGCGGGCTGCCGCTGGTGAGCAATGGCCTGATCGCCATGGCGCTGCTGGCGCAACTTGCACCAGCGATGCTGGGCGGCCTGCTGTGGGCAAAAGCCAATCGAATTGGTGCCATGGCCGGACTTTTAGTCGGCACGCTGGTGTGGTTTGTGTTGCTGCTGCTACCGTCACTGCAACCGACTCAGCAATTGACAGACAAGGCCATCAGTGATGGCGTGCTGCTAAGCCTGTCCGCCAACATTCTGGTATATCTGGTGATCTCCTGGCTGACCAGGGAATCCGACGAGGAGCAACAGGCTCTCAGGTTTATCCAGCCTCACCGCAAGGCAGGTCCTGTATCAGGATCACAACGGGTCACCTGGGGTCATTTACGCTCCGTTCTGTCCCGGTTTATGGATAAACAGGACGCCGAAGGTCTGGACAGGCGCCTTGGGCTGACGATTGCCGGATTGCCTGCGCAGGGTCTGGTTCATCCGGCGCTGTTGCTGCGCATTGAGCGGGAACTCGCAGGCGCCATTGGCAGTTCGGCCAGCCGTCTGGTCATCAGCAGCCTGGCCCATCAGTCGCCGGTCGCTGTTGCCGAAGTGGTCGACTGGGCATCGGAGGCCTCACAACTGTACCGGTTCAACCGCGAACTGCTGCAGGCCTCCGTCGAGAATATTCCGCAGGGCATCAGTGTGATCGACAAGGAACTCCGGCTGGTCGCCTGGAACAGACGCTATCTGGAAATATTTGACTATCCCGAGGGTCTGATTCGGGCAGGTGTTGCCATAGAGGAAATTCTGCGCTTTAACGCCAAACGAGGTCTGTTTGGGAATGCAAACTCGGACATTGAAGACGAAGTCAGCAAACGACTGGACTATCTGCGCAGCGGCAGTCGTTATCGTTATCAGCGCCAGCAGCCTTCGGGGCAGATTGTGGAACTTCAGGGCAATCCCATGCCCGATGGTGGTTTTGTCACCACCTATACAGATATTACTGAACTGGTGACCGTACAGAACGAGCTGAAACAGATTAATGTGGAGCTCGAAGCCCGCGTAACCGAGCGAACCCAGGCACTGTCAGTTGCCAAACAGGCGGCAGAGCACGCCCATCAGAGCAAATCCAAATTTTTTGCGGCTGCAGGTCATGATCTGATGCAACCCTTTAATGCCGCCAGCCTGTTCTGCGAGATGCTGCTGCAACGACTAAAAAACGATGAAGCGAATCTGGCTCTGCAGATACAGCAATCACTGCAGAACGCTGAAGAACTGCTAACGATGTTACTGGAAATGACCAAGCTGGAATCCGGCAATCTCCAGCCGCACAAGCAGGACATTGCTCTATGGGACATCATGTCACCGCTTAACGCATCGTTCAGTCTGCTGGCCACTGAAAAGGGTCTGTCGCTGCATATGCACCCGACCCAGGTAGTGGTCAACACGGATCATAAAATATTGCAGAGGATTCTGCAGAATCTCCTTAGCAATGCAATTCGCTACACACAGCACGGACGTATTATCTGCGGCGTGCGGCGCAAACCAGGCAATCGGATTGAACTGCAGATATGGGACACTGGCCGCGGCATTCCCGAAGAGAAATTTCATGAAATTTTTATGGAGTTCAAGCAACTGGATGAGCATGACCACAATCCGGGACTCGGACTGGGGCTGGCCATTGTTGACCGGATGTGCAAACTGCTGGATATACCCATCAGACTTGAATCCACTGTCAATCGTGGCACCTGCTTCGCACTGACACTGCCCGTGACAGCCTGGCACAGTAATGCACTGGCCCAAAAAAGTGTACCGAAGGACACATCGCAATGGTCGTTGCCAGCTGACACACATATTTTATTGCTGGATGATGATCAGAATATTCGCGAGGCACTCACGTCACTTTTACAGGACTGGGGTGCCCGCGTCACCGCGTGTGAAAATACCGTGCAGGCTTTGTCCGTATCAGACAAACCACATCTGCTGTTCGTCGACTACCACCTCTCGGAGCACGAAGTAGGCACGGAATCAATTGGACAAATTCGTGATCGATGGCAGGAGGAGATCCCTGCCATCCTCAGTACCGCAGACCCGGATGAGCATATTCGCGAACAGGTGGTTGAGGTTGGCGCACTGTTTCTGCCAAAACCGGTAAAGCAGGCGGCACTGAAACGACTACTGAAAAGTATCCCGATCCGGTAAAAAAAAACAACCCGTCTCAGTTGTATAGTCAGCCACAAAGTCAGCCAGGATGTCAGTCAGGCAGCGCCTGGTTATCATCATCGTCGGCGCGCAACATGTCGTGAAACAGTACGCCAGCCTGCGTGCGGTTGATAACACCCAGTTTTCGCAAAATTGCGGACACATGTTGCTTGATGGTGGTTTCCTGCACATCCAGTTCATAGGCAATCTGTTTGTTTAACAGACCGTCCGCGATGCAGCGCAGCACCTTGAATTGTTGCGGCGTCAGCTGGGCAAGCTTTTGTGCAAAATCCTTGTGCAGCGGATTGCCACTACCCGCGAGTGCTACACCCAGATGAGGGGGCAGCCAGCTATCCCCGCCCAATACTGTCTCAACTGCCCTGATAATTTCCGGCAGTGGTGCCGATTTGGGCACATAGGCACAGGCACCAAAACTCATGGCGCGTTCGATAACACTGACCTGCTCATTGGCAGAAACAATTATAACCAGTACATCGGGGTACAGATTGCGGATTGCAGTCAGCCCGGTCAGGCCCTGGTTGCCCGGCATGTTGAGATCCATAAACACGAGTTCTATCTGGGGTTCCTGCCCAAGAATTGTCATCAGTTGTGCAAAACTTTCTGCATCCAGTATCTGACCCGTCAGGGTGGCACTCAAGGTATGGCGCAGCGCTGTGCGGAACAGAGGATGGTCATCTGCAATCACTACCTTGGCAGCAGGTTGCGTAACCGGTATCACGGGTGTCAGGCTCATGTTTTCTCGGTCAGTCAGTAACATGGAATACGGCAAACTAATACAGAGGCCAAAAAAAAGCCACCATCACAACTGCGATGGTGGCCAGAGGTCAAACGACAGTCATTGGCGTCAGAATCGGTAACCTACGGAAAGACTCGCTGTGCGAGGTGCGCCGTAATAACCAATCAACGTGGTATCACCGCCAAGTCCCGGCGCATATCCGTTCGGCAGTGAAGCATTTTCCGCTCCCAGGAAGGCATAGTTACCCACCAGAAACTCTTCATCGGTCAGGTTTTTGCCGTGCAGACCAACAGACCATTTGCCATCATTGCTCATCCAGCTGACGCCCAGATTCAGCACCCCGTAAGCGTCCTGTTCCAGCACGTTGCCAAGCTCGGTGAGACTGTACTTGCTACGATAGCTGTAATTCCCGGTGATAACGACACCCCCGGTGGCAACTGGCATATCATAAGTGAAA
Organism: uncultured Pseudohongiella sp.; assembly: GCA_963974875.1. Classification (GTDB taxonomy): domain Bacteria; phylum Pseudomonadota; class Gammaproteobacteria; order Pseudomonadales; family Pseudohongiellaceae; genus Pseudohongiella. The sequence continues at coordinate 50,673 of CAXBER010000012.1, read as the reverse complement.
CCGGCGTTCATGGTGCGCTTGGGTGTATTGGTGATAACAAAGTTGTCAGTAATATCAATCTCATTGAGACTGGCATCAAAGCTGATGACATTCTTGAAATCGGCATTGATAAGTCCGACGTTACCAAAAATGCTCAGATTATCACTGGCAAGCCAGGTAAATTCGAACTCGGCACCCGTTGCATCAGACTGTCCCACGTTACCCAGACGCTGATTCAGTGCCGCACTGTCATTCGGGTCAGGAATCACAGATATGTACTGGCGATTCTTGTGATCCAGCATGAAGGCAGCGGCGTTCAGACGGAAAGTTGACGTCAGATCTGTCTTGACACCAATTTCATAGGACTGCACATCTTCGGGATCAGCAGCCGGTTCTGCACGTTCAGCGCGCGGGTTGAAAGTACCCGATTTGAAGCCTTCGCTGTAGCTGGCATAAATCATGGTATCGTCATTCGCCTGGTATTCAACGCTGATGCGCGGGGTCACCTTGGACCAGTCAGCACTGTCATCCAGCACCACGGGGGTACCGGTTCCGGGTGCCCGGACATACCCCGGCACCCAACCGGACTCAGGGTAGACAGTAGCAAATATCAGGCCATTGCGAACCACCGACGCTTTTTTGTCCTTGGTATAACGCAGACCGCCACTGACACTCCATTGATCACTGAAACGATAAGTACCGTCAGCATACACCGCGGTGCTTTTACCATTACTGCACCCCGACACTTCGCGCGTGAGACCGGGGAAGCCGATGGACTGCCCCAGAGGCTCAAGAATCGCGTCAAACACACCACATGATTCAGAGTCAAAGTAGTAAACCCCGGACACCACATTCCAGTCATCTGCGCGATAATTCAGCTGGAATTCCTGGGTAAACCACTCATCCTCGTAGATTGCCGGCACATCAAAAATACGCAGCGGCGTGTTGTCAAAATCAATACTTACCGGTGAATAGTTTTCGCGCTGGGAGGTAATGGATTTAAGCGTGACACGATCATTCATATCCCACTCTATCGTCAGATTTGCACCTTCCGTCTCCACCTTGTTGACCGTTGGCAGACTGGTATAGGAATCATAAATACTGTCAGGCACCGGTGCTTCTGCAGTAAGCAGACTAGGCAGCAGACGATAGCCACCCTTGGAGTTGGACGTATCTTCAGTTTTGTCGTACCCGAACTGGATGAATACATTGTCGGCAGGCGTGTATTCCGCGGTCAACCGGTAGGCCTGCAGATCCTTGTTATAGTTTTCCAGATCCTGACCAGGCAGATCGCTGATCAGAAATTTGCCAAATCCGTCCCTGCTCAGGTTGGCATAACCAAAGCCCACATAAAAATTGTCAGTCACCGGTAGCTGGCCAACCAGTTTCAGATCCTGCTGTCCGTAGGTGCCCATGGTGACTTTGGCATCCAGTTCTGCCTCGCCGGACATGCGTCGGGTAACATACTTCAACGCACCACCCACGGTATTTTTGCCGTAGAGAGTGCCCTGCGGCCCACGCAACACTTCAACGCGCTGCACATTGAGGATATCCAGCACAGCGCCCTGCGGTCGCGCAATATAGACGTCGTCAATGTAAATACCAACGCCGGATTCATAACCCCACAGCGGGTCTTCCTGCCCTACACCCCGAATGAACGCCGTCAGGGTAGAATTGGTTGCCCTGCTTTCCTGTAACGTGGTGTTAGGTGAGAACTGTTGCACTTCCAGAATAGTTTCCAGACCGCGGTTTTCAATTTCGCCCGCGCCGATTGATGTCACTGCCAGCGGCACCTGCTGCATGTTTTCTACGGTGCGACGTGCGGTGACTTCGATGCTTTCCAGAATTCGGCCTTCACTCTGGTTCGTGTCCTGCGCCAGCGCGGGGACGGCAAAACCACTCATGGCAGCCGATACGGCCATCGCGCAGGTTGAGTATTTTAACTTGATGTGTTTCATCTGATAGGCTCCCCGTGGTTTTCCCATGGTTTTGTTATTTGTCGGGGGACACCTTACCGCAACGACAACAGTTTGTGACCTGTACCATAGTATTATGGGTTGAGCTGACACATTCATGAACAATAGCACCCATTAATAATAGAACCCGGACTAAAAACCGAAGAGGGTCTTCATGTCAGATGTTGTCAGCCTAGTTGGCCTTACCGGCGGTCTCGCCTTGCTTATCATCCTCACCCTGCGTGGCTGGAACCTGTTCATCAGCGCTCCCCTGTGTGCGCTGATCGTGGCACTTACGAGTGAGATTCCTGTATTTCTGGGTGAGGTGAATTTTGTTCAGAATTACATGTCCGGGTTTACCGGCTTTATCGCCTCATGGTTCTTCATGTTCCTGCTGGGATCGATATTTGGCAAATTCATGGAAGACACCGGCGCTGCAGACAGCGTTGCTGCGTGGATAACTGACAGACTGGGTAAGCAGCGAGCTGTACTTGCCGTTGTGATTGCCTGTGCAGTTCTGACCTACGGGGGAGTCAGCCTGTTTGTGGTTGCCTTCGCGGTGTATCCGATGGCACTCAGCCTGTTCAAGGAAGCGAACCTGCCACGACGATTCATCCCCGCTGCACTGGCATTTGGTTCGGTTACCTTTACCATGACCTCGGCCGGTTCACCCGAAATCCAGAACTGGATACCGATGGAGTTTCTGGGCACTACACCTTATGCAGCCTGGGAAGTGAGCCTGGTGGTAGCGGTGTTCATGGCGGTGTTCGGATACTGGTGGCTGCAACGCATCATTGGAGCTGCCGTCAGTCGCGGCGAGCAGTTTCAATCGCGCGAGGCTGACCCGCAGCTGACCGATCGTAAGCTGCCCCACCCGGTAACAGGTCTGTTTCCACTGGCTGTGGTTTTGTCTCTGTCATTCATCTATCACAACACGCTGATGCAGAATGCCCTGATCGTCGCCCTGCTGGGCGGTGTTCTGTCGCTGATGGTCATCAATTGGCAATATTTCAAAAACATGCAGGCGGCGCTGGGGCACGCCACCACCGGCGCACTGATTGCCATCGGCAATACCGCAGCTGTGGTCGGTTTTGGTGGTGTCGCGCGAGTCACCCCGGCCTTTGAAATGGCTGTCGCTGCAGTTACCTCACTGCCAGGCAACGAACTGGTTGGCGCAGCCATCGCAGTCAGCGCCATTGCCGGACTTACCGGCTCAGCATCCGGTGGCCAGGTTATCGCGCTGCCGGCCGTAGGCCCGCACTACCTTGACCTTGGCGTCAATCCCGAGCAACTGCACCGCGTAGTCTCCATCTCATCCGGCGCGCTCGACTCACTGCCGCACAATGGTTATGTCGTCACTACCATCCGCGGCATCTGCAATGAATCGCACAAGGATGCCTATTGGGCGGTCGGCGCTGTGACAGTTGTAGTGCCATTACTTGGACTGTCACTGGCAATTCTTTTGTTCAATCTGTTCTGACCAGGCTCACCGGGAGTACTAAACCACATGAAAGTCACAACCATTCGAAAACCCGGGAGTTTTTGATGCCTGGCAATATGATGGACACGCAGTTACTGATCATTGACCTGCTCGATCATGGCAGACGCCGCTTCCCGCAACAGGAAGTCGTCTCGCGCCAACTGGAAGGTGGCATACATCGCAGCAGTTATCTGGAAATCTGGCAGCGCAGCAGTCAATTGGCGCACGCACTGGAAGGGCTGGGCGTGTCAAAGGGTGACTGCATCGCCAGCCTCGCATGGAACACCAACCGGCATATGGAACTGTACTATGCGGTCTCGGGCACCGGCGCCATCCTGCACACGGTAAACCCGCGCCTGTTCAGCGAGCAGATTGAGTACGTGATCAATCACGCCGAAGACAGGTTTGTGTTCGTCGACCTCCCATTTGTGGAACTCCTGGAACCTCTTGCTGAAAAACTTAAGACGGTAAAAGGGTTTATCATAATGACAAGCCGGTCACATATGCCGGCAACATCACTGCCAAACACATGGTGTTACGAAGAACTGCTGACGGGTCAGCCTGCCGAATACACCTGGCCACGGTTTGACGAAAATCAGGCCGCCTCCCTGTGTTACACCTCCGGCACAACGGGCAACCCAAAAGGTGTGCTGTACTCCCATCGTGCCATGGTGCTGCATGCACAGGCAACCGCCTCCCGCGAGTTACTGGATCTGAATACCGACACCGTGCTGCTACCCATGGTTGCCATGTATCATGCCGGCGCCTGGGGCGCCCCCTATGCCGCACCGTTATCAGGTTGCAAACTGGTTTTACCCGGCAGCGGCATGGACGGCCACAGCATGGCAGAACTGATTGAGAGCGAAAAAGTCACCGTCGGCCTGGGTGTGCCGACCATCTGGCTGACGCTGCACAATCACTGGCTGGATACCGGCACCCGAAGCCACTCATTGACCCGAGTCTGTGTCGGCGGTGCAGCGTCTCCGCTGGGCATGGTCAAACTGTATCAGGAACACTATGGTATTTACTGGCAACCCATCTGGGGCATGACAGAGACAGGACCTCTGGCCACTTCATTGCCACCTGCACCTGACATCATGCAGTTGCCGCCTGAGGAACGTTACCGGTTGCAGACAACTGCCGGCCGGGCGGCTTTTGGTGTTGAAATGGACATTTTTGATGCAGAAAATAATCCGGTAGTTCACGATGGCAAGTCCAGCGGCGAACTGCGTGTTCGGGGCCCCTGGATATGCAGCCGGTATTTCAGAAACGACGACCTGAGTGCATTCCCTGACGGCTGGCTGGCCACCGGTGACATTGCCGTCATTGATCCGGCGGGATTCATGCGTGTGGTTGACCGCAACAAGGACGTCATTAAAAGCGGCGGCGAATGGATCAGTTCGCTTGAGATTGAAAGCATTGTCAGCCAGCATCCTGCAGTCAGCGAGTGTACTGTCATCGGGGCACGCCACCCGAAATGGGATGAACGGCCGGTACTCATCATTGTGCCAAACAAAGGCGCCAGGCTGGACGCCGATACTATTACCGGCTTTCTTGACGGCAAAATTGCCCGATGGTGGACACCCGACCGAACCCTGTTTGTCGATGCGCTACCCAAAACCGGTACCGGCAAAGTCCTGAAAAACGAACTGCGCGAACGCTATGGCGATATACTCACACAGTGACATATAGGTGCAGTGACATACCTGTCCAGAAATGAAGAGGCATACCCCATGTTCAGTTACAGACATTCCATTTTAGCTGCCACCTGCGCCCTGTTGCTCAGCGCCTGCACCTCAGTCGTCAGTGCTGACTCTGCAGGACTGGTGACCAAGCAGGTATTCCGCACATCTGATTTCCGGACCTTCAATGGCGACACTATTGCAGAGGTCACCGTTGGCTGGGAAGCCTACGGTGAACTGAACGAAACCAGAGACAATGTCATTCTGATTACCCATTTCTTTTCCGGAAACAGTCACGCGGCCGGACGTTATACGGAGGCCGATGCGCTGCCAGGTTATTGGGATGCGATTATCGGGCCCGGCAAGGCAATCGATACCAACATATACTACGTCATCAGCTCTGACACGCTGGTCAACCAGGAACCCTACAATCCGATCGTTACCACAACGGGTCCGGCTTCGACCAATCCGGCTACCGGCAAACCCTATGCGCTGGACTTTCCCGTGGTGACCATCCGTGACTTTGTGAATATGCAGAAAGCCCTGCTGGACAGTCTGGACGTGCAGCAGTTGCACGCGGTGGTAGGCGCCTCCATGGGGTCACTGCAGGCGCTGGACTGGGCAACGGCGTACCCCGAATTCGTAGAGCGGGTAGTTTCCGTGATCGGGATGGGTGCTGCCGATCCCTGGACAATCGCCAGCCTCCAGCAATGGGCCAACCCGATTCTTGCCGATCCTGACTGGAATGATGGCAACTACTATGACAGTCAACCGCCGGTCAGTGGCCTGCGCCAGGCGCTGGGCATGGTCACACTGCAGGCCATGCATCCCCTGATGTTCAACCAGGTCTACGCCGCCAGTTCGGCACGGGAGTCAGCCCCTCTTAATGATATCAGGGCAAATTTCACTGTCGTGGACCAACTGAATGCCGCCGCAGAGGCCCGCACCACCTACGCAGATGCAAACCATGTCCTGTATCTGGTGCGTGCCAACCAGCTGTTCATGGCCGGTTTTGCCGAAAATCTGGCAGCCGGGCTGGCGCCGGTGACTGCCAAAACGCTGTTTTTGCCCGCAAGCAATGATCTGCTGTTGCAGCCCTACATGGCCAGACACGCGCACGATACGTTACTTTCCCTGGGCAAAGACAGCCAGTACGAGGAGATTACCGGACCATGGGGACATCTGGACGGTATATATTCGGTGGAGCAGAAATCGGCCTCCATAAAAGCGTTTCTGTCCTCCGATTGAGGTTATACTGCCCTGCCGCAGGATAATGCCAGTTTCGATAAATTGTGACATTTTTGCTGAAAAACTTGATCCGGAAACGAATCAGGAATAGCCTTGGGTTGCGAAAGTTAAAAAAATGTCAGTACCCTGTGTACGACCTGCCTCCATCAATCACTATAATATAAGTGGAGATTCAATCCGTGAACTCTAGACTTACCCGCAGACGATTCATCAAGAGCGTCATATTCTTCGGTGCAGCCGCATCCAGTGGCGCCGGATTTTATCTCGCGTCGGCTGCCTCAAGGCCTGCCGGCGGCGTTGAACGCCTTGTGTCGCTAAACATTAACGGGCGCACCCGTCGTGTCGATGTGGCGCCACAAGAGACGCTGGCACACACACTACGCTACAAACTGGGCCTTACCGGCACCAAACTGGGCTGCAACCGCGGCGAATGCGGCGCGTGTACAGTGACCATTGATGATGTCACCAATTATGCCTGCTCAACGCTGACACACTCGGTCAGAGGCCGTGAAGTTGTCACCGTCGAAGGCTTGCGCGCCGCAGACGGCACGCTGCACCGGGTTCAACAGGCGTTCATTGACGAATTGAGCCCTCAATGTGGTTTCTGCACGCCGGGACAGATCATGTCCGCTGTCGCTCTGCTGAAGACCAATCCACGGCCGACACGCGAGGAAGCCCGTCAGGCGCTATCTGGCAATCTCTGCCGTTGTGGTGCTTATGATCACTATCTGAACGGCGTGATGCGCGCCTCGGGGCAACTGTCATGACATACAAACATATTGGTAAGAACTTCACTCCACCGGATATTGAAGCCAAGGTAACCGGCAATGCCCGATATGCCGAAGACTTCAAGAAAGAAGGTATGGTTTTTGCGCGACTTCTGACCAGCCCGCTGCCGGCAGGTCGTATTATCAGCATTGACACCTCGGAAGCAGAGGCTATGGAAGGCGTGGTTGGCATTCTGACTACCGCTGACCTGCCCCAGCCACCGCCTCCGGCAAACCCGTCACTGGCATCCGATATCATTACCTACATCGGTCAACCGATACTGGCAGTGGCTGCAGTGACTGAAGAGATCGCTGAAAGCGCGCTGGAAAAAATTCGCATCGAGTTCGAACGTCGCCCGTTTGTTGTGGATCCTCTGGATACACTGACTGAAGGTGGTCCGAACCCATACCCGACCGGCAATACCCTTATCCGCGGCGGTGCAGCTGCCGCAGCCGGTACCACACAATCAGGCACTGATGTCGGCGAGATCAAATGGTCGCGTGACGCGGTAGCCACTTTCCGCGCAGGCCGTGTCCCGGAAGGCGTCAACTTCCCCGAAGAATGGGCATTTGGTGATATAGATGCCGAGTTCGCACAGTGCACCAGCATTGTCGAAGAGCAATTTGTTACCATCGGACAGCCACACCATGCGCTGGAGCCACGCACCGGCATGGCGTACTGGGAAAATGGTCGCTGCTTCTTCCATGGTTCGCTGCAAAGCCACACCATCGGTATCGCACCGCTGGCCGGCATGCTCGGCATCGATCCTGCCAATCTGGTGTTCATCAACGAAAACACCGGTGGTGGTTTTGGCGGCAAGATCTTCCCGTACCCCATCATGGCGGTAACCGGACATCTGGCTCGCAAAATCAATCGCCCGGTGCAACTGCGCATCACCCGCGAAGAAGAGTTCTACATCGGCTCCGCCCGTTCTGGCATGCAGGGTTGGATGAAACTGGGTATCAAGGCTAACGGTGACGTTGGTGCTGCTGATGTTGTAATCATTGGCGATGCAGGCTCAGGTGGTGGTGCCAGCAACAGCTCTGCTGCAGAGCATATTTCTCTGATGCTGCAGCCAGCTGCCATGCGTTTCCGTGGCGTAACCCTTTACACCAACACAACACCTCGCGGGGCACAGCGTGGACCCGGCCAGAACGAGATGGCCGCCGTACTGGCACCCATCTTCGATAAAGCCATCCGCCAGGCGGGCCTGGATCGTATGGCGGTTCGTCGCCAGAACGCGCCTACCAGCGATGACCCTATCGGCCCGCGTCGTGGCGCACTGACCAGCGCGTTCTTCCCGCAGGCCATCCAGATGGGCGCTGACATGTTCAGCTGGGATGAGCGCATGCAGCGCTCTGGGCAGCGCAATGGCAGCAAGGTAACCGGTATCGGACTGGGCATGGGTTATCACTCAGCCGGCGCCAGCGGGTATGACGGCCTGTGTCGCATTGGCACTGACGGCAAACTGTATCTGCACACGGGTGTCGGCAACCTGGGCACATACTCTTATGCCTCCGTTGTGAGGACTGCTGCCGAAGTTTTGAAAGTGGACTGGGAAAACTGCGAAATTGTCCGCGGCAACTCTGATCTGCACCTGCCTTACAGCACCTACCAGGCCGGTAGTAACACCATGTTTACTGAGGTTCGTACCAACTACGTAGCCGCCATGGATGCAATGCGCAAACTCAAGGAGATTGCGGCTGCGGATCTGGGCGGTGCAGCAGATGATTACGATATCGATGGCGCAAGAGTGTTTCTCACCAGCAATCCGGATCAGGGCATGACCTATGCCCAGGCGGCACAGCGTGCGGTTGAAATGGGTGGCGAGTACAGCGGCCAGACATTCCCGGATGAACTGAATGATGTGACCAAACGCTCCGTGCAGGGTCTTGCCGGTACCGGTCTGATTGGCGTAGCCAAGGACAGTCGCCATCAGGGTACTGTTCCATCCATGACCATCGGTTTCATGGAGATTGAACTGGACCTGGATACTGGCAAGTATGAAATCAAGGACTATACCTGCGTAGCTGACTGCGGCACCATCATTCACCCACTGGGCTTCCGTCAGAGCATGAACGGCGGTGGTGTATGGGGTGTGGGCCTGTCCGGTTATGAACGTCATGTATATGACCCTCAGAACGGCCTGCCAGCCAATGTCGGCCTGTATCAGGCGAAGATCCCGACGTATCTGGACGTTCCGCTGGTGACCAATAGTGCACCACTGAACATCCCGGACCCGCAAAGCCCCATGGGTACTCGCGGCGTCGGTGAACCTTCCCAGGGATGCGCGGCGGCCGCATTGACCAGTGCGATTTCCGATGCATTGGGTGGACACCTGTTCAACCGCGCGCCGATCACTGCGGACATGATTGTTAACCATGTCGCGCAGAACGGTTTTAATACCGGCGATCTGAAAACGAACACATTCTGAGGTTTTTATTATGCCATCTTATGACAATATGCCCGATATGAACCTCTATCAGCCCATTCAGGTTGAGGACGCACTTGCCCTCGCCGCCCGACTGGCTGATCGGGGATGGTTGGTTGGCGGCGGTCAGGACACCTACGGGTGGATCAAGGACCGCGCCAAGCGCCCTGAAGCTCTGATTGATCTGACCGGTATCGAATCGATGCGTGGCATCAGGGAAACCAGTGACGGAATCGAAATTGGTGCCCTGGCAACGCTGACTGAAATTGCCAGCAACCCAATGATTCGGGACCGCTACTCACTGCTCGCCAAGGCCGCTTCGGTAGTCGCCAGCCCGCAGATCCGCAACGTAGGTACTATCGCCGGAAACGTCTCACAGGACGTCCGCTGCTGGTACTACCGTCGTGGTCTGGATTGTTATCGCGCTGGCGGCAACCTGTGTTACGCAGACACGCCGGAAGGCCAGAACCGTGAACACGCCATCTTCAACGCCAGCCGTTGTGTAGCAGTAACGCCCAGCGATACCGCACCTGCACTGGTGGCACTGGAAGCGCAGATGGTCATTGCCCGACAGGGCAGTGAGCGCGTAGTGGCTGCAGAGGACTTCTTTGTCGGTCCAGATGTGAATATTACCAATACGACTGTGATGCGCCCGGATGAGATCCTGACAGCTGTGCGTATTCCCGCCAAGTGGGCCAACGCAGAGTTTTACTACGAAAAAGTTGCCGACCGTAATGTATGGGACTTCGCGCTGGTCAGCATAGCAGCTGCAATGCGCATGGAAGGCGGCACCATCGCCGAGTCACGTCTGGTCTGTGGTGCAGTCGACTGTGTACCTCATCGTGTCAGCTCGGTAGAACGTGCGATACGGGGCCAGCCACGTAACCAGGCTACTGCAGATATGGTTGCTGGTCTGGCGATTCAGGGTGCTCAGCCCCTGACTCACAACCACTTCAAGATGCCGTTGATGGACAAACTGGTTCAGCGAGTGTTTACTGCCTGATCCGGTTTACCCGGCATGTTAGCTTAGGCTGACATGCCGGGGCCATCACCGACAACAATTGTTTTTGTCGCTATGCCTTTCAGTACGTCTCTGTGTGATACACACACCTTCGCCGCTTTATTCGACGCCAGATATTCCAGGATCAAATCAGCAGTCCGCCTGTCAAGATTGGCCGTTGCTTCATCCAGCAAAAGTATCCTGGCATTTTTGTAGAATGCCCGGGCCAACAGGATTCGCTGTCGCTGCCCAGCTGACATGATAGAACCCATATCACCTACCAGACTGTTATAACCCATGGGCAGTGCATTGATAAAACTGCCAATCTGCGCCCGCTCTGCGGCCTGCTGAAGCCGCCCATGATCCACATCATCATCAAACAGCGTAATGTTGTCGGTGATGGTGCCTGACAGCAACTGATCGGTCTGCAATACGCCGGCACACAGATCACGATACATCCTCACACCATAATCCCGAATATCGATGCCATCAATTTTCACCACACCGCTGTCCGGCATCAGCAATCCCGCCATTATTTTAAGTAAGGTTGATTTCCCGGCACCGGACGGTCCATCTATTGCCAGCGTTTCGCCCGCATCAACAGTCAGACAGATATTGTCCAAGACCGGTGTTGAGGATCCGGGATACGTGTAGGACACATTCTCCAGTGACACGTTCCCTTTTACCGGCACGCGAATGGCAGGCATGTAGAAGCTGTCGAATTCCTTTTCCGTGCAGGTGATGTCCGAAACACGCTCAAGTTGCAGACGGACCAGACGGATCTGTACCAGCTTTTCGATAAAGGAACGTATGGAGGCCGAAAAATTGCCTTTCAGGGCAACAAATGCCGTCAGAAAACCCAGGGTGATTTGCCCGTCCAGAACAAACAGCGCGGCCAGATATACCACAAGGACATTCTCAAGCGCCGCTAACACACCATAAACCGCGTCAATATTGATCATGAAGCGGGCCAGCAACACCTGGGTGTTGATCTGCCCGGCATAATAATTGCGCCACAGCACCAGACGGGGTAACTCACGGCAATAAAACTTGATAACCTCAATGGTGCGCATGTTCTCCATCAGGTTACTGCTTGTTTTGGCCTCAGCAACAATCATCTGCTCCTGCAACGCCTGAATCCGCGGAATCAGCACCACTTTGATCACTGCCGTCACAACAACAAAAAGCAGCACCGCTGCGGCAAGTACCGAATTAAAGTAAAACATGACCAGCAGTGTGATGAGCGCAAACAGACCATCCAGTACCACAGTGACAAGATCCTCGGTGATGATACGCCTTATCTCACGGATGGAACCAAAGCGTGACACCAGATCGCCCACATGACGTTTTTCGAAAAAATCGACCGGCAGACTCATCAGATGACTGAAAACATTGCCCACCATCTGGAACCCGAGCTGATTGGAAAAATACAACTGGACCTGGGCTCTGGCATAGTTCATTGCCACATTGGTCAGTCCCAGCATCAGAAAGGCAATCGCGAGAATACTCAGAATATCCGCATCCTGTTTGGAGAGTCCTTCATCGATCACCATCTGCATATAGAACGCGCTGCCAATGGAAGCCAGTTGCAGAAAAAGTGACAATACAAATAACTGCGCGACCGCTGCATTGAATCCCGGATAACGTTTAAACAGATCTGTCAGTCGCGATCTCAACGCCTGCACCTGAGGCTGGAAATCGACACCAGGAATAATCTCGATAGCAATTCCGGTGAAATGACGGCCGGTTTCCGCCAAACCGTACCGGCGCTCCCCGACCGCCGGATCGTGAATGACAATCTCCTTGCCGGTAACCCGCTTGAGCACAACAAAATGGGTCATGTCCCAATGCAGGACAGCAGGTAGTTGCAATGATCCCAGATCGTCAATTTCCAGTTTGAGCGGCCGTGAACTTAGGTGCAGATCCGCAGCGATGCTCATCAGATCGGTCAGATTGGCGCCTCTCGCTGATACCGGGTGAGCCCGTCGCAGGCTGTTTAGGTCTATCCGGTATCCGTAATAGCTCGATATCATGGCAATGCAGGCCAACCCGCATTCGGCGCGTTCCGCCTGCAGGATTTTGGGCAATCTGTGCTGTTTTCCGAACAGAGCAGCAATCACAGTTTACGCCCCAGCCCGCTTAACGGTGACATGACACGCTGCAGGATGGTTTCCCGGCCAGTCACGATATCCGCCGTAAACTGCATGCCCGATCTGAGTTGTGCGCCGGAACCGGGTTCACCGACAGTCTGCTGCATCAGGCGGGCTCTAGCCAAATACACTGGTTCGGTCAGTTCAAGAGGAATAAGGTGCTCCCGTGGATCGAGCACGGTCGCTGCTATTGTATTGATTTCGGCCTGAAAACTGCCGTGAGTCTGATACGGGAAGGCATCATAACTGAGCATGACCAGCTGTTCCGGCATTATGCCTCCGCGCGAACGGGAAGGCAGATAGAGCCTTGCTTCAAGGGTACTGTCCAGCGGGCTTACGGTGACAAACGGCGATCTGGGTTCCAGCAGATCGCCGGTCGTTGTGACCAGGTTGGTTATACGGCCGGCGACCGGCGCAGTAATGCTGAATCGTCCCTGTGTCTTCAGCTCATCACGTCTCTGTTGCAACTGCAGCAGGTTTGACTCCAGTGCCAGACGTTCTTCTTTAAAACTGATTGGCAATAAATTCTGCTGCTGCCGTGCATCGGTTATTGCGCCCTCACGCAATTGGGCGGCAAGCAGACTCGCCTTGCTTTGCTGTTGCAATCCATACCATGTGGATCTGGCCTGATCGTATTCCCGTTTCGAAATTGCGCTGGTCTCATACAGTTTCCTGTTGGTCAGGTAGTCCTGTTCAGCTATTTCCAGGCGCAGGACCAGCATCTGATGTTCATCAAGCACCAGGCGTTTTTCCTGCGCCAGCACTTCAATCCGGCGTTGCAACCGCGCAGCCTCCACGGCTTCGCGCTGCACCAGGACTTCCAGCAAAGTCTGATGCCGGTCTATCTGCAATGCGAGGTTCGACAGCAGACCATCTGTGATGCTGTTACCTGTCTCATCAGTCCCGGCCGTGACCATGGTCGCCAGAACATCACCCGCAGCAACAATATCACCATCGCGGACATGCAATTCACTCACAACACCCGGACGGCTCACATACAACTTGACCTCACCCTCACGGAAGGCAAGAACTCCCCTTACCCGCTCACTCTGTTTGAGCTCGGCAAAGGCCGCAAAGGTGACAAAAAACAAGAAAACAAACACCACCGACAGCACCATCACCCGTAAACTCAATGGCTGATAAAAAATACTTTCTCCGAATTTTGAGGATGCGCTGTGCAGCAGCGCCTCCCGGCGAAACAGTTCACTTTTCATTGGATACACCCGTGACAAAATAGGCGGCTGTGCTGTTCAGATACTTCCATTGCTCCGGACTTCGGCGGATCCAGCGCTCTGCAAGCGCCACCAGCTGCCGGGTTATCCTGTTGCCGGCATCATGCAGCGTTTCGCCGGCAAGTGGTGCCGGATCTATCAATGGTGCCATTTCTATCAGGCTTTGACTCCCGGATTCATAGGTCACAAATGGCAAAATGGCAGCCCGACCCATAATAGCCAATTGTGCGGGGCCGCGGACAAATCGGGCAGGCCGGCCAAAAAACGTTACCTCGGTTGTTCTTCCGAAGTCCTCACGCAAGTCGAACAGCGCCATCAACGTGTGGTTACCGCGCCTCAGTGCGCTGACAATACGAATCGGATTATCTGTCCCGTGCCTTACCACCTCATGCGCATCAGGATCAGGCACAAACAGGTTGCGTACCTGATCGGTATCATCTTCACGCTTGAGCGATGTCACTGTTCTGCCCTTGACCGCGTGCGTTGAAATTCGCTTCAATGCGCCCGTGAAGTCACCCATATGGATAGTAACCAGCACCCGCGAATCGGGCCCGTGGCCGAGGAGTGCCCGATAGTTCTGCTCCTCGTGCCAGACAAACTGCCTCACATGCCTGCTACTTTGTCGATTACCGGCAAGATGCCCCAGTCGCTTCGAGTAAAAGTAGGCTGAAAAAAAGCTGTGGCGATACAACAGATCCCGCATGACCAGCTCGGGTTCAGCAAAAATGGCGCCAAGCAACACATTTTGCAGTGCATGCCATTCCCCGGTCTCCGGTATCGTTTTCAGCAACATGTCTGCACTTCGGGTCAGCAGTTTCAAAACGTGTTTTCTGATACCGGCACCGGCCTTTCCGGAGATGACGACCCGGCGCATACCAGATCGAACCCCAAGGTAGACCTGCTCGCGTCTGCTGATATCCTGGCAACCTTCGCCGGATGTTGATCTGTCTGTACCCAGCTCTGCCCGAAGCACCTGTATATAGTCTGCGATCAGACTGATACCTGACGCATCTCGTGGGATGACCCGGAAACCCAGTTCCGTGAGCAAAACTCTGATATATTTTTTCGGCACGGGACAATGCCGGAATGCATTGAGCACAATTACGTCAGCACGCGAGCGGAGACAGTTCTCCAGCTCCCTGCAGATGCTGAGGAACGCCGCACCCGGTTCTTCCCCTGGCTGTGCAACTTGCGCGTTATGCCGTGACATGATGGTTATCCTGGCTCTTTTGACACACCATCCCGACCAGATCACCGACGGTCCTTAATTGTGCCAATGCAGCCTCATCAGCATCCACGCTGTACTCGGTCTCCAGCTCGTACACTATTTCGATCAACTTCAGTGAATCCAGCCCAAGAGCGGCCAGTTCCGTATTGGCACTCAGATCAGTATCAAGCGGCATTTCGCCCGTATTATTCAGCAACTCACAGACGTGGCCAAAAATACGGTCTTTGTTATCCTTCTCAGACATCCTGGTTTCCTCCCTGAAACACGGGTCAGTCAGCAAAATATTTTTGGCACTCCGAACGTCTGACCTTTCCGCTGGTAGTCAGTGGCAATTGACCATGGGCAACAACCACCACAGCGGAAGGCAGAACACCGGATGCTGCGCAAACATGTTCGGTGACATGCGACACAATCGACTTACTGGTTTTTGCTGCTCCACGCTTGCGGATGCATTCAACGAGTATCCCAAGTGCTTCACATCCATCAACTTCAATTGGCAGAGCGACAGCGCGCGTCACCCCCAGTGAGTCACCGCTTCGCTCAAGCGCTGACTCAATGTCTTCTGCGTACAATGGTCTGCCACGAACCTTGATCACGTTTTTTAATCTGCCAATCACATACAGCTCGCCGTCTTCAATGAACCCGAGATCACCACTGCGCATGAAGGCCATGTCGGATCCTGGCAGTCGCTGCCCAAACGTTTCACTGGTTTTTTTCTGATCGAGAAAGTATTCATCAGCTACAGACAGTGATGCAATCCAGACTTCACCGGCGACTCCCGGTGCACACTCCTCCCTGCTCGCCGGATCAACTATCCGCACACTGGTGTCGACAGTGCCGACTGAAATTGGCGCAGTTCTTGCGGAAACCACAGCATCTGTATTGGCCGGCAATTTCATGCCTTGTCTGCAACTGACAAACAACGTGCTTTCTGCGAGCCCGTAGCAGGGTCGCAGCGCGGCAGGGGAAAAACCGAGGGCTGAAAATTTTTCGGCAAAATCGGTCAACGTGATGGCATTGATCTTTTCCGATCCGCAATAGGCCACCCGCCAACTATCAAGATTGACCCGGCTGAGAGGCAGATCTTTTGGTTGTATCCTGTTAACACACAGACGATACGCAAAGTTCGGTGCGCCACTTACGGATACATTATAACGGGAGATCACCTCCAACCAGCGAGCCGGCCTGGCCAGAAAAGCGCCAGGTGGCATGAAGTAATTATGGATGCCCGCATAAACCGGCTGCAGTATGTGACCAACCAGACCCATATCATGATGAAATGGCAGCCACGACAAACCTGTGTCATTTTCATCACAGCCGAACGCTAGCGTGATCCGTGCCAGATTATCCATGACATTTGCATGACTGATCACGACGCCTTTCGGATCACTGGTCGAACCCGAGGTATACTGAATAAATGCGTTGTCTCCTGCCCTACTCAGCACCACCGGGCGGACGAACATCGACTCACTTGCCAGCGCATACAGCTGCGGATTTGAGTATCGCTTTGTATCGGGAGGAAGCTGCGCCAACAGAGGCTCCGAGCCCAGCACGTGTGACACACAACTGCGCTTTAGTATTGCAGCAACGTTTTCCGGCGACTGTCCCCTGCCCTTGGTCAACGGCAATGGCCACGCACCTGCAAGCACGCACCCCCAGAACCCGATAACAAAATCGGCACCGTGCAGATACAGAAGCGCAACAGGTTTGCCATACAGGCCTGACTGCTGCAACGCTATCGCTATCCGGCTGGCCATGCTGTGCACATCACCAAAAGTAAGCCGTGCTGTGCACTCCCCGTGCGAGTTAAGAAATGAATACAACGGCGCACGTTCGTCAAGCGCGGTCCGGTACTCCAGCAAACTCACCAGATCCGTGTGGTGATGGTCTTTCATAGTGATGCAGCTCTCCCTGTGTCATCACTTGTTAAAGCACAATTTACCCACATGTGCAGAAAAGCTGTGACTAATTTGCGCCAGATCACATAAAACCAGATCCGGCCATGCCAACCACACACTTTTCGCTATACAGGGCATTTAATGATCTAAGCTCTCTCTACACTGACAACGGATGTGGGTGACACTATGGAGTTTGAAACAACCATTACTGGATGGTATCTGACACAGTACTTCCAATCACAGGACAGGACTGCCTCCCGCAACCGTTCCCTGTATGAGACAGCCAATCGAAAGATGTGGAACGCGAGTACAGATCTGCGCTGGAACCTGGCTGACGCACTCAACGATTTCCCGACACAACAAACAGCGGAACCACTAAGTGGTTTTCCCGCCTTTGAATCTCTCTGCCGGCACCAACGCATCGCTCTGAGCTGGCAGAGGCATGCCATGGACATCAGTGAGATACTGCACGGGGAGCAAGGTGCGCTGTTGCTGGCCTCACAACTGATCTCAGGCATGCCAACACATGACGGAAAACTGTTCGCCAGCAGTCAGGTGTCGGACGAAGCGCGTCATGTCGATTTTTTTGCACGCTACCTTCAGCAAACCACAGGCAAGGTATACCCGCCCAGTGCGTGTCTGCAGGACGTACTGCTCACGGGACTGCGCCACACCAACTGGGAGATCAAGTTCATAGTCTGCCAACTCCTCATTGAAAGTCTAGCACTGGCGCGTTTCAGTGAAATCCATCAGACAACCAGGTTGCCGCTGCTGCGCTCTGGCCTTGAGCTCATACTCAAGGATGAAGCCCGGCATGTGAAATTTGGTGTGGACGCGCTGAAATCAGTTCATGTGAAACTGGCACCATATGAACTGGAAGAACGCAGTGATTTTGTAATCAACAGCGCATTGACGCTGTGCAATATCAACACCAACAGTGTAAGGATTGCCAGGGAACAGGGCTGGAACGTGGCAGCATTGCGCAAACATCTGCGTCACTACCAGATGAGGCACCCGGAACTTGCCCGCAACCGGCTGCGGCAGCTGACTCTCAATATGACGCATGCGGGGCTGATGACCGATAAAACCCGGCAGCGTCTGAAACAGTTCTCGCAACAGTTCTGCCACCCTACCAATAGCCCGGTTTCTGCTCTACAATCAGGACGATAATTCATCATCCAAACGAGCATCAGTCATGATCACCTCAGCCGACGCAAATATCATTTATCAGGTCAATCACGGCGTATTTGTGCTACAGATCCATCGCCCGGACAAAAAGAATGCTCTGACCCAGACCATGTATCAGGCACTGGCCCAGGGCATTCTGGCAGCCGACAAGGATAACGACATCAAGGTAATCCTGATTCGTGGCGCAGAGGACTGTTTTACCAGCGGAAATGATGTAAACGACTTCGTCAAAACGCCGGATTCGGGCACAGAGCGCCCCTCTGTACAATTCATGAAAGCCATTGCACATGCGAGCAAACCCATCGTTGCCGCGGTTGGCGGATTGGCCATCGGGATTGGTACCACCCTGCTGCTGCACTGCGATCTGGTCTATGCCGCTGATGATGCGTTTTTCCAGTTGCCGTTCACGCGTCTGGGCCTGTGTCCGGAAGCGGGCTCCAGTGCACTGTTGCCGCAAATTCTGGGACATCAACGCGCCAGTGAACTGCTGTTACTGGGTGATCGTTTTTCCGCAGCAAAAGCCAGGGATTACGGTATCGTCAATGAAGTGCTCACTCAGGCCGGTTATCTCGAACATGCCATGAACAAGGCGCAGGAGCTTGCCAAACTGCCCGGCGACGCCGTACAGACGTCCAAAGCCCTGATCAAGCGCAATCAGGCATCTCCGATGAATGACACTATTCAGGCCGAGTTGCTGCAGTTTGCCAGACTGCTGAAATCACCGGATGCCCAGGCCATTTTCCAGGCATTCCTCAACAAGAAAAAAAGCTGACATGTCCTGACAGTCAGAGTCTGCTTAGTCCAGCAGGAAGTCGCGCGCCTCATTGATACGCTGTGCCAGGTAGTCAGACCCGCCCCGGTCAGGGTGCATTTTCTGCATCAGCCGGCGGTGGGCAGCAGTAATCTCTTCTACGCCTGCCCCCGGCTCCAGTCCCAGAATTTCCAGCGCCAGTGCTTCCGTCATGTCCGATCCCGCTGTGGGGGCAGCCTGACCCTCTGCCTGCGCATGCCAGTCAGGATGCACCCGGTCCAGATACGCTTCCAGTAATTGCAGGGAATCCGCATCCTGCTCACATTCAGCGGCCAGTATCAGCAACTGCTGCAGATCCAGTTCAGACAGTTGTTTGCCCTTGAACTGTCCATCCAGCACCTCACCGTCCATTTTTCCCGAACTGTGTGCCAGCTCCATTGCCAGCCAGGCCGTCCGGATTGACGATGTACCATTGCCGGCACTCCTGCCGGTGGGACCCCAGGCGCTGTTTTTGCGCCCCCGCAGCATGGAAGCCAGTTGCATCAACCAGTGCCCGTTGCGCATTACAAAGGTGAGCAGGAATATCAGGGGAGCCGCCAGTGCCTGCACCGGCAGTCGCCCCATGATAATCAGGATCATTACCACCAGCAGGGCTGCTGTGAGACCCACCAGCCAGCGAAACTGACGCCGATTCAGTGAATAACGGCGTTGCAGCTTTATCAGCCCCCAATAGGCGAGCAAAGCCAGCAACAGTGGCGCAAGTAAACGAAGTATGAACAATGGCAATCTCTCCAGGATATGGCGATAGCTTAACCGGAGAGCTGGTGCCCAAGCAATTTGACTGAGGGATGGGCAGTTCTGCTGAAATCCTGCAGCGCTTTCAGGCCACCGCTGGCATACACCGCGACTGCCCTGAGAAGGTCACGCAACTGATCCGCACTGGCATGATCAAATGGTGAGTATGCGCCGCCGGACAGCCTTGCCATCTCCACAAAGCAGCGCCTGGCCGTCGCATCGTTGCCTTCCTGAAACATGAACAGCGGCACCTTCAACAAACCCAGTTCACCGGCCCGCTGACACAGCACGTCCATGCTTTCCTCCATGCAGTCACCAACGTAGACCACGGCATGGACCTTCTCCCGCCTGGTTTCCGCTGCAGCATGCTTCAGTACACGTTCGATTTTGGTGACGCCCGCCTGGCAGCGGATACCGGTCATCTGTTGTAACAGTTGCATGGAATCAATATGCCAGTCACTGGTGTAAAACTCGGCAAACCCGCGAAAATAACTCAGCTGTACCTGCAACCCGCCCAGCGCCTGGGTGCTGGCAAACATGTCCGCCTGCAACTGCATGGCCTGATCCCAGGTCGCTTCGCGCGAGGCGGTCGCATCCAGAGCAAAGATCAGCCGGCCAGCCTTTCCCTGTTTGTTGACGGGCGGCATTTGGGCGACTTTCTGCAAAAATGCACTGACTTCATTTCCCGCCGCAGGGGCTATCTTTGCCGCCGGCGCTTTTCCCGCTGCAGGCGCCTTTCCCGCTGCAGGCGTTTTTCCCGGCCGGTTTGCTGAAACCGATTTACGTGACAACAGACTTTTCAGATCCTTCACTGCAATTCTCCGTGCTGGTGCACTGGAAACAGGGGGCAGATTTCTACCCCCTGATGATCATTGTTCCATGATCATACCGCATCAGAATCATTGCTGCCCGTTATGAATCATTTCTGAGCTTGTACCGGAACACATACTGCACATTCGGCACATCAACGGGTTGACCGGCAACTATACGCGGACTGAACAGGAACTGTTTTGCAGCGGCCAACGCGCTGTTGTTAAAAACCTCTGCTGGCTGCGAATCGACGATGCTGACTGAGCTCCCGGCAACAGACCCGTCAGCACTGACTGTGAAGCTCACCTGAACCCAACCTTCAATCCCTTCATTTGCTGCTACCGTGGGATATCTGGGCACTATTGAATTCAGGGGGAACATTTCCTCATCAATTGTACGGGTTGCCGGATCCGGCTGTTCCTGAGCCAAGAGAACCTGATGGGTACTCAGTACGCTCAGCAATCCAGCCGACATCAGGAGCAACACGGCCACGGCTCTTTTTGTTTGCCTTTTCATTTCAGATACCTGCATTTTTTTCTCCTCAAGCACTCGGCTTATTCTGGTTTTGAGTGTGTTCTGATCAAGCATGGTTTGCAGCAGCGGATTGCTGTTGCGGTTGTCGGGATTGGTGCGATTGTTGGGATTGGAAGGGTTGAGAGGGTTGCCGGGACTGTTCGATTGCCCGCGGCGGGCGTGAACACAACTGACAGCCACACCCAGCAGACTTTGCGCATAATCGGTGTCACTGCGACCTGCGCATAACACCGCGCTGTCGCAGCTGTTCTCTGACTCTTCACGCAACCGGGCAATTGCCAGCCAGACCAGAGGGTTGATCCAGAACAGGCTGGCCAATACATAGGCAAGCAGCGTGGTCAGCCAATCCAGGCGTTTGATGTGGCAAAGTTCGTGCAACAGCACGTCCGTGATGATTGAATCGTTCCAGTCCCGCGCCTGTGCCGGCAATAGAATTGCTGGTGCAAACAGTCCGAACGAGACCGGGGATTCAATATCATCGCTGATACGAAGCGAGACCCGGCGGGTAATCCGCAACTGCTTCCTGAGCACCGCCAGTCGTGCTTCCGGCATACCGCCCTCAGGCAACCGTGACTGCCGGGAGAGGCGGCGAATACTGCGCAGAGCAACCAGCAGCCTGGCCAACAGCACAAGCGCAGGTATCAGATACAAAAGCAGCAGCCCCCAGCCCGGAATACCCATATCGGCTGACTGCAGACTTGCCGGGTAAACTGACAACTCAAACAGCACATCCGGCGCGACCTGTCCGGTGGCAGGGTTGTCAAAAATCAGCAACGTGACTGGAATCAGTAGCAGCAGCAACAGGCAAAACAGGCTATTCAGCCACAGCAAATGCCGACTCGTGCTGGTGATACGCTTGCCAAGTGCTGTATCCATGATCACAAATACTGTCAGTAACACGATCGACTTGATCGCCAGGTCTATCATCAGTTGCAGCAGCGGGAACTGATGTAAAAGAATCGCCAGCGATTGACCCAGACCTGCCATGGAGAGAATATTTTCCATCCTGATCACCTTTTATTTTTTTGTGGCCTTGGCATTTTTACGG
Source organism: uncultured Pseudohongiella sp. (assembly GCA_963974875.1). Classification (GTDB taxonomy): domain Bacteria; phylum Pseudomonadota; class Gammaproteobacteria; order Pseudomonadales; family Pseudohongiellaceae; genus Pseudohongiella. The sequence goes on along the minus strand of CAXBER010000012.1, from coordinate 28,496 downwards.
GCCTGAATCATGTCATTAAGCTCGTCAAGTTCCTCATCGGACAGCTCATGCATGGACATATCCAGCAGGGAGTTGACAGCCAGATAGGGTGAATCTTCAAAAAAGGTTTTAACGACATTGCCCAGTGCAGACTTTGAGGCTTTCTCGCGGGCAACCAGCGGATAATACACGTACTTCAGACCACTCTCCCTGTGATCGGCGTGGCCTTTTTCCACCAGCTTGCCCAGCAGTGTGCGTACCGAAGAGTAGCTGGGTGCATCTTCCATGTTCTCCATCACTTCCTTGGCACTCGCCCGCCCGAGACGATACAGAATGTCCATTATCTGGCGTTCACGGCGGCTCAGTTGATCAGCGTTGGTCATGTTGTCTTCCTTCCTGTGCTGTGAATCAGTTTTTTAACTGCGGATACCCTAATCTGGTTAGCAAGCCTTGCTAAGTGTTAATTATTTAACATAGTGCTAATAAAATAGCATTAACAGAAAAAGGTCAAGTGCTAATTGTTAAAAATTTGACATTTGTAAGGTTAACAGCAGAAATGGCGCTGCCATGAGGGTAACGCAGAATTCAGTTAATGGTGCGGACGGAAAGACTCGAACTCCATAAGGCGGCTCTGAGTCGGATTTATCAGACCATAAATGACCAAACAAGACTATTTATATCATAAACTTACAATTTAGTGCCATTCTAGAGCACAGTCTGTCGTGGTCATGTTTTGTCTGGGTTACTGCCCAAAAAACTGTAGTAACATCTTCGCTATGGCCATGTGATAGGAGCTGACATAGAGGTGAACAATCGTATTACACGCCGACTCATAAAAGCACAAAGCATTATCAAAATCGCCTTCAGATTCGTGAGTAGCCGCAGAACATATGATTCGCCAGAATCACAAAACGAATGGTCGGAATATACTCCTTTACTACAGACAAGCCTAATCAAACGCCAATTGTCTCGCCATGGCTGATTCTACTGAGCGATAGCTGCCCTAATGAGCAACCGGTGGCAGGTATCTGTAATTCAAATACGTAGCGCACCACCACTAGTTGAATCTACAGAATCTTGGCACCAAGTGGGACGCGCTGATCTGGCACACACAGAACAACTGCCCCATCCTCATTGTGGAATCCGGTAACCAAGCATTCTGACATCAGAGGGCCAATCTGTTTTTTGGGAAAGTTAACAACAGCCACGACTAGCTTGCCAACAAGTTGCTCCGGCGTGTAGATATCCGTAATCTGGGCGCTTGACTTCTTGACACCAAGTTCGTCGCCAAAGTCTATGCTCAGAATGTAGGCGGGCTTGCGAGCCTCAGCAAACACGTTCGCGTCGATGACCCTACCGACTCGCAGCTCTACCTTCAAAAAGTCGTCAAACGAAATCGTTTCCACACACAACCTCTCTTGCCATATTATTCAGTGTAATGTCATTATGACAGGCTCGGACGACTACTTGACCTCTCTTCGCAGGCACTCCTGGTGGGCCTTTACCAGATCCGCCATCGACGTAAATCGGAAATCGCAACTTGGCATCTCACCGGGCGGCATAGTAGCACCAAAGCCCTCTTTCTGATAGCGACGATGAATCCAGCAGTTCGCAATACCGTGTCTGTTGGCAGCCTTGTGGTCATGAAATAGGCTCTCTGCAGTATGCAACAGATCGCTCTTCTCCAGCCCCAAATCACCCACATGATCAAGCATGTATTCGAAGTTTCTATCCGAAGGTTTATATGACCCGACGTCTTCCGCCGAGTAAATGGCATCAAACTCAACACCCAACCTTTCATTACTTAGCACAAAAGTCTGATTGTCGACATTGGACAGAACTATAAGCTTATAATACTTTTTCAGGTACTGTAGCGCACCAACCGAATCAGGAAACGCCGGCCATGCACCAACAGACTTGCCGTGCGTCTCGCACTCATCATGCGTCACACTGACACCCCATTCCTCAGCAATACGCTTATAGACAATCGGAAGTAGATTTCTATACAGCATTGTTGGCGTCTGTGCCTGCTGAGCAGATTCATGCCGTGCATGGGCCTCGAGAATTTCGTCTTTGCTCAAGCTCCTGCTGGCGCGTGATGCCAGATCCGACAGTGACGACAAGATCCCCGCCTCCCAGTCAATCAATGTTCCGTAACAATCAAAGGTCAAGGCCTTGTAATCACTCAACTGCATTTCGATTCTCCCAATTTGACGCAGAAAAATAGATAACTAACTTTACGACCTCATTGTACTCAGACCCTGTGATCAGAACTTGTCTAAATTTATAGTTGCTCGGCAGTTCGTCCTGTTTAATAGCATCTTTACAGCAGATCATTTTGCGATTTCCGAAATCGGCGCTCTCGGGCGTAAATGCATAGTCATTCTGACGCCAGAATTGCGGAAACTGCACTGTCGATGCAGCACAGTATCTCGCTCTGTTTTAGACCAAAATTCAAGACTATTGCAAAGTTTTCAAGGCGACAACCGAATCTTCTGCCTCGTGCCCACAACTATAATTGTAGATTCCCTAAACCCAAGGAGGCGCAATGAAAACACATTATTCAAAGTTTGCCATTTTATTGATTAGCAGCAGTATCTTCCCCATCGCAGCGGCACAATCCAATCCAATGGTACCAGCCAACGCACAGGAACAGGCGCCAGAGGCACTACTGGGGGTGTGGAAGGCAGATATTAGTGCATCACAGTACATCAATACTCCTCCTCGCAAGAATATCCGATCATTCAGTTACACTCAGGATGGAAAGGTGCTGGTCACCAGCACCACGCTCAACTCCGCAGGCCGTGTATCCATGCTGCACTGGGCAGTTCAATTAGATGGTACACCTGCCCCCGAATTCACTCAAGTTAGTCGCTCAACGCCGGCAAGTCTTGTGGGACTCAAAATGGAGGATACACAGACATTCATCATGACTGTCTCCAAACATGGCGAGGTCACGCTGACAGGCGAAATGCAATTGTCTGAGGATGGAGACACTTTGACATATCGCTACGGACAGCCGAATGGCGAGCAGAATCGTATCGTTTATCACCGCTGGGACATGAGTGAATAAAACATGCCCCCCACCCAGTACCAGGCTGTCAGAATGTTAACTACCGACTGACGGCTTGGTACTCCCCCGCATCGGCGGTCGCCATGCTTACACCAACTATGGCAATCCATGATGCAATAAAGCCGGGAATAATCTCATATATGCCCTGGCCACCCATAAAATTCAAATTCCAGCCCATCGCGATCCAACAGATGACTGCCACCGACCCAACGACAAGTCCCGCCAAAGCCCCGGCGCCGTTGGTACGCTGCCATGTCAGTGAAAGAATTATCAATGGGCCAAACGCGGCACCAAACCCGGCCCACGCATTGCTAACCAGCCCCAGTACTTGAGAGTCCGGATTGGATGCAATCCAAGCCGCTACCAGCCCGACCGCCACGACACAGAGACGCCCTATCCTTACACACTCTCGGTCGGTTGCTTTCTTACGAAGAAACAGCCGGTAGAAGTCCTCAGTCAACGATGAAGACGATACCAGCAACTGACTGGAGATTGTGCTCATTATGGCCGCAAGCAACGCAGCGTAGAGAAAGCCGGTAATCAGCGGGTGAAAGAGCAGATCAGCAAGAATGATGAAGATCGTTTCCGGGTCAGCCACATCTAAACCGTTTCTCACTGCATAAGCCCGGCCAAATATTCCCAAAGAGATGGACCCAATCAGTGAAACACCCATCCAGCTCATGCTGATATTTCGTGCAATGGGCACCTCGTCCAATGAACGTACCGCCATGAACCGGACAATTATATGAGGCTGACCGAAATAACCCAGCCCCCATGTAACCGCTGAAAGCCACGCAACTAGGGTCAGCCCTTCAGTCCAGTACAGCAGTGTCGGATCCACGCGATTCAGTGTTTCAGATACCTGTGCATAGCCTCCTCCACCCTCACCAAACAGCACGGTCAGAGGCATGACTACTAACGCTAGCATCATGATGCAGCCTTGAACAAAGTCAGTCATGCTAACCGCGAGGAAACCGCCGACAACCGTGTACGCCAGGACCACGCCGAGAGTGATGAAGATACCAATGGCGTAGTCGCTCACACCATCAATCATGACAATTCCGGAAAAAGCACTTTCGAACAGCTTGCCTCCCGCCACCAGACCGGACGCCGTATAAACTGCAAAGAAGACGACAATCACAATAGCTGACACAGTTCGCAATGATAGAGCCTGCGTTGGGAATCGATTTGCAAGAAAGGCCGGTATAGTAATGGCATTTCCGTAGCGCACTGTCTGCTCTCGTAGTCGCGGGGCGACGAGCACCCAGTTCAAAAACGCACCCACGAACAGGCCGATTCCAATCCACGCAGACGCCAATCCAGATACATACAAGGCACCCGGCAGGCCGAGCAATAACCAGCCGCTCATGTCCGATGCGCCTGCGGACAGCGCTGCAACCTTTGGACTGAGCGTGCGACCGCCCAGCATATAGTCCTCGGATGTCGACGTTGATGTACGCATTGCGTACAAGCCGATGGCAATCATCAACCCAAAGTAGATAAAAAGGCTTATCCAGATACCAGCAGCCATCTAACTTCTCCGTTTCAGTGGGAAAGAATCGTATTCCCGCTATCAGCAACACGATTAAAGTTAACAGCTAGAATATATAGAAACCGGAAGATGGATCAATTTACTTGTGACTGTAATACAGTTTTTGCTGCGTTTATTCCGTCATATGCAGCAGAAGATACTCCGCAGGGGGTTCTCGGATACGGTGGGTGTCTGAGAATGACCAGATTCAGCTGTCGTGATCGTCCACCAATAATGCTTCGATGGGTTGATATTGTTTAATAAAGGGGGACTTGATTACTATGTAGCTAAAATACTTGTCAATTCCGAGCCCATCATCCTGCAACATCTCTTCGATCAGTTCCTGGTAACGCGCCACACTGGACGTTATGAACTTCAACAGGTAGTCATAGCCCCCACTGACAAGGTGACATTCAAGAATCTCATCAATCCGTGAGATGCGTTTTTCGAAACGTGCAAAATCCTCACGATGATGTTCGGAAAGAGTCACTTCCGTGAACACTGTAAGGAATTTTCCTAATTTTTGCAGGTCGATCTGTGCCCTGTAACCCGAAATAAAACCCAGCTTCTCCAGACGTTTTACGCGAGCCAGGCAAGGGCTGGGAGAAAGGTGGACAGCTTCAGCTAGCTCAACATTTGTAATGCGGCCGAAGCGCTGAAGCGTTGCCAGAATTTTCAGATCGATTCTATCTAACTTTTGCCCTTGCATGATCGTAAGACAGGCCCCGTGTTATGTGACTGCGCACATGATATCGGGCTCATCAAGCAAACTGTCAAGTATCACTTTGATGCGGCTGAATATCATATTCATTTCATTCTCGTCGCAGCACAACGCCGGCGCCAACCCAATGATATTGTCGTTGAAAGCACGAAATATAATCTGATTTTTCCTCGCTAAATCAAACAGCCGATCCGCCACCTTCAGCTTTGGATCAAAGCGGGCCTTTGACTCCTTGTTTGCAACGAGTTCTATCGCGCCGAGCATTCCGCGTCCGCGAACGTCGCCAACCAGTGGATGATCTGATAAAGTCTTCAATCCGTCAAGGAATACGGCACCCATATTCTGCCCATTCGCCAGCAGACCGCCTTCAAAATACAGACTGATAACCTCCAGAGCAACCGCGGCGCTCACAGGGTGACCCGAATAGGTAAAGCCATGCCCGATCGCGACATCAGGGGGAGCGCCGTCGGCCATGCCTTGATAGATCCTGTCCGAGATAAGCAGCGCCCCCATAGGCGCATACCCAGCCGTCAACCCCTTCGCCAAGGTCATCATATCGGGTGACACACCTTCACTTTCACAGGCAAACAGTGGCCCCGTCCTGCCGAAGCCGGTAATCACCTCATCAGCAACAAATAGAATCTCCATTTCCCTGCAGGCTTCCCGGATCGCCTTCAGCCAGCCTGCCGGCGGCACTATCACACCGCCAGAACCTTGGATGGGTTCGCAAAAAAAAGCCGCCACGTGCTCTGGACCACCCAACTCCTGAACTTTGGCTTTCAGTTCGTCGACAGAAGCCGCTACCAGGTCCTGATTACTCATCCCATCGGGACTACGATAAGGATATGGTGTCGAGATGTGATGCTGCCACTTCTTCGGCACATCGAATGCGCGGTGAAAAGTAGCCAGCCCGGTCAACCCCGACCCAAGACTGCTTGAGCCGTGATACCCACGATCCAGCGCAATAAACTGCTTCTTCTGTGGTTTGCAGATGGCGTTAAAATAATAGGTAATGTACCGCACTGCGGTATCAATCGCGTCAGAGCCGCCCTGCGTGAAAAAGACGTGCTCCAGACCGTCGGGCGTCAGTGACACCAGTTTTTCGGCAAGCAGGGTCGCTGGCTCAGAACCAAAATGAAAGTACCCTGTCGCATAGGGCAATTTGCGCATCTGATTCATCGCAGCATCAACGATGCTTTCGTGACCATAACCAACGTTTACGCACCAAAGGCCCGAAAAAGCGTCGAGCAATTCATTTCCAGAGACGTCAGTCAACCACATCCCTTTCCCACTTTTCAATAGTGTGGGACCCCGATCCTCATGCGCCCTGAATGAGGTAACCGGATGGATCAGATGCTTTCGGTCGATATCTTGAATCGTGCGGCTGGAAATAGACATGACTAGTATACCTTTCTGGTTCTGTATGGTGACTCTCCAGCAACTAGGATATACATAAACCGCAAGGCGGAAGGTTCAACTTGCCAAGCTAATAAAGTCGTCGTTGCTTTATTTTCGTTCCCCGCAGCATATTATGCTTTCTGTAGCTCAACCCAACATGTCAGCGATCGCCTTGCCACAGCTTTCTGTGTCCGCAGCACCACCCAGATCAGCCGTCCGCAGAGATTTCTCCGTAAGTACACGTACAATCGCGCTCATGATTCCTGCAGCTGCAGCAGGCTCCCCAAGATGTTCCAACATCATGGCGCCGCACCATATCTGACCTATTGGGTTCGCAACTCCCTTGCCAGCTATATCGGGTGCTGAGCCATGGACAGGCTCGAAAAGCGATGGAAATTTTCTTTCTGGATTCAGGTTCGCGGAGGGCGCGATTCCAATTGTTCCCGTACACGCCGGCCCAAGGTCGGAAAGAATATCGCCAAAAAGATTAGATGCAACAACCACATCAAATCTGTCAGGGTTGAGAACAAACTGGGCCGCCAGGATATCGATATGATATTTGTCCTGGCGCACCTCCGGATACTCTCTGGCAATGGCCTCCACACGTTCATCCCAGAAAGGCATTGTGACAGCAATTCCGTTTGATTTGGTAGCTGACGTTAAGTGCTTTGCTTCGCGACTATTGGCCAGCTCAAATGCAAAACGTAATGCACGATCAATGCCGAACCGAGTCATGACTGACTCCTGAATTGCCATTTCCCGATCGGTGCCCGAGAACATGCGCCCACCAAGTGAACCATATTCACCCTCTGTATTTTCACGAACGATATAAAAATCAATACTACCCGGTTTCCGTCCGGCCAACGGCGATATCACGCCCGGCATAAGCCTAACTGGGCGTAGATTTATGTATTGATCATATTCCCTTCTGAACAGCAGCAGAGACTCACCGAGCGAAATATGATCTGGCACAGTATCGGGCCAACCCACGGCCCCAAAAAAAATCGCGTCCGGATTATCCAGACGCGCCTTCCAGTCATCAGGCATCATCCGCTTGTACCTCGAGTAGTAATCGCACGACGCAAAATCGTGCCATTCCTGTTTCACATCGAAGCCATATACAGATGCTGCACGCTCTATCACTCTGATTCCTTCTGTAACAACTTCCTTTCCTATTCCGTCGCCTGGAATAACGGCAATTCTATACACTCGTTCGCTTCCACTTTTTCTTTCATTCACAATTGTCATTCACTCTTTCAGATTACCGATATGAAACGCCTTCTTCTCGAGGTACTCCTCGATGCCTTCCTTTCCACCTTCCCGGCCAAACCCCGACTGTTTGATCCCACCAAAGGCCGCCATTTCCATCGCAATCGAGCCTGTGTTTAGTGCTACCATTCCGGCTTCCAGTTTCTTTGCAACGCGAAATGCGCGATGCAGGCTTTCAGTATAGAAATAGCTAGCGAGACCATAGGGCGTTGCGTTCGCCAGCGTGATGGCCTCGTCCTCATCGTCAAATCTAAAAAGCGGGGCAACTGGCCCGAAAGTCTCCTCATTCGAGAGCAGCATGTCCGGACTTGCTTCAGTCAGCACAACCGGCGCCACATACCTGTCCTTATCCAGAGTGCATTCCGTCACACCAGCCAGTTCGGCGCCCAGGTTCACAGCATCATCCAGATGGCTTCTTACCTTGTAAACGGCCGCCCTGTTGATCAATGGCCCGATCGTCACACCCGGATCAGTCCCAATACCGACTTTCATAATTCTGACAGCCGCCACCAGACGTTCCGCGAATTGATCGTAAACCTTGTTATGCACGATGATTCTGTTGACCGACACACAGGTTTGACCTGCATTCCTGAACTTGCTCGCCACAGTACTGGCAACAGCAAGCTCAATGTCTGCATCATCAAATACCAGCAATGGTCCATTGCCGCCGAGTTCCATACTCATGCGCTTTACAGTCTCTGCGCATTGCCGAATCAACAGCGAACCGATTTTTGTCGAACCAGTGAATGAAAGTTTTCGCACTAAAGGGTTCGATGTCATCTCGCCGCCAATATCCTTTGCCTTTCCCGTGATTACACTAAACACCCCTGCTGGCACACCGGACAACTCTGCCAGCCTTGCCAATGCCAGCGCGGTCAATGGCGTCAACTCGGAGGGCTTCACCAATATGGGACACCCGGCTGCCAGAGCAGGTGCGCATTTTCGCGTGATCATGGCGGCCGGGAAATTCCAAGGCGTGATCGCTACTGACACCCCGACCGGTTCCTGAATGGTCCAGATACAGCGATCACGCTCGGGAGCAGGGACGGAATGCCCATATACACGCTTGCCCTCTTCAGCGAACCATTTGATGAATGAAGCTGCATAACGAATTTCGCCCTCGGCCTCTGCCAGAGGCTTGCCCTGCTCGGCTGTTAGAATGCGCCCCAGATCAACTTGATTCTCCAGCACCAGCGTATGCCATCGTTCCAGCACGGCCGAACGTTCAGCCGCTGTTCTCGAGCGCCAGTCATCAAATGCAGCCGCCGCTGAATCGATGGCCAGACCTGTGTCCGTGCTATCGCAATCTGGAACGCTTCCGATCACCTCGCCTGTCGCGGGATCTTCAACGTTAAGTGTATTACCCGAGCCTGCGGAGCACCATTCGCCGTGCATAAACGCCCGGTCCCTCAGCAGATCCGGGTTATTCAATTTGATCATTTCTGTTAAATCTCCGATTGCACGATGCAAAGCGGGGCTATCGAGAACAATCACCCCGATTTACACCTGACTGGCAGGTACATTTGTCTCAGTGCGTGATGCCTGTCGAACTAGATTGAGTCATAAAATCCGTAAGCGCGCGGTTCCAGATCGCTGATCGCGCGATAGGCCTGTTCGAACGCGGTCTGCATCGTGCTGACCCCCCCAGCATCGCTATTTGCGATCGCAATGCGACCGAACCTCTGCCGCGCAACGACATTGGGCGGGAACTCGCCAGGTTGCAAGGGCTCATCAAACAGCTCATTGCGTCCAGTAGCAAAACCGTGGGCCCAGCGATTTACCGTGATAGCCAGAATGTCGCGTGCAGGATCAAAGCTCGTGCCAGCAAGTACGCGCGCACTCAGATCACGCACCTCCCGTTCGAACAACTCAAATGGCGCCGCGAGCAGTCCATAGCGGACAGCCCTGAACTGGTCATCTGCCGGCGTACCAAATTCCGGTGTCGCATCGCCGCAAATGCCTCTGACCATATAGGGATTGCTCAGAATTCCTGAGTTTCCACCGGTCCCAAATGACACAATGATCGGTTCAGATGGTAAAGTTGAAGGTCGCATACCACCGAAATATCGGGGCGAGGACAGCCCCATCCTGCCGTAAAAGCTGTTCGGTGCCGTCACACCGGTTATTCCGGCCTCTTCGAAGGCGCGCCAATTTCGGAACAATACATTCGTCATCTGATTGGGGGCGCGCACCGCGGTTCGCAATGCACGCTTCTGAATCTCGCCAACCTCAGGGCACAGAAACGGCACGATGTTGTTCATGCATGCCATGACCACACTGCCTGCCTTCACGCTATGAGCTCGACCGTCATTCAGGTAACTGACAATCACATCGCGGCTATCCGGCTCCAGAATCTGCGGCTCCGGTCCGTCGTGACGCACGTTATAAACGATGCTGTTTTGCCGTATCCGTGTTGGATTGATTGACCGGTCCAATACCGTGTAGTCCGTTCTTGCCGTGGCTATGTCGACGTAGCTACCAGACGGCAGTGCTTCCGGTATCATCTCGCGCACCAGAAGTCGTGCCACATCGGAATTGCCACCTGGAAGCGAATAGTCATCCTCACGCGCCTCTTCACTTTCCGGCGACCTGTCCGGACGCGCTATATCTAGACCATCAAATCCAGGTTTGTGACGGAAGAAGGCAAACCAGGCACTACACACATCAGCTCCGAGGCACCACACACCCTGCACAAACGGGACAGCCTCGGGCGACACCTTGGCCACATTCAACAGATAGTCACGATAACTCATACTACGCAGTAGAGCGATCTTCTCCTCATTGGACCGCCCGGCAAGATAATCCTCTGTGCCGTTCATGAGACGCTCGATATCAGCGCGCAGATGATCCGGCAGCGGAGCCTCAGCCAGAAAATCATCCGTAGGTCCGCGCAAGTTGCCTTTGACAATGTGGTCGCGTCCGTAGACCTCTTCCGGGAAAAAGACTGCGCCGTCCATACCGCGACTGCTGTAAAGTTCGCGGTCCGTACGGTCGGTCGGATCGCCTTTGGCGACTCCCAGATCATCGAGAATCGATTTCGCTTCCGGCGTCCACTGAGACGGCGATACGATATAGGAAGAACCACCGTTTGCTACCAGTCTTCGACCTTCGTGCTCGAACTCGTTGCGCTGCGCGTGACCGCCAAAACCATCCAGATTATCGATTATGAGCACGCGCGCATTCGGACCGGCCTTCTTCCGATAATAGTAGGCTGCCGCAAGCCCACTCAGACCACCACCGACGACGACGAGATCATAGATCTCCCCCGTGTCTTCTGCTGCGGGAGGGGTCTGACCATTCCAGGCCATACCATGAACCGGCTCGAACGAACCTGGGTGAAAACCGCGCATGCCGTTTCGGAGCGGCGGGTAGTTGACCGCCGCACTACTTGCCGACTGTTGCGCACTAGCACCACTGGTCTGGCCGAAAACCCCACCTGCGGCAGCCGCCACTCCCAGGCCTGCGAGAGCGGATGCCCCATATATAAAATCACGACGCGAAATACCTCGGCCCATACCTAACTCGATATCATCACCTTTCATATGCACTCCTCTTAGAACTCGTAGCGGACCTGACCGAAGTAATAACCGCCTTGCCAGTCCACAGGCCCGTCAAAGTATAGACGGCCATTGGTTTGATCGATTCTGTTGACATCAGGATACTTGTCGAAGATGTTGCGTGCTCCGACAGAAACTGAGAAGCCCTGGTTCACGTTGTATATCAATTCTGCGTCAACCTGCACTATCGTATCGTACTTCTGGATGGCATTACCGGCACGCGTGGTTTGACGCTCGTGAGGTCCATAGAAATTACCTCGCACCATACCTGTGAACGAACCAGCGTCGTGAGAGACAGTGAGATTCGCACGCCAGTCCGGCGCATTATTCTCAAAATTAAAGGTTGAGATAGCGTCAAAGATTACCGAGGAAATATTCACCTGCTGGATCTTGTAGGTGTTTCGATTCAGGCTGCCCGTAATCGAAGTGGATTGACCACTGTCCCAGTCCATGCGATACGTCCCAACAATATCCAGGCCCTGTACTCGCGAATCAAAAGCATTCTGGAAGAAAGCAATACGATCGATAGTACCCGCACCAGTGATATTCGCATTTCTCATTTCCTGTTCGATTGCCGGCGTCACAGTGATTTAAGAGGTTCGATAAACCTGATCGTCTAGATCGATACGGTAGGCGTCGATAGTCAACGTGAGATTACCCAGCGGCGCAAAAGTCAGACCCAATGAGTAGGAGACCGACTCTTCGGGATTCAATGGCTCAGCACCGAGAAACAGAGCAACAGGATTGGTGGCAGCATACAGACCAGTATTTAGCGGTACACCGCCCACCGTCTGAATCTGCGTTTGCGTCATGTTCAAGGTTCCTGTCGACGGCGCACGGAAACCAGTACCTACAGATCCTCTAAGTGCTATAGCATCTGTCAACTGATAACGTGTTGCAAATTTTCCGACCAGTTTCGATCCAAACTCTTCGTAGTCTTCGAAGCGCAGTGCTACATCGGCAAACCAGTCGTCAGTGACATCCGTTGTGGCCTCCAAGTATAGAGATGAGCTGGCACTGTTGAATGTACCGCTGACATCAGGGCTTAGACCAGTAATGCCATTGGAACCTGGCTGCAGGATGTTGTAGACCGGGTCAGATGCACTGCTGCAGTTGATCCCCTGATTCATAGGCGCATTAGCTCGCAGGGCGCGATCTGCGACGTCAGCGTCGTCCGTACAAAAATCGAAGGGATCGGGCGCAGCCCAGGTTCCACCGGAATACGAGACCAGTTCACCGGGTTTAATCTGAAACTCCTCATCTCGATATTCAAGACCAAAGTTAACAACAAGCGGACCTGCGAAGGCGTCCATTTCACGTTGATAGATAAAGTCTCCATTCAACGCCCACTCACTTGACACATAGCTACTAGCCTGAAACTCCAGTGGTGAGTCAGGACCCATAGAGGGATTAACTGTCTGTACCATACTGTATGCGATTTCGCTTGAGCCCACGCGCAGTCCAAGATCCATGTCCAGGCTTTGGTCCCCTGACAAACGGAACTGACTGCGATAACCACCAGAGAGTCCCCAATCAGTGACTTCACCGGAAAACTCCGGTCGCAAACCCGCAGGATACATATCCTTAAAGCGCCATTCACTGCCATTACTCAGTCGAATCGGATTGTCCATGACCTGGTGACCAGCTCCCGGCACACGATAGGTCGCGGCAGCAGTACCTTTTGAATCTGAATAATTGCCAAACGCATAAATTTCACTGCTGTCTGACAGATCGATTCCGGAGTTGAAAACAAAACGTGCTGCTTCTTCGATTGGCTTTCCCACACGCTCAAGAGGCTCGTCAAGATTCCCAACGGCCTCCCGGAAAACCGGGTTGCTTTCAAACTCATCCACAGCGTCCCAGGCCGGAGACGTGAATTGGGCCGACCGTATCGTCCGCTCGCTATCCAGCACTTCAGCCGACAGGTTCAGAAAACCGTTATCCGTCAGGGGCAAACCAATATTGCCTGAGATGAGATACCCGTCCCCATCACCTTCGTAGTAGCGACCACGCTGAACAGTAAGCGCACCACCTTCCCGACTGTCTTTCAGATTAAAGTTGATGACCCCGGCAATTGCGTCCGATCCGTACTGGGCCGCAGCACCATCACGCAATACCTCCACAGATTTGATTGCAGTGGCCGGAATGACTGCAGCATCTCCGGAGTGTGAGCCATAGCCAGACACCTGAACGCTTCCGGACTTGTGACGACGTTTTGAGTTGACCAGGAGAAGCGTTTGACTGGCAGGCAGTCCGCGCATGGTCGGCGACCGAACAAATGAATCCGATGTAGTGTTGGCAGCTCGACGCGTCGAAAATGAGGGCACCAGGGTTTGCAATACATTCAAGGTGTCAGTCTGTGTGGAGCGTTGTATCTCGCTTGCGTTGAACACATCAACTGGTACTGGAGAATCTGTCACCGTTCTGGGTTGGCCGCGCAACCCGGTAACAACCACTTCTTCAATAGTAGTATCTGACTCCTCAGTTGCAGGCTCCGAGTCCTGAGCAACCGTTACGCCTGCCACCAAGAGTGAAGCAAATGCTAAGGTAGTGACCGGCAGGAATTTTTTCGTAGGATCCAACATTGTTCTTATCTCCTGTACTTAGTAGTATTCTCACTAGTTGTTAATAAAAACTTTATACCTCAATGCGATCATACCCGCCTCAAGTCTACGTGGGTGCTGAATTGACAGACGTGCACAGTGTGTTATATCGCATGTTGCGGCTATCCGGCATATCCTGCCGCTGGGCTTGAATAGGGATGGATACTATGTGTTTGGCCCCTCGTGGAATCGGTGCCGAACCAGTATTCGAAACAAACGGAGAACCTAGGCTAACGGCTGGCACACTCAACGTATGTAGCTTTTGAGCATAACCAGCCAAGTTGTTTTGCGATCGATAACGGAATGAAGTACGAACGAATAGATTCAGAGCATCTTCTCAACAGGGGTGTATTCAAGTCCAAAAGCATCAGCTACAGCCTTGTATGTCACTTTGCCCTTGCATACATTCAATCCGGAAAGAAGGTGTCCGTCCGCTTTGAGAGCATGCTTCCAGCCCTTATTTGCGATAGTCAACACATGTGGCAGCGTCGCATTGTTGAGGGCCAGTGTTGATGTGAGTGCCACAGCACCCGGCATATTTGCGACACAGTAATGGACAACCCCATCAACTATATACACGGGATCCTCATGTGTAGTCGGACGTGAGGTTTCGAAACAACCGCCCTGATCGATGGCCACATCCACGAGAGCCGCTCCCGTTTTCATACGTGAAATCAGGTCTCGACTTACCAGCTTCGGCGCGGCGGTGCCAGCGACCAATACGGCACCAATCACCAGGTCTGATCTCAACACCTCCTCTTCAATCCTTTCATGCGTAGCATAAGCCGTGGAAATTAGGCCCTGAAACAGGTCATCTAGCTGCCGCAACCTGGCCAACGATCGATCAATTATTGTGACATTCGCTCCCAACCCTATAGCCATGCGCGCCGCGTTGGTGCCAACCACACCTCCACCAATAATCGTTACTGTGGCCGGCGCGACGCCTGGCGCTCCCCCAATTAGTACGCCACGTCCTCCGCGGCTCATCTCCAAGGCATGGGCGCCAGCTTGAATCGACAGGCGCCCGGCAACCTCGGACATAGGTGTCAGCAGGGGTAGGCCACCATTGTCATCGGTCACCGTCTCATATGCGATGGCAACTGCGCCAGACAACATCAGTCCTTTTGTCTGTTCGAGGTCGGCGGCCAGATGAAGATAAGTGAAAATAACCTGCCCCGCCCTAAGCATGTCGGTTTCTATCGGCTGAGGCTCTTTAACCTTGACGATCATGTCTGCGCTGGCAAAGACCTCCTGTGCTTCGGCCAGTATCCTGGCGCCAGCGTTTACGTACTGATCATTCGAATACCCGATTTCCGACCCAGCGTTATTCTCAACCACAACTTGATGACCATGCGCGACAACTTCCCGCACCGAAGCAGGTGTCAGTCCCACTCGATACTCTCGATTCTTTATTTCTTTTGGAACTCCGACGAGCATAAACAGCCTCCTGATATAGAACATTAATAATAAGTTCGCGATCGAAGTTTACCTCCAAGATTGAACCATCGGCTGCTGATTGTGGATGTCTTATAGATATATTGTTCCGTAGTTCCCTGAATTAAAATAGATAATTTCAAACAACTTGAATATACAGGTCCGACAGGAATCTATACTTTAAAATGAGTATCAGTGTTTTGCGTTTGTGGGAGCGAATCGCGCCAGATGACCGCTCCAGTAAAACCAACGGGATGATTGAAGGGATCCTCAATCGGGGTAGAACCTGTTGTAAAGAACAACTGTTTTGTCCTAATTAACCTCCGCCTGATGATTGGGTAAACGTGAATTGTTGGGTCAAATCCACTTGTCTGATTAGTCGCTCTAACGATATACGTTTGCTGGAATGGGAATGAAAATCGATGACCTTATAGACTATGCCAATGTACTCTCGCTGCTGATCAGATAACGTACGATCATATTGTAGTGCTCTTTCATACTTTTCCAATTCATTATTGATTGACTCTTTTGAGGAATAGCAGCTTCGCAAGTACCCCTCTATTAACCCTTTGTACCAGCTTAGTTTTTCGTCCTTGACATCTGACGATAGATTCTCTACTAGTTCAATTGCTTCGAGTAGCCTCGCACCATTATTACGAAGCGCCGAATAAAGCTCAGGCTCCACCTCTCGCAGGATAATCAATAAGACAATCAAACCAGAACAATGGAATTGGCGATCAGGTGTGGCTAGCACAGCCAAACTGACACGAGAAAGTAACTGCTCAATCTGCCGTAGGGATAAGTTGTACGAGCGGCTCAACAGAGCAAACGTCCCTCTAAGTTCATCCAAGGCTTCTGCCGGATCATAGTCGCGCCCTGCCCACGCGAAGTATTCAACGAGCCCAAAAGATGTGGTCAACTTTCTTATATAGTCGTCAGGACTCGGTGTCGGCAGTGTAAATTCAAGATCTATGAATCGGCGCAGATAGTTCTCGGCATCAATGTTTCCGTACACAGCACCGATTGAATGGCAGAGCTGTTCTTTGTCCATAGACAATACGAATATTACCCCCTGCAGATCGAATAGATGCTTGATCCGTTCAAGCAATTCGATTGCGTATTTTGGCCTACAGCGATCAAGTTCATCGACAAAGATCACGAGAGACTTATCCTTGGTTGGCTTCTCGAGCACCTTGCTCAACAGTTCTTTGAAATTGACTATATCCGATCGGGTTTTCTCATACTCGGCAACAGCATCCTCCGCAATGCCACCAAGAAATTTCGTGATCTCGGTTTTCGCTACTCCATCAGCAAGAGATTTCCCATCTAGAACTCCAGACGAAAAGATACGTACAGCAACAGGCAAGGTATGCTGAGCGATTCTCCCCCCTATATTTTTACACCGTGTCCAATTGGCTCCCTGATCTTTCTGATTACCTATATGCTGCTGGAGACCGGCATTCATCTCTCCTAGGAACGCCACCAGTGGATCTTCAGAGAAGTCCGTACTCCAAGCATTAAAGTTCAATACTGGATAATGATGTTGCCTGAGGTAAGCTGACCACATGTCGACAAATGTTGATTTGCCCGTACCCCATCGGCCATTAACTGCAATGACCATGGGTGTACCCATATTGGAAAGCAATAAAGTGAGATTCTCGATGTCAGCCCTTCTCTCAAGCAGATCGCCATCAAAAGGATTACCTGAACTTACACTGAAGGGCTTAGCTTTAATGTCCATCCGACGTATCATCTAAAGCGATCTCCAAGTCTCCGCACCCAGCGGCAGTTCATTCAACTCAGCTCTGGCTTCCCTCCACGACGGATAGTGCTGGTTGAGCAGTGCAACAAACCGTGCACTGTGCGTTGGCTCAATCAAATGCACCATTTCATGAACCAGCACATACTCAACCAGATCCTTAGGCTTCTTGACCAGTTCAGTATTCAGTCTGATGTTGCCAGCGGCAGCATTACAACTTCCCCACTTGGTTTTCATTCGCTGCAAGTAGTAGCCATTAACGCTGACATTCAGTTTGGACTCCCACTTGCTGATTAAAGGTGGTATCAACTCGTGCATTAATTGTCGATGCCAGGCATGAAGGACCTCAGCTCGCTTTAGAACATCAGCATCAGGACGTACTGTCAGGATCAAACGCCGGTGTTTGAGCTCAACACTGGGTTTGACGTCTTTATGTTGTACTTCCATGACATAACGTCGACCCCAGACGTAGTGACTCTCCCGTGACACAAACTGTCTGGGACTTTCACGCGCCTGATCACGCAGTTCCTGTTGTCGATCACGTATCCAGCCCAGCTTGGAGATGGCATAAGCCCTTGCTACATCCAGTCTGGTACTGGCGGGTGCGACCAAAGTCACATCACCTTCTGGCGGATGTACTGACAAATGCACATTACGGACAGCTTTGCGGGTGACCTGTATCACAATGTCGCCCAGTAGGATGCTTTCGGTCACTGGTATCCTGCCTGATTCTTGATCAACTCAAAAACAGCTGTGGTTGCATCACGATCTCGATCCAGTATGGGAAACAGGGCATTAAGTACCACCGCTTCTCTGGCTTCATCACCCTTCCAGCCAGCTGGCGCCTGCTCCCTCATGGCTTGATCGATCTTCAAGGTCACATCCAGACGTCGCTGTTTCTCAGTAAGCTCACCTGGCACCGTCTCACGCATCTCATAGCTGGGTCTAAGCGAAGTCAAGATGTCTTCAAGGTTGTTGTAGATCACCAAAGCCTCTTTTTTACCGGCCAACTCCGGCGGAACACCTTCTGACCCCTGACCAGATGCCATGTCATTGACCAGTGACTCCATACGAGCCAGGAATTCTTTGTATGACAGCGCTTCACTGCGCCACTCCTGGATAATGTCATCCAACAGCAGCGATAAACGCTTGTAGAAACGGGGATCAGTCAGCTGATCACGGATGATGGTCTTTCTTACGTTATTGATGATACCTTCAGCGACCGCTTTGTTGGACAGTTTACCCTTTTCATTGAGCTTTTTGGCAATCGCATCGTGCATACCGGTTTCAACAATCAGTTGCAGCAGAGAGTAGTTATCTACTGTACCCAATTTCTCCGCCGAGTCAGCGTGGATGTAGGTGTTAATCAGGTGGCGCATATCAGCTTCGTATGGCTTTATGTCCAGCTCTTCACCTGAGTAGCGTTTAACAGCATTTCTAAGGTCACTGTAGAACGTAGCATCCTGGCTCAATGACTCAATGTCACTGTTGAGGTAACCAGCCTCCTGTAAATTTGGCTGAATGGAGGTGTAAGCACGCAGGAATGTCGCTGTTGCCTTGTAGAAGGACACTCGAAGGGCCTCAGTATCAATTAATGTCTGTGGTGTAAGCCCGTTACCACAGAAATACTGCAGGTACTGTTCGATATCACGTGGATGAGGTACCGGTTCACACAGATAACTGAGTGCTTCTCTGGCTTCATCCAGCTTCTTGCGCCCTTCTACCAGCCAGTTCTTCAGTTCGACGTTGTTTGCCGCTGCTCCACCATCGTCCAGATCCAGTTCATCAGAACTGTAGACCGCAATAGCCTGTTGAACATCACCAAAGAGGTGCTTGAAGTCGACAATGTGTCCGTAGTCCTTATCATCACCATCCAATCGGTTGGTTCTACAGATGGCCTGGAACAGATTGTGGTCTCTGAGTTCATTGTCCAGATAAATATAGGTACATGATGGAGCATCAAAACCAGTGAGCAGCTTACTGACAACAATCAGCAGCTTCAGATTGGCGGGCTCTTCAATAAACCGCCGCTTCATCTCATCTTCGTACTGTTTGACGTTGCTCCAGCCCTTCAGGACGTAGTCATTATAGGTGTCGTATTTATAGCGTTCATCACTGTCTGCGGTCTCACGTGAGATAGCATTATGATTGGGCTCAAAGGAGGTAATGATGCCGCAGTATCTGGCAAATGAGGTGTTGATAAACAACCTATAGTAGTGACAGGCATCGTAGATGGACGACGCAACCAGTATGGCGGTACCTCTGTCATTGTTTAACCGGGGCTTCAGGCTGAAGTCCTTGATAATGTCGGCGATGATGCGCTGCTTACGCTCAGCAGAACTCATCAGCTCTTCCAGTTTTGCCCAGCGACTGCGTAGCAGTGCCTTCTGGTAGTTGTTCAGGTTACGTGTCTTCTGCTCAAACCAGTCATCGATGTCCTTCTGTGACGTTAATCGCTGAGGAATGTCTCTGGCTTCATACTTCAGATCCAGTACCACTCCATCGGCAACGGCTTGCGGAAACTTGTAGGTATGAATATACGTGCCGAACACTTCACGGGTGGTCTGTTTGTCTCTTCGCAGCAGTGGTGTGCCAGTGAAACCAATGAAGATGGCCTCAGAGAGCCAGCGCTTCATCTGGCGGTTCATATTACCGCCCTGAGTCCGATGACACTCATCAACAAACACATAGAAGCGGCCTTTAACCGGCGGTGGATCTCCGTCAAAGTCTGTTGGATTAAACTTATGTATCAGGGCGCACAGCAATCGCGGTGTGGTATCGGTCAGCTTCTGGAGAAAATCAGCTCTGGAGGTAATACGCGGTGACGGACCATCGTCTGGTACAACACCCGCATTACGCATCACACCCACAATCTGCTTATCCAGCTCATCTCGATCGGTAACAATCAATACCCGGGCATGTGGGTCACTCTCCAGCAGCCACTTACCCAGCAGCACCATCAGAATACTTTTGCCACTGCCCTGGGTATGCCAGATCACACCGCCTTCACGCTCTGCAATCCGTTCCTGAGCCGCTTTGATACCCGCATACTGGTGTTGCCGGGGCACCTTTTTTTGGCCACCATCATAGATCACAAAGTTGCGCATCAGATCCAGCAACCGATCCTTGCTGCAGATCTGGGTTAATGGCCTGTCCAACAGCGAACCAGCCGTTAACTCACCCGTACCCTGCTCATCCTT
The DNA here is from genome assembly GCA_963974875.1 of uncultured Pseudohongiella sp. Taxonomy (GTDB): domain Bacteria; phylum Pseudomonadota; class Gammaproteobacteria; order Pseudomonadales; family Pseudohongiellaceae; genus Pseudohongiella. The sequence continues at coordinate 7,972 of CAXBER010000012.1, read as the reverse complement.
CCACTGCACGTAGAACTGCTCTGGTGTGCCTGTGGTGCCATACCGCAATCCCTGAGAATCACTGCCGGCCAGTAATAGCTGAGAGGTACTGAAGAATGGTTGATTGAATTCTGCTTCCTGATTGGTGATCAGCTGGCGCACTCCATCGGCCACTTCCACTGAGCTCCGCTTCAACTCAATGACCACCACAGCCAAACCATTCACATACAGCACCAGATCGGGTCTGCGCTCATGTCCACCTTTCAGGGTGACCTCTTCTGCCAATGCAAAGTCATTGGCGTCTATATTGTCCCAGTCAATCAGGTGAACAGTCTCATGAGCCCGGCCAGCAGCCACTTGGACGGGCACACCGTAGCGCATTAATTGGTAGGTGCGCATATTGGCTTGATACAGGGTAATGCCGGTGACATCAGAGGCGACTTCCAGTTTCTGCAGTGCTGCCCTGATATGGGCATCTGAATAGCCGCGCTGGCGCAGGTTATCGGTTAGCAGGCCCGTCTCAATAGCCCGGTTATTGTCCCGTTTACCCCACTCCCCAAGGTAGCGATATTGCAAGCCATCAGCTCGGTCAGGGTTGGTGAACAGGTCCACCACACGGTTTTGAGTGTGACGCTCAGGTCTGGGCACGGCATAGTTCATCAGTCAGGCCTCTGGTTCTTTTTATACAGCTAACCTGCTTTATGCGGGCCAGGCTCACTGTATCTGGCTTATCTTTACTGCTCAACTACTGGGTCGGTTGCTGGGTCGGTCAGCACTACCGGCTTTGCTAACTGACGATTACACACACCTTAAGAAAATATACATATCAATCACTTACGCTTTTTTCTTTGCTAAACCTTAGCTAAAAAACAAGGTCTTAGCTAAGAGCTACTTGATACACTCCGCTTCCACACTGGCTCTGTCCTGGGGCCTTCCCTGACAATCAGGCCTTCTTTGCGCATGGCCTGCATCAGATTGCGGATCTTGTGCCCTCTCTGCTGGTCATTCAGTACATCAGCCAGCTTGGGCAACAACAGTTCATTGATTTCCTGCCGTGAGGCCTGACCATACTTATCCAGATAATCGAGTATCAAGGTCTTGTAGTAGCTGTCATCCAGTCCCCGATTGAGGATGTAGCGCGCTTTATCGCCCGTCCATGCGGCCACCTTGGCAGAGACAAAGAAGTTGGGTGAACGTCCCTCAATCAGTTTGTCGGCCTTTAATGCCTTAACCTCTTCAGGGGTCAGACCTGCCTTCTTTTGCACACGGTCAAGCAGCAGCACCTGACGTAAATCCAGATCATCACGCTGCATCAACATGCGTGTATAATTGACGTCCAATATCGTACCTGGAATAGATACCTCTACCCGCGGATGACCCGCATCAATTTCATCAATCAGGTAATCAGGCAGCGGGAAGAACCGCTCACGCTGGGTCTCAAACATACGCCGAATACCACTGCCAACCTGATCAATCATCCTCAGCCTGATCATGCCATCAATCAGCCACTGGTTCCGGTAGTGCTCCGGTGGAGACTGATGCTCCAACATCCACTCAATGCTGGGCGGTATAAACAAACCAAGGTTGCTGAATACCAGCCTATCTGGATGCTCAACAACATTGATCTTGCCACCCAGTTGATAATCCTGATGTGCCACACAGTTATGCAGCGCTTCTCTCATGACCCATGGGTCATAACGCGCCACCGCCGTCGGGAACAGTGAACCATCTGGCATATGCTCAATGGTCACATTACGGATGCGTGCTGACAGCCGTTCTGTGGACAGCAGAAACGGCACACCAAAGTGCTGTGAACTCTCCGTGCGGTTTTGGGCGTTACGCAGTACCCATGTCATCTTGGCATCCACTGGGGCCAGATAATGTGCAGACTCATCACGCCCCAACAGCAGCAGTGCAGAGCGCGTGATACGACCACCTTTGGTGATCCTGGCTTTATTGAGCAACGTCGGCACATCCCAACTCTGCACATCTGTCTTGATCTGAGCATGGCGCTGGACATCTGGCTCACTTTTGACCAGATACTCCAGGAAGCGCTTTCTGGCTACTTCAATGGCTTCCTCATCAAGATCATCCATTGTCGCATCTGACACCACCTCACCCGTCCAGTCCTGTTTCTGTCCCAGCAAATCCCACAACCTTGCCTCTTTATCAGGGTGATTGGACAGCTTGGTTTTATGACTATCAATACGGATGAACCGTTCACCGGCAAATGCCAGAGGAGAAGAGCGTGGTGGGTAAATCTCCAATACAACCACACGTCCCTGCGGGTGCTGCACTTCATGAAACTTGAAATCAGGCCGCGGCGTAATCTTGTGGGTCAACCACATGATCAATGCCTGTCTGCCTTCAGCCTTTTTGTTGAACGGGTCAAACCCGGTTCCCGCCACTTGGTGTGTCTGATCATCAACACCCCAGATAATCCAGGCGCGATCCTGCAGTTCCAACACGGCAGCATTCGCCAAAGCGGAAATGTACTGACCAATCTCACTGGGTTCATTCAGATTAGACTTGAACTCAACCACAGCGGACTCCCGCTGTTGACCACGGAGCTGATCTACCAAAGAGACCAGTGATGCGTTATCCATGCTCATGACTCAATCTCATACCAGTCGGGTCCTTCCTGTTAGGAGCTCCTGCATCATGGCTTGTTTGATGGCGGCAGTTTTTTTACGGCGTTGTTCCAAGTTATCGATTTCATTATCAAACTCAGAAATTACAGCGGCTATCGCTTGCTGTTCCTCAGGTTGAGGAATTCTGATTTCAATGCGTTCAATCGTCTTAGCACTCAGGCTCGGAACACCTGAAGCCTCATTGTATTGCCTCCATGGAATCATGCAAAATTTGTAGAACATGTACCTAGCGGAGTTCTGACCTAACAGCTCAGTGTAGAACAGCGTATCAACTGTCCAAAAAGGTTTGTCCACATATCGGGGCTTATCAATAGTTCCCTTACGCCCAATAAGAACTGATGGGCCGTCATATAGGCTGGTGTTTGTGCGGCCTATTTCGCCCCCACTTGCATATATGGGATTCAGGCCATCGGCAGCCTGAATGGCCTTTTGATCGCGTCCATGCCTAACTGATAAGATCTCACCTACTGAGCAGTCCGTCCAATCCTCCTCAAACCCCGGCAACCGCGTCTGACCAGTCAGCAGTTGCTGCATTGTGGCTTGTTTGATGTCGCGTTTTTTGGCGATCAGGCGATCCAATTCTTCCAGCAGGGCATCGACGTCACTCAGGGCTGTGGCGATGGCGCGTTGCTCTTCCGCAGATGGCAATGCAATATTCATCCCAGCAATCATTTCCATACGCACGGAATCAACTGATGACTTGGCTGTCATCGACATGATCCTCTCATAGAAACGAGTGCTGAACTGATAGTAAAAATACCGTCCATCCAGATCCTTGGAAAACTCGCTTATCCTATAAACGCGTTGATGCACGTCAAACTTGCCATTGATGTAATGGAAAACTTTACCTGTGCCTACACCATCACCGGCAGTAAGAACCGCCTCCCCATCATATGAATAACTATTGATCTTTTCGACCCGCTGAGAGCGAACAAAAAAGGGATAGGCCCCATCGTTGACACGATCTTGAGTGTTTCGAGAACCCGTCTTAATTATTGCGTGCTTATCTATACGGCATGAAGTCCAGTCATTTGGTATCACGCCGACATCAGTCTCCTTATACCCCGCAGCCACAACTGGCTTGATAACTTTAGGTACGGAGCCGGATGATGCTTCCGTCACTGCTTCAACATCGCCTCTCACGCCCAGCTCACTCCCATCTTCTCAAGATGTTTGTTAACCCTAGCTGACAACTGCTCTGCCTGTTCAATTAATTGTGGCAGTGGCTCAGCATAACGGTCCGCCAATTCACGCAGTCTGCCAGTAAGGGTCTGGGAAACGCGCTCTAGTTCGTTCTGCACAGCTGTTTCCAGGGCAGTAAGCCACTTGTCATCCACCACCAGCATTTTGATCTCATCAACGCTTAGCTTTGCATACTGATCATGAGCCAGCTTGTCCAACGTAGCATCCAGCTCCTTGAGACGCTTTTTCAGCTCGGTTTGCTTTGTATCCACCCTGACCCACTGCCGCAGTACGTTTGCTTCCTCAGCACTCTCAGGATCGCCTTTGATGACCTTCAGACGCTTGTTCACTTCTCCCTTGTTGATCTTTTCCAGCTCAGCCAACGCACCCTCTTCTCCGCTATGCTCTTCTTCCAGTTCGGTCTGCTGACTGGCTACGCTGTCCAGTTCTACTTGAAGCGCATCCAGCTCTGCTTGCTGCTCAGCAAAGTATCGAGCCACGATGTAGGATTTAGGTATCAAGTCACAGGCCCAACCTTTGTCTTTCATCTGACCCTTTTTATTGCCGCTGGTAATCTCTTCCAACACTCGGTGTGGTTTGGCTACCCAGCCGTCGGCAGCAATCTCATAGGCATCATCCTGCAGGGTCTCAGCCCAGTAATTCATCAGGTGCTGGTAAATATCGTAGGCATCAAGCAGCGGCGCTTTGCGGTAGGTCTCAAGCAGGTCTTCACCGACTTCATGGATCAGCACCTTTGGCAGACCATCAACATCAAACCCTTTCAGAGTTGGTGTATTGCGCTGGCGCCACTGATTGAACCGCTCTATGACCTGAGTGCGAAAACCAGCAAACTCAGCATGTCCCAATATGGTTGTTTTGATCTCTGCCGCATCAACTGCCAAATCGACATAGCCGGGAGTCCGGTTCGGCACAAACAGAGTTTTGCGTAGCTCCGGAAACACATGCCAGTAATTTGCCAAGCCAGGAGTAGCCGGAATGGCACTGGAGTCACCATCAATATCCCTTACCGGGATACCCCCATTCATATGCGCATGAAGGTCATGCAAATCCTCTGGCTCACTGGTGTCAATGTAACGGGGCAGGTTCAGGTTGAAGTCATTCTTGTCATCCGCAATTTCATCATGCGGCACCATACGGGCATAGCGTGGCACGTCTAACTGCTTTCTGAAGGTATCCACAATACGGTGAATGTCCTGCTCCCGCAGTCGGTTTTTGTTGCCGTCTTTGATGTACCCCTTTGAGGCATCAATCATGAAGATGCCTTTTCTGGCTTGAGCATTTTCCTTATCCAGAACCAGAATACAGGCAGGGATACCCGTACCATAAAACAGGTTGGCTGGCAGACCAATAATGCCTTTCAGGAAACCAGACTGCACAAGCTGACGACGGATAACAGCCTCAGCATTGCCACGGAACAACACGCCATGAGGCAGAATCACAGCGCCCTTGCCGTTGCTCTTCATGGAACGGATAACATGTAGCAGGTAAGCGTAGTCACCTTGTTTTGCCGGAGGCACACCCCAGCTGAAACGTTGGAAGCTATCTGCTTCCGGTGTGATACCGGTACTCCATGCCTTGTCGGAGAACGGTGGATTGGCCACTACATAGTCATAGGTGCGCAGCTGCTCACCGTCTTTGAACTTCGGGTTGGAGAGTGTGTCACCCTGCTGAATATTGGCCGTTGGAAAGTCATGCAGAATCATGTTCATACGGGCCAAACCAGCCGTTGTAACGTCTTTCTCCTGGCCCTCCAGCGTGATGTGCTTGCCCGCTTCTGCAGCCACCTTCAAAAGCAATGAGCCTGAACCGCAGGTCGGGTCATAAGCTGTCGTTGATGCCACCGCTGAACCAGGGGAGATACCTATCACTTGAGCCAGGACACGACTGACTTCAGAGGGAGTATAGAACTGCCCCTTACTCTTGCCGCTCTCGGTGGCAAAGTGACGCATCAGGTATTCATAGGCATCACCCAAAATATCATCGTGCTCCGCACGGTTTTTGGCGAAGTCCAACTCAGGCTTTTGGAAGATGCTGATCAGATTGGTCAGCCTATCCACCATGGCTTTCCCTTCACCCAATTTGTTTGGGTCGTTAAAGTCCGGGAAGTCACTGCGGGCCAGTCGCTGATTGGTTTCAATCAATGGCTGGATGATTTGCGTATTAATCTTGTCGCCAATGTCAGCCTTGCCTTTCAGCTGAACCATATCCTTGAAGCTGGAACCAGGTGGTATTACCACAGGAGGCGTGAAGTCATCGGAGTCCGCATACTTGTCGGAGATGTATTTGATGAACAGCATGAACAGGACGTAGTCCTTGTACTGACTGGCGTCCATGCCGCCGCGCAGCGCATCGCATGATGCCCACAGTGACGAATAGAGTTCTGATTTCTTGATGGCCATTGAGGTGGTTATCCCTAACTGAGCTGAGATGTCTTATTGATATGGTTTCCGATACTACCTTACTTCCGAGTCGATCCTGAAGTAGCCATATAGTTAATGTGTCGGTCGTCGGGATAGATTGGAACGATCTGTGGCACACAGTGCGACGATATTCAGAAAGCACTATAGTACTTTCCTTCCGTGAAGATCGTCCGAATCTTGGGGCAGCAATTGCCAAGATCAGAGACGGGCGGAATGAGATGGGCCCCTAACGGGTTCCAAAGGCAGGATGAAATCCGTTAAGATTTTGATATTAAATATATTCTAATGGTGCATATAGAAGGAGTAGATTCGAACAAATTGTTTGAGGTACTGGAAGAGTGGAATGCCCTATTAAAGACCACCTCCCTCAACAATAAGCCTACACCATGATTGCTTCAGCACCGAAATATTTAGCGACAGCCGCCCTGAAATACAAGCCCAAAAGATTATATCGCAGCGTGGATTGGTTGCTGGGCACTAATAGTACCATCGTAGCTGCGTAAGAGATTGCTTAGAGCGCAACCGGCGAAGCTGAAGGCCAGTACGATCATCAGCCAGTTTTCGCTACGAGTCTGGCAGGCAACCAGACCGCCGAACGCCCCACCTGTTATAGCAGCCAGAAGTTGCGGGCTACTATTGCGGCCCGAGATCAGGAAATGAGCCACCTGCTCACAATTGCGACCTAAGAGGTCAAAGCGCCTGTCGCCCGCCAGGATGTGAGACAGCCTGCTTGCTAGCAATGCCATATCAGTCGCTTCTATGCGCTTGAATTTGATCTCTTGACCGTCTCCATACCGTTCAAGACTTACAATTTCGATACCTGTAGTTGGCGCTGTATGCAGCACACAATTGCTCCCCAGATAGACACCCGCATGCTCAACAACCCCTTTGGTTCTGTAGAGCAAATCCCCAATCCTTAGACCATTCATCCTTCGATTCTCCCGTTGTGGCTTGTTTCTTTTTATACGTTAGACGTATTTTATTGCATTTACAATACATTTGTGCATAATCTTGCATATGAATGCACAAACCACAACCTATTCTGCTGTCCTGGGAGTTATTCTGGCTTCTCTGAGAAAGGAGTTTGGGAAAGAGCAGAACGACATTGCGCAGAAGATGGGACTCTCTCAGGCCAGTTACAGCCGTCTTGAAAGCGGCAAGGCTACCTTCTCAGTCGATCAGATGTACCAGGCTTCACTGGCTTTGGGAGTGCCTGATTTTGATCTCATGTCACGGATGAACAATATGGTTGGCCAACTCCGAAGGAATGGTGTTGAGGTGCAACCCCATATCAGAGCCAATGCAACCAAAGGCGGAACTCTCGAAGTAGACGAAATGTTGTTGGGGGCCGCTCTGGCCGCCCTGCTTATTGGCCTGCTTAGCCGGAAATAATCCGCACCCTGTTTCCCAGAATCCGAACCTGAGCTCCCTATTCTGGGTTCATGACAAAAGATCGGCAGTCTTCATCATGCCGGATCACGGTCCGGTTCACTCCCGCGCAACGCTCCCACATTGAGAGTGCGGCCAATGGCATGCTGTCAACGACAATCTAATTTTGACCCACTAGGCGGCAATGTAAAATTGACCCACCCTTGGCAGTTTACTCGTTATTTTGTTGGCTGATAGCCGGAGCGATCCCGGCGGCTTTCTTCCCTTTCAGTCGATAGCTGTTTCCAGAGATCTGTACAATATGCGCATGATGCAAAAGCCGATCAAGCA
>CAXBER010000011.1:0-130525 GCA_963974875.1 uncultured Pseudohongiella sp. | reverse complement strand
TGGCCCTCGCCCTTCGGGCAGCCTGCGGCTGTGCAAAACGGCTATCCTGCCGTTTAGTCACTCGGGCCTTCCCTGGCCCTCGCCCTTCGGGCAGCCTGCGGCTGTGCAAAACGGCTATCCTGCCGTTTTGTCAGGCATTAAAATCAAAAAGGGTCATCCGTTGGGTGACCCTTTTTTTATGCCGCCTGGTTTTCAGGGCAGGGGATTGACACCAATGAGCAGCGTGTGAAGAAACATTGCAAAAACTGCCCAGCTCACCAGTCCCACAATTACGGTCACCATATCTTTGGAGGTTGTTCCGGCAGGTCTGGATATCTGATTCAGTCGATCGCGTCGACGACTGACCGCAAACCCGGCAATTGCCCAGGCCAGAAAACTGCCAAAGAGTAACACATCGGCCAACGTGCCATTAGCCAGCAAGTGCGCAAACGCCCAGATCTTGACTGATACATACATGGGATGACCGAGCTTTGCCTTGATTCTGTTGCCCGGGACGTATGCTGCTGCCAGTAAGACAAATGCCGGAACAGTGAGTAGTAGAGCCAGATGGCGTAAGGCTACAGGTGGTTGCCACAACCAGACCGGATCCAGTCGTGCTGCACCGTAGCCGTAAATGATCATGATAAAGGAAGCTATGGAAATGATTGAATAGGCAAGTTTCCACTGTTTTTCTCCGTAGCTGGCTACCATCCTGTTGCGTAAACCGGGGTTAAAAATCGAAATGGAGTGTGTGGCCATAAACAGCAGCAGTCCAGCAATGAGTAGTAACATGGTCAGATATCCGTTGTAAGAAAAGATTCGTCGGCAGAGTAGCGGACTTTTGTACGGGCAGGCAAGGCCTTTAGGGCGCTGCTAATAGTTAAATATCGGCAATTTCACTGTAAAAAGTTACAATTGAGAGGTGAATTTGTGGTTTAAACTTTGTATTGTTCTATCCACGCTTTAGTCAGGCGACAGCCTGCCTGGAAATAACAACTTAAAACATCAGAAGAGAGAGCTGTATGACGATTTTTTCAACCAAGACAGGCGCGACCGGAGTAAGAGTTTTTGCCCTGATGGCCATTTTGTCGCTGGCGGCCTGTGCGCAGAACGGGCGACAGATAGGATATAGCGTAAACATTTGCTGTCCGGGCGACTATCCGTCATACCAGACATACGGAATAGCTACCAGTGAACTGCCCGGATTTCTTGCAGACTATGCAGTTGCCGAGTTCGAAGCTGCATTCAATGATAAAGGACTTGTTCGTAACGATCGTGTTAATGATGTGATGATTACACTGAGCTATCGGCATGTAAACCTCAATCCGGAACAGGAAAACGTCGATCCGTTTGAGCGTCGGATAGAAGACGATACCATGCTTCGTTATGTTGCCAATATCGTGGTCGATATTGCGGAGTCAGATTCCGGAACGGTGGTCTGGTCAGGCCAGGTTAATCGTATTCATACCGTAATGCCCGGCGAGTATATGCATGAAGAGCGTGCACGTCCCGAGTTTCAGGCTGCGTTTCGCGAGATGCTGAGCAGTTATCCGGCGCTCGCACAGTAAGGTTCGAGGGTTCCTGATCGATGGTTAGCGTGCTGGCAGCTTATTTAGTATGATACGCATTCTACAATTGAGGGATCTTTTCAGATGTCAGATATAATGATGGAAGGATTTAATCTTGCCCTTTATGGTATGGGCTTTGTGTTTGTGTTTCTTTTGCTGCTGGTGTGCATTACGGTTGCCATGTCATCTGTTGTCATGCGGTTTGCACCAGCCATTGTAGTGCCGCCTCGTCGCCGTTCTCCACAACGGACAAAACGGACCGATGAAAACGATCGTGCCAGGCCGGATGACAAGCGCGTAGTTGCTGCTATCAGCGCTGCCATCCGTCAACATCGCTCGCGAAATGATTCTGAATGACCGTGGGTGTTGCTACCATCCCCTGATTCCAACTTGATGTTTACATCGAAACCAATGCTGCCGGGCGGGAATGCCCGGCGGTGATATAACAAGAAGGGCTCTTCCATGACTGATCTCAAAACCCCACTGGCGATAACTGATGTAATTTTGCGTGATGCGCACCAGTCTTTGCTGGCTACCCGAATGCGGCTCGATGACATGCTCCCCATCGCGGGAAAGCTTGATCAGGTCGGATTCTGGGCCGTCGAGTCCTGGGGCGGAGCCACGTTTGATGCGTGTATCCGTTACTTGGGGGAAGACCCATGGGAGCGTATCCGCAAACTAAAGGAGGCGATGCCCAATACTCAGCAGCAGATGCTGTTCCGGGGTCAGAATATTCTGGGTTATCGGCATTATGCGGACGATATTGTTGACCGGTTTGTCGAACGCGCTGCCGTCAACGGTGTTGATGTATTCCGCGTGTTTGATGCCATGAACGATCCGCGCAATCTCGAAACGGCGATAAAATCAGTTAAAAAGCACGAAAAGCATGCTCAGGGGACGATGTCATATACTGTCAGCCCGGTGCATACCCTTGATAGCTGGCTTGACATGGCGCGTCAGATTGAGGAGATGGGCGCCGATTCGCTCTGCATAAAGGATATGGCCGGCCTGTTGGCACCCTATACGGCATTCGAATTGATTACCAGTCTGAAAAAGACAGTGTCTATCCCCATTCATATGCAATGTCATGCGACCACTGGTTTGTCTACCGCAACATATATCAAGGCAGTTGAGGCGGGTATTGATAACCTTGATACGGCAATTTCGTCAATGAGTCTGACTTATGGTCACACTCCGACCGAGACGATGGTCGCAATGTTGCAGGGAACAGATCGTGACACCGGGCTGGATATTGTGCTGCTTGAGGAGATTGCCTCCTATTTTCGCGATGTGCGTAAAAAATATGCAAAATTTGAGGGTGCGCTTAAAGGCATTGACTCGCGAATTCTGGTGGCTCAGGTGCCCGGCGGTATGTTGACCAACCTGGAGAATCAGTTACGGGAACAAAACGCAACAGACCGTCTGGATGAAGTGCTCGAAGAAATTCCTCGTGTCAGGGAAGATCTCGGATTCATCCCGCTGGTCACGCCAACGTCCCAGATTGTGGGTACCCAGGCGGTTCTGAATGTACTGGCAGGTGAGCGGTATAAAAATATTACGCGGGAGACCGAGGGAGTACTAAAAGGTGAGTATGGTGCTACACCAGCACCGGTCAATAAAGACCTTCAGGGACGGGTATTGGCAGGCAAAGACGCTATCACCTGCAGGCCGGCCGATCTGTTGACTCCCGAATTCGATCGTCTGAAGGAGGAGCTGGAAAAGCTGGCAGCAGACGATGGTTTTGAAATCGTGGATTCAACTGACGATACCTTGACGTATGCCCTGTTTCCCCAGCCGGCGCTCAAATTCTTTCGCAATCGGAATAATCCATCAGCGTTCGAGCCTGTGCCGACAGGTAAGGATGAGGCAGTGGCAACACCGATGGCGCCAACACCTGCGACCAGACAGCCGGCACAGGAAAAAGACGGCGTCTACACCGTTGAAGTTGATGGTAAAGCCTATGTGGTAAAGGTAAAGGCGGGCGGAGAAGTTGCCGGGATTGCTGATGTCACGGATCAAACCCCGCGCAGCGAGCCTCCCGGTGAGGGTTACGATATCAATGCACCATTGTCCGGGAGCGTACATAAACTCATGGTCTCTGAAGGCGATGAAGTCGCTGATGGGGACGTGTTGATGGTTCTGGAAGCAATGAAAATGGAGACGGAAATTCGCAGTAGCAAGGCAGGTGTCGTACAAACGATGCATGTCGATGAAGGCGAGAGCGTCAATGCCGGCGATGTGCTGGTAACCCTGGAGTAATTAACATGGATCAGTTGATGGAGCTGTGGCGGTCCACGGGTATCTATCAGATAGAGCTGAATCAATTTATTATGATTCTGGTGAGTCTGGTGTTGCTGTATCTTGCGATTGCCAAAAAATTCGAACCGCTGCTATTGTTGCCAATTGGTTTTGGCGGAATGTTGGCCAATATTCCTGGTGTTGAAATTGCAGTTGGGACAGGTGTCCTGGCGCAGTTTTATGCCATGGGCCTGCAAACCGGCATCTTTCCCTTGCTGATTTTTCTTGGTGTGGGGTCGATGACAGACTTCGGTCCACTCCTGGCGAATCCGAAGACGTTGCTGCTGGGTGCAGCAGCCCAGTTCGGAATTTTTGCCACCGTGCTTGGCGCCTTGTTCATGACTGATCTTGGGCTTTTCGACTTCAGCCTGAAGCAGGCCGCAGCGATCGGCATTATTGGTGGTGCGGATGGTCCAACGGCGATCTATGTTGCGGGTATTCTGGCGCCCGAGTTGCTGGGAGCGATAGCGGTTTCGGCCTATTCCTACATGGCGTTGGTGCCGTTGATACAGCCTCCTATAATGCGGGCGTTGACGACGGAGAAAGAACGTCGAATCGAAATGAAGCAGCTACGTACCGTATCGCAAAAAGAAAAAATACTTTTCCCGTTGGTACTGTTGATGCTGGTAGCGCTGGTAATACCCAGTGCGGCGCCGCTGCTCGGCATGTTTTGTCTGGGTAATCTGATGCGCGAATGTGGTGTGGTCGACCGGCTGACTAAAACAGCACAGAATGCATTAATAAATACCGTAACCATTCTGTTGGGGCTGGCTGTGGGGTCACGTTTGATAGCAGAGTACTTCCTGGTCCCCAGCACACTCGGGATTCTTGCTCTGGGGATCGTTGCATTTTCAATTGGAACTGCATCGGGTGTACTGATGGCCAAGTTGATGAATGTGTTTTCGCTCAGCAAGATCAACCCTCTGATTGGTGCGGCGGGCGTCTCGGCGGTACCGATGGCAGCCAGGGTTGCGAACAAATTGGGTACTGAAGCCAATCCCCACAATTTCCTGCTGATGCATGCCATGGGACCAAATGTTGCCGGTGTTATTGGTTCGGCAGTGGCAGCAGGCGTGCTTATTCAGATCGTTGGGTGATGAACCCTGTAATGCTCCGGTCTTGCGCGCAGGCAGGCGTCCTGTCACACTGATGTCACTTTATCAGTCTAGTGTCAGACTTGTTTCAATGTATTAACAGGGACGCTGCCTGTGCCACTTCGCTCGATATTTTATGTGCTGGATACCAATGTTCTGATTCATGATCCCTCTGCGATCTGGAATTTTGACGAACATCACGTCGTTATACCCATGACCGTCCTGGAAGAGCTGGATAATCTGAAAAGCGGTCGGGGGGCAGTCGCTGCAGATTGCCGTCAGGCGATCCGGGAAATAGATCGCATCCTTGGCGATGCTGCTCCTACGGACGTTGAAAAAGGTGTACCTATCAGGCGTGGTGGGCAAATGCCTGACATCGGACATTTGTCTGTGCTGATGAGCGAGACGCCATTGTCCCAGCAGATCCTGCCGCCACATCTGAATGACAATAAAATTCTCAATGCTGTCGCTGTGCTGAAGCAGAAACATCCAAAACGCCGGGTCGTGCTGGTCACCAAAGACATAAATATGCGACTGAAGGCTCGTGCATGCGGGATTGAGGCTGAGGATTATCATACTGATCAGTTACTCAGCGATATTGCCGAGCTGAACAAGGGTTATGTGGATTTCGGCGAGAGTTTCTGGAATCGGATCAGTGAGGTGGAAACCGAGCAAACTCATGCCGGACAGACCTATCATCGGATCGAGCGCACTCTTATTCCCCAGGAAGTGTATCCGAATCAGTTTTTTTATGATGACGCCGGGTTTCTAGCGCGCGTAGTGGAGCTGACCGATAGTCATATCGTTCTGAGACACCTGGATCGGCAGCGACTGATGGAAAAGGAAACCTGGGGTTTGCAGCCCAGGGATGTGTTTCAGGCCATGGCCCTGGACCTGCTACTGGATCCGGATGTGCATCTGGTGAACCTGACAGGTTCGGCCGGATCAGGAAAAACGATACTGGCGCTGGCGGCAGCCATCGAAATGACGCTGGACACCAAACTCTATCGGCGCATCATCGCAACCCGCAGTACGCAGGGGCTGGATGAGGATATTGGTTTTCTTCCTGGAACCGAAGCTGAAAAAATGGAACCCTGGCTGGGAGCCATAACGGATAACCTGGAAGCTCTCCACTGGGATGATGAGAACAGTGCTGGAAGCATCGACTACGTGCTCTCCAAGGTGCCGTTGCAGTTCAAGTCCCTGAACTACATCAGGGGCCGAAGCTTTCAGCACAGTCTGATTCTGATCGATGAGTCCCAGAATCTTACACCGCATCAGATCAAGACCATCGTGACCAGGGCGGGCACGGGATCCAAGGTTGTCTGTCTGGGCAACCTTGCACAGATCGATACGCCCTACCTGTCACCTACCAGTTCCGGACTGACCTATATGACCGAGCGATTCAAAAATTTCGCGCTGGGCGGCAACTTGTTACTTCAGGGGGTGCCCCGATCAGCGTTGGCTGCATTCGCGGAAGAAAATCTCTGATCTTGCCGTGGCTCAGTCGCTGCCCACAAGTTGATCCATGGTGTGTGAAGGGTTGTCAGGGCAGGGCTCGCCGACCCGGTGAGCAGGTACACCGACCACGGTTGTATGTGGAGGTACATCTTTGAGTACAACGCTGCCCGCGCCCACCTTGGCGCTGCGGCCTACTTCGATATTTCCGAGTACTTTGGCACCGGCAGAAATCAGTACGCCAGAGCGTATTTTGGGATGTCTGTCACCTTGCTCATTGCCGGTTCCGCCAAGGGTAACCGACTGCATGATCGAGACATCATCCTCAATCACCGTGGTCTCACCAATAACAATGCCGGTAGCGTGATCAAACATGATACCTTTGCCCATGATGCAGGCGGGATGGATATCCACGCCGAACACTTCAGAATTCCGACTTTGAAGAAACAATGCCAGATCACGCCGTCCATGGTTCCATAAGTAATGTGCAACCCGGTGAACCTGAATTGACTGATAGCCTTTCAGATAGAGTATTACCGGCAAGAAGGCGTTTGTGGCGGCATCGCGATCATAAACTGCCTTGATATCCAGCGCAGCGCAATCCACGATGTCGGGGCTGGCCCGGAACGCTGAATCAAACAGTTCACGTATGGCGACTGCTGACATTACATAATTGGCAATCTTGTGTGCCAGCAGATAACTCAGGGCTGAACCCAGACTCTTGTGGTTGAGCACACATGCGTAGACATAGCTTGCCAGCAGCGGTTCGCGGGCAATCAGTTCACGTGCTTCAGTCTGTAGTTTTTCCCAGATCATATCGGGCATGAGATAGTCCGTTCTGCTTTGTAAAAGCGCAATACTATAGCAGCTATAACCGTTTTATGACCAGATTAAAGCGCCCTTGCTGCGAGATGCAGGATTGGCAACAGACCAGGGGGTCTCGATCGTTTCACAGGCTGCCCGGATATGCTCCACCCCGAGCCTGCCGGATTGTGACGTTTCCGCCACGTTCAGTGCCTTGCGCATGATGGTATTAATCAGCCGCGGGATACCATTGCTGGCACGAAAGACCAGATCAACCACTGCCTTGTCGGGCATTTGCCCCGGCATCAGGCCGGCCAGCTTCATCCGGTAGCCGATGTAGCAGGCGATCTCGGATTTGGACAGTGAGTTCAGGTAGTATCTTTCCTGGGGCAGATCCTGAAAAATTCTCAACAGCGGCTGTTTAAGGCGGCTCTCAAGTTCCGGCTGAGCGAACAGGACCAGCTGAAACAACGTAGCCTCCTGTTCCAGTTGCTTGCCCAGAACCAGCAGGGTTTTATCTGGCAGTGCCTGGGCTTCATCGATGATTAACACATTTTGCCTGGCGCCATGATTGACGGCTGAACGGCCGTCGTTCCGGCATCTGAACTTGCGGGTCAAATCATCGTACGAGAGGTGGGGGTAGGGGAACATACTGACCCTGTAGCGGGTACGATGCGCACGCAAACTGTTGAACAATTTGCGGCACAGCAGCGTTTTGCCGTTACCCGGCTCTGCGATGACCAGCTGTAAAGGTATGGCTGCCTTGATATTTGCGAGCAGGCTGCAGAAAGCATGGTTTGTATGATCTGTGGCCCAGAACATTCTGACGTCCGGGGTATCGCCAAATGGCCTTGTGCCAATCTCTGTAGCGGGGATATCCATGCCATAGAACCTTTGTCGAGACCGTCTCTAAACTAAAACAGGGGGCCGATAATTTCAAGTGCTGACTAATGTTTAAATCAAAACAGCCGTTATCAGGATTACAACTAAAATTACCAGGCTGACTTTTTGTCAGTTGAACCCTATTCAGACAGGGAGTGCTTATGTTCGCAAAATTCACCATTCGGTCGCGAATCGGATTAATTGTCATGTTTAGCGTGCTGGCGATTATTGGTCTGAGCGTCTCGCTGCTGTTACAGGCGCGCGCTCAGTTTATGGATCAGCTACGTAATGGCAGTGTCAATCAGGTGCAAATGATCCATGAGGCCCTGGCAGGGCTGAACAATCAGGTCATTCAGGGAATGATGCCCGAATCTGAAGCGAAGCGTCTGGGACGCTTTCTGATCAATAACACGATGGTGGACGAGCGCAACTATCTGTTGTTGTACCATCGGCTCGGGCAGATTCTTGCGCATCCGCTACGCGGTGTTGACAGCGCTCTGGACACTGAGGCGCAGGTGCTGGCGCAGATCCGGGCAGCGGAAATTACAGATGAACAGCGCATGGCCGAGAATGGTTATCTTGAGGCCAGCCCGTCTATGACTGACATCATTCGTCGCTACACGGGCGACAGTTATACGGGTTTTGCAGAATACCTGTATTTTCCGGATCCGCTATTCGGCTATCGCTTCCTGACATATACCGATGATCCGATCGCCCATCCTGAGGCTGAAGTCAAAAAGGTGTATGCACAACTCTTTGCACCCTGGGACTGGGTCATTATTCATGGCCTCTATGAAGAGGATGTAAACGCCCTGTTTCTGCGCTGGGTCATGAGTTCAGGCGTGATTGTTGTATTGATTCTGTGTGCGCTGGTAGCAGCAGCCTATTTCCTGTCAGCATCAATTGCTGCGCCGCTGAGCAAGGCGCAGGCCTATATGCAGGATATCGCGCAGGGTTCAGGTGATCTGAGTCGCCGTCTTTCCGATGAAGGCAGAGATGAGATTTCGCAACTCGGAGCGAGTTTCAACACATTTGTGGGGAAACTGGCGGGTATTATCCGACAGGTCTTGTCGACGAATGCCGAGGTGACTGCGAAGTCATCACAGTTCTCCCAGATGATAGAGCGCACGGCCGGCCGTTCGGCTGCCCAGCTGGAAGAAACTGAATTACTTGCATCTTCGACGACAGAGCTTTCGTCGTCACTGGCCGATGTCGCCGCAGGCGCCCAATCGAGCGTGGATGCCGCGCGAGAGGCAAACGGAGCGACGCAAAAGGCGACCCAGGTTGTCTCTCAGACCCGTTCGTCAGTAGAGCAACTTTCTGGCTCACTTTCCGAGATTCAATTGAAAGTGCATGACATGCGTGATCATAATCAGAAAGTGCACTCCGTACTGGAAGTCATTGAGGGGATTGCGGAGCAGACCAACCTGCTTGCCTTAAATGCGGCCATCGAAGCTGCCAGAGCCGGGGAACAGGGGCGCGGATTCGCGGTGGTTGCTGACGAGGTTCGGAGTCTGGCGCAGAAAACCCAGTCCTCCACGCTGGAAATCAATACCATCATTCAGAATCTGCAGGAAAATACCTCACAGGTTGTCAGTGCGATGGATAGTGGTGTGAACCTCTCCAGGGAGTGCGTGGGATCAGCCAATACGGCAAACCAGTTGCTGGACTCGGTACTGGCATCGGTGGCCCTGATTGCGGAGCGCAGTCGCGATATCGCCGGTGCAGTCAAGCAGCAGTCCGAGGTCACTGAAGGGATCGCCAAAAGCAGCGTGAAAATAGCTGGTGATGGTCGCCTGAATACAGAGGATTATCTGAAATGCAAGCAGTACCATGCTGAAATCAATACCCTGCTGAGTGATCTGGATGGACTGGTAAACCAGTTCAAGCTGGGCTAATCAATGTTTAACGGTTCTGTATGCGTATTCGGCGCGGGACATTGAGCTCGCGCTGTCCATTGTTTGATTCGGTCTCCAGCATCAGTTCATACCAGCCATTCGGGTATAGTGTGGAATCCAGATTGAGCGAGAATCCCAGTATGGGTGAGTCCGGGTCACGGTAACCTCCCATCAGGGTAACAACGTCTTCTCTGGAAATGGATCGTTCAGTTTCCGCAACAACCTGCCGGTCCAGCAATAACCTGACACGCCTGACGCCAAATCCGGGTGCCATGGCCCATCCGGAAACTGATGCGGTGCCGGTCAGCGTTTCGTTTTCCTGCGGCGAGTCCAGCCACGCAGAGCCGGGTAACGGGCAAGGTGAAGCGGTATCCGGCGCTGAGCCGATTGATTCTCCGTAATAGAAACCAAACCGTTTGTCGCCCCCGTACAATGACAGTTGTTCGAGAAATGTGAGTCGGCTGAACATCTCACATGCCCGTGTCATGACGCCCATTTTTTCCAGCTGGTTTAGAGTGCTGTCTTCCGTTACAAAAATGGCATTGCGCCCGGTTTGTTGCAGGACAGCACTGGTGTTTCGACGCCAAATTGCATACTGGGTATATCGACCGTCGCGAATGGTTTTATCTTCATCTATCGTCATTACATCGGCTGATGGGTGAGCAAAGGAGATCTGGGCACTGGTATAGTAATTGTCAGTAATGATCAGCAACGCCTGAGGCAACGGATAGTTCTGCTCAAGGGTTGACAGATGATCTGTCAGCTGACGCCACCCCGCCATTTTGTTTGAAAGTACATCGTTTCCCAGCACCTGTTGCAATTGCTGATTGAAGCCTTGTGAGCCGATACCTGCAAACAGCAGTATTACACCGGTCAGACCCAGCAACGGAGCCATGGTTATGCCGGTTCGTATGCTCCGGACAGACCATTTTTCTTCAAGCGAGTTGACCAGGTTGCGCATGGCTTCAGGCATAAATACCAGAAGTGGCAGATAACCTGACAGCGGCCAGTGAACAGTTGTCCTGGTTGTGTCGCTCCACGGTGCCAGGAGCATGAATACCCCCAGGTGACTGATTGCAAAACTGAGCATTATTCCGTGTCGGTGAGATCCCGACTTTGCCTTCCGGAGCAGATACCAGACAACATACCAGCAGAGAGCATAGAGCAGGGGAGTGACGATGACCGATTGAATCACCGGGTGTAGCAGTCCTTCAGCCTGAAATCGCCAGGGGTGACGGTCCAGCAGGTGGTAGTCAATACCACTCAGATCGTTGTTGAGGTTGAATGTCAGTGCCGGATACAGCCCTGTCAGGCCGATCAGGGCCGCCACCCACAAAGCAGGTTGACGCCAATTGTGCCATTGGCTGCGGGCGATCAGCAGATACATCAGTGCCGCGAACGGATAGAGCACATAGCGATAGTGACTGGACAAACCCAGAGCGGTGAATAAACCGGCAGCTAGCCACCAGATGGTTTTTCCGGTCCGCGTTGCCCGTTCAAATGCGCCGATAAAGAGTAACCCAAAAAAGACCATGGGGGCGTCAGGTACCGCCAGCAGACCCATAAATGCAGCCATCGGCAGGCAAAGGGTCAAGGTCGCAGTTTCGAGAGCAGCGCGCTGTCCGGTCAGTGGCAGGGCGACCCAGTACAGCAACAACGGGGTGAGGCTGCCGCAGAACAAAAACGGCAGACGCACCGCTAATGGGGAATTGCCCGACAGCTCGGTACCGATGCCTGCAAAAAGGGCGCTCATGAATGGCAAATCGCTATAGGCAAGGGCAGGAAACTGAGAAGCCTGCCAATAGAAAATTTCGTCACTGTAAAGTTCCAGCTGAGTCGCCAGAAAGACTTTTACCAATAAGATACTTGAGCCGAGTATGCTCAATATGGCCACTAGTTGCCTGTCAGACTGCGTTGCCAGCATTGGCTCACCCGCTGTAATTATGTGCTGCTTATTATAGGCGGCAGGCATGGCAAGTAAACCGCCAGCGATAACACTTTGTCCCATTGATGGATGAGGGGTAGAGCCGACGACACGATCCATGCTTTAATCAGGTTCGATTTTCTGTTCGTGACGAATAAATGTACGCGTGTATTGATCTGGGTTCCAACAGCTTCCACTTGTTGATCGCACATTGCCATGATGGCAGCCATGATGTTGTAGAGCGTTTCAGTGAGAAGGTCCAGCTGGGTGAAGGAATTGCAGCAACGTCGATGATAGCCCAGGATGCCTTTGTTCGCGGGCTGAAGTGTTTAAAGACGTTTCGCCAGGCACTGGATCGCTATCCCATTACCCACTGTTGGGCTGTTGGTACCAATGCCCTGCGTGTGGCGCAAAACGCTACCGCGTTTCTCGATGCCGCCAGTCAGTTGGGCATTGATGTTGACGTGGTCAGCGGTCTGGACGAGGCTGCATTGGTGTACGCGGGCGTGAATTCCGCCTTGCCGGTAATTGACAGGGCGCGCCTGATTATCGATGTCGGCGGCGGCAGCACGGAGATCATAGTAGGGCAGGGTGAGATGCATTTGCAGGCGCATAGCATGCCGATTGGTTGTGTAAGCTGGCGTGACAAATGGTTCCCGAACTCACTCAGTTCGGAAGCCGATGTGAATTCAAGACTTGATGATGCACTCACAAATGCTGAAGAAATATTTGCCGGAGTTGCAGGTCAATTGCAGCAGACGCCCTGGTGTGAGGTGTTTGCATCATCGGGAACTGCCAAGATGTTGAGTCTGGTTTGCTCCAGTCGGGTCGGAGGTCGAACATCAGGTATTTCCCTTGTCGATCTGCACCAACTGCGACCCGATATTATCAGGGTGGCAACAGATCCCGGTTTTGTATTGCCCGGACTAAAAAGCGGCCGGCGTGAACTCATCCTTCCTGGCTGGGCGGTGCTGTGCGGTTTTATGCATGCCACAGGGGTGACGGAAATAAACTTCAGTCCTGCTGCGCTGCGCGAGGGCATGTTGCACTATATGATGAGCGCGTCTAAGACGGGCGATTCACCGTTGCATGTGTTGAAAGCGCGTTGAGCAGCAGCGACTGCACTCCCTCCTTTGGTGCATTGAGCATAGCCGGATCGTGTTCATCGGCAAGTTTTTTGTATTCCCCGCTGGCAAGCAGTTCCCAGCTCTGCTGACGGTCTGCAATGTGCAGTTCCAGCTCATCAATGATTCGATTGATCCATTTTTTCTTGAGGATGGGAAACGCTATTTCTATGCGGCTTTGCAGATTCCGCTCCATCCAGTCGGCGCTTGAACAATAAACCGGATACTGGGCATTGGAGAAATAGTACACGCGCGAATGCTCAAGGAATCGACCGATGACTGACACTACCCTGATGTTTTCGGAAACCCCTGGCACGCCCGGCTTCAGGCAACATATACCGCGGACGATCAGATCAATTCGCACGCCGGATTGCGAGGCACAGTAGAGTTCCCTGATTAACGCAGGATCAGTCAGAGAGTTGATTTTTGCGATGATTCTTGCGGGCTTGCCTGTCAGTGCAACCTGCTTTTCCTGCTGTATCAGTTGTATCAGGCCCTTCATCAGCCTGAACGGGGCATTCAATATCAAGTCAGGCGAAATCTTTTTGCCCATGCCGGTAATTTGCTGAAAGACCTTGTGCACGTCAGTGCACAGAACTTCGTCGCAAGTCATCAGGCTGTAATCTGTGTACAGCAATGAATTTTTCCGGTGATAGTTACCTGTGCCCAGGTGGACATAGCGTTTCAGTCGGCCGCTCTCACGGCGCACTATCAGCAGCATCTTGGCGTGTGTCTTGTAACCCATGACACCATACACAACAACTGCGCCAGCTTCCTGCAAAATGCTCGCGAACTGGATGTTCTCTTCTTCGTCAAAGCGTGCCCGCAATTCAATGACAACAGTAACTTCTTTGCCATTGCGGGCTGCTTCGGACAGCGCTTCAACAAGCTCTGATGACTCATTGGTGCGATATAGTGTCTGCTTGATCGAGATGACGCCACTGTCGCGCGCAGCCTGGCGCACCCAGTCGATTATGGGAATAAAGGACTGATAAGGGTGCAACAGCAGCTGGTCTTCACGGGTAACTGCAGTAAAAATGCAGTTCCCTTCTTCAAGCGCCGGTGGCAGGCCCGGAGAGAAGGGCGGGAATTTGAGGTCGGGGCGGTTGACCATACTGTTCAGAGCCATCAGTCGTTGCAGATTGACCGGGCCATCCAGACGGAATAACTCCTCTTCTGTCAGATTGAAACGCTCCAGCAGAAAGTCAGTGAGTTCGGCGGGGCAGCCCGCGCCGACTTCCAGTTTTGCCGCAGCGCCAAATCGGCGCATGTGCAGTTCGCCCTGCAGGGCGCTTGCAACATCCTCCACTTCCACATTACTCATTTCCAGATCGGAATTTCGTGTGACACGGAACTGGTGACACTCTTTCACTTTCATGCCCGGAAAGAACTCGTCGACATGTGCATGGATGATTGACGACAGAAATACAAAATTATCGCCGTCCGGCAGGATGTGGGTTGGTACCTTGATCAATCTGGGGAGGGCCCTGGGTGCAGGCACTATCGCCAGACCACTATCGCGGCCGAACGCATCCTTGCCCTCCAGTGACAGAATAAAGTTAAGGCTCTTGTTTACCAGGCGCGGAAAGGGATGTGCCGGATCAAGTCCTAGCGGGCTTATCACCGGAATAACTTCGTTTCTGAAGTACTCCAGTGACCAGTCAAACAGGCTGTCGCTCCATTCATGGCGATACAGGAAACGGATTTTCTGTTCTGCCAGCGCTGGCAGTAGCTCCTGATTCAGAATCCGGTACTGTTCCTGAAGTGCTGAACGCACCAGCGTATGGAGTTCACTCATCACTTCCTGAGGATATTTGCCATCCGCGCCGGGTTTCTGACGACCAAATCCCAATTGCTTCTTTAGGCCCGATACGCGAATTTCGTAGAACTCATCCAGGTTGGAGCTGAAAATCAGTAAAAACATCAGTCTTTCCAGCAAGGGATGCTGAGGATTTCTTGCCTGATCCAGTACTCGCATATTGAACTGCATGTAACTGAGTTCACGGTTCAGATAATAGATGCTGTCTGTCAGATCAATATCAGGTGCAACCGCCGGGCATCCGGCGGGCTCGGGAAGGTCAGAAGCGGTTTGTTGAATATTGGTTTCAGGTTGTTTGCTAGTGTTCATCGATCCTGCCTGAGAGGGCTTACCTGGCGAATGTTTACGATGTATTCTATCTTACGAGCCGGAGGAATACACATATTAGAGTGTGACACTTTTTTTTATGGCATTATTGTTATACACGTGTCATATATTTGTCATATTCAGGCACTAAGATATCGACCAATTTGCAAGGGTAGTCACTATGAAAACGGACGCAGGTGTTCACAGTCATCATATTTCGCAGCAATTCAATACCGAGCTGGAAGAAATAAAAAGCAGGCTGTTGGAAATGGGCGGGCTGGTGGAGAAACAACTGGCTGATGCACTGACAGCGTTGATAACAGCAGACAGTGAGCTGGGCAGCGCTGTGCGTGAGCACGATGTTGTTGTCAATGAAATGGAACTTGAGATTGACGATGCCTGTAACCGGATACTTGCCCGGCGTCAACCTGCTGCCAGTGACCTGCGTCTGGTAATGGGAATCATCAAGGCAGTCAATGATCTGGAAAGAATTGGCGATGAGGCGGCAAAGATTGCCAAGCTGGCCGTTGAATTGTCCGAGCAGGGCGAGTCATCAAAAGGTTATGTGGAAATCCGTCACATAGGTGAAAGAGTCAGGCATATGGTTAATATGGCACTTGACTCCTTTGCTCGCTATGATGCAGAAGCAGCCCTGGCTGTCGCCAAGGAAGATGTCAATGTGGACATGGAGTATGGCAGTGCCATGCGTGAAATGATCACTTACATGATAGAGGATCCGCGAAGTATCACTCGCGTACTTAATATCATATGGGCGCTTCGTTCGCTGGAACGGGCCGGCGATCATGCCAAGAATATTGCTGAGCATGTCGTGTATGTCGTGATGGGAACCGATGTGCGTCACGTCGGACTTTCAAGCATGGAACAGCAAGTCAAGTCTGAGCTCTGATCTCTGTCCTGTGTGCCGGGAAGTGACAGGTAAACTCACTTCCCTCGCCGATTTTGCTGGTAATTTCCAACGTGGCATCATGCCTGGCCAGAACATGTTTTACGATCGCCAGCCCCAGTCCTGTGCCACCACTATCAGTTGAACGACTCTCATCAACCCGGTAGAAGCGTTCGGTCAGCCTTGGAATATGTTGAGCGGCAATGCCGGGGCCGTTGTCAGAGACAATAACATCCAGGCCGCTTGCCGACCGGTATGCGCGTAGCCGTATAGTACCCTCGGCTTGCGTGTACTTTGATGCATTCAGTACCAGGTTTGATATAGCGCTGTAGAGCTCATTCATATTGCCGCGAAGATACAGGCTGTCGTCGCATTCCAGCAGAAACGCCTGTTGTTTTTCCTGCGAAACCTGTTCGGCATCATGCTGAATGTCACGTAGCAGGGAAATCAGCTGGATCGTATTCTGCTGCTTTGAAGCGGAACGGGTTTCCAGTTGTGACAGCGTAAGCAGATCCCGAATGATGTTTTCCATACGATGGGACTGCTGTGACATCTGTTCGAGGGGACGTATCCACCGATCCGGCAGGTTCTTTCTGTCATCAAGCATGGTCTCCAGATAACCGGTGATTACCGTGATCGGTGTACGCAGCTCGTGTGATACATTTCCGACAAAGTCTTTGCGCATCATTTCCAGCCTGTGAAGCTGGGATATATTCCTGACCAGCATGAGCCGTTCACCTTCCCCGAAACTGGTTATCTGAAACTCAAGCATAATGGCTGAGTTGACCGGCGAACCCAGTTTCAGCGGACTGTCATACTTTCCACGCGCATAGTATTCAACAAAAACGGGCTCTCTGATCAGGTTGGTCACCGGCTGGTTGCGATCCTTGGGGTGTTGAAAGCCAAGCAGTTTGGTTGCCGCAGGGTTCCACCACTCAAGCCCTCCTTTTCCATTAATCATGATGACCGCCATTTCAAGTGCGGCGGTGGATTCCTGAGCTTTATTGATGATGCCGCGCAGATCCAGTAATGCTTCGTATTCGCGACGCTGCAGCAGATAAATTCCGTCAAAAACATAGCCCCAGATACCTCTCCCTTCCGGTGGAGGCACTGGTTCAGTCTGATCATTTGCTTTCAGCCAGTTGTAGAGTCTGCGGAGTTGGCGCAGATGATAAACCAGGTAGATCACAGTGCCACCCAGCAAAACTGCTACAGGATAGCCAATCAGCCAGCCCGAGATCAGCAGTGCGGTAAATATCAGGGCTAGGCGGCGGAGCGCGGAATACCAGTCAGAAAACAAAAGTTAGGCCTTCATTCACGAGATAACCAGACAATATGGATGACGTTCCGCAGACTATAGCGAAACGGCATCAAAACAAAAAGTCGAGTCTATTCCGGGCGAGTGGAAAACCGGTATCCGGCGCCTCGCACCGTCTGAATCAGACCGGCGTAGTTGATGCCGGTTCTGGAGGCGGAAGTCAGGGCTTTTCGCAGTCTGCCTATGTGTACATCGACAGTTCTTTCTTCCAGGTAGACATTGGCGCCCCATACCTGATCCTGTATATGGTCGCGGGAAAAAACTTTCTCCGGGTGTGTCATGAAAAAATGCAGCAAACGGTACTCGGTAGGGCCCATGTCCACAGCGTGATCCTCAATCGTAACCCGGTGACTGGCAGGATCCAGCTCCAGATCAAAAACCCTGATTGGTTTGTCACGCAGGTTACCAGTGGTGCGGCGCAATACAGCTTTAATGCGGGCGACCAGTTCACGGGGTGAGAATGGTTTGGTGACGTAGTCATCTACGCCAACATCCAGTCCCTGAACCTTGTTGTCTTCGCTGGTTTTGGCAGTGAGCATGATGATCGGGATGTCAGCAGTCAGTTCTTCACGCTTTAACCGACGCGCCAGATCGATACCGCTGCCTCCGGGCAGCATCCAGTCAAGCAGCACCAGATCGGGGCGACTGTCAACGATGCTGACGTGAGCGTCGAGTGCGGTTTCTGCAGTCTGGCTGGAAAAACCGGCAGTATCCAACGCAATGCCGATCATGTCGCGAATGGCGGCTTCATCATCAACTATCAGTATCGT
Organism: uncultured Pseudohongiella sp.; assembly: GCA_963974875.1. Lineage (GTDB taxonomy): Bacteria > Pseudomonadota > Gammaproteobacteria > Pseudomonadales > Pseudohongiellaceae > Pseudohongiella. The sequence continues at coordinate 112,379 of CAXBER010000011.1, read as the reverse complement.
AGGTTCTTTGGTCATTTCTGGCTATCCGCAGCAAATTTACTGAGTAGCATTAAATCAGTGAAATATTACATTTTAATGACATAAGGATAGCAGGACTATGCCGATATAGCGGTTAAATCAGGATATATTGTAGCAAGCTGCTGACAGGTGTGGTGGGGAGTGGGAATTGAACGTCTGAATGCGCTACAATAGCCGTCTGTAAACGCATAGCAAAACAACGAATTTTTTACACAGTCCCGGAGCTGATATGGGTGTGGTGTTTTGTCTGCGGTGGTTCATTTCTCTGGCGGGTTTCTGATGCCGGGTGATTTTAGGGTTTTGGGCGGTTTTTCTGGAAGTGCCGTTTGGCAGGAGAAGTATGATGAGTATGAATTCAATCAAGGCGTTTGGCTTGTCGGTTGCCGTTGCAACCAGCCTCATGGGATTTGCAGCGCAGTCAGTGAATGCAGATGAAGGCCGGCTTTACATTGCACCCGGAATACAATGGATGGATTTTGACAGTATGCGTCAGTCCGATGACGAAACCGGCTACACACTGGGGATAGGTTATGGCCTGACGGACAACCTCGCCGCGGAGCTCAACTATACGCGTATCAACAATATGAATACGTTGGCGGGGCGTGATCGCCTGAAGGCATTCCGTCTGGACATGCTCTATACGGTCGATAACAGTATCGGCGTCATGTCACCATTTTTTGTCGGAGGTCTGGGCGACAGCAGGTTTGACAGCAATCATGACACGACCCTGAACCTGGGTGCCGGTGTCAAATATCGCTTCAATGATCGCATCGAATGGCGTACCGCAGCCCGGACATTCTTTGGTTTTGATGACGGAACCTATGATTTTGGTATAGAGACCGGTCTGGTTTTGCATCTCGGACAGGCACTGGCACCTGAGCGTGTTGAGCCAAGTCCGATGCCTGCTGCCGTGCAGATAGTCGATACGGATGGTGACGGCGTGCCCGATGATCGCGATGCCTGCCCGGATACACCACGCAACTATGCGGTTGATGAGCGAGGCTGCCCGATATTGATTGAAGAGGTGGCACGGATTGAGCTGAGTGTGCAGTTCGATTTTGACCAGTCTGACGTGCGTGCTGAGTATTTTGATGATATTCGTCGTGTCGCTGACTTCCTGAGCCAGCATGATGACGTGGTTGCCGAGCTGGAAGGTCATACCTGCAACATGGGTGAGGAAGATTACAACCAGGGACTTTCTCAGCGACGTGCGAATGCCGTGCGTCAGGTGCTGATCGACCGTTTTGGCGTGAGCCCTGCACGGGTCAGTGCAGTTGGTTATGGCGAAGCCCGGCCGGTGGCTGACAATGGCACACTCGATGGCCGGGTTCGCAACCGACGTGTAGAGAGCGCAATATCCACCACAGTTCAGAGACCACAGACTCGTAACTGATTCTGCTCGATTGTGATTTGCCAGAGCTCCCGGCTGTCCTCATGGATGGTCGGGAGCTTTGTACTATCAGGGTGGCGTGTGATTCACGACCAAATGTTTCAATCACAGTTTCTGGCAGATGCGCCTCTAAAGTGGCGTCATGCAGATCAGCAATTCCCGCGACCGGATCCTTTCTGGCGCGACTGGCTGCTGGAAACCGGTTCACTAACCAGAAGGTTAAAAGAGCTGAGTCAGGGCACCTTTCGGGTCAATGTGCTCGCGGAAGGCTGGGTGCTGGGAACCGGGCGACAAGCCCTGTTATTTGGCCAACACCGTTCCCGTCAGTTGCTCTGGTCTCGTCATGTAGAACTGTGTCTGTATGATAAACCCTGGGTTGCAGCACATTCCCTGATACCTCTGAGCAGTTTGAGAGGATCACTAAGACAACTGGTGAAACTGCGGGATCGACCGCTGGGAGGATTTCTGTTTGATCAACCCGGCCTGAAGCGTTCCGAGCCCGAGTTGGTGTGCCTTGATGGATGTTGGGGCAGAAGGTCTGTATTCTCGTTGCAGGGAAATCCATTACTGGTGGCAGAGCTCTTTCTGCCGGCAATGGTTGACGGCTTGCGCGACAAAGCCAGCAAGTAGCAGGGGAAGAAATTATATGAGTGCAGGTGCGCTGACAACGCTCAAAATAATTGATTTAACGCGTGTGCTCGGGGGTCCGTATTGTACTCAGGTGCTGGGGGACCATGGTGCGGAAGTCATCAAGATCGAGCCGCCGCAAGGTGACGAAGTCCGGGACTGGGGGCCTCCCTTTCATGAGGGGGATGCAGCCTATTTTATCGGGGTTAACCGCAACAAGCGCGGTATGGCACTCGATCTGACTCAGCCAGCGGGCAGGGAAGTTTTGCTTGAGTTGCTTGAAGATGCAGATGTCATCATCGAGAACTACAAACCCGGCACCATGGAAAAATGGGGGCTGGGTTACCACGAGGTGCTGGCAGCAAGGTTTCCGCGGCTGATACATTGTCGCATCAGCGGGTTCGGAAGTGATGGCCCGCTCGGCGGTGCTCCCGGTTATGATGCGATAGTGCAGGCAATGGCCGGCTGGTTCAGCGTCAATGGTGAGCGAGGAGGCAACCCCACAAGGCTTGGGGTGGCAATGGTGGATATGGGGACCGGACTTTACTCAGCTGTGGCTATTCTGATGGCGTTGTTTGAGCGGCAGCGATCGGGTCTGGGTCAGTATATAGATATGACGCTGTACGACTGTGCAGTGTCACTGATGCACCCGCATGTGATCAATTACAATATGTCCGGCGAAGTGCCGGTACCCACTGGGAATGCACATCCCAATATCAGTCCGTACGAGACGTTTCGCACGCGGACCGTGGATATCTTTATTGGCGCCGGCAACGAGCGTGCGTTCGCCAGACTCTGTGACAGGATTGACGCAAAGGAGCTCCTGGATGATCCCAGATTTGGCAGTAATTCAGACCGGGTTGCCAATCGTGAACCACTAAAAGCAGAGCTGGAGTCGCGCCTGGTGAAAATAGATGGAGCGCAACTTGCGGAGGAGCTGTTGGCGTCCGGTCTGCCGGCAGGGCCGATTTATGATACCGCTCAGGTAGTGGCACATCCGCATACGCAGCACCGCGAAATGATTGTCGAAGAAGACTGGTACAAAATGACCGGGATACCCATCAAGTTTTCGCGAACGCCCGGCAGTGTGAAAAGTCTGCCTCCACGGTTCAGTGAGCACAGTCGGCAGATACTGGCCGGGATTGGTGTCAGCGATGAGGCCTACAGTGCCCTGGTGGAGGCTGGCACAGTGCCGGAAAAACGGCGCCGCTGACAGCGTATCAATCGGGTTCCAGCACAAAAATGGTCATGTGCACGTCAGACAGCCGAATAACCTTGCCATCTTTTAGCGCGGGGCGAAATTGCATATCGAGCAACGCGTCCCTGCCCCTGATCCGGGCACTGGTGTCCGCAGGTTCGGATGAGAGAATCTGAATTCGCTCCGGCTGGCCGTTCATGCCGACTCCGAATTGAAGTGTTGCACTCACGCCGTCAGGCGTGCTGATCAGCGATGAGTCCGGCAGGTTGTCATAACGCAGTCCGGGAATTCCGTAACGTGTGACAACCACATCAGACAATAATAATGAGCCATCGTCCTGTTTAGCGCATGCGGATGTGCTGGCTCCCATCTGTGCTGAAAAATCATCCAGCGGTAATAGTGTTGGACAGGCAAACAGTATATTGAGTTGCTCGTCGGTGTAACCCGCACTCAGAAATAGTTGCCATGCCTCGTTGTAGTAACGTCCGGCATTGCCGATATTGCCGGAGCCGCGTGGCCGCGCAATCGAGCTGCCCAGACTCAGTTCATATTGCTGGCGCATCAGCATCGAATCACCCAGGTAGATTTTAAGCATGGCGGCCTGTTCAGGGGCCGATTCTGCATCGATTTCCTGGATTTCCCCAAGTTCGGTAATCAGTTGATAGTGGCTGGCCATCGCCGATCGGTGGGAGCGTTCTATCATGGTGCTGGTGCGCGCGCCATAAACTGCTTCCAGGTCGCTGACACTTCTGATGGTCTGGTTCGGGCGCAGAGGAGAGCTAATGCCGCGCTGCTGGTCGATCAGTTGCTGGCTGGTATCTGAGGTGCTGACGATACCCAGCGCAATATACAACTCCGCCTGTGCCAGGTCATACAGTGTGGCGGTCAGGACCTGAGGCCCAAGGTCGGATTCCCGGGCAATATCGACTGCGGATTGTTCCAGATCGCGCAGGCGCAGCAGATACTGCGCTTCCTGAGTTCGCGGTCCCCGTAACAGCAGAAGCCTGATCCAGTCACGGGCCTGCTTAAGGACAAGCAGCCGTTCTTCTGCGGGAGTGTCGGTTGTGCGCTGGAACAACCAGTCCAGATGATTGAGTCGCTCAAACATGCTTTCCCAGTCACTCTGCGAAGCCATGATATCGAGCTGCTGCATAATCAGTGAGATCTGTGCATCGGCGTACAGGCCGTCATTGATCCGGATGATCTGGATCTGTTGCTCTACCGCCTCAAGCGCTTCCTGCCATGCCCCTGCGCTGAGCAACGCCTCGCTCAGTGAATTCAGGGTGGTCAGCAGGCTCTCGCTGTATGCTCCCTGCCTGCTTTGCTGTTGTGTAAGTTCCGCGCGTAGTTCCTGCAGTCGAGTTATCAGTCGGGCCAGATCTTCGTCGCCGGGTTCCGCGGCCTGGGTTGTTGCAGACAACGGCCCCTGCAGCGCCGGCAGGCATAACAGGATACAAATCAGAACACTACACAGTGCTCTGAACCTGTCTGATAACCCAAAGGCTGGCGCAAATGACATGGCTTCGACCCGGTGTTTGTGTTATTTGTTCGCTGAGTATAACTGAATTCCTGCTTAGTGTGCCTTTCGACTGCTGATTCACTTTGCCGCTCTTGACTTGAATGTAAATTCTATCTAGGCTCCGCACCACTGTTTCTAAAATTGTCAAAAACTGTCAACTAATGTCAAACCTGAAACCTCTCATGCCGTTGAACGACTACCGTACTGTTGCCTCTCTGGCAGCGGCACGCTTTGCGCGTGCGGCGGCGCGTGCGCGCGGTTCGGGGGCTACACGTTTGACAGGACATCAGATCGGCAATTAAGCAGTAAAGTCGACAGGAAACCTGAAAAACCTCTGAGGCCACCGGCCCCAGAGGTTTTTTTTTGTCTTTGAAATCTGACAACACAAGAGGAAGATGTAATGCAGGTTATCGATATAGAGGATGAGTACGGGCTTTGCCTGAGCAAACGACAGAGGGTGGTCATTGAACGGGGGCAGGGCGTGTATGTCTGGGATGAGCTTGGAAACAGGCTGGTTGATTTTACGTCGGGCTGGGGCGTTACCTGCCTTGGGCACAATCATCCGGTTATAACGGAGGCCCTGTTGGGGCAGGCAGGAAAAATCCTGCAGAATCCCAACTCGGGTTTCACTTACTCGCCGGCACGCGCGTCGTTGCTCAATGAACTGGTCAATGTTGTGCCTGACCATCTGTCAAAATACTGGTTCGCCAACAGCGGAGCGGAAGCAAACGATGCGGCTCTGAAAATTGCGCGTAAAGTCACGGGCAGGCAGGCAGTACTGGCGCTTAAGGGGTCCTTTCACGGACGGACACTGGCTGCGTTGTCTGTGTCCGGTGGCGCTGAAAATTCAGCGAAATTCCTGCCCCGCCTGCCGGATCACAGTTTTGTCCGCATCAATGACAAACAGGCACTGGAGGCGGCAATCGATGATTCCCTGGCGGCCGTCATTATAGAGCTGGTGCAGGGCGAGGGTGGTGTCAGAGCGCTGGACAAAGCCTATGTATCCGGGCTCAGCCATCTGTGCAGAAAACACGATGTTCTGTTAATTGTAGACGAAGTGCAAACCGGTTTTTGCCGCACCGGAGATTTTTTTGCATGTAACCGGTACGAGGCCCGACCGGACATCATGACGATGGGCAAAGGTATTGCCGGTGGTTTGCCGTTTGCAGCGCTGGCGATGACTGATCGGGTAGCGGCAGCTGTGCAACAGGGTGATCACGGCGGCACGTATTGTGGTAATCCACTGGTTTGTGCCGTATCGGCCGCAGTGGTGCGTCACCTGCGCGAATCTGGTGTCGACTCGCATGTCAGGAGTCTGGGTAGCATGGCATTGGAGGACTTGCGGCACTTGCAGCAGAAGTATCCTGATCTGATTGTTCAGGTAAGAGGCGAAGGATTGATGCTGGCGCTCGCGCTGGCAGATGATTCGCTGGTCTGGCCGCTTACTCAGCTTTGTCTGGAGCAGGGATTGATGGTTACACCTACAAAGGGCGCAGTGGTGAGGCTGTTGCCTTCTCTGCTGCTCACCTCTGCTGAATGGAAAGAAGGCTTTGCGTGTCTGCAGGCCGGAGTGGGAAACTTGTGGGCTTCGGGTCAGTGGGCTAGTATGCGGACAGCGTGATTTGCCTCCCAATCTGCAGAGGCCTTTGCAAATACGACAGAATACTCAGGAGCAATTATGAAAAACAGCAAGATGGTAATGGCGCAGCGTCCGGTTGGCGAGCCCGGAGATGAATGTTTTCGACTGGAAGTGGCGGATGTGCCGGCACTGGAGCCTGGTCAGATACTGATCAAGGTCTTGTGGCTGTCACTTGACCCCTATATGCGTGGCCGGATGAATGATGTCAAATCCTACGCCAAACCGTTGGAAGTTGGCGACGTGATGACAGGCGAGTCGGCAGGCATCGTGCTTGAATCAAAATCGGATCGTTATCAGCCGGGTGATTATGTGACCGCACATATGGGTTGGCAGACGATGATTGTTGCCGATGACGATGAGCCGCGACTGATGAAAGTCGATCTGAAGAACGGTACGTTGTCAGCCCATTTGGGTGTGGTCGGTATGCCGGGGCGCACAGCTTATTTTGGTCTGATGGAGGTTGGTAAACCTAGGGCAGGAGAGACGCTGGTAGTTGCTGCCGCATCCGGTGCGGTTGGATCAGTGGTTGGGCAGCTGGCAAAAATCAAGGGTCTGCGGGTGGTCGGCATTGCCGGTGGTGCAGACAAATGCCGCTACGTTAAAGAGGAACTGGGTTTTGACGAGTGCCTGGACTACAAGAGTGGAAATCTCTCCGAAAAATTGCAGGCAGCGTGCCCTGATGGTATCGATATCTATTTCGAAAATGTCGGGGGGGATGTGACTCGCGCAGTTGCGCCGCTATTGAATGAAGGTGCGCGTGTGCCCATCTGCGGCTACGTATCCAACTATAACGCGGAAGATATCACCAAGGTTGAAACGCCGTTTCAGATTCTCAAGACGGCGCCTCATGTGCCTGAGCACCGGTTTTTTGTTGTCACCGAGTGGCAGGATCAGTGGCAGCAGGCAACAGAGCAACTGGGCGAATGGGTCGGTGCCGGCAAGATCAGATACAGGGAATCTGTTGGCGAAGGGCTGGAGAACGCGCCAGAACTGTTCCGTGGACTGCTCAAAGGCAAAAACTTTGGCAAACAGCTGGTAAAAATCGCGGACGAGTAACTATGACTGTCTCATCACTGGAGATACCGGCGCTGTTCTCAGTGACCGGCAAAACTGCACTGGTTACCGGTGGCAGCAGCGGTCTGGGGCTGATCATGGCGGAAACCCTGTTGCGCGCTGGTGCGCGCGTGGTGATAGCGTCCCGGAAACAGCAAAAATGTGACCAGGCATTGGCGCACCTCGCGCCACTTGGCGATTGTGTCGCCGTGGCGGCGGATGTCACCGATGCCGGTGACAGGGCGCAGCTGGTTGCCGCGCTGTCCCGGCAGTTTGGTGATACCGGTCTGAACATCCTGGTCAATAACGCCGGCGCAAACTGGGGCGCACAGATTGAAGACTATCCAGACGAAGCCTTTGACAAGGTGATGAAAACCAATGTCAGTGCGGTTTTCTCCCTCACCCGTGATTTATTGCCGCTGCTGGGGAAGGCTGCGCACGCAGACGACCCGGCCAGGGTCGTCAATATAGGTTCCATGGACGGGTTGCACGTTCCGATCGTCCAGCGAGTACCAACGTTTGCCTACTCTGCCAGCAAGGCTGCCCTGCACCACCTGACCCGCACGCTGGCGGTAGATCTGGGGCCGCGTCATATTACTGTCAATGCAGTGGCGCCTGGCTTTTTCAGCTCAAAAATGGCTGATCAGGTGCTTAATGAGTACGGCGCAGATATTGCTGCTGACAGCCCCCTGGGGCGCGCCGGACTGCCAGAAGAGATTGCTGGCGTGCTGATTTATCTGGTCGCCAGAGCAGGGGCATACACTAATGGCACAGTGATTCCCGTGGACGGTGGAACCCATATCAGCAAAGGGCATCGCCCATGGATGGATTCACCTTGAGCCTTTGCTTTTCTCTCAACCTGCTGCTATTTTATAATGCAACGGAGAAACATTCATTTAACTTATAATATGTTGCATTACCGATTCCCGGCAGCTTCGTCAGAAGATTCGGTTCGGTTCGGTTCGGTTCGGTAAGGTAAGGGGAGGGGAGATGGGCTTATTTGATCTGCAAGGCAAGGTGGCACTGATTACAGGTTCGACCAAAGGTATCGGTCTGGCCATTGCTCAGCGAATGGCGGAAGCGGGAGCTAAAGTGGTCATTTCCAGCCGCAATCAGGATGCCTGTGATGAAGTGGCCGCTGCAATCAATGGTGCGGGAGGAGAGGCATTCGCCGTTGCCTGCAATATCAACTACAAGGAACAATTGCAGGCACTGGTCAGCAAAACCATCGATCACTTTGGGAAAATCGATATCCTGGTGGTCAATGCAGCCTTAAATCCGTTTTATGGCAAGTCACAGGACATTCCTGACGAAGCGTTCGACAAGATCATGAATTCCAACATCGGCAGCGCGCATCGGTTGTGTCAGCTTGTATTGCCGGGTATGGCGGCACAGGGAGGCGGTGCGGCGATTATCGTTTCTTCCATTGCTGGCCTGAAAGGTAGTGATGTATTGGGCGCCTATGGTATCTCCAAAGCTGCAGACATGCAGATTGCCCGCAACCTGGCAGTTGAGTGGGGACCGCACAACATAAGGGTCAACTGTATTGCGCCGGGCCTGATTCGCACGGACTTTGCCAGGGCGCTTTGGGAGAATCCGGAAACCTACAAGGCCACAGTTTCAAAATATCCATTGCGCCGCATTGGTGAACCGGATGAAATTGCCGGTGCAGCCATTTATCTTGCATCTGATGCAGGCAGCTTTACCACAGGACAAACTCTGGTTGTGGATGGTGGCGGTACAATCACCAGCTGAAGTGTCTTGTGTGTCAACGATTGAGTACTTTTATCTGAAATTGAGGATTGCACCATGAATTTGGGTCTGTCAGAAGAAATGCAGGAAGTGCGTGAAAAAATCCGTACCTTTGTAGAGGAAGATGTTGCTGCGGTGGAGCAGGATTATCACGATGAGGTGAGTGTTGGTGATCGCTGGTCACATACACCTCGCCAGGAAGAGATCATGGAAGGGTTGAAAGCCAAAGCCAGGGATCTGGGATTATGGAACTTCTTTCTGCCCAAGAGTCAGGGTGGTGCAGGTATCAGCAATCTGGAATATGCCCATCTGGCAGAGATCATGGGTCGCAGTCGCCTGGCATCTGAGGCATTCAACTGCAGTGCACCGGATACCGGGAATATGGAAGTGCTGGAACGTTATGGTTCCGAAGAGCAGAAAGAGCAGTGGTTAAAACCATTGCTGGAAGGCAAAATTCGCTCGGCTTTTGCAATGACCGAGCCGGATGTGGCCTCATCTGATGCAACCAATATTTCTACCAGTGCTGTACTGGACGGTAATGAATGGGTCATCAATGGCGAGAAATTCTATATTTCAGGTGCAGGTGATTCGCGTTGCAAGATCATGATCGTCATGGTCATTACCGATCCGGATGCTCCCAAGCATAATCGGCAGTCGCAGATCCTGGTGCCCATGGATACTCCCGGTGTGCAGGTGCTAAGACCGATGGAAGTGTTTGGCAAGGATGACGCTCCTCACGGGCATATGCATATCCGTTTCAGCAATGTTCGCGTACCGCAGGAGAACATCATTCTGGGTCGTGGCCGCGGCTTTGAGATTTCACAGGGGCGATTGGGGCCAGGCCGCATTCATCACTGCATGCGTTCCATTGGTGCCGCCGAGCGTGCACTGGATCTGATGTGCAAGCGAGCCCTGAGTCGCGAAGCGTTTGGCAAATCCCTGGCTGAACTGGGCGGAAACTACGATGTGATTGCTGACAGTCGTATTGAAATTGAAATGTGTCGCCTGCTGGTATTTAAAGCGGCGTATCTGATGGACACTATTGGCAACAAGGCAGCGCGTGACGCGATTTCGCAGATCAAGGTTGCCGTGCCAAATATGGCCTTGCGGGTGATCGACCGCGCAATTCAGATGCATGGTGCTGCCGGGGTATCGCAGGACTTTCCGCTCGCGGCCCTGTGGACTTCGCAGCGCACACTGCGCCTGGCTGATGGTCCGGATGAAGTACATCGCCGCGTGGTCGCTCGCAAGGAGCTGGCGAAGTACGCCTGATCTGGCTCTGGCAGGACTATTTTGAAAATTGCAATTATCGGAACCGGGATCTCGGGGCTTACGGCAGCTTACAGGCTGTCGCAGGCCCACGATATCACCGTCTACGAGTCGGCTGACCGACCAGGCGGTCATACCGCAACAATCGAATTTGAGCTGGATGAACGCCGGTATCAGGTTGATACAGGCTTTATTGTCTATAACGACTGGACTTATCCGAATTTCATCGCCCTGATGGATGAGCTGGGTGTTGCCTGGCGCGATTCTGATATGAGTTTTGGTGTCAGCTGCCAGGCCAGTGGCCTTGAGTATGCTGGCGTATCAGGCAGGCTGGCGATGTATAACAGTCTCTTTGCTCAGCGCCGAAACCTGCTGTCCCCTGCATATATCAAAATGCTTGTGGATATTCTTGCATTCAACAAGCAGGCAATTGCCGATGTTGAGGCCGATACCGTCCCGGACCTGACTCTGCGCGAATATATCGGCAGACACCGTCTGGGTCAGATGTTCATGGATTATTACCTGGTACCAATGGCCTCGGCTATCTGGTCCACCGCGTTTTTACAGATGTACGAATTCCCGATGCGCTTCATGCTGCCATTTATGTATCGGCATGGACTGCTCAATGTTCATGACCGGCCGCGCTGGCGCACCCTGGAAGGCGGCTCCAGTGCATATCTTGCCCCGCTGATGAAAGCTTTTGCAGACCGCATTCGATTGTCTGAGCCAGTAATCGGCATCACTCGTCGTGAGGATGGTGTGACGGTAACGACCGGTCAGGGGAGTGAGGTTTACGATCATGTCGTCCTGGCGTGTCACAGTGATCAGAGCCTGGGGCTGCTGCGTGATCCCAGTGCGATCGAAACCGAAATTCTCTCAGCCATTCAATACCAGGCCAACGATGTTGTGTTACACACGGATACTGCTGTCATGCCCCGCAATCGCCGCGCCTGGGCAAGCTGGAACTATTATCTGACACACGAACGATCCGGTCTGCCAAGAGTGACCTACGACATGAACCGCTTGATGGGCATCCGGTCCTGTCATCAGTTTTTGGTCAGCCTTAATGACACGGACCGGATTGCGCAGGAAAAGATAATAGGCCGATTCGACTACGCACACCCGGTTTTTACCCGCGAGGGAGCCGACGCTCAAACACGCTGGTCAGACATAAACTGGGATCGAACGTGGTTCTGTGGCGCCTGGTGGGGCAAGGGTTTTCATGAAGACGGGGTGGTCAGTGCATTACGTGTGGTTGAGGCCTTGTCAGCCCGGGCCTGAGGGCGCTCCGGCCTGTATCAGGTAAGCTTGCCAGCCGACGAATCGGACTCCTCGCCCGCTGGCTGCAGTGGGCGACGATACAGTTCGTGCAACGCGAGCGTCTGTATGTCCAGCAGCATCAGTCTCAGGTAGCTGTTGTCACCGGATTCGCGTGATCGGCTTGCGACTGTAAACAGCACCCCATCGCCGAGAGGTGACCACTGTAAGTGCTGGATGTTCTCATCAGTTGTGAATGCAATCCAGGACTCACCATCGCCATACGCCGGACGCAGTTTCAGGCTGGAAATGCCACTGGCGTTTTCTATGTAGGCAATGATATCGCCTTCCGGGGCCAGTACGGACAATTGTTTTGGCTGCCTGGTGTCCTCCAGCCAGTAAAGGGTTTCAGGTTTGAAAGTGGCCCCATTCAGGTTGGCCGCTGCGGTCTGTCCCGTAAATCCGGAGGAACTCAGTACTTCATCCACAAGGCCATCAAACTGAAGCTGAGCGGCAGGATTGTCAGCAACCTGCGTTGAAGGTGCAAGAGTTCGGAGTTCCGCCATCTGGACTGTCAGCGTCAGTGCCAGCAGGACGGCTGCTGCAGCCGCCGGGATCCAGCTGTGCCAGAGCTTTCTCACCGGCCATGCCATGAGCGTCTGAGGTGCGGTTGCATGCTCGTTTTCAGCATCCGTGTTAGCGCTGCTGCAGTTTGCCCTGTGCTGTATGGTAAGGGGGGCCGTGAGTGGAGCAGTGGCAGGTACCAGCAGGCAATAACCGCGTTTTGGCACTGTCTTTATGTCCACGCTCTTTAATTCCATGCATCCGTCAGCGGTGATCTCTCCGGGGATGCTAAGGGCTTTGCGCAGATCGGAAATTGCGCGCGTCAGCGAGTTCTCGTTGACCACTACGCGTGGCCAGAGTTTTTCTATCAAGTGGTCACGTGAAACCACTTTGCCAGCATTTTCAGTTAACTGGCACAGTAGTTTCATCAGCCTGGGTTCGAGCTGCCGCTGGATCAACAGATCCTGCTCATGCAGGCTCAGACCATCCGCTGATGCACGGTACAGTGTCAGGGTATGACATGACGGTTCTACCAGCCAGTTCTGCAGCCAGAATCCCAGCCCGTCCGGGCCATTGTTCAGGTACAGATCACAGACGCCTGCGTCATCCGGCGTACAGGAGTGCGGGGCGGGCACTGTTTGTGTTGTCGCGCTGTTTTGCATGTCGGTGTTAAACACTATCCTGGCTCATAGAGCCTGATTCATAAAGTCTGGTTTATAAGGGTTTTGGCAGCAACAAATAAAAATGGTTCCTCAGTCTGGCAACTTCCCGGACAGTTTTTACCACATTTATCCAGGCTTTTGCAGGGTTTGCATTGTTGATCCGGCGATTTCACATTTTCTGGATGTTTTACTCTCATATACCTCAGGTTTTGAGCGGCGTTTCGCAGCTAGTATCCACATCAACAACTTATCAGGCAACCTATTCACAGGAGACTCGAGGATGCACAGCATAACCCGTGTTCGTAAATTTCGACCGATGTCCGGGCTTGTTATTGCCGTATTCACTGCCATATCCCTGAGCAGCGCTGCACTGTTTTTGCATGCGGAAGAAACGCCGGCGCGACAGGCCGCTCCCATGCCCTCACTTGCACCCATGCTGGAACAGGTTACACCCGCAGTCGTCAACATCGTTGTTGAGAAGTCGCAACGTGTGCCTGAGGCCATGCGCTTTTTCGGAGGACCTGGACTGACGCCGGGTGAACCTCCCGTACGTCGTTCGCGTGGTGCCGGCTCAGGCGTGGTGGTTGATGCTGCGGAAGGTTACATCATTACCAACCACCATGTTGTATTTGGCGCGGACAGCATCAGTGTGGGTCTGCAGGACGGTCGTTTTTTTGATGCGGAGCTCATCGGCAGTGACGAGCGCACAGACATAGCTCTGTTAAAGGTGGACGCAGATCGTCTGAAGGCCATGGAGTTTGCTGACGCAGAACAACTGCTGGTGGGTGACTATGTGGTCGCGATCGGTAATCCATTTGGCATCGGTCAAACCGTGACTGCCGGTATTATCAGTGCATTGGGAAGAGCCGGTATCAACAACGAAAATTACGAAGATTTCATTCAAACCGACGCGGCGATCAATGTGGGCAATTCCGGCGGAGCACTTGTGGATTTGCGGGGCCGGCTGGTCGGCATCAATACCGCCATCATCTCCGGTTCCGGCAGCAACGCCGGGGTCGGCTTTGCGGTTCCGGTGGACATGGTCGGTGTCGTGATGGGGCATCTGCTGCGCGATGGCGAGGTGCGGCGTGGCCAGCTGGGTGTGATCATTCGGGATCATACGCCGTTGCTGGAAGAGAGTCTTCAGCTGGGTGCCGAGCAGGGCGCTCTGATTACCCAGATAGCCCCGGGATCTGCCGCGGAAAGAGCCGGATTGCAGGTGTCTGATCTGGTAACAGCGTTTGGGGACAAACCCGTGCTTGGCAGCCGTGATCTTCGCAATGCGGTAGGGCTGGCGGGCGTCGGCAGGCAGTTGTCGCTGACCATTCTGCGCGATGGACGGGAAATGAACATCACTGCCAATATCGAGGGTGACAGCTCAGCAACAGCGACAGCGCAAAATGGTGATCGTGCCATTGAGCGAAGGCCTGATGACGCACGTTTTTTCGGCGCAGTACTGGACGATTCAGAGGGAGTCCTGCGCATTGACAGTATTGATCAGCGCAGCAGAGCCTGGGCTGCGGGGCTGCGCCCCGGCGATGTGCTGACAGCGCTGAACCGGCAGCGAATTGACGATCTGGCTGACCTGAATCGGGCCATCAACCGACAGCCCCGGGTCATGGCGCTGACCGTGGAGCGGGACGGTCAGGAGTTATTGTTAATCATGCCGTAAATGGTCTGTGAGGAATCTGATTTAGTTATCCCGCAAGAGACATGGAGCGCTGGGCAACGCAGCCGTGTCAGTAAATGCTCTCTGCCCTTTCAGGCTGGTCTGTGTAATGCAGGCTGGCCTTTTTTTATGCCCGGGTGGCGTTCCGATGCAGTGATCGGACTTGCAAAATCCCCGTAGCATGTTATTTTCCGTGCTATCCAGCCCGACTCGTTCAGGCCTGACTCATTTTGGCGAGACCACAGGATCCCGTATTTTGTTACTGACCCATCTGTTGTTGCGGAAAATCAGCCGTATAGTCATCAGGTTGCCGCATCGGGTGCTGGGTCTGTTTGTGCTTGCGGCTGTTTTGCCGGTTCTGCCGCTTTCTGTGCTGGCGGAAGATTCGCCTGTCATTACCGGCCCCCCCCAGGCTGTCGTTTTTCAGCAGTATTCTGCCGATCAGCTGCCTGTGCCGGTTGATCCTGCCGATGCCATTGACTTCAGTGCCTACAGGTTGTGGCTGGCGGAGGAGGTGAGTGCGCAGGATATCCCGGGGCTTGCAGTCGCTGTGGTGTCGTCAAAGGGGATCCTGGATATTCAGACGCTGGGCGTCCGCAGCGTCAGGGGTCCGGAACTGGTCAGTGAAGATACCGTTTTTCGTATCGCGTCAGTCTCAAAAACGTTTGCAGGTGCGGTGGCTTCACAGCTGGTGCAGCACAATATCTTTGACTGGGACGATCCCATATCCGGTATTTTGCCTCAGTACGCGATCGGGACAGATGCCGCCTCGCAACAAATGACGCTTCGGCATGTGATGAGCCATACAACAGGTCTGATGCCGCATGCATTTTCCAATATGCTTGATGCAGGTGTTGCGTACGACAAGATTCAGGAGAAGTTTCACGAGATTCCCACCGTGTGCGCGCCCGGTCGATGTTATGGTTATCAGAACGTTGTGTTTTCGCTGGTAGCTGATGTGGTTGAAACAAGTTTGCAAACCTCGTACGAAGACTTTGTCAGAGAAAACATCTTTGCCCCGCTCGGAATGACCCATGCATCCATGAACTATGAGGATTTTGCCGCCAACCCGCACGCCAGTGATCCGCATCAGTTCGGACGCAACGGCTGGCGTGTCAGTTCGGTGAACAAGGCTTACTATTCCACAGGGCCTGCAGCAGGCATTAACGCCACCATTCTGGACATGAGTCGCTGGGCTCAGGCCAACCTGGGCGCCTTTCCTGAGGTATTACCGCTGTCCCTGCTGGAGATGCAGCACACGCCGGTGGTTGAAACACCACGCGGCAATTACTTTAATCGCTGGCCCAGACTTGAAAAAGCCTGGTATGGTCTTGGCTGGCGCATCATGGATTATGCCGGTGTCAGAGTCATTCATCACGGTGGCGGAGTGCGCGGCTATCGCTCGGAAATGGTGTTGATACCTGCGTACGACCTCGGACTCGTGGTCCTGATTAACGCTGAGACACGGCTGGCCAATGATGTTGTCCCGCAGTTTCTTGATCATGTACTTTCAGCAATGGCACCCAAATGAACGAAACCCTCAATCTGTTACATGCCCATCGCAGCATCCGCAAATTTACAGCGCAAAGGTTGCCGGACGGCCTGCTTGAACGAATCCTCAGCGCAGGGCAATGCGCGGCGACCTCCAGCTTTCTGCAGGGTGCGACCATTATCCGGGTCAGCGATCCGGCCAACCGTAAAAAACTTGCAGCCTATGCTGGCAATCAGCCGTATGTCGAAAGCGCTGCGGAGTTTCTGGTGTTTTGTGCAGACGTACATCGCGCCGGCAATTGCTGCGAACTATACGGAAAGCCATTTTCCGGTGATTACACAGAGCACTTTATCATTGCCACGGTTGATGCTGCGCTGATGGCGCAAAATGTTGTCGTTGCTGCTGAATCTGAAGGTCTGGGGATTTGTTACATTGGCGGGTTGCGCAATAATCCGCGTGAAGTTGCAGATTTGCTGGCGCTGCCCAAAGGTGTGTATCCGGTATTCGGTCTTTGTCTGGGTTATCCTGATCAGGATCCTGAGGTCAAACCACGCTTGCCATTATCGGTCATCCTCAAGCAGGAAACTTACGACGACAGCCAGGACGCAGCTACCATTACGGCCTATGATGCCGATATCAGGGAATATTACAGAACCCGCACCGGTGGCGGTCACGGCATCAGCTGGAGTGAGCAGGTTGCGGGACTGCTCAGCGACAAAGCCCGTCCACATATGCGGGCATTTCTGGCTGAGCAGGGTTTCACATTCAAGTAGGCTGGACTTATTCGGCGGTTTCCTAGATAACCCGGATCTTTTTCAGCTGGGCAATTTCCGTATGTGAATAACCCAGCGAATTCATGATCTGGTCAGTATGCTCGCCCAGTGTCGGCGCGCGTCTGGTCACGGCCGTTGGTGTGGCCGAGAGGCTGAACGGGGTGTCCATGACGGGCGCGGGCTTGACCGCGCCAGGATAGGCCAGCGCTTTAAATACTCCTCGCGCTGCGGCGTGCGGATCGTCCAGCACCTGTTGCGGTGACATGACAGGTCCGGCCGGAATGCGTGCCGCTTCCATTTCGCGAAGTACATCAGCAGAGCTGCGCTCGGCACACCATCTGGAAAGTCGTTCACTGATGACAGCGCCATTGTTGCCGCGGCTGATATCATCCTTGAAACGCGGGTCGTCAAGCCAGTGAGGTTCGCCCATCAGTTCCACCCAGCGTTCAAACAACGGGCCGCCCACCGACTGAATCAGTACCCAGCCATCTCTTGTTCTGAAGGTATCTGCCGGACCTGAGGTCTGCGAGCGATTCAAGGTAGCCTGTCGGTCGGGTGCAATCATGGCCTGTTCGATCAATGTGCCATTCATCATGGTCAGGGCTGTATTGAACAGAGAGGCTTCCACTATCTGTCCCTGCCCGGTTTTTTGCCGCTCAAACAGGGCAGCCATGGTCCCGACCGCACTCAGGCTGGCGGTGCCAAAATCGATAAATGGCGCATAGGATTTGACCGGCTGATCTGGTGTCCCTGTCATGTACATGGCGCCGGACATTGCTTGTCCCAGCCCATCAAAGCCGGTTCGATTACTGTACGGACCGCCGGTCCCGAAGGCTGAGATCATGGTCAGGATAATATCCGGTTTGACCGCTTTCAGACTCTCATAGTCCAGTCCCATGGCCTGCAACGTGTCCGGTGGCAGGTTGGCAACCACTACATCGGCTGTCGCGACAAGTTTGCGAACAATTTCACGACCTTCCGGTTTCATCGGATTTAGCGTCATTCCCAGTTTATTGCGCCCCATCTGCATAAACAACGCCCCGTCGCCGGTATCACTGACTGGCGAGAGAAAGCGGTCCTCGCTGCCCTGGACTTTTTCTATACGTATCACTTCTGCGCCCATGTCACTGAGCAGGCTGGCGCAAAACGGCCCCGCGATATAGCGGCCAAAATCCAATACACGAATGCCTTCCAACACCTTGCTCATGGGCCTTTGAACTCCGTAGTCTGATCTGTTGTTTGATAAGCAATGGATTCTAGCACAGCTTGACAGGTCTGGACGGAAGCTGTTTAGCTGGCAACATTGCTTTACAATGCGCGAATAGCCAAGCGAACAACCGCCGGGAGAGATCAAAAATGAACATCGTCACCAGCCTCAAAAAATCAAGCATGGTATCCAGTATGGCTCTGGTCGCGTGGGTGCTCTGTGCGCCTGTGTCCGCAGCTGAGCATCCCGGCTATGAATTCGACCCCGGTCAGAGCCGCGGGGGTATTGGCAAATTCTACCTGGGCCGGGAGATTTCAGGTGTCATGGGGCACCAGGCAGCCGGCTGGCTGGAACGCACCGAGCGAACACACGAGGAGATGCCGGATGAGGTGGTTGCCAACATGCAGCTCGAACCGCACCATGTGGTTGCCGATATCGGAGCCGGTACCGGCTATTTTACATTCCGCATGGCACCTCAGGTGTCTGAGGGCAAAGTGATTGCCACGGACATTCAGCCGGAAATGCTGGCGCTGCTGGAAGAGAGGAAAGCTGCGCTGGGTATTACCAATGTCGAGACAGTGCGTGGACAAATAGATGACCCGGGGCTGATGCCGGAGACGGTCGATGCGGTCCTGCTGGTGGATGCCTATCATGAATTCTCGCATCCGTTCGAGATGATGCAGGGTATTTACGATGCGTTGCGCCCGGGTGGAAAAGTATTTCTGGTCGAGTACCGTAAAGAGGACGACTCAGTGCCTATCCGGCCGCTGCACAAAATGAGCGAGGAGCAGGTGGTCCGGGAGATGAGCGTATTCGGTCTGCATTGGGATGACACGCTGGACTTTCTGCCATGGCAGCATATGTTCGTGTTTTCCAAGCCTGTCGAATAGCACCCGACTGCTACTGAACCGGATAACTCCTTTCTCCGTAACTCAAGGTCAGAACGTTGTTCTGACCTTGAGAGCGACCTTACGACCACTGCCCCAGCAGGAATTTTCCAGTTCGCTAATCTGCCCCCCTGATGTCAGACCGTTATAGCGCAACCGGTCGCGACAGGATTCTTCACTCAGCGTGTTGTTCGATTCCAGGCGGAACGTGACATCGTCAAACAGGACGGTTGATACGAACATCGTCAGACTTGGCGCTGACCGGTACGAGTCGATACTGCTGATCTCGATCTGACGCTGCCCGCCATTGAACGGGTGCCCGTAATCAAATCCGTAATTCAGGTTCAGGTCGGTAATGTCGTGGCGGAAACCAAGGTTGAACCGGCCACGACCATTGATGCGCTCCCGGGTGCCAAGAATCGCGTCGGTGACCTCTGAGTCGAACAGATACAGGCTGGTGGATATCAGGGCATCAGGCATCCCCAGCGCATTCAGCCGGGTGCTGCCATCCAGATAGACGCCCCAGCGTCTGGCGTCGCCGATATTGCCAGACGCCGAAATGGGAGAGGAGGGATTGGTTGTGGCATCGATGCGACCAATATAGTCAGTCAACTCGCGCAGGAAAAATCTTGAACTCAGCACACCGGTATCATCCGGCAGCCGATACTCCAGAGTCAGCTCGTAACGTACCTCCTGGGTTGGCACCAGTTGCGGGTTGCCGGCATCAGCATCGCGGTCGTCGTCAGATGTATTGGCTGTGGCTGAAAAATTGGCAAAACTCAGCTGTTGCACTTCCTTGCCAACTGTCGCCCGCAGTTGCAGTGCCTCCGTAATATTAAAACGATAGTCGACAGAGGGTTTCCAGAAGCTGAATTCTCGGGCCAGATTGGTGGTGCCGGTCTGACTGATCTCGGATGTTTCATAGACCAGACTGCTTTCCAGTGTCATTCGGTCATTCAGCGTCAGGTTGTGCACCGCGAAGCCCTCATAGCGCATTTCTTCGACAGTGGAACCCGGATTTGAGACGCTCAGCGCGGGACGCAGGCCACCAAATTCATCCGAAGGTTCACTCGTTCCGGAAGCTCGTCCGATTCGCAGTGCTGAATCCAGTATCGTCTGTGCCCTTTCTATGCCGAGCTGCATATCCTGCTGTTCTGTCAGCCCCCAGCTGAAGGTGCTTTGCACAATTCGCTCGCGGGTGCGGCTGTCTGATCCTATAAACAGGGATTTGCTTTCGCTGCTGTCATCGAGTGGATCTGCAATATCAAAGCGATCGCGCGCATAATTGTTGCTGCCGTCATTGGCTATAAACAGCAGCATGGCACGTGAACCACCGGCAAAACTGTATTCATAGTCTCCGCCAACTTCCCAGTTGTGCTGTTCGTACTCGACTCGTTCGCGCTCTGCGCGCAGCAGCGTTGCGTTGCTGCCCGGTCCCGAATACTCTCTTCTGATGTCCGACGGGTGATCCGAGGTGCCATACAATGCGTTTAATTGCATGCGATGCTGTTCCAGCTGATAACCTATGGTAGTGCTGGTGCCATACCTCATGCGGTCCCTTACATTGGTTTCGCGCATGACTTCGGTGGCAGTCAGATCTGCGGTGTAGCTGGTTTCATTGCGGATGTCCTGGCGATACTGAGGATCAGCCATGATATTGAACATCATGCTCAGGTTGCCAATCTGGCGGCTATGCGATATGGATGCGCCGGGCTGTATAGTGCCATCCATGTGGCGGTCGCTGCTGACCTCAACGGACGTACTGGCGCGCGCAGCAGTGTCCTGAAGCACGATATTGACGACCTGGCCGGAGCCGCGAACGGCCAGGTCGCCGGAGGTGCCACGAATGATTTCGATGCGTTCGACTTCGCGCGCGGCGATGCGGCTCAACTGATCCCGGGGGGAGTTGTCTTTGCCGGCCAGCCTTTGACCGTTAATCAGCAGATCACCCCCGCTGCCGAGGCCACGACCGCCGCCACCGCCTCCACCAATACTGACACCGGGGATCCGGTCTATCATGTCATTGACCGATACAGGATTATAAGGCTGGAAAAACGAGGCGGGATAGATGATGGTGGAGTCGTCTTCGGTGTCTACCGGGGTAGTGTCCGGATTTTGTTCGGTTGCGGCGACAGAAACTGACAGGATGCCGGCGAAAAAACATACAATGGGCGAGATAATAATCCTGCGGGACATGAAGACTCCGAATGCAAAGGCTGGTCGATTACCGGGGGTTTTAATAATGCTAATGTTATCAAAAATGTGGCGGTGATTGTTGTGACAATTTGTGAGATTCTGGGGATGGTTTGCCATAATTGTGTCCGAAAACCGGCAGGGTCGGGGCATGACTGGGGCAATTTACAAAAATCCGCACGAGGTAAGGTGTGAACATACTGATAACGGGTGGTACCGGGTTTATTGGCGCAGTGTTGGTAAGAACTCTGCTGGACAGAGGGTTCCCGGTGACTGTGCTGGTGCGCGATTATGCGGCGGCCCGCCTCCGGTTGGGGGCAGGGCCGGAACTGGTGCGCAGTCTGGAGGAGATCGATCAGGGTCAATATTTTGATACGGTTATCAATCTTGCCGGCGCAGGTATCGCAGACCAGCGCTGGAGTCCGGCGCGTAAACGCCTGTTGCTGGATAGCAGGTTGACAACAACCCGTGAACTGCTGCAATTGTTTCACCGGCTGAACAAACCACCTGCCAGACTGATAAGTGCCTCAGCCATCGGATTTTACGGATCCGGTCGTGATGTGCCGCTTACGGAAAAGTCGCCGGGCACCGAAGAGTTCACCCACGATCTTTGCAAGCTCTGGGAAGACGAGGCACGCAAAGCGGAGTCACTGGGGATCAGTGTGTGTCTGCTTCGGTTTGGTGTGGTACTGGGACCCGGCGGTGGCATGCTGGGACGATTGTTGCCGTTCTACAGGATGTGTCTTGGCGGGCGACTGGGTGATGGTCAGCAGATCTTGAGCTGGGTGCACCGGGACGATGCGATTGGTGTGATCCTGTGGCTGCTGACGCAGCCAGCAGATGGTGTCTTCAATGTGACGGCTCCGTTTGCTGTGTCCAATCAGCAATTTTCGGATGCCCTGTCCTCCGCACTTCGCCGTCCGGCAGTTTTTGCGCAACCCGCATTTCTGGTTCAGTTGATGTTCGGTGAAATGGGCGACCGGCTTTTGCTGCATGGGCAGCATGTAATTCCAGAGCGTTTGCAGCAGGCCGGGTACCAATTCCGATATCCGCAACTGCAGCCAGCTTTGCAAGCATGTCTTTGCGATTTGGGGTTTAATTGAGGATAATACGTTGCCCGTGTAGCGGGATATACAGCATTTTGCTTTAAAGCCAGGGGGAAGTCAGAGTATGCAACGCGAGTCTATGGAAGTCGATGTCGTTATTGTGGGTGCCGGCCCTGCCGGTCTGGCGACAGCGTGTCGGTTGCTGCAATTGGCAAAGGACGCAGAAAAAGAAATCTCGGTCTGTGTGCTGGAGAAAGGCTCTGAGGTGGGTGCCCATATTCTGTCGGGTGCGGTGTTTGAGCCTTCGGCACTGGATGAACTGTTTCCCGACTGGAAAGAAAAGGGCGCGCCGCTTAATACAGCGGTCACCGGCGATGACATCTATTACCTGCCCGGCGCCGAAAAGTCAGTGCGGTTTCCGGACCTGCTGGTGCCAAAACCCATGCGCAACCATGGCAACTATATAATTTCCCTTGGCAATTTGTGCCGCTGGCTGGCAGAGCAGGCAATGGAGCTGGGCGCTGAGGTTTTTCCGGGGTTTGCTGCGGCAGAGATTCTTTATCACGAAGATGGCACCGTCAAGGGTGTGGCAACCGGTGATATGGGGGTCAAGGCTAGCGGTGAACACAAGGATTCATTCGAGCCCGGTTTCGAATTTCACGCCAAATACACCATACTGGCTGAAGGTTGCCGCGGGCACCTGGGCAAGGAATTGATCGCCAGATTTGATCTCGACAAAGACAGCGATCCACAGCACTACGGTATCGGTATCAAGGAAATCTGGGAAGTTCCTGCAGACAGGCACAAAGAGGGTCTGGTTGTGCACACCGCCGGCTACCCGATGATTGGCGACAGCTACGCCGGCTCCAGCGGTGGTTTTCTATACCATGCTGAAAACAACCAGGTATATGTTGGTCTGATTGTGGACCTGGGTTATAAGAATCCTCACATCAGCCCGTTTGATGAATTTCAGAAGTATAAGCAGCACCCTGTGATTCGTCAGTATCTGGAGGGTGGCAAGCGGCTGAGTTATGGCGCCCGCGCCCTGAACAAAGGTGGCTTGAATTCATTGCCGAAAATGAGTTTCCCCGGTGGACTGATAATTGGTTGCGATGCGGGTACGCTGAACGCCGCCAAGATCAAGGGCAGCCATACGGCCATGCGTTCCGGTATGCTGGCGGCTGAATCGTTGATGGAATCGCTGAAGCAGGAAGACGTCGCAGCCGGTCAGGATCTGACTGAATACGTTGAACGGTTCCGCCAGTCCGGTCTGCATGAAGAACTGCACAAGACCCGGAATTTCAGTGCCGGTTTTCACAAGTTCGGATTCTGGATCGGTAGCAGTCTCAGCTTTATTGAACACAATATATTTGCTGGCCGCTTCCCGCTCACTTTTCATGACAGGAGTGCCGATTACGCACAGCTCAAACCGGCAAAGGATTGTGTGAAAATCGAGTACCCCAGACCGGATGGCAAAATCAGCTTTGACAAGCTGTCATCAGTGTTTCTGTCCAACACCAATCATGCCGAAGACCAGCCCTGTCATCTGCAACTGATCGACGCGGACATCCCCATAAAACACAACCTGCCATTGTATGATGAGCCGGCTCAGCGTTATTGCCCGGCTGGCGTATACGAAGTGCTGGAGGAGGCGGATGGATCCAGACGCTTTCAGATCAACGCACAAAACTGTGTGCACTGTAAAACCTGTGATATTAAGGACCCATCGCAGAATATTCGCTGGGTGGTTCCCGAAGGCAGCGGCGGTCCCAGCTATCCGAATATGTAAGACAGGTCGCACTGCCTGACAGGCGCGCCATCTGTAAGGATTTTCGCCGGAACACGGTCTGGGTTCCGGTAGATCTGTTTATTGGGTGTGTACTAGCAGGAGTCCGAATGTTCAGGCGGTTGTGGCTTTTAATTCCTTTGCTGGCGCTGAGTTCCTGCCAGCTGATCAACCTCAACCCGGATTTTGAGCCTGATCCTGCTCTGGAGCGGCGCATACTGGGCGAAGACCCGATTGTAGTGCCGCATGTGGGGCTGCTGGATATCAATGCAGAGCTGATCAGTTATCTCGATCAGCATGTCCCGCCTGATCTGAGTGACTGGGATCTGGTCACCCGGTTGCAGGAACTGCTGTTTTCTGAAGACTACCTGTTTATCCAGTATGATGAGACAGCCAATCTGACCGCGGCGGGTGTCTTCAGGGAGCAGCGTGCCAATTGTCTCTCACTTGTCAGCCTGTATGTCACCATGGCCCGCCATTTTAATCTGGATGTGCGTTATCAAACCGTTCAGGTACGGCCGGTATGGGATCGGCGTGGTGGATTGCTGGTATTGAGCGAGCATATCAATGCCCTCGGCCGACTGAGTGTCAGTGATCGCTACATCGTTGATTTTACGCCAGAAGTAAGGTTGCAGCATAATACAGCGACCACGGTTAGTGATGAGCAGGCGCTGGCACGCTATTTTAATAACGTAGCAGTTGAGCATCTGTTGGCAGGCGACCTCGATCAGGCATTACAGAACGCGCGGTATGCCATCGTGACAGATCCGAACCTTGATATTGCATGGAACAATCTGGGCGGCATCCTCAATCGTCACTCTGAACGTCAGCTGGCTGAATACAGTTACCAGCGAGCAGCCTGGCTTAATCGCAATAATGCCAGTGTGATCAATAATCTGGCGCGTTTCTACGCGGCCCGGGGTGACGAGCAGCTGGCGGCGAGATATAGCCGGGCGGTTGAATCCTATAATCGCCGCAATCCCTATTATCATTACATGCTGGGAAACCTGGCCTACGAGGAAACTGCCTATGATGATGCGATTGGGCACTTCCGGCGAGCCATTCAGCGCAACGACCTTGAGCCTGATTTCTACTTTGCCCTGGGGATGACACATCGCCAGATGGGCGAAGAAGAAACTGCCGACCAATTGATTCAGCTTGCTGTAGCACTGAGTGAGCTGGGCGATCAAACCTACCGTTCAACGCAAAGCCGGGTAAGGCGGATAGACACCCGCTCCATCCTCCGGTCCAGCAGTGCCGGTTTCAGCGTTGAATTCATCGACTGAACCGGCATTGATGCGCAGGCGTGATGCTCAGACAAACGTGATTGTCACATTGTAAGCGCTGAGAATGGTTTCGGCATCATCTTGCTGTGAGTTGTCGGCAAGCGTGATGGCTGCCAGCATGCCCTTCCTGGCGTCTATCTCGGTTGTGACGGTTGCCGCTATGCCCTCATTCAGCAAATGTTCAGAAAGAACTTTTGCTGTGATTGCTTTTCTCAGAGCGGGCCTGAATATTTTGCCGACCGCTGTCACCGGCATGCTTTCAATGGCCTCCAGCCGTTTTGGAATCGCCGCCCGCTCGCTGACTTCATGTTCACAGTAGTCGAGCAGTTCGGTCATGGTAGTGGTACTGCCGGGCTTGAGTACCACAAATGCCATCGGCAACTCACCGGCATAGGGGTCCGGCATGCCAACTGCGGTGGCACTGAGAACGTCCGGGTGGCGGTTGAGCGGTTCCTCGATGATTTCCGGGTCAATATTGTGACCGCCGCGGATAATCAGATCCTTGGCCCTGCCGGTCAGATACAGAAAACCATCGTCATCCATATAACCGAGATCGCCGGTATTGAACCAGCCGTCCTCAACCCAGGCGCTGGCATCATCAACCGGAGATTTGTATCCGGCAAACACCTGCGGACCCTTGACCAGAACGACACCACTGTCCCCGGTTGCGCAATCCTGAATGACTTCATTGCCGTTGAGTCTGGCTATCCTGATGCGCGAATAGGGCAGGCGAATGCCGACGCTGCCAACCGGTTGTTCATCCGGAGGTCTGCTTATCAGCGACGTGGTTTCTGTCATGCCATAGCCGTTGGTGACCGACAGTTTGTATGTCTGTTCAAAGCGTTTTTCAAAGGCCGGGGACAATGGCGCGGCGCCGGAGTTGATACGCTCCAGCGAGCTGATATCCTCATCACCAACCGGTATCTGCGTCAACGCAGTAAGGACCGTGGGTACAGCGGCAAAACTGTTGGCCTTAAAACGTGCGACATGGTGCCACAGATTCTTGATGACTTCCGGATTACGAAATCCCGCCGGGGTCAGCAGGACGATTCTGTTGCCAGCGGCAAACGCACCAATGCCAAGTATTATGACGCCGAAGATGTGGAACAGGGGCAGGCCACATAAGGCGGTCTGACGCCCAAGATGGGCATTGAGTGCGCGCGCCAGTTGACCCAGAAAAGCCATATTGCCATGGGTCAGCTGCGCAATTTTGGGTTTTCCCGTCGTGCCGCCGGTGTGGAAGCAGGCGGCGATTGTGTCCCGGGTGATGGTTCGCGGGGCAATCAGATGATCGCCGGGTTGCTGGCTGACAGCGTCATTGAAGTCAATTACCCTGATGTTGCCCGGAAGTGTGGTGCTGGCCTGCGGATCCGTCAGTCCAGGCTGGTGGATGACCAGGACAGTATGAACATCAGGCAGGTCTGGTAACACCTGCGTCAGTTTCTGCCAGAGATCACTGTGTTGGGAAGGCGCCAGGCACACAACAATCCGAGCGTTGGCAGCATGAATTATTTCAGCAATATGAGCCGGTTCTAGCAGTGGATTGATTGGATTGGCCAGTCCGGCAACCTGACTTCCCAGTATCAGTGGATGAGACTGTGGCAGGGTGGGTATCAGGATTGAAACCGCTTCATCGCCCTTTAAATCCAGAGATGCCAGCAGGTTGGCGGTCCGGCGGGTGGATTCAAGCAGGCCGTTGAAGCTGATTGTCAGTGGTGACTCGTCCCGCTTGCCGGTCAGTAAAAAATCAATAGCGGGATCATCACCAAATTTTGCGGCACTCTGTTCGATCAATTCAAGCGCGCTTGTAGCGGGAAACTGTTGTTCAAGGGGGTGTTTCTCAAACGCCTCGATATCCGCCAGAGTGTCGAGCAAAGGTTTGGTCATAGTGCCATTTCTCCCATGTTAAATCATTGTTATACAGACGATTTAACATACCTGCAGAAGAAACACTACTATTTTTGGCCGCAGTATGCCGGATGCGGGTGGACAGTTGCCGGTCAGCTGACCCGTGCCACGGCGAGGTCACACATTTGCATGAGCGCGGTCCGGTAGTCTGACGCCGGGAGCACACTGAGGTGTTCACGCGCCAGATCTGCCTGCTGATGAGCCAGCTGGCGTGTATAGTCCAATGCGCCGCTTTGGCGTATGACGCGAATCACATCATCCAGCCGCTCAGTGCCCCCACTCAGGACAGCCTGACGTAATATATCCGCATCGTCGCCGGAACAGTGCTGCATGGCATGGATCAGCGGCAGTGTGGGTTTCCCTTCCGCGAGATCATCACCAACGTTCTTGCCCAGGTCTGCGGCATTGCCATCGTAATCCAGTGCGTCATCAACCAGCTGAAATGCCAGCCCGATATGCAGCCCGGCCGTTTTAAGTGCGGTGCAGGTCGCCGCCGGCGCATTGGCAATCATCGCGCCGCAATGGGCTGCCGCCTCAAACAGGACCGCAGTCTTGTCCCGGATCACGCGCATGTAGTCTGCTTCCGACGTGCCAACCCGGTGCTTGTTCAGTAATTGCAAAACTTCGCCTTCGGCAATGGTATTGGTTGTGTCAGCGATTACCTGCATAATATCGATGTGGCCGATACTGACCAGAACCTGAAAGGCGCGCGAATAGATAAAGTCACCAACCAGTACACTGGAGGGGTTGTTCCACTGTTCATTGGCCGTGGGGCGGCCGCGTCGCATGGACGACATGTCAACCACGTCGTCGTGGAGCAGGGTCGCGGTATGGATGAATTCGATGACGGCAGCCAGCTTGACGGCATTGTCGTCAGTAGCACCGCAGGCGCGGGCACAAAGCAGTACCATCAATGGGCGCATGCGTTTGCCGCCGGCATTGATTATGTAATGCCCGATATTTTCAACCAGATCGACGTTGGAGTGTAATTGCTCCACTATATATGCGTTGACGGCTTCAAAATCGGTCGCAACTGCGGCGCGAATGTTGTTATGCATGCAGATACCAGCGTTAGCAGTTCCAGAGAGTTTTTGCGCCGGCAATGCTATGGGCGATGGTCAGGGCTGTCAAGCCGGTTCGGGGGATAAAAAGGGACTCCATGACATAGTTGGAGTAATAGTCGAACAAAAGCTGGATAAATACTTGCCTGGGGCGTCAGTTTCTCGTAAAATGCCCGCCCTTAAAGCATCAGGCGAGGGCTGTGCCCGGCCCGGCGTTACCAAATTCTGGAGTTTATTATGTACGCGGTTATTGAGAGTGGTGGCAAGCAGCACCGAGTGGTTGAGGGTGAAACGCTCAAGTTGGAGAAAATCGAATTGCCAACTGGTGAGACAATCAACTTTGACAAAGTGCTGATGGTAGGTGAAGGCGAATCTGTAAAGATCGGCGCACCCTACGTTGAGGGCAGTTCAGTGACCGCAGAGGTTATCGCTCAGGGGCGTGCTCCCAAGATCACCATTATCAAGTTCAATCGTCGTAAGCACTACCGTAAGCGTCAGGGCCACCGCCAGTGGTTTACGGAAGTTCGTATTACAGGTATCAAGGCCTGACAGGCCCCGGGAGTAGACAATGGCACATAAAAAAGCAGGCGGTAGTACCAGTAACGGCCGCGATTCGATATCCAAGCGACTTGGCGTCAAGAAATTTGGTGGCGAGCATGTTCTGGCCGGAAATATTATTGTCCGTCAGCGTGGCACCCGCTTTCATGCAGGTAAAAACGTTGGCATAGGCAAGGATCACACCCTGTTTGCAACGGCTGAAGGTCGCGTTGAGTTCATCGTCAAAGGTCCGCTCAACCGCAAGTTTGTCAGCATCGTAACTGCCTGACAGTCTGCTGCTCCAGCACAGCCTGTCAGAGCAGCAGATCAGTGAAGTGGCATGATGCGTCACACCTGAAAGCCCTGTCACTTGACAGGGCTTTTTTTATCGGTCGGTTTTTGTAACAGCTGAAACTGCCGATTTTCATTTATGCCCAAGGGGCGGGGAAACACGTGAAGTTTGTTGATGAGGCTGAAATTACGGTAGAAGCCGGTAAAGGTGGCAATGGCTGCATGAGTTTCCGTCGCGAAAAATTCATACCCAAGGGTGGTCCTGACGGCGGCGACGGCGGTGATGGCGGTAGTGTCTATCTGCTGGGTGACTCAAACCTGAATACATTGGTCGACTTTCGTTTTCAGCGCCGTTATCGGGCACAGTCCGGTCAAGGTGGCATGGGGAGTAACTGTACTGGTCGGGCAGGTGAGGATCTGGTGGTTCGTGTGCCAGTGGGTACCAGTATTGTCGACAAATACACCGATGAACTGATTGCCGACATAGCCGGGCATGGCCAGAAAGTTCTGGTAGCCAAAGGTGGTTTCCATGGTCTGGGCAATACCCGCTTCAAATCCAGTACCAATCGTTCACCAACAAAGGCGACCAAGGGTACCGAAGGTGAAGTACGTACGCTGCAGTTGCAGCTCAAGGTGATTGCCGATGTTGGTTTGCTCGGTATGCCTAATGCGGGCAAGTCCACGCTCTTGCGTGCGGTGTCGGCGGCCCGGCCAAAGGTGGCCAATTATCCGTTTACAACGCTGGTACCCGGGCTGGGTGTGGTTCGCATCGAGCTTGAGCGTAGTTTTGTCATGGCCGATATTCCCGGGCTGATTGAAGGCGCTTCTGAAGGTGCCGGACTCGGATTCAGATTTCTGAAACATCTGTCACGGACCCGTTTGCTGCTGCACATGATTGATGCGGCGCCACTTGATGATTCCGACCCGGTCGAGCAGGCACGCGCAATCGTTGACGAGCTGGCAGGATTCAGTCCGACGCTGGCACAAAAAGAGCGCTGGCTGGTGCTTAACAAAACGGACATGGTTGATGATGAGCAGTTGCAGGCACTGCGGCAACGTTTTGTAGATGAGCTGGGCTGGCAGTTGCCGGTTTATCAGATTGCGGCCATCAGTGGTGACGGGTGTGAAAAGCTGTGTCAGGATATCATGCGGTCGGTGGAGCAGCATCGTCAGTTCATGGCGGAAGATGAAGCATACCGAGATCAGCAAAAAAGTCACGACGCGCAAATGGAGCTGGAAATTCGCCAGAGCATTGAGCGTAGCCGTGCCCAGCGCGCAGCAGGCAGGCAGGCGGATGATCCTGATGAGCTGGACGATTTTGATGATGATTTTGACGACGATTATTAAGTCATGAGCAAGCATCGCGAGACCACGGCTGCCCGCCGCTGGGTCATTAAAATAGGCAGCTCCCTCATTACCAATAATGGTACCGGGCTGGATCGGGAGGCCATGAGTCAGTGGGTGCGGCAGCTGGTTGCTTTGCAGCAGACCGGAATCGAGGTCGTGCTGGTATCGTCGGGGGCTGTGGCTGAAGGTGTTGCCCGGCTTGGTCTGAAATCCAGGCCAAGAGAAGTTCACTTGCAGCAGGCGGCTGCAGCAGTCGGCCAAATGGGCCTGATTCAGACCTATGAATCCTGCTTTCAGCAGTATGGTGTTCATACTGCCCAGGTTTTGCTCACCCATGATGATTTGTCCAACAGACGTCGATATCTGAATGCCCGTAGTACTTTGAGTGGGTTGGTGGATATGCGTGTTGTGCCGGTCATCAATGAAAACGATACGGTGGCGACTGCAGAATTGTGTTTTGGTGACAACGACACGCTTGGGGCATTGGTGGCCAATCTGCTTGGTGCCGATACGCTGGTGATACTGACCGATCAGAAGGGGTTGCACGAGGTTGATCCCCGCACGCAGCCCGATGCTCCCTTGATAACGGAAGCCATGGCAGATGACGCCAGGCTATTGGCCATGGCCGGTGGCAGTGGCAGTCTGGGGCGGGGCGGTATGCTCACCAAAATTACGGCGGCACGCCTGGCAGCGCGGTCCGGTGCGCGCACCATCATTGCCAACGGCAGAGAGACCGATGTGCTGATCCGTCTGGCAAACGGTGAATCGATAGGGACGCGTCTGCTTCCGGAAAAGCAGCCGGTGGCGGCACGCAAACAATGGCTTGCGGGTCAGCTGAAGGTCAAGGGGCAGTTGACGCTGGATGCAGGGGCTGAAAAAGTTCTCCGTGAATCTGGTCGCAGCCTGTTGCCCGTGGGGGTAAGTGCTGTCTCCGGGCACTTTGATCGCGGTGAGGTTGTGTCCTGCCTCAATGAAGCGGGACAGGAAATCGCGCGCGGACTGGTGAATTATAACAGTCATGAAGCGCGTCAATTATTGCGTAAGCCCAGCCGTATGATAGAGCAGATACTGGGATATGCCGGTGATGAGGAAATGATTCATCGGGACAACCTGATACTGACGGACGCATAGTCTGTTCAGTATCCAGGTGAGCGCGTGGACGCATGACATTCGGACACATTATTCGGACACAGTAAAAATTGAAAAAGGCCGCTTAGCGGCCTTTTTCAATTAAATTCATGTCATTCAATTCATGCAAGCCCTGCGTGACTCAGGCTTTCAGTGCGACGATCGCGGCATTCAGGCGGCTTTTGTGACGTGCTGCCTTGTTCTTGTGAATAATGCCTTTGTCGGCCATGCGGTCGATAACCGGTACAGCCCGGTTGTATGCGGCTGTAGCGTTGTCATAGTTTCCTTCTTCGACGGCTGTAACTACCTTCTTTATGTAGGTACGAACCATGGATCGGAAACTGGCGTTGTGACGACGGGCGGTCTCATTTTGACGCGCGCGCTTGCGTGCTTGTGCAGTGTTGGCCAACTGATGCTCCTTACGATACTGTCAACGTGTGGCGAAATTCAAGACGCAGTACTATGCCGACTATTGTTGCAGATGTCAAGCAGATCCCGAGAAGAAACCTGCGGGGTGCCTGTGTTAAGCTAGGGGTCTAGCAAAGCAAAATACAAACACATTCAAACCCAAGGAGTTCATTCATGAGCAAGATCGATATAGGCATCAAACAGGCAGACAGATTGAATATCGCTGAGGGCCTCAAACGCCTGCTGGCTGATTCCTACACGCTGTATCTGCAGACCCACAACTTTCACTGGAACGTTGAAGGGCCGCAGTTCAGAGAGCTGCACCTGATGTTTGAGGAGCACTACACCGAACTTGCATTGGCAGTTGATGAAATCGCTGAAAGAATTCGCACGCTGGATGTGCCGGCGCCAGGCACCTACAAGGAATTTGCACGCCTTAGCTCCATAGAAGAAGTGGACGGGGTGCCTGCTGGCAAGACCATGGTTGATATCCTGACCAAAGGTCATGAACAGGTGGTAAAAAGCTGCCGGGACGTTCTCCAGCTCGCCCAGGAAGCCGGTGATGAGTCTTCAGTGGCTTTGGCGTCCGACCGCATGCGTATTCATGAAAAAACCGCATGGATGCTGCGAGCACTGAACAAGTAAAGCAAAGCAGACTGCATCTGATCGGGTATCTGCGGGCGTAGTCTGATTACGCCAGGAGATACCAGATCAGATAGAGCACGCTGAATGCCGTCAGATAGACCATGCCTACCCAGGCCAGCAGATTCATGCCAACCGAGATTCCTTTACCCCGAACCAGGCTGAAATTTAGCCAGGCAAAAAATGGCGTAGTCAAAAAAGCCAGCGTCATGGCAAACGTAAGCATCGGACTCAGGGCGGTCTGAAAAAACAGAATAATGGCCATGCCCGCAGTAGCCTGAGCCAGTACCCAGGCAGTCAGTGTCCAGTGCCTGCGCGGATTGTCTTTGCCGCGCAACAGGTGGAAAGACTCATTCAGCGTTCTGGCATAGCCGTCCAGCACGGCCAGCGTAGTGCCGAACATGCACATAAAAGCGATGAAGGCGATAAACAGTCGCGCCCACTCACCAATGGTTGCTGAATACATAGCGACCAGTTGCTGCGCAAAGGCAGCACCCGCCATCTGGATCTCCTGCTCAGTGCCATGCTGCAGCAAGGCGCCCAGCGCCAGAAACACGACAGCCAGAATCACAGCAACGGCATACCCCAGATTAAAATCAAACAGACCGTCACTGAGGCTGACCTTTGTCATGCGCTGCTTGGAGCGAAGCCACATGGAATTTATGGCAGACAGCTCAATAGGTACTGGCATCCAGCCCATTGTTGCTACAATAAAAGCCAGCGCAGACAGTTGCCACGGCGACGGGCTGACGTAGTCGGGCGGGGCCATCGGTCCGTTGTTCCAGGCAATAACCAGTGCAATGAAGGTGCTGATGGTGAGCACCAGCATCAACAGGCGTGACAGGCCGTCCAGCACCCGGTAGTGGCCGGCCAGCAGGATGAGCAGACACACCGCCAGCAACAGCAGGCACAAAATCGTAAGCGACAGATTGCCGGGAATAAAATACTGCAGCAGGCTCGCTGTCAGCAGCAGTACGCCCGCAGTATTGACCACGGCGGCGACAAGATTAAGAGTCGTAAAGGCGACAAGCCATCCTCGTCCTTTTCGCAGATACCCTTCCACCAGGCTTTCATCATTGTTCAGCGTGTATTGCACACCAAAACGGAAAAACGGGTATTTCAGGATGTTGACCAGCACAATCAGCCAGAGTAATTGCCAGCCGAACAATGCGCCGGATTGTGTGGAAGCGACCAGGTGAGACGCCCCTACTGCAGCAGCTGCCATCACCAGTCCCGGGCCGGTTGCCCGCCAGCGTTCAATCAGTCTTGTCTGTTCCATAGTTTTTATTCTGTCTGTCGTTTTTGTAGCTGAAGATGCGATAATGTGGCAAGCGAAGCATAATGGAATGCAGGTCGCTGGTACAGACTTCACAGGAACGTAACTGTTTTGACACGCACACCGGCTGACAAGCAAATGCCTGAACCATCGCAGCCCCCGGTGCGTAAACCACGCGGACTGCTGCGCTCCAGCGCGGTAACTGGCAGCATGACATTTGTGTCGCGAATACTGGGCCTGGTTCGTGATGTGGTGCTGGCGCGTATTTTCGGACCCGGCGATGGTGCGGATGCATTTTTCCTGGCGTTCAAGATTCCCAATTTTCTCCGCAGGCTGTTTGCAGAAGGTGCCTTTAATCAGGCATTTGTGCCTGTACTGTCCGAGTATCGCAGTCAGCGTCCACTGGCGCAGGTGCAGGAACTGGTCAACGCTGTGGCGGGTTATCTTGGATCGGTGCTGCTGGTTATCACCACGCTGGTGGTGCTTGCCGCACCGCTGGTCGCCTGGCCAATCGCCTATGGATTCACCTCTGATCCGGCTAAGTTTGCCTTGTTCGTCGACATGCTGCGCATTACCTTTCCCTATCTGCTGTTGATTTCGCTGACCGCCTTTGCCGGCTCCATACTCAACAGTTATGACCGTTTTGCGGTGCCGGCCCTGACGCCGGCGCTGCTGAATCTGTCATTGATCGCATCCGCTTTGCTGCTTAGTCCCTACTTTGCCCAGCCGGAGGTTGCGCTGGCCTGGGGCGTACTGATTGCCGGCATCAGTCAGTTACTGTTCCAGTTGCCGTTTCTCCGACGTATTCAGTTGCTGCCAAGACCGGTACTCAAGCGGGATCATGAGGGTGTGCGGCGAGTCATCAAACTGATGATCCCTGCCATGTTTGGTGTGTCTGTCAGCCAGATCAATCTGCTGCTGGATACCTTCATTGCCTCGTTGCTGGTTGCCGGCAGTGTATCCTGGCTATATTTTTCCGAACGTCTGATGGATTTGCCTCTGGGCATTTTTGCTGTGGCGGTTGCGACCGTTGTCCTGCCGAGCCTGTCGCGCAGACACGCTGAACGTT
This sequence comes from uncultured Pseudohongiella sp., assembly GCA_963974875.1. Taxonomy (GTDB): domain Bacteria; phylum Pseudomonadota; class Gammaproteobacteria; order Pseudomonadales; family Pseudohongiellaceae; genus Pseudohongiella. Next base: position 77,425 of record CAXBER010000011.1, on the reverse strand, counting down.
CTGCGCAGGAGTTTGCGGCATTGCTGGACTGGGCATTGCGCCTCATTTTACTGATTGCCATACCGGCCAGTCTGGCGCTGGTGTTGCTCGCTGAACCGATGATCATCACGCTGTTTCAGAACGACAATTTTGATGTGACGGATGTCGTACAGGTGACCAGCAGTCTGAAAGCCTATGCGCTGGGGCTGGTAGCCTTTATGGCGATCAAGGTATTCGCACCGGGGTTTTACTCACGGCAGGATACCCGCACACCGGTGCGCATTGGCATCATTGCCATGGCGGTCAATATGCTGCTGAACATTATTCTGGTGTTTGGTCTGGGCATGGCACATACCGGCCTGGCACTGGCGACATCCCTGGCGGCGTTTCTGAATGCTGGTTTGTTGTTTGCCGGATTGCGCAAGCACGGCGTGTTCCGTTTCCAGCCGGGGTGGATGACGTTCGTTTTGCGAGTAATGCTCGCAAACCTGGTCATGTGCTTCTTTCTGGTCTGGCTTGCCGGCGAATGGCAACAGTGGCTTGAGTGGAGCACATGGCGGCAGACCGGTGTTCTGGCTGCACTGTGTTTCGGTGGCATGATCATCTATGCAGGCATGCTGTTGCTGGCGGGAATGAGGCCGGTCGACTTTCGCCGTCAGGCCTGATGCAACCTTATCATGCCCGGGATACGTACTTGCCGGTCACCGTGCTCACTTTAACCTGCTCCCCGTTGGTCATATACTCGGGCACCTGGACTTCCAGCCCCGTTGTCAGTGTAGCCGCTTTTGTACGTGCGGTAGCGGATGCGCTACCGCCGCCGGGTGGGGTGTCCACAATCTGCATCACCACGGTTTGCGGTAGTTCTATGCCCAGCAAATTGCCGTCCATGATCAGCGCCGTAATGCCATCGAGCTGGTCTGTCAGATATGGGATATCATCTGCAACCTGATCGGCATTGATTCCGTACTGACTGAAGTCTTCCGTGTTCATGAAGTAAAGCGTGTCGTCATCCCGGTAGGAGTATTGCACATTCATACGGATGCAGTCGGCAATCTTGACGACGTCGTCACCTTTGTATGCCTCGTCCAGTTTCTGGTGAGTTTTCAGATTGATATACCGGACCTTGTACATGGTAACGCCGCCCCGGTTGGACGGGCTTTTGGCTTCCAGCTGTTTGATCAGGTGGGGTATGCCGTCAATGTCCACTATCAGGCCGCGTTTCAGTTCATTGGCTTTCATCCGGTAGAATCCTCTGGATCAGGTGCAGGGAGCGCGAATTTACTGCAATATGCACCTCAGTGTAAATATCGGGTAAGTGGCAGGTATTAAAGAATGGTTGTGACGCGGCTGGTACACCACCACTTGAATAGAGCGTGCCCGAACCCCAGAATGTTGGAATAAAACATCAGTAGTGAGTTGAATATGCCAAAAAATGCATCAGAAGTTGATAATCTCCACATCATCGCCACCGAGGAGCTCCCCACACCGGCGCAGCTGAAGCAGGAGATGCCCTTGCAGGGTAAGGCGCTTGAAACAGTGCTTTATGGGCATCACAGTATAAAGGGCATTCTGGATCGCAAGGATCAGCGTCTGATGGTTGTGGTTGGCCCATGCTCCATCCATGACACTGCGCTGGCGATGGACTATGCAAATAGACTCAAGCCCCTGGCAGACGAACTGAAAGATACGCTGATGATTGTGATGCGAGTCTATTTTGAAAAGCCCCGCACCACGGTCGGCTGGGAAGGGCTGATCTATGATCCCCATCTGGACGGCAGTCACCGTATTGAGCATGGTTTGCGCATCGGCCGGCAGCTGATGCTGGATATTAATGCTCTTGGGCTTCCGATCGGCGTTGAAGCACTGGATCTGATTTCTCCGCAATACCTGCAGGATCTGGTGAGCTGGACGGCAATCGGTGCGCGCACGACCGAGTCACCGACGCATCGAAAATTGTCCAGTGGTATCTCTTCGGCTGTCGGTTTTAAAAACAATGTTGATGGCGGGCTCACTGTGGCGGTGAATGCCATCCGTTCGGCCTCGGCGATCAACACCTTTATCAGCGTAACGGAGCAGGGCAAGGTGGCGGCTTTCCGGACCTCGGGCAACCCTCATTGTCATGTGATTCTTCGTGGAGGCAAGCAGCCAAACTATCAGGCCGAATTCGTCAAAGCCTGTGAAGAGGAGTTACGCAAGGCCGCAGTACAGGAAAACATCATGATCGATTGCAGTCACGGCAATTCCAGCAAGCAGCATGAACGCCAGCTTGAGGTGCTGAATGATGTTGCCGACCAGATTGTGGCAGGGAACAAATCAATCATGGGCGTGATGCTGGAAAGCAATATCTGCGCCGGCAATCAGCCCATACCCGATGATCTGGCGGAAATGCAGTACGGGGTCTCTATTACTGATGCCTGCATAGACTGGCCCACGACCGAGCAGGCTTTGCGCGACCTGGCGGAAAAACTCAAGCCCGTGCTGCCCGGGCGTCGCTGACGCCCCGCCCGGCACTGAATCCCGGCACTACATCCCGGCACTACATCCCGGCACTACATCCCAATGCCTTTGCCGATGATGCTTGACAGGGTAATGAGTCCAACGGCCACCAGCATGATAATGCCTATCGTAATTGCCATATTACGTGCCACAATTTTATCTTCCATCGTCAGTTCCTCCCCAGCGTTAAGATTGAATTTACAAGGCTGATATTTATGCACTGCGCAGTATTGCTTGTTGATTTGGGTCAATGGCATGTGGCAATCCGTTCAGAATCTGCTTACTTGATTGATCGACCTCAAACTTTTCACTATGATGCGGGTAGGCCGAATGTGTCGGATAACAATATGGGAGAGCAAAAATGGCAGGCTACAAGAATGTGCTCGTTGCAGTAGACGGCTCGGAAGAGTCAGACAAAATAATCGACAAGGCGCTGGCAATTGCGGCCGATAACGGCGCAGACGTTAACGTGGTGCTGGTGTTTGAACCGCTGCTGGGCAGTTACTCATTTGAACTGAACATGGCTGATTTTGAAAAGGTCCAGAAAGAACATCAGGAGCAGGTCGCTGATCAGATGAAAGCGTCTCTGGCAGCACGAACGCAACCGGTAAGTGCGGACAGGGTACACTTTCTGCGTGGCAAGCCGGCCACAGAAATCAAGAAACTGGCGGAACAGCTGAACACAGATCTGCTGGTGATCGGCAGTCATGGTCACAATCCGATACGGGCGGTGCTGGGTTCAACCGCAAACGCAGTGTTGCATGGTATTGGCTGTGATGTGCTGACTATCCGGGTTTAACTGGCAGGAAGCTTTTACAGGAATTGATCCGGCACCCATGTTCTGGTGCCGGTTCAATGTGAAAGTCTGGCATGAAAATACTGCAGAAAAACTAGCGCTTTAGCAGAGCCGCGATACTTTCCGCCAGATATTGAAGATTGCTGTGATTGATGCCGGCAATATTGATCCGGCTGGAATCAACCAGATAGATACTGAACTCATCGACCAATGTTCGTACCTGCTCGACAGTCAGACCAAGAAACGAAAACATACCTTTTTCCTGCTGGATAAAACTGAAGTTCCTGTCGATGCCCTGAGCATTCAGCGCATTGACCAGTTCAGTTCTGAGACCATTGATACGCTCGCGCACTTCGTTTAATTCACCCTGCCAGTCTGCCTTCATATCCTGATCTTCCAGGATTGCAGCAACAATTGCGGCACCATGATCTGGCGGCATTGAGTACATGCCACGCGCTGTTGAGGCAATCTGGCTGGCAGCGGCACGGGTGGTTTCTGCACTGCCGGTAATCACACTCAGTGCGCCAGTGCGCTCACGGTACAGGCCAAAATTCTTGGAACATGAACTGACGACAATCAATTCAGGCACGCTGTCTGCCAGCAACCTGACTCCATAGCTGTCTTCGTCAATGCCATCTCCCAGTCCCTGATAGGCCAGATCAATAAACGGAGTGAAGCCGTTTTTTTGCGCCAGTGCTGCAACGTCCTGCCATTGCTGCCGGTCCAGATCGGCGCCGCAGGGGTTGTGACAGCAGCCATGCAGCAACACCAGATCTCCCGGACCTGCCGTGCTGAGCGTGGTCATCATGTCATCAAAACGGATGGCGTGACGCTCGTAGTCGTAATAGGGATATTTGCTGATCTGCAGTCCGGCTTCACCCAGCAAGGGGATGTGATTGGCCCAGGTCGGGTCGCTGACCATGATTCTGGCGCCGGGGTGTATCTTCTGGATAAATTCCGCTGCCAGCCGAAGTCCGCCGCAACCACCTGGCGTCTGAAAGGTGACACGGCGTTCCGCCAGCGAGTCGCGCAGCGACTCGCCAAACACCAGGCTGGCAACCAGATGATTGAAGGCATCCTGGCCGGCAGGTGCAACATAGGTTTTGGTGTCCTGAGTCAGCAACAGTTTTTGCTCGGCCGCCTTGACCGCCCGCATGACCGGTGTTCGGCCGTGCTCGTCCTTGTAAACGCCCACGCCAAGGTCGATCTTGTGAGGATTGCTGTCCTGGCGATAAGCCGCCATCAGGCCGAGAATTGGGTCGGCCGGCAAGCTGGTGATGTTCTCAAACATGGAAATTTCCTTATCGCTGTTCGCGCAATGACTGGGCTTTAAGAGTGTTCTGCAGCAGGGAAGCACGCGTCATTGGCCCGACGCCGCCTGGTACTGGTGTGATAAAAGAGCATTTTGGGCTGACAGATGCAAAATCCACATCACCGGTCAATCGAAAACCGCTGGGGCGCGACGTATCGGGCACCCGCGTAATACCAACGTCCACTACCACAGCACCGTCTTTCACCATGTCTGCAGTGACAAAATCCGGTTTGCCGATAGCCACGATCAGTATGTCCGCGCTGCGGCATATTGCTTTCATATCGGGTGTGCGACTGTGCACCAGGGTGACTGTGGCATTGCCGGGGTTGCTGTTGCGGGACATCAGGATGGACATCGGCGTGCCAACAATATTGCTGCGCCCGACGACTACGCAGTGTTTGCCGCTGGTTTCAATGTCGTGACGTTTGAGCAGTTCCATGATGCCATTGGGCGTTGCGGATATGAATGTGGGCAGGCCGAGGCACATCCGACCCACACTGGTGGGTGAAAAGCCATCGACGTCCTTGCCCGGATCAATCGCCAGAATTACCCGTGTTTCATCAATATGGGCAGGCAGCGGAACCTGGACAATGAATCCGTCGATTTCATCATTGTTGTTCAACTCTGCAATTTGCGCAAGTAAGGCGGTTTCGCTAATGTCGGCAGGCAGACGGATCAACGTCGACTCGAATCCAACCTGTTTGCAATCGAGCACCTTGTTGTTGACATACGTTTCACTGGCTCCGTCGCTGCCTACCAGAATGGCTGCAAGGTGAGGTGCTTTGCCGCCGGATGCCCTGATCTTTACAACCTGTTCAGCGATCTCCGCCTTGATCTGTTCGGCAGTCTGTTTTCCATCGAGTAATTGCATGACAAGGCACCCCTGATATAAAGGTCGCAATCATAAACGAGCGCTGGCATTGCCTCAAGCGGCGATCGGTTGATGGACAACTACCATTTGCCGGTATTGGGCATGCTCAGCCAGGGCTCAGCCGGCGGCAGCGGAGCGCCGGCCTGCAACAATTCAATGGATATATTGTCAGGTGAACGAATAAATGCCATACGGCCATCGCGGGGTGGCCTGTTGATGGTTACGCCTTTATCCAGCAGGGACTGACAGAGTTCATAGATGTCGTCGACGCGATAGGCAAGATGCCCAAAATTGCGACCTTCGCCGTAGACCTCCGGGTCCCAGTTGTAAGTCAGTTCTACCTGCGCTTCCTGGTCTCCCGGTGCGGCCAGAAATACCAGAGTAAAGCGGCCCTGTTCACTGTCGCGGCGCTGCAGTTCCTGCAGACCCAGCTTGTTGCAGTAAAAATCCAGTGATGCGTCAAGATCACTGACCCGGACCATGGTATGAAGGTATTTCAATGGTTTCACCTCGTTGTGTTACAGCGTTGGTTGCAGTCGAAGTGGCACGTATTCGCCGGATTGGCTCCAGTCGCCGTCAATTGCGACTACCTGCGAGCCGTCATCCGAAAATATCAGGCTGCCATAGTATTCCGCCTGCATGTCAGGCAGCCGGATCATGATATTGCCATTGTTGACGGAAACACTGGCTGCCGGCAGATTGGCACGGAACTGCGCGGGAATGTCCAGCGTAGCCTGGTATCGCACTGGATTATCATCAATTTGCTGCAGGTTGAAGATGAACTCAACCGGTTCATAGCTTGCCGCTACCAGCATGCCACGCCACTGGCCGTTCAGCGAAGGGGTTGCTGCCTGAATTGTCCAGGGCAATAAAAGCAGTACCGCACTGCCGGCAACGAAGCACGTAACAGGCAGGGCCGAGCGGAGGCTGACAAGATAAGTACGCAGTGATTTGATCATGCGTAAAGAATACCGTGCGGCGGGACATAAAAAAAGGCCGCTGTTTTCACAGCGGCCCGAAATCGTACACAGGCTTTCTCGTTACTTGCGCAGATATTCGTATGTCAGGTTGTAGGACTGGCTGACAGTGAATCCGCTGGTAGTTGTGGTGCCCGCAAACTGAGCGCGGAAGAATACGCGGTCATTGGTAACGCTTACTTCACTGATCTGGAATGATGTGAAGGTTGACGCGTCAATTCCGTCAGCGTTTGCGAGTGCATCGCGTACCTGATTTTCAAGTCCGTCAATATCTGTAGATCCGGGCGCCGGAATGGAATCTATGCTGATATTCAATGGTGTACTGGTGACGACACCAAACACACTGGCAGAGACTGTGCCCGAAATGGTCAGGGAGAAGTCGCCCGGTGGTATGCCGGTGCCAGGCTCTTCCGGCGTAGTGGGCTCCTCAGGTGTTGTTGGCTCTTCCGGTGTAGTGGGTTCCTCAGGCGTCGTCGGTTCTTCCGGTGTGCCCGGGTTAGCGATACTTTCCTGATAGGCGCGCTCTACTTCCAGTATCTGTTTAATTGCATTGATGGAACCAACGGGTGCCAGGGTGCTGCCATATTCTTTGCCCTGCAGAAATACCTGGTTGTTTTTTATGGCAAGCGTCATGCCTGCACCCTGATAGTTTCTGGTAATGAAACCATCGATAACCCGATAGGCAAAATTGGCACGACCACCCAGTGGGAAGTAGTCCGGGAACAGCTGCTGGGCCTGCTGGAAGATTTCACTGACCTCGCTCATGGCGGGAGGAACCGTACCCAGCTGCTCGCAGACGATGCTGTTGCTGACCTTTTGACCGGTTATCTGGGCAAGTAAATTCGTGCTGTCGAGCTGGAAGACGTTAACTTCGTTAAATCCGTTGGTGAGGTCAGACAGCACCAGGTCCAGCCCCAGATGCGGTGCAGACCAGACTGCTTCTCCCGGACTTCCTGCGCGGGTGACGGGGTTGGCGACAACATAGTCTGCCAGACAGAGACTGCCTCCCGGGGCAATCACCATGGTGAGCTGTGTGCCATCGGGCAATACACCGAACGACACCTGACGATTGAATGTTACCTGATATGTGCCCTCCAGTGAGGCGGGTATGGTCGCGGCCGATTGCGCCAACCCCATGGAGCTTCCCAGTAGCATGGTGAGAGCGGTTATCATTCGGTAAGCAGGTTTCATTTGATTCAACTCCTCAAAAGCATGTGATTAACGTCATTTTTCCTGTTGCCAGCCTAACGGGACGTAACTCATAAGGGCACCCCCTGATCGGGTGGACGCGGCCTGAAATCGGAAAAAGTGGTAACATGCGCGCCTGCGCGATAAGCCCGAAGAGAGTAAGTCCGAAGAGAGGTTGAGAGTTCTGCATGATAAAAACAGATAATCGCCACAAATATGTATTGACCGTCTCCTGCCCGGAGGCCAATGGAATTGTTCGTGCCGTCAGTGATTTCCTGTTTCAGCGCGGCGCGACCATCAGTGAGGCAGCACAGCATCGTGACCCGATCATTGACCGGTTTTTTATGCGGGTGGAATTTGAAGAGGCCGAAGCACATCTGCCGTCGTCCGAAAAACTGGATCAGGACTTTCACGACATAGCCGATCAGTTCCGGATGCAGTGGAGCTTTCATGATCTCCGGATAAAACCCCGGGTGTTGCTGGCAGTTTCGCGCCACGGGCATTGCCTGACTGATCTGATGCACCGGTGGAGCAGCGGGGCGCTGCCGGCCGAGATTGTCGGCGTGGTTTCAAATCACGAGGATATGCGCGGTATCACGGAGTGGTATGGGCTGGATTTTTATCATTTGCCGGTGACCGCAGAGACAAAGCTGCAGCAAGAGTCTGCCATCCTGGATATCATCAACCGGAAATCGGTAGATTTGCTGGCACTGGCACGCTACATGCAGATTTTGTCGCCGACCATGTGTCAGGCCCTCACAGGTCGCGCGATCAATATACACCACTCGTTTCTGCCTGGTTTCAAGGGCGCCGATCCCTATCGTCAGGCCTATATGCGGGGCGTCAAGATAATCGGGGCGACCGCTCACTACGTGACCACCGAGCTGGATGAGGGACCCATCATCGAACAGGCGGTGGAACGCATTGATCACAATTTTGATATTGAAGAACTGATGCAGATTGGCCGGGATGCCGAATGTGCCGCATTTGCGCGGGCGGTGAAGTGGCATTGCGAACATCGCATCATCGTCAATGGGGGCAAAACCGTGGTATTCAGATAAATCCGGATACCGGTTGAGTCAGTATGGCAATTAAAGCAGGAGCGTTTTGATGTTACTGGCACTGGGGACGCTGGCTGGCGGGCTGGGCTTGTTCTTGCTGGCCGTCGCCATGATTACGGATGGTTTAAAAATAGCGGCGGGTGCCGCATTGCGCGATATTCTGGCGCGATCCACAAAAACGACCTGGCGGGGACTGTTTTCCGGATTTTTTCTCACGGCCCTGGTGCAATCGTCAAGTGCCGTCACGGTTGCAACAATCGGATTTGTGAACGCGGGCCTGCTGGGCATCCATCAGGCCCTGGGAATCGTCCTGGGAGCCACCGTGGGCACTACAATGACGGGTTGGCTGGTGGCTGCTGTAGGCTTTCAGTTCAAGATCAGCTCTTTTGCCTTGCCAATGCTCGGTGCCGGCATGCTGATGCGCATGATTGGTCCCAACCGACGAATTGGCGCGGTCGGTGAGGCTCTGGCGGGTTTTGGTCTGTTTTTTCTGGGAATCGACTTTCTACGTGAGGCGTTTACCGGCGTTGCCGCCGGCATCAATCTGGCTGCATTGTCGCCAGAGGGATTCCCGGGTGCTGTAGTATTCATTCTGGTCGGATTTGCCATGACGTTGCTGACGCAATCCTCCAGTGCAGCAATTGCGCTGACACTGACTGCGCTCACCGGCGGGCTGATCAGCTTTCCGGCGGCAGCGGCTGCAGCAATCGGTGCAACAGTCGGGACTACATCGACGTCGGCGCTGGCAGTGATAGGTGCCACGCCCAATGCCAAGCGCGTAGCCGCCGGCCACGTGCTCATAAACAGTTTTAATGCGCTGGTTGGCATTGCCATGTTACCAGTGGTCATTCTTCTGTATCAAAGTCAGCCCTCGGTTGCCATGTATCCGGCCCTGAGCCTGGCCGTGTTCCATACAGTATTCAACATTGTGGGCGTGCTGTTACAGAGTCCGCTGATGCTACGACTGGGCAATTGGCTGTCGGGCAGATTTGTGGATCTGGTTGAGCAGTTGGGGCGCCCGCAATTTCTGGACAGGAATATCATGGCCTCGCCGGAACTGGCACTGCACGCGTTTATGCTGGAGTTGCAGAGAATGGCTGAGCTGACGCGCAGTCACGCAGTCGCAGCATTCAGCAACGAAGGTCCACCCGGAAAACAGTTAAAGGATCAGCATGACGGGCTCAGGCAATTGGCGCAATCCGTTGAAATTGCAGTCACTCAGCTTGAATCGGAGCGTCTGCACGCGGATGTCAGTCGTCATTTGCCCACCATACTCAGAATTGCGGGTTATATTGATGAGGCCGTCACGCAGGCGCATGAAAATGCTGAAAATGACGCCGACGTTGAGTTCTTGCTGCAGACGTCCGTTCGCGATGAGATCCTGGCTTACCAGCTGTCGGTGTTGAAGTTGATTGAAAACAGCGATCCTCGTCTGGACGGATTTAACACAGGGGAACTGGAACAGGCCTATCAGCACCTCCGGGAGCAGTGGCGAACGCTTAAAACCCGACTGCTTGAGGCAGGTGTTTCCGGACAGATACCGGTTCGACGACTGAATCCTGCCATAGACAGCCTGCGGATCATGCTCCGCGTGGCTGAGAGGTCAACACGTATTGCCATCCGTCTGGCAGAGTTGGGCAGCGCGCTGCCTTCCGTCGATATGGCGGAGTCTGCGCCAGATGCGGCTGCAGCAACACTGGCAGAATCGGAAATCAGGGAAAAGGCGACTGACTGAGTTGTACATTACAGAATTGTCATATATTTGTCACATGAGTTGGGTATAGTCCTCGTCCGTAATGGCAGGACGTTACTGCCCATCTGACAGGAGACATGCATCATGATTAAGTTGAAGACTATTGTTGCAGCCGCAACACTCGGTGGATTTGCGACACTGGCAACCCCGGCGATGGCAGACGTAGATCCCGCGCTGCGTGATTATGTTCGCGAATCAGGCGTTTCTGGCAGCCTGTCCAGCATTGGTTCAGACACGCTGAACAACCTGATGACCCTGTGGGCAGAAGAATTCAACAAATTCTATCCGAATGTGAATGTCCAGATTCAGGGCGCCGGTTCTTCAACTGCGCCACCGGCGTTGACTGAAGGCACGGCCATGCTGGCACCGATGAGCCGGGGCATGCGACAGTCAGAAATTCAGGAGTTTGAGGCCCGGTTTGGTTACCGACCCACTGAGTTGCCAGTGGCTGTTGATATGCTGGCGGTGTATGTAAACCGCGATAACCCCCTCGAGTCACTGAGTCTGCCGCAGGTTGATGCCATTTTTTCGGCAACTCGTCGTTGCGGTTTTGCTGAAGATATCACTCGCTGGGGCCAACTGGGCCTGACCGGTGCCTGGGCAAACCGGGACTTTGCGCTCTACAGCCGCAATGCAGTGTCCGGTACCTACGGTTTTTTCAAGGACAATGCGATGTGCGGTGGTGACTTCAAATCGAGCATCAACGAGCAGCCCGGTTCATCGTCTGTTGTGCAGGGTGTGACTGAATCCATCAATGGTATTGGCTATTCGGGTATAGGCTACCGCACCTCTGGTGTACGTGCGCTGTCGATTGCGGCCACCGACGGTGGTGTAGCATATGAGCCTAGCCCGGCAAACGCTGCATCCGGGGATTATCCGCTGGCCCGCTACCTGTTTGTCTATATCAACAAACACCCGAATCGCGAACTGGATCCACTGACGCGGGAGTTTGTGAAAATGGTCTACAGCAAGCAGGGGCAGGAAGTGGTGGATCGGGACGGTTTTGTGACGCTGCCGGCAGTTGTTGCCGATCGTGTGCTGGCCGAGCTGGGAATAGAATAAGGCCGTAATGTCATCGAAGTGTCATACAAATAATGTGGTCTTCGAGTCGTTATGCCGGTATCTTCGCAGGGTCGGAAAACACAGCAAAAGATCAGCATAAAAAGCAAAGAGTAAGGACTGAGTTCATATATGGCCGACCTTTCCCCGGATATACCTGCCCCTGTTAAACCGCGGGTCAGTCTGTTACCTGATGCCCAGCGCCGTCAGCAATTGCGGCGCAAGCGTGCATTCAGGGACAAGCTGTCGCGCTGGGGTATTACCGCAGCAGGTTATGGCGTTGTGCTGGCGCTGGCAACCATCTTCATCTATCTGTTCTACGAAGTTGCACCGATACTGCGCGGTGCAACCGTAGAGGAACAGGCATCCTACGCGCTGCCGGAGCAGGAGGCGTCAACATCCCGGTTGCTGCTGGAGCGCTATCAGACATTGGGGATTCAATATACCGACAATGCTGAAGTGGTGTTTTTCAACGCTGACACTGGCAGGTCGGAGTACCGGTTTGAGGTGGCAAAACCTGCCAACTCACAGGTCACCAGCTTTGCCTCAGCAGAATCCATTTCCAATACCCATGTGTACGGTTTTGATAACGGTCAGGCCCAGGTGGTCAGGCATGATTTTGCCATCAGCTTTCCGGATGATCAGCGGGTCCTCACGCCGGGGCTCGAATATCCGCTGGGAGAGTCACCCATACAGATAGATGATCAGGGGCGTGCAATCAACCTGATTGCCATGGAGACTGTTACTCGCGGACCGGGTGGCAGCGCAATTGCGGCACAGACCGTTGACGGACGACTGCTGCTGGTGAACCTCTCAACGCGTAACAATTTATTGACCGGGCAGGTTCAGGTTACCCGGACCGTCAACGAGCTGCCACGGGTGCCGGGGCAGGCGACCCGGCTGTTGCTGGATAAATCATTGCGTAATCTGTTTGTGACAGATGCGCGGGGCAGGGTGCATTACTACGATATCTCCACACCGGCACAGGCGCGTCTGGTTGAGTCCGTGAATGTGGGCGATGGCCACCAGATCACGGCTGTCGAGTTTCTGGTGGGCACCGTATCCCTGGTGTTTGGCAAAGACAACGGTGAGCTGAGTCAGTGGTTCCTGGTCCGGGATGACCAGAATGAATACAGCCTGGAGGAAGTTCGCCAGTTCCGTTCACACAATGCAGCGATCACCGCCATCGCGCCTGAATACACTCGCAAAGGGTTTGTTGCTGTTGATGCCGACGGTTACATTGGTATCCACTACGGCACCTCATCGCGCACGCTGTACCTGTCGCAATTCAGCGAGCGGCCGCTGCAGCAGGTTGCAATTTCCCAGATCAATGAACGAATTCTGGTCATGGACGATCAGATGACCGTGTTTGCTGCAGAGCTCTGGAACGAGCACCCGCAGTTGTCATGGAAGGCGATGTGGAACAAGGTCTGGTATGAAGGCCGCGCTGATCCGGAATATATCTGGCAGTCCTCATCAGGCACTGACGAGTTTGAATCCAAGTTCAGTTTGATGCCATTGACCATCGGTACTCTCAAAGCTGCGTTCTACGCCATGCTGTTTGCCATGCCGCTGGCGATTGCCGGTGCCATCTATACAGCCTATTTCATGACGCCGAAGCTGCGTGGCGTGGTCAAACCCAGTATAGAAATCATGGAGGCCTTGCCGACAGTGATTCTCGGTTTTCTGGCGGGATTGTGGCTGGCGCCCTTTGTGGAAGGCAATCTGCCGGCCATATTCAGTTTCTTTATTCTGATGCCGGTGATGATGATTGGTTTTGCCTATCTGTGGGGACGATTACCGGCAGGTTTCAGGAGTCACATACCGGACGGCTGGGAGGCTGCATTGCTGGTGCCGCTAATTCTGGTGTTCGGTTTCTTATGCATACAGGCCAGCCCATGGGTTGAAATCTGGTTTTTTGATGGCAGCATGCGTCAGTGGTTCACTGATATAGGCATTACTTACGATCAACGCAATGCGCTGATTGTTGGTATTGCCATGGGATTTGCAGTCATCCCGACAATTTTTTCAATTGCCGAGGACGCTGTCTTTACGGTACCACGGCACCTGACGCAAGGTTCACTGGCGCTCGGCGCTACTCGCTGGCAGACGGTTTTGGGCGTTGTTCTGCCCACCGCAAGTCCGGGTATTTTTTCTGCTGTCATGATGGGTTTTGGCCGGGCGGTCGGTGAAACCATGATTGTATTGATGGCGACAGGCAACAGCCCTGTGGTCAATTTCAATATTTTTGAAGGCATGCGGACGTTATCCGCGAATATCGCGGTAGAACTCCCGGAAACAGCAGTTGGATCATCACACTTCCGGGTGCTGTTCCTGGCAGCCCTGGTTCTGCTTGCCCTGACCTTTGTGGTCAATACGTTGGCAGAAATCATTCGGCAGCGCTTGCGACAGCGTTACAGCAATCTTTAATTCACAGAGTCGGTTCGCATCAGGAAAGAGACTGGTCAATGAAACAATGGTTTAAAAGTGGTACGCCCTGGATCTGGCTTAACGGCGGCGCAGTAGCCATGTGTATGATCATGGTGATTGGCCTGATCGGCCTGATTGCCGTCAGAGGGTTCAGTCATTTCTGGCCTTCAGATGTCGCATTGATCAATCTGACCACGGGCGCAGGGGAGCGCGTCACGCTGATCGGGGAGCCGGTACGCAGTCAGGTAGTACCTGCGGCAGTGGCCAGGGACTCCGGAGAAATTGTGCCGGAGAATGAGGAGTTGGTTACCCGGCACCTTATCAAACTGGGAAATCGTGACCAGACCGGTCGTGATTTTGCCTGGTACATGCAACTGGGCATGGACGAATGGCAGTATCCGCAGGATATCTACGTCGTGGAACGCCGGGAATGGGGCAATTTTTACGGTCAGCCGGTTGCGCTGTTGCGCGATGGTGATGTGATCAGTCGTCCTGAAGACAGCAGTTTCTGGACAGAACTGCAGGATTCAGTGGAGCGAAGTCTGTCACTGTTTGCACAAATCAGGCGCCTGGAGCGAGGCGAGATCGGTCGTATCAATACTGGCATCGAACGACTGCGGCTTGATGAACGTAATCTGGAGCTTAATCCGCCTCCCGCTGATATTGAAGCGCAAGAGCGTGCCCGAATTGAATCAGCTCGCGTACAGTTTGATTCAGACTATGCGGTGCTGCGAGAAGAGCTCGACGTAATTTACCAAAGTACCAGGCGTGATACGCTGCGCATGCGAACAAGTGACGGTAGCGAAGTCGATATCACACTGGCAACTATCGTGCGTATTACCGCACCCAATGCCATGTCCGTTTTTGCGAAGCTTGGGCAGTATGTCGAGCGTCTGTGGGAATTCATGTCCGACGAACCACGTGAGGCGAACACGGAAGGCGGTATTTTCCCCGCCATTTTCGGTACCGTGACCATGGTGTTTGTCATGTCAATTATCGTGACCCCGTTCGGTATTCTGGCCGCCATCTATTTGCGTGAGTATGCCAAACAGGGGACGATGACACGTATCATACGTATTTCCGTTTACAATCTGGCCGGTGTACCGTCCATTGTGTACGGTGTGTTCGGTCTGGGGTTTTTTGTTTATTTTCTGGGCGGAAATATTGACCAGCTGTTTTACGAGGCATCGTTGCCGGCGCCCACATTTGGCACGCCCGGTCTGTTCTGGGCTTCGTTGACACTGGCGCTGCTGACATTGCCGATTGTCATAGTTTCCACGGAGGAGGGACTCGCGCGCATCCCGAGTACCATACGTCAGGGCAGTCTGGCACTGGGTGCAACCAAGTCTGAAACACTGTGGAAAGTTGTCGTACCGCTGGCTACACCGGCAATGATGACCGGTCTGATTCTTGCTATAGCCCGTGCCGCGGGAGAGGTGGCACCGCTGATGCTGGTGGGGGTCGTTAAACTTGCTCCAACGTTGCCGGTGGACGGAACTTTCCCGTTTATACATCTGGAACGCAAGATCATGCATCTGGGTTTTCATATTTATGACGTCGGTTTCCAGAGTCCGAATGTGGAGGCAGCACGCCCCCTGGTATATGCCACTGCGCTCATACTGGTCATGCTGATTGTTGTATTGAATCTGACCGCTATCAGCATCCGCAATCATCTGCGTGAGCGATATCGCAGTGCCGGCGACTAAGGCTGAATGAATTTATGAACATATCACAAGACAAAGAGCGGGACCCAACGATGTCAGAGACGACCCAGAATCCGGCCGGTTCGGTTGCAAAGCGCGACCGGCCTTCCGTGTCAGCAGCCGGCGCGCGCCTTACCTCAGAACGCGAACACATGTCGATGGCGGCAGAAGAAACCAAGATCGAAGTTGAAAACCTGAATCTGTATTATGGCAATGACCAGGCGCTGCACAGTGTCAGCCTGACCATTCCGGAGAAGCGGGTAACCGCGTTTATCGGACCGTCCGGTTGTGGCAAATCAACGCTGTTACGTTGCTTTAACCGGATGAACGATCTGGTGGATATTTGCCGCATCGATGGCCGGATCCTGATGGACGGAAAGAACATTTATGACAGGGATGTGGATGTGGCAGATCTTCGTCGTAGTGTTGGCATGGTGTTTCAGAAACCCAATCCGTTCCCCAAGTCAATCTACGAGAATGTCGCATACGGTCTGCGTCTGCAAGGGGTAACTTCACGCAGAGTGCTGGACGAGGTTGTGGAAAAGTCACTGCGGGCTGCTGCCTTGTGGGATGAAGTCAAGGATCGCTTGCAGGACAATGCTTTTGGTATGTCCGGCGGTCAGCAGCAACGTCTGGTGATCGCTCGCGCAATTGCCATCGAGCCGGAAGTAATTCTGCTGGATGAACCTGCATCAGCACTGGATCCGATTTCAACACTTAAGATTGAAGAGCTGATCAATGAGCTCAAGCGCGAATACACTATCATTATTGTTACGCACAATATGCAACAGGCTGCCCGGGTATCCGACTACACAGCGTTCATGTACATGGGTAACCTGGTGGAGTATGGCGATACGGATACATTGTTTACCAATCCCGGCAAAAAACAGACTGAAGATTATATTACCGGGCGTTACGGCTGACCCAGAACTGCGCGTTTGGTGCGGTTTGCAGTGAGAAAGCTTTCAACCATGTCGATGTTGGCCCGCACCCTATTAGCCGTTTCTGTGCGATCACGTGTCGCTGGCGGTGTATCAGTGGCAACCGGCAAGGCAAAAAACAGCGTGACAGGATTCTGTTCCGCGCTGGCATAGTCGTACCCCTCATTGTTGCTGCTGCCACAATCTATCAATTCATTGCGCTGCTGGCGCGTATCACACGCCGGGTTATAGCCGGATCCCGGGTCAGTTGCTGTCGCCGCCGAACGCACGCTGTTGCGAATGTCGGGTAACATCGGTGCCAACAGCCTGGGCGCGTCTTCCGATTGATCAGGGGTGGGCGTGACAGATACAGGCTGCGGTGGGGAAGGTAATTCAGTAACCTGATCCGTAGTCGGAGGTGGCACCTGTTCCACGACAGTCCGGGCGGGTGGTTGCTGTTCTGGCGTGACTGCTTCCGGTGCGGCTTCTTCTGGTGCGGCTTCGGCCGGTGTTAATGCCTGAGGCGCTGCTGAAACAAATCTGACCTGCAGACTCGGATTGCCTGTCGGCTGCGGCTCCTTGTTCCGGCTCTGATGGAAACCTGTATAAATTGCGACACTGAGTACCAAAGTGTGCAAACCAATGCTTGCCAGTACCGGCGCAAGCAGGGTGTGCCTTTGTCTGGACTTATTTCCACTCCCCCTCAATTCTTCCTGCGGGATATCAGTGATCTGCAGCGGAGGTTCCCAATTCCGGAACATCTCATCCGTGCCAAAAGAATGCGTCATGTAACCGACCTGAACGTGAATGTCATCTGGTCTTGGACTGTTAAAACCGGCCAGGGTTCCTGCTGTTGTTATTGCTCCAGCGCCCAGCGCAGCAAGCTGTCGCCAAGTTCCTGGCCGGTGCCTGTATCGCTGCGCGGATGGTTGACGAGCGCCACCACAACATAACGTTTGCCGGAATAGGCGTGTACATACCCGGCGATAGCGGCGACACCACTCAAGGAACCGGTTTTGACGTGAACCCGCCCGCTGCCCGGTTCATCCGCGAGTCTGTCCCGCATGGTACCGTCGAGACCGGCCAGCGGCAGTGCGGCCATGAATTCAGGCATATTGGGGATAACATAGGCTCGCTGCAGCACGGCATTCAGCATGGATGCGGTTAGCCTGGCTTCCCGGGCAAGTCCGGCACCGTTGGCCATCACCAGTGCTGAATGGTCCACCCCGATGTCGGCCAGATAACTGTGTACAGCTGCGATGCCATTCTCCGCGTTGGCAGGAATACCAGCGTATTCCAGACCGAGAGTCAGCAACAGTTGGCGGGTCATCATGTTGTTGCTGTACTTGTTGATTGACTTGATCACATCACTGAGCGGGGGAGATTGCCAGACAACGAGAGGGCTGATGTCGGTATCGGCCGGTAACGATCCTGACTGCAGATTGCCGTCCAGGCTGCCACCCAACTCCTGCCACAATTGACGGAACAGACCATAGGCATATTGTGGTGCGTCCAGCACCGCCCGCGTGATCGCGTATTCTTCGCAGGCGCCCGGAAACTGACCACTAAAAATGACAGTATTGTAATCCCTGTCCTCGCTGAAACTGATGCCACGTTGAAAGCCTGTACAAGGCGCGTTTGTCAGACGCAGTCTGTTATCGATGGTCAGGTTTGGCAACATCGGATCGGCTTTGATAATGACGTCGCGCCCATTGTCATGCGGGTAGAAATAGAACGACACGGTCTGGAAATTCATCATCAGGCCATGTGGCAACACGTTATAGGCGCGGTTGCTCTGGTTGTCCAGACTGTCGCCTTGTGAAACCAGCGGGTCGAAAACGGCCGTATCCAGTATCAGGTTGCCGCTGATCCGCTGAATCCCCCGGCGCTGCAGGGTTTTGAGCATGCTACGTACGTTTTCTTCCACCAGAAACGGGTCGCCGCCACCACGAATCAGCAGGTCACCCGTAAGCACGCCACCCTGCACGTCACCCAGCGCATATATTTGTGTTCTCCAGGTGTAAGCCGGGCCCAGCTTCTCCAGTGCCGCCAGGGTAGTCAGCACTTTCATGGTGGATGCCGGGTTCAGCGCCAGTTCCGCATTCACGGCCAACACCGGCATTTCGCTGCCGATTTCCTGCACCAGCAGGGCGTAAGCGTCCGACGGAAAGTCATGCCCGTTGATGACCAGCTGCACAGAAGGTGGAACAGAGCCGGTATCAGCTTGCGCGCTACTGACACTGGTCAATATCAGCCAGGTTGCCAACGCCAGCCCTGCGACAAAAGTGAACTGTTTTGATGTGATTGCTGATTGCATGGACATCAGTATAGGTTGATTCTGACCGGTCCGGATAGTCTGGTCAGCATAATCAGCACAGCAGGGGCGCCAGATAACGTCCGGTATGCGATCGTTTGCTGCGTGCCACTCTGGCCGGGCTGCCCTGAACCACCACCTTGCCACCGCCTTGTCCACCCTCCGGTCCCATGTCGATTATCCAGTCTGCCTCGGCAATCACATCCAGATTGTGTTCGACAACAATGACGGTATTGCCTGCATCCACCAGACGGTGAAGTACGCGCAACAGCTTTTCGACATCGGCCATGTGCAGGCCCACAGTTGGCTCATCCAGTACATACAGTTTGTGCGGTGGTTTGCTGCCCCGCAGACTCAGGTGCGGTTTTGCCTTGGCCAGCTCTGCGACCAGCTTGATGCGCTGTGCCTCACCGCCACTGAGTGTCGGGCTTTGCTGACCCAGGGTCAGATAACCCAGGCCAACATCCTGCAGCAGACGCAGAGGATGGTAAACAGACGGTACCGGTTCAAAAAACTCAACGGCCGTATCAATGTTCATGGCCAGTACCTGACCGATGTGTTGGCCTTTGTACCGGACAGATAATGTTTCATTGTTGAATCGCCAGCCACCACAGGCTTCGCAGTCTACACGGACATCAGGCAAGAAATTCATCTCGATCTTCTGCATTCCATTACCGCTGCAGGTGTCACAGCGTCCACCGGCAACATTGAAGGAGAATCGCCCGGGCTGGTAGCCGCGCAGGCGAGCGTCCACAGTATCCGCAAACAGCTTGCGGATTGTGTCCCAGATGCCGATGTAACTGGCAGGACAGGAACGGGGTGTTTTGCCAATGGGCGTCTGATCGACCTGCAAAATGCTGTTGATGGACTGCCATCCGTCTATCGACGCACAGCCGTGCCAGTCCGGTTTTTTCCTTGACGGGCGCGCACCGCGTTTGTTGGCGGCAATCACCACGTCTCGCAAATTGTCGTAGAGAATCCCGCGGATCAGTGTGCTCTTGCCACCGCCGCTGACACCGGTGACAGCGACCAGTCTGTGCAACGGGATATCAACATCAACACTGCGCAGATTGTTCAAAATCGCCCCACGTATGTTGAGAGTGGCTTTGTCAATTTTTGACCGCTGGGTTTCATCGCGCAGTGCCGGCAGGGGATGACGCAACGGGTTGGCCAGAAACTGACCGGTCAGTGAGCGTTTCGATTTTTTTATCTGTGCCAGCGTGCCAGTGGCAACGATTTCCCCACCATTGACACCGGCGCCAGGTCCCACATCAATCAGATAATCAGCCTCTGTCATGGTGGCATCATCGTGTTCAACAACGACAACAGTATTGCCATGTTGTTGCAGCTCGCGCAGCGTTTTTATCAGCAGGGCGTTGTCGCGCGCGTGCAGCCCGATGGTCGGTTCATCCAGAATATAACAGACACCCTGCAGGTTTGAGCCCAGCTGGGAGGCCAGCCGGATACGTTGCGCTTCACCTCCGCTCAATGTGGGTGCGGCCCGGTCCAGGCTTAAATATCCCAATCCCGTTTTTTGCAGAAAGTGCAGGCGCCCGTTAAGTTCGGGCAGTATGTCTCTGGCTATTGCCTGCTGTTTTGTATCCAATCTGATTTTTCCGATGGCAACGGCAGCACTGTCAACAGACAGCGCGGTGAGTTCAGCGATATTCCTGTCCTGAAAACGCACGGCCAGTGCGACGGGGTTGAGTCGTGTACCCTGGCAGGATTTACACGTCCTGACTGAACCACTATCCGGGTTTGCTTCCAGGAAGTTTTCTTCTTCACCGGTGAGATCCTCGGAGAAGTCGGGCAATTGTTCTCCGGTGCCAAAGCAGGTATGACACCAGCCATGTTTTGAGTTGAATGAAAACAGGCGTGGATCCAGATCATCAAAGCTGTCGCCGCAGCCCGGACATGCGCGACGGGTAGAGAACAGGGCTTCTGCAGTTTTTGCGTCGGCGTTCGGTGTAGCGCTCACCATAAGCAGACCGTTGCCAACAGCCAGTGCCTCGTCAATCAATGCGGCAAGCTGCTGTTCATGCTTCTTGTTCACAGTGCACTGGCCGATCAGTATTTCAATGTTATGTTCCCTGTAGCGATCGAGCGCCGGCCAGTCATTGCTGGGCAGGTAACTCCCGTCAACACGCAACTGTGTGTAGCCTTTTGCTGCGGCCCAGGCAGCCAGTTCCTTATACAGACCTTTGCGGCCAGCGACGGACGGCGCCAGCACGCTGATGGTCTGTCCCTGCCAGTCGCGAACCAGTCTGGACAGAATCATGTCGCGGCTTTGTGGCTGAATGGCAACATCGCAACGTGGGCAGTACTGGGTGCCAAGTTTGACGAATACCAGTCTCAGAAAATGGTAGATCTCGGTTAATGTTGCCACGGTACTTTTGCGGCCGCCGCGGCTGGTTCGTTGTTCAATGGCAACTGTTGGCGGAATGCCGTGGATGGCATCTACATCAGGCCGGGTGGCCGGTTGCACAAACTGGCGGGCATAGGCGTTCAATGACTCCAGATAGCGACGTTGGCCTTCGGCAAACACAATATCAAAAGCCAGCGTACTTTTGCCGCTGCCGCTGACACCGGTCACCACCGTAAAACTGTTCCACGGGATGCTGACACTGATGTTTTTCAGATTGTGTTCGCGGGCGCGATGTATCTGGATGGCGGCCATGCGTTTTTTGCCGGCTTTTCCTGTGCGCACGCGCGGGAGGTCCGTCCGGTAGTCGCGCAAGGCATCGGCTGTATGTCCTGTGCCCTCGGTGACAAAATCCTCTGGCGTGCCGGTGCCAACCAGTCTGCCGCCGCCGATGCCACCCTCCGGCCCGATGTCAATCAGCCAGTCTGCGGCACGGATGACGTCCAGATTGTGTTCGATGATCAGCAGAGAGTGACCGGCCTGCAGGAGTTTACGGAAAGCGTTAAGCAGAACATGGATATCGTGAAAATGCAGACCGGTCGTCGGTTCATCAAACAGGAAAAGCGTGCCCGGTTGCTTTGCAGTCTCACGTTTTCTGGCTGGCCGTTGCACTGTCGTCAGGTGACCGGCCAGTTTCAGTCGTTGAGATTCCCCGCCGCTCAACGTTGGCACTGCCTGACCCAGCTGCAGATAATGCAGGCCTACATCCAGAAGTGGCTGCAGGCAGTTTTCTATTTCCCTGTCGTCCGCAAAGAATGCCAGCGCTTCAGCCACTGTCAGTTCGAGTACATCAGCGATGGACAGCGCGCGTCGACTGTCCTTGGGGTCCAGCAATCTGACTTCCAGAATTTCCCGGCGATAACGCTTGCCATTGCATTCGCTGCAGCGCAAATACACGTCACTGAGAAACTGCATTTCTACATGTTCAAAACCGTTGCCAGCACAGACAGGGCAGCGACCGTTGCCTGAATTAAAGCTGAATATTCCTGGCTTGTAACCGCGCTCTCTGGCCAGTGGCTGATTCACAAACCGTTTGCGAATGACATCAAAGGCGCCGACATAGGTTGCCGGGATCGAACGGGTGGTTTTGCCCAGCGGACTCTGATCCACAAACATGATGTTGCTGATGTGTTCATGGCCGGTGATGCTGTGGTGTGCTCCGGGCGCCTCCGTGGTGATGCCCAGTTCGCGGCACAGACCGCGGTACAGGATGTCGCGCATCAGTGTGGACTTGCCAGATCCACTGACACCGGTCAGACACACCAGCTGGCCAAGCGGAACCTCTACATCAAGATTTCTGAGATTGTGTTCGGTGGCCCCGGTAATACAAATAGATCTGAGGTTCCGGTCGGGATCCGGTATTGCGGGTGTGGACACCTGCAACTCATTGCGCAGGTATTTTGCCGTCAGAGAATCCCTGTGTTTCAGCAGCGCTGCAGGCGTTCCCATAAAGCGTACTTCACCACCCTGCTTGCCGGGGCCCGGGCCGATATCAATAATCAGGTCTGCGGCCAGCATCACCTGCGGGTCGTGCTCTACTACAATCAGTGAATTGCCGGCATCCCGCAGTCGTTGCAGGATACTGACCATCCGCTGCATATCTCGTGTGTGCAGGCCAATGCTGGGTTCATCCAGCACAAACAGGGTGTTCACCAGCGAGGTGCCCAGCGCCGTGGTCAGATTGATGCGCTGCACCTCTCCACCACTCAGCGTACGTGACTGCCGGTCCAGTGTCAGGTAACCAAGTCCAACATCGAGCAGATAGGTCAGCCGGGAGCGGATTTCACCCATCAGGAGGGTGGTTGCTGCATCCAGTTTGCCAGGCAGGTGAAGTGTGTCGAAAAATGCTGAACAGTCATCCAGCGACATGGTCATCAGTTCATTGATGGCATAGCTGTCGGCCGTTGATGCGTTATCGCCGGCAACCGGCGGGCTGCGGTGCAGGCGCCACCACAATGCTTCCGGCTTCAGGCGGGCGCCATGACATGACTGGCATTCGGTGTAGGCCCGGTAACGTGACAGCAGTACCCGAATATGCATTTTATAGGCGCGGCTTTCCAGCCAGGCGAAAAAACGCCTCACGCCGTACCACAGGTTGTCGCTCCAGCCGCCTTCGCCTTCCAGCACCCACAAACGCTGCTCATCAGTCAGTTCGCGCCAGGGTATGTCCAGAGGAATGTTGCGTTTGCGCGCAAATTTTTCCATGTCATGCTGGCATTCCAGATAACTGGCGCTCTGCCAGATTCTGACGGCACCTTCGCGCAAGGTCTTGTTTTGATCAGGAATGACCAGGTCAAAATCGACATCAATGATGCGACCAAACCCACGGCAGGTTTCACAGGCACCAATCGGCGAGTTGAAAGAAAAAGTACCCGGTCCGGCGTCGTTGAATTCCCTGTCGCATGACGGGCAATGCAGGTGAGCGGAGTAGGGCCTGATCTGCTGTTCGGGCTGGTCGGGGTCACAATATATCAGGACATGGCCGTTGCCATGGTGCAGCGCGGTTTCGATGGCCTCAGCAAGGCGTTCCAGGTTCTCCGGGCGCAGTCGCAATCGGTCCTGTACGGCGTGCACCTGGGTGTCAGTACGCGCCTGGATGCGAGTATACCCCTGCTGCGTCAGCCACTGCAGTACTTCCTGTTCACTGAAATTGTGCGGCACTGTGACTGGCAGACAGACATGCAGACGTGTTTCGGGTGCCAGGCTGGCCTGTAAATCGGCAATGATACTCTGAGTGGAGTCACGTTTGACCTGCCGCTGACAGCCGGGGCAATGCAGGTGTGACAGGCGGGCATAAACAAGTTTCAGGTAGTCATTCAACTCGGTCATGGTGCCCACGGTTGAGCGTGAGGTACGTACCGGGTTGGTCTGATCTATGGCGATGGCGGGTGGTATACCCTCGATGCTGTCGACCGCCGGTTTGTCCATGCGATCAAGAAACTGGCGTGCGTAGGCGGAGAAGGTTTCCACATAACGCCGCTGCCCTTCAGCGTAAATGGTATCAAAGGCCAGGGTTGACTTGCCCGAACCACTGACGCCGGTGATGACTATCAGCTTGTTGACAGGAAGTTCGAGCGACAGGTTTTTTAAATTGTTCTGGCGTGCACCGCGCAATATGATGGATTCGATGGCGCTACTGCCGATTTTTTTCCTGCTGGTCATGAATGCGCCGTTGTTCCTGCTCAGTCGTCCTTGATACCGTTAAAAATGGTTTTGCGAGGACGTGCCATCACCCGGTGGACCATGGGGACAAAAAACGCCAGAGGTCTGGATGGGTATTCGGGATCAAAGGCTTTGCCATCGTACAGCTCACAAAATTTCCGGGTGTATTCGTAGTGAGGGGAGTCGGCATACTTCTCGCGCATGTCCCGGTCGCCACCCAGGTGGTGAAAATAGTCGTACCCCTGAAAAATCTGGTGATGGCGCAGCAGCCAGTAATTGGCTTCAGAGACAAAGGGCTTGAGAATGGCGGCGGCTATTTCTCCATGATCGTAGGTGCCCAGTGTGTCTCCAATATCGTGCAGCAGCGCCACCACGACATATTCCTCATCCTCACCGGCTTCATATGCCCGCGTTGCGGTCTGCAGACAATGTTCCATGCGATCAACAGGAAAACCACCGCAGTCACCCTTCAGCAACTCCAGATGTTTCAGGACGCGGGTCGGCAGGTCCGAGGCAAATTCATTAAAGGCTTTGCCAATGATTTTCCAGTCCTGTTCAGTGCTGGTATCAAAACTCTTGAAAGTGGCCTTGTGTTGCTCGCTCATACAGATGCCTCTGCGGTGATGATTTGTCCGTTAGTCTAACATGATTATTAACTGTGACTGTCACCGTCGCGGACAGTGCAAACAGGTGTTGAGCCGTCAACCGGCACGGTGCTTTCAAGGCCCGTGCGCAAAGCCCGTGCTCAAAGCCCGTGCTCAAAGCCCGCGCTGCCACTCCTCGCGCAGGGGAATGTGTCCCGGTTTATGAATGGCGGTGCGAACTGTTGTGAGCAGGGCATTTTTGTCCTTGCCAAGTACACCTTTCAGAACCAGGTAGTTGGAGGCGTGATCGCTGCGAAAGATGGTGTTTTCCAGCTCAAGGTGATCCAGAAATATTTCCATTTCCCGAAACAACTCGAGTTTGCCCAGTTTGCGCCACCGCCCATGGAAGTTTCTGGTGAAACGCTCTGTCCCGTTGGGCAGTTCAACCACCAGGGTGGACAGATACTCGGGTTGTGCGGCGTTCATCAGTTGTGCACTGTTGATGGCATGGCGTTCGCTGAGTTCGGGCCCGCCAAGTCCATTCAGCACCATGACGGAGCTTTTGATACCGGCCTGCCTGAGTTTTTCCAGCGCTGCCAGCGAGCTGTCAAAGGTTTCGCCTTTTTCAATAATACCCAGCAATTCATCGTCGCCGGTTTCGCAGCCGACATAAACAAGACTCAGGCCTTTTTCCCGCAGCGCACGCAGATCAGCAACTGACTTGTTGCGGAGATTGCGTGGCAGGCAATAGGCACTGACTCTGGGTTTGTGAGGTAACCAGCGGTTGAGCATATCCATTACGGCGTGCAGCCTGCGGGCGGAAAGAGTCATGGCATCGCCATCGGCAAGGAACACCCGATAGACCGGCATGCCCGCCGTTACTATGCGACCCAGTTCGGCATCCAGTTGTTCCAGTGGCCTGGGCTGAAAGCGTTTTTGCGATGCTGTGTACATGTCACAAAAAGTGCAGTTGTTCCAGGAGCAGCCGTTGGTGACCTGCAAAATCAGTGATTTCCACTCACTGGGTGGACGAAAAACCGGTTCTATGTAAGACATTGGATACATGGCGCAGAAGTATAGCAGACCCTGAAGGGTGGGCGTAGAATACGCGCTTTGCCGTGATCCGGACGTGATTTTATGGATGTGATAATAGCTGTCGTGCTGGTGTTTTCTGGTGCGTTTGTGCAGACAGCGGTTGGATTCGGGCTGGCAGTCATCGCTGCCCCGGTGCTGTTTTTTGTTAATCCTGACTATGTACCTGCGCCGGTCACCGTCTGTGCGCTGGTTCTCTCGCTCATAAATGCGTGGTACTACCGCGAAGGCGTGTCACTGAAGGGGTTGCAGGCTGCGGTCGTTGGCAGGATTCCGGGTTCCATTGCAGGTGCCGCATTGCTGATGTGGATGGCCAGAGACATGCTGGCGCTCTGGATCGGATTGTCGGTGATATTTGCAGTATTGGTCAGCATGAGTTCACTGCGCTGGCACCCCACCAATGGCAGGATGATGGCGGCCGGTTTCCTGTCAGGATTCATGGGTACCAGTACATCAATAGGCGGGCCGCCCATGGCGCTGCTCTGGCAGCATCAGGATGTCGCCAGGATAAGGGCGAATCTGGCAGCATTTTTTGTCGTCAGCTGTATTATAACCCTGCTGATACTGGCGCCTGTCGGTCATTTTGGCTGGCGGCACGTGGCCTTGTCGCTACCCCTGATTCCGGCGACCCTCGCCGGTTTCTGGGTGGCTCGCAGAACCATGCACAGGCTGTCGCCCAAGGTCATTCGTGGCGGATCGCTGGCGCTATGTGCGGCCTCAGGCCTTTATGCAGTTGTCAGCGCGCTGCTCGGCTAGCCTACTGTTGCCGGGCGACGTCATAGGGTACACTACAGGCGGTTCCATTCCGAATCAAAACAACAGGAGATTACTATGAAACTGACCGGTATCAAGAACTTGGCGCTGATTGCATTGCTGGGACTGTTTTCATCAACTGCACTGGCACAATCATCAGCCAAGGCAATTGCCGATATCGTTGCCTCGGTAAATCACTTTCCGAGCGATGCACAGAAAATGACGCTGAACGAAATTGCCAATGATGCAGCCAACAGCAATGCCATTCGGGTGATTGCGAAAGCGGTTCATGATATGCAGCATGCCGTTGCAGCAGCTGACAAAACTGTACTGGAAGGGATCGCAGCCGACAGTTCTGCCAGTGCCGCCGAGCGTACGCTGGCCGAGATAGTGGCAGGATTCAACCATATGGCCAATGATGCGAGCAAGGCACGTCTTGCCGCTGTGCAGTAACATCACAAGAAGCAATAGCCACAAAGGCGGCAACGGTCGCCCTATAATCACAATAAAATCGCCGGTGCCGGCTGTGTTGCGCTCCGACACAGCGCGGCCGGCAAAATGGCTCAGGGAGAGAACTGCGGATGGCAACGTCAACAGTTGATATGCACAAGGCCGTCTGGCCATTTGACCCGTCATTGCAAGCGTTCAGAAAGGCCTGGACTCTGGAAGGCGAACCGTTGTGGGAACGTGTGTACGCTGTCCATCATGAGCGTATGCAGATAAAGAATGGCAAAACTGCACTACGCAATCTGCAAAAGATTTTTACCTGCACTTTCCGTCTTGCCAACAGTCAGGGGTTTCACTCCATGAGTCTGCGTGACCTCAGCCGGGAAACGCAGATCAGCATGGGTGGACTGTACGCCTATATTGGCAGCAAAAATGATCTTGCCTCTGCAATCGAGGCGGTTGTGCGTCAGACCATTGATGATGTGTTAACAGATATCAGTGTGCATGACCTGGCGCCTTACGAGCATCTGAGAGCCGTCATTTTTGCTGATCTGTACATGAATGACATCATGTTTCCGTGGTACTACTTCTGTTTTATAGAGGCCAAAGGCCTTGACAAGCAACAGCGCGACGCTGCCATGCAGATGGAGCTGAACTTTGATCAGCGCCTGCAGTCAATTTTTCGTCAGGGTATTGATAGCGGCGTGTTCACATACGATGGTGATCTGGCCCTGTTATCGGCCACAACCACGGCCATGCTGCAACAGTGGTATTTAAAGCGCTGGAAGTTTCAGCATCATAAAACAGACATAGTGACCTATGCGCAATTTGTACTGACGCACGTGCTGAACAGCGTCAACTGGCGCGCTGACGTTAAAGCCGGGTGTGAACCAGTCAGTCAGCGTTCTCTGGCCTGATGCCGCGTTTGTCCGCGTAAAATGCGCGAATGGCCCTGATATCCTCTTCCACATTGCCGGTCGGATAAAAGAAGTCAGCCAGACCTGCTTCCTTTATTCTGGTATCCAGGTAGCCCATTAAAATGGGCACACCAGCCTTGTTGGCAATATGGTAAAAACCGGTTTTCCACTCTTTGACCCTGGATCTGGTGCCTTCCGGTGGCACCAGCACAACCAGTTGCGAGTTTTCGCTATACTGCCGCGCTACCTGATCGACCACGCCGTGATGGCGGGTTCTGTCAATAGGGATGCCTCCCAGCCAGCGCATCAGCCCGCCAAAGGGAAACATGAACAGACTGTGCTTACCCATCCAATGCAGTTGCAGGCGCAATTTCAGAACCACCATGAGCATCAGCGGGAAATCCCAGTTGCTGGTGTGTGGTGCGCCTATCAGCACAAAGCGCTGATGATCGATTGGTTTGCCTATTGCCTTCCATCCGATAGCCCAGAGAATCAGACTGGACATGCCTCTCAGCACAGGCGTCAGCAGGGGAGTATTAAAGGCAGTGGTGCGCATTATTTTTATTTTGTGGTCTTGCTCTGTCATTTACCAATCCTGAAAGTAGGGTTCCAATGGTTCATCCCGAACGATACGGCGAGGACCATCAATGGTGCCCATATAAACGAATCCGATAATTGTCTCGTGCGAGCCCAGTCCCAGGCCCTCCCGGACTACCGGGTGTGTGGCCATGGGGCCGGTCCGCCAGATGGCTCCGACGTCCAGGGCATGGGCTGCATTCAGCATGTTCTGCAGGGCAGCGCCGGCCGACAGATGCTGTTCTGCCACCGGGACCTTGGGGTGATCTTTGGGACTGGCAATACCCACGATGATCAATGGTGCCCGCATTGGTTTCCCGCGCAGCGAATCAAGCTCCGCAGTGCTGACATCAGGTTTGTCGGTCTGCGTTGCGCTGGCAAACAATTCGGCCAGATCATGGCGCGAGTCGCCCTGAATCAAAAGGAAGCGCCAGGGGCGCAGCAGCGCGTGATCAGCCGCTCGCAGGGCAGCTCTGCAGATATCATGCAGCACCTTGCCGGAGGGTGCGGGATCTGTCAGCCTGGAGACTGATACGCGGCTGTGCAGGGCAGTAATGGCATCAGAGGTCACAGCGTAGACCACAGTTGTCGCACGTCGGCGTGAGGGTCACTGACAACGCGTGACTGATTGTTAAATACCATGGTATTGCGCTCCTCTATGTCATATGCGGGCCATTGCGGCAGCAGCGGCGTGCCGGGATTGCCGTGACGGGCAAAATTGATCCACGCAGAGCTCATTTTTTCTGCCAGTGCGGCCGCATCCGGGCCTCCGCCGGACATGGCAGGAACACGGGTGGTATTGTCAAATACAAAACTGATTTCCAGTGCATGATGTGCCTTCATGTCGCTGGCAGGCGTTTCCCACTCAAAGTAGTACATCCAGACCGGCGCCTGGTCGTTGGCCACCGCACGGCGCTGAGCCATGGTGATGGAGTCAAACCGGTAGGTCCGGTCACTGGTAATCAGTATCCACAGCCAGCTCGCATCAGCTTCCGGGTAAGTGCGCTGATATACATCAAGTACTCTGTCAGCGGCAGCGCCGGTTATCACCTGCAGGCGTTCTCGCAGGGCATCCATACTCAGTTCCCGCCGCTGAACTTCCGGGTCCCGGGCGCCAAAGTAGGCGTACTCATGTTTGTTGGAGCCAATCAGAATGGGTACCGATGCCGACAGCGGTGTGGCGACTGGATTAAAGGCATGCTGAGGTAATGATTCGATGCCCACGGTCGGCACAAATCCGCGCTGTTCCTGAATGCCTTTAAAGCGGGCATCACCATCCAGGCGGCTTTCGACCACTGCAAAGGCCCGCAACATTGCCTGCATGGAGACTGCCTGTAATGCAGCTGCATCACCCGGACGAATGTCCAGTTCACGCAGCACTGACAGTGCCATTTCGTGGGCGCGGTCGCGTGGTTGCAGGGCCATGCCGGGTCCGCTCTGGATGATGGCGCGATGTATCAGGCCCTTTGCATCGGGCATTGCCAGCAATGTTGAGACTTTACGTCCACCGCCGGATTCACCGAATATTGTGATATTGTCAGGGTCGCCTCCGAATGCTGCGATGTGCTCACGGATCCAGCGAAGTGCATGTACTGTGTCCAGCATTCCCACATTTCCGGCTTGAGCGAATTCATCACCCATGATGTCGCCAAGATGCAGGAACCCAAAAATATTCAGGCGATGATTCAGCGACACAACCACAACATCACCGCGCTTGCATAGATTCACACCATCGTACATGGGACTGGAGCCGGAAAGTGTCTGGAATCCGCCGCCATGCAACCAGAGCATGACCGGCCGACGTTGTGAATCGTTGACGGCCGGAGTAAAAATATTCATCACCAGGCAGTCTTCTGAACCGACAGCCTGACCGCCCTGCATCTGGGCGGCAGTCTGACCATACTCAATGCAATCCCGGACACCTGGCCAGGCTGCTGGGTCCAGAGCAGGTCTGAAGCGATTGCTGCCCGACGTGTCGGCACCATAGGGAATGCCCTTGAATACGTGAATATCGTCTTCAAGGTAGCCACGCACTTTGCCCGAGCGGGTCTCTACGCTGGGGCCAGACGCGGCGGCAGCGTATCCACGTCCTGGCAGCAGCAAACCGGCGCTGCCGGCAACGAAGGCGCCCGTCATGAGGGTCCGGACGCTGCCTCGCAGAAACGCTCGTCTGTCAAGCGAGTGATCGTGATAGCCCATACTCCCATGCTCCCTGTATTCTTTTGTTATCAGGAAGAATAAATCAATTATGGTGGCGGGCAAAGGCCGGCATATTTATTTCGCCGATTTTGATGAGTTACTGACGTTTCACTTGCAGGCGGGGAGTGGTATTATTTCCCACGCGCGGAGCCAGGTTGTCAGTTCAGGGTGTTAGCCGTGCTATCAACAAGAGGAATTTATGAGCTCAATCGCCGATGTAATTGCAGTCAGCCGCGAAAGACCCGTTTATCCCCAGCAGCTTTCGCGCTGGTATGGAGTCGCCGCAGGTCGCAAGTTAAGACTGGTGTTGAGCTTTTACTCCCCGGATGGAAACGAAGTGGCCATGCCTCTGGCCAGTATTTCTGCATACCTGAAGCGGGATTTTCCCTGGGTTGAGATTATTCTGCATCCCATCCTCATCCTGCGGGATGAGCAGGCATACTCGCCGGAGAATTATGCAGCTACCATTGCTGAACTGAATCCCGACCTGCTGGCATTCTCAGTCATGAGCCCACACTGGTTTCCCATGGAGCCCTATTTTGCCGAGTTAAAGCGACGGCTGCCGGATGCCGCAATCTGCATTGGTGGTTACCAGGCGATGCTTACCCAGCAACAGACCATCGAGAATCCGGATGTTGACTTCATCTGCAGTGGTGACGGCGAATATGCCATGGGTAATCTGGTGCAGTTCATGCGTGGCAGCAAGGATGGCCCCGTGGACGGCATGTGGGAAAAAATGCGTGATGGCAGCGTGTTCAGGACTGAGCCACATCAAATCGGTGACCTGGCCGCATTGCCGTTTCCGGACTATGACATTTTTGAAAAAGAGGATGGGTTCGATAACGTCAACACATCCATCTTCGGGCCCAAGGAAAAGCTGGTGCTGCCGGTCATGACCGGACGTGGTTGCCCCTACCGTTGCACGTATTGCTGCAATACACCGCTGCTGGAAGGCTGGAAAAACAAAAAGGAATTCCTGCGCAAATATGAACCGCAGGCCATGGTTGATGAGCTGATTCGCCTGCGTGACAAGTACGGCGTTGGCTATTTTGAATTCTGGGACGAGCTGTTTTTGTCCAATCTGAAGTTTGTGAACGCGTTTTTCGAGTTATACAAGGATCAGATCGGGTTGCCGTTTTCCATCAATTCACGTGTTGAGGTGATGAACGAGAAGTTCTGCAAGGCAGCGGCAGAAGCGGGTTGCCACACTATCTGGTTCGGCATAGAAAGTGGCGATGAGAAGTACCGCAGCACCATGCTCGGGCGCAAGATGACCAATCAGCAGGTGATTGATGCGGCGGAAAATTGCAAAAAGGCCGGCATCAACCGATTGACCTTCAATATCGTCGGTATGCCGCTTGAAACTGCAGAAAATATGCGCCAGACACTGGAGCTGAACCGGCGAATCGCACCTGAATTTTTCTTCTTTTTCACCTATATTCCGCTACGCGGCACGCCATTGTGCGATCTGGCTGAGCGCGAAGGCCTGGTGGTAAAAAACAAACGTAATCTGCACTATCTGTCAGGTTCCCAGAACCGGCGCTTTCTGATGAATCTTAAGGAGACGCCGGAGCTGATGACGCAGGATGAGTTCGAGTCCATTTGTTTCGAAATGCTGGACTTTCAGGAGAAAAACAATCGTCTGAGTTTTGCAGACGGCGAAGATGCGCCACGCATCGTCAAAATGGAAGACAAAAGTCTGAGTCTGATGACAGATGATGAGCAGACCGAATATGGCGAGTATGGAGAGCGTGGCGCGCAAGGAGAAGAAGCCGCAGTTATTGCCGCCAGTACTGCAGGGTCGTCGCTCATGAAAGGTATAAGAGGTCTGTTTCGCAGTCCCTAAACTGCGATCATTTGAGATCTTTCAACAGCCAGCACCCGTCTGAAGCAGTACCAGGACAGCGCCGCCATCAGGACATTGGCGGTGAATGCTCCCATGAAAAACCCGGTAAGACCCGCCACCTGGCTGCCCAGCCAGGCCAGCGGCACATAAAGAATAAAAAACCGTGCAATACTCAGATACAGCGCCACCATCGGGCGATGTATGGCGTTGAGTGCCGAATTGCACAGGATGATAACCCCCTGCATGCCATAGCTTAGCGGCATGATCCAGATATACAGGCGGATGATATCAGCGACCTCTTCATCACGGGTAAATACCCAGGCGATAAGTGACGCACCCAGCGCCATCAAAACATAAACAAGCAATTGCCAGCCCAGCACAAAACGCACGGATTCACGGCATGCCTGTTCAATCCGGTCGAGCTTGCCGGCGCCCAGATTCTGACTGACAAATGGTGGCAGGGTGCTGGATAGCGCCAGAATGACCATGCAGGCAATTGATTCCATACGCGATCCTACGCCGAATGCGGCAACGGCAGTCTCGCCATACCCTGCAATAATGGCGGTCATGATGCCTGCGGCAATCGGTGTCATCATGTTGGCACCGGACGCGGGGACACCGATTCGCAGCATTTCACGCGCAGAAGTTCTGAACACGGGGCCGGTTGGTAAGCCTTTGTGTATCAGCTCATGACGAATTGCCAGAAAGTAAAACAGGAAGATGACCCCGGCAATCCAGGACAGCAGCGTGGCAACAGCGGCACCCTGAATACCCATGGCCGGCACAGGTCCAAAACCAAAAATGAAAATCGGATCCAGCGCTGCATTGATCAGGCCTGCTGCCGCCATCAGGATGCTGGGCGTGCGAGTATCGCCGTTGGCGCGCAGCACCGAATTGGCGCAGATAATGGCAACCAGCAGGACACTGCCAGGCAGCCAGATATCCATGTACTCACGAATGGCGGGTAGCATGGTCTCCGGGGCGCCCATCAGCAGAAACAGCCGGTCCATCAGCAGAAAACCAATCAATGCCAGAGCACCCGAGAGTACGATGGCCACATAGTTGGTCACGGTAGAGGCCTGTTTGGCTTTTTCAGTTTCGCCGCGCCCGATATATTTTGCCACTACCGCCGACGTGCCAATACTCAGGCCTATGGCCAGACTCATGATGGTAAACGTGACAGGGAAGGTGAAACTGATGGCAGACAGGGATTCGGTACCGAGCATACTGATGAAGAAGGTGTCCACCAGATTGAAGCTGAACATCATGAACATGCCCAGGATCATCGGCATTGTCATGCGCACCAGCGTTGGTCCGATGGGACCCTCGGTCAGATTATGTCGTGAACTGCGTGCTGCTGCCATATCAGGCCATCAAATAATGAGTTTCGTCTAATTGGTGTTTGTGGCCCTGAGAGACTGCCGGATTTGCAACAATTGCTTGAAACATTTGGGATTGCTGAACAACAATTCCTTGCTGTCCTGGATCTGCGGATTACCCTGCGGGTCGCCCAGCAAGGCACCCGATTCCAGCAGAATCAGCTGTGCAGCGGCGACGGAAGCGGGGTGTTGCTGTGCGCACCAGCCTGCGTCCAGTCGACCTGCAGCCACATTGACCATGTCCAGGGCAGGACAGCCGCTCACCCGTATCTGCACAGGCAGAGCAGATAATTCTGCCAGTAATCTGGCCATCAGTTCGGGCTCGCCGGCCGGGTCCGCATCCAGACTGACAAAGGCATTTTCCAGGTTGGTCTGCTTGCCGGTGCGGATACGACTCGCATTAAGCTGAGCACCATCGCCACGACTGGCGGTGTATTCCTGGTTAGTGGTCGGATTGATGATGACGCCGTGCACTACCCCACGGGAGGTTCTCAATGCCAGGGATACACAGAACGATCCGTAACCCCGCTGAAAATTCCGATTGCTGACAATTGGGTCAATCATCCACACATGATCGCGATCTGCGCCTTCGGTAAATCCACTTATACGCGACTCCACGCTGTAATCAGGGTAGGCTTTGCGCAGGTGATAAAGCATCGTGCGCTCCGCATCCAGATCCATACTGGTGACAAGATTACCGCCATGATCTTCGACAATGCTGATCCGCTCGAGGCGGTCACTGACGTGGGCGATCTGTTCTGCGGCGCTGCGCGCTGCCCTGAGGGCAATATTGATGACTGGATGCATATTTGTGGCTAACTGGCTGCTCAAGAGGATTCAGCGGGCGATAATAGCAAAATGCTGGCTGTCAGTCCTCAACTAGTTGTTATAATCCGGTCCCGTTTTAACGTTCAAGCTGGAGTGCATCATTGAAACTTGCTGATTTCTCGAATATTCATGTTGTGCTGGTCAATACCTCGCATCCCGGCAATATCGGTGCGGCGGCCAGGGCACTAAAAAATATGGGAATTCCCAACCTGCGACTGGTCGACCCGCAAGACTATCCCAGTGATGTTGCCGTTTGGCGATCAGCCTCGGCTACCGATATTCTGGCACAGGCGCAGGTCTATCCGGATCTGCAGGCGGCTGTGGCGGATTGCTCCCTCGTGATAGGTGCCAGTGCGCGTTCGCGTCGCATGCCGTGGCCGGTACTGTCACCCAGGCAATGTGCCAACCATGTGGTCGCCGATGCCGGAGAGCACAAAGTGGCGCTGGTGTTTGGTCGCGAGGACAGCGGCCTGAACAATGAAGAACTGCAGCTGTGTCACTATCATGTGCAGATTCCTGCCAACGAAGAATACAGCTCCCTGAATCTGGCGGCTGCGGTCATGGTCATCTGTTATGAGGTCAGGGTGGCAATGCTGGAAGCGATCGCATCCGGCAAGGCACTGCAACCAGAGCCTGTCAGTGATTTTTATGATCCGGAGGTGGAAGCGGAGTACTGGGATGTACCCAAGGCCGACAACCATCAGCTGGAACTCTTTTATGCGCATCTCGAACAGGTACTGGTGGATATGGATTTTCATGATCCGAAAAATCCCCGGTTATTGATGCCGCGGATGCGCAGGCTGTTTGGGCGGATTCGTCCTGATGCCATGGAAGTAAATATCCTGCGTGGTGTGCTGACCTATGTTGACGATCATGTTAAACGGGCAGTCATCAGCACCGGCAACACACGTAAAAAATAATCAACGAACATATGCAAGAGAAGGAATCGTACCGAGTGACATCAGTAATGTTTAACCAGATAGCAGACGAAATTGGCGCCAGAGCAGAGCAGGTTGCCGCTACCGTTACATTGTTGGATGACGGCGCAACGGTGCCATTTATCGCCCGTTACCGCAAAGAGGTGACTGGCGGACTGGACGACATACAGCTGCGTAAACTGCAGGAAAGGCTGCTGTATCTGCGTGAGCTGGAGGATCGCCGTGCCGTCATTCTGAAGAGTATCGCCGAGCAGGAAAAACTGACCCCGGCACTGGAAGGGCAGATTCGTCAGGCGACGACCAAAACAACGCTTGAAGATTTGTATCTGCCATACAAACCCAAACGTCGCACGCGGGCCCAGATTGCGCGCGAAGCCGGTCTGCAACCACTGGCCGATGCACTGTATGACAATCCTGCATTGTCTCCGGAATCTGAAGCCGAAAATTACCTTAACGCTGAGGCCGGGTTTGCGGATGTCAAGGCGGTGCTGGATGGCGCGCGTCACATTCTGATCGAACAGTTTGGCGAGGATGCGGCCCTGCTGGGCAAGCTGCGCAATTTTTTCTGGCAGAATGCCCATGTCATTGCCGAACTGATTCCGGGGAAGGAACAGGAAGGTGCCAAGTATCGTGATTATTTCGAGTTTTCCGAAGCGGTTGTCAAAATACCCCCGCACCGGGTCATGGCATTATTTCGCGCACGCAATGAGGGTATTCTTAACATCAAAATAGATATACCTGTTGTTGCCGACGCGCCACCTGTCCGTCATACCTGCGAGGCCATGATCGGATCGCACTGGAACATCCGTGATGAAGGTAGAGCTGCAGACAGCTGGCTGCAGGATGTGGTGCGCTGGACCTGGCGGGTAAAAGTTCACTCCCACTTGCAAACTGATTTTCTGACCCAGCTGCGTGACCAGGCCGAGGAAGATGCCATTGACGTGTTTGCGCGCAATATCAAGGATCTGTTGCTGGCGCCCCCGGCAGGGAAAAAGGTCACCATTGGCCTGGATCCCGGACTTCGTACCGGGGTCAAAATGTGTGTGGTCGGGGATACGGGCAAGGTGCTGGATCATGGCGCCATTTTTCCGACCGCACCACAGCACCGGACCGCGGAAGCGGCTGCTGTGCTGAAAAAGATGTGCGAACACTATCATGTTCAGCTGATCAGTATTGGCAATGGTACGGCCTCGCGGGAGACAGATCAGTTTGTTGGTGAATTCTGCAAACAGTTTCCGCAGTTCAGGCTTCAGAAAGTGATCGTTAATGAGTCGGGGGCGTCAGTGTATTCCGCCTCCGAGTTTGCGTCGCAGGAGTTGCCCGATCTGGATGTGACCATACGCGGTGCGGTCTCCATCGCGCGTCGTCTTCAGGATCCGCTCGCTGAACTGGTGAAGATTGAACCCAAGTCGATCGGGGTCGGGCAGTATCAGCATGACGTCAGTCAGGTGAAATTGTCACGCAGTCTGGATGCTGTAGTGGAGGACTGTGTGAACGCAGTGGGTGTGGACGTCAACACGGCATCGGCACCGCTGCTGAAGCGGGTTTCCGGTCTGACCCAGACGCTGGTGAACAATATCCTTGAGTTCAGAGATAAGAATGGTCAGTTTCGCAGCAGGCACGATTTAAAAAAGGTGCCGCGTTTTGGTGAAAAATCGTTTGAGCTGGCGGCAGGTTTTCTGCGCGTGCAGGAAAGTGAGAATCCGCTCGATGGATCCTCGGTTCATCCGGAATCCTACGCACTGGTTGAAGCCATCGCCAAACGGCACGGTCGCGATGTGAAGTCACTGATTGGCGACGCCGCGTTTCTGCGAACCCTGAAGGCATCGGACTACGTCAGTGAGCAATATGGTCTGCCCACGGTCGAGGATATTCTCAAGGAACTGGAAAAACCCGGCCGTGATCCGCGAGGCGAATTCCGTACGGCGGAACTGAAGGAGGGCGTTGAAGAAATTAAGGACCTGGTGCCGGGTATGGTGCTGGAGGGGACAGTAACCAATGTAACTAATTTTGGTGCGTTTGTGGATGTGGGTGTGCATCAGGATGGTCTGGTGCATATTTCCGCGCTGGCCGACACCTTTGTCAAGGATCCTCATGACGTCGTCAAGGCGGGTCAGATTGTCAAGGTCAAGGTGATGGAAGTGGATCGGGAACGCAAACGCATCGCGCTGACCATGCGTTTGAACGATCCGTTGCCGGTGGAAGGCGAGAGCCGCTCGTCGCGTCCGGCTCCGCGCAGCGATCAGCGGAACGCCTCGACACGCGGCAAAAAGGATTTTGCCGCAGCTGCAGATAATAAGCGCCAGACTGGCACCATGGCGGCGCTGTTTGAACAGGCCCTCAAGAACAAGCGTTAAAAAGGGAGTCTGACAGACTCCCTGACAGATGGTTCTTCAACAGTCTGTTAGTGCACGCGGCGGCGCCCGGCCGCTTTAACCGGCCGGCGCTTGCCCGCTCTGACCTGACCCTGGCGCTGACCGGGGCGGTTGGGTTTGTCATCGGGTACCAGGTGCTGTGGTCCGCTGCCGATCAGATCTTCACGGCCCATTTTGCGTAAAGCAGTGCGTAGCAGGGGCCAGTTTTTCTCATCGTGATAGCGCAGAAACGCTTTCTGGATACGGCGTTGTTCTATGTCCTTGCAGGCGCTGACAGATTCGCTCTTGTAGGTCACTTTTTTCAATGGATTTTTACCCGAATAATACATTGCGGTGGCCAGCGCCATGGGTGATGGGTAAAACGTCTGCACCTGGTCAGGTTTGAATTTGTATTTCTTCAACCATAGCGCCAGGTTCATCATGTCCTCATCATCAGAGCCCGGGTGTGCGGCAATAAAATACGGAATCAGGTACTGTTCCTTGCCGGCCTTGGCCGAGAAGTGATCAAACATTTTTTTGAATTCGTCGTAGGTGTTGATGCCCGGCTTCATCATTTTCGACAGGGTTTTATCTTCACTGTGCTCAGGTGCAATTTTCAGATAACCGCCAACATGGTGAGTTACCAGTTCTTCAACATACTCCGGATCCTTTAGCGCGAGGTCATAGCGCAGGCCTGATGCGATTGCCACGCGTTTTACTCCCGGCACAGCACGGGCTTTGCGGTAAAGCTGTGTCGTCGGGCTGTGATCGGTGTTCAGATGCTGACAGATGGTCGGATACACACAGGAAAGACGTTTGCAGTTTTTCTGGATATCGTGCGACTTGCAGTTCAGCTTGTACATATTGGCGGTCGGTCCGCCCAGATCCGAAATTGTGCCGGTAAAACCGGGCACCATGTCGCGGATTTTCTCAATCTCTTTCAGTATCGATTCTTCCGAACGGCTCTGAATGATGCGACCTTCGTGTTCGGTAATCGAACAGAATGTACAGCCGCCAAAACAGCCGCGCATGATGTTGACCGATGTCTTGATCATGTCGTAAGCCGGAATTCTGGCATCGCCATACGACGGGTGGGGCCGGCGCTGATAGGGCAGGTCAAACACACCATCCATCTCATCGGTTTCCAGCGGGATGGGCGGGGGATTGACCCACACATCCAGAGTGCCATGTTTTTGCACCAGCACCTTGGCATTATAGGGGTTGGACTCCTGATGCAGAATGCGAGAAGCATGAGCATACAGCGCCGGGTCCTTTTTCACTTTGTGAAATGGCGGCAGGCGGATATAGGTGGTTTCCGGGTTGCTGTCATACTTGCGGTGCAGCGGCAGGGGAATAATGCGCACGCTGGAGACATCCTGGTCCGTTTTTACATCGCCGGATTCGCGCAGTTTGCGAGCGTCGGGCTCGGTGACCTGGTCGTGCGGTACATCGTAGGGGTTGGGGATCTGGTCAATCCGGCCGGGCCAGTCAATACGCGTAGAATCAATTTCGGTCCAGCCCGCCGGCATGGAGCGGCGCACGACGGTTGTGCCGCGTAGATCGATCATGTCGGCAACGCAACGTCCACCCGCAATCTGATGTGCAACTTCCACCAGCGCGCGCTCGGCATTACCATACAACAGGATGTCCGCATTGGAGTCGATCAGCACGGACTGACGCACCTGGTCGCTCCAGTAGTCGTACTGGGCTATCCTGCGCAGACTCGCTTCAATACCGCCAATCACGATGGGGGTATCGTAATATGCTTCGCGGCATCGCTGACTGTAGACAATCACCGAGCGGTCGGGGCGTTTGCCGGCTTCGGCGTTGGGTGTGTAGGCATCATCGCTGCGGATTCGCAGGTCCGCAGTATAGCGGTTGATCAGCGAGTCCATATTGCCGCCGGTGACCCCAAAAAACAGATTGGGTTCACCCAGCGCCTTGAAGGGTTCGGCGCTGTGCCAGTCAGGCTGGGCAATAATGCCAACGCGAAAACCCTGCGCTTCAAGCAATCTGCCCACTACCGCCATGCCGAAGCTGGGATGATCCACATAGGCGTCTGCCGTAACAATGATGATATCGCAGCTGTCCCAGCCCAATTGATCCATTTCCTGGCGTGACATCGGCAGATACGGCGCCGTGCCAAAGCACTCCGCCCAGTAGCGCGGGTACGAGAACAGGTGGCGGGGCTTGTGGGACGAAGGGGTGGGGTGCATGGCCGACGAATACCTGAGTAAATTGGTCGCCTATTCTATAGTAAACCTCTGCGTGCTTAAACCCCTGCCTGCCCTATACCCCCGCACTCTGCCAGTTAGTCATCCCGGGCAAAAAACAGGGCCAGTGGCAGTGTGTTACCGTTGATGTCCAGTATCTCCCGGTCAAGCCTGATCTGCGTCAGCGCCCGGCCGTTGCTGAGACGTGTCCACTTCTGCTGCTCATACACGTCCAGGGCGTCGGCTGCAGGGCCGGCAGCCAGCGCCCTGGCATCAGCATCAATCTTCAACTCCGCCCGCACCGGCCAGCGCTGCAAATCGACCGGCCAGATCTGCGCCAGGGCCGGCCATTGCATGCGCAGGTCCAGCCAGTGGTCGCCACCCAGTGCACTGAAGCCCGCAAT
The DNA here is from genome assembly GCA_963974875.1 of uncultured Pseudohongiella sp. Classification (GTDB taxonomy): domain Bacteria; phylum Pseudomonadota; class Gammaproteobacteria; order Pseudomonadales; family Pseudohongiellaceae; genus Pseudohongiella. The sequence goes on along the minus strand of CAXBER010000011.1, from coordinate 36,452 downwards.
GGCGCGTAGTCGCAGATTCAAAGTCTCATCCAGCGTCAGCAAGCCTGATCCGGATAAATGCGGAGTGTCCGGGCCGGTTACCGGGCTGAGGTTAATCAGTTGCAACTCAGCCACGGCGAACAGGCTATTGTACAGGTGCCAGATCAGCGGTCCGTGCATCATCGACAACAACACGGTCTGCTCCGCGGAAGATTGCCCGTCGGAGGACAGCACCGTGCCCTGCAACCGGAGCTGGTAACTGCTGTTGAACCAGCCGGCATGTGACTGTTCAACGCTGACTTTCAGTGATTCGCTCTGTTCGCGTGCAGCGCTGAGATTTTCCAGCATCGGCGTGACCTGCTGGCGCAGCATGAGTCCCAGTGCTGCCGGTAGCAGGCCTGCAACAATACCCGTCAGCAGCAACGCGGCAATTGCAATGCTGCGTACCACCTTGCGAATTTTTTTCAGTAAGTGTTTAAAGTGCATCCGGCCAGTTTGCCTCAGGTCGCAGTGTCTGGAAACCAAATAGTTTCAGACAGGCAAAATAACAGTGAGTGATGAAGTTTATTCTCCGATTTTATAAGGGGCAGAGAGAGTTGTTCCGGCGTTAATTCGTTTGCAAACGGCCATCCGATTGGCTATCGTTACAGCGCTTTTCATAGGGGTACCGTGTGTCTTTTATCTGCCTGTTGCTGGCCGGACGCTGCGGTGAAGTTTTGAATAGCCTGGATAAATAAGCAGCATGTAACCGAAGTTCCGGCATTTTACATAAAAATAATCAGGAGAAGTCTTTCATGTCCAGATTGCCTGGCAAGACGAATTTGGCACGCATGATTGCGGGAGTTGTATCAGGGCTGGCCCTCATTCCCGCTTACGCTCAGAATGCGTCCGATGTAGCAGTAGAAGAAGTAGTTGTCACCGGTTCCTATCTTCGTGGCAGCCCCCTCGATGCACCTTCACCCGTGCAGGTGGTCGACAGAACATCCATGGAGGCGCAAGGTGCGTCGCAGATATGGGATGTCATCAAGAATCTCGAAATCAATTCAGGCTCTATCACCAATGAAGGTGCTGAAGGCAGCAATGCGTCACTTGGCACCTTGTCCGGTACGGCCAATATCAACCTGCGCAACCTGGGTGAGAACTCCACACTGACATTGATCAATGGCAAACGTCAGGTGGCCGCAGCAACTACGACGCCGTCCGGTGGCGAATTTGTTGATATCAATACAATTCCTCTGGTCATGGTCGAACGCCTTGAGGTGCTGACCGACGGTGGCTCGGCGCTGTATGGTTCCGATGCAGTTGCCGGTGCGGTCAATATCATCATGCGCACTGACTTCGAGGGTCTGGAGTTGTATGGTGATATTCAGGGCATCGAAAAGGCCGGCGACAAGTTTGATAAAACTGCCAGCGCCATCTGGGGCTGGGCCAGCGACTCAGGTGCAACCAACTTTGTGCTGGCCGGTGAAATGTACCAGCGCGATCCGGTAGGCATCAAGGACGCGCGATATTTTGATGAGAACTCGGAATTCACCGCAACCGTGGGCGGCATGGGCACCATTGTCAATCAGGCATCCTTCGGTGCGCGTCTGAATCAGGATTACATAAATCAGGCGGTCATAGATCAGGCCGTCGCCGAAGGCGGTAACAGCCAGTTGCGTTACACGGATCCGCTGTGTGATGAATTGAGCTCGGCAGATGGCACGCCGTTTTTTGTGGGTACCCGCACCGCACAGCGTGGTCAGCCCAGCGCAACCTGCCGTGAATATTCTTATGACTGGAGTCTGCTGGCAGTCGGCATGGAGCGGCAGAGCATCGCAGGTGCATTCAACCACAGCTTCAGCGAGAAAGCTGAATTCTACTCATTTATGCAATGGTCACAAACCGATATTGAGCGCTCTGACTCAGGCGCAGTCAGTTCACGTGGCCCGGCTGTCATGCTTGCACAACCTGGTGCACATGTGGGTAACCCGTTGATTCCGTTTGGTGTACCTGCCAGTTATGCCATTGGCCGTTACAGTGAGCTGGGTTCTATGGCCGGTCTGATTGGCCTGGAGCCACCAACGTCCATACCCAATGCACCGATCGCCGGCTACAACGGTGGTCCGAACGTCCCGATGTATGCCAACATCAATATTGGCAATGCACCGCGTCAGGGTGGCAATACCAATCGCAACGAGACGGAAACCCTGGGTGTCCAGGCCGGTCTGAAAGGTGAGTTCTACGCCCTGGACAACCGACGATTTAACTACGACGTCGGATTCTCCTGGAGTGGCACCAGTTTCGAGCTCGAATACCAGACTTTCCAGCGCGACCGTGCCGAGCTGGCAGCCAATGGACTGGGTGGTCCCAACTGTACACCGAATGGTCGAGCCGACTTTGACTTTTTGAGTGCCGGTGCGCAGCATCCGGCAGCATTTCAGGCCGCCAACAATCTGGCCACCCAGATGGGTCTGGCACCGCAGATCCCTACGTTCTGGGGAGCCTATGGCGCGGGCCTGACACAGACATTCTTCCCGGGGTTTGTACTGAATACCCGTGAAAGCCTGTCGCTGGCGCTGACCAGCAACAATCAGGGCAAGGATGGTTGCATGTTTTACAACCCCTTCCTGACACAGATGACTGATGCGGATCTGGCCAACTCGCAGGCGCTGGTGGACTGGATGATGCCAACGGTCAAGCGGGCGGACAAACGCAACAAGCTGGCCGTGTTTGATGCAGTAATGGCCGGTGAACTGTTTGAGATGGAAGGCGGCATGGCGCAGTTTGCCGTAGGTGCCCAGTTCCGTAAGCAGAACAACAAGTCTAACGCGCCGGATCTGAACCTGCCGGGTCTGCCCAATGCCATTCTCGGGTATGATACCAATGGCGTTCCCAACGAGTTCCATTACGTCAGCAACAACTACGAATGTTCCCAGTGTATCTTCAACTACGACAACGATCGTAACGTCAGAGCGTTGTTCACGGAATTCTCACTGCCGCTGCTGGCAAATGTGGAAACCCAGCTGGCAGTGCGCTACGAGGACTACGGCGGCTCAATTGGCGGAGAGCTGACACCCAAACTGGCAGCCAGCTGGCGCCCGTTTGATGACCTGTTGCTGCGCGGTTCATTCTCTCAGTCATTCCGTGCGCCCAACCTGGGCGTGGTCAAGGAAGGACTGGAAGCCGGCGAGGTAACGTTCCGCGATCCGATTCGCAATCAGGCGGTGCGAGCAGGTCTGCTGGCCGCAACCAATGAAAACGCCCAGCCCAACACCACCTATTCTGTCGGTGCACCCGCACCCGATGTGGGGAATGAATCCGCCAATACCTACAATATGGGTTTGCAGTGGACACCTTCCGGTACGCTGGATGGCCTGAGTGCTGGTCTGGATTACTGGCGCTTTGAAGTGAAGGATCGGGTTCTGCCACAGCCGGGCATTTCTTCGATTGCGGATGAAATTACTGCGTTTGAGCAGGCTGTGCAGAATAACGCCAATTACGTATTCAACAGCTCACTGGGAAGTGATGCAGAAGTGCGTAACGTATCCTGCGATCCGGTGGCACTGGAAGCACAGTGGGGCAGTGATCCGGTAAACTCCCAGAACTCCGCGGGTGGTGTGATTGAGGGTTCCAGACTGGACTGCGTTGTTGATCCGGCGGCCTATGTCGTGCCTAACGTGGTTCGCTCGGTTGGCAGCACCACAGCGGGACTGATCACCATTCTCAGCTCAACCATCAATGCCGGCAAGATTGAATCAGACGGCATAGACCTGAAACTGGCTTATAGCTGGGAGACGGATTTTGGACGTTTCCGTGCCAGTTCCGACTTCACCTACGTCAACAGCTATGAGCTGATTGATGTGCCGGGTCTGGAGCTTGGTCTGCTGGAAACCGGCGTATTTGATGCCGCGGGTACCACCGGTGACGGCATTCTGGTGCGCTCATTGCCTGATCTGAAGGGCAATATCACCCTGAACTGGTCCAGCAACAGCCTGAAGCACAGTGTGACGGCCATTTCGCGGTTTGTAGGTTCCTATCAGGATCTTGCCTATGCCAGCACCTTTGAGAATGGCAATGACTATGTGAGATCAGTGGTCAAGGAAAAGATCGCCAGCTATAACAGCATTGATTTGCAATATAGCTACCTGCATGAGTGGGCTGACAGCAACCTGGGTACTGCGGTATTTACCGTAGGTATGCATGATGCGTTTAACGCTGAGCTGCCGTTCCGCTATGCCGGGGCATTGAACTATGATGCCAGTGTGTTTGATGGTCGTGGCCGTCGTCTGTACGCACGGGCGCTGATGCAGTTCTGATAGTTGTCTGGCTGCGCCGGAGTCCCGTGTTTTTAGCGGGATCCGGCGCACGCCGGCGCCCTGTGGGTGGTAAATGACGCTGTTATAAGGTAATTGAATAAACGTTATTCATGGTGCTTATCATTCCCGCCGCCGTATTGCAATATCTTTGTTCAAAATTGATTGCATTCCCAATTGTGATTGGATAGATTCAGGTTGATTCCCTGTTTTCCCGGCATTAATTAACGGATTGACGCCGGGGTCGTAGCGAAGTGCTTGGGCAAGACCCGAAAGAAAGCATTTAACCTTCGTCAATAACAATAACTATGGGGGAACAATCATGGTTCACCGACCCGCATTCCGCAAAAAAACACTGGTATTGGCCAGTGTGATTTCTGGCATGACATGCCTGCCTGCCTACGGGCAAGACTCTCAGGATCCCGATGTTGAAGAAGTGGTGGTAACCGGCTCATATCTGCGCGGCAGCCCACTTGACGCGCCGTCACCTGTTCAGGTGGTGGACAGAGCTTCTATTGAAGCGCAGGGTGCGGCCCAGATCTGGGACGTTATCAAGAATCTCGAAATAAACTCAGGTTCAATCAGTAATGAAGGCAGCGATGGCGGCAGCGCAACGATGGGTAACCTGTCCGGCACAGCCAACGTCAATCTGCGGAACCTGGGTGAAAACTCCACGTTGACACTGGTTAACGGCAAACGTCAGGTATCAGCAGCGACCACAACCCCGACTGGCGGAGAGTTTGTGGATATCAACACAATCCCCCTGGTCATGGTGGAGCGATTGGAAGTGTTGACCGATGGCGGGTCGGCGCTTTATGGATCGGACGCTGTGGCCGGTGCTGTCAACGTGATCATGCGTACCCAGTTTGAGGGGCTGGAGGTTTATGGTGATATTCAGGCGATTGCCAAAGAAGCCGGCAATCAGGATCGCACCGCCAGTGTAATCTGGGGATGGGCCAATGATACGGGCGACACACATTTTGTTCTGTCTGGCGAAGTATTCAGACGGGATCCCGTGCCTATTACCGCAGCAAGGTATTTTGATGGTAAATCGGAATTTACCGGCACGGTTGGTGGCATGGGCACACTTGTGGCTGTGGGTGCTTTTGGTCAGGTAGTGAATCCGGCGTATTTTAACCAGGAAGTAATGCAGCAGCGAATTGCTGAGGGTGGGTCCAGTACGCCTCAATACACGGATCCATTGTGTTTCAGTCTGACCTCCGGTGACGGAACGCCGTATTTTGTAGGTACACGAACTGCCCAGCGCGGCAGTCCGAGTTCCAGTTGCCGGGAGGACTCGTATGAGTGGTCTCTGCTTAATGTGGGCATGGAGCGCAACAGTATCGCGGGTGCATTCAATCATACCTTCAGCGACAGTATGGAGTTCTACAGCTTTGCGCAATGGTCCAAGAGTGATATCCAGCGGGCCGACTCTGGTGTATACACCAGTCGCGGGCCTACAGTGTTTCTGGCAGCCCCGGGTTCCAGTGTGGGCAATCCGGCCTGGGCTGGATATTCTATTGGCCAGCCTATGGAGCTGGGTTATTTTGCACCAGCCGCCGGCCTGACCCGGCCAGCGCCGGGCTCCATAACCAATGCACCGATTGCACTGGCTAACGGTGGTCCTAATGTGCCCATGTATGCCAATATGAATATCGGTAGTTCACCCAGAACCGGCGCCAATAACCAGATGAACATTACCGAAACCGTTGGTGTGCAGGCAGGCATCAAAGGCGAGTTTTACGCGCTGAATAATCGCCGTTTTAACTACGATATCGGGTACTCGTGGAGCGGCACCAGTTTTGAGCAGGAATACAAGACCTTCCAGCGTGACCGGGCAGAACTGGCAGCCAACGGGCTGGGTGGACCCAACTGTACTCCCAATGGCAGACCGGATTTCGACTTTGTGTCGGCCCGGGGACACATTTCACCTGCCTTGCCAACCGGATGGGATTATTACGGGGCAGCGTTTACCCAGACCTTTTTCCCGGGGTTTGTGTTTACAACACGGGAAAGTACATCCCTCGCACTGACCAGTAACAACCATGGTCAGGGTGGTTGCATGTTCTATAACCCTTTCCTCACTCGCCAGTCTGACGCAGCGTTAGCAAACTCGCCCGAATTGATAGACTGGATGCTGCCGACGGTGCGCAGAGGCGACAAGCGCAACAAGCTGGGCGTGATTGACGCGGTGCTAGCTGGTGAAATGATAGAGCTGGCCGGTGGCATGTCGCAGTTTGCGGTTGGTGCCCAGTACCGTATGCAGAATAATAAGTCGATCGCGCCCGAGCTTAACCTGCCCGGATTGCCCCAGGCAATTCTGGGTTATGACGCCAACGGTGTGCCCAACAGCTATCATTATGTCAGCAATAACTATGAATGTTCCCTGTGTGCGTTCAACTACGACCATGACCGTAACGTAAGAGCCATTTTTGGGGAACTGTCGCTGCCTTTCTGGAACCGTGTAGAAAGTCAGCTGGCGATTCGATACGAGGACTACGGTGGTAATATTGGCGGCGAGCTGACTCCCAAGGTTGCTCTGAGCTGGAGGCCGGTTGATGAGTTGCTGGTTCGTGCTTCATTCTCCCAGTCGTTCCGGGCGCCAAATATAGGCGTGGAGAAGGAGGGGCTGGAGTCCAGTTCCACAACTTTCCGCGATCCGCTGCGCAATCAGGAGGTGAGGGCCGGGCTGGTGCCGGCAAATAACGAAAACGCGTTGCCCAATTCGACTTATCTGATGGGGGCGCCGGCGCCCAATATCGGCAACGAATCAGCCAATACCTACAGCACCGGATTTATCTGGACACCAGCCGGGCGGCTGGAAGGGCTTAGTGTCAACGCTGATTTCTGGCGTTTTGAGGTTAAGGACAGGGTAATGCCACAACCGGGTATTTCCTCTATCGCTCACGAAATTGAAGCCTTTAAAGTGTCGGCTCAGGATCAGTCAAATTACATCTACAACCATACCATTTCAGCGAGTGCTGCCAACCTGTTTGTACCCTGTGATCCTTCAGCACTCGAAGCACAATGGGGGACAAATCCTGAGAACTCCAGAAATGCGGCAGGTCAGGTCATCGAGTTTTCGCGACTGGATTGTGTGGTAGATCCGCGCACCTATGTGGTTGATAACGTGGTTCGCTCTGTTGGCAGCACCAACGCAGGCCTTATCACGATCATGAGTTCAAGCATCAATGCGGGCGAAGTGGTTGCCGATGGTGTTGATATCAAGCTGGGCTATCGCTGGGACACCGACTATGGCCGTTTCCGTGTCGGTACGGACTTTACGTATGTTAATCAGTATACGTTGAATGACGTGCCGGGGCTGGAACTGGGGCTGCGTGAGACTGGTATTTTTGACGCGGCAGGCAACACCGGTGACGGATTGCTGGTTCGATCCCTGCCGGACAAAAAAGGTAACCTGACATTGAGCTGGTCCAGTAACAGCACCAAACACTCTCTGACTGCCATTACCCGGTTTATCGGTTCGTACAGTAACCTGCAGTATCAGGATACTTATGACAATGGCAACGATTATGTGCGCTCTATTGTCAACAGGAAGATCTCCAGCTACTCAAGTGTGGATCTTCAGTACAACTATGTACATGAATGGGCCAATGAGAGTCTGGGTACGTCGATACTGACGTTCGGAGTGCTGGATGCATTCAATGCCACACTGCCTTTCCACTACAGTGGGGCGTTGAATTATGATGCCTATACATTCGATGGTCGTGGTCGTCGTCTTTATGCGAGGGCATTATTGCAGTTCTGACATAAAGGCAGTCATTGCCTGATCTGAAAAGGGTCAGTCCGCACAAACCGGGCTGACCCTTTTTTTTGAGTGTGATACCCGATTCCTGCCCGCTCCCCCTCGTCTTCCTTTGATTCCGTCAAATTTGCGCTGAACCCGTTCAATTTGATTGCTTTGCCAGTTTCAATTAGTTACAGTCGACCCCGTTCCCTGTAGTTTCGGCATGATGCCGAAGTAGTATTGAACGGGTGCGCAGGATGCGCGTTTGTCATATATACGTTTCCAACAATAATAATTTAGGGGGAAATCGCATGTTAATGCGACCTGCTTTCCGTAAGAAGGCACTCATGCTGACCGGCATGATGTCTGGCGTAAGTTGTCTGCCTGTGTTTGCGCAAGAGTCAGACATTGAAGAAGTTGTGGTCACCGGCTCCTATCTGCGAGGCAGTCCGCTGGATGCACCATCACCCGTCACCACGGTTGACAGAACGTCAATCGAGGCGCAAGGCGCGGCCCAGATCTGGGACGTGATCAAAAATCTCGAAATCAACTCAGGTTCATTTACCAACGAAGGGTCGGGCGAAGGGCAGGCACTGTCCGGTACTGCCAACGTCAATCTGCGGAACCTGGGGGAAAACTCTACCCTGACCCTGATCAACGGCAAGCGCCAGGTGTCTGCGGCAACCGTGACCCGCAGTGGTGGCGAGTTTGTTGACATCAATACCATCCCTCTGGTGATGGTTGAGCGGGTCGAAGTGCTGACGGATGGTGGTTCCGCACTTTACGGTTCAGATGCGGTTGCAGGCGTGGTCAACGTGATCATGCGCACCGAGTTTGAAGGACTGGAAGTTTACGGCGATGTGCAGGCACTGGATGCTGCCCGTGGTCGTCAGGATAAAACCGGCAGTGCCATCTGGGGCTGGGCCAGCGACAGCGGCAATACCCACTTTGTGATCTCCGGTGAAACCTTCCGGCGCGACCCGGTTCAGGTTGAATACGGCAATTTCTACGATGAGAATGCTGAATACACGGGTGTGGTTGGCGGAATCGCCGGCAACATAGCAGCCACCATGGCCAACCCGGCGTTTGGCTCCAATATCAACTCTGCCTACATCAATAATACGCTGACCCAGCGCAATATCGCAGAGGGTGGCTCGGCAACACTGGTATTGACGGATCCCCTGTGTGATGACCTGACCTCAGCTGATGGCCGGTCATTCTTTACCGGAACCCGAACCGATCAGCGTGGTGCCAACAGCGGTACCTGTCGCGAGTTCACGGAAGAGTGGAATTTCATGCAGGTGGGCATGAAGCGTGACAGTATTGCCGGTGCGTTTAACCATACGTTCAGCGAAGGCGCAGAATTCTACTCATTCTTCCAGTATTCTGACTCAACGATTGAGCGATCCGACAGTGGTGCCAACGGCACCCGTGGCCCAACCGTGTTTCTGGCGGCACCGGGTTCCCATATCGGCAACCCCGCCTGGGGCGGGTATGCCATTGGTAAAACGGCGGAACTGGGTTACTACGCGGACAAAGCGGGTCTGACACGACCAACGAGCATTCCGAACGCCCCGAATACCCTGGCCAATGGCGGTCTCAACGTGCCGTTCTATGCCAGCGTTCAGGCAGGCAACACCCCGCGTATGGGTGGTAACAGCAACATCACCGAGACACATACTCTGGGTGTGCAGGCTGGCCTGAAAGGCGAGTTCTATGCCATGAATGACCGTCGTTTCAATTACGACGTCAGTTACTCCTGGAGTGGTACCAGTTTTGAGCAGGAATATCAGACCTTCCAGCGTGACCGTGCCGAACTGGCGGTCAATGGTCTGGGCGGTCCCAACTGCACACCAAACGGCATCAGCGACTTCAATTTCCGTGATGAACCGGGCCCCCTTGGCGGTGCCCTGCCGACCATGTGGAATGTGAGCAACCAGGCTTACTACAAGGGTTATACCCAGACCTTCTTCCCGGGGTTTGTATTTACCACCCGCGAAAGCATTTCGCAGGCGCTGACCAGTAACAACCATGGTCAGGACGGTTGCATGTTCTACAACCCATTCCTGACGTCAATGACCAATCCCGATCTGGCCAACGATCAGGAATTGATGGACTGGATGAATCCGACCGTCAAACGCGCGGACAAGCGTAACAAACTGGGTGTGATCGACGCGGTCATTTCCGGTGAGCTGATGGAAATGTCCGGTGGTACTGCACAGTTTGCGGTGGGCGGACAATACCGGATGCAGAATAACAAATCCAATGCGCCAGCAATGAATCAGCCGGGACTGCCGAACGCTATTCTGGAGTGGGGTACAAACGGGGCACCCAATACAACACATTATGTGAGCAACAACTTTGAGTGCTCGGAGTGTATTTTCAATTACAGCAACGATCGCAACATAAAAGCTGTCTTTGGCGAATTATCACTGCCGTTTATCAACAATGTTGAAACCCAGATTGCGCTGCGCTACGAAGACTACGGCGGGCGTATTGGGGGTGAGTTGACGCCCAAGGTCGCCATGAGCTGGCGTCCCAGCGACACCCTGTTGCTGCGTGGGTCCTACTCACAATCGTTCCGCGCACCAAACGTGGGCATAGTCGAAGAGGGTCTGGAGTCTTCCAGCAATACCTTCCGCGATCCCCTGCGTAACCAGGCTGTGCGTGCCGGCCTGTTGCCGGTCAGCAACGACAATGCGCTGCCCAACTTCACCTACACACTGGGCGGGCCTGCGCCGGATGTTGGTAATGAGTATGCGGATACCTACAGCACCGGTTTTGTCTGGACACCGGCTGGTCGTCTGGAAGGCCTGAATGTGACAGCTGATGTATGGCGCTTTGAGCTCACCGACAAGGTACTCCCACAACCAGGTATTTCTGCCATTGCAGAGGAACTGGAGCGTTTCAAGGTGGCTGCTGCAGATCCGTCCAACTACATCCTGAATGGAACAATTCCGTCAACCCGTACCGGCGAGTGGGCCAATCTGGATCAGTTGACACCCTGCGACCCGAATGCGCTGGAAGCGCAGTATGGCACCAACCCTGACAACCAGGGAGTGCCGGGTGGTGTTACCGGTTTCCGGGATGTGGTGCCAGGTTCGCGACTGGACTGTGTGGTCAACCCTGCCGCCTACCAGATTGAAGGTGTCGTGCGTACCTTTGGTGTATCTACCGGTGCTCTGACGACTACCCAGCTCAGCACCATCAACGCCGGCACAATCATTGCCGACGGTGTTGACCTGAAAGTGGGTTACACCTGGGACAATGACTGGGGCCGCTTCCGTGCGGGTCTGGACTACACCCACGTGCGTCAGTACACGCTGAAGGATGTACCCGGACTGGAACTGGGTCTGCTGGAAACCGGTGTGTTTGACGCTGCCGGAACGACGGGAGACGGTAACCTCGTGCGGTCACTGCCAGACAACAAGGGCAACATCAGCCTGAGCTGGATGCGCAATAATCATGGTGTATCTGTGATTACGCGTTTCATCGGCTCATATCGTGATCTGTCCTATGAGAACACCTTTGCCAATGGCAATGACCTGGTACGGTCACTGGTGCAACGCAAGATCGACAGCTATCAGAGCTGGGATCTGCAGTACAACTATACACATCAGTGGGCCAATCAGAATCTTGGTACAACCATCTTCACTGTAGGCGCGCTGGATGCCTTTAATGCAGATCTGCCGTATCGTGAAGCGGGTGCCATCAACTATGATGCAGGTGTATTTGACGGCCGTGGCCGTCGATTGTATGCGCGCGTCCTGTTGCAGCTCTGATATCAGGCTGATTGCAAGGATAGAATGACCAATGGCACGCCGGGAATGAACGACGCAATCGCGAAGTAATCTCCCGGTGTGCCATTGGTCGTTTAATGATCACTCCCGCACAAGTACCTCTTGCCCCATAATTACAATTTATGCCATGCATAGATCGTGATTATTCTGTTTTTCTGTGTCACAGAGCAAACTGTGAACGGGTTCAAATTCTATTGCAATGCCAGATTCAATTGGATACAGTCTGAATAGATTCCCTGAAGTTCCGGCCGATTCAATGGATCCTGGGCCGGAGATGTATCGAATTGCCTGTGCAGGAAGCGCACAACTGCAAACTTTACAATCTTACAATAATAATCACGGGGGAAAACCCATGTCTGATAGACCTGGATTCCGCAAGAATGCCCTGTTAATCGGGGTGATTGCCAGCATTTCCTGTTTGCCTGCCATCGCGCAGCAAGACGATTCCGATATTGAAGAAGTCGTTGTCACCGGTTCCTATATCAGAGGCAGCGCTCTGGATGCACCCTCACCGGTTCAGGTGGTGGACAGAGCGTCCATCGAGGCGCAAGGTGCCGCCCAGATATGGGATGTCATCAAAAATCTTGAAGTCAACTCCGGTTCGGTCAGTAACGAAGGCTCTGATGGCGGCAACGCCTCCATGGGCAACGTGTCCGGCATGGCCAACATCAATCTCCGCAACCTGGGTGAAAACTCCACGTTGACCCTGATCAACGGCAAGCGTTTTGCGCCCGCAGCCACGGCTACGCCGACCGGTGGGGAGTTTGTGGATATCAACACCATTCCTCTGGTGATGGTTGAGCGCATGGAAGTACTGACCGACGGTGGTTCGGCACTGTACGGCTCGGACGCTGTGGCCGGGGTGGTCAACATCATCATGCGTAATCAGTTTGAGGGCTTTGAACTGTACGGTGATGTTCAGGCCATCGAAAAAGATATGGGCAATCAGGATCAGACCCTGAGCGCGATCTGGGGCTGGTCCAACAGCACCGGTTCCACCCATTTTGTGATCTCAGGTGAAGTGTTCCGCCGGGATCCTGTGCCCATTTCTGCTGCCAGATACTTTGATGAGCGATCCGAGTTTACCGGTACGGTCGGTGGGCTGGGGGTTCCGATTGTCAATTCGGCGTTTGGCTCGCAGGTGAATCCGGCCTATCTCAATCAGGCACTGGTTGATCAGGCTGTTGCTGAAGGCGGTCAGAACACACCTCGCTTTACTGACCCGCTGTGCTCAAGCCTGGCGTCAGCTGACGGTTCGCCCTATTTTGTGGGCACCCGCACGTCTCAACGCGGCGAACCCAGTGCATCCTGCCGGGAAAATACCTATCAATGGTCACTACTGAATGTTGGTATGGAGCGCGACAGCATTGCCGGCGCATTTGATCATGCTTTCAGCGACAGCCTGGAGTTCTACTCATTTGCACAATACTCCAGCAGTGATATCGAGCGGGCAGATTCCGGCGCTTACACCAGCCGCGGACCCACCATGTTCCTGGCGCAGCCGGGTGCCCACCAGGGTAATCCGGCCTGGGGTGGCTACTCCATCGGGCAACCCATGGAGCTGGGCTATTTTGCACCGGCCATCGGCCTGACGCGGCCCACGGCAGCGGATATCACCAATGCACCCACGGATATTCGCAATGGTGGTATCAATACGCCGTCCTACGCGAACATGAACATTGGCAGTTCACCGCGCAACGGCGGTGGCAACCAGATGAGCAGCACAGAAGCGCTGGGCGTACAGGCTGGGTTCAAGGGTGAATTCACTGCCATGAATAACCGTCGTTTTAACTACGACGTCAGTTATTCCTGGAGTGGTACCAGCTTTGAACTGGAATACAAAACCTTCCAGCGTGATCGCGCACATCTGGCCGCCAATGGTCTGGGTGGCCCCAACTGCACGCCCAATGGCGTGTCTGATTTCGACTTTATCAGCGCCAGAGGTCACATTTCACCATTCATACCTACAGGTTGGGACTTCGTGGGCAGCAGCATGACGCAGCTGTTTTTCCCGGGGTTTGTATTCAATACCTATGAGTCTCTGTCGCTGGCGCTTACCAGTAACAACCAGGGGCAGGGTGGCTGTGAGTTCTACAATCCCTTCCTGACCCGGCAGGCTGATGCCAGCATGTCAAACTCCCAGGAACTGGTTGACTGGATGATGCCGACCATTCGCCGGGCAGACAAGCGCAACAAACTGGGTGTGTTTGACGCCGTGTTGGCGGGTGAACTGTTCGAAATGCAGGGTGGTATGGCGCAGTTTGCGGTGGGTGGTCAGTATCGTAACCAGAATGCCAAATCCATTGCGCCGGAGATGAATCAACCGGGTCTGAACGCAATCGCCGGATTCGGCGCCGATGGCCGACCCGATGAATACCGCTATGTATCCAATAACTTCGAATGTTCGGAGTGTATCTTCAATTATGATCATACCCGCACAACCAATTCTGCATTTATGGAATTGTCACTGCCCTTCCTGAACAGTATTGAAAGCCAGATTGCACTCCGTTATGAGGACTACGGCGGGCAGATTGGTGGTGAGTTGACACCAAAAGTGGCGCTTAGCTGGCGGCCGACAGATGACTGGCTCTTCAGGGGATCGTTCTCTCAGTCGTTCCGTGCACCAAATATTGGTGTTCAGCTTGAGGGGCTGGAGTCGAGTGAAGTCACGTTCCGGGATCCGATCAGTGCACAGGCCGTGCGAGCCGGTATGGTGCCGCCAACCAATGCAAATGCCGAGCCTGAAGCTACCTATACAGTGGGTTCACCCGCGCCGAACATTGGCAATGAGTACGCCGATACGTACAGCGCAGGCTTTATCTGGACACCGTCAGGCGCTCTGGAAGGTCTGAGCATCAATGCCGATTTCTGGCGTTTCGAGGTTGAAGACCGGGTAATGCCACAGCCCGGCATTTCCGCCATTGGTCACGAAATCGAAGCATTCCAGGCAGCAGCAGCCAATCCGGCCAATTATGTCTTCAACGGTACCATTTCAAGCAGTCCGGCTCCGGCCTATGCTGGTATGGATCCTTACACCTCATGTGATCCGTCAGCACTGGAAGCGCAGTGGGGCAGTGATCCGGAGGCCTCAAAAACGTCCAGTGGTCAGACCATACCGCTTTCCCGACTTGACTGTGTGGTTGATCCGCGCAGCTATGTGGTAGAGGGTGTGGTGCGTTCAGCTGGCAGCACAACGGGTGCGCTGGTGACCATCAGTTCTGCAGCAATCAATGCCGGTAAAGTGACTGCGGACGGTATGGACCTGAAAATGTCCTATCGCTGGGATACCGACATGGGCCGGTTCCGTGTCAGCACTGACTTCACCTATGTGAATCAGTACAAGCTGAGCGATGTGCCGGGGCTCGAACTGGGTCTGCGTGAAACCGGTCTGTTTGATGCGTCCGGTACCACCGGCGATGGCTTGCTGGTGCGTTCACTGCCCGACAAAAAAGGGAATCTGACGTTGAGCTGGAGCAGCAACGATGCCTCACATTCTGTGTCAGTCATCAACCGTTTTGTCGGCTCCTATCAGAACCTGTCCTACCAGGATACCTTTGATAATGGCAATGATTACGTGCGTTCAGTGGTTAACCGCGAAATCTCCAGCTATCACAGCGTAGACCTGCAGTACAGCTACGTGCATGAATGGGCTAATCGGAACCTGGGTACCAGTATCTTTACTGTTGGTGCACTGGATGCCTTTAATGCCGAGCTGCCATTCCACTACAGTGGTGCATTGAACTACGATGCCTATCAGTTTGATGGCCGCGGCCGTCGACTGTATGCACGGGTGTTGATGCAGTTCTGATTACTGTTATGTATTACGCTTAACAAGGTGAATAAAAAAGGGAAGCCGATCTGGCTTCCCTTTTTTATTTCCATGGACACAACGTCCAATGTATTCACCAGGCCTGCATCAGAAGAGCGAATCAGGCACCAATGGCAATTGCTCAAAACCCGGGCGTGCAAAATAATATCCTTGGAACATGTCTATGCCCGCTGCGCGCAGCCACTCATATTCTTCGCGTCGCTCCACGCCTTCCGCCAGCACATCAATGCCAAGTTTGTTGCAGGTCAGCAGTACACCTTCGACGATGGCCTGTTTTACCGGGTTTTCATCAATAAAATCTATCAGCACCCGGTCAACTTTTATGTAATCAGGCTGAAACTCGGCCAATAGGTTCAGTCCGGAATAGCCTGCACCAAAATCGTCAATGGCGGTAGTGAAACCCAGCTTTTTATAGGCATCAATGATGCTGGCAAGATGGCTTTTTTCGCGAACTTCCTCACTTTCGGTGACTTCAAAATGGATTTTATCCAACGGGAAACCGTACTTTTCTGCGGCCGCCAATGTGGTGCGGATACAAAGTTCCGGACGATACACGGCATTTGGCGAAAAGTTGATATTGAGGCTGGTTGTCATCCGGAGGCGTGTAGCCAGTTCAATGGCCTTGACGCGACAACTCTGATCGAAATGATAGAGGTTGTCATCATTGATCTGCTGTTTGACATAGGCAAAGCCCTGTCCCTCCGTACCGCGCGCCAGTGCTTCATAGGAGATGATGCTACGGCTACTGGCACGAACTATCGGCTGAAAGGCAAAACTCAGATCAAACTCAATGGGGTTCTTGCGGCATTGACCGCAACCGACGGGTGTGTTGTCCGCCGGAATCAATCTAATGGGGTGCAAAGCCAGCCTCGCTAAATCCGGTATGCGAATTGGTACATCAACAAATTATATCGGTCACACAGCTTAGAACTTTATTGCACCATATCGCAATAGTCATAGTATTGTCATCGCGTCATGACATTGTATCGTTCACATCCAGTTTTTTCGGTTGAACCACATGACACTGTCTCAACAACATGCGGCCATTCTGGCGATCATTCAGTCCGCAGACATCTCCACGTTGTTTCAGCCCATCGTTTCCGGTGTCGAAAAAATGATCGTTGGTTATGAGGCGCTCAGTCGGGGGCCGTCTAACAGTCCTCTGCACGCCCCCTTGATGCTGTTTGAATCTGCCAGGCAGTGTGGCCTGCTGACTGAACTGGAATTCCTGTGCGGTCGCAGTGCGATGATCAATTTTGCCAGACAGGGATTGCGGGGGATGCTGTTTCTCAATATATCGCCTGCCAGCCTGATGGATTCCCAGCACTACGCTGCGCGGACGCTTGCAGTGATGCGCGAAACCGGGCTGACGCCACGTCAGATTGTTATTGAATTGACAGAGCAGGCACCGGTAGAGAACCTGGATTTGTTGCAGCAGGCACTGCAACGTTATCGCAAGCTGGGATTCTCGATTGCGATTGATGATCTGGGCGCGGGTTACTCCGGTCTGAGACTTTGGGCTGAGTTAAAACCTGAATACGTGAAAATCGATCGTCACTTTATTGATGGTATTCACAAGGACGCAGTAAAACGTGAGTTTGTAGGCTCAATTCTCAGTATGGCCAAGGCGTCCCGGTCACACGTAGTGGCAGAAGGTATCGAACTGGCCGAGGAATTCAACACACTGTCAGAAATGGGTGTGGACTGGCTGCAGGGTTACTGGTTTGAACGACCGGGGCGTGAGCCATCGTTGACCAACACAAGTCTGCTTCGGAAACTTGATGCTGTAGAGCGTAAGGGCATTCATGAAGTAGGGTTGCACAGCCTGGTTATCGGTATGACCGCTGTCTACCATGACGAGAAAGTTTATGATGTATTGCAGCGGTTTCAGCAGCAGCCGAGTCTGAACAGCCTTGCAGTATTGAACGAAGAAAATATGCCAATAGGCACGGTCCACTGCCACTCATTGAGTCAGATCATGCTCAAGCCCTATGCCAAGGAGGTGCATGGTCGCAAAGCGATAGCCCAGTTGATGGAACACGACTCGCTTATCGTGGATGTCAATCAGAGTCTGCAACGGGTCAGTCGACTGTTGACCAGTCGTGCCCGCCAACGTCTGGAAGAAGATTTTATCATTACAGAAAATGGCTGCTATCTCGGGCTGGGGAGGGTCATCGATGTGTTACGCCAGATTACCGAGCTGCAGATAAGACAGGCGCAATCAGCCAATCCGTTAACGTTGCTGCCGGGTAATGTATCGATTCAGGAGTGCCTCGACAGAATACTCAGAGGCAATCTGGCTGCGCGGTTGTGTTACATCGACCTGGATTCATTTAAACCATTCAATGACATTTATGGGTATGGCAAAGGTGATGAGATTCTGCTTGGGCTGGCGCAGATTCTGCGTGAATTGTGTGATCCCGATTGCGACTTTGTAGGCCACATTGGCGGTGATGACTTTATGCTGGTGCTGCGCAGCGACAATTGGCGGAACCGTCTGTCAGACCTGGATAGTCAGTTCCAGAAGTTGTGTGCCAAGCTCTATCGTCCTGAGCATATACAGCGCAATGGGTTTGAGGCGCCAGACCGGGATGGCAACTGGCGCATCTTTCCTCTATTGAATCTGTCAATTGGTGTGCTGGATCTGCGCGGCGGTGGATCAGTTGATGTCACCGCGCAGGAACTGGCTGAACTGGCCTCACGCAACAAGCATATAGCCAAGAAACAGCCAGGTTTTAGCGTGGCAGTTGAAGTGCTGGTCCCGACAACTGATCTGCGGCAGTTACGCGATACCAGTTACGGGGCCAGCCTTTGTTAAACGTCTCACGGCTCTGATCAGCGGCAGCATGATCAGCACAAAGCTCAGCAATGACATCAGGCCAAGCGCGTTCAGCGCCATGCTCAGTCCATGCTCATCAGCCAGATAGCCTATGGCCGGACCGGTCACAATAAATCCGAATCTGAACAGCAGGCTGTTCAATGAATTTACAGTGGCACGGAACCTGCCGGGGATACGTCTGTTCAGCGCGTTGACCAGTATGACCTGATACAGACCGCGACAAAAGAACAACACAAATCCCAGCAGGATTCCGCCCCAGCCACCGACCCAGGCCATGCCAAAGATGCCGATCAATGGCAGTATGCCTATCACTACCAGCGAGAATACCGCGCCCTTTTTACGCTCCAGCGTATAGCCCAGTTTACTGGCTGTGGCAACTGTCAGACTTTGCGCAAACCACAACGCGCCGAACAGTGCCAGAGACAACCCCATGTCATCCCAGTATGGCTGTACCAGCCAGGCCACGTGAATGGTGGCGAGGTTGTAAATCGGCAGGGCAACAAATATCAGCTTCAGCACTGAATCACCGTTGACCAGGTAGTGCCATATTTCACCAATGCTGACAACCCGGTTGTTATTCTCATCATTCTGTGTGGGCGGTTCTGTAATCATGAACGCCATCCACAGACATACCCAGGCAGTCAGTGACTGAATCAGTACCATCAAGTCAAAAGACCACATGGCCAGCAGTCCGCCAAATAGTGCTCCCAGACCTTCGGCCAGTGATTTCATGAACCCCAGATGGGCAACACTGTAGGTGTGTTCGCTGTCTTCGGTGGCCAGGGCTTTTTCGCTGTCATACAACAATGCCAGATCTGCACCGGACAGCATGCTGACGGCAACGCCCATGATCAATTCAAAAATCATCAGACCAAAGAAGTCGTCAGCAAAGTTCAGCCAGAAATAGCCTGCACCATGCGCTGCTGCACCTATCAACAGGGCAAATCGGCGTCCCATGACATCAGCCAGATAACCGGACGGTGCTTCCAGCACGACAACACAAGCTGCGTACATGGCCTGCAGATAGAATACCTCCGCAAGACTCAGTCCCTTGCTCTGAAAGAACGGCACTATCACCGGCACAATCAGCATGAACATATGAAAGAAAGCGAGTCCGTAGACTATGTTTATGTTTCTTCTTAACTTGATTTCCATCGTGGATCCCTGCCAGTTTTATGCTGGCTTATTTTCCCTGGGTAATAAAAAAGGCCCCTGAATTTTTTTGAAACTCAGAGGCCCTTGATCTGACTGATGATCTGAATGTTCAGAATCTACGTCGAGCGGACCTCCCGCTTCATGTTCTCAATACCCGCATGGTCAACCTTGCAGGTGCGCACTGACATTACCGGGCGACTGGCCCAGTACGCGGCGCGCACGCACAGCTGCAGCGTGGTTAGCTGTTGCCGGGCATTGATGTGAATTGACGTAGTCATGGTTGTGTCAGATATTTCCTGTTAATTGAGGTTGCGAATTTTATGCCTGACAGTCAGAAAGTCAATCAGGAATTTATAAAAATCCGGATTTAGTTGTACACGTGTGATCGTGATCACTTGCGCAGACCTTCGTAGATGATGTCCACGGCAATGTCCCGCATGTTGGCAGCACCGGGTCGGGTTCCACCCTGACTCTGGATCATGCCTATCCAGAACATGTCATGCACCGGATCAATCCAGAACCAGGTACCGGCAGCACCGCTCCAGTAATAGGTGCCTTCGCTCTGTACAGAGTCTGCTGCCTGCGGGTCAAAGATCACGGCAAAATCGACGCCGAATCCCTGGCCGGCCTGACCTGGTCTGGTATCGGTTCCGCGTAGCAGGAGTCCTTCGCGCAGCGAGTTGGTGCGCATAATATCTACCGACTCCTTGCTGAGGATCCGTGCATCATCAAGCTGCCCGCCGTTAACCAGCATTTGCAGGAATCGCGCATAATCATGTGTGGATGACACCAGGCCACCACCACCGGACTCCAGCCGGGTGGCGTCAAAATAACTGGGGCGGTCTGCGCGCTCGGCATTGCGCATCAGTTTGCCCTGCTCACGGTCCCAGCGGTAGACGTCGGCAAAGCGTTGCCGGTCCTGCTCTTTCACGTAGAAGGCAGTGTCATGCATACCCAGCGGTTCAAAGAGATGTTCCTGCAGATAGTCACCGAAGCGCTGGCCGGTCAGCTGTTCAACGATATAACCCTGAATGTCGACCGCTATCGAATACACCCACTGCTCACCCGGCTGGTAGAGCAGGGGGATGTCAGCAACCCGGTCAATCAGTTCATTAAGATCCGCAGAGGCCAGAACTTCCCTGTCGCGAAACGCCGTATTGACCGGATCATCACCGCCCAGTCCGTAACCGAACCCGGCAGAGTGGTTCAATAGTTCACGCATTGTAGGCTGCCGGTTTACTGGCGTCAGCTCCATGTCACCCGCTTCGTTGTAGCGGGTCATGACCTGAAGATCCGCAAACTCAGGTACGAATTTGCTCACCGGATCGTCCAGCTGCCAAAGTCCCTGTTCGTGCAGCATCATCAGTGCAACGCCGGTGACCGGTTTGGTCATGGAATAGATTCGAAACAGGGCGTCCCTGGTCATCGGTCGATTGTCTTCAATCGAGGCCATCCCTGCGCTCTGGAAGGTTGCAATGTTTCCGTCTTTGGCCAGCAGCCAGACCATGCCGGCAACATCCCCGTCAGTCACAATTTTAGTCATTGCGGCGTCCAGCTGATCGATACTTTGCTGGCTGAATCCGGCGGCCCGGGCGCCATCTGCCCGGGTCGGCCACTCTGTATCCGCGCTGGCCAGACTGGTGACAAAAAACAGTGCGATTAACAGTATTTCGAGTTTGTGGTTGGTACGCCGTACATACAGCGATGTGCCGGAAGCAGATGCGATAGTCATTGATGGTGTTCCTTTTATTGTTTTTCAGTCTTGATTGTTTCGGGCAGGCAGGCCGTTAGCGTACATTGGCAAGGTTTCCAGTACAATATGCGGTTTTCACTTTCTGATAGCACGGAAACAGACTGATGTGGTTCAAGAATATCCGACTTTACAGTTTTGCGGAGGGTTATACGGCCGACCCCGACATCCTCGAACAATCGTTGCAGGCTCACCCGTTTCAGCCTTGCGGTAAAGCAGAACGGTCCCGGGCCGGCTGGGTGAGTCCACTGGATACCAGTGCACAGGGGGAGGATGCGACCATGCTCACACACCGGCTGGGGAACTATGTCATGGTGTGTTTGCGCAAGGAAGAACGGATTCTGCCTGCTTCGGTGATCAATGACACCGTAAATGAGCAGGTTCGCGAGATAGAGGCCAGGCATGATCGCAAGGTCTACCGTAAAGAAAAGCTGCAGCTGAAAGACGATGCCATTGCCACACTGCTGCCACGTGCGTTTACCCGCAACCGTGTGGTGTTTGCCTATCTTGATCTCAAGGACGGACTGTTGGTTGTCAATGCCAGCAGTGCATCACTGGCGGAAGAGCTGATCAGTGCGTTACGCGATGCACTGGGGTCGTTCCCGGTCAAACTGCTGGATGTGCAGCATGCGCCAATGGCCGTATTGACGCAGTGGTTGCGTGATCATCAGGCCAGTGATCATTTTATGATAGATCAGGATTGTGAGCTGGTGAATCCGCTGGAAGACGGTAACGTGATTCGTTGCAAGGCGCAGGATCTGAGCGCAGAAGAGATCTCGGTGCATCTCGACGCCGGCAAACAGGTCAAAAAGCTGGGTGTTGTGTGGAACGATGCCGTGCGTTGTCTGATCAGTGCTGATCTTACCCTGGGACGGGTACGTTTTGAGGATATAGTGCTGGAACGTGCGCAGGAATCGGATCCGGAGAGCGCGGCACAGCAGTTTGATCAGGACTTTGCGGTCATGGCACTGGAGTTGTCGGGTCTGTTCAATTCGTTGTTCAGCGCCTTTGGCGGACGTCAGTAGGGCTACAGTTTGCCCTGTTTCAGCGCACTTTCGTCGATAATCAGACTTTTGGCACTGTTGTTGGCACTATTTCCGATGAAGAATGGCCGAAGAAGTAAGTTCTCTGGTTTCAGTAAAAGGATGAAGTACATTGAATGGATTGACACAATCAAAATTTGCCAGGCTGTTGTTACCGGTATTGATCGTCGGCGCTGCGCTGGCGATTGCCTGGTTGCTGGTAACCCAGCGTCCGCAACCTGACAGCACGCCTGTTGACGAGCGTGTAGTACTGGTAGAAACCATTCCCGTGTCCCGCTCGGATGTAACAATCACCGTCAGATCGCAGGGGACGGTACGGCCCCGCACCGAAACAACGCTGGTGGCCGAAGTTTCCGGTGTGGTCAGATCGGTGTCGGATAAGCTGGTCGCGGGTGGTTTTGTGCGTCAGGGCGAGGTGTTACTGACGCTGGATGATGCTGATTTTCAGGTTGCAGTTGAGCAGTCAAGGGCGAATCTGCTGACCGCGCAGGCACAATTGATGCAGGAACAGGCGCAGTCCGAACAGGCTGCCAAAGAATGGGATCTGTCCGGGCGCCCCCGGGAGAATGCTCCCGTGCTGGCGCTGCGCACACCTTATCTGCGTGAGGCTGAAGCGCGTGTGCTGTTTGCGGAATCTGATCTGGAAAGAGCCAGACGTCAACTTGAGCGGACACGCATCAAGGCTCCGTATGACGCACTGGTGCGGGAGAAAATTGCCGATGTCGGTCAGTTTCTGGGTACCGGTGGTCAGGTAGCCCGGATATTCGCAACGGACTATGCTGAGGTGCGATTGCCATTGAGTGATCAGGACCTGGTCTGGCTGCGGCTGCCCTCGCCAGGGCAGGCGGGTATCCGGTCGTCAGTGCCGGTGACGTTGTTTGCCCGCGCTGCCGGGAGGCAGCAACACTGGCAGGGCCAGATCGTGCGCACAGAAGGCGTCGTCGACAACAGCAGTCGCATGCACTACGCCGTTGCCCGTATTGACGACCCTTACGCATTGGCGAGTGGAGGCTCAAAAACACCGCTGATCTCCGGTACATTTGTGAGCGCGGAGCTGGAAGGTGTGACGCTGGCCGGGATTTTCCGGGTACCGCTGACTGCGCTGTACAATGGAAATGAGGTGCTGGTGATGGATCCGGAGCAACGATTGCGGCGTCGTAGCGTCAATATCGTGCATTCCGACGCAGATTGGGTCTATATCGATGAAGGCCTGCAGGATCAGGACCGGCTGATAGTTTCCCCGGTACAGATACCGGTCGATGGCATGCGCGTTAATCCCGGGCTGGACGCCTCATGAAAGCGCTGCCGCAAACCACTCACAAGGGGATTATCGCCTGGTTCAGCGCCAATAGTGTTGCCGCCAACCTGTTGATGCTGTTTATTCTGGCGGCCGGTATTGCGTCGGTTTTTTTCATCAAGATACAGGTGTTTCCCGATTTTGAAACCCGCATGATTCAGGCCAGTATGGCCTATCCCGGGGCCGCGCCTGAAGAAGTTGAACTGGCCATAGTGGTGCCGATCGAGGAGGCCGTGCAGGATATCAGCGGTATTAACCTGATTCGTTCCACCGCTCGCGAAAGTTCTGGCACTGTGATGCTGGAAATTAGTAGCGGCTACGATGTGACTGAGCTGTTGAATGAGATCAAAAGCCGGATAGACCGGATCTCCACCTTTCCCAATGGGGTTGAACGACCGGTCGTGCGGGAAATAGAAATGGTACAGCCGGTATTGCAGATTTCGGTGTATGGCGATCTGGATGATCGGGCCCTCAAGGTGCTGACACAATCAATTCGTGATGACATTCTGTTGCTGCCGGAAGTCAGTCAGGCGCAGATTCAGGGTGATCGTGACTATGAGATAGCGGTAGAGGTGCGCGAGCATACGCTGCGCGAGTACGGCCTGACGCTGGCGCAGGTGGCCGCCGCCATTCGCTCCGGCTCCATTGATGTGCCAGGTGGTGCTATTCGTACGGAATCCGGGCGCATACAACTGCGAACCCAGCAGCAGGCGTACACGGGTGAGCAGTTTGGCAATATTGTGCTGCGGACAAATCCTGATGGTACCCGTTTGCTGGTAAAGGACATTGCCACGGTGACCGATGGTTTTGTTGAAACTGAGAATTTCTCCCGCTTTGACGGTAACCGTGCACTGAACATTCAGGTGATGGTCACACCCGAACAGAATGTGCTGGATGTTGAGCGTGCGGTCATGCAGTACATCGACAGTGAGCGTGAAACTTTCCCGCCAGGTGTCAGTATTGACGCCTGGGGCAGCAATGCATTTTACCTGAAGGGCCAGCTAAACATGATGATGGGCAACCTCGTCATGGGCGCTCTGCTGGTGTTTCTGGTGCTGACAACATTCCTGCGACTGAACATCGCACTGTGGGTCATGGTGGGTATTCCGGTTGCCTTCTTTGGTGCCATCTGGCTGATGCCGCTGGGACCATACCCGGTTGATATCAACATGATAAGTCTGTTTGGCCTGATACTTGTGCTGGGGATAGTGGTAGACGATGCCATTATTACCGCAGAGAGTGTGCACTCTGAAGTCACCGCGTCGGGACATAGCCTGGACAATGTTATTACCGGTGTCAAACGCGTTGCCGTGCCTGCAACCTTCGGTGTGCTGACAACAATCGCGGCGTTTGCACCAATGCTGCTGGTCGGGGGGCAGGTGGCACCATTTTTCGAAGCCATCGGCATGGTTGTCATACTGTGCCTGATATTCTCGCTGATTGAGTCCAAGCTGATATTGCCGGCGCATCTGGCGCACCTGAGAATCAGCCGTAAACCCAAAAGCAGGCAGAGCCTGTTGGAGAAGTACCAGGAGTGGGTGGCCTCCAGACTCGAGTTGTTTATCCAGAATGTGTACAAGCCGGCACTGATCAAGGCGCTGGCTGTCAGATACGTTACTGTGGCAGGTTTTCTTGCCGCACTTATCCTGAGCGCCGGGGTGGTGATTGGCGGGCTGGTCAGATTTGAATTCTTTCCGAATATCCCCAGTGACTTTATTGAAGCACGACTGAGCATGAATGACGGGGCGTCCTTTGAGGCGCGCAATGACGCCCTGACCCGGATTGAGCAGGCTATTCTGACACTCAATGATGAGTACCCGGACGAGCAGCCGGTTGATCATGTGATTGTTTTCACCAGCGGTGATACCGGTGGTCAGATGGTTGTAGAGCTGACCAAGTCGGAGGATCGCTCGGTGTCCACCACCGACATTGAACAGCGCTGGCGCGAGCGAGTGGGCGAGATACCCGGTGCACGCGAAGTCAGGTTCTTTTCCAGTACCAGCGCGGGCGGCGGTACACCTGTCAATCTACGTTTAATGGGTGCCAACTACCAGCAGTTGGAACTGGCAGCAAATGATCTGCAGCAAAAACTTACCGAATACAGCGGGGTTTTTGATGTTACCAACTCCTATAGCCGCGGTGGTGAAGAGATCAAACTGCGTATCAAGCCGGAAGCCGAGCAACTGGGGCTGACAGCCAACGCTCTGGGAACGCAGGTGCGTCAGGCATTTTACGGTGAGGAGGCGCAGCGATTGCTGCGCGGGCGTGATGAATTGAAGGTGATGGTTCGTTACCCGGAAGCCGAGCGCACGTCAGTTGCAAATTTGCAGAATATGCGAATTCGAACCGCCGATGGTACCGAAGTACCGTTCAGTGAGGTGGCCGACGTCGAGATTGGCGAAGGGTTTTCTGCCATCAGTCGCATAGACCGTCAGCGCACGGTGACCGTCAGTGCCGATGTGGATCCGCAGATTGCACAGTCCGGTGCCGTAATCCGCGATGTGATGCAGAATTATATTCCGGAGCTGCTGGCGCGGTATCCGGACGTCAACGTCGGTCTGGGAGGTGCCAGCGAGGAACAGGCCGAGCTGATTCAGAGGATTGCGCTGTTTTTTATGGCCGCCATGTTTCTGATTTTCACCTTGCTGGCAATCCCGTTGAAATCCTATCTGCAGCCATTAATCGTAATGTCGGTGATTCCGTTCGGCGTTATTGGTGCCCTGATAGGGCATGTTGTGTTTGACACCACGGTCAGCATGATGTCCCTGTTCGGGCTGGTCGCGCTGGCCGGTGTTATCGTCAACGACAGTCTCATTATGGTTGATTTTGTCAATCGTGGCCGGCGCGACGGGGTGCCAATGACGCAAGCCGTGGTTGATGCCGGCACCAGTCGTTTTCGCGCCATTCTGTTGACCACACTGACGACCTTCTTCGGTCTGCTGCCCATCATGTTTGAAACCAGCATGCAGGCGCAACTGGTCATACCCATGACCCTGTCGCTGGCGTTTGGGATCGCCTTCGGCACCGTACTGACCCTGTTTCTGATTCCCTGCCTGTATCTGATGCTGGAAGATCTGGTAGGTCTGTTCAGGCCTGCCGGTCAGACTGCGGCGCAGACCGGATCTGCTCAGATCTGACAGTTTTGGTGTAAAAATTGACAAATATGGCAAAACCATTTGTCCGGTGATCTGAGGCGGCACTTGCCGAATTACTAATAATCAATAAAAACAATTGGTTGTGGTATTTCGTAGCGTTTGCCAAATGGCTGACTAACTGGCACACGAATTGCTCCATCAGATAGAGTTAATTGTATTTTTGCCATTCGGGAGGTTTGTAGATGAATTCAGTCAAGGATCCACAGCAATCGCGTTCTGTCAGTTTCCTGCAGGCGGTGGGTAGCGGTATTGCTGCTGCATTTGGTGTCCAGAGCCGCAAGAATCGCGAGCGCGATTTTGAGCACGGCGATGTCAAAACCTTCTTTTTTGCCGGCTTGCTGGTGACCGTTGTGCTACTGTTCGGCATGATCGGCATAGTGCAATGGGTGCTGGCGGGCTAGGGCAGCGCTGGCATCCGGCGTATCAGCTATCCGGTATCAGGTGCCGGGATTCCAGCGTTGCCATTCATCGACTATCAGCCCTGCACACTCTGAAGCGATCCGGTTTGCAGTAAAATCCCGGTCCGCGACAATAGCTATGTGGCTGTTTTCCCACATCAGTTTGTGCGCGCCTGTGGACGCCATGAGCCAGTACTGCAGGCTGGCTGAATAGGCAGTCCGGTTGCCGTCCCGGGTGGATTGCAGGCTGCACACCAGATAGTCCCTGCGGGCCGGGCGCCGGATGATACCGGCAGTCTTGAGTTCTTTTGCTAGTTGCTGCAAGGTTTCCAGCCGGAACTCTCCGGCATCGCTACTCAAATTCTCCCAGTTCTGTATCTGCACATACATATCAAACTGACTGATGCCGGCCAGCGCCATTGCGTTGCCGCGCGGGAACACCTGCGCCTGGACCTGCCCGGACAGGATAACTGTGCTCAACAGGGACGCGATGATCAGGAAGTTGCGAAGGTTATTGGACATCGGATTATCTCTCTGACAACAACAAAGTTGCGGATGATAAACCAGTTTTATGCAATCAGGGTTTGATTTGCGACAAAGCGACTTCCAGACGGTTTCTGCCATTGCGTTTGGCCTGATAAAGCGCATCATCTGCCCGGTGCAGCAACTGCTCCGCAGTTTCGCCAGGCTGCAGGGTTGCAATACCAAAACTCATGGTTAACTGCAGCTGCTTTGACAGTCTGGCGGCGGCAATGATGGTGCGCAGTTTGTTGCTGATGGCAGTCGCTGCCTCACTGGCTGTGTCGGGGCAGACGATCAAAAACTCCTCACCACCCCAGCGTCCGCAGATATCGCTCTGGCGCATGTTTCCGGTCAACAGTCCGGCAATATCCTGCAGCACCCTGTCACCGGTCAGGTGGCCGTGCTGGTCATTGATGCGCTTGAAATAGTCAATATCACAAATGACCAGAGTCAATGCCTGACCGCTGCGATGGTGCCTCTCAATCTCCTGCTGCAGAACAGTATCCAATCGGCTGCGATTGAGCAGGCCTGTCAGTTTGTCAGTGACCGACAGCCGTTCCAGATCGGCGAATGCCTCCGCCCGGGAGCGCTCATACAATCGGAACAGGAACCACTGAGCAGTGAGGACTTCAACAATATTGAGCCAGCTGGCCATGCCGACTTCTGCTGGTGGCCAATCCGCCATTTTCAGGTACACGTAGATGATGACATACAGAAAAGTCAGCGCACTCAGCCAGGCGCCGGCACTGCGGCCAAGCAGAAAAAACGCCACTGGTGGCAAAATGGTCACCCATATGATCGAATAACTGCGTCCCTCTGCCATGTGAATAAAGCTGAGTAGCACAGCAATCATTACCAGTACAACCAGCCATGATGCAATCAGCAGTCTGCCGGACCGGTGAAAGTATAGCAGGACGGCCAGCACGCCGACGGCGCCTGAGTAGTCAAGCGCCGCGATGGTGTAATCTTCAAAAACCAGGATGTTCAGGGTGCCGATTACGCTGAAATAGATCAGCATGATGATCAGGATTGCGTAAACCAGGCGTGCCTGATGGCGGGCGGGGCCAGTCTGTTGAGCAAGCATCAGAAGCGCAACGTGTATTTCAGCTTGATACTGATGTCTGACGTTGCCATCTGGAAGCGATTGTCCTTGTCCTTATCCTGCATATTGTAGTTCAGCACAACAAAACCCTCCTGGCCGGCTCGGGGAATCCATTGTAACCGGGTGTTGATACCAACTTCTTCTGACAGATTGTCATACTGAACAAGACTGATCCAGTAGAGCGTTGTCGAAAAGGCCACCTGGCTATTCACACTGACGAGCCGGGTAATAAAATCACCCTGCGGCAATTCTATGTCATTCCAGTCATAACTTGCCCGTAATACAAAATTTCGTGACTGGTTCCAGGTGGCCGACATGCCGATGTTGTCACGTTTGCCGTTGTAGAAATCCCCGGTCTGATAGCTGAAGCTGCCCACCAGCGTGCGCTGCCCGCCAGTGGAAAAATCAAATCTGCTTTCGTTGAAGCTGTATTGCCCGGGTTGAATGCTGACCACCCTGTCTTGTGAAGAGTACAGCGTAAAAGGTCGTTGCACCACTTCCTTGTTGGTCGTGTACGCCACGCGCGCACTGTCGCGTGTGGTTGACTGTAGTTCCATCAGGCGATAGGTCAGAATCTCGCTTTGCAGTTGTCCGTCAATCACTTCGATGCGCTGGGCATCAACACCGGCAAACACGCTCTGGAATTTCCCTGTGGTGAAAAAATGCGTATAACCAAGATCGGCCGTATAGTCACGCACGTTGGTGCGGTTTACATAACCCATGGCCGGGTTGAAGTTGCGCTGTACTTCCTTGAACGCCAGCCTGGAACGCCAGCCGGTGTTGTTTGGCAATCGTAATCCGAATCCGTATGACGCATCATCGCCATTGAGTCCGGGCGTATCGGAGCGCTGGAACCAGGCGTCTGCTTCGAATGAGCGACCACTGCCAATGCTGTTGTTCAGGTATCGAAAGTCGGCACCGTACACTGAATTGTCGCGATTTGATGTCGGGTCACCATCGGTATAAATAAACCCGACGCTGGAATCATTCAGGATATTTGCTGATACCCGCGTGACAAACAGATCCGACGCGTCAACTGCAGCTGCTTCATCCTGGCGTATTGCCAGGGTGCCGATATTCCAGCGGCCGACCCGGCCGCTGATGCGACCGCCATAGTTGATATCAACGGGCGCGCCGGTCTGGCTGAGGCCGATCTTGCGTGAGAAAAACGGTCGGGCATTCTCGCGGCTGCCACCGGATGTTGCATTGTTGCCCGCCGCCATACCGCTGATATTGCCGAACTGAAAAAGATCAGAGTCGTTGAGGAAGAAGTCACGCTTCTCCGGAAAAAACAGGTTGAATCGCGACAGATTGACCTGACGGTTATCCACTTCGGTAGCAGAAAAATCGGTATTGATGGTCACCGCGGCATTCAGCGATGGCGTCAGGCGGTAAAACGCATCCAGCGATGGCTGCCAGACAACCTCCGAGCTCCCTGCAGGCCCATATACCTTACTTCGCGTGGAGGACATGGACGGCACAATATCCAGTCCGGCTCCGGCGCTGAGGCCGGTCAGCCCGGTCATCTGACCGGAAATACTGGGATTGTAAGTGCGGTTCTGCGATACCCAGGCGATTTCCTCGCCGCGCCGGCGGATGGCCCGGCCGAAATTGAAGCCCCAGGTTTCGATGGCTGGGTCAAATGGAATCGACTTGAACGGAATTTCAATCTCCGCTACCCAGGCATTGCCTTCGACACTGGCGGCCACGTCCCAGATGGTATTCCAGTCAATGGAGAACGAGCTCACCGATGTGTAAAGAGAGTCGTGTCTTGCCGCATTCAGATTGGTCTCAAACCGGTAGCCTGCCCGTCGTGAGTTGAAGGGGTCCAGTATCACCACCAGACGATCATCAGAGGGCATGCCCTGGCCGTGCCGGATGACCGGCGCAGCAATCTGGTCAGGGTCGCTGTCGTACATGCGCGCGGCTATATAAAGCGCGTCGTCATCATAAAGGACATAGACTTCTGTACGTTCAGAGGGCGCGGTGCCGTTGCCCGGGCGGGTCTGGTGGAAATCGGTGATAAGTTCCGCCTGCTGCCAGATAGGGTCGTCCAGTCGACCGTCAATGACCGGCGGTGTGTTTACCCGGACCGCTCTCACCTGTTTGGGGGTGGCGGTGTCCACAAGAAACTCGGGCGCCTGCGCCCAGGACGGGGCAGATGTCACCAAAAGGAGAGGCAAGACAATCCGTGAATAACTGACGAGGCGGGTCATGATTCGGTCTCTACATAACGGGAATACTGAAAGTCTGAATTCTAGAGGGAATTCACGGTTTTGTAACGGGTTCCCGGATGGTCGGCAACACTTTTCCGGCCAGTGTCCGAATTTTTTTCTCATCCATTGCACCCTTGCTGGCGACTGCCCATAAATCGAGACCTTCCAACCGCCGCATGGCCGCGATGGTCTGAAATCCGGCTGTCTGCAGCGCCATCGTGAGTGTTTTCTCGGTAAAGCCGCATTTGTGGGCCATAAAGTAATGTCCCCCGGCCAGCGCCTGCTGGTGCCCATACAGGATGTCCAGCGGTGTTATGGGACCCGCCGGAGAGGTGTAAGCCGTGTCTGTCAGTCTGTCCTCAGCTACCAGGGCACAGACTGATTGCAAATCGGGGCAGGTCACTACCAGGTAACCGTCGGGTTTTAACACCCTCAGAAACTCACTTAAAACAGTGGGCACTTCATGAGCATATACATGCTCAATATTGTGCGCAGAATAGACAGCGTCGACACTGGCGGAGTCAACACCGGACATATCCAGCATGGAGCCCACAATGTCCGGCTCGGTAGCGGGGTCGGCATCCAGTCGCAACTCGTGCCAGTCCGATGATTGAAAGGCGGCGGGCAATTTAGCGCCATTGTCGCGGTGACCCGGACCTACATGCAAAATGATCTTGTTGTTCATTGACCGGACTTTTTCCCTGTTGAAAATATTCTGGTAAAGATCTGTAAGGCATTGCTCAAGCTGATGCGTGAATGCCTCAGGATCCATCAATGGTGAAGACTGCATCGTGTTGCGCAAGGTAGCTCTCAGCAATGCCAGGCGCTCAGTGTCGTTGGCCAGTGCCACAGCAACTCGCACGTAGTCGTCCGCATCACAAGCTGCAAGATCTGCCAGACCTGTGGCCGACAAAAAGGCCAACGTCTGACGACTGACCACTGCAGTCTGTGGCCATGTGATGACCGGAACCCCCATCCAGAGCGCTTCACAACTGGTCAGGCCTCCGGTAAAAGGAAAGGGGTCAAGTGCGATATCAATATCGGCATATTCTTTCAAGACGTCAACATGAAAGCTGGGGCCGCGTAATTCCAGTCGTGCCGGGTCAATGCCGCGCTGATCAAACGCCTGTCGAACACTTTGCGCAAATTCTGCATCATTAAAATTTCGCCATTTGAGCAGCAACCTTGAATCAGGAACAGCGTTAAGGATCTGCGCCCACACATCAAATACGCTTGCATTCAACTTGGCGCTGTTGTTAAAGCAGCCAAAGGTAATATGCCCTGATTTCAATCGCGGTGAAGGCGCAACATCCACAGGTGACCAGGGTGCCGGCTGATAACAGAATCTGCCAGCCGGCAGACGTATGACTGGTTCGACAAATTGTGCTTCTGTACCGATGGGGGCGTGCCACGGGTCCAGTAACACACCATCCAGATACGCCAGCCCGGTGGTGGCAAAGTAACCTAACCAGCTGACCTGAACCGGGGCGGGGCGGTGGGCAAACACTGTCAGGCGTGAGCCAGCTGTGTGACCGGACAAATCGATCAGCACGTCTAGGGCATCTGCTCTTATTTGCGCGGCGAGTGCCGCATCATCCTGTGCGGTAACGTCCCTGAAATTGCAGGTAGCCCGGATTTCCCCAGTGACCCAGTCATCAACACGTCCTGCACTGTAGGCAAATACCGTAACTCTGGCAGGATTGTGTGTTCTGAGTACATCTTTGACAAAAAGTCCAACCGTGTGCTGACAAAAATCAGCGGATACATAGCCAATGCGCAAAGGTCGTTGATCAGCCGGGGTCAGCGGTGGCCGTGGTCTGTTGCCGCCGGCCAGGTTTGTCGCCCAATCTCCCCACGCGAGCGCCTGACTGAAGCGCTCTTCAGCGGTAACGTCCGCATCGTACTCCAGACTGACCAGGGCATTGCGGCGTATCACCGGGTTATCGGGGTAGCGCCGCTGCAGGTGCGTATACAGGTCTCTGGATAGTGCATGCTGGCCGTGTTCACGGGCATTGTTGGCCAGATTGACCTGAGCGGGCAGGTTATCAGGTTCCAGTTGTTGAATGCGCTGAAAGCAGGTTTTGGCCGGCGTGATAAAACCGGCATTCTGCAGCAATACACCGATGTCGAGCAGCAGATTGGTGTTCGTGGGATGGGCCTGCGCCAGCTGCTCGCAAAGGTTGAGCAGCTCGGGAAACTGTCCTTCGCGGGCGAGGTCCCGGGCTTGTTGAACTGTCTGTTGATCTGCTTGTGGCGTTGCGCTGGTCATGGCGCTAGCATAGCGGTAATTGCTGATATTTTCAGTAGTTGGTGTGTCGGGGCAAGCAGCGGAGAAATGTAATGAAGAGTTCGAGGATTTATGCAGTGGCTGTGTTGTCAGGTTTGCTGATAGCCTGTTCCGGCAATGAGCCGTATCCGCCTGAGGGTTTCAGTTCCATCGCCGAACTTGATTCATCCATTGAGCTGGACATCCGCTATTTCGGCAACAACAATTTTCTGGGGCGGCCCGTTGCCGGTTACGAAGGTGCCGCCTGTATTCTCAGTACGCCGGCTGCCACAGCACTGCTCGACGCACAGCCCAGTGCCAATGCGCTGGGTTATTCGTTAAAAATCTACGACTGTTTCCGACCCCAGCGCGCCGTAGACAATTTTGTGCGCTGGGCAGCGGATCTGGACGATGCTGTGATGAAAGCATCCATGTATCCGGACGTGCCCAAGGATGAATTGTTTTCCCAAGGTTATATTGCCGAGCGCTCGGGTCACAGTCGCGGCAGTACGGTGGATCTGACGCTGGTGCCGCTGGGCAGTCAGCAGCCGCCGGTTGATCCGTTTGCAGCCTGGCAATGCCGCGCTCCCGATGAAGGCATGCGCTTTCCGGATAACAGTATCGACATGGGCACCGGCTACGACTGTTTTGATGAGCTGTCCCATACCGAGCAGCCGGCAATCAGCGAGGAGGCGATGAACAACCGCCTGTTACTGCGTGAGGTGATGGAGGCGGCCGGGTTTGTTAATTATGAGAATGAGTGGTGGCATTATACGCTGCGTGATGAGCCCTTTCCGGATACGTTTTTTGACTTTCCGGTGCGTTGAGAGATAGGTGTTCCGGGCGTTTTCACCCGGTTACACGTTGATTACACGTTTAGGGACAACCGGTGTGTGGCTCGAACGCTGCCGGCCATTTTCTCATCAACCCCGGCACGCTCCACGTACGCTGGCCAGAGGGCAACACTGGCGATGACCTGCTTGATAAGCTCTTTGGCTCTTCGCAGTTTGATGCCACCAAGCTCTGCCAGTACCAGTAAATCCTCTGACTCAAAATCATCACGCTTACCGTTGATGCTCATCTGGTGCCGGGCGGTAAATTTTCCATCAGGGTTATACGAGTAGGCAACGTCGAAGGCGGGGGACAGTTTCCACTGTCCATTCGGGTTCATCAAAAAGGCGATGTTTTTGACATGATCATCCTGGTTTCTGGCCATCACGTTCAGAGTTGCCCGAATGAGCTGTTGCTCGGCATCCTTGATCGGATTCTCACAGATCTGCCGGATCGCCTGCATGGCCTGCTCGTAGCTGTAGCTGCTGGGGTCGTTGTAGTCGTAATGGCATAACGCACCCAACGAAAGCATGTGGATCTTCCTGCCTTCATTCGTCCGGTCGAATCGCCTGGTCATAAAGTGCGCTCTGCCGCCTTCCTCATGCAGACGGCACTCGGTCATGTCAATGCCCGCTTTTTTGGCCATTAAATAATAGGCGTATTCCAGTCGCCCAAAACCCAGTGGATCAGCCAGTTCGCGGTCCCTGTTGTTGCTGATGCCATCGAATTTAAGCAACCAGTGTTCAAATCCGGACGGACCGGTAAGCTGTCCTGAGCGAAACTCTCCGGTTTTTCGGTTCCAGAGTAGCAGTGCCTTTGCACGCGCCCCGCCTGCCGATGTGCCAACACGAAGTATGTTCTCAAGCTGCGCCTGGTCCTCTGCGCTGCCTTCAAGTATGCCGGCAAGCTCTGCCCGATCGGATAGCACTTTGTTGGCAAGTTCGGTTAAGGCGCCAATATCAACGCTGGAATCGTGTTCGCTCTGTGGGCCGGCTACCGGCTCAAACTCCAGAGCGCCCATGGCGCGCCGGCCAATATAACAAAGCCGCTCCACCGGGTTCATACTGTCCGGCTTTCGTCCCTGAGTGGCAAGCCAGGCATCTATCAGCCGGTTGCCAAACCTGTCTGGCAGGGCGTCGGCAAGCAACCCCGGCAGGTTTGAAAAACTGCCCCGAAGTTGTGGAAACTGGTAGATTGCCTGGCGAAGCGGCATTGTGACAGGGCTGACTTCAATGCCTGAGCGCCTGAATGCAGCATCGTACTCAAAAATGCCCAGCTCTCGCTCATTGTCCCAGATGACCGCGCCAATGGTCTTGCCCCAGAGCTTTACCTCAGCGCTCATCAGGGCGTCTCCCGCTCATCCCAGGACCAGGAAGTTGCAGATTTGATGCGCTTTTTGCTGGCCCTGGAGCGCGGGTTAGTCCTCGCATGTTTATTCCGGGCGACTTTTATAGCCTGCATCGGACTGATGTCTATTCTCGGGAGAAGAAAATCAAGTGAATCTGCATGACCCAGGGCCTGCAGAGTGCGCACCAATGTTTCCATTGAGCCGCCATTGCCGGCTTCCAGGCGGCGCAGGGTGCGAACAGCAACGCCGGATTTTTGTGCCAACTCATCCTGGGTGATGTTTTGCTGCAGGCGATTTTCGGCTATGCGCTCGCCAATCTCCTTCAGCACGATGCCCGGCGGGGCAACCATAAAATCTATTTTAGAGGTCATATGTTACCCCTTAAGTTTATGTTAACGGTTTAAAAGGCCATTTATGGCCATTAGTGAGCCGATTTTATTTGGTGTATGTGTTAGCGTAAGAATGCTCATTTAGGGGCCATATTAGACCTTTTATAGGCATTAAGGAATAGTAAAAGGCCATATAGTGCCTTTTGGGCATTAGAGTGCTTTGGTTTACAAAATATTACAGTTTAAGGAATGTTTTGTTAATTAAACTTTAAGGAGACCAATCGACCAGATCTGCTACGCCAGAAGATGCACATCGATGCCTGTGCGATCCCTTCATTTGACGTCAATATGCGTGGCTTGTTGATAAAAAACTGGATGCCAGAGGCAAGGACCGCTCAGATTTTAATGCTGGGATTGTTCGTTTCGTGCCAAATTACATCAAGGTGAGGGCCATTGATAATGCGGAGTATAGGGCTTATGCCCCCGGTCTGGACCATTGAGCAACCTGAGACATAGGTTACAGACTATACCGGAGACATAGGTTACACAT
>CAXBER010000010.1:0-151251 GCA_963974875.1 uncultured Pseudohongiella sp. | reverse complement strand
CGAGGGTGAGTTCCGCAGCGCCGGGCTTTCAACCAAAGGTTGCTGCCGGTCCGGGTCGCCACCCCCCACCCACTGCCTGTACCTCTTCACCCGTTTAACCTCCGGCGCTAACTTGCGTCAGTGTGCCGTTGAGTGACTGCGCGTTGGTGCCGACCAGCTCTTTGCCCAGCGTCAGGCGGCAGACAGCCGGGACAACTAGTAACGTCTGAACGGTTGACGCCAGCAGCCCCGAGATGATCGCCCACGCCATGGGTGGCCACAACGTTGACGACGACAAAGCCAGCGGCAGCAGACCAGCCACAGTTGTCGCAGTCGTCAGCAGAATGGGTCGTGTCCGGCGAATGACTGCTTCTGAGACAGCCATCCTGATGTCAATTCCTTGCTTCAGTCGCTGATCGATCAGATCGATCAGCACAATGGCGTTGTTGACCACAATGCCCACCAGCGCAATGATGCCCAGCAGCGGCTGGAATCCAAAGGGTGAGCCGGTGAGCACCAGTCCCGGGAATATCCCTGCCGCTGCAAGTGGCACAGTAAGCAGAATGATGCCAATGCGTTTGTAGGAATTGAATTGCAACAGCAGAAAGAACAATAACAATAAAATGCCAACAGGCGCTGTTTTGAATATCGCCTGATTTGCCTCTCCAGAACTTTCGGAATCGCCACCCATTTCCATGCGGGTGCCATCAGGCAGGGGTTGCGTTGCCAGCGCCTGATTCATTGCTTCAAGTACCTGACTAAAGCTGTAGTCGGGAGCCAGGCCGGATGTGATGGTGTAAACGCGCGCGCCTTTGCGGTGCTGAATGGCGGCTGCCTGCCAGTCTGCAGTTACACTGGCAATCAGGCTCAGTGGGATGGCCTCGCCCTGGTCGGTGTAAACATAGCTGGAAAGCAATTGCGGAACTGTTAGTCGTGTGCCTTCATGAGATCGCAAAACTATAGGTATGGGATCGATTTCCTGTCGGTATTGCTCCGCAGTGAACCCGAAGCTGCGTGCAAACAGGGTCTGCGCAACATCGTTTCGATTGATTCCATAGCGTTGTGCGCTGGCATCATCCACGTTTACCCTGAGCACCGGAGTACCGAGGTCAATGTCGTGACGGGTATCAACAGTGCCAGGAATATTTTTTATCAGCCTGAATATATGTTCAGCAGCGGCAAGCCGGGTTTGATCATTGCTGTGGTAGATACGGATTTCTATCGGAGCAACCCGCGGCGGACCTTGTGCCAGCGTTCCGGCCACCAGATCTACATCCGGAAGCGATTCGCTGGCATAGTCACGCAGCCACGCCATGAAAGGTTCAGTGTCTCCAAGTGCCTGCATGTTGACTACAAGTCTGGCACGATTGGGAGCGCGGGTAGAGTTGGGAAGATTGTAGTAGAATCCGGGGCCGGTGGCGCCGACAAAGCGGTGTACGGTCAGCACATTTTCCTGAGACCTGATCAATTGTTCCAGTTGAGCTGATTCGGCATCTGTATGGGCCTGGTCTGTGCCTTCGGCCAGAAACATTTCCACAACCACCTGGGCGCGGTCTGCATTGGGGAAAAACTGAAAGCTCAGCAGGTTGATGGTGTACATGCTGAGGCTGACAATCAACAGGCCCGCAACAATAATCAGGCGTGGCGCTTTTTCGCTGACGCCGGCAAGTAAGCGTCCGAGTGCGTCGAACCAGGTGCTGCTGCGTGTGCGGGTTGGTTTAAGAAACCAGCCGGCCAGCAGAGGGGCAAAGCTGATTGCCAGCAGGTAGCTGATGCTCAGTGTCAGCATGATCATGACGGGGATGCCGCGGGTAAAGTCCGCCGTGCCACCGGTGGATAACAGAAGCGGGGTGAACGCGGCCAGTGTGGTGCCGGTAGACGCGCCGAGAGGGCCTGCCAGTTCCTTCACGGCGCCTTGAGTGGCTTCGCGTGAGGTTGCTCCATTGTTCAGTCGATCCTGAATGTTCTCGACCATTACGATGGCGTTGTCAATCAGGATGCCCAGGGAGATTACAACACCGATAACGGCAATCTGGTGCAACACACCACCGGCCATGTCATATACGCCCAAACTGATCAGTGTTACCAGCGGCAACATTGCAGCGACCAGCACGCCCATACGCCAACCCATGCCCAGCAACACAACAATGGTGATTATGAGCATGCTGACAAGCAGATTTTGTTGCAGTCCATTGAGGCGATCGGCAACCTGATCGGGCTGGAAGAACAACTCCTGAATCTCCAGTGGATGAAACTCGTCACGCAACTCATCAACCCGTATTCGCAAAAGTTCACCAAAGCGAATCGCATCTACCTGGTTATCGCGGGTGTACAGATTAAGTGCAACAACCCGTTCACCGTTCTGATAAGTTGCCGGCTGCGCAGGCTCTGCCGGGCCACGCCAGATATCAGCAATGGCGGTCAACGGCACACTGCCGCCTGCCGGCAGCGGGATCTGGGTGGAAGCCAGCGAGGCGATATCTGGAAACTCTGTATTGCCCAACAATGCGATTCGCTGATTATTGCTGATAATGAAACCACCTGGCGTCACCTGATTGCGTTGAGCCAACAACGTGCCGATAAATCCGGGACTCAGTCCCATCCGGGCAAGCTCCGCATCGCGAAGGGCAATGGTGATCTGTTCGTCTGCATCGCCTTCAATTTCAATGCGTGAGAGACCGGGGACACCGGCCAGCGAGCGCTTCAGTTGCTCTGCCGCAAGTGACAGGGTTGTTACCGAGGGGTCACCGGCGATTGCCAGTACCACTGCGGGCAAACCGGTCAGCCTGTCATCCAGTGACATTTCTGTCACGCCGTCAGGAAACTCAAGTTCGGCTCTGTCCATCGCCTGGCGGACCCGCTCCCATGCCGGGTCGGTTGTATAAATGTCATCCTGCAGGCCAACGTTGACCAGCGCGACACCGGTCCGTGCGATCGCGGTGTACTCCAGAACCTCTTCGACCTGGGAAATTTCATCCTGCAGTGGTTCAAGAATCAGCCTTTCCAGCGACTCGGCTGTCGCGCCCGGGTAAATGACAGTAATCAGTCCGTTGCGGGAGGGGAACAGGGGGTCTTCCTGGCGAGCCATATTGCCGTATGAAGCAAGCCCGCTAAGGCACAGCATGACCATGATCAGCACAACCAGTCGCGGTCGATTCAGAATTTGAATAATCATGGCAGTACCCGCACTTCGTCGCCGTCCGCCAGACGGGTCAGTCCGGCATAAACGACCAGATCGCCCTCACTCAGGCTGTCATCTCCCAGTACAGCCAGTTCGCCCTGTAATTGGTCAATAATGACTGCGACGCGCCGCACAGTGTTCTGCTCAAGTCTGAATACGGTCAGCCCTTCCGCCGAGCGCATGACCGCAGCCATTGGCACAACGGTAGCATTATGCCCGCGTCTGGGGACACCGATTTCGAGCGCTTCTCCGCTACGCAGGCCACTGTTTTCAATCGATACAACAAGAGGATACAGTGCGCCTGCGCCCGAGTTGCTTTGTCCGATATCGACTATGGTGCCCTGGTGCTGTGTTCCGCTCAGACTGGACCACACCGGCAGTGACTGGCCAATTTCCAGTGGTGCCAGTATATGTGGAGGTACGCTCACCTCAACTTCAATACCTGAGTTTGCTGCAATCCTGATTACGGGCTGGCCTGCCTGGGCGAATTCACCCGGCTCCAGCAGAATGTCTTCAACAACGCCGGCAAATGGCGCGCGTAGACTTGTTTCTGCCAGCAGATCGTGGGACTGACGCAGTGTGGCGCGGGCATTACTGGTCGCTGAAGTCAGGCTGTCGAGCCGGGCTCGCTGTTGTTCCAGATCCTGGATAGGGACAACTCCCTGCGAGTAAAGTTGTTCAATACGCTGCAGATCCCGGCCAGCTTGTGCGGTATCCGTTTCCAGCTGTTGAAGGCGTGCGCGGGCGGCATCACGGCCCGGTTCCAGTTGTGGATTGTACAGAACCATCAGCACCTGGTTGGCGTCTACTTGCTGACCAATTTCGATGTCGCGGCGTTGCACCACACCACTGACCTGAAATGGCAGGGTTGCCCGTTGTCGCACCCGGCTTATACCGGCAAAGCGAAGTGTTTCATCACTCTGTATGTTTTGCACCGATGCCACGCGGACGGGGACGGGCGCAATGTTCTCAGCGTCTGCCGTGACTGGTTCAGATTCTCCCCGGCACGCGGTCAGAAACATGGCTACCGAGAAAAGTGAAGCATAAAATGCACACGATCTTTGCCTGAAAGTACTATGATTCCCGGATAGGCTGAACATAAAGAGCTCCGATGGCTGGTTGATGGGGATCTGCTTGTTGACAGTTTGTCATAATATGACATATTGTCAATATGGTTTATTGACTGGAATCGAAGTGATCAATACCGGACAATTCGGCTAACAGTCTGAAGAGGATTCAAAACATCTTGTGAACAAAGTCAAAGATATGGGTACCACCACCAATCTCAGCCGCCGGCAACGGGAGAAGCTTGAACGCCACGAGACTATTCTCGATGCTGCCGAACAGGTATTTTTCCGGAAAGGTTTTGACCAGACCACCATGGATGACATTGCACGCGCAGCCCAGCTCAGCAGGGCATTGCTATATGTCTATTTCAGGGACAAGAATGCGATCATGCGTGGGGTGATGTTACGGGCAGCTACCTCTTTGCGATTGCGTTTTGAGAATGCAGTGGCGACCTGCGCCAGCGGGGAGCAGCAGATTGAGGGTATCGGCCATGCATATTACGCATTTTCGGTGGAGGAGCCAGACTATTTTGACGTGTTGACCAATGTCACTACGTTCCCTGAACCCGAAGCGCCGGATGATCAGTCGGTCGCCATGAATCATTGTCGTGAGGCTATCAACGGCAGCATGGTGCGTGCGTTGGAGAATGGTATCCGGGACGGAAGTCTGAGCGCAGGACAGATTCCGGACCCCCTGCAGACGGCATTTTTCCTGCAAGGTGCCCTGCATGGTGTGATCATGCAGACACATGGGCCGAAATCGGAAGTCAGCTCCTATCCTGATCCCCGACAACTGATTCAGTACACTATTTCCATGCTGACGGCGGCGATAAGCGCCCGCTGATGAAACAATTCCGAGGAACCCTTGCATGACTGACCTGATTCTTAGCCGCCGTGATATCGATTTTCTGCTCTACGAATGGCTGGACGCAGAGTCGCTGTCTGACATGCCGCGATACCGCGATCATTCACGTGAAACCTTTGATGCGGTACTGGACCTCAGTGTGCAGATAGCCACTGAACATTTTGCCACGCACAACAAAAAAAATGATGCCAACGAGCCATGGTTTGATGGCGAAAAGGTACACATGATTCCCGAGGTCAAACAGGCTCTGGACATTTTTTCCCGCGCGGGACTGGTGGCAGCCGGTCAGGACTATGAGCTTGGTGGAATGCAGTTGCCGACACTTGTCGAAAAAGCCTGTTTTGCATGGTTTCTGGCCGCCAATGTAGGTACCGCTGCATATCCCTTTCTGACCATAGGAAATGCCAATCTGCTGTTGAAATACGGTTCCGCAGAGCAGATTGAACGCTGGGTGAGGCCGATGCTGGAGGGGCGGTTTTTCGGCACCATGTGTCTCTCGGAGCCGCAGGCAGGTTCGTCGCTGGCTGATATCCGCACCCGTGCGGAACCGCAGTCTGATGGCAGCTATCGTGTATTCGGTAACAAAATGTGGATATCCGGTGGCGAACATCCACTGTCTGAAAATATCGTTCATCTGGTACTCGCAAAAATTCCCGGCGGCCCTGCTGGTGTGAAAGGAATTTCACTGTTTATTGTGCCGAGACAACTGACATATGCCGATGGCAGTCGCGATGGAGTTGACGGGGTTCCCGGGAGTGTCGGCACAGGCGAGCACAATGATGTAGTGCTGGCCGGTCTCAATCACAAGATGGGGTATCGGGGTACAACCAATACATTGCTCAATTTCGGCGAAGGGAAATTTACGCCCGGAGGGCAGGCCGGTGCCATAGGCTGGCTGGTGGGGGAGCCCCATAAAGGCCTCACATACATGTTCCATATGATGAACGAGGCCCGCATCGGTGTGGGACTTGGTGCGGCGGCACTGGGATATACCGGCTATCTGC
This sequence comes from uncultured Pseudohongiella sp., assembly GCA_963974875.1. Classification (GTDB taxonomy): domain Bacteria; phylum Pseudomonadota; class Gammaproteobacteria; order Pseudomonadales; family Pseudohongiellaceae; genus Pseudohongiella. The sequence continues at coordinate 145,155 of CAXBER010000010.1, read as the reverse complement.
ACGCACTGCAGTATGCCAGGGAGCGCAGGCAGGGGCGTTTGCCAGCGAATAAAGATCCGGCTTCTGCACCAGTGCCGCTAATAGCCCATGCTGATGTGCGCAGAATGCTGCTGGCCCAGAAAGCGTATGTTGAAGGTGGACTTGCCCTGAACCTCTATTGCGCGCGGTTGGTGGATGAGGAAAGGAATGCGCTGGATGAAGACAGAGAGCAGGCAACATTACTGCTTGATATGCTCACCCCGATTGCCAAAAGCTGGCCATCACAGTGGTGCCTGGAAGCCAATAGTCTTGCGATACAGGTGCATGGAGGTTACGGTTATACGCGCGATTACAATGTTGAGCAATTCTATCGTGATAACCGGCTCAATCCCATTCACGAGGGTACGCACGGCATCCAGGCAATTGATTTGCTAGGGCGCAAGGTTGTGATGAGTAACGGGGCGGGACTTGACCTGCTGATTAACACGTTTCAGAAAACTACAGGGGAAGCTGCCAGGCATCCGCAGACGGCCGAATTTGCAGCTGAGCTGGATGCTGCGGTGTTCCGGATTGCGGACGTTACGCGGCAGCTGCACAATGTAGAACATCCGCAGCTCACCCTGGCCAATGCATCGGTTTATCTGGAGGCGATGGGGCACATTGTGCTGGCATGGATATGGCTGGAGCAGATGCTGGTGGCCGCGGGCAAGAGCGACGGGTTTTATGCAGGGAAGCTGCAGGCCGGGCAGTATTTTTTCAGATGGGAACTGCCCAGGACAGGCCCATGGCTGGATCTGCTGGCCTCACTGGATGTGAGCTGTCTGAACATGCAGGATGAATGGTTCTAAGAAGTGGGAACGCATCAGTAGCAGTAATAAAAAAGCCCGGGCTGATAACAGCCCGGGCTTTTTTTGTTTGTTCTTGCTGTGTGGTAAGTCTTACAGACCTACAACATCTTCAGCTTGCAAACCTTTTGCGCCTTTGGTTACAGTGAATTCAACGCGCTGACCTTCAGCCAGAGTCTTGAATCCAGCAGATTTGATTGCGCTGTAATGTACAAATACATCGGCGCCGCCGTCTTGCTGAATGAAACCAAAACCTTTTGACTCGTTGAAAAATTTAACCTGACCTGTCACTGTAGACATATTACATTTCCTTAAAAATTACTTAAATATTAAACGTCAGCCGCACCAATCGGTGATGCCGCGAAGCATAAATACGATTACACATATGAGATACAGGACGAGGTTCTAAAAGCGGCACTTCGTATTGCAGACATAAATATAGCCGGTATTCTGGCTTGAACGAAAGTCTACAGCAGTGCCGTGCCATGTCAATGATTATTTTGATAAACTGCCCGAATATGCCGGTTATCAAAGTTCCGGCAGCCGATGTCGGCAGTATTACATTAATTCTGGCTCTGAGTTATCATCCGTTCTAGCACATAATAATGAAAATGGAGTAAATTCATGTATTTCAAAGCATTGCGATCCACGATGGTGCTGGCCACGGCGATTTTCACGCTGGCTTCGCAGGTTTCCGCAGACAACCTCTCCTATGGCACACCTGAATCGGTGGGCATGTCCTCCGAACGTCTGGCCCGCATAGCGCCGGTCCTCAACCAATACGTGGATGATGGCGAACTGGTAGGGGTGGTCAGCATGATTTCCCGGCGTGGCGAAATAGTCCATTTTGACCAGTATGGCGACATCAACAAGGATAGCGGTCAGGATGTCGAAAGCGACAGTATTTTCCGAATTTACTCGATGACCAAACCGATCACCACGCTGGCAGTAATGATGCTGTATGAAGAAGGCAAACTGCAGCTTACCGATCCGGTAGCTCGGCATTTGCCAGCGTTTGAAAATGTAAGGGTGGCAGGGCCGGGCGGCGCGCTGGTGGCGCCGGCGCGACCAATGACCGTACAGATGCTGATGACTCATTCATCAGGGCTCACTTACGGGGTGTTTGGCGATACTCTGGTAGACCGCCAATACCGGGATACGGAAGTGATGACCAGTCCGGATCTGGACACCTTTATTGAGCGACTGGGGCAGATTCCGCTTCAGTATCAGCCCGGTACCCGCTTTCACTATGGTGTTTCCACGGATGTTCTGGGCGCACTGGTGGAGGCTGTGTCTGGCCAGACGCTGGGTGAGTTTTTCAGTACACGAATTTTTCAGCCATTACAGATGAATGATACTTTTTTCCAGGTACCTGCCGAGAAACTCCCCCGTTTTGGTACCAATCACACCTTTAATCCGCGTAGCGGTCAGCTGGAGGTCAGTGACCGTCCTGCAGACAGCAATTTTGTCAACCGTCAGACGTTTGAATCCGGTGGCGGTGGTTTGCTGTCAACGGCAGAGGATTACATGCGTTTCAGCCAGATGGTGCTCAATGGCGGGGAGCTTGATGGTGAACGTATCATTGGCAAAAAAACACTTGAATACATGACTCAGAATCATCTGCCGGGCATCTTCGGCACCAACGGTCAGCACGATGGCAGCGAGTTGCCGGGTTTTGCCAGGGGCACCGGCTTTGGCCTCGGTTTTGCTGTAGTAGAGGACCAGACGGCGGCCGGAGGCATCGGTTCTGACGGCGAGTATTACTGGGGTGGTGCCGCAGGTACCATATTCTGGATTGATCCCGTTGAGGAGTTGATAGGCATTGTCATGATTCAGCACATGAACGTCAGGGTGCCATTGCGCGCTACGTTCAAGGCGCTTGCCTACGGTGCCATCACTGACTGATCTGTGGTAATTACATTTTAATTGAAGGAACGTTACATGCACTTGCACACTGCAAGTGATCAGGCAGTAATCAGTGGGGTTGGCCTCTGGACGCCGGATCATATTATTAGCAACGAGGAACTGGTACAGGCTCTGAATGCCTATGCGGAGTCTTTTAACACTGAGCACGCATCCCTGATTGAAGCGGGTACCGTAGCGCCGGTGATGAAATCAGATGCCGAGTTTATTGAAAAAGCCAGTGGCATCAGACAGCGCCATGTATATGTCAAGGACGGGATTCTGGATATCACCAGAATGAAACCCAGGATAGCCGAGCGCGCGGAAGGTGAGTTGAGTCATCAGGCCGAAATAGCCCTGCATGCGGCACGCAAGGCAATGGTTGCAGCCAACAAGACGGGCGCTGATATAGATGCGGTTATCGTCAGTTGTGCCTACACCCAGCGCGCCTATCCTGCAATAGCGATTGAAGTTCAGGCTGCCCTCGGAATAGAAGGGTTTGGATTTGATATGCTGGTCGCCTGTTCGGCGGCAACCTTTGCGCTGCATCGGGCCTGGGAAATGGTAATTTCAGGTTCAGCCCGCGCAGTTCTGGTAATAAACCCGGAACTGGTCTCACCACAGGTCAATTATTGTGATCGGGACAGTCATTTTATTTTTGGTGATGTGGCAACGGCAGTAATCGTTGAGCGGGCGGACACAGCCAGCAGCAAGCACTGCTTTGACGTGCTGGGCACGCAGGCAAAAACCCTGTATTCAAATAACATCCGTTCCAATTTTGGGTATATGTCACGTGCGTATGATGGTGATCCTTTTGCGGCAGACAAACTCTTCCATCAGGAAGGGCGCTCAGTTTTCAAGGAGGTCTGCCCGATGGCCGCAGAACACCTGTCAGAGCATTTGCGCCTGCACGGATACCAACCGTCTGATGTGCGTCGCTGGTGGTTGCATCAGGCGAATATCAACATGAACCAGCTGATATCAAAGAAGTTACTGGGTCGTTTGCCGGATGCTGATGAAGCGCCAATTGTGCTTGACAAGTATGCCAACACAGCGTCTGCCGGATCGATAATCGCGTTAAGTCTGCACCATGAGGATTTGCAGTCGGGGGATATTGGTGTGCTTTGTTCATTCGGTGCAGGGTATTCAATCGGGAGTCTCCTGCTGAGAAAACAGTGAGTCTGGCCGGAGGTATTATCAGATGCGTCCACTCTTTTTGCGGCCCTTGGTTTCGCGATCTCTGGTTTGGCGCGCATTGGTTTTGCGGCCCCAGGTTTGGCGCCCATTGGTTTGGCGACCGCTGCTGGCATTGCAATCGCTTCTGATCATAGCTCTACTGTTGCCGGTGCCGGTTGCTGCCCAGCCGGCGCCGGCAATTGAAGAGATAGTAATCAGTGAAATTCGCTCCCCCCGACTATGGCGGCTGCATATAGAGCGGGCGGAAGACAATGTGTACGACATATTGAACGGTCTGCTGGATGACCCTGCGCTCAGAGTCAGGTGCCGGCGCGAACCCTCCACGCGTAGTTTCATTCCTGTCAGAACCTGTGAGCCACAGTTTTTGACCCGGCATCGGGTATCATCTACACGCAATGTGATAGTCGACTGGCGTTCGGATGATGAGGATCAGGTTCGCGGTCTGGAGAACGCCGTCAATAACCGCCTGGCGACTGAATCGGAATTAAAAGCAGATCTGGCGGATCAGTATGAGGCCATGAACAGAAAGATACTCGAACTCGCTCAGGATAACCCACAACTCATGCAGGCACTGGAACAACTGGCTGAACTTCAGTCTGCATTCGCGGATTCCGTTGCAGATCAGTAGACGTGAATTGGAGCGGCACGGTCATGGGAGTGCCTTCGACTATTCGCGTTTATTGCCCGGAAGCCTGTTCCCTGTAAATACTCCGGTATTTTTTGCCCAGCCACAACGCGAGGAAGAACCACACTACCGATACCGGCAGCATGGTCAGTGCCAGCCCGGACAGTCCCAGCCCGAAGTAGGCCATTGCCGTATATGACCATGCGCCTACCTGATCGCCGACCCGGTACACAAACGTGTCATTAAAATTTTTCGCCTTGTATTTGTCAGTGCGGGCAACTACCGTATAAAGAGATTCGCGGGCGGGGCGCTGAATGGCAAAGTTACCTGCCCTTCGCAGGGTGTCAAATGCAATAACGACAATCAGTGTAGGTGCAATTGCCAGCAGGCCAAACCCGATAAAACTGATGACGGGAAGCAGGGCAAGACTCACACCTATTCCCAGCCAGCGCATGATTCGCCCGGTCAGAAACATCTGCACAACAAGGGTGATGGCGTTGACCACCAGGTCGCGATTGGCAAACAGTTGCGTGCGCGCACTACGGTCATCGCCGTATACGTCGTTAACAATGGCAATCTGCTGGAAATACAGATACGTTGAAACAATTGTAAACAGCAGCATCAGCAGCGCAATACCAAGCAGGTAGGGCGAGCGACTGACATGTTTCATGCCATCGAGTACGCTGCCGCCAATCACTTCTGTCTGTTTTTCATTTACACGTTGTGTAACTATATTTGCATCCGGAACGGCCAGTTCGCGGATATCCTTGTCTCTTCCTTCCGCTTCATCTTCAATCGCTGCCAGTGCAAGGCTGTTTTCGTTGTCGCTGAGAAAGCGTGCAACATGCGCGGCAATCTCGAGCAACACCGCCGATATCAACAGCAGCGTAACCGGTTCAAAGGTGGTAGATAGCACCGAGGTAATTGTTGAGCCAGTCAGAGCGCCTGCTGTACCACCCACTGCAATTACACCAAACAGGCGTTTGCTTTGTGACGGGCGAAAAACATCATTGACCAGCGACCAGAATACCGACACAACAAACAGATTGAAGACGCTGGTCCAGATGAAGAAGATGCGTCCTGCCCAGACTTCACTGACGCCTTCCAACGCCTGAAATGCGAGATAGAATAGGACGAGTTGCAGGATAAAAAAGCGGTAGACCAGCGCGATAAACTGCCGCCGCGGCATGCGGCTGACCATGGCGGTGTAGATGGGATGCAGAATCATCATGCCGACAAGCGTGCCGGTAAACAGCCACGCGAGATTCTCCACGCCTCCGGCTGCACCCATGTCGTCGCGAATGGGGCGGATGATGTAGTACGCGCACAACAGCAGGAAATAATAGAATCCGGACAGAAATAGTGAAGGACCTTCACCCTGGCGGATGTTTATGGAGCGGTTAACAAGTCTGTGCCATATTGACGTCACATCAACCCCTTCAATCCGATTTGTTGATTTTCATATTCCGGATCTGCAGGTTGTAAATGTACAACAGGGATGTTGCGTGGCAAAGCTGTAATCTGTTACATCGTGTGGCAGGTGGGGGGGAGTTACAACCAGCCTTTTACCTTAAAGAAAAGATAGGGTGCAACGCCGGACAATACCATCAGGCCAAGTGCCCAGGGATACCCCAGACTCCACTGCAGTTCAGGCATAAGTTCAAAATTCATACCGTAAACACTGGCTATAACAGTTGGCGGAAGGAAAACCACGGCTGCGATTGAAAAGATCTTGATAATCTGGCTCTGTTTGATACTGATAAAACCTTGCGCCGCGTCCATCAGAAAGTTGATTTTGTCGAACACAAAACTGTTGTGCGGTAGCAGTGAGTCGATGTCACGCAGCAGTTCCCTGGCTGTTTCGGCATGCATGGCTGACAGTTTGCCGCGCCGTAACAGAAAGCTCAGCGCACGCTGGGTGTCCATCAGACAAAGGCGCACTTTGCCATTGGTGTCTTCCTGGCGAGCCAGTTCATCCAGTGCGTCTTCTATCGGACTGTCGTTATCTTCCAGGACCCAGTTGCTGGTTTCCTCCAATTGCGTGTACACCTCTTCCAGCGTGTCGGCAAGGTCATCAATCTTTATTTCGAACAGCGCGAGCAATATGGAAACCGGGTCTTCCGCCAGTCCACGCAGACGCCGGGCCCGCATCCGCAACAGACGGAATGCGGGTATCTCCCGCTCGCGAAGGGTGATCAGTTGCGTGTCGGTGAGTGTAAAGGCGACGCTGGTATTCCGGTGCCGTTCATCTGTTTTGTGCAAAAAGAGGGAATGCACATGCAGGCCGGCCTCGTCCTGATAAGAGCGGGCGCTGGCCTCGATTTCCTCAACATCTTCAGTGTCGGGCAGTGGCTGGCTGTGCAGGCTTTCAATCTGGGTACGTTCGTCATCATCGGGATTTACCAGATCCAGCCAGATGGCAGCAGCCAGCGATTCGCTGGTAATCTCGCCCTGGGCCGGAATCAGGTATTGCTGTTTATCCAGTTGATAACGAATCAGCATGCTGAGGCATCCTGATCTGTAACGGCACCTTCGGATGCCGATAAAACGGTGCGGGCATATTTGGCCAGGACGCCGCGTGTGTAACGAGGTGCCGGTTTTTGCCAGGCAGCCAGCCGACCGGCTATCTCAGCGTCGCTCAGGTTCAATGTGACCACCTGCTGCTCAGCATCTATGGTTATTTCATCGCCATCTTCAATAATCGCTATCGGGCCACCTTCAAAGGCTTCAGGTGTCACATGTCCAACCACAAAACCGTGACTGCCACCTGAAAAACGCCCGTCGGTAATCAGGGCAACATCCTGGCCCAGTCCGCGGCCCATGATGGCGGAGGTCGGACTGAGCATCTCGCGCATGCCGGGGCCGCCACGTGGTCCTTCATAGCGTATGACAATAACATCGCCGGCAACTACGGTGCCATCCAGAATGCCTTTCATGGCTTCTTCTTCCGAATGGAATACGCGCGCCGATCCGGTAAACGTCAGACCTTCCTTGCCGGTGATTTTGGCAACAGCGCCTTCGGGGGCCAGGTTACCTTTCAGGATCACCAGATGACTGTCTGGTTTGATGGGGTTGTCCAGTGACCGGATGATTTCCTGGCCAGCAGGGTAGGGCTGAACGTCCGCCAGATTTTCTGCCAGCGTTTTACCGGTGACAGTCAGGCAGGAACCGTCCAGCATGCCGTTATCCAGCAGCATTTTCATCAGCGGCTGGATGCCGCCAATTTCGATCAGCTCGGACATCAGAAAGCGGCCGCTGGGGCGAAGATCAGCCAGCAGTGGTGTTTCTTTGCCGATACGGGTGAAGTCATCAAGTGTGATGCGCACGCCAATGGTGTGGGCCATGGCAATCAGGTGCAGCACAGCATTGGTGGAACCGCCCAGCACAATCACGACTTTTATGGCATTTTCGAAGGCAGCTTTGGTCATGATGTCTGAAGGTTTGATGTCTTGCTCGATCAGCGTCATGATCGCGGCGCCGGCGCGCACGCAGTCATCTTCCTTTTCTCTGGAGATGGCGTTTTGCGCGGAACTGTTGGGCAGACTCATGCCCAGCGCCTCAATGGCTGACGCCATGGTATTGGCCGTGTACATGCCACCGCAGGATCCGGGGCCCGGGATAGCAGTTTCCTCAATGTTTTTCAGCTCGATATCTGAAACAGTTCCATTGGCATGACCTCCCACAGCTTCGAAAACCGACACGATATCCGTGTGGTTTTTGCCCGGCATGATGGTACCACCATAAATAAAGATTGATGGTCGGTTCAGGCGTGCCAGACCCATCAGACAGCCCGGCATGTTCTTGTCGCAACCGCCGATCGCGATTATGCCGTCGTGGCCCATGCAGCCAGAAACTGCCTCTATGGAGTCGGCGATAATTTCACGTGAAACCAGAGAGTATTTCATCCCCTCGGTACCCATTGAGATGCCGTCGGAAATGGTGATGGTGTTGTATATGACACCCTTGCCGCTGGCTGCATCGACACCCTTCTGGACATCATCTGCGAGTTTGTTGATATGCATGTTGCACGGCGTGACCATGCTCCAGGTGGAAGCGATGCCGACCTGGGGTTTTCTGAAATCATCCCGGCTGAATCCAACTGCGTGCAGCATGGCCCGGCTGGCGGCATGTTCCACACCATCGACTACCTGGCTGGAGAATTTACGGTTGTTTTTGTCGGTCATATCGGTATCCATAAGCGGGTTAGAGCAGGCTCTGCGATGCCGTGAACTATACACCAAAGCCATAACACAGGGCTAGTTGGACGACGTGTCGGCGCACCGGAATCGTGCGGATTGCTGATCAGCAGTTCGCATTGCCGCGGGTTTGGGTTAATATCTGGCGCTGTGAATCAGATCAGTTATTGCATCACCAAGCGCAGAGGGCGGTAGTATGTTCAAAAAATCTGGCGGGGTAGTATTGTCCCTGTTTGTTTCAACATTTTTTATGGTGGCGCATGCTGCAGAGAATCTGGATGGGGACAGCCTGTACACCCAGTACTGTGCGATGTGTCATACCGCGCCTCAGGATGAACGCACACCGCCGCGCGACGCGCTCTCCACCTACACAGCGAACAGTATTTTCCGGGCACTGACCGAAGGTGCCATGCGCGCTCAGGGTGCTGTGCTGACGGCCGAACAACAGATAGCCCTGGCGGAATACCTTGCAGGATCTCCGATGCAGGAGGAGGTTGCCGTTGACATGTCTGCGCAACGCTGCGAACTGCCCATGCCACAATTTGAATTGTCTCTTGCCGGAAACTGGAACGGCTGGGGTAATGGCCTGAGCAATCCCCGCTATCAAAGCTCAGAAGGTACCCGTATCAACGCTGCCAACCTGGATCAACTGGAGCTGGTGTGGGCCTATGGTCTGGACAATGCCTCGGTTGCACGGGCTCAACCGACTGTCATCAACGATGTGATGATCATGGGTAGTCCTTCCGGCGAGGTGCGTGCCATGGATCTCGCGTCGGGATGCACCTACTGGACCTATGAAGCGCCGCAGGAAGTGCGCGCTGCCGTGCCAGTGGCATTCTCCCGGGTACATGATACCTATCTGGCAGTTATTGCCGATGTGTCGAACAATCTGCATGTGGTTGATGCACGAACCGGCGAAGTAAAGTGGGAGTCACCGGTTGATCCCCATCCCTATGCCCGAAGTACCGGCTCCCCCGTAGTGCACGGTGACCAGATATTTGTGCCGGTTTCATCAGGCGAAGTTGGCGCGGCCGGCCGACCTGATCATCACTGTTGTACGTTCCGCGGCAATGTCGCTGCTTTTGACCTTCACACGGGCATCAAGCTCTGGCATACCTATGTGATGGAAGAGCCCACGCAGGCAGGTGTGAACAGCCTGGGCAACCCGGTATATGCACCTTCCGGCGCCCCGATCTGGCAGGCACCCAGCATGGATCCGGAACGCAGAGTGGTATACGCAGGAACCGGCCAGAACTATACACGTCCGGCGAGCAACAGCAGTGACTCGGTCATCGCATTTGACATGGATGACGGCAATATCCGCTGGATTCACCAGACAATGACTGATGACGCTTTCACCATGGCGTGTGCAATGGGTGGTTCGCACCCGAACTGTCCGGATGCGGGACCGGATGTGGACATTGGTGCGCCCATTGTGACTACCACGCTTTCCAATGGTCAGGATATCGTTGTTGCCGGGACCAAGGGAGCCGTGGTTGTCGGACTGGATCCTGACAATAACGGCGAGTTGTTATGGTCGGTCCGGGTTGGCCGCGGTGGGGCGCTGGGAGGTATTCACTGGGGTATGAGTTTTCACGGTGACGTGCTGTATGTGCCTGTTTCCGACCGTGGCGGTGTAAACGATGGTGTCATCCTGGCGCAACCGGGACTGCATGCAATCGACATGAAAACCGGGCATGTATTGTGGTATGCACCGGTGCCCGAACGCTGTGCAGAGGGTGTGCGCGGCTGCATGGACGCCTATTCAGGACCGGTCACCAGCACTGATGATGTTGTTATTGCCAGCTCCCTGAGTGGTTACCTGTTTGCGCATGATCCGGTTACCGGGGAACTGGTCTGGGAATACGATACTGTCAGGGAATTTGAGACCATTAACGGTGTCAGCGCCAAAGGCGGTTCGATTGATGCAACCGGCCCGGTGCTGTCCGGCGATTACATGATTGTCAGCACCGGCTATGCTACATTCGGGCAGATGCCCGGAAACGCCGTGCTGGTATTCAGATTGCAGGATCGATAACAACATAACACAGAATCTTAGTCTGCCTTGTCAGGGGGAATACATGATCAACTTCAAACAAATGGGTATGTTGGCAATTGCCGCACTGGTGATTACGGCCTGCAGTCCGGCGGAGCAAACCGCATCTACGCCTGCTGCATCAGAACCGGTTGCGAGTGCACCGTCCTACCCACCTTATGAGGCGTCTGTGGACAGCGACCGCCTGGTTGCGGCAGACAATAACGCCGGTCAGTGGATGTCAACCGGCCGCAATTACTGGGAGCAACGGTTTTCGCCGCTGGACCAGATCAATGAGTCCAATGTCAGTAGTCTGGGACTGGTCTGGTCATCTGATCTCGACACCAGTCGTGGCCAGGAAGCGACACCGATAATGGTTGACGGAGCATTGTACGTCACCACGGCCTGGAGCATGGTGAAGGCCTACGATGCAAAGACCGGCCGCGTTCTCTGGGAGTTTGATCCGGAAGTTGATCGCGCAAGGGGTGTAGATGCCTGTTGTGATGTGGTCAATCGCGGTGTTGCCGTGTGGGATGGCAAAGTCTTTTTTGGTGCGCTGGATGGTCGCCTGATCGCCCTTGATGCCAAAACAGGTGAACAGGTCTGGAGTGTGGTAACGACCGATCAGAGCCAGCCATACACAATCACCGGTGCGCCGCGTATTGTGGATGGCAAGGTGATTATCGGCAACGGCGGTGGTGAGTACGGTGTGCGCGGATACATCACAGCATATGATGCAGATTCAGGCGATCAGCTCTGGCGTTATTTTACTGTCCCCGGCAATCCGGCTGACGGTTTTGAGCAGCCGGAACTGGAGTGGGCTGCCGAGACCTGGAATGGTGAGTGGTGGTCCATGGGAGGCGGCGGCACTGTATGGGACTCCATGGCTTACGACCCTGATTCAAATCTGTTGTATATCGGTGTTGGTAACGGTTCACCCTGGAACCAGTCACTGCGCAGTCCTGGCGGTGGTGACAACCTGTTCCTGACGTCAATTGTGGCAATAAACCCGGATGACGGCAGTTATGTCTGGCATTACCAGACCGTTCCGGGAGAAACCTGGGACTATACTGCAACCCAGCAGATTATTGTTGCGGATCTGAATATCGGCGGCGAAACGCGTCGTGTGGTTATGCAGGCGCCCAAGAATGGATTTTTCTATGTGCTTGACGCATTGACAGGCCGGTTGCTGTCAGCGGAAAACTTTGTCCCGGTGAGCTGGGCTTCGCATATTGATCTGGAAACCGGTCGACCGGTGGAGATTCCCGAGGCACGTTATAACGAGACTGGTGTGCCGGTCATCGTTCAGCCAAGTGCGTTGGGTGGGCATAACTGGTACCCGATGTCCTTCAGTCAGAAAACCAATCTTGTCTATCTTCCGGCTACCGAAAATATCATGGGGTATGTGGCACAACCTGAATTTGAGCGATCGGAACGCGGCTGGAATACAGGGACAGACATGGCTCAGGGCGCACGTCTGATCATGGCTGCCGGTGAAAATGCGCCGGAGCGCAAAGCCTATCTGCTGGCATGGGACCCCGTTGCCCAACGCGAAGTGTGGCGTCAACCGCAACTGAATCCCACAGCTGCTGCAGGCGTGGTATCCACTGCCGGTGGTCTGGTATTTCAGGGCAATGCAGCAGGTGAGTTTGTTGCCTATCGCGATACTGATGGCGAGCGGTTGTGGTCGGCAATCACCCAGTCACACACGGTAGCCGCACCGATTACCTATATGCTTGATGGTACTCAGTATGTGGCTGTGGTGACTGGTTCTCGCGCTCTGCCTCAGGACGGCCCCGGCGCGATCGGATCTACAACGCGACGTTCCAGCAACAATTCTCGGGTGCTGGTTTATGCCCTGAACGGCACGCATCAGTTGCCAACGCAGATAGCCGTCGCGGAAGAGCAGGAATTGAATCCGCCAGCACTGATTGCCAACAACGAAATGCTGGCTCAGGGCGAACAGACCTATGGCCGGTTCTGCAGCGTCTGTCACGGAAATAATGCGGCCAGTGATGGGGCTGGGGTGTTCCCTGATCTGCGTTACTCGGAACGTCTCCACAGTCTTGAGAACTGGAATTCGGTAGTGCTTGGTGGAGAGCTGGCCAGTGGCGGCATGGTATCGTTCTCCGGTCAACTGGAAGAGTCCGACTCCGCTGCGGTTCTGCAATATGTCATCTCGCGGGCTATCGCACTGTCAGACGAACTGCGTGCTCAACAGTAATACGGTGAATGTTGTTTACTACAGCGTATATGAATCTCCGGTCGGCAGCCTGCTGCTGGCCGGAGATAGTGACGCGCTGTCCCTGATCAGTTTTCCTGAAGGCAAGGCCGCCAGGCAGCCTGAGCCGGACTGGATGCGTCGTAACGACGCTTTCAAGCAGGTTAAGAATCAACTCAGCGCGTATTTTGCCGGCGAACTCAAGCAGTTTGAGCTACCACTTGCTCCTGTCGGTACCGACTTTCAGCTGGCAGTGTGGAGGGCATTGGAAACTATTCCATACGGTCAGACCTGCAGCTATGGCGAGATAGCAGCAATGATCGGCAACCCGGATGCCAGTCGGGCCGTAGGTGCGGCCAATGGTCAGAATCCGCTTCCAATTGTGATTCCGTGCCATCGGGTGATCGGTAGCGATGGATCCATGACAGGATTTGGTGGTGGGGTAGCCTGCAAGAAGTTCCTGTTGGCTCTGGAGCAGGAGTTTACACCGTTCAGTTTGCAGTGAGGGTGGTGGCGGCAGTCACGCCAGTCAATTGCTGCACTGTTCAGTCAGCACATACGCTCTGGTTCCGACCTCTTTCCTTTGCCGCGTAGAGCGCGGTATCACTTTTTTCAATCCAGTCCTGGTGTGATCGCATGTCTGTTGCGAACTCACTGATGCCGATGCTGATTGTCACGCTGAGAGATTCAGTTTCCCATGCCACCGCCGTGGCATCGATTTTTGTGCGCAGACGCTCGGCAAACACCAGTGCCTGTTCGCTGTTCGTATCCGGCAGGATGATTCCGAACTCTTCACCACCGTAACGTCCAGCCGTATCAGTCGTCCTGCAAAGGCTTTTTAGCAGCGCAGCGACTACACGCAGTACCTGATCGCCGGCCTGATGTCCGTGAGTGTCGTTGAATTCCTTGAAATGATCGATATCGAACAGAATAAGACTGGAAGGACGCTGGTTGCGCTGGCAGCGAAGAAATTCCAGAATCAGATTTTCTTCCCAGAAACCCCGGTTGTGAAGACTGGTCAGACTGTCTGTGCGGCTCAGGGTTTTCAGTGTCTGGTTTGCGCCTTCCAGTTCCTTCTTGCGCGTGGCGATTTCAGTAACATCATAGACCATCAGGCAAACCTGTGAAACAGAACTGTCGACACCTATCAATGGAATCAGGGTAATGTTCTGATACATTTTTGCGGAGTGACCGGTCAGTGGTCGGGTACTTTTAAAGTCAAACAGGCGAGGGTGTTCTTCCCATGTACAGAATGCGCGACTGTGCAGCTTGAACACCGAGTCTACTTTGCGCTTCAGCCAGGCTGCCGGTAAGTAGGGAAACAAATCAAACAGGTTGTGGCCACGTGCTTCATTATTGGATATTCCGCTGTGGTTCTCCATAAAACTGTTCCACAACTGAACGGTATAATTGCGATCCAGCAGGATCAGACCGTTATCCAGTGTCTGCAGCAGTTGCATGATAAGGTGTAACCGATCCATGCCATCGGTTGATGTTTCATTGCGGAGTGACTGGGGCATCATGGATTTTCCGTTGATATCATTTCCACACGGGCCGTTAACGAGGGAATAGAGTCTTCGGTGAAAATGAGCAGCAAATGACAGTCCATCTCAGGTTGCTGCAGGTGGTATGTTATGTTGACTGCCAGCACCGATTGTTGGTTGTCAGCACAGTCGAGCAGATCCGCGCAGATCTGCGTATGTCCAAGTACTGCCGGGTAGCTGTGGTTGAAATCGAGGTCGAGTTGTTTACTGATGCCCTTAAGACACGATCCAACAAGCAGTTCTGATAAATCGGTCAGAACGCCTGCATATGAGTCACCATCGGTGGGCAGATCGCTGGCAACCAGTTTGTGAAGATCCCGTATATTCTCAGGGCGCAGCAGCACAATGCCTTCCCCTGCAACACCGTTACCACTGAAACCATGTGAAACGGCGCTCAGCATCCGGCCATCAGCATAAGCGAGATGGCGGTCGATGTGCTGATATTCACAGATGAACACTTCGGGTACGGGTAGTTGAATAAAGGTTTCGAGCAAATCACTCAGATGGCTGCCAGCCTGTCCCATGGCGACGTTTACTACTTCACGCAGAGCTTCCTGAAAGTCCGGTCTCTGGCTGGTTTGCCGGCAGGTAGCCGTGTTGTCCGGCGCTGGATTTCCTGAGTTTTCATAGATACCGTAACGGAGCAATACATCGCGTATCTGATCCGGCGATACTGGTTTTTGTATAAAGTCCAGAGCGCCTTTAGCCATAACACGACTGCGCGCTTCTGCCTGGATATCACCTGACACAACCAGAACCATGGTCGGCAGATCATCAGATCGAATCAGGTCGAGTACTTCGTAACCGTTCATGACAGGCATGTTCAGATCCAGGAAAAGCAGGTCAGCTCTGCCCTGGTGTATCATGTCGATGGCTTCAGCACCGTTTTCTGCAAATGAGAGTTCAACGTCCCATCCCTGTGGAAGGGATCTGGCCATCTGGCGGCGTGCGAGTCTGGAGTCATCGCATATCAGAACGGGTAGCTTCATGCTGCGTGTCTTTCCATGCGTTTTGAAAGTTTTCCGCTGACTTAAATCGTCACTGTAACATATTGTGACAAAGATGGCTAAAGACAAGTTAGAGCGCAGGCGATTATACTTCGCGCTCGCCTG
Source organism: uncultured Pseudohongiella sp. (assembly GCA_963974875.1). Lineage (GTDB taxonomy): Bacteria > Pseudomonadota > Gammaproteobacteria > Pseudomonadales > Pseudohongiellaceae > Pseudohongiella. Next base: position 129,499 of record CAXBER010000010.1, on the reverse strand, counting down.
CTTGTCTCGGAAGGACGCCATGCTGAAAAAAATACGGGCAGGGTCAGCCCTGTTAAAACAGGCGTTGATCGGCAACGCCAGCATTAACTACACCGAAGGCTCAATAGCGCGCGCAACATTTCTATTGTCTGTGCCCATGATTCTGGAAATGGCGATGGAGTCAGTCTTCGCCATCGTGGATATCTTTTTTGTAGCGGGACTTGGTGCTGACGCGGTCGCAACTGTCGGATTGACTGAAGCAGTCATCTCACTGCTGTATGCGGTTGCCATCGGGCTGAGCATGGCCGCTACTGCGCTGGTTGCCCGCCGTATCGGAGAAAATAATCCGCAGGCCGCCGCGGTTGTTGCCGGGCAGGCCATCTGGGTCGGGCTGGTGATATCAGTACTGGTCGGGATGGTGGGTCTTTTTTATGCAGACAGAATTCTGCTGCTGATGGGCGCCGGGCAGGCAGTGGTCGACACCGGGGAGACCTATACCCGCATCATGTTTGGCGGCAGTTTCACCATTGTATTTCTGTTTCTGAACAATGCGATTTTTCGAGGTGCCGGTGATGCCAGCATTGCCATGCGGGCGCTGATCATCGCCAACAGTATTAATATCATACTGGATCCGACGTTGATTTATGGCTGGGGGCCTTTTCCTGAAATGGGGCTGACCGGAGCGGCGGTCGCGACCAACATTGGACGTGGTGCCGGTGTGGCGTATCAGGTCTATTATCTGTGCGCGCACAATCGAAGAATTCGACTTGCCCTGTCGGATCTGGCGTTTCGCCTGTCTATTGTGTTGCAGCTGTGTCGCATTTCCGTTGGAGGTATCGCGCAATTTCTGATCGCAACCGCAAGCTGGGTGTTTCTGATGCGTCTGGTCTCGATGCACAGCGCAGAAGCTGTGGCTGGTTACACCATAGCCATCCGTGTGATTCTGTTTGTGATACTACCGTCCTGGGGTCTCAGCAATGCAGTGGCAACCCTGGTTGGACAGAATCTGGGAGCAGGGAAACCGGATCGTGCGGAAAAGACCGTATGGCAGGTAGCCGTTTACAACCTGATCTACATGGGACTGGTTGCTCTGGTTCTTATTTTTAGTCCCGGCTGGATCATGAGCTTTTTCAGTGATGCCCCGGATGTGATTGCCAACGGCATGCAGAGTCTGCGAATCCTCAGTTACGGCTTTGTATTTCTTGCCGTGGGTTCGGTAGCGACGCAGGCATTCAATGGCGCGGGTGACACCATGACGCCAACCTGGATTAATGGTTTTGCTTTCTGGGTTGTTCAGATACCTTTGGCATGGAGCCTTACCCGTGGCGCCGGTTGGGGGCCGGAAGGTGTATACTGGTCGGTGTTCATTGCTGACGCCACAATGAGTATTGTTGGTGTCACCCTGTTCATGCGAGGCAGCTGGAAAACACGGTATGTGTAGCTGGCAAGAATAAATATTGGCAACAGGAAACTACATGCAGAGCAGTCAACATCACATCATCAATTGCGTGGCGGGCTGGTTACGCGCTGGCAAACCCGTCTGGTTGTGTACCATTCTCAAAACCTGGGGCTCTTCACCGCGTCCGATTGGCGCAATGATGGCGTGTACGCTTGACGGCGATCTGGTCGGCTCCATCTCCGGCGGCTGTATAGAAGAAGACTTTCTGCAGCAATTACGTAATGGTGACCTGAAGCAACGTTATATCAAAGAATCCAGACCATTTGTTGTGCACTATGGTGTCTCGGTCGAAGAGCAGGCGCGGTTGCGACTGCCTTGCGGCGGACAACTGCACGTACTGGTGGAGCTGTTGGCAGCCTCCGAATCAAATATACGGGTGTTTAATTCGCTGGATGCGGCTCTTAATGATCATCGGTGTATCAGTCGCCAGGTGAATCTGCAGACGGGTGAAGTCAGTGCCGAGCACAGTGCGTCAGATGATGCGGTCATCCTGCATGACGAGCGCATGCTGCACAGTCTGAGTCCGCGCTACCGGTTATTGTTGCTTGGTGCTGGTGATGTTGCCAGATATGTCGCCGAGCTCGCACTGACCATGGACTATGAAGTCACACTGTGTGACCCGCGCCCCGGATATCTGGGTAACTGGCATGTTGAGGGAGTGCATCTGTCGGCTGACCTGCCTGATGACCTTGTCAGGGATCAGTTCAGCGATCCCTACAGCGGTATCATTGCACTTGCACATGATCCGCGCGTCGATGACATGGCCTTGATGGAGGCTTTGAAGACGCCGGCATTTTATGTCGGCGCCATGGGATCGGAACGCACCTCGGCCGGCCGTCGCCTGCGCCTGCCCGAGCTGGGTTTGTCTGACGCTGAGATAGGCCGTTTACATGCACCCATCGGCTTTGAAATAGGCAGTAAGACTCCGGCCGAAATCGCAATCTCGATTCTGGCCGAAGTAACTGCAGTCAGACACAAACTACCGGTAAAGTAGTCGTACCCGGTAGCACTGGTCAGTCTTTGGGCAGGTCACCAAAGTCTTGCTCATAGTCAGCAATGGCTGCCGCCAACACCTTGGCTGCACGGTCAAATCCATAGGGATCGCCAATGCTTACCTTGTTCTCTTTACCCGGTACCATTTTATAGGTGCGGAAGTAGTGCGCGATGCGCTCGATCATGATCGGTGGCAGCTCACTGATTTCATTGACATGGCCAAACGCGGGGTCATCAACCAGAACGGCAATGATCTTGTCATCGGCTTCGCCGCCATCGTTCATTGGCAGACCACCTACGACTTTTGCCTTCAGTAATATTTCGGTTCGATCAATGGCCCGTTCGCTGATGACACAAATATCCAGCGGATCACCATCGCCACACTCAGTGCCGGGCATCAGATCCCGTACCCGATCACCACAGTAGGTGCGGGGAATGAACCCGTACAGCGTTGGCTGCTGGGCAGAGGTGCGCTGCGGGCGATCGATGCACAGATAACCGGATTCCTTATCGATTTCATATTTCATCTGATCAAACGGGCTGATTTCAATATACGCGGTAACTACGCGAGGTACGTCAGGACCAACTGCCAGTCCATGCCATGGATGCGGGCGCCAGCGGGAAAAAGTAGTTTTGCTCATGTCTGATGAAATTCCTGTTATCTTTGGAGATTCGAAAGGCGCGCATTATAACAACAGCCAGTCAGCTTGCCCACCGGCACAGAACGGGATCATGCGCCTGCAGCAACCGGTACGATACCCGGAATCAGGCTGTGAGCCAGTTGCAACAGCAATAAATCTTCTCCCCAGGCAGCACTGAACATCACGCCAATGGGCAGGCCGGCGGCGTTTTTATGCAGTGGCAGAGAAATGCTGGGCTGCCCGGTGCCGTTATACAGTGCCGTAAACGGGCTGTAGGCTGAGTAACGGGTTGCATACTCGCGAATATCCGGCGCGTTCATGTCCAGCCAGCCAAGCTCGGCCGGAGGCAGTGCCAGTACCGGAGAAAGGATGATGTCGACATCTTTATGGAACAGCGCCATCTGGCGTTCGGCCTGTTTCAGGGTATCCAGTGCTGTGAGGTATTGCGCGGCGCTGCTTTCCAGTCCGCGGGCAGCCATGCGGCGGGTGGATTCTGCCAGGCCGGCGTTGTCAAGCGCGGTTTCCCTTAGCTGTAGTCCTGCCGAGATAATCTGTGCGACATGGATATTGATCAGGGTCGACATGGCCTGACCAACCTTGTTGTAGTCAACGGGCAGACTGGTTTCGATCAGATGGTGGCCCTGACTTTCGCAGGCCTTTGCTGCACTATCCAGCGCAGCCAGGCAATCCCGATGGATCTCGAGTCCCGCCGGGTGTGAGCGCTGAATGCCAATCTTCAGCGGTCTCACCGGGCGGGTGTGATTGTAGAAAAATGATTCGGCAGAATTCGGCAGCGCAAACAAATCCGGCGCTTTCAGTTTCAACAGATCCAGAAACGCAGCAGAATCCCGCACCGACCGGCTGACCACGTGGCTGACACTCAGGCCACTCCAGGCGCTGCCCATATCCGGTTCCACGATAGTCAGGCCGCGACTGGGCTTGTGTCCGATCAAACCACAGCACGCTGCGGGTATGCGGATTGAGCCGCCGCCATCGCTGCCGTCGGCGGCCGGTACAATCCCGGCTGCCACGGCTGCCGCAGAACCGCCGCTGGATCCGCCAGTTGTGTGGCTGAGGTTATGGGGGTTACGGCAGGGGCCGAACAGTGAAAACTCGGTGGTAATGGTCAGGCAGAGTTCCGGCGTATTGGTGCTGCCAAATGGCACCAGGCCACCTTCCAGATAGCGGGCGGTTGCAGCGCTGTGTTTTGCAGCCACCTGGTCACTTAACAGCTTTGTGCTGCGGGTGTGCGGCCAGTTTTTGACGGCATTGACTTCCTTGATAAGAAACGGAACTCCTGCCAGCAACCCGGTGGTGTTTTTCTGATCCAGCAGGGCCGCTTGTTTTTGTGCTTCATCATGGGCCTGATAAACAATTGCATTCAGTCGGGGGTTTTCCCGTGCCGCCAGATCGAGCGCATTTTGTAGAAGCTCACCGGCAGTTACTTCCCCGGCGGCGCGCAGATCTGCCAGTCCTACTGCGTCCTGGCTGGTGTATTCTTCAACGGTCAACATTGCTGGTCTGCTCCACAGGTTAAGTTACGGTTTGTTTTGCGGGCTTCGGGCACACCCCATTTACGCAGGATATCCTGTATCCCTGCATCGGTCTCCGAAGCGGCGTCTGATGGGGCGTCTAAAGGAATGTCTGAGACGGTGCGCGAAAATCTGGGCGCGGGCGATGGTTGAATGCCTCCTTGCCCCTGGAAAAATGTGGATCGCGCCTGATTGTGAGGATGTTCAGGTGCTTCGGCCATGCTCAGAACCGGCGCAAAACACACATCTGTACCTTCAAGCAATTCACACCATTGCTGGCGAGTGCGGGACGCAAACAGTTCTTTCAGCCTGCCTTTCAACGCTGGCCAGTTACGCTGGTCCATCTGCTGACTGAACGCCGGATCCCGGATGCTGCAGCGCTCCAGCAGTTCAGCATAAAACTGCGGTTCAATAGGGCCGATACTGATAAATTTTCCGTCTGCGCACGTGTAACAATCGTAAAAGTGGGCGCCGCCGTCCAGCATGTTGCTACCCGGCGTGTCGCTCCATTGACCTGCTGAGCGCAGTCCGTAAGCCAGCGTCATGAGCAGCGCTGTACCATCGGTCATGGCCGCATCAATCACCTGGCCTTTCCCTGAGCGTGAGGTTTCCAGCAGTGCAGCCAGAATGCCCACCGCCAGCAACATTCCGCCACCGCCATAATCGCCCAGTAGATTCAGTGGCGGGCGCGGCGCCTCACCATTCCGGCTCATCGCATGCAGGGCACCGGATAAAGCGATGTAGTTGATATCGTGACCCGCTGCATGCGCCAGAGGGCCTGTCTGTCCCCAACCGGTCATGCGCCCGTAAATCAGTCGTGGATTGTGCTGCAGGCATAAGTCCGGCCCCAGCCCCAGACGCTCCATTACTCCGGGCCTGAAACCTTCTATCAACGCATCTGCCTTGCCAATAACCGAAAGTGCAATGGCTGTATCTGCCGGATCCTTCAGATCCAGCGCGATTGAGTGACGTCCTCTGTTGACGGGGTTTTCGGCAGACATGGGGTGGTGATTCCTGCGGTCAATGCGAACGACTTCAGCACCCATGTCGGCCAGCATCATTACGCAAAAGGGGGCAGGTCCGATAGCTGCCATTTCGACTATCCTGAATCCGGTTAACGGGCCTGGCATGTTTGGGGTCTCCATTTATTTTTGTCAAAGCGTGTTTGCGGGTTGCTTTTGGCAACCGCTTCTTACATTCTTCAGGTATAACAACAAATGGGGTTTTACCATGCAGCTTAATGAAAAAACAGCATTTATCACCGGCGCTGCCTCCGGGCTGGGTCTGGCGGCCGCAAAACGCTTCGTCACAGAAGGTGTCAATGTTCTGATGTTCGATCTGGATGCGGGAAGAGTGGAGGCGGAGGCTCAAGCGCTGGGAGACAGCGCTGCCTGGGCGGCCGGCGATGTCAGCGACGAGGGGCAGGTACAGGCAGCCATAGACAAGGCATTGCAGCACTTCGGCGCCATACATATAAATGTAAACAGCGCCGGCATAGGGAGTGCCGGTAAAACGGTAGGCCGCGACGGTGCAATGCCACTGGACCAGTTCAATCGCATTATTCGCGTGAACCTGATAGGCACGTTTAATGTGCTGCGCCTGTGTGCTGCAACCATGAGCAAGCAGGCACCGGTCAACAGCGACAATGAACGCGGCGTCATTATCAATGTGGCCTCAGTGGCAGCCTATGACGGCCAGATGGGGCAGGCAGCCTACAGCGCATCAAAAGGCGGTATTGTTTCCATGACGCTGCCGATTGCGCGTGATCTGGCCAGGGACGGGATTCGTGTGATGACGGTAGCGCCGGGTATCTTTTCCACACCGTTGATGGAGGCTTCACCGCAGCCTGTCAAGGATGCCCTGGTCGACATGATTCAGTTTCCCAAACGCATGGGCATTCCGGACGAGTTCGGCGCCATGGCCGTGCATATTGCACAGTGTGCCTATCTGAACGGTGAAGTGATTCGTCTTGATGCCGGTATCCGGATGTCAGCACGTTAAGGAGATCGGTAATATGCAGCATACATCCCCCTGGATGAATGAAGAGTTAACCATTTTGCGCGAGCACATTGCGCGGTTTTTCAGTCGTGAGTTCGTGCCACATGTCAAACGCTGGGATGAGCAGGGCATTGTTGATCGCGATGCGTGGAACAAAGCGGGTGAGGCGGGCATTCTTTGTGCGTCCATACCTGTCGAGTATGGTGGGGGTGGTGGCGACTTCCGGCATGAAATGGTTATAGAGGAAGAAATGGCACGAGCCGGTGTCACCGGCATCGGTAACTCCGTGCACTCCGGCATTGTCGCGCATTACATCCTGAATTATGGATCGGAAGCGCAGAAGCAGAAGTGGCTGCCAAAAATGGCGACAGGCGAACTGGTAGGTGCAATCGCCATGACCGAACCGGGCACCGGATCCGATCTGCAGGCAATCGCAACGCAGGCCAGAAAGGTGGATGGCGGTTATCAGATTAACGGTCAGAAAACGTTTCTGACCAATGGGCAGTTGTCCAATCTGATCTGCGTGGTTGTCAAGACCGATGCGGCAGCCGGCTCAAAAGGTGTATCGTTGTTGATGCTCGAGACGGAAACTGCGGAGGGAGAAGGCGGGTTCAAACGGGGACGCAATCTGGACAAGATTGGCCTGAAAGCGCAGGACACCTCTGAGGTATTTTTTGATGATGTGTTTGTGCCGGCGGAAAACCTGCTTGGCGCGCAGGAAGGGCTTGGATTTGTTCAGTTGATGGAGCAACTGCCACAGGAGCGTCTTATTATCGCAGTCAGCGCCTGTGTTGCCATGGAGCGAGCACTGGAGTTTACCCGGGAGTATGTAAAAGAGCGCAAGGCGTTTGGAAAGCGTATCCTGGATTTTCAGAATACTCAGTTCAGGCTGGCAGAGCGGTGGACCGAAGCCAGACTGGCCCGTGTATTTGTAGACGACTGTGCGATGAAACTGCAGGAAGGCAAGCTTGACGCAACTACTGCCGCCATGGCCAAGTGGTGGACAACACAGAAGCAATGCGAAATTGTGGACGAGTGTTTGCAGTTTTTTGGTGGTTACGGTTACATGATGGAGTATCCGATTGCCAAAATGTACATTGATGCCAGGATCCAGAAAATCTACGGCGGCAGCAATGAAATCATGAAGCTGTTGATCGCCCGCGATTTGTAAAGGCTAATTTGCATGGGCCTGGTTCTAAAGACTGGAGGTTCTCTAGTCTTTCGGGCTCAGGCTCAATCCGGCGAATTCATCGGTTTCTTCTTCTTGAACAGTCGCCGTGCCGGTACTGCCCTTGTGCAGATCAATTTTCAGACGCAGATTGTTTTTGGAATCAGCGTTTCGAAGCGCTTCATCCAGGGTGATTCTGCCAGCGGCGAACAATTCGTAAAGTGCCGAGTCGAAAGTGCGCATTCCCTGTTCTTCGGACTTATCCATGACTTCCTTGATTTCATCTACCTTGCCCTGCTTGATGAGGTCACACACCCGGGGTGTGCCCAGCAGTATTTCAAAAGCTGCCGCACGCTTGCCATCCACAGAGGGGATCAGCCGTTGTGAAATCAGACCGCGCAAATTGAGTGAGAGATCCAGGAAAAGCTGCTTATGCCGTTCCTCGGGAAAGAAGTTGATAATGCGATCAAGCGCCTGATTTGCGTTGTTGGCGTGCAGGGTCGACACACACAGGTGCCCGGTTTCCGCAAACGCGAGGGCGTGCTCCATGGTTTCACGGCTGCGGATCTCGCCAATCAGTATCACATCCGGCGCCTGTCGCAGGGTGTTCTTGAGCGCCGATTCATAGCTGTTGGTATCGACGCCGACTTCGCGTTGACTGACGATCGATTTTTTGTGCGGATGAACAAATTCGACCGGGTCTTCAATCGTGATAATGTGCCCGTCACTGGTTTCATTGCGATGATTCAGTAACGCCGCCAACGAGGTCGACTTGCCTGATCCGGTACCGCCAACAAACAGGATGAGCCCCCGTTTCTGCATGATGAGATCAGTAAGAACCGATGGTAATCCCAGTTCCTGCGAAGTAGGGATATCAGTTTTTATGTGCCGCACAACCATGGCAAGTTGCCCGCGCTGGCGAAAAATATTGACCCGGAATCTGCCAATTTCAGGATCTGAAATAGCCAGGTTCATTTCCGGATCCTTGTCAAAATCATGTGACTGTTCCTCACTCATGATCTGATGGGCAACCGCGGATACCACATCGGCTGACAGGTCAGTGCTGCCTAGCGGTACAAGGTGGCCAAACACCTTGATGCTGGGAGGCGCCTCGGCTGTCAGGAACAGGTCAGAAGCCTCACGTTCAACCATGGTTCGGAGCAATTCTTTAAACGTCATCTTGGGATCCTGGCTGTGGTCTGATTGGATGGAAAGGCGATGCCGGTGTCAGAAGCGACGCTCTGTATACCAGTTGACTTCCCGGGAACTTTTGTCGACCTGATCATATACATCGAGGGTCATCGCAAACAATGCCATCCTTACCAGAACACCATTGTCTGTTTGCCGGAAAATGGCAAGGCTGGGATGCTGGTTCAGATCGTTGTCGAGTTCATTGGCATCTTCGCGCGAATCGCGCGGCAGAGGATGCATAATGACGGTATTGGGTTGACAGTAGCGTGTATAGATAGCCTGATTCAGGCGAAAGCGGCCGCGATAAATATCTGCTTCCATCTTGCTGGCAAAGCGCTCTTCCTGAATGCGGGTCAGATAAACGATATCGTTGTCGGTCAGACCGGTTTCCATGTTTTCCGTTTCAATGACCTCATGACCACGTTGACGCAATTCCTCAACAATGTTTTCCGGCATACGTAATTCATGCGGGGAAATGAACGTGAACTTTACATGTTTGTACAGGCTAACCAGTTGTGACAGGGAATGAACTGTGCGGCCGTGCTTGAGATCGCCAATCATGGCCAGATGCATGCCGTCGATGTCCTGGTCGCGTGATAGAAGTTCCTTTTTGATGGTGTACAGATCCAGCAGCGCCTGACTGGGGTGTTCATTGGGGCCATCACCAGCGTTGAGCACTGGCACACGGCTTGCGCGGGAGAATTCCGCTACCGAACCTGCCTGCGGGTGGCGCATCACAATGATGTCACTATATCCGCTCATTACCCGGCCGGTATCGTACAGTGATTCACCCTTGGTCAGTGAACTGGCCTTGATATCCGTGGTTTCCCGCACTTCGCCGCCCAGCAGGTTGAAAGCACAACCAAAACTGACCCGGGTACGTGTGCTGGGTTCGAAGAACATATTACCCATAATGGCACCGTCGAGCACCTTGGTCATGCGCTCCCGGTGGGCGTATGGGCGCATGGCGTCGGCCACAGTAAATATCTGCTCGACGTCGCTGCGCTCAAACTGGGTGACACTGAGAATGTGAGCTCCGGGGAAGTGCATAAGCTGATATTCCTGCCCTGATGATCAGGGTTGTCTGATTTGATGATGTTGACAAGTTTACTACAGTTCGTACACCGCCAAGAACTGCGGTTCATGTTATATTCCGGCCTTATGACAAAAAAATATCAGACAGGCACATCACAGCTCAGTATTTATTGGCATGATTATGAAGCCTTCGGTGCCAATGCCAGGCGCGATCGTGCGTCCCAGTTTGCCGGTATCAGAACGGATGCTGACCTGAATGAGATTGACGAACCCCTGGTGATCTACTGCCAGCCCGCTCAGGACTATCTGCCGCATCCGCAGGCATGCTTGATTACCGGAATTACGCCACAACTGGCGCAATTGCGCGGGCTGCCTGAAGCAGATTTCATTAGCCGCATTCACCAGCAGTTTTCTGTTCCCGGCACCTGCGGGGCGGGTTACAACAGCATCCGGTACGATGACGAAATGACCCGGCAACTGCTGTACCGGAATTTTTACGATCCCTATGAGAGGGAGTGGCGGCATGGCAATTCCCGCTGGGACATCATCGATATGCTGCGGCTTTGTTATGCAGTTCGACCGGAGGGGATTGTCTGGCCCCTGAAAGAGGATGGTTCGCCTTCATTTCGACTGGAGGAGCTCAGCAAAGCCAATCATATCAGCCACGAGGACGCCCACGATGCACTTGCCGATGTCAGAGCCACTATCGCAATGGCGCGTCTGGTAAAATCCACGCAACCAAAGCTGTATGACTATGCGTTTTCCCTGCGCGCAAAACATGCCGCCTTGCAGGCACTTGATGTACATGCACACAAACCGGTGCTGCATGTTTCTGCCATGTATTCCGCGGAGCATGGGTGTGCGGCATTGTGTGTGCCATTGACATCCCACCCGACTGACAAGAACGGTGTGCTTTTATACGACCTTCGGGTGGATCCGGCGCCCTGGCTGGACCTGGATGAGCAGGCATTGCGTGATGCGATGTTTACACCTGCCCGGCAACGGGCTGACGGGACTCTCCGGTTGCCGGTGACTACCGTCCACATTAACCGATGCCCCATGCTGGCACCGATGGCCGTCATGTCTGATGAGCGTATGCAGGCGCTGGGCATCGACAAGGTGGCGGCGGGGCGGCACTGGGATCTGATCCGGAACGCGCCTGACTTTGTTGATCGTGTGGGAAGGGCGGTGGTCAGTGAACATGCGCCGGATGTGGCACCGGATCCTGATTTTATGTTGTACAGCGGTGGTTTTTTCAGTGATGCGGACAAGCGCGTCATGCAGCGAATACGGGAAATGCCGGCTGTTGAACTGGCAGAACAGGCAGCGGCGCTGCGCGGCGAGTTTCGTGATGCCCGGTTGCCGGAAATGCTGTTTCGATACAGGGCCCGCAATTTCCCGGGGACACTGACTGCCGCTGAGCAGGCTGACTGGCTGGAATTTCGGCGCCAGCGCCTGTTGAATCAAAGCACAGACGAAGAGGCGGAGCACGTTCCCGCAGGTTTGTCCGTCGCCGGCTGCCGGCGGGAGATTGCTGCTTTGCGTTCATGCAGCAGTGACAATACAGCGCATCTGGCGCTGCTGGACGAACTGGAACGATGGGTGACAGACGTCGCAAACCAGTTGTCCTGAGCATGGTTTGCGAGTCCGGAACAAAATGAGTAGAATCGCGCGCCCGTCGCGCTGTTGTTAACCGAGTTGTGAACTGACCTTATGACCGATACCATGCCAGATGATCCGTTCCAGGATATACGTCCATATAATGATAATGAAATTCGGTATGTGCTGGACAGGCTGCTGACCGATCCGGATTTTATTCGCAGTATTGCGCAGTTCAATCTCCCGCGCAGCCATCGGTTTTTGCCGGGCCCGGTGCAATGGCTGACTCGCAACAGACTTGCGGCACAACTTAAAAACGTCAACAGCGTCGCGACGATGCAGGATGTGATCGCCCGCTACATGGACCGGATGATAGAACGCACCACATCTGCATTGACGCATAGCGGCCTGGAAAACCTGTCTCCCGATCGGGCCCATCTGTTTATCAGCAACCACCGGGACATTGCCATGGATCCGGCATTTGTCAACTACATGCTATATCACGCCGGATTTGACACGCTTTATATAGCCATTGGCGACAATCTCCTGAAACGGCCGTTTGTTACTGATCTGATGCGACTGAACAAGAGTTTTATTGTCAAGCGCTCACTAAAAGGGCGGGAACTGCTCAAGTCCTCGAAGCAGTTGTCCGAATATATACATCATCTTGTTGAGCACGGAAAAAATGTCTGGATTGCGCAACGCGAGGGCAGAGCCAAAGACGGAATCGACAAGACCGAGACCGCATTGTTGAAGATGCTGGGTATGGCCAGACGGTCAGAAGGGTTGGCAGGATCGTTGAAAAAGCTGCAGATCATCCCTGTCTCAATATCCTATGAATTTGATCCCTGTGATGGCATGAAAGCCGACGAGCTCTTGCAAAAACAGACGACCGGTTCGTATCAGAAGGATGAGCAGAGTGATATCAACAGCATCGTGACAGGTGTGATCGGCTACAAGGGGCATGTGCATGTAGCCTTCGGCGCCGAGTTACAACCGGATTCTGATGATGACGAGGCGATTGCCCGGTTGATTGACGATCAGGTGATCAACAACTACCGGCTGCAACAGACCAATATGCTGGCGGTACTGCAACTGAGGGCGCGAAGCGACACCGGATACCCGGAGATCAGTGAGGAAGGCGAACTGGCTCTGGCTGCATTTGAAGCCGACCCCGCAGTTGCTGACCGGTTCAATCAGCGTATCGCTGCACTACCGGCCGAAATTCAGCCGGTTGCACTGCAAATGTATGCCAACCCGGTACTGAACCGTTACCGGGTCTGATTCAGTCCTGGTTATGCTTTCTGTCTGACCCGCTGCAGGCGCTCCATAAATGAATTGCGATCCAGGGCGGTAAGTGGACCGCTGCAGATCAGTTGCAGTTCAATTTCGTGGAGTTTGTCGAGTCGTTCCTTTTGTGTAGGTGGCAGGCGTCCGAGGCCCTTCTGCAATTGATTCAATTGCTGTTGCATTCGGATCGCCTTGTCCGCGGCAGGTGTGTCAGCGCCGCACATGATTTCAGCATCCACACACAGGATTCTGGCCGCCTGCAATTGTTTTTCTGCCAGCGTCCTGGTGTTGCTGGTGCGCTCCGCAGGATCAGAGTCCAGCAATTTTTCCAGTTGCCGAAAGCGCTTTTTCAGGAGTTCTTCCAGGTTTGCATCATTGACCGGATCAAGTTCGTTCCAGCTATTGCGCAATGCGCTGATATCCGTGTCACTTGCATCATCTGCCAGCAATTGCTCTTCTACCGACTGGCAGAGTGCTGCCTTGCTGCCTGTCAGCTGCATTAACTGCAACACTTTTTTGTCCGGTGTTGCTTTCAGCCGTGCCTCATAGCGTCGGCTGATCCTGGTGAACTGATCCTGCAGGGGCTTGCGTTCAGCTTTCAGATCTGCGGTCAGTGCGTCCCGGAAGGATTTGCTCAAAGCATTAAATTCACTGCGCGAGTCTGCAAATGCCTCATCGTCAAGTGCCAGCAATGCACTGATCTTTTTCAGTGCGTCTCGGGCTGCCGAGGCGACCTGCTGCGCCTGTTGGCGTTGCTCCTGGCTGATGGAGTCGCGGCGTGCAAACAGGGCATCACAGGCAGAGCGGAAATCAGCCCACAGTTTACGGTCTTCCTTGAAGGAACCCGGGCCCAGATCTTTCCATTGCTGCTGCAGCTTTTTGGCTTGCTGGATGGCGGCCTGCAGATCTTCAGTTTCGATCAGTGCCTTTGCCTGTTCGATGAGGGCGAGTTTCTCAGCATTGTGGGTTTGCAGGGCATTGCGTTTGCGCTGCTTGAGTTCAGACAGCACGGCATTGAAGCGCTTTTGCAGGTTCTTGATCTTGTTCTGCGCCACCGGTGCGAACTTCTTCCAGTCCTCGCGAGTCTGGTGTTCAAGTTTGCTGATTTCGGCCAGATTGATGTCCTCACCCATGGTTGCCACGTAGGCTTCCAGCTGTTCACAGATGTTATTGCGCGCGATCAGGTTGGCTGCCTGTTTTTCCTTGCGTTCCTTGAAGTAGATTTTGCAGGGCTCGAAGGCGACTTTGGCCAGTTCGCTGAACTGGTTCCAGAGTTCATCATTGTCATCGGAATGGCCAAGTAGTTTCCATTCATCCTGCAGAGCGCGAATCAATTTCGATTTGGGTCCCGGTGCGGTTTCATTGGCAGTCAGGCTCTGCATCTTTTCGATCAATTCACGTTTTTTCTCGGACGAGGCAAATTTTTTCCAGTCCAGCAACTTGTTGAGTTCGGCCTTCATTGGATTCAGCGCGTCCTGGAGACGGGTTTGTGTCTGTTCGTCACTGATTCGTTTGAGCGAATTCTGATTGCGGTCCCACAGGCTCTGGGCTTCACGAACACGTCCGTCATTGAGGTGTTCGGTGAGCGTCTGCAGTGATTTTTCAACTTCATCGATCATGGATTTTTGCCATTCATGATGCTGATCGGTCTTTTCTTTTAACGTGGCATCCAGAGCCAGTAACTCCTCATCTGCAGCACCGGATTCAGCTTCCAGCAACACGGTCAGTCGCCTGTGCAATGCCTGCAGAGTTGGCAGGTCACGAGGTGATGTGCCCGGAATGGCGCGTTGCAGTTTTTCTTTTTCCGAAAGACGGGGAGCTGGCTGTGTCTCCGGCGCTGGTGTGGGCGACGTTTCAGTCTCAGGCGGGATTGGTGCAGTTTCCGGCGCGTCGGCAGGGCCAGTGCCGTCTGTAACAGAATCTGGTGCTGTTGCAGTTACTTCTGGTCCGGGCCCGGGTTCTGCTTGTGTGAGTTCAACAGTTTCAGGCGTGGATTCCGGACTGGATGGGGTGGTTGACGATGTCATATTTCACTGCTCTCCCTAATCGACCGTCTATAATACCAGACAGGTGCTATAATCACAGCACAGTCTTAACAACCCGGTCGCTCATGCTCCCCTCACAGATCAAGGAAGAGATTCAACAGGCTTACAAACAGATTCTGGCCGAAAAGGGTCTGCGCCCGCGTTATGGGCAGAGGCTGATGATTGCAGAAATAGCCAAGGCCCTGGCAGTCGTGGCGGATATGCCTACCGGTGAATCTGAAACGTCGGAATACAAGGCTCCGGTGTGCGTGATAGAGGCGGGCACCGGGACCGGTAAAACGCTGGCCTATGTTCTGGGTACGTTACCGCTGGCCAGGTTTCTTGGCAAAAAAGTGGTTCTGGCAACAGCGACCGTGGCGCTGCAGGAGCAGGTTACGCAGAGAGATCTCCCCGATATTCTGCAGCACAGCGGTCTGACCTTCAGCTACACGTTGGCTAAGGGGCGCGGCAGATACCTGTGTCTGTCGCGGCTCGATCAGGTGCTGCAAGGCAATGCCAGTGAAAACGCAATGCTGGAGTTGTTCGGCGAGGTGGTAGGCGACAGCTCTGTTTCTTCCGAGGCAAACAGGGCGTTGTACCAGCAAATGCTGGAACGTATCAGCGCGGGCAAATGGCATGGTGATCGCGATGACTGGGATGGCGTGCTGCGCGATGACGAATGGTCGCCAGTGACCGTTGAAGCAGGCCAGTGTGCTGGTCCCAAATGCAGCAATTACAGCCGCTGCTGTTTTTACAAGGCGCGGGAACAGGTGGAACAGGTCGATTGTGTGGTTGCCAACCACGACCTGGTCCTGGTTGATCTGGCACTTGGCGGCGGGGCGATTCTGCCTGCTCCGGAAGACACCATCTATATTTTTGACGAGGCCCATCACCTGCCGGCAAAGGCGAATCAACACTTTTCCTCCACTACACGTCTGCGTGGTTCATTGCAGTGGCTTGATTCCGTTGGCAAGACCCTGACCAAACTGGCAGCCGATACGCGATTGTCGGACACGGGCGCAATCGGGCGTGAGAGTCAGGAGCTGACGCCTGTTATCAAGCAGCTGGGTGATTACCTGAATGATGCGTTGCTGTTGCTTGAGGATGTATATTCAACAAAAGCGGTCGCCGGCAGGGATGACTCTCTGAGTTTTGAGCTGGGTGTTGTACCACCGGAAATTCGCGAACTTGCTGTGCAGTTGTCAGCGCGTTGTTACCGTCTCACCCGGGGACTGAAAGAAATCTGTACCCAGTTGCGACGGCAAATGGAAGAGGCAGAAACGCTGCCTGCGCGGCAGCAGGCGGAGCAATGGTTTCCATTGCTCGGTGGCATGTCCAATCGTTCTGAGGGCAATGAAAAACTCTGGCAGGCGTTTGCGACACCGGACAGCGCAGGCGCTGCTCCGTCCGCGCGCTGGTTGTCGCGTATTGAACAGGGTGATACGGTGGATCTGGTGGTCAGCTGCAGTCCGGTACTGGCAGCCAGCACCCTGACGGAACATCTGTGGAGTCAGTGTGCCGGAGCGGTACTCACGTCTGCCACCTTGTCCGCATTGGGAAATTTTGATGTGCTGGCCATGCGTGCGGGACTGCCAGCACATGCCGTTTATCATCGAATCGTCAGCCCCTTTGACTATGCGCGTGCGGCCCGGCTGATCATTCCCAGACTGAACTGCGACCCCAGTGATTCGGCGGCACACACGGACGCGATCATCAGACTGTTACCCCGCTTGATTGATCCGCAGGAAGCATCCCTGATGCTGTTCAGTTCCAGACGGCAGATGCAGGATGTACTTGAAGGAATGGACGCAACATGGCGTGACATGATCCTGTGCCAGGATGACTATCAGAAAGGGCAGTTGATAACTTTTCACCGACAACGTGTTGATCGGGGTGAATCCAGTGTGATTTTTGGTCTCGCCAGTTTTGCCGAAGGTGTTGATTTGCCGGGCAAGTATTGTCAGCATGTGCTGATCGCCAAGATTCCCTTTGCGGTGCCCAATGATCCGATCGAGGCGACACTGGCGCAATGGGTTGAACAGCAGGGCAGAAACCCGTTTATGACTCTGTCTGTGCCTGAGGCGGCTTTCCGCCTGGTGCAGGCGGCGGGTCGCTTACTGCGAAGTGAGACTGACACCGGACGCATTACCGTGTTTGACGAAAGGCTGGTCAGCAAGTTTTACGGCAAGGCCATCATGGATTCGCTGCCGCCATTCGCGCGCGAAATTTTCCCGACTCTGCCTGCTGAGACGGTCGGGACACCGAACCCTGCAGCCTGATTATTTGCGACGCGTGTAGGAAATGTTATTGCGCTTGTCGATTTTGTAAGCAATGGCTGCGCCGATCAGCAGGCCAGCCAGCGTTACCGGCAGTACATTTCCCATCAGTGCGCCCAGTCCAAAGCCGAGGAAAAATCCTGCGGTAAGACACATGGGCATGACAGTGCCGGCCTTGATTTTGCGCCTGGCGTGAGACCTTTTTTGCGATGTTTTACTCATAGCCGGGTATTCCCTGATTAATCCTGTGTCTGGTTTTTGGACCACTACAGCTACTCAGACGTCCGCCGCTGACGTGTCTGACTGAAAGTCTACCATACGAATTCGGAAAACCCGGACACTGGCTTCAGGTTCCCTGCTGATCTGACCGGCAAGCGTCAGACCGCTCATCACGCGGCCAATGACAGTGTGTGTGCCAGTCAGCCAGGGTGTGTCGGTCAGTGTAATCAGCAATTCACCGTCATTGGTGTCAGGACCGTAATTGGCCATCAACACACTGCCAGCCTGCGGCCGTCGAGAGGGCAGGCTGCTGTTGTAACGGTATCCCATGTTTTCATATGCCTGCATCAGGTTCATCTCCTTCAGACGCTGTAGCACAGTCTCCTGACGGGCCTGTAGTTGGTCTGCATCCGTGATCCGCATGGAGCGGTACAGTGGCGCCAGAACCCGCGTCTGAAAGTCTGCGAGGTCTCTTACATTCAGCCATGCGTGCGGGCGTCCGCGTTCGTCCAGCAATCTCTGTTGTTCCAGACCCAGGCCGCGTGCGTTGATTTCATCCGGAACAGTGTCAATGGGTCGGCTTCGGTTGGCCCGCTCTGGCGCACCAACCTGTATCAATGTGCTGTTGATTGTCCGGTGAAAAGTGAGATTGTCATAGTAGTAAATATCTCCCGGGGCGATCAGGTCCAGGACGCGCTGAACGTTCAGCGGGGCAGCCTGTGGAAACAATTCCAGATAAAGATCACCTGCCGATGTCTGCACCAGCAGCAATGGGTTACGGGGGTTCTCCATTTGCAAGCGTAACGGGTCAGACGGGAGTTGTGAGTGTGCGGGCTGGAGTGTCAGCAATAATGCCAATAGTATAAAGGTCTGTTTGATCACGTTGGTCACTGGCCTGTTGCGCTGCTCGTGCTGAGTGGTTACCTGCATTCTAGGCCAGATCTTCCGGGCGGTCGATATCCAATAATATGCCCTTATCATCTACAGGTAGTTCAAGTACGGCGTTCGGGTGTGTCTGTATGACCTTTCGGCCGCCGGTATCGCCATCGCTGTCAGCCAGCGCATCGAAATACTGGCGCCCAAAACTGACCGGATGGCCTCGTTGATGATCATGGCTGGGGATGACAATGTGAGATTGATCGCTGTTCTCTGCAATCTGTTTGTAGGTGGTTGGATTGATGTAGGGCATGTCTGCCAGACATATCAAGCAAGCGGACCAGTGGTCGGGGATGGCGTTGATGCCGGCTCGTAGTGAGTGACCCATACCGAGCTGTGCATCTTCACAAAGTATCAGGGTTTTGCGGGTATCGCGATTTCCCAGCGTGTAGTACGTGCCAGCATTATATAGATCTTCTCGACCAACAACTATAATCTCATCAATGGATTGCGATAAGCTGTCAAAGCTTTTTGTAAAGATGCTTGAGCCATCTGGAAGCGTTGCATTCAGTTTGATACTGCCAAATCGGCGACTGAATCCGGCGGCCAGTAATATTGCACCACAGCTTGAGGGTGTTGAAGCGTTCATGCACGGAATTTTTATAGTTGTGGTGGTGGTCTCTCAGTGCCCGGCGCAGGGGGCCGGGCACTGAGAGGGCATTGGTTGAGGGCTCAATCCCAGCTGAGGGCTCAATCCCAGCTGAGGGCTTAATCCCAGCTGAGGGCTTAATCCCAGCTGAGGGCTCCGCCAGTCTGGTACTCGATCACACGGGTTTCGAAGAAGTTTTTCTCCTTGCGCAGATCCATGATCTCTGACATCCACGGGAACGGGTTTTTTACACCCTTGAATTGCTCGGGCAGACCAATCTGCACCAGGCGGCGATTGGCGATGAACTGCAGGTACTCTTCCATCATGACTGCATTCATACCCAGAACGCCGCGTGGCATGGTATCCCGTGCGTATTCAATTTCCAGCTGAGTGGCCTGCAGAATCATCTGCGTGGCTTCCCGCTTCATGGCGTCATCCCACAAATGCGGGTTCTCGATCTTGATCTGGTTGATCATGTCGATACCAAAGTTCAGATGCATGGACTCATCACGCAAAATGTACTGAAACTGCTCGGAAGTGCCGGTCATCTTGTTGCGGCGCCCCATGGACAGAATCTGTGTGAAACCGCAGTAAAAGAAAATACCTTCCAGGCAGCAGTAGAACGCAATCAGATTCTTCAACAGTGCCTTGTCGGTCTCAGGCGTACCTGTGTTGAAGGTTGGATCGTTCAGTTCCTTGGTGTATTTGAGTCCCCAGGATGCCTTCTTCGCGACGGAGGGCACTTCGTGGTACATGTTGAAGATTTCACCTTCGTCCATGCCCAGAGATTCAATACAGTACTGATAGGCATGGGTGTGAATCGCTTCTTCAAACGCCTGCCGCAGAATATACTGGCGACATTCCGGATTGGTTATCAGGCGATAAATTGCCAGCACCAGATTGTTGGCGACCAGTGAGTCAGCAGTCGAGAAGAAACCCAGGTTGCGTTTTACAATCAGGCGTTCATCCGCTGTCAGACCATTCGGGTTTTTCCACAACGCGATATCCGCCGTCATGTTGATTTCCTGTGGCATCCAGTGGTTGGCGCAGCCGTCCTGATATTTCTGCCAGGCCCAGTCATATTTGAAAGGTACCAGCTGGTTCAGGTCAGCCCGGCAGTTGATCATGCGTTTGTCATCAACAGTCACGCGCTCGGTCCATTCCCCCAGTTCTTCCTGGCCGGGCGTGGTATCCAGATTCTCCAGTTGTCGCTGTATCTGGGCCATCACTCGCTGGTTGGCGGCTTCAGCGGCGTCCTTGTCGGCGCCCTGGGTTGCAACGCCATCCGCTTGAACCGGGTCAGCTGGCAACAGGGCATCATCCGTTTCCTGGGCTGCTGCATGATCCATGGCTGTCATGGTTCGGGCCGCGGCCATGGCATCTGCGTAACTTGACGCTGCCTGCCCGGACACATCTGCAGAAGCAAGGTGTGTACTGCCATTCTGACTGCCATTGGCGTTATTGCCGCTGCCGTGACCGGTTTTTGTAGCTGCCTTTTGCGTGTTGCTGGCTGGCTTGCTGGTTTCCGGCATTGCCGGATCGTCGTAGAACTCGTCCCAGGAAATCATTTTATCCCCCTGATAATAAATGTTTTTACTGACATGCTTCGCAGTCAGGATCGTCGATTGAGCAGGCCTGTGGCACCGGTGCCGGCTCCGAGGCGCTGGACACAGCGTTAAGTTTGCTGCCGGCAACTGTCGATTTCTCGGTGCTGGTGGCTGCCAGAGAGCGCAGGTAGTAGGTGGTCTTGAGTCCGCGCAGCCAGGCCATGCGATAGGTCACATCAAGTTTTTTCCCGTTGGCGCCGGAGATATACAGATTCAGGGACTGTGCCTGGTCAATCCACTTCTGGCGCCGGCTGGCGGCGTCCACCAGCCAGCGTGGCTCTATCTCGAATGCTGTGGCATACAGATCCTTGATGTGCTGCGGAATGCGATCTATCTGCTGGAGGCTGCCGTCATAATATTTCAGGTCGTTAACCATGACGTTATCCCACAAATCCAGTGCCTTCAGGTCACGTACCAGATAAGGATTGACCACAGTGAATTCGCCGGACAGGTTGGATTTGACGTAGAGGTTCTGATACGTCGGTTCAATGGACTGCGACACGCCGGAAATATTGGCAATGGTTGCAGTCGGTGCAATCGCCAGCACATTGGAATTGCGCATGCCGACCTGAGCAATCCGCTGACGCAGTGTTTCCCAGTCCTGAGTCTGACTCATGTCCACTTCCAGAAACTTTTCACCGCGCACTTCCTGCAGTAGTTTCATGGAATCAATTGGCAGAATACCCTGATCCCACAAAGAGCCTTTGTAACTCTGATAGGTGCCACGTTCTTCGGCCAGATCAGTTGACGCCTGAATAGCATAATAGCTGATCGCTTCCATGGAGCGGTCAGCAAAGCTCACAGCCTCATCTGAGCTGTAGGGCAGGCGCTGGATGTAGAGTGCATCCTGAAAACCCATGATCCCCATGCCTACCGGACGATGCTTGAGGTTTGAATTCTCTGCCTGGGGTACCGAGTAGTAGTTGATGTCGATGACGTTATCAAGCATGCGTACCGCAGTTTTGATGGTGCGCTGCAACTTGTCGGTATCCAGGCCCGCTTCGTTAACGTGATTGACCAGGTTGACGGAACCCAGATTACACACCGCAATCTCGTTTTCATTGGTGTTCAGGGTGATCTCTGTACACAGATTCGACGAATGAATGGTGCCGACGTGCTGCTGCGGCGAGCGCACATTACAGGCGTCCTTGAAGGTGATCCAGGGATGACCGGTTTCGAACAGCATGGACAGCATTTTGCGCCACAGATCCTTGGCGCGGACAGTTTTGTAGATTTCCATCTGGCCGGCCGCAGCCTTGCGCTCGTACTCTTCGTAGGCATGCTCAAATGCCATGCCGTGCAGGTCATGCAGCTCAGGGACGTTGTTGGGTGAGAACAATGTCCATTCACCATCTTCAAACACACGCTTCATGAACAGATCGGGAATCCAGTTGGCGGTGTTCATGTCATGTGTACGACGTCGGTCGTCACCGGTATTCTTGCGAAGTTCCAGAAACTCCTCAATGTCCAGGTGCCAGGTTTCCAGATAGGCACATACTGCGCCTTTGCGTTTGCCGCCCTGATTCACCGCGACTGCCGTATCGTTGACAACCTTCAGGAAAGGCACAATACCCTGTGATTTACCGTTAGTGCCCTTGATGTTGGCGCCCAGGGCACGTACCGGCGTCCAGTCATTACCCAGACCGCCAGCCCACTTGGACAGCATGGCGTTATCCTTGATGGCACTGTATATGCCATGCAGATCATCCGGCACGGTAGTCAGGAAGCAGGAGGACAACTGCGGGCGCAAAGTGCCGGAGTTGAACAGCTGTGGCGTCGAAACCATGTAATCAAAACTGGAGATCAGATTGTAGAATTCGATCGCCCGGGCTTCCCGGTCCGCTTCATAACTGGCCAGTCCCATGGCAACGCGCATATAAAATATCTGTGGCAGCTCGAAGCGTACACCATCACTGTGAATGAAGTAACGGTCGTACAGGGTCTGCAGGCCCAGATAGGTGAACTGTGTGTCACGCTCGGCCTTCAGGGCTTCGCCCAGCACGTCCAGGTCATACTCCAGCAGGTGCGGGGAGAGCAGGCCCAGTTCAACACCTTTTTCGATGTACGGACGCAGCACTGTCGGGTACCGGTAATTCATTTCGCTTTGTGTAGCGCTGTCGGTCAGACCCAGAAAGCCCAGCGCTTCGCTGCGCAGGGTGTCAAGCAGCAGTCTTGCGGTAACGTAGGAATAATTCGGATCCTGTTCCACCATGGTGCGGGCCGTCATGACGGAGGATGTACGCACATCTTCCAGCTTGACGCCGGGATACAGATTTTTCAGGGTTTCCTGATAAATAGCATTGGCGGAGACGCCTTCCAGACCGGCGCAGGCCTCTTCGATAACGGTATTCAGGCGTGCAGTGTCCAGCGGGCCCTGAGTGCCATCAGGGTAGGTAACCTGTATCAGGGATGCAGGCTCCTGCTCCCGACTGCGTTGCTGTTCGCGCAGACGATTGTGTTCGGCGCGGTAAAGGACATAGGCGCGGGCGACCTTGTGCTCGCCGGTGCGCATCAGGGCAAGTTCCACCTGATCCTGGATATCCTCAATATGAATGGTGCCGCCTGAAGGCATACGACGTTTGAAAATGACGCTGATCTGTGCGGACATCTTGGCAACAGTCTCACGCACACGCGCAGATGCGGCAGCAGGACCGCCCTCTACCGCCAGATACGCCTTGGTGATGGCAACCGTTATTTTGGAATCATCATAGTTGACCACTGCGCCGTTACGTTTAATGACGCGAATCTGGCCAGGTGCTGTGGCTGGCAGGTCTTCACTGGGCCGGGTTCCCGGACGTGGGCTGGCAGGCGATGTGCCGTAGCTGGGAGTATTGGTTTGCATCGGGGTCTCCATGATCTCCGTGATGTTATATTTGGTTCGGTGCTGACAGGCGTAAATACTACATATAGACGATATTTTGCGGACAGCACACAAGATAGAGCGGTATTTGCATGAATGCAAGTGCTTTTTGTGTGGATAGCTTGTGGATAACTTGTGTTTAGCTGTGTATGGGGGGCACTAGATGTAGTGGCTGGCGTGGGGCCAGACTCATACGTTGCTGGAGCAGGCCCAGTTCATCTACCAGCGAATCAGAGGAAACCGGGCGTGAATACAGATAACCCTGCAGAATATTACATTGATTGCCGAGCAGAAAATCAGCCTGTGGACTGGTCTCGACACCTTCTGCGACTACCTGCAGCTTCAGGCGCTGTGCCATGGCGATAATAGCTGTCGTAATGGCGGTATGCCGCGCGCTCTCCGGCAGATTGCTGACAAAGGAGCGATCAACCTTCAGTTTATCTACAGGCAGTTGTGTCAGGTAACTGAGGGAAGAATAACCGGTGCCAAAATCGTCGATGGCGATGGTAACGCCCAGCGACTTGAGCTCGGTGAGAATTTCGATGGCCTGCTGAATATTGTCCATCAGCATGCTTTCGGTGATTTCGAGTTCCAGCCAGCGCGGTTCAAGACCGGTTTCAGTCAGTATGGTCTGTATCATGTTCAACAGGTTGGGGTCGCGAAACTGTCGGGCCGAGAGATTGACGGCAACCGTAAAACCATTCAGTCCGCTGATTTGCATCTGTCTTATTTTCTGACACGCCTGGCGCAGCACCATTTCGCCGACCTGCACGATCAGGCCGGTTTCTTCTGCGACAGGAATGAAACAATCCGGTGGGATCAGATCAACCTGCTCGTGACGCCACCGCACGAGCGCTTCAAATCCGCATACGGTGTTCAGCACCAGATCAACCTGTGGCTGGAAAAACACCACAAAATCCTGATTGGTAACCGCGATCCGCAACTCGTTTTCCAGCGACATGCGCGCCAGTGACTCGATATTCATGTCATCGGTAAAATACTGGAAATTATTGCGCCCCTGGTCTTTGGCCCGATACATGGCAAGATCGGCATTGCGCATCAGGACACTGGCATTCATGCTGTCTTCTGGCGCTATTGTGATACCCACGCTGCAACTGACGATGACTTCCTGGCTGCTCAGCTCAATTGGGCGGAATAGTGCCTGCAATATCTTGCGGGCCACGCGCCCTGCATCGTCGGCATGTTTGATATCAGACAGCAGGATGGTGAACTCATCACCACCCAGCCGGGCAACTATATCCTCCTCGCGGACACACTCGCGAACCCGGTCAGCAACAATACATAGCAGTTCATCGCCGGCATCGTGGCCCAGTGTGTCGTTGATGCGCTTGAACTGATCCAGGTCCAGAAACAGCAAGGCCATGCTTTTTTTGCTGCGCCGCATGTGTTTCAGGCTTTGTTCCAGCCGGTCCTTGAACAGCCGCCGATTCTCGAGCCCGGTCAGCGGATCGTAAAACGCCAGTTTCTCCATCTGGGCCTGGGTTTCCACACGCTCACTGATATCCTCGATATTCAGGACGATGTGACTCAGCGCTCCCAGATCATCCAGGATGGGGGAGGCGGTGACCTGCTGCCAGAAGCGTTCGCCGTTTTTCCGGCTGCTGACCATGAAGGTTTCCCAACTGCTGCCCAGCTGCATTGCTTCCTGCATATTCAGGTTGTTGGTGTCGGTAAGGTCCTCACTGTTCATCAGCTCGGCAATCCGGCCTACTGCCTCGGCGTTACTGTAGCCGGTGATATGGGTATAGCGGGGATTGACGTATTCGATGACGCCTGCACAGTCAGCTATCACGATGCCACTCTGGCTTTGCTCAACTGCGCTGGAGAGGATGCGCATGGATTGTTCATTGAATCGCTCGCGCTGGCGGCGCTGATCGTTCTGCGTTGGTTGCCAGCGCGCAAACCACCACAGCAGTGGTGCGATTGCGAGCAGTCCGAAGATGAAAATCAGAGCGGGGTGCAGATTCACAGAAATCCACCCCGGCGGGTCAGCGCATGCCAGGACCCTGGCTGTGGCCAGACAGATTGTCGGGAGTTGTGGCCCGGTCCGTTCCGGTCAATTACTGGTACACAGGAATTCGAGCAGGGCTTTCTGTGCGTGGAGGCGATTTTCAGCCTCGTCCCACACCACGCTGTCTGTTGCGTCCAGTACCGGCGCGCTGACTTCCTCCCCGCGGTGGGCGGGTAAGCAATGCATAAAAAGTGCATCGGATCTGGCATTCTCCATAAGTTGTTCGGTCACCTGAAAACCATTGAATTTCTCAATTCGCAAGCGCCGTTCTTCTTCCTGCCCCATGGATGCCCATACATCAGTGGCAACCAGACTGGTATCCCGCACAGCCTCGGCAGGGTCGCGTACAATCCTGACCCTGTCCCTGTTTGCCTCCAGCAATGCAGCTGAGGGTTCAAAACCTTCCGGGCACGCGATCCGCAGTTCGAAGTCGAACTGACGCGCCGCATTAATATAGGAATGACACATATTGTGACCGTCACCTACCCATGCGACACAATGTCCTGCTATGTCACCGCGATGTTCAAAGAACGTCTGCATATCAGCCAGTAACTGACATGGGTGATAATCGTCAGTCAGTGAGTTGATAACCGGCACAGTTGAGTGTCGGGCAAATAATTCCAGCCTGGCATGCTCGTAGGTACGTATGGTTATTACATCGACCATGCGGGACAGGACTTTAGCACTGTCCTCAATGCTTTCACCGCGGCCCAGTTGGGTATCTGCAGGTGCGAGAAACAGCGATGCACCGCCCAGCTGGGTCATTGCGACTTCAAACGAAACCCGGGTACGGGTTGAAGATTTTTCGAATATCAGCGCCAATGTTTTATTTTTCAGGGTTTCGGCCCTGAGCGACGGACTTTTTTTCAGTGCTATCGCGCGATGGATTATGCTGTGTAATTCAGCCGGGCTCAGATCCAGCAGAGTCAAAAAATGTCGAGTTGTCATGGTGCTACCAATTTAAAAACCAAAAAGGGTAGCGACCGCTACCCTCCGACCAAGCCACCTATCTTATCATTTTTTAACCGCAGGGCAATTATCGGTTCCGGCACAATTCATGTAAAATGGCGCAACGTTGACCAACTCACTACAGGTAGCAGGTTTTATGAGTGTAGAGCAAACCATCAAAGATCAGATCAGTTCCAACAATATTCTCCTTTACATGAAGGGGTCTCCCGACCAGCCCCAGTGTGGCTTCTCGGCGCAGGCAGTACAGTGCCTGATGGGATGCGGCAAACGGTTTGCCTATGTCGACATCCTGGCGAACCCGGAGATTCGGGCAACATTGCCGGGCATCGCAAACTGGCCGACTTTTCCCCAGCTCTGGGTTGATGGTGAACTGGTCGGTGGCTGTGACATTATCACTGAGCTTTATCAGAACGGTGAATTACAGGGCATCGTAGACAAAGCCGGCGAATAGTCCACCCCGGTTACACAAGGATCTGGTGATGAAAATTCTCGTGACAGGTACCGCCGGGTTTATCGGTGCGCAACTGGCAATGCGGTTGTTGCAGCGTGGCGATGAAGTGGTCGGCCTGGATTGCATCAACGACTATTACGATCAGCGGGTCAAGTATGGTCGGCTGGAGCGGGCAGGGATAGCCCAGGCACAAATCAGCGCAGGTAAGCTGGTGGTTTCAGCCAGTCATCCGAACTATCGGTTTGTGCAGATGCATCTGGAGGACAAGGCGGCCATTGACGCACTTTTTGCGGCGGAAGGGTTTGACGCTGTGTGCAATCTGGCGGCGCAGGCAGGCGTTCGCTATTCACTGGAGAATCCGCAGGCCTATGTTGATTCGAATATTGTCGGTTTTCTGAATATTCTGGAAGCCTGCCGTCACTATGGCGTTTCAAATCTTTCCTTTGCCTCCAGTTCGTCGGTCTACGGCCTGAATGAATCCCTGCCGTTTGCCACCACACATAACGTGGATCATCCGATCAGTCTGTATGCTGCCAGCAAAAAATCCAATGAACTAATGGCGCATACCTACTCACATCTGTTTGGCATCCGGGCCACCGGGCTGCGCTTTTTTACGGTCTACGGGCCCTGGGGCCGGCCCGATATGGCTCTGTTTCTTTTCACCAAGGCGGCACTGGAAAACAAACCCATCAAGGTGTTCAACCAGGGCAATATGCTGCGTGACTTCACCTACATTGATGACATCGTGGAAGGTGTGGTGCGGGTGATTGATAATCCCGCCAGTGCGGATCCTGACTGGAGCGGATCAGCGCCGAATCCGGGCAGTTCTTCAGCGCCATACCGGATTTACAATATCGGCAATAACAACCCGGTGCGTCTGATGGACTTCATCGAGGCCATCGAAAAGTCACTGGGAATACCAATTCGCAAGGAGTACCTGCCAATCCAGCCGGGTGATGTGCCGGCGACATTTGCAGATGTTGCTGATCTGGTGAGGGACATGGACTACCAGCCCGCGACGCCTGTACAGGAAGGTGTCGACAGGTTTGTCGCGTGGTACCGTGAATTTTTCCGGTGCTGAAGGCCGGGTAACGGGATGAGACTGTGACGCGAATCAGGTGGCTGGCAATACTGGCAACGTTGCTGGTTTTTGTTGCGCTTGCCTTGCCCGGAGCCTTGCTTGAGGCAATAAGGCTCTGGTTTCAGACATGGCTGCCCTGGCAACCCACGCCGGGTGGCGGTGGTGATTTTCCGACGGATAAGGTTGTCCACGCTCTGCTGTTTGCGATTGTCGCGACGTTTACCGCCCGTGGCTGGCGCGACTCATTCGGAGTAATGGCTGTTGTGCTGTATATGTTGATGCTGGGTGTGGCCAGCGAACTTATTCAGTTTTTTGTGCCCGGCCGCAGCGCGGACATGCTTGATGTGGTAGCAGATCTGGTCGGGAGTGTGATCGGTATTGCATACGGTTATTTTTTCTGGGGGAACAAAAAAAGCCCGGCTGATTAGGCCGGGCTCGAAGTCATACTACTATCAAGGGAGAGATAAATGAAACAAAACCCACAATTTTGTCTGCAATCTACCTACACTTACTCAGACTCAGTGTTTGAATCAAAGTTCCCGGCAATATAAAAAAATTTCAGATTGACGATTATTTCGACCATCCGTCCTCGCCAGGTTCGATTCCGTGAACCTTGAGGTAGTCCCGGATCAACTGGCGCACTACCTGCGACGGTGTCCGGTCCTGTGCTGCACACAATTTCTCAAACGCCCGTTTTTTGTCGGGATCTATCAAAAGTGTCAATCGGGCTGTCTTGGTTTCCATAAAACAGGTCTCTCACTTCGTATGTGAATCATATGTTAATATAATTCGCATTAACTGTGTATGTCTACTGGAGTATCCAAGCATGTCTTTGCATCGTGAGCCATTCAGGTTCCCCCGGATTGGCACGGGTTTGCGAGCGGCGTTGCGTGATGGCTATCATCTTGCAGATCTGCGCAAGGACGTGCTTGCCGGGTTGACAATAGGTACCGTTGCAGTGCCACTGTCAATGGCCCTGGCAATCGCAACTGGGGTTCCGCCTCAGAACGGGCTGTACACAGCAATCGTTGCAGGCGCAATCATCGCACTCACCGGCGGATCGCGTTTCAATGTATCGGGCCCTACAGCAGCCTTTGTGGTCATACTGTTTCCTGTTGTACAGAAGTTTGGCCTGGGTGGTTTGCTCATCGCTACCATGATGGCGGGCCTGATTCTGGTCGCGCTGGGTATCTCCCGCATGGGGCGGCTGATTCAGTTTGTTCCCTATCCGGTAGTGCTGGGTTTTACTGCGGGAATTGCCGTGGTTATCGCAGTCATGCAGATCCCTGATTTTCTGGGACTGCAGGCAGGGGATTCAGGTGAGCATTTTGTTGATAATGTGATCCGCATTGCTCAGTCATTCGATACCTTGCAACCGTGGGAGATGGCTGTCGGACTATTCACTCTGGCTGTCATGCTGGTTTGGCCGCGGATGCATACGCCGGTGCCGGCACCGCTGACCGGTCTGATTGTGGGCGCGCTGGCAGCATATTTGGTCAATCGTTATGTTGCTGGCGGGTCAGTAACCGGCGGGCCGCTTGTGGAAACTATCGCTACACGATTCAGTTGGGAGTTTCAGGGAGCAAGTGGCGTGGGTATTCCGCCGATGGCGCCAACCTTCATGTTGCCCTGGACGTTGCCTGGTGCCAACGGATTGCCGCTGGAGGTGAATTTCAGTCTGATACGGGATCTGTTGGGTCCGGCATTTGCCATCGCCGTGCTGGGCGCCATTGAGTCGCTGTTGTGCGCTGTAGTGTCTGATGGTCTGACCCGGACTCGGCACGATCCCGACGCAGAACTGATAGGTCAGGGCCTGGGTAATGTGCTTGCGCCGATGTTCGGCGGTATTACGGCAACGGCTGCTATTGCGCGGACAGCAACCAGTATACGCAGTGGCGCGCGTTCGCCGATAGCAGCGATAGTACATTCAATGGTTGTGTTGCTGGCGGTGGTGGCATTTGCCGGTCTGTTGGGGATGGTGCCCATGGCGGCACTGGCCGCTTTGCTGATTATTATTGCCTGGAACATGAGTGAGTTCCGGCATTTCAGACATGTGCTGCGAACCGCCCCCGGCGGGGACGTCCTTGTATTGCTGACATGTTTCGGACTGACTGTATTGTTTGACATGGTTTTGGCTGTTGGCGTAGGTGTTGGTCTTGCCGCTGTTTTGTTTATCCGGCAGATGGCTGAGACGACCCACACCAGTCGTCTTGATGCCGGTCAGGCGATTTCAGGAGAAGGCTGGCCAGCGGAGGTTGCTGTATACGATGTCAATGGACCCCTGTTTTTTGCTGTGGCTGACAAGGCCGTCACTTCAATACTGACAGTGGATCCGGCAGTGAAAATAGTTGTTGTCGATTTTCACGATGTGCCCAGCATAGATGCCAGTGCGATCAACGCTCTGTATGCTGTTATTGAGGAGATGCGGCGACGGGGTATTGCGCTTGTTCTGGCGGGGTTGCCTGCGCGCAAGATTGTCAAACTGCGTCGTGCGGGTATTCGCAAAGTGCAGGGGCAGCTAACCTACTGCACCGGCCTGCCACACGCCAGGCGTGTGGCAGAGAGATGGCTGGCTGATCTGAAGTCAGGTCTATAGAGGTTTGACAGTCAGGCCCAGCGACGCAGCCAGCTCCCGTTGACCAGTATTGGAAACAACACCGATGCTGGCCAATTCAGGCTTGAGGTATTGCCTGGCGACCCGTTTCAGATCTGCGAGAGTTGTCGCCAGCACGGCTTTGCGAAAAGCCATGCGGGATTCCCGGCTGTGGCCAAACAGGTTGTTGTAGTAGTCCTGTCTGGCGGCACCTGCAGGTGATACTGAGCGATCCATGCTGCTGATAACGCCAAGAATTGCCTCTTCTACCAGACGGTCATGATGGGTTTCGTTGAGCATCCAGTCCACTGATCCATCAAAATCTGCCAGGGTGTCTGCCAGTCGCGGGTCGCGATACGAGAAAAAGCGAAATGAGGCTGAACCGGCGTCCTGGTCCGCCCCTGCGCCGTAAGCACCGCCCTGTTCGCGGATCGCTCTGTGCAGATATACATTGCGTAAAAATCCGGCCAGTACACACAGTGCCGGATGATCGGGGTGACCGCCAGGCACTGTTGGATAGGCCTTGGCGCAAAAATGCACCTGGGTATTGGTGGTCCACAACTCCCGCACGGGTTCCCGCACGGGCGGCAGCCGGAGTGCAGCCTGCAAGTTGTCTACTGCGGGTACCTGCGTCCATCTGTCATTCAATATGCTGATCAAAGCGTCACGATCTTGCTCTTCCCCGATCAGCAGGAAGCGGCGGGGCGCTTTGACTATTTTGGCATGGATGCGACGGAACTTGTTGAGCAGCTCTTCCATTACGTTTTCAGCGATGACGTTTTCAGTGATGCCGTCTTCAGAAGCGCTGGATTCGTCAGCCAGTTGCCGGGTCAGTTCTTTCAGGGAACGCACCCCAAGCAGTCCTGTGAAGCGGTGACTGAGGCTGGCGGTGGGACTCATGCCACTGGTTGCCAGGGATATTGCCATGGCGTGCCCACGTCCGGTTATACCGCTGACCTGTCGGGCACTTATCTGATCCAGCAACTCCCGAACACGCTGCGCTTCGTCAAACCGGACGTGAAAAAACGTTTCATATACCAGCTCTGTCATTTGTGCAAAGCGATCAGTCAGGGCCTTGGAAGAGAGTACCAGAATGGCGCGGGAGTTCTGCTCGTTGTCAAGCTCGCCCCGTACGCTGGCATAACAATGCAGGCTGCCGCAAACAGCGGCCTGCCAGGTCTGCACTTCCCCATAGGATTTTGAACCCACACCCAGCTCGCTGTAACAGCTGGTATACCAGGGAAGCACATCAAGCAGTTCGGGTTCCAGATCTGGCAGGTCAACTATGATCTGCTGATAGCTCAGGCCGTTGGTGCCCTGCGAATACCATTGCAGCGGCGCACCTGCCAGCGACAGCGCTGCCGAGGTCAGCACCGGCAATTCGGCAGGGACATCTTCAAGGCCCACCTTGGGCAATATGTCCGGGTCGTCTTCCTGTGCCTGGCGGGCCGTCAGTTTCTGGTTCAGCTCTACGATCTGCGCTCGCTGCTCCATGCTCAGGCCATCGCGGATAGCCTGCAGACGTTGAACCTCGGCGGCAGCCTCGCGTTCTGCTATGCCGGTATCGGGCTTCAGCGTCAGCGTTACCTGATGAGGATTGTCGAGTAGCAGCTCGCGGATCATGTCGGGTATAAAGTCCGGATTCTTGATGTCATCGCGCAGTTGCGTGAGTACCGGCTCGATGTCAAGCAGCTGAATCGGGTCCCCCCGGTGAACCGCCGTTGACAGGCCCGCCATCATCAGTTGCAGGCCATAGGGGTGGCCATCGCCGGAAATTTCACGCTGACTCAGTTCCAGCTGGTGAAGTGCCGCTTCAACCTGGCGGGCATCAACGCCCTCGGTGGCGATGCGGCGCAGGCTCTCCATGATGAGTTGTTCGACTTCCCCGGTAGAACCCGGTGCGCAGCCTTCCAGCCCACAGATGAAACTCATTTCCCGGTTGCTGTCTTCAAGACCGCACAATGGCGATGGCGATTTGCCAAGGTGGGTAGTTTCCAGTGCTTCCAGTAGCGGACTGGCGCTGTTATCCAGTAGTACTGAACTTAGTAGCTGAGCCCGGAACAACTCTTCCAGGTGAGTGCTTTTGCCCAGTAACCAGGCAGTAACCACGTGTGTTTTGTCTTCGACGCCATCCTCTGCATCCACGGCATAAAATTCTTCAACCTTGACCGGTGCCAGATAGCGTTTTTCCTCATTTGCGCTGAATTGAACCGGCAACTTTTCAAAACGATTGAGTGCCAGTTCCTCAAAACCAGTCTGATGTTCTGTCGCCGGGATATCCCCATAGGTCATGAAAATGGCATTACTGGGGTGGTAGTGCGTCTCGTAAAAGCGCTTGAGCTGTGCGTAGCTCAGATCAGGAATGTGTGCAGGCTCGCCGCCGCTGTTGTAGTGATAGGTGCTGGTGGGGAACAGGTAAGAGGTCAGTGTCTGCCAGAGTCGCGCAGTGGACGAGCTCATGGCACCCTTCATTTCATTGTATACAACGCCTTTGAACTGCAGCTCGCTGTCGGGATTGCTGTCATCCGCAAAGGCCAGCCGGTGCCCCTCCTGGGCAAAGTCCAGCTCGTTCAGGTTTGAGAAAAACACAGCATCAAGATAGACCTGGAGAAGATTGTTAAAGTCTTTTCTATTTTTGCTTGCAAAAGGGTATGCAGTACAGTCACTACTGGTGAAAGCATTCATGAAGGTGTTTAGTGATCGTCGGATCATCATGAAAAAGGGATCCCGCACCGGGTATTTTTTACTGCCGCACAGCGCGGTATGTTCAAGAATATGGGCGACACCTGTTGAATCCATGGGCAGGGTACGAAGCGCCACCAGGAATACATTTTCCGGATTGTCGGCGGCCAGATGGTAGTGTTTTGCGCCGGTCCGGATGTGCTCAAACTCCTGCATTTCCAATTGCAGTGAGGGGATGACCTGACTGCGCAACCATTGAAACGAGGGGTGACTGCGGGCGGGCGTTTGACTCATAAGGCAATATGTCCTGTCTGAAGGTAATTTGGAATCATGTTAAAAATCGTATCTGTCATGCACTCAGTATGACATGCACAGCTATCAATTCGGCTTCCCCCTGATCCATACATTTGTGCAAGGCCAGTGTCTGGTCTTTCAGGTAGTCAATTTCTTCCTGCCTGATATTGGGGTTACGTTGTTTTAATGCAAGCAGCCGCCGGATTTCAAGGGTCTGTTTCTCAAGCATGGTTTTAGCCGCGGCTGCGGTGATGCGCCGACACTCGTTATCGGCCATCTTTGCAGACTGCTCTATTATTTGCAGCAATAATTTGTGATGCTCAGACAGTACCTGCAGCGCGGACGACTTGTCAGGAACCATGAGGCTTGCGCCAAGGCTGGACGTGTCAAGGTGCAGCGCACGTACCTCCTCGTTGTGGTCCAGTCCCAGTGTAAGGTTTATGCTACTGGCCGGCAGGTATTTGCTCAGTTGCAGTACCGCGGGTGCAGTCGTTTTTATACGAAACAGGCATTCGACAGCAAATATCGGACAGTGGTGATGGCGGGGCATCAATGTCGCTGCGACTTCCGCCCTGATGGCGGAGATTGCGGCTTTGCCCTGGTGAGTATCAAGTACCAGGTCGAGTGCACCAACAATCATCGGATGCTGCCAGCTGAGGTAAGCGCGGTCTTCTCGCCTGACTGCCTGGTCACGCTGAAAACAGGCGTCGAAACCGTCGTCCGGCAGACCGGGAAAAGCAGGTAGCAACATGTCTTCGCTGGGGACTATGCTGACACTGCCGTCATTATTGAACTCATGAAACACACTGTATCTGTCCAGTACATTCAGCAACCAGGTTTGTGGATTACAGCGCTGCTCAAAGTCTCGAATGGCAGATACCAGCTCTCCGGCACGCTCTGCATTAAAGGAGTTGCGCTCCAGCAGGATGTCACGTCCGTGCTCCAGTTCCTTCTCCAGTCGTTTACGGGTTGCCGCAACGGTGCTCAGCAGTTCTGTAAACTCATCAGCGGTGGTGGAGGGTGAGTCAAGGCAGGTCTGTAAAGGTCGGCTGAACGTTTGCCAGAGCTGATAGGCAGCAGGTGAAATCTGTTCGAATGCATGCAGGCCCTGATGATACCAGCGAGCCAGCAATTCCTGTCTGCTGCCAGTGACACAGGGAACGTGAATCTGTATGTCATGCCGCTGACCTATGCGATCCAGCCGGCCTATCCGTTGTTCCAGTAAATCCGGATTCAGCGGCAGGTCAAACAAAACAAGATGACGACAGAACTGGAAATTCCGACCTTCACTGCCTATTTCCGAGCAGACCAGTATCCGTGCAGCGACCTCGTCATGTCCGGTATTTTCTCCCGCAAAATAGGCGGCTGCCCGGTCACGCTCCAGCAGACTCATGTGCCGGTGGAAGACGCTGCTGCGGATCCCCACTTTCAGTCGCAGATGTTTTTCCAGCGCAATTGCCAGCACATCCTGAGCGCATATCAATAGAACCTTGCCCTCGCTGTCCTGGCTCTTCAGCCAGTCAGTCAGCCAGGACACGCGGGGGTCAGTATCCAGATCATCACCCTCAGCGGGGAGCGGCGCAAGTTGATGAATATGAAGATGTCGTTCTGGAAACCCGGTCAGAACCCGGCGGGTATTACGAAACAGGATTCTGCCGGTGCCGTGTTGGTCCAGCAGTTCACGCACCTCCTCGGCGTTTTCAGGAAGTTGCTGAATTTTTTCGGCGACTTCGCGATACCGGGCCTGCTCACTGACAAAGTCCTCAAAGCTGATAAATCTGGCCGGGTCCAGCAGACGCAGTAACGCAAAATAGTTCTCCGGTCCCAGCTGCTCGGGCGTTGCTGACAGTAGCAGCAATCCCCTGGTTGCTGTCGCAAGTCGACTCAGGGCTCCATATGCATCAGCGATATCAGGGGCCTGAGCACCGTGCATTTCGGTCTCGCCAAGCTCTATGTGGTGAGCCTCATCAACAATGCAGAGGTCCCAGCCCGCCTGCTCGGCAGCGCTCATCCATTCCGGGTGCTCAGTGAACAGGCTCAGCGGACTGAGCACCAGTTGCGCACTGCTGAAAGGGTTGTGCTGATCGCTTTCCCTGAGCGCATGGCAGCGTTCCCGGTCAAGCAGGGTAAATTGCAGATTGAAGCGTCGCAGCATCTCAACCAGCCACTGATGCAGCAAGGCCTCGGGGACAACAATCAGTACCCGGCTGACCAGCCCGCTGACCAGTTGTTGTTGCAGGATGAGTCCGGCTTCAATGGTTTTACCCAGGCCAACTTCGTCGGCGAGCATCACCCGGGGTGCATAACGGCGCGCAACTTCATCTGCTATGTATAATTGATGCGGAATCAGCTCCGCGCGCGCACTGCTTAACCCCATCAGGCCGCTATCCTGAGCCTGACTGAGCAGGTTGAGGCTTTGCTGCTTGAGGTAAAACCAGTGATGGGTGTCAAACTGACCTGACAGCAGTCGATCCAGCGGGCGATTCATACTCAGGTTGTCTGGCAGCAATGCCTCAGGCAGCGGATGCCGGGAGCCGTCAGCGAGCTCGACAATGTAAATCACGGTGCTGTTGCCGGTTTCTATAACGTCCAGGGTCAGGGCGGTTTGTGTCGTATCGGAACCCGGTATGTTGTTGAGCGCCAGATTGTCACCGGCTTTCAGTACAAGCCGGGTAAGCGGGGCGCTGGTTTGTGCATAGCGCCTTGATTCATTGACCGACCGGAACTCAATAGTGACGGTACGTCCGTCAACTTCTGTAACCAGGCCAAGGCCTAGATCTGGCTCTGTGTCGCTGAGCCAGCGCTGGCCCAATGCAAAAATTGGTTGATCTTTCATGAATGACCGGCTGTATCCTGATCAATGTCAACGACTGAATCATGCGTCTGAACAGACGGCGCCGCCGTTGGCGCCAGTGGCGGCTGTTCCAGCGTAAGCCGCCCCAGCTTGCCCTCGCGGTAATCATGCAGCAGGATTTCCGATACCCGGTGCCAGTCTGTTCCGCCGCTGCGGCTGCGACAGGCACGCCGGCTGGCAAGTTCTGACATGAATTGTTCTGCAGTATCCGGCAGGGTCTTGAACTGGTAGCGCTGCATCAGTGCCTCCGGGAAATCCCGCATCAGGAATTCGGCAGTTTCCATGGCGACATCTTCAAATACAATGGCGGTGTTGCGAATTGCGCCGGCTGCCGCCAGGCGATACGCTGCTGCCTGGTCTTCCAGTTTGGGCCACAATACCCCCGGCGTATCAAACAGGTACCATTGCTCGTTCAGCTTGACGCGTTGCTGGTTTTTGGTCACCGCCGGTTCATTGCCTGTCTGGGCGAGCTTGCGGCCGGTGATCTGGTTCATCAGGGTGGACTTGCCGACGTTGGGTATGCCAGCAATCACAGCGGTATACTTGCGTTTTTCCTGATCAACCAGGCGCTGACACGCGCCTACTATGACCGCGGTGCTTAATAGCTGTTCTTTACCGTTGGCAAGTGCGCGGCTGCCGGACTGACTGTCGAAGTAACGAATCCATGAGCGGGTGCTGGCCGGATCTGCCAGATCGGCCTTGTTGAGAATATGCAGGCATGGTTTATGATGCTGCTGACGGGTCTTGTGCATCAATGGATTGCTGCTGGCAGCGGGCATGCGGGCGTCAAGCACCTCGATCACAACATCAATCTGCTGCATCAGTTTGGCCAACTCCTTGTTGGCTTTGTACATGTGTCCTGGGTACCAATTGATAGTCATGGCGGGTATGGCTTCCGATAGCAGGGCGCGCATGATATCACGTGCAGCAAGTGTGTGTGTTACACTTGCCCTCTACCCGTTAACCCGATACGAAAGAATCGAAGCGAAAAAATCATGATTCAATCAGTTCCCATGAGTCAGCGCATTGACAGCAAGGTGTGTGACGGGCTCGCGCCACTGCATTTTGAGTTGATCAATGAAAGCCACATGCACAGCGGGCCGGCAACAGAATCACATTTCAAGCTGATTGTTGTAAGCGATTTCTTTCAGGAGTTGTCCCGGGTCAAGCGCCATCAGTATCTGTATCAGATGCTTGCTGAAGAGCTGAAAGACGGTGTGCACGCGCTGGCTCTGCATTTGTATACCCCTGAGGAATGGGCGAAAAAACAACAGGTAGCGCCAACGTCTCCCGATTGCAGGGGTGGTAGTCTGGTCCGGTAATTCTTGCCTGTTGTGTGGATTTCGGTTAATGTGCCCGCCAATTGGTTTGCTAAATTAAGGCCAGTCTGCTTTTTTAAGTCATTTTTGTACTGCTTTTTATATTAGAAGAACAATAATTATCAATGCCTTAGCAACGATTTAATTGTGAGTGATGTCTGACGATCAAGTGTCTTGAGGGCTCATGAAACCCGCAGGACCGATACGAGAAAGATAGACCTGACAAAATAAACCATGAAGAGGACTGATAATAGTGTTTGAACTACTCCGTCACCCCCGGCTTCCCTGGCTTACCCGTATCGGGCTGGTCAGCGTTCTGGCCGCATTCACGTTTACCGCATTTGCGCAATACCGTCAGTCCGGCAATCCGCTGGATGAACTGCTGCTGACAGAAACGGAGCTGGCCCGGGATGTGGCGCAGGAACCGGTGATCATCGAACTGCCCGATTTTGAAATCTACGGCGATACAGATACCCGGAAGGAAGCTTTTTTCGATTTTCTGGGTACATATGTGGAAGCTGAGAACGCACGTATTGCCAGTACCCGGACTGAACTGGAGCCAATGTGGGAAGTTGTGCAGCGCGGACAGATGCTTTCCTCTGTAGAGAGTGCGCGACTGCAGGAAATCGCCGCTGAATACAGGCTGGGCGACAGCGAGCTGGATCAGCGTGCGTTGCTGCGAGAGTTGATGCGTCGGGTGGATATGATTCCTGCTTCGCTGGTTCTGGCGCAGGCTGCCAATGAGTCCGCCTGGGGAACCTCCCGTTTTGCGCGGGAAGGTAACAACATCTTTGGGCAGTGGTGTTATGACGAGGGTTGTGGTCTTGTGCCGCAACGGCGCGGCAAGGATGCAACGCATGAAGTCAGGGCATTTGCATCAATTCAGGCATCTGTGGCGGCCTATTTCCGTAATCTTAACACCAATCGCAGTTACGAGGATTTGCGCGAACTTCGCGCTGCCATGCGAATGCAGGATATGCCACTGAATTCCATTATTCTGGCGCGCGGCCTGACACGTTACTCGGAACGCGGCCAGGCGTATGTCAGTGAGTTGCAGGACATCATCCGGGTCAACCGGCTGGGTATGCTCGATAACTCCTGATTGTATCGGATGGCTGTTGCAGATCACCCCGTCAGTCAGCATTGTCAGGCGTGGGGCGGGTCCAGAACTTGTTGAACCAGTAGTACCTGTTTGTGCCACGCATCGGCGCCGTGCAGATATAGCCAAATCGCCTTGCGCTGAAATCCTGCTCCGGCTGAATGCTGAATCGCACCGCCTCGCGGTCCAGCCACTCAATATCCAGTGCCTGCCCGCCAGCATAACAACCCAGTTGCGATGTATTAAAATCTCCGGCCAGTTGCAATGTCACCGCTGGCCGGGTGCTGTCGGTTATCGGTGAACGGGGCGACTGCTCCAGAATCTCGAAAGCCAGGCTGTTGAGTTTTGTAGCGGCTGACTCGATATCAGCGTAGAAACCGGCCAGCGGGTAACGGGGCAGTGCCGTCAGGTCCGAATGATAACCGACGGCGCCGGAGTTCTGTGCCAGTGCTATAAACCCCAGTTCTCTGACCATATCGGTTATGTCATCATCGAATTCACCATACGGGTAGGCCAGAATTTTGTGGGACTGGCCGGTTTCTTCCGCTATTCGTTGTTCTGCAGTCAGCAATTCCTCGCGGAGTCGTTGCAGGCGCCCGGTGTTTGATTCTCCCGGGAGTGCGTCAATCATGTGGGGATGATGCATCATGTGATTGGCGATGATGACACCGGCATCAGACATCTCCCTGATCTGCTCCCAGCTCATGTATCCGCGCTGATTGTCGTCAATGGGTTGTGTACTCACGAATAGTGTCATCGGAAAACCGAACTCCTGCAGCATCGGAAAACCCGTGGTATAAATAGATTCGTAAGCGTCGTCAAACGTCAATACTGCTACCCGTTCAGGCATTGTCGTCCGGTTCTTGATTGCGCTCAGCAGACGGTCCAGGGGCCAGACCTCGAACTGGTTGTCGCGCAGGTACTCCAGCTGGGTGCGTAACTCCTGTGGTGTGAGGCTGGTGGAGCGGGGCGTGCTGTCGGACACGTGATGGTAAATGGCAATCACCGCATGCTGCGAATGTGCGGCCGGTGCGCAGGCAAGCACGCCTGCTGCTGCAAACACCAGACTGGCTGCCAGGCGGGTAAATGCTGGCCCTGCCGGTTTTGCAACGACTGTTGCAACACGTGCTGCAACTACCTTTACCACTGCGATCATGCTGTCCATTCCATCTCCTGTGACACGTATCTGAGGCTGTTTTGATCTTACCTGATTTTTATCAGTTTTTCTTTATGCCCCCTGACTTTTGTGGTATAAATGCGCCCGCTGCAAAACCGGCCTCAAAACCGGTGCTGAAGCAAAACCACACTAACGTCACACACGCACCGACACATATATCCTGGGTGCCGATGAAACAACAGTATTGTCGCCATATAAAATGGCAAGCAGTGGCAAGCTGATTTTCAAAGGTTGGAATATGGGGTTCGTGGAGGCTTAACCCGGAAAAATGTACAGGTAATTATCATGACTGCAGTATCAATGAAAGACATGCTGAAGGCTGGCGTTCACTTTGGACACCAGACCCGTTACTGGAACCCCAAGATGAAACCTTTCATCTTTGGCGCCCGCAACAAGATTCACATCATCAATCTGGAGCACACAGTTCCGGCGTTTAATGAAGCCCTGGCCGCCATTCAGAGCCTGGCATCGCGCAACAAGAAAGTGCTGTTTGTAGGCACCAAACGTGCGGCAGGCAAGATAATCAAGGAACAGGCGCAGCGCGCTGGCATGCCATATGTGGATCATCGCTGGCTCGGTGGCATGCTGACCAACTATAAAACCATTCGTGGTTCAATCAAGCGTCTTCGCGACCTTGAAGCTCAGGAATCCGATGGCACGCTGGATCGTCTGACCAAAAAAGAAGCACTGATGCGTATGCGTGCAAAAGAGAAGCTTGAACGCAGTATTGGTGGTATCAAGGACATGGCTGGTTTGCCGGACGCATTGTTTGTGATCGATGTTGATCATGAGCGTATTGCAATTACTGAAGCAAACAGTCTGCGAATTCCGGTTATTGGTGTTGTGGATACCAACAGCAATCCTGATGGTATCGATTTCCCGATCCCCGGTAATGATGACGCACTGCGCGCAATCGAGCTTTACGCAACGGCTGTCGCTGATGCGTGTCTGGCAGGCAGAACGCAGGGCAACCAGCTGGGTGACAGTGATTTT
This sequence comes from uncultured Pseudohongiella sp., assembly GCA_963974875.1. Lineage (GTDB taxonomy): Bacteria > Pseudomonadota > Gammaproteobacteria > Pseudomonadales > Pseudohongiellaceae > Pseudohongiella. The sequence continues at coordinate 88,559 of CAXBER010000010.1, read as the reverse complement.
GTCGAAGTGGATGATGCCGAGGTTGCTGCAGAGCCGGCAGCAGTAGCACCGGTTGCTGATGCGCCTGCTGCTGAAAAGACGCCGTCAGAGCCCGAGGCGTCAGCCTGATCAATTGAGTGCCCGCGCAATTTCGCAGGCACTCACGATCCAGCGCAACACTCCGTTTTTTTAAAAAAGGGGCTTTGCCCCTTTTTTTTAAGGTTTTTGAAATTATTTTGAGTTTATTATCCGAATAGATGAGGCGAGATGTTATGGCAAATATTACAGCAGGCATGGTCAAAGAGCTGCGTGAGCGCACCGGACTGGGCATGATGGACTGTAAAAAGGCACTGGTTGAAGCAGATGGCGATATGGAAAAGGCTATCGAAGATCTGCGTAAATCCAGCGGTCTGAAAGCGGCCAAGAAGGCAGGCCGGACTGCAGCAGAAGGCGTTGTGGTCACTCGTGTGGCCAACGATGGCAGCTATGCGGTGTTGGTGGAAATCAACAGCGAAACGGACTTTGTGGCACGTGATGACAGTTTCCTTGCGTTTGCCAACAATGTGACTGAGCAGGCCTTTACCACCAAAGAAGGTGACGTAGAGAAATTGCTGGCGTCTGGTATTGAAGATGCGCGACAGGCACTGGTGCAGAAGATTGGTGAAAATATCAATCTGCGTCGTGTGCAGATAGTTGAAGCACCGGCTGGTGGCATTGTTGATGCATACGTGCACAGCAATAACCGTATTGCCGTGCTGGTTGCGCTGACTGCCGGTGATGCCGAGCTGGCCAGAGATGTTGCCATGCATATTGCTGCGGTCAATCCGATGGTGGTCCGTGCCGAAGACGTTTCCGCTGACGTTCTGGACAAAGAGCGTGAAATTTTCACGGCCCAGGCTGCTGAAAGCGGCAAACCAGCGGAAATCATCGCCAAGATGATTGAAGGCCGTATTCGTAAGTACGTGTCAGAAATCACCTTGCTTGAGCAGCCGTTTGTTAAGGACCCTGAGCAGACAGTTGGTGCATTGCTGAAGAAGTCTGGCGCTGACGTGGTAAGCTTCGTGAGATACGAGGTAGGTGAAGGCATTGAAAAGGAAGTGGTCGACTTTGCTGAAGAAGTTGCTGCTCAGGCCGCCGCTGCAAAGAAAGACTGATTATTGATCCGGCCTCATAATAAAGTAGCTTAAAGGTACACTGCCATGGCAAAAGCTGAGAAAAAGTATAAACGCATACTACTGAAGCTGAGTGGTGAGGCGCTGACCGGAGAGGCCGAGTTTGGAATCGATCCCAAAGTGCTTGATCGCATGGCGGTGGAAGTTGGCCAGCTGGTGGGGCTCGGGATTGAAATTGGCATGGTCATTGGTGGTGGTAACCTGTTTCGTGGCGCTGCATTGCACTCTGCAGGCATGGAACGGGTTACCGGCGACCACATGGGTATGCTCGCAACCGTCATGAATGCACTTGCCATGCGCGATGCACTGGAACGTGCGGGTATTTCGACCCGGGTCATGTCAGCCATTCCGATGAGCGGTGTGGTTGAACATTATGACCGGCGCGCGGCAATCCGGCATTTGCGCAATGGCGATGTGGTTATTTTTGCAGCCGGCACCGGCAATCCGTTTTTCACGACAGATTCCGCTGCCTGTTTGCGTGGTATCGAAATTGATGCGCAGCTAATATTAAAGGCGACCAAGGTGGACGGTGTTTATTCAGCCGACCCGTTGCAGGTGCCGAACGCCGTAAAATACGATTATCTTACCTATGATGAAGTGCTCGACAAGAAACTGGGCGTTATGGATCTGACAGCCATATGCCTGGTGCGGGATCACGATATTCCGGTCTGTGTATTTAACATGCAAAAACCAGGCTCTTTGTTGAATAATGTAATGGGTACGACCGATGGCACGTTGATTGGTGTCATTCGCCAGGAAGATTAACAGGGGAACTGTATGATTGAAGAAACCATCAAAGACGCTGGCGAACGGATGGAGAAATCCATTCATTCACTTGAGACAGCTTTTAACAAGATTCGTACAGGTCGTGCACACCCCAGTATCCTGAACAGTGTCATGGTCTCCTATTACGGATCGGACACGCCGCTGAACCAGTTGGCCAATGTCACAGTGGAAGAAGGGCGGTTACTGGTCGTTTCACCCTGGGAACGTCCGCTTATCGGAGAGATCGAAAAGGCTATCATGAAGGCTGACCTGGGGCTTAATCCGTCCAACAATGGCGAGTCCATCCGGGTGCCGATGCCGGCACTGACGGAAGAAACCCGTCGCGAGTACACCAAACAGGCCAAAGCAGAGGCCGAAAATGCCCGGGTTGCCATCCGCAATATTCGTCGTGATGCAAACAGCACATTCAAGGATCTGTTGAAAGATAAAGAGATCAGTGAAGATGATCAGCGGCGCGCTGAAGAAAGAATTCAAAAGCTGACAGATAAATATATTGCGGTAGTAGATGCCGCATTCAGCGAAAAAGAAAAAGATCTGTTGTCCATCTGACGTTGGATCAGTCATATATGCAGAACAAGGAAAGTGACACCGACAGTGCTCCGTTGCCACGGCATGTAGCAATTATCATGGATGGCAATAACCGTTGGGCACGCAACCGTGGTGAGCGCGGTTCGGCCGGGCACAGGGCAGGCGCCGAGGCGGCTCGTGAGGTCGTATACAGCTGTGTAGACAGGGGCGTTGAGTATCTGACACTGTTTGCATTCAGCAGTGAAAACTGGCTAAGACCGGACCGGGAGGTCAAGGGTCTGATGGCGCTTTTCCTGAGCGTCCTAAGGCGTCATGAAATTCGTCAGATGCATGAGCGTAATGTACGCCTTCAATTCATAGGTAATCGCAGCTCATTCACTCCCCGGCTTCAGAAGAATATGCGGGATGTGGAAGAGCTGACCCGTAACAACACTGGCACAGTGGTCACTGTGGCTGCCGATTATGGTGGCCGCTGGGATATTTCACAGGCTGCCCAGTGGCTTGCAGAAGCTGTACAGCGCGGTGAGCTGCTACCGTCAGAGATTACACCAGAGCATATTCAGCAGCATATATGTATGGGTGATCTGCCCGAGCCTGATTTATGCATTCGTACCGGTGGCGAAAAGCGGATAAGCAATTTTCTGCTTTGGCAGTTCGCATACACTGAACTCTATTTTACCGACTGTTTCTGGCCGGACTTTGATGACGCCGCTTTCCAAATGGCGCTGGATGATTACAGTGGCCGCAAGCGCCGGTTTGGCAGGCAGTCAGGTAGTGATGAAGAGCCACAGAATAGCAAGGGGTCTTAATTGCTGAGGCAACGAATATTAACAGCGTTGGTCATGCTGCTGGTGTTGTACGCCGGCACGGTCTGGCTCTCTCCTCTGTACTTCGCAGGATTTCTCAGTCTTATTCTATTGCCTGCGCTACTTGAGTGGGGAACCCTGATGGGCTTGACCCGCCGTGTTCAGCAAAGCGCCTGGGTCGCATGCTTTGCAATAATCCTGCTGTTCATGCTTCTTGTACTGACTCGCAGCATGGATTCTTTTGGCGTTCAGGCGGCGATGCTTTTTGATACGCGTATCATGACAATTCTCATGGCGTTGGCGACACTTTTCTGGTTGTGGGTGTTTTTGGTGATTAGCCGTTATCCTCGCGGGCAGCAGGTGTGGGAGGCTCGCTGGAAAATCGGGCTGATGGGCATAGCCTGTCTGTTGCCCACCTGGCTGGGACTGTTTTATCTGAAACTGCTGGCTCCCTCGGGGATACTGGTTTTTGTTCTGGTGGCGCTGGTCAGTGTTGTTGATATTGGTGCTTATTTTACCGGGCGCGCCTGGGGTCGGAAAAAGCTCGCACCTTTACTCAGTCCCGGAAAGTCGTGGGCCGGTTTTTGGGGAGGGCTGGCAAGTTGCCTGACTCTGAGTATTGGCATTTTACTCTGGCTGCATGTTGCGGATCAGGCACTGTCGCCTGAACTCTGGATACTGTTGATGGCCTGCGCGATGCTGCTGGCGGTCCTGTCCGTTGTCGGTGACCTGTTTGAGAGTATGCTGAAACGGCACCGCGGACTCAAGGACAGTGGACGCACGCTGCCCGGGCATGGCGGTGTGCTTGACCGGATAGACAGCCTGGTCGCTGCGACACCGGTGTATGTGCTTGCCCTGATAATGCTGAGCCGTGTCATGGAGCTGATATGACCCAGCTGCCGGCGCAAAAAATTACTGTACTCGGTTCAACGGGTTCTGTGGGCATAAGTACGCTTGATGTAATCAGCCGGCACCCGCATCTTACCGTCCATGCGCTGACTGCCAACCGGAACCATGCGTTGATGCATGAGCAGTGCCTGCTATTCAGCCCGACAGTGGCAGTTATGTGTGATCCGGACGCTGCGCAACAGTTGCAGCAGTCATTGAGAGAGGCGGGAAGCCAGACCCAGGTATTGGGTGGTCCCCTGGCATTGTCGCAGGTGGTCGGCGACAGTGCTGTTGATACCGTGATGGCAGCGATTGTGGGTGCTGCCGGCCTGGAGTCAGCGCTCGCGGCTGTCATTGCAGGGAAAAAGGTTTTGCTGGCTAACAAGGAATCGCTGGTGATGGCTGGTGAGCTATTCATGCAGGCGGCAGAAAGCAGCGGTGCCACCATCCTGCCAATCGACAGTGAACACAATGCCATATTTCAGTGCCTGCCTCCGGTTGCGCAGGCCAGCAGAGGCAATTTGCACGGGCAGGGGGTCCGCAAGGTAATCCTGACCGCTTCCGGTGGGCCATTTCTGCATGCTGATCCGCAGACGTTGGCGACAGTCACACCGGATCAGGCATGCGAACACCCAAACTGGTCCATGGGCCGCAAGATTTCAGTTGATTCAGCGACCATGATGAACAAAGGTCTGGAGTTTATCGAGGCCTGTTATCTGTTTGCCTTGCCGCCTGAGCACATTGAGGTTGTGATTCACCCGCAGAGTATTGTGCACTCGATGGTCGAATACCAGGATGGGTCTGTACTGGCACAGATGGGTAGTCCTGACATGCGCGTGCCCATTGCTCATGCACTTGCGTGGCCGATGCGCATTGAGTCTGGTGCCAGTTTCCTTGATCTGGTGGCGAGCCCCGATTTGCAGTTTTACAAACCGGATCTGCAGCGCTTTCCCTGCCTGGAACTTGGCATGCAGGCTGCCCGCGCTGGCGGATATGCGCCGGCGATTCTGAATGCCGCCAATGAAGTGGCTGTTGCGGCCTTTCTGAATGGTGAAATCCGCTTTACCGATATCCCCGGGATAATCTTGACCACCCTTGAGCAAATAACTTGTCGGGAGCCGGTCTCTATCGCTATGATTCAGACGATCGACTGTCAGGCAAGAGCCGTTGCCGTTGATGCAGTGGCGATTCTGGGAAGTGCATGGCAAGGCTCATAAGAGCGCAAACGGATAGAGATTATGCTGCAAACACTGGTATTGAATATTCTGGCCCTGATTGTCACTCTGGGCATCCTGGTTACCATTCACGAGTTCGGTCACTTCTGGGTTGCGCGACGTTGTGGCGTAAAGGTGCTGCGTTTTTCCATTGGATTCGGTAAAGCAGTGAAAACCTGGGTGGGAAAAGACGGCACGGAATATGTGATCGCACCGATCCCGCTGGGCGGGTATGTCAAAATGCTTGGCCAGGAAGATGGCAACCCTGATGCAGGCAGCTCAGTGCCGGAAGATCAGCGACATATGGCCTTTAATTTCAAGCCGTTATGGCAGCGGTTTGCCATTGTGGCAGCCGGGCCGCTGGCCAATTTTTTGCTGGCAATTGTGGTGTTCTGGACCATCAATGTCGCGTACGGCCTTAAAGGGGTTGCACCGGTCATCGCCAATGTGGCAGAGGATTCACCTGCCTGGCAGGCGGGGCTGAGACCTGGTGACGAAGTGATTGCAATAGATGGCGCTGCCACTGATATCTGGCAGCAGGTCACCATGAAGCTGCTTGACCGTCTTGGCGAATCGGGCGAGATAGTGTTTACCGCCATCCCGGCAGGACAACCGGAAGCTTATGATTTCCCCGTCCGGGTACAGAGCTGGCTGTCAGCGAGCAGCGAACCGGATCCGCTGGGGTCTTTGGGGATTGTGCAGTTCGAGATTCCACCGGTTATCGACACGATTGTCGCGGGAGGCCGGGCGGAAGCTGCCGGCATGCTTTCCGGGGATCGCATTGTCGAAGCGGATGGCGTGCCTGTCAGAAGCTGGTCCCAGTGGGTGCAAATGGTTCGCAGTTCTCCGGAACTGCCGATGAATGTTGTTGTCCAACGCGAGTCTGGCCCAGTTGAGTCTGGTTCAGTTGAGTCCGGCCTGGTTGAGTCTGCGAGGGTTGAACTCACAATAGTGCCACAGCAAAGTGAGACTCCCGATGGCATGCGTATCGGTCTGATCGGTGCCGGTGTGCAAACGTACGATCTGTATGGCAGCCTGCCGCCGGAAATGCGGCGCGAGGTGGCATACAATCCGCTCACCGCAATTGTGCCAGCGATGCAGGAGACCTGGGACAAATCGGTGTTTGTACTGGACTCAATAAAGAAAATGGTCATCGGCCTGATCTCTGTAAAGAATATCAATGGCCCGATTACCATTGCGCAGGTGGCAGGGGAAACAGCCAGCTACGGTCTGGAGGTGTATCTGGGCTTTCTGGCGATACTCAGTATCAGTCTGGGCGTGTTGAATTTGTTACCAATACCGGTGCTGGACGGAGGTCATTTGTTGTATTACACCATAGAGGCTATCATACGCCGTCCCGTGCCCGAGCGTTTTCAGGCCATGGGCATGCAACTCGGGTTGCTGGTCATCGGCGGCATCATGATACTGGCTGTCTATAACGATGTCAGTCGGCTGCTGTAATGCTGTGTAACCGAGCGTACGTAAATTCAATCAGAAAAAAGTCCGGGCTAGTTAGAACTTCATGATCAGATTTTGTCGTAATGCCTTATTGAGCAGTGCTGTGTTAGGTACTTCTCTTCTTGCTGTCACAGTTCCGGCGGCCGCACAAACCCAACAACAAAGCTTTGTCATCACAGATATACGTATTGATGGCCTGCAGAGGATTTCGCCCGGTGTGGTGTTCAGTCTGTTGCCGGTCAGCATTGGTGATGAGTTGCATCCGGGCATGGCTGCGGACATGATTCGCGCCATCACCGCCTCACAGTACTTCGAGGAAGTCGAGCTTGCCCGTGAAGATGGCGTCTTGCTCATTACTGTGCTCGAGCGACCATCAGTCAGTGAGATCAATATTGAAGGCAACCGGGTTCTTAAAACCGAAGACATCCTGAACAATATGGAATCGGCTGAAATCGTTGAAGGTGGTATTTTTACCCGGTCAACGCTGGAGGCAATCCGCCAGGGCATACAGGAGGTTTACTCCTCCCGTGGCCGATATGGCACAACCGTTGACATTGAAGTGACTGAGCAGCCACGTAACCGGGTTGCCATTGACATGACGGTAAACGAAGGCGAGGAAAGCCGTATACGCAGCGTCAACGTCGTGGGTAACAGTGTGTTTGAAAACGAAGAGTTGCTGGACCTGATGGATCTGGGAACCAAACCCTGGTATCTGCCATTCAGTGGTCGCGACAAATATTCACGTGAGCAGCTGGAAGGTGATCTGGAGCGGGTGACGTCGTATTACCTGGATAACGGATTCGCCCGCTTTAACATTGATTCAACACCGGTGTCAGTTACGCCGGATAATGAAGAAATTTACATCACGGTCAATATTAGTGAAGGGCAGCAGTACCAGATAAGCCGGGTGGATCTTGTGGGTGATCTGGTCAACGCTGAGGCACTGCTGCGTGCGTACACTCTGGTGGGGCCAGGACAGACTTATTCCCAGGCGCTTATTACGGCCAGTGAAGAGTATATGACGCAGATTCTGGGCAATCTGGGTTATGCCTTTGCCAATGTTGAGGGTGTGCCCGAGGTCAATGACGAAGATCAGACTGTCGAAGTGATCTTTTACGTGGAGCCTGGTGCGCGCACCTATGTCAATCGAATAAATTTCAGAGGCAATGTCTCGACTGCAGACGATGTGCTGCGGCGGGAAATGCGCCAGCTGGAGAGCGCACCGGCAGCGAGTCAGCAGATAGAGCTGTCCAAGGTGCGACTGGAACGGCTGGGTTATTTTGCTACCGTTGAAGTTGATACTGTCGAGGTGCCCGGTACAACCGATCAGATTGATGTGGAATTTGATGTGGAAGAGCAGAGCTTTGGCAGTATCTCGTTCAGCGTAGGTTCGGGTGGCGGCGGTGACTGGTTTCTGGCGACTGATCTGCAGGCAGAGAACTTTCTCGGTACCGGGCGGACTGTTGCGGTGGGTCTGAACAAAAGTTACTACAGCTCCAGTGCCAACTTCAGTTATGTTGATCCATATTATACCCCCGATGGCGTGAGTCGTGGCTTCAGTCTGTTTGCACAAAAACAGGATTCGTATCTGAACGTTGCCAGCTTTTCGACAACATCTTACGGTGGCTCACTCAGTTTCAGTTATCCTATCAGTGAGATCCAGCAGATTGGTTACAACATTGGTTACAGCCACACTGAGCTGACCTCCGGATCCGGATTTTCCGTACAGGAAATTGAAGCGTCACCCAGCCTGTTCCCCAATGTGGATCGTTACATCATTCAGCAGCCGAACCTCAATCCGTGGGAGGGTCCGGTACGCGATGCAGTGACCGGTCTGATTACGGATCTTCCGGAGGAGTATCTGAACAGGGGTACAGAGCCCGGATTTATTGACAAGTATGGGCGTTCTTTTGACAATTTTACGATCACTTCCAACTGGATACGTCAGACACTTAACCGTGGTCAGCTGGCTACCCGGGGTTCACTTCAACAGGTATCCCTGGAAGTAACGCTGCCTGGCAGCGATCTGGAATATTACCGGTTCAGCTATAACACACAATATTACAAGCCAGTGTATGGTGAAGACTGGGTATTTCATGTGCGAACCAACCTCGGTTATGGTGATGGCTACGGCGACACAGACGACCTGCCGTTTTTTCAGAACTATTTTGCCGGTGGTCTGGCCTATAATGGTGTAGTCCGGGGATTCGAAGAAAACAGCCTGGGGCCGCGCAGCACGCCACCGGTGATCTACAGCACTGAATTCGCCAGTTTGCAGAAAGATGAAAACGGTAACGTCCTGGTGGGTGAGAATGGTGTGGCGCTGGGTTATGACGGTACCCAGGGTTATCTGACGGTGCCGGTGTTTGACGCTGATGGGCAACCGGTCCTGGATGAAAACGGCAACCAGCAGGTGCAGTTGGCCACTCAGACCTACGATCTATTTGGTGATCGAAATAATTTTGGTGGCAATCTGCTGACTACGGCCTCATTTGAGTTGTTGTTTCCGCTGCCGTTTGTAAAGGATCGGGGGCGTATCCGTTCCAGCTTTTTTGTGGATGTGGGCAGTGTGTTTTCAACAGATTGCACCCAGCGCCAGACACTGTTCAATAATTGTTCAGACTTTGATGCCGGGCAGTTGCGATACTCCGTTGGTGTCGGTGTGACCTACCTGTCTCCGTTCGGGCCATTGACATTCTATCTGGCCAAACCATTCAGCAAGGACAGCAAAGATCAGACCAAGAGTTTTGACTTCACGATTGGAGCAGGATTCTGATCACAATGATATAATGCGCGGCCAGTGTATGGTCGCGTGATGATACACTTCGAAACAACGAACATGATAATAAGGTGAATATGATGAAAAAGATGATGATACTGGTTGCAGCCCTGCTTCTGGCAAGCAACAGCGTAGTGGCCCAGACCCAGCCGGTCATAGGTATCATTAACCTGGAACAGGCGCTGTTCAATACCGAGGCCGCCCGGGTACTGGAGGAAAACACCCGCGCCCAGTTTCGCACCGACGAAGAGCGTCTGGAACGGCTGAACACAGAATTGCGTGAAATTATTGAGCGCGCCCAGCGCGATGAGTCCATCATGAGTGAGGATGAACTGCGTCAACTGAACTCGGATGCCGAGGAAAAGCAGGTGCAGATGCAGCTGATCTCAGAGCGCCTGCAGAATGCCTGGAATCAGCGCCAGCAGCAGTTTATTGAGAGCCAGCGTCAGTTTCTGGGACAGGCCATTGAAGCCGTGGTTGAAGAAGGCAGTTATGACCTGGTCCTCAATGCTGACTCCGTCGCCTACTTTAACAACAGCTACAACATAACCGCGCAGGTTACTGCCAAACTTAACGAGCTCTCCCGCTAACAGGCGGGAGACTGTTACTGCGATGGTCTCTGTTACGCTGGGGGAATTGTCTCAACTCCTGCAGGTTCCCCTGAATGCGGCTGGCGAAAAAGTACGGGGTCTGCATATCGCCGGACTTGCTACCCTGGCCAGCGCAGTTCCGGGGCAATTGAGCTTCCTGAGTAACCCACGATATACCAGCCAGTTGATGACCTCCAGAGCCTCTGCGTTTATTGTCCATCCGGACACAGCCGGGTGTGCTGAGCTGCCCTGTCTGTTGTCAAAAGCCCCTTATGTAACGTTTGCCTATGCATCACAGTTTTTTGCCGGCCAGCAGACGCAAGCGCATGCCGACAGGGATGACTTGCCGTTGATCCACGCCAGCGCTGATGTCAGTTCACAGGCTATACTTGCGGAAGATGTGCGGGTTGGTGCGCATGCAGTGATTGAAGCGGGGGCAGTTATAGGTGCAGCCACAACGATAGGAGCGGGCTGTTATGTTGGCCGCGGCGTCAGTATTGGCAAGGATTGTATCCTGCACCCCAACGTAACGCTGTATCACGGTGTGAGCCTGAAGGATCGCGGTATTTTGCACTCGGGGACGGTCATTGGGGCCGATGGCTTCGGGTTTGCCTTTGATGGCGAAAAGTCTGTCAAGATTGCCCAGTTGGGAACAGTGAGACTGGGTTGCGATGTGGAAGTGGGGGCGGGAACAACAATAGATCGTGGTGCGCTTGATGACACGCTGATTGGTGATGGTGTCAAGATTGACAATCAGGTACAGATTGGACACAACTGCGTTGTTGGCGATCATACCGTGATTTGTGGCTGTACCGCGCTGGCCGGCAGCACGACAGTCGGGCGTTATTGCATGATTGGTGGTGGCGTGGGTATTACAGGCCACCTGAGTATTTCTGACCGGGTAAGCATCAGTGCGATGTCAATGGTTACCCGGTCAATTGAAAAACCCGGTGTGTATTCATCCGGTACATTGCTGCAGGAGAGCGGGCAGTGGCGGCGCAATGCCATAACTTTGAGCAGGTTGTCAGAGTTGTCTCAAACGGTAAGGAACATCGAGAAGCGCGTGCCACCTGGCAACGTGCCGGATTCGGGAAATTAGTTATGATGAATGTGGAAGAAATAAAGGAATATCTGCCTCAGCGATATCCTTTTTTGCTGGTTGATCGTGTTGTCAGTATGGTGCTGGGCGAGTCCATCGTGGCCTATAAAAATGTTTCAGTGAACGAACCATTCTTTAATGGTCATTTTCCTGATTATCCGATCATGCCTGGTGTGCTGATCATTGAGGCTCTGGCCCAGGCTGCCGGAGTACTGGGCTTTAAAAGTCAGGAAAAGAAACCCAAGGACGGTTACCTCTATTACTTTGTTGGTGCGGACGAGGTGAGGCTCAAGCGACCGGTCGTGCCAGGTGATCGCCTGACACTGGAAGCATCCATCATTACCAGTAAACGTGGTATCTACAAGTTCAGGTGTCGTGCTTCTGTTGACGGTGATCTGGTCGGCGAAGCCATTATCATGTGTGCGGAAAGGAAAAGAGAACAGTGATAGATTCGCGTGCAATTGTTCATCCATCGGCGGTGCTGGCAGATGATGTCAGTGTAGGTCCGTGGAGTATTATTGGACCTGGTGTGACTATAGGTGAGGGAACTGAGATCAGTTCCCATGTGGTAATAAAGGCAAACACCCGTATTGGTAAAAATAACCAGGTCTACCAGTTTGCGTCTGTGGGTGAAGATCCGGCTGACAAAAAATTTGCCGGTGAAGATACGTGGCTGGAGATTGGCGACAACAATATTATCCGCGAAGGCTGTACCCTGCATCGTGGGACGGCTTCCGGCGGCTCATACACCCGCATTGGTAACAATAACCTGCTGATGGCATATGTCCATGTTGCGCACGACTGTATTGTCGGTAACAACACAGTGTTTGCCAATAATGCCGGTTTGTCCGGGCATGTGATCGTGGATGACTGGGTGATTCTTGGTGGATTTGCCGGCGTCAACCAGTTTTTGCACATAGGTGCTCACGCCATGGTTGGTGGCATGACACACATCTCTCATGATGTGCCGGCCTACGTTATAGTAAGCGGAAGTCCACCGGCGGTGCGTACTGTGAATGTTGTCGGCCTGGATCGTCGAGGTTACGATGCTGAAACCATCAGGCAAATCAGACAGGCATTCAAGGTTATATACAAGAAAGGCCTGAGCCTCGATGAGGCCCGACAGCAGTTGACTGAAATGGCAGCCGGAAATCCGGCTATCGACGTTCTGCTGGCCTCGATTACCGGTAATGAAAAAGGGATTCACCGCTAGAGGGGACACCGGACACTTGCTTGGCATCAACTTCGTCTAATAAGAACCGAATAACAGAAACAGGTGATTCAATGCTGATAGGCATCGTTGCGGGTGAGACGTCGGGTGATATGCTCGGTGCCGGTCTGATAAACGCATTAAAAGAGCGCCTGCCTGATGCCCGCTTTGTTGGTGTTGGCGGACCCCGCATGCTTGCCTGTGGTTTTCAGTCAATCACGCCGATGGAGCGTCTGTCGGTAATGGGATTTGTTGAGCCACTTGGACGTTTGCCGGAGTTGTTGCGGCTGAAACGTGACCTGGTCAATCTGTATCTGCGCGAACAACCTGCTGTTTTTATTGGTATCGATTCCCCGGGTTTTAATATCCGGCTGGAACAGAGCCTGCATGATGCCGGCATACGTACCGTACACTATGTCAGCCCGAGCGTGTGGGCCTGGGGTGAAGGCAGAATTCGCAAAATTGCCAGCGCCGTTGATCTGATGCTTGCGCTGTTTCCCTTCGAGTCCGAGATTTACCTCAAAAACGATATTGCGGCCCGCTGCGTAGGCCATCCGCTGGCCGATGCCATTGATCCTGATGTCGATCAGGATGCGGTGCGCGAACAGGCAAGGAAAAAACTGGGACTGGATCCAGGGTCGGCGACGTTGCTGTGTCTGATGCCCGGTAGCCGGGCAGCCGAGGTTCAGCGCCTGGCGCCGGTTTTCCTGGATACAGCAATCAGTTGTCTTGCCGTGCGTCCCGAGTTGCATTTTGTTATCCCCTGCGCCAATGCGCAGCGCAGACTTCAGGTCAACCAGCTGCTGGCCTCCCGATCTGCCGCGAATCCGAAAATCATGAATCGGTTTACGGTTATTGATGAGCAGTCGCACGCAGCGATGCAGGCCGCTGATCTTGTTGTGCTGGCATCCGGCACCGCGACTCTGGAGGCTTTGCTGCTGCGGCGGCCGATGGTCGTCTGTTATAAACTTGCTGCGCTGACCTGGATGCTCGCCTCGCGGATGTTAAAGGTTCCCTATGTTTCATTGCCCAACCTGCTGGCTGGCAGGGAGTTGGTGCCGGAGTTGTTGCAAGGTGCGGTGACTGTGGACAGGCTGCAAAAGGAAATTTTCGCGTTGCTGGAAGATCATGAAAGGCAGCAACGCCTGGCAAGTGAGTTTGCCGCAATTCATCACCGTATCAGACTGGATGCTGATCAGCAGGCCGCCCGGGCGATTACCGATATGCTGCTGGAGCAGCAGGTCTGATGAGTCAGGGCAAAAACAGTGTGCAGAGAGCGCTCAGCTTTGCGGCCGGGCACGGCATAGACACAGGGCAGGGACCCATCGCCGGTGTCGATGAGGCCGGACGAGGTCCGCTGGCCGGGGCAGTTTACGCCGCCGCCGTGATTCTGCCGTCAGACTATGATTTGCCACAGCTTAATGACTCCAAAAAAATCTCGGAGAAGCAGCGAAATTGCCTGTTTGACAGTATTCAGCAGCAGGCAGTGTGTTACGCAATAGCGAGTGCGCAACCCGGGGAGATCGATGAGATCAATATTTTCCAGGCCAGCATGCTGGCCATGCACCGGGCTGTAAAAAGTCTGGTCAGACAGCCGGGATTTGTCTATGTTGATGGTACACATTGCCCTCAGTGGGATTACCGGTCAGTTGCGATAACCAAAGGTGACAGCAGAGTAGACTGCATTGCTGCTGCCTCAATACTTGCCAAGGTCGCCAGAGATCGTGTTATGTGTGAACTGGACCTGCAGTACCCGGGGTATGGGTTTGCCCGACACAAGGGATACCCGACCCCGGCGCATCTGCTGGCTTTGAAACAACTGGGCCCGAGCGCAGTACACCGGCGCAGCTATGCGCCGGTTGCGGCGTGCCTTGAAGATTGATCCGGATTAAACAGGAAAGCCATGAGTTCTGCTGAATTTGTACATCTGCGTGTCCATACCGAATACTCGATAGTAGACGGACTGGTGCGGGTGAAACCGCTTATGGATTCAGTCGGCAGAATGGGTATGCCCGCGGTCGCGGTGACTGATCGCAACAATCTGTTTGCCATGATCAAATTTTATACTGCCGCTATCAATTCGGGCATCAAGCCGGTGTGTGGCTGCGATGTGCTGGTGGAAAACCCCGAGCGGCCGGACAGGCCGTTCCCGTTAGTACTGCTGGTACAGAATCTGGATGGTTACCGGAATCTGACACGGCTGATTTCCCTCTCATATACACAGAAGGTTGGCCATGGTGAACCGCAGGTGCGCAAGCAGTGGCTGGAAACCTACGCAGCAGGACTTATTGCGTTGTCCGGCGGCCCGGATGGCGAAGTGGGCCGCTGCCTGACAGATCAGGACCAGGACGCAGCGGAAAAATCCCTGGCATACTGGATGGACCTGTTCCCGGGACGTTTTTATCTTGAACTGCACCGTTGCGGCCGTCCGGGCGACGAACCCTATGTGCAGGCTGCAGTACAGCTAGCTGCTGCTAACAATTGTCCGGTGGTTGCAACCAACGATGTGCGTTTTATCGCGGCGGAAGATTTTGAAGCACATGAGGTCAGGGTCTGTATTCACGAACGTCGGACGCTCGATGATCCGCGTCGTCCCAAGCACTATTCCGAGCAGCAGTATCTTCGCAGCCCTGCGGAAATGTCAGCTCTGTTTGCGGATCTGCCCGAGGCGCTGCTCAATTCGGTAAGGATAGCGCAGCGTTGTAATCTGGATATAGAACTGGGCAAACCGTTTCTGCCGAATTATCCGGTGCCGGCTGGTCTGACCATGGATGAATTCTTCCGGCAGATCAGCCGGGAAGGCCTGGATGGTCACCTGCCGCGATTGTACATGGAGCAGAAAGGTCGTCAGGTAAATCCGGCTTCCGGTCCGGACGATGAATATACAGCATTCTGCAAACCGTATTATGAGCGTCTGGACTTCGAACTGAATGTCATCATCCAGATGGGATTCCCCGGTTACTTCCTGATTGTGATGGAATTTATTCAGTGGGCAAAAAACAATGATATCCCGGTCGGGCCTGGCCGGGGCTCAGGTGCCGGTTCTATCGTTGCCTATGCATTAGGCATCACCGATCTGGATCCATTGCGTTATGACTTGCTGTTTGAGCGATTTCTGAATCCCGAGCGGGTGTCGATGCCTGACTTTGACGTGGATTTCTGCATGGAAGGGCGGGACCGGGTGATACAACATGTTGCCGAACTGTATGGCAAAGATGCTGTGTCGCAGATCATAACCTTCGGGACCATGGCGGCAAAAGCTGTGGTGCGTGATGTGGCACGGGTACAGGGGAAGTCTTACGGGCTGGCAGACAAGCTGTCCAAGCTGATCCCGTTTGAAGTTGGCATTACCCTGAGCAAAGCCATGGAGCAGGAGCCAGCGCTGAAAGAATTTGTTGACAGCGATGAGGACGCCCAGGAAATCATGGAAATGGCGTTCAAGCTGGAAGGCGTGACGCGAAACGTTGGCAAGCATGCTGGCGGTGTGGTGATTGCTCCAACCGTATTGACGGATTTTTCGCCGCTATACTGTGACGAGAATGGTGACAGTCTGGTCACCCAGTTTGACAAGAATGATGTTGAAACGGCCGGGTTGGTAAAGTTTGACTTCCTTGGGCTGAGGACCCTCACGATTATCGACTGGGCAGTCAAGATGATCAACGCCCAGGAAGCCGATCGAAAACAGAACCCGTTAAATATTGGTTCTATTCCGCTCAATGATGTGCAGGTCTACCAGTTGTTGCAGCGCGGTGAAACAACAGCGGTTTTTCAGCTCGAATCCCGCGGCATGAAGGAGCTTATCCGTCGCCTGCTGCCCAGCTGCTTTGAAGATATCGTGGCGCTGGTGGCTCTGTTTCGTCCCGGCCCATTGCAGTCAGGTATGGTGGACGATTTTATCAACCGCAAACATGGGCGTGCAGATACCAGCTATCCGCACAAGGACCTTGAGCCTGTGTTGAAGAATACCTATGGCGTTATTCTGTATCAGGAACAGGTAATGCAGATTGCGCAGGTACTTGCCAACTATAGCCTTGGCGGCGCAGATATGTTGCGACGGGCAATGGGCAAGAAGAAACCGGAAGAAATGGAAAAGCAGCGCAGTATTTTTCTGAAGGGGGCCGCAGAGCGAAACCTGGACGCTGCACTTGCCGGTTCAATTTTTGATCTGATGGAGAAATTCGCCGGTTATGGATTCAACAAGTCGCACTCCGCTGCCTATGCACTGGTTTCTTATCAGACTGCATGGTTAAAAATGCACTATCCTGCCTACTTCATGGCAGCGGTATTGTCTGCCGATATGCAGAACACGGACAAGGTAGTGACGCTGATTGAAGAGTGCCGGGAAATGAAGCTGCCTTTGATTGTGCCTGATGTTAATGTTGGTACCTACAACTTTACGGTGAATCCGCAGGGTGAGATTGTGTACGGTCTGGGCGCTATCAAGGGGCTGGGTGAAGGGCCGGTCGGCGAGATAATCAGAGCCAGGGAGTCCGGCGGGCCATTTACCTCGTTGCTGAACTTCTGCTCGCGGCTTGACCTTCGCAGCGTCAACAAGCGCGCACTGGAGGCGCTGATACGCGCTGGTGCGCTTGACAGCATGGTCGAGGCTGATACTGACACTGCACGTGCACAATTGATGGCCTCACTCGCCGATACCGTGCAGGCTGCCGAGCAGGGCAGTCGCAACAAGGCAGCTGGAGTGGTGGATATGTTTGGTGATATTGCGCCGGTTGCTGATTCAGCTGCTGAAGCCGGCACGCTGAAGGATGTCAAACCCTGGACCCAGCAGCAACGTTTGCGCGAAGAACGCGATACGCTGGGTCTGTATCTGAGCGGGCATCCAATTGATGAGTTTTTACCGGAACTGAAGGAGCTCACCCGGGATCGTCTGGCGGACATCAAGCCCGAACGCGAACCGCAGCGCCTGGCAGGATTGCTGGTCGGGGTGCGCACCATGCGCAGTAAACGCGGTGACAATATAGCATTTATTACACTTGATGATCGCAGCGGGCGGCTGGAAGTATCCCTGTTTGCCAAAGAGTATGAAAAATATCGTGAATTGCTGCAAAAAGATGCCATTCTGATCGTTGAATGTCAGGTCTCTGTTGATGATTTCAGCGGCAGCATGCGTGGCCGGGCCCGTGAGGTGCTCAGCCTTACGCAGGCCAGACAGCGTTTTGCAAAGGCCGTTGAACTGGATATTGACGCGAATCAGATTGGGGAAGGTTTCAGTGACCGGCTGGCGGGCTGCCTTGAGCCTTATCGTTGCCCCCTACCTGAAGCGGGTTCAACCGATGAGCAGGCGGAGAATGAAGTGGCGCCGCTGCACCCCTGTCCAGTGCGTATCCGCTACCGACGCACAGACGTCAGCGGCTGGCTGCAACTGGGAGAGCACTGGCATGTCCTGCCTGATCAGGATCTGATTCAGGAGTTGCATCAGTTGTGTGGCCGCCAATCGGTCAGCATCGCCTATCGTTAAAATGCAGGCACGACATTCAATACTGATTTTTGCTATCATCAGAAAATATATTCTTAAAAGTGAACTGGTCACAACTGATTATGAATCCGAATTATCTCGATTTTGAGCAACCGATCGCCGATCTTGAAGTCAAGATCAATGAGCTGCGCCTTGTCAGTGATGACAACGACCTGAATATCGGTGAGGAAATCCAGAAGCTTCAGGAAAAGAACACCAAGCTGACGGAAAAAATCTATGCAAACCTGACACCCTGGCAGATTTCCCAGGTGGCCCGTCATCCTCTGCGTCCGTACACGCTGGACTACATTGAGCATATATTTACCGATTTTGATGAGTTGCACGGTGACCGGCTGTTTGCTGATGATCTGGCGCTGGTCGGAGGAATCGCCCGTCTGGACGACAAGCCGGTGATGGTCATAGGTCATCAGAAGGGTCGTGGCACCAAGGAAAAGGTCCGCCATAATTTTGGTATGCCGCGCCCGGAAGGCTACCGCAAGGCGCGCCGGTTAATTGAACTGGCAGAGCGTTTCAAACTGCCGGTGCTCAGTTTTATTGATACTCCCGGTGCTTACCCCGGTATTGATGCCGAGGAACGTGGTATCAATGAGGCCATTGCAGAAAATATGGCCATGATGTCGCGTGTCCGTACACCCCTCATTGCTACGGTCACTGGCGAAGCCAATTCGGGTGGTGCGATTGCCATTGGCATTGCGGATCATCTTAATATGTTGCAGTACTCAACCTATACCGTTATTACGCCTGAGGGCTGTGCAACGATATTGTGGAAATCCTCGGAGCATGCGCCTGATGCAGCTGAGGCCATGGGTGTCACCTCGACCAGACTGGAAGAGCTGGGAATTGTGGATACAACCATTCCTGAACCACTGGGTGGTGCCCATCGGGATATCAAGGCAGTCTCGGCGAGCATGAAAGCCTCTCTCGTTGACCAGGTGGAACGTTTGCAGAATATGGAGATCGATAACCTGGTTGAGCGTCGTTACCGTCGTTTGATGAGTTACGGTATTACACGCTGAACACCAGCCCGGTCCGGGGTCCTGTCCCAATCGACACCCAGGAGTACCTGCCTTGGACTTGCAGCAACAACTGCTGACCACACTCAATGACTTGCGTATGCAGCACCCGCAATGCCGGGGGCTGCTGATTGCATTGAGTGGCGGGCAGGATTCCATGGTTTTGTTGCACGCCTGCCACCGCTTGAAATCGGAGCTCGGCCTGAGCCTGCGTGCCATTCACGTCAATCATGGATTAAACGAGAAGGCAGATGACTGGACAAAGCACTGTCAACAGGCCTGTGAGGAGCGGGGAATTGAACTGGCCGTGCATCGCCTGACACTGCGCCGCGTCGGTGGCGAGAGTCTTGAAGCGGTCGCCAGAGAGGCTCGCTATGCAGCGTTTACCGCAGAATTGACGGAGCATGAAGTGCTTGTAACTGCCCATCATCAGTCAGATCAGGCCGAAACGGTATTATTGCAACTGATGCGCGGCAGCGGACTTCGCGGCCTGTCAGGCATGCCTGCGTGCCGTGATCTGGGCAGCAGCCAGGTGTGGCGACCGTTACTGAGTATTGATGCAGACAGAATTTCCGCATATGCGCTTGATCAAACGTTGCAATGGGTAGAAGACAGCAGCAATGCTGATATCAACTTCAGCCGCAATTACCTCCGTGCCTGCATAAGCCCCTTGCTTGATGACCGGTGGCCGGGTTGGGAGCGACGTGTAGCGGGTACTGCAGAGCTTTGTGCTGATGCCGACCTGCTATTGCATGAATTGGCGAGCGGGTTTTTGGCAGAATGGCACGATACCGAACAATGCAGCTTGCAGATACCGCCGTTGCAGCAACTGACGTCGGTCAGGCAACGGCTTGTCCTGCGCCACTGGTTATGGGAGGAAACGGGTTCGTGGCCCTCCCGGCGGCTGCTGGGCCGGATTGAGAGCGAAGTTATAGCTGCCGGCGAAGACCGGCAGCCATTGTTGCGCTGGCAGGGGCGTGAAATCCGCCGGTACCGGGAAAGTCTGTATCTGTGTCACCCATTGCCGGTGTTACCGCCACTGCCTGCCGATGGTCTGGTCTGGCGGTCTGAAGCTGGCGGCCGGCTGCCTGTGCAGGTATTGCCGGCGAACGGCACCTTGCGCTGGTATCGTGTCGACGCTGCTGGCACGCAAACAGGTGGCGCGAAAACAGGGGGCATGCAAATGCCGTCAGGCGACTGCCGGATTACCTATCGCACAGGCGGAGAGCAATGTACGCTGGCGGGACGACCGCAGCGCTCCCTGAAAAAAGTATTGCATGATGCGGGCGTTTTGCCCTGGTTACGGGACAGAACCCCGTTGTTGTGGGTGGACGGCAGGCTGGCCTATGTGGCACAGGTCGGGGTTTGTGAGGGTTTTCAGGTCCCGGCCGGCAGTTCCGGCTGGGCGCCAGGCTGGCAGTTGCCGCCACCGTTTGACGATTAGCTGATCTTTTTTTAAAACAAGAATTCGTTTGTCGATGGGGGGCGGTTCTGGTAACCTGTAACCCCATCAGCGATTAAGGATGGGGCGTTAATGACGCGATATATTTTCATTACCGGCGGGGTGGTTTCCTCGCTCGGCAAAGGCATCACTTCAGCATCTCTCGGCGCAATTCTCGAAGCGCGCGGACTCAAAGTAACCATGCTCAAACTGGATCCATATATCAATGTGGATCCGGGAACCATGAGCCCGTTTCAGCACGGCGAAGTTTTTGTGACCGAGGACGGCGCTGAAACAGATCTTGATCTGGGACACTACGAGCGGTTTATCCGCACCACCATGTCTGCGCGTAATAACTTCACCACGGGAAGGGTGTACGAGGAGGTTATCCGCCGGGAACGCCGCGGCGATTATCTGGGCGCTACGATACAGGTGATTCCGCACATAACGGACGAGATCAAGCGCCGGGTGGTGGATGGTGCCGCCGGTGCTGACATAGCACTGGTCGAGATCGGCGGGACGGTTGGTGATATCGAATCCCAGCCGTTTCTTGAGGCCGTGCGCCAGATGCGTGTAGAGCTTGGTTCGCAGCACGCCCTGTTTATGCACCTGACCCTGGTGCCCTACATTGCAACAGCGGGTGAAACCAAAACCAAACCAACCCAGCACTCGGTAAAAGAGTTGCGTTCAATTGGTATTCAGCCCGATATTCTGATCTGCCGGTCTGAACAGGAAATTCCTGAATCAGCCCGTCGCAAGATCGCGCTGTTCACCAATGTTGATTTACCTGCCGTGGTCTCACTACCGGATACCAATACTATTTACCGTGTACCCTCGCTGCTGCGTGCCGCCGAGCTCGATGAGATTGTTGTCAATAAATTCGGCCTGGATTGCCCGCCGGCAGATTTGCGCGAATGGGAGCGGGTGGTCGATGCCAAGTTGCATCCTGATCAGGAAGTCACCATTGCCATTGTTGGCAAGTACATGGAACTGCTGGACGCTTACAAATCCTTGATCGAGGCGGTTTCACACGCCGGCATCCAGACGCGTACCAAGGTCAATATTCGTTATATCGACTCCAGTGATATCAAGGTGCATGGCACAGGCCTGCTGGACGGGGTGCATGCGATTCTGGTGCCGGGCGGGTTCGGCCTGCGTGGTGTGGAAGGTAAGATACTGACCGTCCAGTACGCCCGCGAGAACAGGATACCTTATCTGGGTATTTGTCTTGGCATGCAGGTGGCAGTGATTGAATACGCACGCAACAAGGCAGGACTGCCGGATGCCCATAGCTCCGAATTTAAGCCGGACTGCAAGGATCCGGTGGTCGCGTTGATCAGTGAGTGGCGTACTGCCGAGGGTGCAGTTGAAACACGCGACGAGAATTCTGATCTGGGTGGCACCATGCGTCTGGGTGGTCAGCAGTGCCGGTTGGAGCCCACATCTGTGACTCACCAATGTTATGGCAAGGAAGTGATTGTCGAGCGGCATCGTCATCGCTATGAGGTGAATAACAACTATGTCCACCGTTTGCAGGAAGCCGGATTAAAGATAGTCGGCCGTTCCATGGATGGCGAGCTGGTTGAAGTCATCGAGGCACCTGACCACCCCTGGTTTGTGGCCTGTCAGTTCCATCCTGAATTTACATCCACCCCGCGCGACGGGCACCCTCTGTTTACCGGGTTTGTAAATGCTGCGTTGGCACATCAGGCGAAAGATAAAGCATGACTGCCGTGACGCCATTGCATCTCAGCCTCAACGCGAATGTCACATTCGGCAATGACCTGCCATTTGTGCTGGTGGGTGGTATGAATGTGCTTGAGTCTCATGCGCTGGCAATGGAGGTGGCTGAACACTATGTGGACGTGTGCGGTCGGCTGGGCATTCCCTATGTATTCAAGGCATCGTTTGACAAAGCCAACCGCTCATCCATTCATTCCTATCGCGGGCCCGGCCTCGCAATTGGTCTGCAGATTCTGCAGGATGTAAAAACCCGCTTTAATGTGCCGGTGCTCACTGATGTTCATGAGCCTGCCCAGGCAGCGCCGGTTGCCGAGGTTGCGGATATCATACAGTTGCCTGCCTTCCTGTCCCGGCAGACCGATCTGGTCACCGCCATGGCACGCACCAACGCCGTTATCAATATAAAAAAGGCCCAGTTTCTGGCGCCGCAGGAGATGCAGCATATCCTCAAAAAATTTGAAGAAGCCGGCAATCAGAAACTGATGCTGTGCGAGCGCGGTTCAAGTTTTGGTTACAACAACCTGGTTGTGGACATGCTGGGTTTTTCCGTGATGAAAAAGTTCCGGTACCCGGTGATGTTTGACGTGACGCACTCACTGCAAAAGCCCGGTGGATTGGCTGCCAGCGCTGATGGTCGCCGGGGTGATGTGACCCAACTGGCCCGGGCCGGACTCAGTCAGGGATTGTCAGCCCTGTTTCTGGAGGCTCACCCGGATCCTGACAAGGCATTGTGTGACGGGCCATGTGCACTGCCACTGGACAAGCTTGAGGCGTTTCTGCGTCAAATGAAGGCCGTCGATGATCTGGTCAAGCAGTTTCCGGCACTGGATACTGATTGATTATCAATAATATATTTAGCAAAAACAGTATGTAACAGGGAAAAGCTATGGCTACAATTAAAAACATTCGCGCCCGCGAGGTGCTTGATTCGCGTGGTAATCCGACCGTGGAAGCGGACGTGATACTTGACAGTGGTATTGTTGGCACCGCGTGTGCACCGTCAGGTGCCTCGACAGGTTCACGCGAAGCACTGGAATTGCGCGACAAAGACCCGCAACGTTACCTGGGTAAGGGTGTGCTGACCGCAGTCAATAATGTGAACACTGCAATCCGTGATGCACTGCTGGGCCAGGATGCCCAGGATCAGTCAGCGCTGGACAATTGCATGATCAATCTTGATGGCACAGCAAACAAGGCCAGCCTGGGCGCCAATGCCATTCTGGCAGTCTCGCTTGCTGCGGCCAAGGCAGCGGCACAGGCAAACAAGGTGCCCCTGTACGCCTGGATTGCCAGACTTAACGGCAGCAGTGACCTGATGACCCTGCCGGTACCGATGATGAATATCATCAATGGCGGAGAACATGCTGATAATAATGTAGATATTCAGGAATTCATGGTGCAGCCAGTGGGCGCGCCAAGCTTTGCCGAAGCGCTGCGGTACGGGGCAGAAATTTTCCATAGTCTGAAGGCAGTTCTTAAGTCCCAGGGGCTCAGCACAGCTGTTGGTGACGAAGGGGGCTTTGCGCCCAACCTGCCGTCCAATGCCGCGGCACTGGATGCCATTTTGCAGGCGGTGGACAAAACCGGACTGAAAATGGGCAATGATGTGCGATTGGCACTGGATTGTGCGTCGTCGGAATTTTACAGGCAGGGTCAGTACCATCTGAAAGGTGAAAATGCCGTCTATGATGCTGCCGGTTTTACTGACTATCTGGCCAAACTGGCAGTGGACTACAATATCCTGTCGATAGAGGACGGGATGGACGAGAGCGACTGGGATGGCTGGGCGTTGCTGACCCGCAAGATAGGCAACAGGGTCCAGCTGGTCGGTGACGACCTGTTTGTCACCAATACCGAGATACTGGCGCGTGGAATCGAGCAGAATATTGCCAATTCCATTCTGATCAAGTTCAATCAGATCGGCACACTGACCGAAACACTGGCGGCCATCCGTATGGCGCGCAAGGCCGGGTTTACCGCAGTCATCTCGCATCGTTCCGGTGAGACCGAAGATACCACCATTGCAGATCTGGCAGTTGCAACCGGTGCCGGGCAGATCAAGACCGGATCACTGTGCCGCTCGGACAGGGTGGCCAAGTACAATCGACTGCTGAGGATTGAGGAAGAGCTGGGCAGCAAGGCGATTTACCGGGGTATTGCTGAATTCAGTCACGTAAGCTGAGACTGTTGGTTTATCAGGTCTCTTATGTTGGATGTAGATATCGGGGCGGGGATTAAGGTATCGGGGGAGCCATGAAAGTTCTCATAGCAGGTCTGGTCGTTATCCTGTTGCTGCTTCAGTGGCGACTCTGGGTAGGTGACGGAGGCGTGCGCGAGTTGAATCTGCTCGAACAGCAACTGGCTGCACAACAGGCGGAAAACGAGTCACTGCGCCAACGCAATCAGATGCTTGAGAACGAGGTGCTTGATCTGAAAAACGGTCTTGACGCAATTGAAGAAAGAGCCCGTAGCGATCTCGGCATGATCCGCGACGATGAAACGTTTTATATGGTAATTGAATAAATTCATGGCGATACACGCTATTGTGCCGGCTGCAGGTGTTGGCAGTCGGATGCAGGCAGCTGTCCCCAAACAGTATCTGCAGATTCAGGGAGAGAGTATTCTTTCCCTGAGCATCCGGCGGCTGTCACAATTGCCCGGCCTGCAATCCGTGACCGTCGCACTGGCGCCTGGTGATCAGATCGGATTACAGATTGTGCATCAATTGTCCGCCACGATTGCCACCGAACTGCATGTGGCGGAAGGCGGCGCAGAGCGCTGGCAGTCGGTGATAAATGCCCTGCAGTTGCTTGCACAGCGCGCCGCACCCGCAGACTGGGTGCTGGTGCACGATGCAGTGCGTCCTTGCGTCCGGGTGCAGGATTTGCAAAACCTTGTGCAACTGGCCGAACACCCGGACAGTGTCGGGGGGCTGCTGGCGATACCGGTGGCAGATACCCTGAAGCGGGCTGCGCCGACTGACCGGATTGCAGTCAGTAGAACCGGTGCCGCCACTGGCGGTGACACTGCAGTCGATATCAATGCGGTCAATGTGCAAACAGTCGCCAGCACTATAGACCGGCAAAACGTATGGGCTGCCTGCACGCCACAGATGTTCAGACTGGACCAGCTGCTTGACGCGCTACAGCGATGCATGGCCGGCAGCGTAATACCCACCGATGAGTCATCGGCAATGGAATACTGTGGATATCAGCCGCGCTTGATTGTCTGTCACAAAGACAATATTAAAATCACCTACCCGGAAGATCTTTATCTGGCTGAGCTGATCCTGACGTCTCAGGTGCCAGCATGATTTTCGTGAATTATGGACTTGATCAATGCCTGCTCTGAAAGATATTCGTATAGGTCACGGCTACGACGCGCATCGGTTTGCGTCCACTGCGGACAATCGCCCCCTGGTGCTGGGTGGCGTCACTATTCCCTATGAGCGTGGTCTTATCGCCCACTCAGATGGCGATGCCCTGATTCATGCGCTGTGTGATGCCATTCTGGGTGCACTCGGTCTGGGCGATATCGGGCGACACTTTCCGGACAGTGATTCTGCCTACAAAAATGTGGACAGTGCATTACTGCTGGATCAGGTAGTAGCACTCATGACGGGCGACAAATGGCACCTGATCAATGCAGATATGACAATTCTTGCCCAGGCACCCAAAATGGCGCCACATATTCCACTCATGCGTGAGCGGTTGGCTGACATGCTCCGAACAGACCCCGGTTGCGTAAACGTCAAGGCATCCACTACGGAAGAGATGGGGTTTGTCGGACGACGTGAGGGCATTGAAGCCTATGCGGTGGTGCTGCTTGGTCGCTGATTCAGACCAGACCGGTATTGAGGCGCTTTCCGGGTTGATGGCACAATTGCCGCGAGCATATGGCGAACCGTCGCTGACCGCGTCATTCAAACGCGAGGCAGAGGACTTTTGTGTCGATGAGGAACTCGGGTTTGAGTGCAGCGGGCAGGGCGAGCACCTCTGGGTTCAGGTCCGAAAAACCGGTATCACTACGCTTGATGCCCTGCGACGACTGGCCAGAGTGGCTGGCGTCAACGAACGGCAAATCAGCTACTCCGGTCTCAAGGACAAACATGGCGTTTGTACACAATGGTTCAGTATTCACAGCCCCGGTCCTGCGTCAGCACTTGGCCCGACGGATTTGAGGAATGCAGAGTCAGATGAGCTTTGCATTCTGCAGAGCTGCCGCAATGGCCGCAAATTGCGCCGGGGCAGTCATCGGGAGAATCATTTCAGGATTTGTCTCAGAGACCTTGGTCCGGTATCGGGTTCCGAAGGGAAACAGGCGATTGCTGATCTGGAAACAAAACTTAATATCATCGCAGGCCGCGGTGTTCCCAATTATTTTGGCGAACAACGCTTTGGTTTCAACAATCTGGCCAAGGCCGCGGAGATGTTCCGGTCTGTCGGGCGTCGACCGGCCAGAACCGAGCGGGGTTTGCTGTTGTCGGCCACCCGTTCAGCCCTGTTCAATGCGGTGCTGGCTGAGCGGGTAATCAGTGGCGAGTGGTGCGGATATCTCCCCGGAGATGTCATGAATCTGGATGGAACCGGCAGTGTGTTTGCGGCAGATGCAACTGACGACCAATTGGTTGAGCGACTGAACTCGCTGGATATTCACCCGACCGGGCCTCTGTGGGGCAAAGGTGAGTTGCGCAGTTTATCCGGTTGCCGGGAGCTGGAGATGGTCGTGTGCACCCGCTGGGCGGATCTGTGCAGAGGGCTGGAGCGCGCCGAACTTGAGCAGCAGCGGCGCAGTTTGCGTTTGCCGGTCAAGGCTTTACACTATCGCGTTGATCCGGATGCGACCCTTAAACTGAGTTTTAGTCTGCCCCGTGGAAGTTATGCAACAGCAGTTTTACATGAACTGGTCGATTACCGCACTGTATTTGAAGAGCGAAGACCAACTTGATATTTTTTGACCTCTGGACAAATCGTGAATACTCCTAATCTGGCCGGCATCGGCATGACTTCTCAACGTACCCGCGAGCGGATGATTGCCTCTCTGCTGGAAAAAGGCATCAAGAACTGGGCAGTTCTCGACGTGATGCGCACAACGCCAAGGCATATTTTTCTGGATGAGGCGCTTGCCCACCGGGCATACGAAGACACCTCCCTGCCGATAGGTTTTAACCAGACCATCTCGCAGCCCTTTGTGGTCGCCAGAATGACTGAGGCTGTGCTGGGTAATCGTTTTGCAGATGAAGGCAAGCTGCCCAATGTGCTGGAAATCGGCACCGGTTGCGGCTATCAGACCGCCGTTATTGCCCAGTTGGCAGAGCGGGTCTGGACGGTTGAGCGGGTAAGGCCTCTGCTGGACAAGGCACGTAAAAACATGGCATTACTGAACATTCGTAATGTCAGAAGTAAGCATGATGATGGCAGTCTGGGATGGCCTGAATATGGACCCTTTGATGCCATTATTGTGGCAGCAGCACCTCAGCATGTGCCGGCCGAACTTATGAATCAATTGGCAGAAGGCGGGCGGCTGGTGATTCCTGTTGGTGGTGAGCAAGGCGGGCAGGAACTGCGCTTGATTGAACGCCGGGACGGTGAATTTCATACCCGGTTGCTTGAGGCGGTCAATTTTGTTCCCCTTTACATAGGTCAGGTACAGCACTGAATGTCGACGTCACTGCGCGCTAAAATGATTCTGTTTCTTAAGGGGATGGCCATGGGTGTGGCTGATTCTGTGCCCGGTGTGTCGGGTGGAACCATTGCGGTGATCAGCGGCATTTATGAACCGCTGATCAATGCGTTGAAACGTTGCAATCCAATGGCTCTGACTGTGCTGTGGCAAAAGGGCCCGACAGAATTCTGGCGCTCCATTCATGGCCCGTTTCTGCTGACTCTGGGCATGGGTATACTGCTCAGCCTGCTGCTGATGGCCAACACTGTTTTGTATTTGCTGGACAACCACCGTGTCCAGGTAATGACATTTTTTATGGGGCTGGTGCTCGCATCGTGCTGGTTGTTGCGCCGTGAAGCGGGGCAGTGGAATGTACGAACCATTGTGCTGTTCCTGCTGGGTTTTCTGGTGACAGCGGCAACCGCTGTGTTAAATCCTGCGGCCGGCAGTGAGTCGCTGATTTATGTATTTTTTAGTGGAATGATAGCTATTTGCGCCATGATCCTGCCGGGGATATCCGGCGCATTCATACTGATATTGCTGGGGGTGTATGAACCGGTCCTGGATGCGTTGCGCAGTTTTGATTTTGCTGTGGTGGTGGTGTTCGCCGCCGGTTGTGCCATCGGCCTGTTGAGTTTTTCACACCTGCTGTCCTGGACTTTTCACTATTATCGGCAGCAGACCTACGCCATACTCACAGGAATGCTGGCCGCATCGCTGATTGTGTTATGGCCGGGTACGGATGAGGTGCTTGGCAGCACAGTAGCCGGCCAACTGGCGGCTATATGCCTGTTTCTGGCAGGTGGCGCTCTCATCCTGTTATTTGCCAGGCTGACTCGCCAGTCATGATCTAATTACGGACAGGAAAATTATGATTACGTCAGGTAAATCACCCAAAGCCGGTCTGAAATCAACATCAATGGTATCAGCCATGATTTTGTTGCTCGGCGCATGCGCCAGCAATTATGAGGCACCCATTGATGATCGTAGCGCAAATCTGGAACGGCAGGCACCGGTCATTCTCAGTAGTGGACAGACAGTGCCGTCCGGTGGTCAGCAGGCTGCACAGCCAGTTATCGCCGATCGCACTGCCAATACCGGATCGGGCCCGGTCGGCGCCACCGCAACCGTTGTGCGTCCGGTGAATGTGGGTGGGGGGATCAGACGTGCCCGGATTGACGACAGCAATGCAGCGGCCACGACCAGTCCCGGTCCTGGCTCCAGCTCCAGCAGCACCAACACCAGCACCAGTATTCATACAGTCACGCGCGGAGACACGCTGTACTCCATCGCCTGGACTTACAATCTGGATGTGCGCACGCTGGCGGTTGCAAACAGCCTGGTAGCGCCCTATACGATATATCCCGGTCAGCGTCTCCTGGTGAGTGAAACAGAAATATCGGCATCAGCACTAAGTTCGGTGCCGGCTATCCCGGCATCGCCTGCAGGGGAGAGTGTAGCGGTGGCTTCCGGTCAGCGACCGCAGGCGGCAATTGACGCGCGGCGTACCGGCAGCATAGCAACCCGGCAGGTTGATGGTGTCAGCTGGCAGTGGCCGGCTGATGGCCGGTTACTGAGTACTTTTTCCGAAACAGGCTCAAGCCGGGGAATAGACATAGGTGGCCGCCAGGGGGAGGCGGTGTTTTCTGCGGCCGACGGTGATGTGGTATATGCCGGCAGCGGTATTCAGGGAGCCGGCAATCTGGTGATTCTGAGACACAGTGCACGGCACCTTAGTGCCTATATGCACAACAGTACTGTGCTGGTCGGCGAGGGAGACCGGGTGCGCGCAGGTGACAAGATAGCTGAAATGGGCACCGGTGCCGGAGGCCGTGACATGCTGCATTTTGAGGTGCGGGTAGACGGCAAACCCGTTGATCCGGTTCGTTATTTGCCCGGGCGGTAGTATTGCTGATGTGACTTTGCGCACATTTCGGATACTTATCGTGTGAATTAGCCAAATAGCTAATTGAGCTGACAGCTCCCTGTGATATTTTTCGATCGTTCGTTAAATAATCATAATGACAGGGGAGTCACTATACTTTATGGAATACCTCACTACGGCACCGGACGCCGAATCCGCCTATATCCGCGATGTTGTTCCCATTCACCTGCTAAGTTACGAAGATGAAGTCAATCTTGCCAGAGGCGCCCGCATGGGTGACGAACATTGCCGGCAGGAGATGATCCGGCATAATTTGCGACTGGTTATGGGGCTTGCCCGCAAGTACCGTAATCGGGGTATCGACTATATGGACCTTGTGGAAGAGGGAAATATTGGCCTTATCCGGGCGGTTGACAAATATGATCCTGATCGGGGTTACCGGTTTTCAACGTATGCAACCTGGTGGATTCGTCAGTGCATTGAGCGTGCCATCATGAATCATGCACGGGATGTGCGTCTGCCGGTCCACGTCATCAAACAGATTAGCTACTGTCTGAGACAGGAGTCCCTGTTACGAGCGCGACTTGGGCGCAAACCCGGTCGACCGGAACTCGCTGCGTTCATTCCGATGCCGCTGGCGGAGCTGGAAGGATTACTGGACTGTCATGAGTCCAGTCACGACTACAGTGAGCCGATGCCGGAACTGGACAGCATTGATCTGGCAAAAAGCGGATGCGCTGCGGATCGGATTGATCCGGCAGATCAGACACATCATTACAGTCGCTGCCAGACGCTGAGGCGCTGGCTCAGTGCGCTGAACCGGCGTCAGCGGGACGTGGTCGTGCGTCGTTATGGTCTGGATGGGTTTGAAGCCAACACCCTGGAAAATGTGGGCGAAGACGTCGGTCTGACCCGGGAGCGGGTCAGACAGCTGCAACTGGACGCCGTCAGACGACTGAGGCGTATGGCTTCTGCGGAAGGGTATGACATATCAGCGTTTTTTTAACAGCGCTGCGCCTGTCGGACTGTTAGTGTCGGACCGGTTATGGCCTTGCAGGTATCAGGCCTTTTTCAGGTGCTCGATCTTGCCGGCCACACCATTCCATTTTTCGGCATCCTCGAGTGCCGGTTTCATCTGTGTGATGTTCGGCCAGGTCTGCGCCAGATCTGCATTCAGTTCAAGAAACTGCTTCTGATCATCCGGCAGTTCGTCTTCGGCGAAGATGGCATCAACAGGGCATTCAGGCTCGCACAAGGCACAGTCGATGCACTCATCGGGGTGGATAACCAGAAAGTTCGGGCCTTCGTAAAAACAGTCTACCGGGCAGACTTCCACACAGTCTGTGTGTTTACAGTTAATGCAATTTTCACCGACTACAAATGTCATGTTCCAGTCCTGTTAAAACGATAGGGCATTTAAACGATGCGGCATTATAAGGCACCTTGGTGCCCATGGCCAAGACCGCGAGGGGTGATAACAATTCTATAAGGAGTTTTTTAGTGCATATAACAATTCGAGGGCTTCCCGTGGCGTCAGATTGTCAGGATTGACCGCTTGCAGCATTGCCAGTGTCTTCTGTGTCCGTGCGTCTGCACGGGTGTCGAACAGATCATTCTGCGCCGGCTTTTGCGTAGCAGTGGCGGGTTGAAGGGTCGGGGACTGACTCACCGGCACCGCCTGCTGTTCAAGTTCACGCAGTTTGACTCTGGCCCGTTCAATGACCTCGGCGGGCATACCGGCAAGCTGGGCAACCTGCAGTCCGTAGCTCTGATTGGCGGGTCCGGGCTTGACGGTGTGCATAAACACGATGCCCTGCTGATGCTCGGTGGCATCAAGATGCACGTTGCCGATATGGGGATAGTGGTCCGGTAACACCGTCAACTCAAAGTAGTGGGTCGCGAACAGGGTCATGGCGTTAAGTTTTTCGGCGATATAGACTGCACTTGCCCAGGCCAGTGAGAGCCCGTCGAAGGTACTGGTGCCGCGGCCGACTTCGTCCATCAGCACCAGGCTCTGGGCGCTGGCATTATGCAGAATATTGGCGGTTTCGGTCATTTCCACCATAAATGTCGAGCGGCCACCGGCCAGATCATCAGAGGATCCGATCCGGGTGAAAATACGGTCGACCGGGCCAATGCGGGCGCTTGCCGCAGGAATATGACTGCCGCAGAATGCCAGCAGCACGATAAGCGCAGTCTGCCGCATGTAGGTCGATTTACCACCCATATTCGGCCCTGTAATGATGAGCATCTGGTGCTCATGACTCAGCTCGGTGTCGTTTGCCACAAACTGGGTTTCCAGTACCTGTTCGACAACCGGGTGACGCCCCTGTTCTATACAGATACCCGGCTCCTCACTCAGTTCAGGTTGTGCCCAGTCAAGATTCAGGGCACGCTCGGCAAAATTGCACAACACATCAAGCTCTGCCAGGGCTGCCGCACTGTCCTGCAGCGGCAACAGTTGCGCGGCAGTTTTTTCCAGCAGCTCATCATAGAGCGCTTTTTCGCGCGCCAGTGCTTTGCTGTTGGCGCTGAGCACCTTGTCTTCAAAGGTTTTTAATTCCGGTGTGATAAAGCGTTCGGCATTTTTTAATGTCTGACGGCGCTGATAGTCCGCCGGCATTTCGCCGGCCTGCGCTTTGCTGACCTCAATATAGTATCCATGCACGCGGTTATAACCGACTTTCAGGGTGCTGAGCCCGGTACGCTGTTTTTCACGTACTTCCATATCTACCAGATACTGCCCTGCATTACTGCTCAGGGTGCGCAGCTCATCCAGCTCGGCATCGTAACCTTCAGCAATGACGCCACCTTCGCGAATGACCACCGGCGGATTGTCCAGCAATGCGCGCTGCAGCAGTTCGGCAAGCTGCGGATATTCACTGATGGCTGCCTGCAGTTCGGCCAGTCGCGGTGCGCTTTGATCCGCGACCAGGGGCAGCAGGCTCTGTTGCAGCTGCGGCAGCACTGTCAGTGCATCACGCAGGCGGGCCATGTCCCGTGGTCTGGCAGTTCTGAGCGCTACCCGGGCAAGAATCCGTTCAATGTCACCGGCCTGTTTCAGAAGTGGCTGCAGCACTTCAAAGCGATAGTCAGTCAGCAATGCACTGACAGCCTGTTGGCGCAGCACCAGTGTCTGCTGGTGTCGCAACGGGCGGTTGAGCCAGCGATTGAGCAGGCGGCTTGCCATGGGTGTTGAGGTCCGGTCGATGACTGACATCAGGGTATTGCTGATACCGCCGGCCAGATTCCGGTCAAGTTCCAGATTTCTGCGGCTGGCCGCATCCAGCACCAGTGCATCGCCCGGTTGTTCGACACTCATACGTTGGATATGTGGCAACGCTGAGCGCTGGGTGTCCTTGGCGTAGGTCAGCAGTGCGCCCGCTGACATGATGGCGCGCGGCATATCCTCACAGCCAAAGGCTCTGAGGTCGCGGGTCTGAAAATGACTGGTGAGCTGGCGGTAGCAGGTATCGGCATCAAACTCCCAGACTGGCCGGCGCCGGATGCCGGGTCGTTTTTCCAGCGCCGGTGGCAACAGCAGGCTATCGTCAAACAGCAGCTCTGCCGGTCGTACGCGCTCGATTTCCGCCAGCAGATCTGCCTGTGTGGCAACTTCGCAGACATGGAAACGACCACCACTGATATCCATCCAGGCCAGACCGTAACATTCATGCCGGGCATCCTGCTGCTGACCGGTGATGGCCATCAGCACACAATCGGCGCGTTCTTTAAGCAGGGCTTCGTCACTGACCGTGCCCGGCGTTACGATTCTCACAACCTGGCGGTCGACCGGACCCTTGCTGGTTGCCGGATCACCAATCTGTTCACAGATAGCCACCGAACGTCCGAATTCCACCAGGCGTGCCAGGTAGCGTTCCGCTGAGTGATAGGGCACGCCGCACATGGGAATCGGTTTACCGTTGGAAGTGCCGCGGGCAGTCAGTGTGATGTCCAGCAGTTCAGCCGCTTCGGTGGCATCATCAAAGAACAGTTCGTAAAAATCACCCATGCGGTAGAACAGCAGATTATCCGGCTGCTGTGCCTTGATACGAAGAAATTGCTGCATCATGGGGGTGTGTTGCGAAAGATCCTGAACGCTCAAACTGTCTGTCCTGTGTGCTATTTTGACCCGCCTTGTTGCGGGCATGGATGGCTGTGCGGGCATTATAGCCTCAATCCGGTGGCGACTTGCAGCGCCTCAGCACTCAATAATGGACACCGGCACTTCCAGCACATTGATGGCGAGTCCGCCTCTTGAAGTCTCTTTGTATTTGTCCTGCATGTCACGACCGGTATCACGCATGGTTTTGATGACCTGGTCGAGTGAAACAAAGTGCTTGCCGTCGCCCCGCAAGGCCATGCGGGCCGCACTGATGGCCTTGATAGCCGCCATTGCGTTGCGCTCGATACAGGGTACCTGAACCAGTCCGCCGACAGGATCACAGGTCAGGCCCAGGTTATGCTCCATGGCTATTTCGGCGGCATTTTCTACCTGCTCGGGTGTCGCGCCCATGACCTCTGCCAGCGCGCCGGCAGCCATCGAGCACGCTGATCCGACTTCCCCCTGACAGCCGACATCGGCGCCGCTGATGGATGCATTGGTTTTGTACAGAATGCCTATGGCCCCGGCTGTCAGCAGAAAGCGATGCACATCATTCAGCTGATTGTCATCGTCACTGACGCTGTTGCCGGTGTGCTGATTACCTTGTGCAAAGTCCAGATAATAGCGCAGTACGGCGGGGATGATGCCGGCAGCACCATTGGTCGGCGCTGTGACAATGCGGCCACCAACCGCGTTTTCCTCGTTAACTGCCAGTGCATACAATGTGACCCAGTCAAGGGTGCTGAGCGGATCAGCCCGGGCTGTTGCGGTATTGCTCTTCAGTTGCCGGTAAAGATGCGCCGCGCGGCGTTTGACCTTCAGACCCCCGGGCATGATTCCTTCAGTCTGACAGCCTTTGTTGATACTGGCCTGCATGACAGTCCAGAGTTCATCCATATTTGCTTTGATGTCCTGCAGTGGCCGCCAGGCCTGTTCATTGGCCAGCATCAGACTGCTGATACACAGCCCGGTCTGCTGGCAATGACTCAACAGTTCTTTGGCGGAAGCAAATGCGTAGGGCTGTTTTACCGGGTCATCAATGAGTACATCGCCGTCTTTGGCCTGTTCGTCAACAATAAAACCACCGCCGACCGAATAGAATATTTTCTGCAGCAGGGGTGTGGCACCTGCAATGTCCTGCGCGGCAACATCGTATGCAGAGAAGCGCATGCCATTGGGGTGGAAGGGCAGGGATTCAGATCGGTGCATGATCAGATCGTCGCGATAACTGAAGGCAATCGGGTGCGAACCAAGCAGGGTCAGAACGGCGCTTTCGCGCACCTGACTGACCCGTTCAGCAATTCGCGTCACATCAACATTTTCGGGTGTTTCGCCTTCCAGTCCCAGTATGACCGCCTTGGGTGATCCATGACCCGCACCGGTTGCGCCCAGCGAGCCAAACAGTTCGGCAGTGACATGTTTTACACGATCAAGCTGACCGTCTTCTGCGAGGGCATTGGCAAAGGCAAGCGCCGCTTTCATGGGGCCGACCGTATGTGAAGACGAGGGGCCGATACCGATCTTGAACAGATCAAAAATACTGATGGCCATAAGTGTTGTGTCCGTTAATCGGAAGTCGTCGCTGGATGATAACATCGCTGGTGTTGTTTGATGCTAAACTCGCGTCCATGAATAACGAGAACTATCAACTGGCGCTGCAGGCAGGTTCCTTGCTGCAGGCGCAATCGTCCTCCGTAGGCGTGGCAGAGTCCTGTACCGGCGGTGGCATAGCGCAGGCGCTTACAGCCGTGCCGGGCAGCTCGGAATGGTTTCAGCTTGGGCTGGTAACCTATTCTAATGTCATGAAAAAACGCTATCTGGATGTGCCTTCAGAGTGCCTTGAAGGGCCCGGCGCGCCGGGTGCTGTCAGCGAGCAGACGGTACGTCACATGGTCACGGGGATACTGACTGCGGCTGACGCTGATTATGCAGTGGCGTGCAGCGGCATTGCCGGTCCTGGCGGAGGCAGCGCGGACAAACCGGTGGGGACTGTCTGGCTGGCCTGGGCTGCCCGCAAAGGCAGCGATGTGCAGATTACTGCCCGGGTATTTCAGTTTGCGGGGGATCGGGAATCTGTCCGGCAACAGACAGTAAGGCAATCACTGCAGGGGTTGATAGACTGCTGTCAGGCATCGTTAAATAACAACCAATAGCACAACATTGTGTTCTTTTCAGAATACTGGTTGAATATACAGTAAAGCTCTGCTTTAATACTCAGGGCAGACATTCAAATTATATGCAGATTGCAAACCAGACACAGGATTTTTCATATGGCAGATGCACAGAACCGCGATCCCAATAAAGAGAAAGCACTCACTGCGGCGTTGACACAAATCGAGCGCCAGTTTGGCAAGGGCTCCATGATGCGTCTCGGTGACAAGGGGCGTGAAGCGATACCGGCGATTTCTACGGGGTCGCTGGGTCTGGACATCGCGCTGGGTATTGGTGGTTTGCCACGCGGTCGTATCGTGGAAATCTATGGGCCCGAGTCGTCCGGTAAAACCACGCTGACCCTGCAGGTTATTGCGGAGTGCCAGCGAAACGGTGGCACCTGCGCGTTTATCGATGCCGAGCATGCACTTGATCCGATTTACGCCGGCAATCTGGGCGTTGATGTTGCCAACCTGCTGGTCAGTCAGCCGGATACCGGGGAACAGGCGCTGGAAATATGCGACATGATTGTTCGCTCCGGTGCGGTCGACGTAGTGGTGATCGACTCGGTGGCAGCCCTGACGCCCAAGGCAGAAATTGAAGGTGAGATGGGTGACAGCCACATGGGGCTGCAGGCACGGCTGATGTCGCAGGCGCTGCGTAAAATGGCCGGCAATATTAAAAATTCGAATACCCTGGTGATTTTTATCAACCAGATCCGCATGAAAATCGGCGTCATGTTCGGGTCCCCCGAAACAACTACCGGCGGCAATGCCCTGAAGTTCTATGCGTCAGTGCGCCTTGATATTCGCCGCATCGGTTCCATCAAGGAAGGTGACGAGGTGGTTGGCAACGAGACACGCGTCAAGGTGGTCAAGAACAAGGTCGCGCCGCCGTTCCGCCAGACCGAGTTCCAGATCATGTATGGCAAGGGCATTTACCGGATGGGTGAGATCATTGATCTGGGCGTGAAGCTCAACCTGCTCGACAAGTCCGGTGCGTGGTATGCCTACAAGGGAGACAAGATTGGCCAGGGCAAGAAAAATGTGGCGACCTATCTTGAAGAAAACCCGGCACTGGCAAAGGAGCTGGAGGATAACATTCGTGCGCAGCTACTTGGTGGTGAAGCCTTGCTGGGCGTATCTGCTGACGAAGTGATTGAGGCTGATATTGACTGAGGCAGGCATCGGTAACCTAACGGATGAGCTGAAAGCCCGGTACACAGCATTGCGACGCCGTGCCATGGATTATCTGGCGCGGCGTGAGCACAGCAGGTGCGAGCTGCAGCGTAAGCTTTCCGAAAAATTTCCCGATACAGACCCGAATCTGCTGGAAGATGTGCTGTCACAGCTGGAGGCAGACGGACTGCTCAGCGAGGAACGGTTTGTTGAGTCTTACATCCGGGGGCGCATCAGTAAAGGGTACGGCCCGATGTACATCAGGCATCATCTCAAACAGCGCGGTGTAAGTTCGTCACTGGTTGACGCCTGCCTCTGTGCTGATGATGAATTCTGGCTAGAACAGCTATGTCACGTCATTGAACACAAATACGGGACTGACATACCGGAGCCGGGGACTCTGCAATGGGCCAGATTGCAGCGGTTTGTCCTGTCGCGCGGATATTTTTCTTCACACCTTCAGCAATTTCGCCGTAGTTTACAATTCTAGATTCCGGCTATTTCAGGCCTGAGTACCGCCAGTCGCGCCAGCAACCGGTTTTGTGCCGCAATCGGCGTGCCGGCCTTGTCCATGGCCTGTATCAGATCCTCCACAATGGCATTGAACTCGGCGTCGCTTATGTTCATGCCGGCGTGAGTATTGATCATGGTGTCGCCGGTATAGATGCAGGGGCCATCGGCAATCATGCAGAAATGCTCGATAATCTTTTCCTGGAAGCGGGCAACGTTCGAATCCGCAAAGCGATCAAATACCCGATCGTCGTAGGCTATCTCCAGCACAAACAGCTCTGAAATCTCTCTAATGCCTGTCTCGCCGCCCAATGAGTCATACAGATTCGCAGGCTCGCGTATTGCACAGACCTGCAAGCTCATACACAGCGCCAGTATCAATAGCAGTCTGTTCATAATGTCCCCTGCAATGACAGGTAGATACCGCGCTGGTCTGCCGCGCCGGCAATATCGCCAAGGTCTACCCATGCAAGTGTTACGGAAATGTTTTTGTTTGGAATCCAGGCGACAAACATATCCCGGGCGTTGTCTTCGCGCAGTGCTGACAGGTAGTCACTTTTCTGGCGAAACTCCATGCCGACTGCAACACTTCGGTTGATAAACACGGCCGCGGCCAGTTCTGCGGTCAATTTGCTGCCGGAAACATCACCTCCGTAACCAAGTATGCCGTATTGATTCGAGTCGCCGTAGCGGACATTGACATTGAGCAGAGTGGTCCGGTGGGCGATGCCGTCCAGCCAGGCCTTGCCCATGCTGACCACATAATCCGTACCGCTGGTATGGGTGGCACCGACAGAACGTGCGACAGCCTTGTCGCGCAGACGTCCGTATTCCATACCTGCGGTGATCTGGGGAAGGTTGCCATAAATAATGTCACCTGCCAGGCGATAACGCAGAGATGCCTTGTCCTGGCGGATATCCAGGTCGGCAGCATTGATGCGAAAATTCTGCCGCGCATAGGCAACTTCTGCCCGATTGCCAAAATTGACAGCGCCGCCGGTTACGTCCAGGCGATAGTCATCCAGTTCGACTCGGGTTGCAAATACGTTGATGCCTTGCTGTCCATCGCTCGCATAGGTGCCCAGTGTGGCCCATGGAATGAGGCCGCCACCGCTGGCTCCGGTAATGCTGCTGACCGCACCGGTACCTTTTATCCGGCCCTGACGGTCATGGGCAGCGTCAGCGTTCTGGGCTGTTGCCAACCCGCATGCGAGCAGGCTCGTGAAAAGGCAGCAGGCTCGCATCAGGCGTTGTGTTGCCGGGAAGAATACAGCGTTATACATCAGTTCTGTCCTTGTCGTAGTGCACGAAAACCGACATTCCGGTTGGGTGACAGAACATTGACCTCAACGGTAAGTTCCGCACCATCCTCCAGCTGACTGATATCCAGCGACTGCCGATTATCCGGCGTCTGCAGCCAGGGATGCCACAGATGCAGTGTATCCGGGGCCCCGGTAACACCCGTGATCCGGAGCAGGCCTGCGGCATTGGATTGAAACGCATGCGCCCATTCACTGACATAGACATAAGCAACCATGCTGTCATGAATATTGCAGCCAAGGACGGCAATACCCGCTCTGTCAAAAAGAATGGGTTCAATGGGTTCGTCAGCATACAGAGGCGTGGAAAACTGTTTGATATCAGAGAAGGAGTAAACATGATGGCGCACATTGTCACTATTGGGGAAATTCACCCGCTGACCCGTTCTGGCCAGTAGCACCATCGGCACAAAGGTGCGGTCAATCTGGTCGATTATCGCCACCTCTTCAGGGGCTGACGAGAGTTCACTCTGATGGATTTCAGCGACCAGGCCAACAACTGGCTGACCATCCCTGTCGACGAACTTCAACGTCATCTCGACCGCGTGGACCTGACTAAAAGCAAGCAAACACAAGAAGGTAATGCAGTAACGGGGTAGAATCATCATGCGTGGGTATCGCCCATCGGTTGTTATAGGACATAATTCTGCCTATCTTGCTGGCCAACTTCAATTGATATCGGGATTGCATTTTCAGTCGCACATGACATTTACCAGTATTCGCTCTCGTCTGATGATCTTTCTGCTCTTGCTGATAGTCCCGGTGCTGGGCGGCATATACTGGTTTGTGGAACGCGAGAACCTGCGTTACACCGATCAGACCATCAACTCCTACCTGGACATCGGCACCCAGGTCTTTGATTTCAGTGTCACTGAACACAAGAACACCCTGATAACCATCAGTAATGCCCTGACGCGTGACTGGGGCTTCCGGAATGCCTTCGGTGCAGCCGACCCGATTACTATCAAAGACGCGGCACTCAATCTGCTGGCCAGATCCAACAATGCAGCCGATATGATGCTAATTACAGACATCCAGGGCGAGGTCATTATCGACACGCTGGATCAGGGGTTCAGTCAGTTGCCTGAACAATGGGAGCTGATACTGGATCAGGCCGTTGAGCATCCCGATGGTTTTGCTGACCGGATTTTGTCCATTAATGATGTGCCGTATCAGGTTACGGTTATCCCATTGTTTCTGCCAACACCGGTGGCGTGGATTTTTGCGGGGTTTCCGCTGGATGAACGGTTTGTTGAGCAGATCAAGCAAAGCACGGCTTCTGATGTCTCAATTATGCATGTGCAGTCTGCTGCAGATTCAGCGCCGGTATCCAAGGTGATCGCCTCCAGCCTGTCGCCGGCGGACAGATCCCTGCTGCGAACCGGCCTGAATCAGGAGGTTGTCGGCCAGACCCAGCGCTTACGGATGAGCACGGAAGAGTATGGCACCCAGGTGCGAATCCTCGCAGATAATCCTGTCAGCGGTGAGCAGATTCTGGCGGTCATTCAGCGCTCGTATCAGGAGAATGAAGAAAACCTGAATGTCTTGCGTGGCCGCCTGTTCGATTTTTCGCTGGCGGTGGTTTGCCTGAGTCTGGTTGCCGTCGTTCTGCTTGCCCGCGGCTTTACCAGTCCGGTGCTGAAACTGGCGACCCGTGTGGCGCGAATTGAAAGCGGTGATTTTGGACCCGCAGGGCGTGATGAAATTGTGCGTGGCGAGGATGAAGTGGCCCGTCTGGCCGACTCCATCGAGCAAATGGCTACCGGTCTGGCGGAAAAAGAGCGTGTGCGTGACCTGCTGGGAAAGGTGGTCTCTCATGAGATAGCTGAGGAACTGCTCAGCAAGCGAATCGAACTCGGCGGCGAGGAGAAGCCGGTCAGCATCCTGTTTGCGGATATCAAGGGTTTCACCGCCCTGAGTGAGCAACTGGCGCCCACCGAAGTCCTGCGGTTGTTGAATGCCTGTCTGGAGCGCTTCTGTCATGCGGTGGAGCAGAACGGCGGGGTGGTTGACAAGTTCATGGGCGATGCACTGATGGCAATATTTGGTGCGCCGATTGGTCATCCGCAGGACTCACTGCGTGCGGTCCGTACCCTGCTTGCCATTCGCGATGAAATGCCGGAGATCAATCGGGTAGTTGCTTCCAGTGGTCATCAACTGGAAGTGCGTCTTGGGCTGCATACCGGGCAGGTGGTAGCAGGCAATATGGGATCGGCCAGCAGAATGAACTACACCGTGATTGGTGATGGCGTAAATCTGGCAGCCAGACTGGAGGCGTTGACCCGCGTCTATGGCGTCATTTCGCTGGTCAGTGAATACACCCGCAACAGTCTGGGAGAGGCCGATGACCTGTTTGTCTGGCGGGAAATTGACACAGTCCGGGTATTTGGCAAACAGCAGGCAGTGCGTATTTACGAAGTCGTGGCCAATCGCGATGAATGCACACAGGCGGAGTTGCAGGCCCTGGCGCAGTACCACGCCGCATTGGCGCTATATCGCAGCAGGCAATGGGATGCAGCGCTTGATATACTGCGTGAACTTTATTCTGTTGCTCCCGACCCTCTGTATCTGGTCTACATCGACAGAATTGATCAGATCCGTCACACCGCTGATGCCGACTGGGATGCGGTATTTGTGCCGGCCAGCAAATGACACTGTCCAAGCCGCACCGTGAGTCTTTCTGCGTGAACCGTATCGCATTAATCAATCCGACCAAATTTCTGGGCAATCTGCTACTTTCCGGTCAACACATTCAGCATCTGGCGCATTGGTGTGCAGAACAGGAAATCGAATTATTGCTGGTGCTGGACGCGAATTTCCGCGATCTGTTTGAGCCGGTGTTTGCCGGCGAGGGTGTGCGCTTTGTATATTATCCCCGTCAGGCCTTGTTGCCTGGCGCGCGAACGTGGGCCGGGGTGTCAGCATGGCTGACCTGTGTCAGGGAGATCCGCGCGTTCAAGGCCGATCTGGCTTTCAACATCGAGGAAGATTCGGTCTGCCATCGATTGACACACTTTTCCGGTGCTTCTCGCAAGGTCAGCAGTACCGGGGAGCGGTATCGTTTTGGTTTTGATCAGGTGCTTGATATCCCGCGCCACGGCCGACCTGCCGGTGAGGAATCAATCTGGTTTGTTGTGCGGGACGTGCTGCAGGCGGTGTTACAAACACAGGGACTGCCAACACTGACCCGGCCGCAATACCCGGATATGCGCGCGCTGGAGTCAGCCCTGCCTGAATCCGGTGCTCCTGTTGACGCCCGGCCTCTTGCCGTGTTGCATGCAGGCGCCAGCAAGGCCTATAAAAAGTGGCCGGCAGTGCACTTTG
Source organism: uncultured Pseudohongiella sp. (assembly GCA_963974875.1). Lineage (GTDB taxonomy): Bacteria > Pseudomonadota > Gammaproteobacteria > Pseudomonadales > Pseudohongiellaceae > Pseudohongiella. The sequence continues at coordinate 46,220 of CAXBER010000010.1, read as the reverse complement.
CGGAACTTGCAAACCACCTTGTTGCCCGGGGGTATCGCATCGGGCTGATTGGCGCTGGAAGCATTGATGCAGAGGTCAACAGTCAGGTTGTGGCCGGGCTGGGGGTGCAGCGCGAACACTGCGTCGACTATTGTGACCGGCTGGATTTGCAACAATTGGCAGCACTGTTAAAAGCAGCGGATCTCATGGTGGGCAATGACAGCGGACCATCGCACCTTGCTTCAGCACTGGGCGTGCCGGGTGTGGTAATCTTCGGCCCGACAGATATCGGAATATGGCGTCCCCTGGGGTGTCAGACCGCTGTCCTGAATAACAAACAAATCTGCCAGACGGACTGCACCCGGCATTTCTGCCGCTCCGGTTTCGCCTGTCTTGAGACTATTACACCACAGGATGTCATGAACGGACTCGATTCGATCAGCAGCACATCGTAAGCAGGGAGTTGAGGATAACGTGAAACAGGCAATTCGTATTCTGGTGACCGGTGGCGCCGGATTTATAGGTTCTGCAGTTGTCAGACATATCATTGAGGATACCGCTGACAGTGTAGTGAACGTGGATAAACTGACCTATGCGGGTAACCTTGAGTCGCTCGCAGGCATCAGTCACCATGAACGCTACAGTTTTGAGCAGGTTGATATCTGCGATCGCGCTGGTCTGGACCGGGTTTTTGATCAGCATCAGCCAGATGTTGTCATGCATCTGGCCGCAGAAAGTCATGTGGATCGATCAATTGATGCCCCGGCGGATTTTATCCAGACCAATATTGTGGGTACCTATACACTGCTTGAGGCAGCACGCGCCTATTGGGACAAAATGACCCCGGCAGGCAAAGCTGCTTTTCGCTTTCATCACATTTCCACTGATGAAGTGTATGGCGACCTTGAAGGGCCCGAAGACCTGTTCACTGAAACAACACCGTATGCTCCCAGCTCACCGTATTCAGCCAGCAAGGCCAGTTCGGACCACCTGGTGCGTGCCTGGCGGCGCACCTACGGGCTGCCAACGCTGGTCACAAACTGCTCAAACAACTACGGGCCATATCATTTTCCGGAAAAACTGATTCCACATATCATCCTCAACGCCATTCAGGGTAAACCGCTGCCGGTTTACGGCGATGGCAGGCAGGTGCGTGACTGGCTGTTTGTTGAGGACCACGCTCGTGCGCTGCATACGGTGTTGCGACAGGGTGAGGTAGGGGAGACATACAATATTGGCGGCCACAATGAAAAGCAGAACATTGAAGTTGTCACGGCAATCTGTGCATTGCTTGATGAGCTGCATCCCGATTCCCCTGTCACACCGCACGCCGCGCTGATTACCTTTGTGCAGGACCGACCGGGCCATGACCTGCGTTACGCGATTGATGCCAGCAAAATTCAGCGTGAACTTGGCTGGGCGCCGGAGGAAACCTTTGAGTCCGGTCTGCGCAAGACTGTAGCGTGGTACCTTGCCAATCAGCAATGGTGGCAGCGTGTACTCAGCGGGGACTATCAGTTGTCACGGCTCGGCGCCGGCGGCGAAGATGTCGTATAATGCGGCACTTGATTACACCTACCATTTCAAACATGCATAACGGGGAAAACACATGATTTATCAAGGCACGGCAATTCAGGTCAGCAGGCTCGAGTCGGGAATAGCCCGGTTGTGCTTTGATATGCCAGGCGCTCCGGTCAATGTGTTTAATGCCCTGATGCTGAAAGAGTTAAGTGAAGCGATTGCCGCAGTATCGGCCAGTGATGCCCGCGGACTGATCTGTGTCAGCGGCAAGCCGACATTTGTGGTTGGAGCCGACATCAAGGAGTTTACGGAAAATTTTAAACTCAGCGAGCCGGAACTGCTCGCCTGGGTGGCGGAAACCAATAAAATCTTTAATGCACTGGAAGATCTTGCTATCCCCACTGTGTCTGCCATCAATGGCATGGCATTGGGCGGCGGTCTGGAAGTGTGTCTGGCCACCGATTTCAGGGTAGCCAGTGAAGCAGCTGTGCTGGGCTTTCCTGAGGTCAATCTGGGGATCTGCCCCGGTTTTGGCGGGACCGTCAGAGCGCCACGACTGATCGGTGCAGACAGCGCAATCGACTGGGTGCGATCCGGCAAGCAGGTCAGGGCGCATCAGGCACTGGCAGAAGGGGCCGTCGACGCAGTGGTGGCTGCAGATGTGCTGGAAGAAGCGGCTGAGGATATGGTTGAGCAGGCACTTTCCGGGGAACTCGATCTGCAGGATCGCCGTGCCCAGAAAACATCTGCTCTGCCACTGAGCCCGGCCGGCATTGAGAAAGTGTTTACCGCCGGCCTGGCACGAACAGATCGGGATGCAGGTCCGCATTATCCGGCGGCAGTCACTGCAGTTGACGCAATGTGGCAGGCAGCCGACAAAAATCGTGCCGGGGCATTAAAACTGGAGAATGAAGCATTTGTCACGCTCGCCAGAGGTGAGGTGGCAGGCAATCTGGTGCAACTGTTCCTTAATGACCAGTTTCTGAAATCGCGGGCCAAAAAACTGTCGGCGAATGCCCGTCCGGTCAAACGCGCCGCGGTAATGGGCGCAGGCATCATGGGCGGCGGCATCGCCTATCAGTCAGCACTGCGTGGCACGCCCATCCTCATGAAAGATATCGCCCGGGAAGGGCTGGATCTGGGGCTTGCCGAGGCGAACGGTCTGCTGCGCAAACAGGTTGATCGGGGCCGCATGGACCAGTCCAAAGCCGATTCCATTCTGTCACTGATCACCCCCACACTTGATTACAACGGGTTTGATACGGTCGATGTTGTCGTTGAGGCGGTTGTCGAAAATACCAGGGTAAAAAAGATCGTGCTGGCGGAAGTTGAGAACCTGGTGCCGGACACCACTGTGCTCGCGTCCAACACATCGACCATCTCCATCACCCTGCTTGCCGATGCATTAAAGCGGCCCGAAAATTTCTGTGGTATGCACTTTTTTAACCCGGTGCCGTTAATGCCGCTGGTGGAAGTCATCCGCGGTGAAAAAACCGGTGATCACGCAATAGCGGCAACAGTAGCCTACGCCCAGGCACTGGGCAAAACACCGATTGTTGTTAATGATTGCCCGGGCTTTCTGGTAAATCGCATCCTGTTTCCCTATTTCGGCGCCTTCTGCCAGTTGCTGCGGGACGGAGCGGATTTTCGGGTCATCGATAAAGTCATGGAACGCTTTGGCTGGCCAATGGGACCTGCTTACCTGCTGGATGTCGTTGGGATTGATACGGCGTCACACTGCATGAAGGTAATGGCAGAAGGGTTTCCCGACCGAATGCAGTATGACTTCCGGACGGCCATTGATCACCTGTATGAAGCCGGCAGTTACGGGCAGAAGAATGACAAGGGCTTCTACCGTTACGAGAAAAAGGCGGGCGGTCGTCCGACCAAAATATTTGACGAGGAGATCCTTGCAACACTGGCGCCGTTACAGTTGTCTCAGCAGGCTATTGATGAAGACCAGATCCGTGAACGCATGATGGTCGCCTTGTGTCTGGAGGCAGTGCGCTGTCTGGAGGACAATATCGTCAGCTCCGCCACCGAAGTTGACATGGGTTTACTGCTGGGTCTGGGCTACCCACGTTTCCGTGGAGGCGCCTTGCGATTTATTGACAATGTTGGTGTGGCCGGGTTCTGTGAAATGGCTGACCGGTACACCGATCTTGGTCCCCTGTATCATCCGACTGCCCGGTTGCGTGAAATGGCCGCTGCCGGCCAGACGTTTTACTGAGGTTGTTGCCAGTGCAAACACAAATTGTGCAAACACATGAACCACACAGACAGTCTATTGATGGCGCGGACATGCTCGCCACAAAGACGCACGAGCAGCGCCTGAATCGCAGTCGTAAAAGTCTGCGACGTGATGTTGGCCGGGCGATCGCCGATTTTAATATGATTGAAGAGGGTGATCTGGTCATGGTGTGCCTGAGCGGGGGAAAGGATTCCTTCACATTGCTTGATATCCTGCTGCACCTGAAAAAGCATGCGCCGATTCATTTTGATATCAAGGCAGTGAATCTGGATCAGAAACAACCGGGGTTTCCCGAGCATGTGCTGCCGGAATACCTCGCCGCGCTGGGGGTCGACTATCACATTATCGAGCAGGACACGTTTTCCATAGTCAAAGACAAAACCCCGGAGGGGAAAACGTACTGCGGGCTGTGTTCCAGGTTAAGACGCGGCAATCTCTACAGCTATGCACGGCAGATTGGTGCCAACAAGATTGCGCTGGGCCATCACCGCGACGACATTGTCGAAACCCTGTTTCTGAATATGTTTTTTGGCGGCAAACTCAAGGCAATGCCACCCAAACTGCTCAGCGATGATAAACAGAACATTGTCATCAGACCGCTGGCCTATGTCGCCGAGAAGGAGATTGTGCGCTACGCAAAACTGCGGGGATTTCCAATTATTCCCTGTAACCTGTGCGGAACCCAGGACAACATGCAGCGCCAGGAAATGAAAGCGATGTTACAGACCTGGGAAAAACAGTGGCCAGGTCGTATCGACAATATTTTTCGCAGTATTGCGAATGTGGAACCATCGCAGTTAGCCGATACCCGTCTGTTTCCCTTTCGTGATCTGCAACAGGATGCCGGCGCACAAAGTCGCATCAGCGCAATCAACCTGGCCTGACAATGGATATTCCCTGGCAGGCGCTGCCCGATGAGACATTGACAGGACTGCTGGAAGAGTATGTCAGTCGGGAAGGCACAGAGTATGGGGCGCATGATTATTCGTTGGCCGACAAGGTGGCGCAGGTTCGGTTGCAGCTTCAGCGGGGTCTGGCGCGAATCGATTTTGATCCGGATACCGGCACCTGTCATATTTTGCCTGTCACCAAATAGCGAGTCACGGAGCAGCCGCTGGCATGACAAACAATATTACGATCAACGTCACTCTGGATGCCTGCGGTCTGTTTTGCCCGGAGCCCGTCATGATGCTGCACAGCCGGTTCAGGGATATGCAGTCCGGCGATGTGCTGGAGCTGATTGCGACTGATCCGTCAACAACGCGCGATGTACCAAAATTCTGTTTGTTTCTGGGACACGAACTGTTGGAGCAGTCAGAACAGAATGGTCAATACCGTTATCTGCTGAGAAAAAACGGATGAGTGCGCCACTGTATCTGGTGGATGCATCTATCTACATTTTTCAGGCACACTTTTCTCCGCATATGCAGGTGTGGTCCAGACGATCGGAGGACCGCAGTGCTTTTGTGGGTTTTACACGGTTCATGTTACGCCTGTTGCGTGAAGTGAATCTCGCCGCGGCCAGTGCCGGAGCAGATGAGCCACCGCGCATTGCTGTCGCATTTGATGAAAGTCTGTTCTCAGGATTCAGGCACCGTCTCTACCCCGAATACAAATCCAATCGTGTATTGCCTGATGAGAATCTGGCCCGTCAGCTGCAGGCGTGTGCCCGGTTGTGCGAAACGCTGGGTGTCCGTGGTTTTGGCAGTCAGGAGTATGAGGCGGACGACATCATCGGTACGCTGAGCAAACGCGCGCGTGGTGACAGCCCGGTTGTTATTGTCAGCCGGGACAAGGATCTGTCTCAACTGCTAAGCAATGCCGATGATCGTTTATGGGATTATCAGAACCGGGTCCGGCGCGGAAGAAACGATATATTTACCCACTATGGTATCTGGCCTGAACAGTTTCCCTGCTATCTTGGCCTGACAGGGGATGCGATTGATTGTATCCCCGGCGTACCCGGTATCGGACCGGTCGCCGCACGCGCACTGCTGACACACTTCAAGAGTCTGGATGCGCTATATGAGGATCTTGATACAGTTGCCAGCCTGAATTTTCGTGGAGCAGGCACTTGCGCGCAAAAACTGACAACACACCGGCAACAGGCGATTCTGAGCAGATCGTTGGCGCAAATTCTGTGCTGCGACGAAGGCGAAGAGATTTTCTCGCAGGTATCTGCAACTGGTTTGAGACAGACCGACCAACGTCCAGATGAATTTTCGGCACTGCTGAACGAGCTGGGGATCGCAGATGACGATCTGCATCGGTTGCGTGGCATGCTGGATGCGTTACAAAACAGGTGATGGGATGAAAATTGTTGCAGATCAAAACATTCTTGCGCTGGAGAGCTGGTTTTCGCACCAGGCTGATCTTGTGTTGCTGCCGGGCCGCGAGATCACCCGCAAGGATTTGCATGACGCCGATGCATTGCTGGTGCGATCTATTACCAGAGTTGATCGCAAACTGCTGGACAATACACCGGTTAAATTTGTTGGCACGGCAACCAGCGGGACAGATCATCTTGACCTGAACTGGTTGGCACAGGCCGGAATTCAGGTGGCGGATGCAGCAGGTGCAAATGCCAGCGCAGTTGCGGAATACGTGCTGGCGGTGCTGGCAGTGCTGATTCGTGAACATGAGTTTCTGCCATGGCAAAAGACTGTTGCAGTTGTCGGCGTAGGGCATGTTGGCAGTGCATTGATAAAGCGCTTAAGGGCGCTTGGGATACAATGTGTGGGATGCGACCCTTTTAATAAGTCTGTGGCCGGTCTCGACTATGTTTCGCTTGAGGATGCCTTGCAGGCAGACGTAGTGTGTCTGCATACACCGCTGAGTACCGACGGAGAATTTGCCACCCGCCATATGCTGGATGCAAAACGCCTGGCAACCATGCGTCCTGATGTTGTACTGATCAATGCCGGTCGGGGCGAGGTGATTGACAGTCAGGCATTGCTCAGTCACGCCATGGAGCAGCCCGACGCAAAAATCATTCTGGATGTCTGGGAGAATGAACCGTCACCGCTGCCAGCGCTGGTTAAAAAAATCAATGTCGGCACTCCGCATATTGCAGGTTATAGCGTTGAGGCCAAACTTGCTGCCAGCAGACGGGTGCTGTCCGCATTGTGTGAATCGTTTTCGCTGGATATGCCAACCACGTTGCCGCCGCCGGATCTGCCGCTGCTTGTGCATGATGAGCGGTACCAGACTATATCCGGTTCAGAGATACAGCCCGGATCAGGCAGTGACGAACAGGTATTTGCTGACGTGCTGCTGCGCGCATTTTCGCCAAGAAAGTTGAGTGACCGGTTCAGTACAAAGTATCTGAAGGGCAAGTCTGACAATGGCGCCCGCGTATTTGACAAGGTGCGCAAGGAACTGATCGGTCGACGCGAATATTCTGCCAGCCATGTACTGGCATCTGCTGTCAGTCCGCAGGTTGCCAGTTGGCTGCACGCGTCCGGTTTTGTTTTGCAGGCCTGACGCTCGTTAGTGAGTCCCTCTCAGTGAGATTGGGCCCACTTGCCAAGAAAACGCTCAATCTTGGTGCTGGCCTGATGCAGCACGTCAACGGTCGGCAAAAAGACGATGCGCAGGTGCTGGGTGTCACTGATGTTGAACGCGCTGCCCTGCACCAGCAGTATCTTTTCCCGCTCCAGCAATTCGAGTATAAACTGCTGATCATCTGCAATCGGATAGCTGTCTGGATCCAGTCTGGGGAACATGTAGATGGCGCCTTTGGGCTTGACACAACTGACCCCGGGAATGGCTGTAAGCATATTGTAGGCCATGTCGCGCTGTTCACGCAGGCGACCGCCAGGCAGAATCAGTTCATTGATACTCTGATACCCGCCAAGCGCAGTCTGGATGGCGAATTGTGCAGGTACATTTGCGCACAGGCGCATATTGGAGAGAATTTCCAGACCCTCTATATAGCCGGACGCTTTTTCCCGCGCGCCACTCAAAATCATCCAGCCCGCACGAAACCCTGCCAGCCGATAAGATTTTGACAGACCATTAAAGGTCACAATAAACAGGTCATCACACAAGGATGCTATCGGTGTGTGCACAGCCCCATCGTATAGAATTTTGCTGTAGATTTCGTCCGAGAATATGATCAGCTGGTGCTTGCGTGCCAGCCGGATGATGTCCTGCAACAGATCGGGACTGTAGACGGCGCCAGTCGGATTATTGGGGTTGATGATTACAATGGCGCGTGTTTTGGAGCTGATCTTCTGTTCGATGTCTTTCAGATCCGGGTGCCAGTCAGAATTTTCATCACAGATATAGTGCACCGGGTTGCCGCCGGCAAGGCTGACCGCAGCGGTCCACAGAGGGTAGTCAGGGGCGGGTACCAGAACTTCATCATTGTTATTGAGCAGGGCCTGCATGGCCATGACAATCAGTTCACTGACGCCATTGCCCAGGTAGATGTCATCAATGTCTACACCGTCTATTCCAAGTTGCTGACACTCCTGCATGATTGCCTTGCGGGCTGAGAACAGCCCCTTGGAATCACTGTATCCCTGGGCGTTGGACAGATTGCGGATAACATCCTGAATGATTTCGTCAGGCGCTTCGAACCCAAAGGGGGCAGGGTTGCCAATATTCAGCTTCAGAATGCGGTTGCCTTCCTCTTCCAGCTGTTTGGCCACTTCCAGAACCGGTCCGCGAATGTCATAACAGACTTTAGCGAGTTTTTCCGATTGACCGATTTTTTTCATAATACAGATTCCGAGATGTGCGCCGAGGGCGGATATTGTAAACTGCCGGTGGAAAAATGATAGGGGCAGCCCCGGGAGTCAAAAAAGTATGACCAGCAAAGTGACTGACAGCAAAGAAGAGTTGAAGAATAAACTGGATGCGGATACCTATCGGATTGTGTGTGATTGTGGCACCGAACCGGCATTTACCGGTAAATTCTGGGACTGCAAGACGCCCGGTGTGTATCACTGTGTGGTTTGCGAGCAGGCGTTGTTTGATTCAGACACAAAATATGACTCGGGATCCGGCTGGCCCAGTTACTACCAGCCTGTCGATGCTGCCGCTGTTGTGGAGCGCGACGACACAAGCCTTGGTATGCGGCGCACAGAAATCCTCTGTGGCCAGTGTGAAGCACATCTGGGTCATGTGTTCCCGGATGGTCCACCGCCAACCGGACTGCGTTATTGCATCAACTCTGCTGCATTGACGCTGACCGAGCGTTAGTCAGGAAGATGACTGTGCACTGGTGCCGGAATTCCCTGTTCGTATGTTGCTGGATGACCGGTTCGCTGGTGTCAGTGCAGGTGAATGCGGAGTCGGCACTGAAGCAGACCAGCGCACTGGCTGTTTATTATAGCCAGGGTGAGTATGGGCAGGATCAGGATACGCGCATCAGATATATGCCTATCTCCCACGAGATTGCAGCAAATAACTGGCGCTTCAAGGTTTCTGCGCCGTTACTGGAAGTCAGCGGTCCGGGCAATGTGCTGGTCAATGTCGGCAGTGTTGGCGGGATCAGTGATACAAAAGTGTCTGAGCGGGGTGCTGGTGATACCATTTTGACACTGACCTACGAGCTGCCGGCCTGGTCCGCAAATTCCCCGTTTATCGATATCAGCGCTGAACTCAAGCTGCCCACGGCTGATGAGACCCGTGGTTTGGGCACAGGCAAGGTGGACGGTGGTATTCAGGTGGATTTGTATCAGCAGATAGGTGGCGCAACAGCGTTTGGCACAGTTGCCTGGAAATATCGACAATCGAGTGACTTGTTTCGGCAGCTTAAGAACTCCCTGGCGGTGTCGCTGGGGTTGTCCGGCCAGTTAAATGATTCGGTGCAGCTGGGTGTGATTTACGACTATCGCCAGCCAGTCTCACAGTTCACCGGAGAAACTCACGAAGTGCTGCCATATGTATCATGGTCGGTTGATGCGCGCTGGAGTCTGATGTTTTATGCTGTGAAAGGGTTTACCGAAGACAGCGCAGACATGGCTCTGGGTTCTCAGGTCAGTCTGCGCTGGTAGCTGTCTGTTTGTACTGCGTCCGCCAATAATCCGGGAATCAGATGCGCATCGGCTGGACGCGGGGCGGCATGATAGATGCCCGATCCACAGCCGGACGCATACGCTGAATCGGCGGCAGTTCCGGTCGCTGGAAACGTTCCGGGCTGATGCGTCGATCGGCGGATTCATCGATCAGGGCATTCACCGTTTCTGATTCGACCTCCGTCAATGATTCCGCTATTTCCACAGTCCCGGTGTTATTGCCGGAATATTCAGCCAGGTCGTCCATGGTGTATTGCTCTATGCCGACATCCTCGGCAGCAGGGATCTCGGGGACCGTCAGTCTGATCTCCGAAGGTGCCTCCTCAATCATCTGTTCTCCCGAATCTGCCAGTTGCATCAAATGTCGCGCATGCGGTGGCAATGCGCTGTTGTCGGGATCAATGATTCTCAGTGCGTCAGCATTATCTGCAGGTGATGTGCCGGGCTGGTCTGCCGGGTCTGTTCTGACCGGGTCTGTTCTGAATGGTGCCGTCCTGAAAGGATCCACGGGCGGATTTCTTTGCAGCTCAATCAGAGGCTGCATGTCGTCCGGAATGCGTGCGGTTTCCTGCGCCTGTGGCGGAAACTCTCTGGGTAACCAGGGTGCAGGCCAGTCGGACTGCGGGTCAGCGCGATGGTTGCGATCGCCGTAATCAGCGTCCGCATCGGTATCACCCGCATCACCTGCATCTCCGAGGAACGGACTGGGACCGCCAGTGCCACCAAAACCACTGTCTCCGAACCCGCCACTCTTGCCTGTTCCTCCCATGCCGCTGCCCTGGTCGTCTCCGCCGCCGCGAATGACGCCGCCACTGGCAGTCGCCAGCAGTAAAGTGCAGACGAACAGCAGCAGCGCTGCCAGCAAGGCAATCGGGTAGTTGCGCAAGGCGAGAATGGCTCTAGGCATGGTCAACATCCTTGACCTGTTTTTCATACTGGTCATTGTAATGGAATATGCCGAAATTCATACGATAATGTGCCGGTACATCCGCTGTTTTTGTGGCATCCGCCTTCTGCAGCAGCAGCGCTTCGTGATTTATCCGGACAAGTGCCTGCATGCCGACTTCCTCAACCAGTCTTTGCAACTCGGCCAATGACTCTTCGCTGAGCCTGTCATAGTAGACACTGCGGTCGAAAAACGCGGGCTTCTGGCCCAGCAGATTGTGCGTGCCGGCACTTATATGATCCTGTAATGATTTCCCGAAAAAGAACAGTTTTTCATCCAGGCCCTTATCCGGTGTAAATGCCCCAGTGTTCAGCACGACAAAACCGCTGTTGTCCTGATGTGCCACACCCAGTCGCAACCACTCATCCAGAATAACTCTGGGGCGAATGTCCTGACGGCAGACCATCTCGACCAGTTCATCGAAAGTTGCGGCATCCTGCGCAGGGGAGGCAGTTCTCAAAGGAAGCGGAAGTGGTTTGCCCTTGTTGTCACAGAACCGCTCAGATCCCATCCAGGTGGCGATCATCTGTGCGCCTGCCGAGATATTGCGGGGCAGAATGGCCTGTTCTGGTGCCCGGGCACGCAAGCGTTTGACATCCTTGCGGTGAACGCCGGTCAGCAATGTGATACGGCTGTCGGACTGGCGCTTGCCGTCGACACTGAACTCGGATTCGGCTACTTCGACATAAATGCTCTTCAGCAGGTTCACAATAAAGGGATACGTGATCTGGAATGACAGCATCAGTTTGACCAGTGGCCGCAGCAACTTGCTCAATGCGGTTACCAGCGCACGTGACGGCTCACCGGGCGCAGGACCGGACTCTGACCCGGATGCGGGTATGGCGTCGCGTGAGTTTGATGGTTCATTAGTCATGCAGAGGAGTATACCTAGAGGTGGGAATAAATCCCACAATATTTCGCGAGTTATATTGACGTGGGAATAATTCCCACCTAATATTGATATCAGTCTATCCGAAGGTGCTTTATGTTAGCCAGATTTAGGGATGATAGTGCGTTTTTGGCACGTGAAACCGTGATTCGTCGATCGGTCACTGATCTGTCGGGCAATTCAACGGCCCGAAATCACGTGTTGACAATGCCTGACGGCAGCTCGGTCGCCTGGGCTGAGTACGGACATCCACACGGCGCACCGCTGGTCTACTTTCACAGCCAGGGCGGATCACGCTACGAGGCCAGATTGCTGCATGATGCAGCCCGTGATGCTGGTTTTCGCCTGATTGCCATTGATCGTCCGGGTATCGGGCGGTCCTCCTATCGACACCTGTCGGGTCACAGTGCTTTTGCCGTGCTTGTCAGGGCGGTGCTAGCTGAACTGGGCCTGGAGCAGGCGGGTTTGCTTGCGTGGGCGGGAGGGGCACCCTTTGCACTGGCTTTCGCCTGCGAATACCCGGATGCCGTCAAGGCTGTCAATCTGCTTTCTCCCTTGCCGGCCAGGCCTGCGGCCGAAACCCTGTCAGCTCGACTGGCGCTTGCCATCATGCGCGGACTGATCTGTTTGCGGCACAAACTCCCGGATGGTCGTACGGATCAGTACTGGAAACGTCTCCGCGATACACTCTGTTATGTGGATCGAAAGCAGTTTGACAACCCGCGAATCTCCGGAATTCTCAGGGAGGATGCCGGAGAGGCTGTCCGGCAGGGCTCCAGAGGTGTTGCGCAGGACTGCGCGATGAGTTTTCGTGGATGGGATTTCAGGCCTGAGACAATTTCTGTGCCCGTGCACCTGTGGCAGGGGAGTGCCGACAATTTCTCTGTACCCTGTTCAGCCGAGCGCTTACAGGCGCTTCTGCCGGGGGCAATACTGCACAGTATTGCCCGGCAGGGTCATTTGTTTTTCACGTCGTCTGCTGATGATATTTTCCGTTGTTACAGACAATCACTGACGCCCGGAATTACCCGGTATGTCGCTTGTTCATGATGGCGCTGACCCGGAAATGGGGTTTAAGACTTGTCATCGCTTCCTGTTCGCGCTGGATCAATTCCTGAATAAACCGTGTCAGCATCAGTTCCGCCTCATCGCGATATCTGAAGGGACCTACATTTTTACCTTCACGGGTCCGGAAGTACCATAGGCCCGTCTCAGAGAAAAGTCTGTCACTGCGCTCATGGAGGCTGATGCCCATATCGGTCAGTCGGCGGTGCTGTCCTGGCTGGCTGGCTTGCTGGTGCATGGCTGAATCTCCAGATTTGGTTTTTTATTATTGACCGTTCGATGGTAGACCACCTTAAGACAGAAAAGTATCCCCGCGAGTATAAAAAAATGTGATCTTGCGCAAATTACCGCGTGAAAGTGCTGCTCCAAGATTATATATTGAATAACTCATGCTGATATGGGACAATCGCGCTCTTCAAAATACCCCGATTTTTACTTAACCTATTGATATGGTTAGTAGAAATATTTTTTTGTAGGCTCATAACCACCGTTGACACTGACCGTGCGTAAAGGGTACGCCGGTTTGCGAGGAAATTGCATGCAAGTTTCGATTGAAACCACTACAGGATTAGAGCGTCGGATGACTGTTGGCATACCGGCCGCTGAAATAGAAAGCGCGGTTGCTGCACGTCTCAATGAGGCGGCCAAAACCGTTCGTATCAACGGTTTCCGTAAAGGCAAAGTGCCGATGAAGGTCATCAAAAACCGCTTTGGCGCCGGTGTGCGACAGGAAGTGGTCGGCGATGTCATGAGCCGTAGCTACTACGCTGCTCTGAACGAAAAAGGAATCAAGCCTGCCGGTCAGCCCAGAATTGAACCCAAGACACTCGATGAGGGCAAGGATCTTGAGTTCGTCGCTACATTTGAAGTCTATCCGGAAGTCAGTCTGTCTGATTTCAGCAAGATCAAGGCTGAAAAGCTGGTCGCTGACGTAACAGACAAAGATATTGATACCATGATTGAAAATTTGCGCCAGCAGCGTCAGGACTGGAAAGCCGTCAAGCGCCAGGCCAAAAATGACGATATGGTAAATATCGATTTCACCGGCACAATCGATGGTGAAGAGTTTCAGGGCGGAAGCGGCAGCAATACCAATCTGGTTCTTGGCTCCGGACGTATGATCGAAGGATTCGAGAAAGGTTTGCTGAAAGCCAAAACAGGTGATGAAGTGACCCTGGAGCTGACGTTTCCTGAGGATTACAGAAACAAGGACGTCGCAGGCAAGCCAGTAACCTTTGTGGTCAAGGTCAATTCTGTGTCCGCACCTGAGTTGCCGGAACTGAATGAGGAATTTTTTGCTGCTTTTGGCGTGACTGAAGGCGGAGAAGAAGGTTTTCGCAAAGAAGTCGCTGCCAATATGGAGCGTGAGTTGCGCAAGGCGAGCAAGAACCGGTTAAAAACCGCCGTTATGGATATTCTGCTGGAGCAGAACGATATCGATATCCCGCAGGCTCTGGTTGGCGCTGAAATCGATGTGCTGCGACAACAGGCCTTGCAACAGTTTGGTGAGGGTGCAAAAAACCTCGATCCAAGCCTGTTGCCTGATGAGCTGTTCCGTGAACAGGCAGCCAAGCGCGTAAAGCTGGGACTGATTCTGGGTGAAGTGATCAAGCAGCAGTCGATGCGCGCAGATGCCGCCAAGGTTCGTGAAGCGATTGAAGACATCGCCATGACCTATGAGCAGCCTGAAGAGGTTGTCAACTGGTACTACAGCAACAAGGAGCAACTTGATGCCGTTGAATCAGCCGTGCTGGAAGATCAGGTGTTCGACGTCATACTGGAGCAGGCTGGCGTGAAGGAAAAGAAAGTCAGCTATGACGAGTTGACCAAGCCGAAACAGGACGCTGAAGCCAGCGACAAAGACGGTAAAGAAAAAGCCAAAAAGCCCGCTAAAAAGAAAGCGGCACCCAAAAAAGCTGAAGACGACAAATAAAGGCCATTATTGATGCCCAACAGATCAAGTATCTCCGGTGACTCCATGCTTGCCATGATTGAAGCAAACCTGGTGCCGATGGTTGTGGAGCAGAGCGCCCGCGGGGAGCGCGCCTACGATATATATTCCCGGTTGCTGAAGGAGCGGGTGATATTTCTGGTCGGTCCGGTTGAAGACCACATGGCCAATCTGGTCGTTGCGCAATTGCTGTTTCTGGAGTCGGAGAATCCTGACAAGGATATCCATCTGTATATCAACTCCCCGGGTGGTGCGGTAACTGCCGGGCTGTCGATATACGATACGATGCAGTTCATCAAGCCGCACGTCAGCACCATGTGTATCGGGCAGGCGGCCAGTATGGGTGCGTTCCTGCTGACCGGCGGAGAGCAGGGCAAGCGTTTTGCCCTGCCCAACTCGCGCATGATGATCCATCAGCCCAGTGGCGGGGCTCAGGGGCAGGCATCGGATATCGAGATCCAGGCCAATGAAATTCTCAAAATGCGTCAACAGCTCAATGAGATAATGGCACACCACACAGGTAAACCGCTGGAAGAGATAGCCCGGGATACTGAGCGGGATAATTTCATGAATGCCAGCGAGGCTGTAGCCTACGGTTTGATTGACAAAGTCATATCGCGCAGGGCAGTCTAAAGCAACTTATCAGGTAAACAAGGGTTAATGCATGGCAGATGATCGCTACAACAAGGGTGATGACAACGGCAAGCTGCTCTACTGCTCATTTTGCGGCAAGAGCCAGCACGAAGTCCGTAAGCTGATCGCTGGCCCTTCAGTTTTTGTGTGCGATGAATGCGTGGATCTTTGTAACGACATTATCCGCGAAGAAATCCAGGAAAAAGAAGCTGAATCCGGCCGTAAAAAGCTGCCGTCTCCCTCTGAAATCAAGGATACGCTTGACGAGTATGTGATCGGGCAGGAAAAGGCCAAGAAGGTGCTGGCGGTTGCAGTATACAACCACTACAAGCGTCTGGGTTATGACCGCAAGGGCAGCGAAGTCGAGCTTGGTAAAAGCAACATCCTGATGATCGGACCTACCGGTACCGGTAAAACCCTGCTTGCGGAAACACTGGCACGGCTGCTTGATGTGCCTTTTACCATTGCAGATGCCACAACGCTGACCGAGGCCGGCTATGTCGGGGAAGATGTCGAGAACATCATTCAGAAACTTCTTCAGAAATGTGACTATGATGTTGAAAAGGCTCAGATTGGCATAGTCTACATTGACGAGATCGACAAGATATCCCGTAAGTCGGACAATCCGTCAATCACGCGGGATGT
Source organism: uncultured Pseudohongiella sp. (assembly GCA_963974875.1). GTDB lineage: Bacteria > Pseudomonadota > Gammaproteobacteria > Pseudomonadales > Pseudohongiellaceae > Pseudohongiella. The sequence goes on along the minus strand of CAXBER010000010.1, from coordinate 30,314 downwards.
ATCGGGCGAAGGTGTTCAGCAGGCATTGCTGAAGCTGATCGAAGGTACTGTCGCATCCGTGCCGCCCCAGGGCGGGCGCAAGCATCCACAGCAGGAGTTTCTGCAGGTGGATACCGCAAATATCCTGTTTATCTGTGGTGGTGCGTTTGCCGGACTGGACAAGATTATCCGTGATCGCTCGGAAAAAAGTGGTATCGGTTTTAATGCGGAAGTCCGCAGCAAGGACGAAGACAAACTGCTGGGTGATGCTTTCCGGCAGGTTGAGCCCGAAGATCTGGTCAAATTCGGGTTGATTCCCGAGTTTGTCGGTCGTCTGCCAATGATTGCAACCCTGGATGAGCTGGATCTGGAAGCACTGGTACGCATCCTTAATGAACCCAAGAATTCTCTGGTCAGGCAGTACACCAAGTTGTTCGAGATGGAAGGGGTTGAAATCCAGTTCAGGGACGATGCACTGCAGGCGGTTGCCAAAAAGGCCAAGGAACGTAAAACCGGTGCAAGGGGGCTGCGCTCCATCATGGAAAACGTGCTGCTCGACACCATGTTCAAAATACCCTCGATGGATAACGTCAGCAAAGTGGTCATCGATGCCGCTGTCATCAACGGTGAGTCCGAACCCCTCATGATGTATGAGGCTGATCAGCAACCTACCTCTCGCGCAGCGGAATAGCTGCGCGCAACTTTAGTCGGTTTTCACTGGCTCTGTTCCCGGTTCTACTTGAAATATGTACGTGCAGGCCTCACATTAAGGTCTGGTAGTCACAACGAATCTGACGAGAGTACTTATGGGCGACGTAACTGATATCCCGGCTGATGTGAATTCCACTCTGCCTCTGCTGCCACTACGCGATGTTGTGGTGTATCCACAGATTGTTCAGCCACTGTTTGTCGGGCGTCCTCGCTCCATACGTGCGCTGGAAGAGGCCATGCGCAGTCACAAGCAGGTATTGCTGGTTGCACAAAAAAATGCAGCAGATGATGATCCGGGCAGCAAAGACGTTTTCTCGGTCGGTACCATTGCCACAATACTGCAACTGATCAGATTGCCTGACGGTACAGTTAAGGTACTGGTTGAGGGTGTCACCCGGGCGCGGATCAAATCTGTGGCGCTGGAAGATGATTATTTCCAGACCCAGGTCATGCCACTGCATTCAGATGCACTGCCGGAAAAACAGAGTCAATTGTTGCTCCGCTCCCTGATGTCACAGTTTGATCAGTATGTGCAACTCAGCCGCAAGATCCCGCCCGAGGTTATGAGCTCCATCTCCGGCATTGATGAGCCCGGTCGCATGGTTGATACCATTGCGTCGCACATGTCCCTGCAGCTGCAGGAAAAACAGAATCTGCTGGAACTGGTCAATCTGCAATCACGGATTGAACATCTGATGGGGCTGATAGAAGCGGAAATTGACCTGTTTCAGGTTGAAAAACGCATCCGGGGTCGCGTCAAGAAACAGATGGAAAAAAGCCAGCGCGAGTACTATCTGAACGAACAGATGAAAGCAATCCAGAAGGAAATGGGAGAGCTTGAAGACGGCCCGAATGAATCGGAAGAGCTGAAAGGGCGTATCGAAAAAGCCGGCATGCCCAAGGAAGCAAAAGACAAGGCGCTTGCTGAATGGAACAAACTGAAGATGATGTCACCCATGTCATCAGAAGCGTCAGTGGTACGCACCTATCTTGACTGGATGGTGAACATACCATGGAAAAAACGCAGCAAAATCAGCCTTGAACTGGATAAGGCAGAAAAGATTCTGAATGCCGATCACTTCGGTCTGGAAGAGGTCAAGGAGCGGATCCTTGAATACCTGGCAGTGCAAAAGCGGGTTCGCAAACTTAAGGGCCCGATACTGTGCCTGGTAGGACCGCCCGGCGTGGGTAAAACATCCCTGGGTGAATCGATTGCCCGGGCGACCAACCGGAAATTTGTCCGGATGGCGCTGGGTGGTGTGCGTGATGAAGCAGAAATCAGAGGTCACCGCCGGACCTATATCGGTTCACTGCCGGGTAAATTGCTGCAGAAAATGTCCAAGGCAGGGGTAAAAAACCCACTCTTTCTGCTGGATGAAATCGACAAGATGGGTATGGATCATCGTGGTGACCCGGCATCTGCATTGCTGGAGGTGCTGGATCCCGAGCAGAACAAGGCGTTCAACGATCATTATCTGGAAGTGGATTTTGATCTGTCAGAAGTCATGTTTGTCTGTACTTCAAATACCATGAATATTCCGGGGCCGCTGCTGGACCGGATGGAAGTCATCCGGTTGCCGGGTTATACCGAGGCGGAGAAGATCAGTATTGCATCACGCTACCTGCTCCCCAAACAGCTGGAGGCCAACGGCCTGAAAAAAGGCGAGCTGACCGTGCCTGAAGAGACCATTCGCGATCTGATCCAGTATTACACCCGCGAAGCAGGTGTGCGAGGCCTGGAGAGGGAGATTGCCAAGCTGTGCAGAAAAGTGGTGAAAGAAGCAGCGCTTGCGGATCTGGACAAAAAATCCGGCGGGCATCGTACAGCTCTGGTGCTGACGCCGGAATTGCTCGAAAACTATTCCGGTGTGCGTAAATTTGACTATGGTCGTGCCGAGGAAGAAAACCGCATCGGTCAGGTCAACGGGCTGGCCTGGACCCAGGTAGGCGGCGAATTGCTGACCATCGAGGCTGTTGCTGTCGAGGGTAAGGGCAAGACGGTTAAAACCGGGTCTCTCGGTGATGTCATGCAGGAGTCCATCCAGGCGGCGTTGACCGTTGTCAGAAGCAGGGCGGCGATGCTGGGTCTGAAACCCGGGTTTCACGAAGCTGTGGATCTGCATATACACGTCCCTGAGGGCGCGACACCCAAGGATGGCCCGAGTGCCGGGGTAGGCATGTGTACGGCCATTGTATCGGTGCTGACAGGCATTCCTGTACGTGCTGATGTTGCCATGACAGGCGAGATTACGCTGCGGGGCGAAGTATTGCGTATCGGCGGGCTGAAAGAAAAATTACTGGCGGCTCACCGCGGCAATATAAAAACAGTGATTATTCCGGCCGAAAATGAACGCGACCTGAAAGAGATACCGGACAACATCAAGGCAGATCTTTCGATCCATCCCGTCAAGTGGATAGACCAGGTGCTTGAGCTGGCACTGGAGCGAATGCCATCACCATGGCCACCAGCAGAGGGCGTTATTGCGGAACGAGACGACAGCGCTGACAAAAATACCGTCAGTACGCACTGATAGCAGCGGTTTCTGTTGACATGCGTTTCTGGCGCTTGGTATAAAGTGGCGGTTGATAGCGGCTCTGCGCCGCACGCCGCTTGAAGTTCGAACTTTGCTGCCAGTTGGCTGTGGTACAGTTTGAGACAGATGTTCGGCTAATTGATAACAGCATGGCGGGAAGCGAGCCATGATAAAAACCTTCGCATGAATCATCATTAATAGGTATAGAAAAACAAGGGGATAACGTGAATAAATCAGAATTGATCGAAGCCGTCGCAGCAAGTGCAGATTTACCAAAAGCGGCTGCTGCCCGGGTTGTTGATGCAATGATTGATACCATTACCGAATCACTGCAAAAGAGTGAGCCGGTAGTGTTGGTCGGTTTCGGTACGTTTGGCACGAAAGATCGTGCTGCCCGTACGGGTCGGAACCCGCAGACTGGCGCAGCCATCCAGATCAAAGCGGCTAAAGTACCAAGCTTCAAGCCTGGCAAAGCATTAAAAGATGCTGTAAACGCCTGAGCCAGACAAGGGCCTGGCAGCCAATACAACGGCAGTTTTTAGCACAGGCCCGGATTTGCGAGTAGAACAAATCCACCCAGGGGCGCATCTTCGATGCGCCCTTTTAGTTTAAGAACATGATTTTTCAGGAACAAGTATGCTGCAAACGATTCGAGACAATTCCCAGGGAATTATCGCCAAGGTCATTATTGGATTCATTATCGGGGTATTTGCTCTGTTCGGTGCTGAATCAATCGTCGGCGGTTTTCTGGGCGGCAACAATGTTGCCTCGGTTAACGGTGAAGACATTACCGAGCAGGAACTTGCTATCAGCATACAGAACCTGATGGCTTCCATCGGCGCCAATATCCAGGACTTTGATGAAGAGCTGTTGCGCGAAATCGCGCTGGGACAACTGATAGAAGACAAACTGTTAATGCAGGCAGCCCGGGATTCAGGGATGGTCATTTCTGAAGACTCCCTGGATCGCGAAATCCTGAGGACGCCACAGTTTCAGCTCGGCGGCGTTTTCGACAATGATCTGGCCCGGCGTACGATGGCTGCGCAGGGATTTACCCCCCAGGCTTACCGGGCAACACTTGCTGAACGGATGACGATGGGGCAGTTGGCAAATGCCTACGCAGCGACAGCATTTGTCACAGACGCGGACATTGCCCGAATAGCCGAACTGCAGACTCAGACCCGGGATTTCCGATTCGTTTCCGTACCGTTGGGCAACCGTACGCTGGGACAGGCGATTGCCCCGGAAGATATTCAGCGCTACTACGACAATAATGCCGAAGAATTTACCACCGAAGAGCAGGTTTCCCTGCAATATGTTTTGCTCGATAAAAATGCCATTTTTGACGAAGTAACCGTAGACGCCGATCAGGTCCGTGCCCAATACGAAACTGAACGTTCCGAGGCTGTTTCAAGCGTTGAGCGACGCGCGTCCCATATTCTGTTTGATCTGGGCAGTGATGACGAAGCGACTGTAATCTCACGTGCCGCTGACGTCAGAGCGCGCATTGAGGCTGGAGAGGATTTTGGGGATCTGGCTCGCGAATTCTCTGTCGATGATATCTCCGCTGAAGATGATGGCGACATCGGTTATACCGATGGCAGTGTGTTTCCTGCAGAGATGGAAGATGCACTGGCCGCACTTGAAGTGGGTGAAGTATCCGCGCCGGTGGTCTCCGAGTTTGGTGTCCATCTGCTCAAATTGACTGAATATGATGTTCAGGAGTACCCGGAGTTTGAAGAGGTTTCCGAACGATTAGAGCGCACACTGAAGCAGGCGGAAGTTGACCAGTTGTATTTCAGTCGTCTTGAGACGCTGGCAAACCTGGCGTTTGAGACATTTGATCTTCTGTCAATCAATGAGGAGCTGGGGCTGGATATTCAGCAGACCGAGTTCTTCGGGCGCAATGGTGGCACCAGTGCTGTTGCAGGTGATCCCAATGTTATCAGCGCGGCTTTTTCCGCCGATATACTGGAAGACGAGCTTAACAGCGATGTGATTGAACTGAGCGAAAATCGTGTTGCTGTTATCCATCTGGCAGAATATCGCCCGGCGGAAGTACAACCCCTTGAGGATGTGAGGGCGGAGATTGCTGTCAATCTGCGCCGACAGATGGAACAGGACATGGCTAGAGAGGTGGGAGAGTCTATCCTTACCGCTCTTCGCGCTGGCGAAAGTGTTGAAGATCTGCTCGGCGCTGAGTCGCTTGTCTGGAACGAGCGCAGTGGCGTTCAACGGGGGCAATTCGACATGAACACCGAGATTGTCGGAAATGTCTTCAGCATGTCCGCTCCTGAATCCGGGTCAGTTAATCTCGAAGGGTTCGGGCTCAATAATGGTGCCTATGTGGTCATCGAGTTACAGGCTGTCAATCCCGGCAGCGTAGAGCAGCTTGATGAAGGGCAGCGTGAACAATTGCTGGCTGCCATCATGGAGAGCCGCGGCAGAAGTACGTTTGACGGCTTGCTGGCGAATCTTCAGAACAGCGCCAGAATCCGATAACGGACTCTGGCGCTCGGAATTTCTTGCCAACTCTGGCTCACTTTGCTAATTTTCACCTTCGTTTTATCTGGCTGATCTGGAAGTTCAGCGCAGATTCGACAGCATGTTGACATGTTTGTCACACTTGACAGTCGCTGACACAAATTGACTTAATTTGTCATTATATTGGTGCAGCGCTATGACCACATCCGGGTATAGAATCCGGCACAATAATCAGTCGAGGCAGGCAAGATAAATACAATGAAACACATGACCGGTCTGTTATTTTTTCTGGCCCTGCTCTGGTGGATCCTTTCCGGTTACACCAAAATACTGCTTATCTCCCTTGGCGTGGTATCTGTGCTGTTTACTGCAGCGATCGCTTTCCGCATGGACGTGGTGGATGAAGAGAGCCATCCGCTCCATCTGAGTCTGAAGCTTGTCCGCTACTGGATCTATTTGCTGGGACAGATCATCATTTCCAATCTGCAGATGATCAAAATTATTCTCAGCCCCCGCCCCGATATCGACCCCAGCATTGTGCGTGTCCGGATGCGTCAGCAAACCGAGCTTGGCAAGGTGGTACTTGGAAATTCTGTGACACTGACACCGGGCACAGTAACGCTGGAAATTGATGGCGATATGATTGAGGCGCATGCAATCAATAAAACCGCAGCCGAAGGTGTAGAGCAGGGCGGCATGGATCAGCGGGTTCCCTCCAGAATCGAGGCGCAATCATGATACTGGCGGCAGCAGCTCTGGCAATTCTGGTGACAATGGCGCTGGCTATCATTCGCGCACTGCTGGGTCCGACCATTTACGACCGTATGCTGGCTGTGAATATGTTCGGAACCAAAACGGTGATGCTGATTTCCCTGATAGCGGCACTGGCAGGTCGCGCTGACTATCTGGACATAGCCCTGGTTTACGCCATGATCAACTTCATTGCGATAATCGCGGTCATGAAATTTTTTGAATACGGTAGTCTTGGCCATTCCGGCCATGATGACACCGCGCCCGATCCGGCCGAAAACTCAAAGGAGTAATCCAATGGATATATTGCAGTGGTTATCTGCCATTCTGCTGTTGTCCGGTTGTGCGCTGGGCATTATTGGTGCCATCGGTATCCTGCGCTTCCCGGATTTTTATACTCGCATGCATGCTGCAGGGGTTACCGATACCCTGTGTGCCGGTTTGTTTTTTGGTGGATTGATGCTTCACTTTGGATTAACCCTTGCCAGCGCAAAGCTGCTGCTGATATTTCTGTTTATGCTGTTCACCTGTCCCACAGCCTCGCATGCGCTTGCCAAATCCGCGCGCCACGGTGGCCTTGAGCCCTGGTTGAAAAATCAACAGGCTGCCGGAGGACGCAGTTCATGATGCTTGAGCAATGGATTGACGTATTTCTGCTGGGGTTTCTTGCAGTTATTTCAATTGCGGTATTAAGGATTCGTGATGTCTTTACGGCTGTCATGCTGTTCGGTATCTACAGCCTTACATCGGCATCGCTGTTTATGGTGCTGGATGCCGCCGATGTGGCATTTACCGAAGCCGCTGTCGGTGCGGGTATATCGACAATACTGATGCTGGCAACTCTGTCACTGACCGGACGAAAGGAAAAAAACCTGGACAAGAGGAAGATAGCCATCCTGCCCCTGCTGGTGGTTACGGTAACAGGTGCCACACTTGTATACGGGATAAGGGATCTGCCACCTTTCGGGGCTGCTGACAACCCGGTACATGTCCATGTGGCACCCCGGTACATTTATCAATCCGCTGAAGAAATTGATGTGCCCAATCTCGTAACCGCAGTACTGGCCAGCTACCGGGGATTTGATACCCTGGGTGAGGTTGTGGTGATTTTTACGGCCGGAGTGGGTGTGTTGTTGTTGATAGGCCGTCGCCGTCGGCGGGAGAAAAACACCAATGAGTGATCATCTTATACTACGAATCGTCGGCAAGTTCCTGATCCCGTACATCATGCTGTTTGCCCTGTATGTTCAGTTTCACGGTGACTTTGGTCCCGGTGGCGGATTTCAGGCAGGCGTCATATTTGCATCCGCATTTGTCATCCACACGCTGCTTTTTGGTCTGGAGAGCACGCTGCGTATTGCGCCTCCCTCTGTTCTGAAAGTGATTGCAGCGTCCGGTGTACTGCTGTACGCAGGCGTTGGCGTGGTTTCGCTGTTCGCAGGCGGAAATTTCCTCGACTATGACTACCTGGCCGCCGATCCCATCGCGGGGCAGCATATCGGGATCATACTGGTTGAATTCGGCGTGGGACTGACAGTCACCTCAGTGATGATGTTGTTGTTTTTTACCTTTGCCGAAAGAGGGGAGCCAGCATGAGTGGATTAGGCGTATGGAATTACGTCATTATCATTTTCCTGATGATGATCGGTCTGTATATGGTCATGTCCTGCAGCAACCTGGTAAAGAAACTGATCGGACTGAACGTCTTTCAAACCTCGGTATTCTTTCTGTATATAAGTTTTGGTTATATTGACGGCGGCGCGGGGCCTCTGATGACCGAGGGTGTTACTCTGTACTCGAATCCGTTGCCGCATGTGCTTATTCTCACGGCGATTGTGGTCGGTGTTGCTACGACAGCTGTAGGCCTGGCACTGTCGATCCGCATTAAAGAGTCGTTTGGCACCATAGAAGAAGACGATCTGCATAAAATGGACTCCTCAATCTAATGTTAATGCATCTTCCTGTACTGATTATTCTCGCTCCATTGCTGGGCGCGCCGCTGGCCGCCCTGATGCGCGGATCCAACTGGCCCTGGCTGCTGGCAACGCTGATTTGCTGGTTCTCTCTGTTATGCAGCATTCTGCTGTTGATGCAGGTGAACAGTCAGGGCGAAGTCATTTACATCATGGGGGGCTGGGAAGCGCCCTGGGGTATTGAGTACCGACTGGATTTCGCCAACGCCCTGTTGCTGGTATTGATCACCGGACTGGCAAGTATTGTGTTGCCATATGCGCGCCTCAGTGTGGAGCAGGAAGTCGGTGAGGAGCGCAGTCCGCTGTTCTACGCCGCGCTGTTGTTGCTGATACTTGGCCTTTGCGGTATTACTGCGACCGGCGATGCCTTCAATGTCTTTGTGTTCCTGGAAGTGTCGTCACTTGCCACGTATACGCTGATTGCAATGGGCCGGGACCGTCGTGCGCTGACAGCATCGTTTACCTATCTGATCATGGGCACCATCGGCGCCACTTTTTACCTGATTGGTGTCGGCTTTCTATATGTGATGACAGGCACTCTCAATATGGCTGATCTGGCCGAAAGACTGCCTGCCATCAGTGACAGCAGCACCGTTCGCACAGCGTTTGCGTTTATTGTGACCGGTATCTGTTTAAAACTGGCTTTGTTTCCCCTGCATCTCTGGCTGCCGAATGCCTATACCTATTCTCCCTCTGCCGTCACCGCGTTTCTGGCAGCAACTGCGACCAAGGTGGCCGTTTACGTTCTGATCCGTTTTGTCTTTACCATCTTTGGTGTTGACTTCAGTTTTGGCATGGAACCGCTGGCAGAAGTACTGATTCCATTGTCAGTTATTGGAATCCTCAGCGCTTCAACAGTGAGTGTGACACAGCCCAATATCAAACGGATGCTGGCGTATTCGAGTGTGGCACAGATTGGTTATATCGTGCTTGGCCTGGCCATGGGGACAGCAATGGGTCTGACCGCAGCGTTATTGCACATGTTCAACCACGGATTGATGAAAGGGGCGCTGTTCATGGCCATGGGAGCGGTGGCTTACCGTATGGGCGGCACTGAAATTTCTGATATGAAAGGTCTGGCCAAAACCATGCCATTGACATTCTGGGCGTTTGTGCTGGGTGGTCTCAGTCTGATAGGTGTACCGTTGACAGTGGGGTTTGTCAGTAAATGGCACCTGATTCTGGCAGCGCTTGAGCTCGGTTGGTGGCCAATCGTTATCGTCATACTGGCCGGATCAATGCTTGCAGTGCTTTATGTTGGCCGGGTAATAGAGGCAGGTTTTTTTGGTCAGCCGGCAGACACTACCCGACGCGAAGCACCAATGGGCATGCTGGTACCGTTATGGATTCTGGTAATCGCCAACATCTGGTTTGGCATTGATACGCGTTTGACTGTGGATATTGCCGAAGCGGCTGCCGCGCAGTTGATGGCGGGAGGTGTTGCACTGTGACAGCCAATACAGCGCTGCTCTTGACGTTAATAGTCCCGCTGCTGGGTTCGGTATTGATTGGCCTGACCGGCCGTTGGCCAAACCTGCGCGAAACAGTCACGCTGATCACGGCAATCTCCCTGTTTGCGCTGGTGATCCGGGTACTGATGGGACTCAATGCCGATGAAGCCATAGGTGTAGAGTTGGTCACTGTATTCTCTGGTGTGCCCATTGCATTCAATACTGAACCGCTGTCCATACTGTTTGCAATGATTGCCAGCGGCCTGTGGATCGTCACCTCGGTGTACGCCATTGGTTATATGCGCGGCACCAATGAGATAAACCAGACACGTTTCTACGTGTGTTTTGCACTCGCGCTGTTCGGTGCCATGGGTGTGGCATTTTCCGCGAACCTGCTCACACTGTTTATTTTTTATGAAGTCCTTACGCTGTCAACCTATCCACTGGTAACTCACAAAGGCGATGACAAGGCCAAGGCCGGGGGTAGAACGTACCTCGGCATTCTGATGACCACATCCATTGTGTTTCTGTTGCCGGCCATTATCTGGACCTACGCGGCTGCAGGTACGCTGGACTTTGTGCCTGGCGGAATCCTGCAAGGCAATCTGGCTGCCGGGTCTGCCACTCTGTTGCTGTTGCTGTTCCTGTTTGGTGTTGCCAAAGCGGCGGTGATGCCGGTACACAGATGGCTGCCTGCCGCGATGGTCGCACCCACCCCGGTTTCTGCGCTGCTGCACGCAGTAGCGGTCGTGAAAGCAGGGGTATTCACGCTGATCAAGGTAGTGGTTTACATCTTTGGTACCGACTATCTGGCCGAAGTACCTTATGAGAGTATTGCGGTCTATCTTGCCGGCTTTACTGTGATAGCCGCTTCCTGTGTGGCGTTGCGACAGACAAATATCAAACGCCTGCTGGCCTATTCAACCATTGGTCAGCTCGGTTATATCGTCATGGCAACCATGGCTCTGGCGCCATTCTCGGAGATTGGTGCCGCCATCCACATTGCAGCGCATGCGTTTGGCAAAATCACGCTGTTCTTTACCGCGGGCGCCATTTATGTAGCTTCCAAAAAGACGGAGATTTCCCAGCTCAACGGTATCGGCTGGCGTATGCCTTATACGATGGCTGCGTTTGCAGTTGGAGCCCTGTCAATGATCGGTGTGCCGCCGACCGCAGGGTTTGTATCCAAATGGTTCATTATTGCCGGCGCTTTCCAGCTGGACAATTACTTTGTACTGGCTGTCCTGATCATCTCAACAGCACTTAACGCTGCATATTTTCTGCCCATTATATTTAACGCGTTTTTCAAGCCCGAAGATGTTACGCCAGTGAAGGACCATGGTGAGGCGCCGGTGAACATGGTAATGGCGCTCAGCTTTACGGCGATGCTCACCATACTGTTTTTCTTTTTTAACGGGCCGGTGCTTGATCTTGAAACCCAGATTGTCGGAGGTATGCCCTGATGAGTGAGCAGTCTGAAACAGTAAAGCAAGTATCAGACCGGGCAGGTAAGGGTCTGATTGCCAACGTATATGGCGAGGATTGTCCCCGCGTGGATTTACCGGATCTGCAGAACGGACAACCTCACTGGCTGGTCAGACCCTCGACTATCAAACTCTTATGGTGGGCATTTTCCATCATTCTTGCACTCACCGTGATTGCACAAGGTTTTGTTCATGTGCATGAGTATTTTACATTAGATGGCTGGTTTGGTTTTTACGCCATCTTTGGTTTTGTAAGCTGCCTGGGAATGGTGATATTCGCCAAATTACTGGGCCTGTTTCTGAAGCGGCCGGATACGTATTATGACGATCACTGATTTAATATTTCCCCCTGCGTTTATCATGATAATCGGCGCCATGCTGGTGCCGATGGTACGCGCGAGCTTCAGACCGGTGCTGGTAGTTCTGGTGCCAATGCTCACATTATTGATGATCTGGAATCTGGACGATGGTGTACTGCTGACCGCTCGTTTTCTGGGTTATGAAGTCGAGTTGGTGGAAGCAAGCAATGTACGCCGTCTGTTTGCTACCATTTTTGCATTGATGGCCATGGTTGGCGGCTTTTTCGGCTTTCGTCATGCCAAGGTTACTGAATTGTCTGCAGCAATGGCTTATGCGGCGGGCGCGGTGGGGGTGGCTTTTGCCGGTGACCTGATAACACTGTTCCTGTTCTGGGAATTCATGGCCCTGTTTTCCACTGTTGTTGTCTGGTGCGGGGGAACGGAAGCTTCTCGTCGGGCAGGTATTCGCTACGGAATCATGCACCTTATAGGCGGTATCATTCTCAAGATTGGTATTGAAGGTGTCGCAGTTCAGACCGGTTCTATCGAGATTCAGGCGCTGACCCTGAACAGTTTTGCAACGTGGATGATATTGATCGGCGTGCTCATCAATGCTGCAGCACCGCCCGTGTCTGCATGGCTGTCGGATGCCTATCCCGAAGCCAGTCCCACCGGATCTGTTGTGTTGTCAGCATTTACCACCAAAACAGCGGTTCTGGCATTGTGGTTACTGTTTCCCGGGCAGACAGTTCTCATCTGGGTTGGTCTGTACATGATTTTCTACGGCATTATTTATGCGCTGATGGAAAATGACATGCGCCGGATTCTGGCCTATTCCATTGTCAACCAGGTTGGTTTTATGGTTGTCGGTGTCGGCATTGGAACTGAGCTTGCGCTCAATGGTGTGGCTGCGCATGCATTTGCACACATCATCTACAAAGCGCTGCTGTTAATGAGTGCAGGTGCGGTCATGGTTCAGACTGGCAAGCGTAAATGTACCGATCTGGGTGGGCTTTACCGCACCATGCCCGTGACCGCTGTATGCGGGATTATCGGCGCACTGGCTATTTCAGCATTCCCGTACACATCCGGTTTTATTTCCAAATCGATGATCAGTTCCGGTGCGGCCTATGAGGAACTGGCGTTTGTCTGGTACTGCCTGGTTGCGGCATCTGCAGGTGTGTTCCTGCACGCCGGCATCAAATTTCCGTGGTTTGTTTTCTTTCAGAAAGATTCTGGTCTGAGACCAAAAGATCCTTCCTGGAACATGCAGGCGGCAATGATATTCTTTGCGGCGGCCTGTGTACTGATCGGGGTGTTTCCTCAGGTACTTTATCAGTTCCTGCCGTTTGCAGTGGACTATGCTCCTTACACCGCTGATCACCTGGTCACACAACTGCAACTGTTGTTGTTTGCTGGGCTTGCGTTCTTCGTTACCTTGCCATTGATGAAGCGTACGCTGACCATCAGCCTGGATGCGGACTTCTTTTATCGTCGTCTGGGCCCGATACTGTGGCGTGGTTTCGAGACGTTACTGGGTGGGTTGAAAGGGCTGATGCACAAGGTGATCATTGATCCGGCGCGCCTGCTGCCGCAATTCTGGATGCGCTATCACGGCCCGGACGGGCCACTGGCTCGCACCTGGCCGACTGGCAGTATGCTGATGTGGGTGACCGTCATGCTGGTCGTGATTCTGATCGGAGCGCGTCTGCTCTGACGCTTGCTGCTTTTGCAGCACGGCACGTACAGAGGCTCCCTCAGAAGTTGCTCGCCTGCGATTGCCCAGGGGGCTGCAGAACCAGTTGCTGCCCGGGCATCAGCAGGGCATCGGGTGTCAGGTTGTTCCATTGTTGCAACTCAGCTACCGTCAGCTGGTATCTGTTGGCGATTCGCCAGAGGTTGTCCCCACGTCTTACTGTGTACACACCCACAGCGTTAGGTGTCGGCTCTCCGGCTGCGATGGCCAGTCCATTTGGTAGCGGATCACCCGCCTGATATGCGCGAGGTATGAGCAGCGAGTCTCCCGCTATGATTCGCGAGCCACGGATATTATTGGTTTGCTGCAACACACTGACCTGGGTCTGATGTGCTTTTGCTATGCCGCTTAGCGTGTCACCGGGTTTGATAACATACCGATCCCAGGTAATACGGGCGTTCCCAAGATCTGCGAGTTCCGTTTCAAATTTTACAGCTGCCGCAATGGGCAGATTGATCAAATGGGGGCCATTGGGATGTGTTGCCCATTGCAAATAGCCAGGATTCAGTTCAAATATGGTTTCAGGCGCCAGGCCTGCCAATTGGGCTGCCAGAGTAAGATCGATCTGGGAGCCTGCATCCACTTGCGCCAGCCAGGGTCTGTGTGGCGTCATATCCAATGTTAATCCGTTGCCAAGCGGGTCGGCCATGGCGTAGGCCAGTCCCAACAGGCGCGGAACGTGGCGCAGAGTTTCACGAGGTAACGGCAGGGACCAGAAATCGGTGAGCCGGTCTCGGCTCTGGTTGCGGCGAATGGCGCGTGACACCGTACCCTGTCCCGCATTATAGGCCGCCAGTGCCATCAGCCAATCCTGATCAAACTGGGTGTAAAGACGCTCCAGATAGTCCAGTGCGGCATGTGTGGAAGCAATCGGGTCATGGCGTCCGTCGTACCACCAGTTTCGATCCAGTCCCAGACTGCTGGCAGTGGGTGCCATGAATTGCCACAGCCCGGCAGCATTCACACCGGAGCGTGCTTCCGGAAGATAGGCGCTCTCGATAACGGGCAGTAACGCCAACTCCATCGGCAATTTGCGGCGCTCAATTTCCATGACAATTTCGTAGATGAATGGGGCTGCCCGTTCACTGACATGCCGCATGAATTCCGGATTGGCCTTGAACCAGGCCAGTTCTTCGGCTATCTCGTCATTAAAATGCAGATGATAGAACTCAAGGCCTTCACTGACCCGGAACCAGACACTATTCTGAAACGCAATTTCTTCGTCACTGAGTTCGCTGGGTGGCGCAGGGGAAGGTGCTTCACGGTTGATACGGGGGGCTGTCCGTCGCGCTGTGGAGTCATGTGTCCGGTTGGTCTGCGCGGTTGTGTCTTCTGCATCCGGGATGTTGTCGTGCTGCTGCAGGTTAGAGCAGGCATTGAGAAAGAGGGTGGCTGATACCAGCAATACAAGTCGCCGGCGTCGGAATCTGGGTTTATGCAATGTGGTCAATTGGTATCTTTCCATGTTCTCAGTGCAGCAAAAATCTGCTCATCGGTAGCTGTATTCAGCGCGGCATGAGCCCGCACAGTTGTCTTGAGATTGTCACTGTGACAGCGTAAAAACGGATTGGTTCGCAATTCCTTGTCTATGGTGCTTGGCAGAGTTGGCAAATGCTGGTCACGCTTGTCGGTTTCATCCTGTACACGTTGCACAATGTCCTGATTATCTGGTTCCGCCTTCATGGCGAATCTCAGATTATTCAATGTGTATTCATGTGCACAGTAGACCAGTGTCTCGCCCGGTAGCTTTGCGAGTTTCTGCAAGGACTCATACATTACCGGCGCGGTACCCTCAAAAAGTCTTCCACAACCCGCTGCAAACAGGGTGTCTCCACAGAACAGGCGCGGCGTGTCACCAACTTCCTGCGCAAAATAGGCAATATGATCCAGCGTATGTCCTGGCACTTCTATCACCGCCAGTTCCACGCCGGGCAGGGGCTCAATCCTGTCGCCTTCATGCAACGGATGGGTTATTCCCGCGATATGGCCACCGGCTGGTCCATAGACCGGAATACTCTGGCCCCGGGTCAGACGCCTGATGCCACCGGTATGGTCCGCATGGTGGTGCGTGATCACTATACCAACAAGAGATAACGCGTTTGCGTCAAGAAATGCGAGCACCGGCTCTGCGTCACCGGGGTCCACCACAACACAACTGCCATCCAGACAGACTGCCCAGATATAATTATCATTGAAGGCCGGAATTGGCTCTACACGGATTGTCATTGTCTACCTCTGCTACAAACGCTTGCTACAAACGCTCCAATGATAACAGATCCGGTTTGGTATGGTTCCATGGCAGTGCTAGAATCCACAGCCAGAGGGTATGACCATGATGAAGCATTTATCACGCAAGGCTGTATTGCCAGATCCGGTTGCGTTAGAGCCGCAACTGACCGAATGGATGCATTCACCGCTCGGTGAGGCGCTCCTGAACGCCGAGCGCGAAGCGCTGGCTCCGGTATTGAGCAGGGTATTCGGATACCATGTGTTGCAGCTCTCATGTGCGCCGGATGTGGATATGCTGGGAGACTGCCTGGTGTGTCACAAAATTGGTTTTGCGCCAACCTGGCACGAAAAACGAGCAACTGCCGTTGCCGATATAGAATCCCTGCCGCTTGAGACGGACAGTATTGACGCTGTTCTGCTGCACCATGCACTGGATTTTACTCAGGACAGCCACCGGTTGTTGCGTGAAGCGACCCGCGTACTGATGCCCGGCGGCAGACTGTTTATAGTCGGATTTAATCCCGTGAGCATGTGGGGTCTTGGCAGCATGCTACGGTGGAGGCCACAGACCCCATGGAATGCCAGATTCATCTCCAACCGACGCCTTGCTGACTGGCTGAGTCTGCTGGACTTCCGGGTAGAGAAGGTGACTTATGGCGGGTTTTTGCCACCGGTAAAACATCCTCGCATTTTGTCGCATGCGGAGGATTTCGAACATTGGCTGGATCGGTTTGGCAATCCTACAGGCGCGTTTTATCTGGTTGTGGCGAGTAAACAACGCGTCCCGCTTATACCTGTGGCACCGCGATGGAGAAAGCTGCGCGCCCCGTCGTTAGGAGTGCCTCTGGCTGAAACCGGAAGAGTTGCTGCAGAACCAGGCCGGGTTGCATCTGTGCCTGCACGTAAACAAGCCACTCAAGGCATCGTTGTACCCTTGCGTCCCGCAGTCAAAAAGCTTAACAAGGATTAAATAATTGAAGGATGTTGTTGAAATATATACAGATGGAGCATGCAGGGGCAACCCTGGCCCCGGAGGATGGGGCGTTGTGATGCGTTATCGGGGTGCTGAAAAATTTCTGCACGGTGGTGAACCGCAAACCACCAATAATCGCATGGAACTGACTGCGGTCATACAGGCATTGCAGGCACTGACGCGTTCCGGCTGTGTGGTGAAACTCTACAGTGACTCCAAATATGTGCTGAACGGCATCAGTCAATGGATGGTTGACTGGAAGCGCCGGGGCTGGAAAACCGCTGCAAAAAAACCCGTCCTCAATCAGGATCTTTGGCAAACCCTGGATGTTCTGAGCCAGCAACATGAGATTGAATGGCATTGGGTAAAAGGCCATAGTGGCCACCCGGAAAATGAACAGGCCGACCAGCTTGCCAATCTGGGAATAGATGAATTGACCGGGATCGGGCGCTGATATGCGACAAATTGTACTGGACACCGAAACTACCGGTCTGGATCCCGCGCAAGGGCACAGGATTATTGAAATTGGCTGCGTCGAACTTGAAAAGCGACGGTTGACCGGTCGGCATTTTCATCAATACGTCAAGCCGGACCGGGAAGTCGATGAAGCCGCGCAGGAGGTCCACGGCATCAGTGATGAGTTTCTGCAGGACAAACCTGAGTTCGAACGTGTAGTTGATGAGTTTCTGGCTTTTGTTAAAGGCGCAGAGTTGCTGATCCATAACGCACCGTTTGACATCGGTTTTCTGGACGCTGAGCTGGCCCGTCTGAATCCTGCTTATGGCAGGATGACAGATTATTGCGTGGTGACCGATACGCTCGTTATGGCCCGGCGCAAGCACCCCGGGCAACGTAACAGTCTTGATGCATTGTGCAAGCGTTATGCGGTAGACAACTCTCAGCGTGAACTTCACGGTGCACTGCTTGACGCCGAAATTCTGGCAGATGTATATCTGCTCATGAGTGGCGGACAGACCGATCTTGGCCTCGGTGCTGACGACTCCGGAGACCACCGTGATGGCAGAGATGTCCATGAATGGCGCCAGGTCAACAGGGACAGTCTTTCCCTGACAGTGGTATCACCAACACCGGAAGAGCTGGAAGCACATCACAAATTATTGCAACGTATCCAGCAAAGCAGTGGTGACCGGTGCCTGTGGTTAGCCCAGGATAATGAATGATGCCGGCTGCAGTCATCCTCTTTTATGACGGTAAAGTTTTGCTGAACGGGGAAAAACCACTGTGGCCAGCGACAATTCTGGAATCTCCCGATCTGGACATTCAGGCAGTGCTGCCGGTAACCGGTACGTTCGGAGCCGAGGCTGAGTATCAGGCTGTCAGTCTTGCAACGCTGAATGGATTGGCCGGTGTGGAACCGATCGCCGTTCGTCATCTGTTGTTGGCGAACGGATTTGATGCGTTTTCTCTGGTCGGGCGTGCCAGCCAGTTGGTGAACTGGTTTGCGATGCACCGGTTCTGTGGCGTTTGTGGAAACCCCACCCGGCTGGCAGGCAGCGCCCGGGTATTGCACTGCGACGACTGCAGGCAGGACTATTACCCGAGAATCAATCCTTGCATAATCGTCCTGATAAACCGGGGTGATGAAATACTGCTGGCTCGCAGCAGTCGTCCTGGTGCGGATTTCTACAGCTGCCTGGCCGGCTTCATAGAACCGGGAGAGACAGTAGAAGAAGCGGTCAGGCGCGAAGTCTACGAAGAGGCTAATATACAGATTGCAAACATTCGATATGTAAAAAGTCAGCCATGGCCATTCCCGTCACAGCTGATGCTTGGATTTTTTGCAGATTATGTAGATGGGGATCTGCAGCCGGATCCGGAAGAGCTGGCTGAAGCGCACTGGTATCACGTGACGCAACTGCCAAAGGTACCTGCGGCTGACATTAGTGTTGCGGGCCAGTTGATTGCAGATTATTGCCAGTCAGTACAGGCAGGCGAGTCTTACTAACAGGAGTCTATACATTGGAATATCTGATTGAATATGCGCTGTTTCTGGCGAAATCCATAACCATTGTCGTGGTCATATTTGCCATTGTCAGCGTTATTGTTGCTGCCGGGCAGCGTCGTCGTCAGGGACAGCGCGGCAATATCACAGTAATACATCTGAACAAGGAGCTTGAGAGCCTCAGGGAAGGTCTGCAGCGTGTTGTGCTGGACAAATTCATGTTCAAAAAATTGCTGAAAACGCAAAAAAAGCAGGATAAGGACGACGCAAAAAAACAGAAGCAGGCGTCACAGGGCGAAGAGCGCCGTCGTCGCGTTTATGTGCTGACTTTTGAAGGTGACATGGAAGCCTCCGGTCTGGAATCACTGCGTCAGGAAATAACTGCGGTGCTGACCATGGCTGAGTCGCAGGATGAAGTCATGATACGTCTGGAAAGTCCGGGCGGCATGGTGCATGCGTATGGACTCGCTGCGTCTCAGTTGCTTCGCTTCAGGCAGAAAGAAATTCCCCTGACTGTATGTGTCGACAAGGTAGCCGCCAGCGGCGGTTATATGATGGCATGTGTTGCTGACCGGTTGCTGGCAGCCCCGTTTGCCATTCTGGGTTCAATCGGTGTGCTGGTGCAGATGCCCAACATACACAGACTGCTAAAAAAGAACAATGTCGATTTTGAGATGATCACCGCTGGTGAATACAAGCGCACATTGACGCCCTTTACGGAAGTAACAGAAAAGGGCAGGGACAAGGTGAAACAGGACGTTGAAGAAATGCACGACCTGTTCAAGGAGTGGGTTAAAAAATACAGGCCGGTGGTTGATATCGATCAGATTGCGACCGGTGAAACCTGGGTTGGTCTGCAGGCAGAGAAGCGCAAAATGATTGATCTGATCAGCACCAGCGATGACTACATCGTTCAGGCGTGCGACCAGGCAGATGTTTATGAAGTACATTATGAAATCAAAGTGCCGCTGGGCGAAAAAATTGGTGGCGCATTGCATCATGCCATGGACAAGACGTTGCTGAATTGGTGGCAACGGCTTCGTGACTATCGTCAATTCTAGCCGTCAATTCTAGCCGTCAGTTTTAATCGACAGTTTTAATGCAGGAACAAGGTGAGTTTATGGAACTGGATCAGGAAGTGTTTGAGGCGCTGGTCGTCAGTGAGATTGCGTCCAATGAAGACAAAAAACCGGTTTACCATGCAGCAATAAGTCAGCGAAAAGTTGCAGATCTGCCGGCCGGTGACGTGCTGATAAGGGTGGCATACTCGTCACTGAACTATAAGGATGCTTTGTCCGCCAGGGGTAACAAGGGTGTTACACGCAATTATCCGCACACCCCGGGAATTGATGCCGCAGGTGTCGTGGCTGAATCACTCGACAACAGATTCAAGCCGGGTGATGAGGTTATTGTCACCGGCTACGATCTGGGCATGAACACTGCCGGTGGATTCGGGCAGTTTATCCGGGTACCGGCAGACTGGATTGTGAAAAGGCCTGCAGGTTTGAGTCTGGCTGAGAGCATGATCATAGGAACTGCGGGGCTGACTGCGGCGCTGTGCATTGAGAAACTGCTGTTGAACGGGCTGAGCGTTGATCAGGGACCGGTCCTTGTTACCGGTGCCAGCGGAGGCGTTGGCAGCTTTGCAGTAGCCCTGTTATCACAACTGGGCTTCAGCGTGACAGCAATGAGCGGCTCGGCGTCGGCCCATGATTTTCTGCGACAGCTGGGCGCCGGTAATATTATCGGGCGGGACGAATACACAGACGTAAACCCGCGTCCTTTACTGAAGGAGCAGTGGGCAGGGGCAGTCGATGTAGTGGGTGGCAATATTCTGTTTAATGTTTGCAAATCACTCAATTATGGCGGCAGTGTTGCTTCCTGCGGGCTGGTTGCTGCCCCCATGTTTGAGGCCAGTGTTTTCCCGTTTATTCTGCGCGGTGTAAATCTGCTGGGTGTCGACTCTGTAAATGTTCCGTTGTCACATAAAAGCCAGATATGGAACAAACTGGCCTCCAACTGGAAACTCTCGCAGCTGGCATCGCTGGAAACCAGAATCGGAATGGCTGAGTTGAGCGATGCATTGCAATCCGTCTTCAAGGGACAGTCTACAGGTCGATTGGTACTGGCGTTGAAACAGTAGGCGTCAGCGGCGCCGGAACAGAGGCAGGGGCTGGTCCGGCGCCCCCTGATACACATCACGAAAAACAGTGAATGCTGACAGGGCGTCTTCCGGGCTCTGGTCTTCGCGCAATGCCAGCACATTTATACCACAGCGTGTCATATAAAAAACCTGGTCACGCAGTACGTCACCGATAGCCATAAGATCATCAGTGTAATCCAGTTGTTGTCTTATGAATCGGGCATTGCTGTAGTTTCGTCCATCACTGAACACTGGAAAATTAAGTGCAATCATCGGAATGGCTGTCACTGGCGGTAATGCATCGCCGACCAGGGCAGCGGCCCGCTCATGGCTGTCCAGCCAGACGCCAGTGCGGCCATTACGAGCCGCGATGTGGGGTTGCTCAGACAGCCAGCAGCATAGCGGGATCAATACATCACACCCGTCAAACTCTGCCAGCACATCTACGCCTGCAGAGCTATCCAGCAATTGCCAGGAATTACGAATGATCTGTTTATCCTTGATGAGTTGCTGGGGCATCGTTGGCATGGATTTTCCGCTTTCTGTAAATGATACGGCTGATGCCGTTGGGAACGCTGCCGTCACCGGCTTTGACTCTTGTCACCATACAGCGCCATTTTAAAAGGCTCCAGTCCGATACGGTTGAAGGTGTTAAGAAACACTTCATTATCGGCACGTTGCTGCTTGTAAACGTTGACTATTTTTTCAACAACATCGGGGATTTCGTCCTGGGAAAAAGCCGGGCCGACAATTTTGCCCAGCGCGGTTTCATTGTCAGCAGAACCGCCCAGTGAGACCTGGTAAAACTCCTCCCCTTTTTTGTCCACACCCAGAATACCGATATTGCCTACGTGGTGATGACCACAGGCATTCATGCAACCGGAAATGTTCAGGGACAACGCACCTATGTCGCGCAGCGTCTGGTGATCAAAGCGACGTTGTATCGATTCTGCAACGGGAATTGATTTGGCATTGGCAAGTGCACAGAAATCACCGCCGGGGCAGCAGATCATGTCACTCAGCAAGCCAAGGTTGTCCGCTTCCAGGTCATGCGTTTTTAATGCCTGCCAAAGGTCATGCAACTGATCAAGTTCCACATCAGCCAGCACCAGATTTTGTGTATGGGTAATGCGCATTTCACCAAAACTGAACCGGTCAGCCATATCGGCAATAAAGCGCATCTGGTCAGAATCCAGATCACCCGGGGCAAACCCGGTTTTTTTCACACAGACTGTGACAATGCCGTAACCCGATTTTTTATGGGCACTGACATTTTGCTGGTACCAGGCGGCAAACAATACATCCCGCGCAAGTGATTGCTGCAGCCGGTCACTTCTGGCCGGAAGATCTTTATAGGCCGGATCGTGAAAGAAAGATCGGCAGCGCTCGATTTCCTGACTGGTTAATGTCATGGGTCCGTCCTTGACGGCCTGCCACTCAGCCTCTACCTTGTTGCGAAACTCTTCAACACCGGTTTCTTTCACCAGAATCTTGATTCGGGCCTTGTACTTGTTATCGCGCCGCCCCTCCTGATTGTAGACACGCAGGATGGCATCGAGATAGGAAAGCAGGTGTTGTTTGGGCAGAAACGCACGAATCTCACTGCCAATGACCGGGGTGCGTCCCAGGCCACCGCCCACCAGAACTCTGAAGCCTGTTTCGCCTTCCGCATTCCTGACTATGTACAGACCGATGTCATGCACCTGAGTGGCAGCCTGGTCGCGCCGGGTACCACAAACAGCAATCTTGAATTTTCTTGGCAAATAGGCAAATTCCGGGTGAAAGGTTGACCACTGACGAATTATTTCGCAATACGTGCGGGCATCCTCAATCTCATCGGCAGAAACACCGGCAAACTGATCAGTCGTGGTATTGCGAATGCAATTACCGCTGGTCTGAATTGCATGCATCTCGACTTCCGCCAGATGCGCAAGAATCTCCGGCACATCAGACAACTGTGGCCAATTAAACTGAATGTTTTGCCGGGTTGTCAGATGTCCATATCCCTTGTCAAAATGATCGGCGATATAGGCCAGCTTGCGCATCTGATGGGATGACAACATGCCATAGGGAATGGCAATACGCAGCATGGGTGCCAGGCGCTGGACATACAATCCGTTCTGCAGACGCAACGGCAGAAACTCGGCATCTGACAACTGTCCGTCCAGGTAACGGCGGGTCTGATCCCTGAATTGGGCTACACGATCTGCCAGCATCTGGTGATCATATTGGTCGTATCGGTACATAGGGTCAGGACTGGTCTGATAAAAAGGGAATGCATTGTAATAAAAGGGGGCGCTGATTACCACATATTGGAATATGGCGGTTTGTCATAACCCTATATCCAGAAGTGATTTTTATCGTTTTTCTTGATTCTGAGGCAGAATTCTTTACAATTCGCCAGCGTTTTGAACATCCACTCAAGGTGAAAGTTATGAGCCAGCAACCGTCCGATAACAGCTATACCGAAGAAGAATTGAAATCCAACAGTCGCGCTGATGCACTGGCAATATTTACCATCGTTGTGGTGCTGGTCGGTCTGCTGATTTTTTACGTCGCCAGCTGATCACTCATGGAAGTACCAGCCTGACAATTACCACCAGCGTCAGAACAAAGATGGCGGTAAAGATGAGCGCTGCAGCGACAAAGCCCTTTATGGAACCTTTTTCGAAGTCGCGCTCCTTGTTTTTCTGACTCTGCACACCAAAACTGGCGGCAATCACACTGCTCATGGTTTGCCAGAATGACAGTTTTTTGTCTGACTCGCTTTTTTCACTCATAAAATCTCCGCTTATAACTACAATTAATCCAGCAGAATGGGTGCCAGCAGTCTGCGTGCATCTTCTTCGTCTATCCTGCGACGTGCAGCAAAATCCAGCAACTGATCGTCATTGATTTTACCAACCGAGAAGTATCGAGCTTCAGGGTGTGCAAAGTAGAATCCACTGACGCTTGCGGCTGGCAACATTGCATAGCTCTCGGTCAACAGCATGTCGATGGACGGTTCAACGTCAAGCAAGTCAAATATCGCAACCTTGTCAGAATGCTCCGGGCAGGCAGGGTAGCCGGGAGCAGGTCTGATGCCGCGGTACTTCTCTTTTATCAGGGCATCATTGTCCAGTGATTCATCGGCGGCGTATGGCCAGAATTCACGGCGCACACGGGCATGCAGATGCTCGGCAAATGCTTCCGCCAGACGGTCAGCCAGTGCCTTGACCATGAGCGCATTGTAATCGTTATTCTCCTGCTGATACTTTTCAGCCAGTTCCTGCGCGCCGATACCGGCCGTGACAGCAAATGCGCCGATATAGTCGCTCTGTTGGTGATCTGCAGGCGCTATGAAGTCCGCCAGCGACAGGTTCGGAATACCTTCTGCCTTGGCTGCCTGTTGCCGCAAAAAATTGAATGTATGCAGCGCCTGTTCATGCTGCTCATCCTGATACACGGTGACATCATTGGTTGCGGTCCGCCCTGCAGGCCAGAACCCGATGACTGCCTGCGCCTTGAGCTGTCTGTTTTCGATCAGTTGCTTCAGCATCGCCTGCGCATCAGCAAACAGGTCTCTTGCCGCCGCGCCGACAACTTCGTCCTGCAATATCGCCGGGTATTTGCCTGACAGACTCCAGGTTATAAAGAAGGGGGTCCAGTCTATATATGGCACCAGCTTTTCCAGCGGGTAGTCATCCAGCACTCTGGTGCCGATAAATTCAGGACGGGTAATGGAGCTGGCGTGCCAGTTGAACTGACCGGCATTGGCATTGGCCTCATCAAATGGTAACAGTGTGCTGCGCTGATTTCGTCCTGCGGTCCTGGCACGGATGGTGTCATATTCGGCTTTTACACCGTCAACAAAACTGTCGCGCGTTTCATTGCTGAGCAGGTTGCTGACCACCGTGACACTGCGTGATGCATCGGGCACATACACCGTCGCATTGTTGGTGTAATTCTGTTCAATTTTTACCGCAGTATGCGCCTTGGACGTGGTTGCACCGCCTATCAGCAACGGTATTTTAAAGTCGAGCCGCTGCATCTCTCTGGCTACGTGTACCATTTCATCCAGCGAAGGTGTGATCAGACCACTCAGCCCGATAATATCGACTTTGTGTTCTTTGGCGGCCTGCAGAATCTTTTCGCAAGGCACCATGACCCCCAGGTCGATGATGTCGTAGTTATTGCAGCCAAGAACCACACCAACAATATTCTTGCCGATGTCATGCACATCACCTTTAACTGTTGCCAGTAACACCTTGCCTTTAGGCTTGTTTTCGGTGCCCGATCTGAGTTTTTCGGCTTCAATAAACGGCAACAGAAATGCTACCGCCTGTTTCATGACGCGGGCACTTTTTACCACCTGTGGAAGAAACATCTTGCCACTGCCGAACAGATCGCCGACTACATTCATGCCATCCATCAGAGGTCCTTCGATCACCTGAATCGGTTTATCGAACAGTTGGCGTGCCTCTTCAGTATCAGCGTCAATATAGCGGGTAATGCCTTTGACCAGCGCATGAGTGATTCGTTGCTGCACGGGCGCATCACGCCAGCTCAGATCTTCGTGCGATTCTGTGACACCGGTGCCGCTGTATTTGGCCGCTATTTCCATCAATCGATCTGTGCCGTCAGGCCGACGATTCAGTACAATGTCTTCAACCCGTTCACGTAGTTCGGCCGGAATCTCATCATAAACAGCCAGCTGTCCTGCATTGACAATGCCCATGTTCAGACCGGCTGATATGGCATGAAACAGGAATACCGAGTGTATCGCCTCCCGCACCGGATCATTGCCCCGGAAAGAAAAGGAAACATTGCTGACACCACCTGAAATCAGCGCATGTGGCAAATTCTGGCGTATGTAGCGGCAACTCTCGATAAAATCGACGGCATAGTTATTGTGCTCTTCAATGCCGGTAGCAATGGCAAAGATATTCGGGTCAAAGATAATATCCTCAGGCGGAAAATCAGCCTGCTCAACCAGAAGGTCGTAGCTGCGTTTGCAGATCGCTCGCTTCTTTTCCAGCGTGTCGGCCTGGCCGTTCTCATCAAAGGCCATCACAACAATCGCTGCACCGTAGCGGCGGCACAGCCGGGCCTTGCCAATGAAATCGGCTTCGCCTTCCTTCATGCTGATGGAGTTGACGATGCCTTTGCCCTGAATGTTTTTCAGGCCGGTTTCCAGAACCTCCCACTTGGAGGAGTCCAGCATGACCGGGACGCGACTGATGTCAGGCTCGGCGGCTATCAGGCGCAGGAATTTTTCCATGGCAGCCCGTGAATCGAGCATGCCCTCATCCATATTGATGTCGATGACCTGAGCACCGCTTTCCACCTGCTGAAGGGCGACATCGAGCGCTTCGTTATACAGCTCTTCACGAATCAGTCTGGCGAATTTGCGGGAACCGGTAATGTTTGTGCGTTCGCCGATATTTACAAACAGGCTTTCCGGGCCGATATTAAAGGCCTCAAGTCCGCTCAGGCGGCATTTGACCGGTACCTCGGGGATTTTGCGGGGCGCGTGTCTGGCGACTGCATCAGCAACCGCTCTTATGTGTTGTGGTGTTGTACCACAGCAGCCACCGATGATATTCAGAAAACCACTGGCAGCAAATTCTTCAACAATGGTGGCCATTTCCTTTGCGCTTTGGTCATACTCGCCAAATTCATTAGGCAGACCTGCATTCGGATGGGCTGAAATAAAGGTGCCCGCCAGTCGGGAGATTTCCTCAATATGTGGTCTCAGCTGCTCCGCGCCGAGTGCACAGTTGAAGCCGATAGACAGCGGCCGGGCGTGCGAGAGGGCATTCCAGAAAGCCTCAACTGTCTGGCCGGAAAGCGTCCGGCCACTGGCATCGGTGATTGTGCCCGAAATCATGATTGGCAATTCGACATCCAGCGACTCAAACACATTCTGTACTGCAAACACCGCCGCCTTTGCGTTCAGGGTATCAAATATGGTTTCAATCAACAGCAGATCTGCGCCACCTTCAATCAGCGCGGCGACAGCAACTTCATAATCTGCGACCAGACTGTCGAAGTCAGTGTTGCGAAAACCCGGGTCATTGACATCCGGCGACAGCGACGCAGTGCGACTGGTTGGTCCGACCACCCCGGCAACAAAGCGGGGTCTGTCAGGATTCTCCGCTGTAATCTGGTCGCAACATTCTCGTGCCAGCCGCGCTCCCTGGAAGTTCAGTTCGTGAACAAGCGTCTGCAGACCGTAATCCGATTGCGACACTGCTGTTGAGTTGAAGGTGTTGGTTTCAACTATATCCGCCCCCGCCTGCAGGTATGCCAGATGAATTTTTTTGATTACATCGGGCCGGGAAATGCTCAGCAGATCATTATTGCCCGCCAGATCAGAAGGGTGGTCGCCAAAACGGGTTCCTCTGAAATCCGCCTCTGTGAGCTTTTCAGCCTGAATCATGGTGCCCATGGCGCCGTCCAACACCAGAATTCGTTGCCTGAGAGCGTTGATCAGTATTTCGAAGGCGGGATGTCGGTTCATGTGCGAGTCCATCAGATTCTTGCCTGGCAACGCATTTTATTTGCCAGAACTGCGGGTTCAATGTTAGAAGAGGCGCAATTCTACCAGAATGGATCACTCCCACCGACAAATTTGTCGTCTGATTTGATCAAGAAGCTGGAAAATCCTTAATAACCTAGTAAAATACTCGGCTATTATACCGAGAGGCATTTATGATCACGATTACTGAGCCAGCCCAGGATTATCTGGCGGAACTTCTGAAGAAGCAGGATGCCGATGGAATCGGCATCCGGGTGTTTATCCTGGATCCTGGTACACCCAAGGCAGAAACGTGTATTTCGTTCTGTCGCCCGGGAGAGGAAAAAGAGGAAGATGAACTCAAACCTTACCCGCAATTTAATGCGTGGATAGAAAAGCGCAGTATTCCGTTTCTGGAGGAAGCTGTTGTCGACTACGCCAAAGATTCCATGGGCGGGCAACTGACAATCAAGGCGCCCAACTCCCGATTGCCAAAGATCCGGGATGACAGTCCGCTGGAAGACCGGATCAACTATATTCTGTACAACGAGATTAATCCTTCCCTGGCATCACATGGTGGGGTTGTGTCGCTGGAGGACATCGTGGATGACTCGATCGCGATACTCAAGTTTGGTGGCGGCTGCCAGGGTTGTGGCATGGTGGATGTGACACTCAAAGAAGGTGTCGAGAAAACACTGATTGAACAGGTGCCCGGTCTGACAGCTGTCAGGGATGTTACCGATCACACCAATCGGGAAAATGCCTACTTCAAGTAGGAGTCCGGGCGCCAACGCGGTTACGAGCCGGAATACCTGCTTTTTAGCGCTGCATAGAGTTTGCCGGGGTACTGTCCGTCATCAACGGGGATCTCGGCCATTACTTCGACCAGATGCTCGTTGTCTTCACGCCCGTGCCACTCTTTACGGTAGCTCCCGTCTTTGTATCCATGATCCTGACGGAAGAAATTGAGTACATTTTTGCCAACGTACTGCTGGTAGAGTTCTGCCCAGCTGAGCTGGCAGTCGGTCATTATACTGATGAACAGTCCGAGTTCTATGCGTCGCACGGCCGACACGGCGGTCAGTAACTCAAGTTTGCTCACCAGATCCAGTTGCGACAAATCCCACCGACGGTTATCAAATTCGAGTTCAACAGTATCCCGGGCAATCCTGGCGGATTCCAGCAGTGCATCCAGTGTTCGCGGCACGTCACCCTGGTTTCGCAACAACAATTCTGACAACAGGAAATGCCAGATGTCTATGATCTCCATTTGCAACTGAGGCAAGTCAAGTGTTTGTTTTTTCCACCATTTCCAACCATGGTGCTCGATCGCCTCGGCTGACTCCACTACCACTGCGCGCAGATAAGGATACGCTGCCTCGAGCCACGCAGGGTCAACCTTGCTGTTCATGGCAGCTTGCAGGTCAAGCATGACACGGGCCTGCTGGCTGGAAAGAGGGGTGTACATAGGGTGTTGGTTCCGGCTATCGGGTGGGCTGCCGGTTCAGGGCAGCTTTCTGATCCTGCAATGATACAAGCATTTCACGCCTGCTGCGCAGCATGTCTTCGTAGGACTTGCGAGGTTCGGTGTCGTCGGTGCTGTCAGGATCGTTGTCAAGGTCAGCTATCCAGTCCTGCAGGGTGCGGATTTCCAGTGTCAGTTGCGCGATGCCCTGTTCGAGCAGGTCAGGTTCGACGCTCGGGGCTCTGGATCGGTTGCGCTTCTCTTTCAAGCTCGTCTTCAAGCTCATGCCTGTTTTCCCTGCAGAAATGACAGCAAGTCTATCGCGTCCGCTACGGTGATCATGTCCAACGCTGTTATCCTATCACGATGTTATCGGCGGAAAGTCAGAAAGCATTAGATTCCGGTACCGTACGGACGTTATACAGGTTGATTGCACACGTCCGATGTTATCGCTACTACCTTTTGCCAGATTCGCATATTTGCGCCAAAATCGTCAATAGCCTGATTGGGTCGTAAATATTCTCTGATGGAACTCCTTGACGCTCATATGGCCTGCTGGTTCTCCCCACTCCTTGACCATCCTGTTGCAGTCTGTTTTGGTGAGCAGTCGCAGCTTCCCGCAGCCCAGCTCCTGCCAGGGGGTTTCAAGATCCGATAGCTGTTCGGGAGACATCAGCTCCGCCAGTTTCTGCCAGCTGTGACTGGGCAGCCCGTCTACCTTGTCATGCAGAAAACTGGCTTCACAGGCCATTTGGTATAGCCTGTCGAGCCATTCCTTGCGGGATTGCTCTGTCATGTCTTTTTGTTTAAGTGCGGCGCGTATCACAACGGCAGCCTGCTGATAACTCTGCCATTGGGGCCAGGCCTCATGACAGCGCAGGAGCGCAGCCTCATACTCGCCG
The DNA here is from genome assembly GCA_963974875.1 of uncultured Pseudohongiella sp. GTDB lineage: Bacteria > Pseudomonadota > Gammaproteobacteria > Pseudomonadales > Pseudohongiellaceae > Pseudohongiella. Next base: position 719 of record CAXBER010000010.1, on the reverse strand, counting down.
GCATCTTTCAGCGCCTGGCTCGCACTTTTCCAGTCTTCCTTATGTAAAGGAGCTTCAGTCGTGGGTTCACTGACCGGAGCATCCGTCTCATCTGGCCCGGTCGGCGCCGGAGACAGTAGCTCGGTCGGTACTTCGGTCGGTACTTCGGTCGGTACTTCGATCGGTACTTCGATCGGTACAACGTCGTCACCAAGATGTGCAGGTGAGTCGAGCTCAAGTGGCGGCAGGCTCTGTTCACGTTCAGCGGCATCACTAAGGGCACGCTGCTGGTGACGGTGGAGTATCATGACAATGGCAAAAAGCAGGGCCAGAGCCAATATCAGGCTGAAAATTGGGAGCATAGGCGGGCAACCGGTATTTTGTAGCTGTCTTTAACGTGACTATATCATTGTTGAAAAGAAAATCAGCGTGACGAAGAAATAATTGACGTTTATGTCACAAGGATACTATCGCGCCATAAAAGTATTTGCTATTATGCGCGCGCTGTCTGCATGTAAGGAGATGTTTTCCCGCTCAGCAATGAGGAGTCCAGATTCTGGAATCCGGGATCACATCAGCGCAGCAAATAAAAAATTTATGCAGATTGACAGAATTTACTTGACGGCGGCAGAGCAGATAAATAAAATTCGCGCCGCTTTCTGCAACAAGGCAGGAAAAGTTTTCTGTCCCCTTCGTCTAGAGGCCTAGGACACCGGGTTTTCATCCCGGCAACAGGGGTT
>CAXBER010000009.1:0-158166 GCA_963974875.1 uncultured Pseudohongiella sp. | reverse complement strand
CTGGCGCGCTGTAGATAGTTGATCGTTGTGAGGCCCGGCTCACGGCTCACGGCTCGGGGGAGCATCGTGTACACTGGATCGGCCATCTTCTGCCCCGGCGCACCCGGCGGGGCGGAACTCAACCTCGCGGCTGCGCCGCTCGGGATTCGGACAGTCCTCCCGCTTTTCGGGCGGGTAACACAGACAGAAAACATGGCCTGACTGGTCAGACCGTTACCCTGTCCCTTCCGGGCCTGGCGCGCTGTAGATAGTTGATCGTTGTGAGGCCCGGCTCACGGCTCACGGCTCGGGGGAGCATCGTGTACACTGGATCGGCCATCTTCTGCCCGGACGCACCCGGCGGTGCGGAACTCGACGTCGCCGCTGCGCGGCTTCAGTCTCGGACAGTCCTCCCGCTTTTCGGGTGCGCCCGGGCAGAAGAATACATGGCCTGATTGATCCAGCGTACACGATGCTCCCCCGGGCCTTGTAGTGGCGGGGGGGAATAAATACAACAAGACGGAGGTGCAGGGTATGTCTTACATTGACGGATTTGTGTTTGCGGTGCCGAAGGAGAATCGCGAGAAATTTATTGAGCATGCCACCATGGCGGATCCGATTTTCATGGAGGCCGGTGCGCTGCGGGTGTTTGAATGCTGGCAGGATGATGTGCCCAGAGGCAAGTTGACCGATTTTTACGGAGCCGTCAAAGCAACGGACGATGAGGCAGTGTGCTTTTCCTTTGTGGAATGGCCGGATAAGGAAACACGTAACGCAGCGATGGAGAAGTTGCATCAGACCATGCACTCGGATCCGCGGATGGATCCACAAAAGAATCCCATGCCTTTCGATGGTGCCCGCATGATTTTTGGCGGGTTTGAGGCTGTTGTGAAGCTGGGAGGTTGATGCGATGAACACGAGCAGAGTTTCTGCCTGTCTGCTGTCTACGGTGTTAATGTTTCCGGTACTGGTCAGAGCGGAAGTGCTCTATATCGCGGAGGGCGGTTTTGCGCTTGAGAATCGTGTACAGATCAACCAGCCGGCAGACAATGTCTGGCAGGCGCTGGTCTCGCAGGTCGACAACTGGTGGCCGAAGGATCATTCGTGGTGGGGCGGCACGTTCAGTATTGATACCCGGGCAGGTGGCTGTTTCTGTGAGCGCAGCGGCGAGCGTTCAGTTCAGCACATGATGATCGCGATGGTTGATCCGGGCAATCTGCTGCGGATGACCGGTGGGCTTGGACCACTGCAGGGTTTGGGGCTGGCTGGCGCGCTGGATTGGCAACTGGTGCCGGATGAGGCGGACAGTCAGGTCACGCATGTCACGCTGACGTATCGTGTAAATGGTCATATGCCCGGCGGCTTTGAACAGCTGGCGCCGATAGTGGATCAGGTGCAGGGTCTGCAGCTGGGTGGGTTGCAGCGGTATTTCGAATAGGCTGGCCGCTTGTGTCAACTTGCCTAATTGGGAGCAGTCAGGGCAGCAACCGTCACCGCCGGATCGGCCACCTCCCTGCCCGAACCGCCCGGCGTTGCGCAACTCGCCCTCACGCTGTGCGTTCGGAGCTCAGACAGTGCTCACGCCAGGGAGCCTCTGATTAAGTCCATGAACACTCTGGCATTCAGCCGGCGCTGCTATTGAGGCGCGCTTTTGCAGGCATGCGTCCACCTGTCAAAAAAGTGCAACGAAAATAACAGTGCTGGCTGAATGCCCCGGAGGGCGGGGCCTGGCGCACACTGCTGCTGCGTTCTCGTGCTTGCCAAGGGCTACGGCCATTGCCTGCGCACGATGCCTTTCAGCCGTGCGCGCCAGACTCCCGCAGAGTGATCATGGACTTAATCAGAGGCTCCCCTCGAGCGGTCCGTGCCGGGAGAAGACGTGGCCTGACTGATCCGGCGGTGACGGTTGCTGCCCTTCCTTTGGCGTAAACTTCGGCTGATACTGGTGGCCGGTCTCTGGGTCTGGATCGAGGTTAACAGCCCACGGAATAGCACAAGGGAAGGGGTTGGGTAGTGCGCGCCGGATCAATCGGGCCACGCTTTCTTCTGCCCCGGGTCACCCGAAAAAGCGTGAGCACTGTCTGAGCTCGGAGCCCGCGAAGCGCGCGAGGGCGAGTTGCGCAACGCCGGGTGACTCGGGGCAGAAGGTGGCCGATCCGGTGCGCACTACCCAACCCCTGACCGCTCTCGCAGTTCCCTGTAGGCCTCATCCTTTATGCCAGCGTAGGGCCACAGACGTTGTAATCAGAACTCAAGCAGATCCCTGCCCCGGAAACTCTCATTACTGTGTTGTCCCAGTGGCGCTGCCATGGATTCGATCATATAGAAGTCTGGCTGATACTCTACATCCTTTAATTCGTAAAACTCCGGTTTTTCAATGCCCTCGTATTCCACAACCAGCATTGATCCTCCGTGCTCCTTGCCATTATTGGTGGTGTGGTGGTCTATGTGATCATGGGTCATCCAGAGGCCGGGGTTGTTCATATGCACGATGACATCGTAGCGTTCACCCGGCTGCATGGCCACAACGTCGGCCTCATAGGGATGATCCAACGCCTTGCCATCCTTGTGAGTCACCAGCATGTCGTGCCCGTGCAAATGGAAGGCGACCGGAATGGTGGCTGCGTACAGACGCATCCGAAGTACGTCGCCTTCCTTGACCCGCAATGGTTGTGTCATGGGGAATGATTTACCATTGATGGAAAAATAATTGATTACCTGCCCGGGATGGCCGCCTTCCCCGAAGTTATCTGCGACCTCTGAATTCCAGCCAGAGAACATCAGGATGGCATCTTTGGTGACGGTTTTTTCCAGTTCAGTTGGTTCGGAGGGAGCAACCACCAGCGGGCCCCACATACCTCTCAGCCCAACGTGTTCTGATACGTTGACATGGCAGTGGTACCAGAGGCTGCCAGGTTTGTCCGCAATAAAACGGTAAGTGAAGCTTTCGCCGGGCTCTATCGGGTGTTGTGTGACATGTGGTACGCCATCATTTTTCCAGGTACCAGTCTGGAAGATGCCGTGCCAGTGGACGGTATGATTGAGTGTGCTGAAGTTGTGCACGGTTACTTCAACCTCGTCACCTTCATTGACATGGTAGAGAGGGCCTGGCACCTGACCGTTAAAACCCCAGACCTTGCTCTTGAACCCCGGCGCCACTTCAACTTCAACCTCTTCGATTGTCATTTCAAACTGGCGTAGTTCCGCCTGTGCTGTGCTCAGCGCTGCAAGCCATAAGGCAGGCAGCAAGATGTGTAATATAAATCGCTTCATGGTCGTGTTCCTGAAAAGTGTCAGTTTGTACAACAGAGCTGTCGTAGATGCATCACCAGCGCCTTGATCTCCCCTTCATCCAGATTGTGTTCCCAGGCCGGCATGAGAATGGATTTGTTGATTGACTTGCCGCCTTCCGCTATGACTTTGGTGAGCTCATCATCACTGCGCTGCAGCATCTCCGTTTTGTCGATGTGGGAGCGTGGCTGCACATTGAGGTGACCAGCGTTGACGCCTTTGCCATCGGCTTTGGTTCCATGGCATTGCACACAGTACATGTCATAAAGTGCGGCACCGTCTGGTTGGGCCATAACTCCGGCGGATAGTGTCATGAGCGCGGCCATAGACAGAGCTGCTCCTGCTAAAGACAGATCGAGTTTCATTTGTCGCCCTCCAGCATCATCAGGTAGTGAACCAGGCGATGAACCGCCGCTTCATTCATTTCCAGTACCGGCATAGTGGTGTTGCTGTCCCAGGCCACCGGGTTTTGTATGAATGACGAGAGATAGGCAGGCTGAAGTCGTTTGGCAGCATCGTAGAGCACAGGGCCGGAGAGGCCGCCGGACGTTGTGCTGTCCTGATGACAAGCATCACAACCCTTGAAGCGGCGAAAATCCATGACGCCCATACGCATCGCAACGGTTCCCGGTTGGTAGCTGTCCGCTTTGATCAGATCGTCCCTGCTACGTAATGCCATCATTGCTTCTGACACGGTGTTGGCATCGTCGCGGGAGAGGGCAGGGTGTTTGAACTCTGCTTCCGGGTTGATCTGATCGCCATCCTCCGTGTTGATGATGCGCCGATTGGGGAAGTAACCAGCCGGGTGGATTTGTTCAGGTTCTGTCAGCCAGTTCTGCAACCATTCACGTTGGTACTTGTTGCCGGCAAAGTGCAATGGAGGCGCTTTGCGGGTTAGCCGCTCACTGATATCGTTGCTTTTCGATTCGGTAATGGAGTGGCAGGATGCGCATAGTGACTGCAAGATGGCGTCACCGCTGGCCATGGCACGGGGGGTGTCCATGGCCAGACTTATGACACTGATCAGCAACCTGGCGTATATTGCCTGATTTACAGATTTCATGGTCAAAAACTCCGGTCGGTAGCGCTGTTAGCGCAGTATGAGATTACCGTTACGCCCTTTCTCCGGATCGGCATCGTCGTGGTTCATCAGGACAGTAATGGCGCCGCCCATTGCCGCTTTCATACGGTGGTCGACTATGGCATTGTTGGTCGGGCGATCTGCTGGTGGAATCAGATCCAGCACCATGCCATGGGCCGGAGCAACGTTGACTGTCTGTAAGCCATGACTGAGGTTTTTGGGATTACCATTGTCCCAGACGCGATCCCAGATGCCTGCAATCGGGTGCAGGGCTGCGGTGTCATTGATTGATGCATTAACAAAAAATATGCGTACACGCTCGCCTGGTTCGGCCTCAAGAGCGAGGCTGGCATTCGGGTCGTGCACCGGGTCGTAGTGAAAGACCTTGCCGTTGATCAATGCTGCTTCCCAGGTATTGCCGGCGGTGATGTCTTCGGCCGAACTGCCGTCTTCAAACAGATCGCCTTGTACAAGAACGTATTCACGGTCCGGCGCCGGATAGTTCTCGCTGTACCCTTCAGCCGGATCGACAATGATCACGCCGTACATGCCGCGACTGATGTGTTCGGCCATGGATTCACTGCCGCAATGGTAAATGAATACACCCGGGTAGTCGGCCCGGAATTCATAGGATTTCGAGTCGCCGGGGCTGACATCGGAAAATTCGTCCAGAACGTCAACGCGTGCTGCATGAAAATCCATTGAGTGGCTGTTGCCGTTGGCAGCATCGTTATGCATCGAAAATTTGACCACATCACCTTGTGTGACCCGCACCAATGGACCAGGAATTGTGCCGTCATAAGTCCACATGCGGCGGGTGTTGCCGGCATTATCGATGGCGATATCGGTCTCTTTGACGGTCATGGTGACGGGGACCTCGGCGGCCTGGGCGGATAGATTCAGGCTCAAAGTGAACGCGACGATAGCCGTGCGCAGGGGAGTGACTAGTTTCATGTCATATTTTCCTCGTGACAGTTATTGTTTCTGGTAAGTCATAGCTAGCAAGTGTTGTGCCAAGTAAATAGTTCTTGATAAACAAAGTATTATTTGTTTAAGTTGTTTTTATGACATCTAAATATTGGATGTTCTAATGACATCAAGGATGTATATATGACATCAGAAAAGGGGGCGATGAGTCCCTATAAGGATATGCTGCAGGCGCTTTCCGAGATTGTTGCGGACCTGTCGCGCGAGCTGCCTGTGGATGCGCGTTTCAAGCGTCTGCTTGATGCGCTGATGGCTTGTTTTCCCTGTGATGCAACCGCGCTACTGCAGCTGGAAAATGGTGTGCTGATTCCACGAGCCGTACGAGGCCTGCGTCAGGAAACGCTCGGACGCCGTTTTGTCACAGAGGAGCAGCCCCGATTAAAGGAAATACTGCACAGCAGAGGCCTGTTGCGCTTTGCTGCAGACTCGGACCTGCCTGATCCCTACGATGGACTGGTCGACTCGGAAGATCATCAGCTACATGTGCATGACTGCATGGGAGCACCGCTGCACGTGGATGGTCGGATCTGGGGGGTGCTGACACTGGATGCTCTGCATCCCGGTCAGTTCGATCACATTGATCTGCCTTTGCTTGATACGTTTGTATCTGTAGCGGCGGCAACGATACGGGCGGCTGAACTAATCAAGGCATTGTCCCTTGATCTGGAGCGCCACCAGCTGGTACTGCACAGCGTTTCACAGTACAAGGCTGACAAGGAGTTGATCGGAGACAGTGCCGCCATGACCAGATTGCGCCGAGAGGCCGAAGTGGTGGGGCGTTCAGATCTGCCAGTGCTTATTCAGGGGGAAACCGGAACCGGTAAGGAACTGGTCTCGCACCTGATTCATCTGCATTCGCCGCGCGCCGACAATATTATTGTGCATGTCAATTGTGCTGCATTGCCAGAGTCATTGGCAGAAAGCGAACTGTTTGGGCACATAGCGGGTGCATTTTCCGGAGCAGTAAACGCGCGTGCCGGCAAGTTTGAACTGGCCGACGAGGGCACCCTGCTGCTGGATGAGGTCGGTGAACTGCCATTGTCTTTGCAGGCCACGTTATTGCGGGCGCTGCAAAGTGGCGAAATTCAACGGGTAGGCAGTGACAAGTTGCACACAGTCAATGTGCGGGTGATCGCCGCTACCAATCGGGATCTGGAAGCTGAAGTTGCTGCGGGCCGCTTTCGCGCGGATCTCTATCACCGTCTCAGCGTGTATCCGATTACTGTACCATCCTTGCGTGATCGCTCAGAGGATGTGTTGTTGCTTGCCGGGCATTTTATGCAGCTCAATGAGCGACGTTACGGCCTGAAAGGTCTGCGTTTGTCACCCGACGCCAGCCGTTGGTTGAAAGAATATTCCTGGCCGGGAAATGTCCGTGAACTGGAGCACACGTTGGCGCGTGCAACGATTCGGGCCATGTCGAGAAAGCCGCTCCGTGCACGTATTACGGAAATTCAGCGTGATGATCTGGGACGTGATTCTTTGCCGCAGACTGTCTCTACCGCGCCGGATAGCGATGTTGCCGAGCATGATGGTTTTCAGCAATCTGTTGAGCAGTACAAACGTCAATTGATCGAAAGACGTTTTCGGATGCATGACAGGAATATTGCCGAAACAGCCCGGTCTCTGGGTCTGGATCGGGGCAATCTTTATCGCATGATTAAACGAATGGGAATTCATTAATGGATTTTTTGCAGCGCTTCTTTTCCTACGGGTTTCGACCGTTTTTTCTGCTTGGCGTAATTTACAGTATCGTGGCATTGGGTGTCTGGTTGCTGATCTGGCGGGGCAGCATCATGCCTGACTGGAATCGTGTGCCAGTGTTCTGGCATGCGCATGACATGATCATGGGATTGATGGCTGCTGCCATGGCAGGTTTTTTGCTCACCGCGGTCGCAAACTGGACCTCCCGCCCGCCGGTGTCCGGCTGGCCGCTGGCGGTGCTTGTGATGTTCTGGTCAGCAGGTCGTTTCGGGTTGCAGTCAGCAACAATCAGTGCGATTGCCGATCTGCTGTTCTGGGGCCTATTAACCGCGTTGATTGCCCGTGAGGTTTTTGCAGCCCGCAACAAGCGTAATTACAAGATCGTGATGATACTTGCACTCATGCTACTGCTGGATGGCCTGTTTCACCTTGGCGAATTGCAATTGCTGGTGGTGCTGGATCTGCGCCAGCTGCTATGGGCGCAGCTCTGGCTTGTCATAGTGCTGATCAATATTGTTGGCGGACGGGTGATTCCGGCTTTCACCGGAAACTGGCTGCGCCGCCAGCAGGTCGCCGGCACTATTCGTTCCTCAGCAGCCATGCCGGCAGACTTTGGCAAACCCGATATACTCGCGATTGGTCTGTTGCTCGCCTTTGCCGTGAGTGTAGTACTGCAACTCCCGCCTCCGGTAACCGTGCCGCTTGGACTGCTGTGTTTTCTAGCGCAGGCCTGGCGCTTTATACGCTGGAAATTCTGGCTGACGTTTTCAGATCCGCTGGTATGGATGATGCATCTGTCCTATGCCTGGCTCCTTGTCGGGATTCTTTTATGGACCATGTCTGTGGCGGATATGCTGCCAGTCAGTGCTGCCATTCACGCGCTGACGATCGGTGCGGTTGCCAGCATGATTGTCAGCGTCGCAGCCCGCGCCGCGCTGGGTCACACTGGCCGCCCGTTGCAAACCCACTGGCTGCTGACATCAACCATCATACTGCTGAGTCTGGCAGCGCTGAGCCGTATCATCGCTGCCGGCGTCAGCGCCCAGTGGTGGCTGGAACTCTCCGCAGGTCTGTGGATGCTGGCGATGCTATGTTTTGCACTGCGCTACGCCCCGATGTTGTTAGGCCGTTCGGCACAACAGCCCAGGGGATAGCAAAAGGGAAGGGGTTGGGTAGTGCGCGCCGGATCAATCAGGCCACGCTTTCTTCTGCACCGGGTCACCCGAAAAAGCGTGAGCACTGTCTGAGCTCCGAGCCCGCGAAGCGCGCGAGGGCGAGTTGCGCAACGCCGGGTTACCCGGCGCAGAAGGTGGCCGATCCGGTGCGCACTACCCAACCCCTGACCGCTTTACGCCCCGCCGTACGCCGTCTTCCACGCCCCGCGCCGGAAAATAACCAGATACATCGACGACTTGATAATATAATCCGCAATCAGCGCCGCATACACCCAGTAAACACTCAGCCCCAGCCAGAAAAACACCACCGTCAGCAATACCCGCCCGAACAGAAAGCCCGTAAACATGATCCGCGCCGGCGAGCGTGTATCGCCCGCGCCCCGCAAGGCGCCGCCAAACGTAAACTCAATCGACATCATTGGCTGAACGATTGCAACCATCACCATCAACCCAACCAGATAATCCAGCACCACAGGGTCAGTGATAAAAAAGCTGCCGATCAACCTCGCATTAAGACCAATCAACAGCCCGATCACTGCCATGATGGCAAACGAGACTTTCAGGTTTCTCCATGCAGCTGTTTCAGCATCATCAGGACGCCCTGCACCCAGATTCTGTCCCGTCATGGTTGCGGTGGCTATGGAGAACCCGATACCAATTACGATGGAGACCGAAAGAATATTGACGCCGATACCGTAGGCCGTGAATGCTTCCGTTCCGTACAGGGAAACCACCCACATAAAGGCAATGATGGAAAAATTGAAAATGGACTGTTCGATACCGGCGGGGACGGCAATACGTATCAGGCGTCGGGCGCGCTCCCTGCTGAAAAAGGATTGCGACTGGGGTTTCAGCAGCAAACGTTGTTGTTGCCATAACCAATAAAAAATTCCGGCAACCAGGGCGTAAGAGATGCCCGCAGCGTAAGCGGCGCCGGTAATGCCCATGGCCGGTAGCGGCCCGGCGCCGTAAACAAACAGATAGGCGAGGACAACATTGATCACGTTGCCGATGGCTGCCACCCACACAGGCGTCACGGCATCACCGGCTGCCCGCAGGGCGGCACTGATGACGGCCAGAAACGAGAAGAACACATTAAAGTAGATCAGGATTTTCAGGTACCGGGAAGCTTCGGCAAGGATGTCACCACTCAATCCGAAAATAGCCACCATCGGTGTGGCCAGCCACTGAACCACCAGACACAGGGCCAGAGATGCGCCCAGACAAAGTGCAGCGGAGATTTTCACCACCCGATCGGCTTCGTCCCTGTTATGGGCCCCCCATGCGTATGCGACCATGGTGGTGGTGCCGGCTGTGATGGAAAAAATTATCAGCTGAATGGCCATGTAGATGCGGTCGGCAGCAATGACGGCCGCCACTGCCTCAGCACCAAGCGCCGCGACAATCTTGATGGCAGCCAGATGCACCATCGACAGCAGCAGATTGCCGACAATGGTAGGGCCCGCCAGCCGGAACAGGCTCAGCCGGGGTGTGGAAATTGTGGTGTCAGACATACAGGGTTCCGGATCTGCGCGGACTCAGGAGGGTGAGTCGTTTCTGGCAACGCGAATGCGCGCAGAGAATACGCCTATGGCGGGAGTTTGGCAAATCGGCGCGGCCGTATGGTACTCTTGCTGCCTGGAAAAATATCAGTTCCCCCGGAGTATTCCTTTGTCGCAGGTTCAGTCTTCCGTTTCTCATTCTGCCTTTACCCGCCTGACCGTGCTGGTGGTCGCCTTTATAAATGGCTTTGTCATTATGTCCATTGAGTTGCTGGGCGGCCGTGTACTGGCCCCCTATTTTGGCAGCAGTGTCCATGTGTGGGGCAGTATCATCACGGTGTTTATGCTGTCACTGTCGCTGGGTTATCTGTGGGGAGGCCGCCTGTCGTTGCGCAATCCCGGGCCACGGCTGTTTTCGTTATTCTTTGTGGCTGCCGCCGCGTTGTGTCTGCCAATCATCTTTCTGGCTGACCCGATCATGACGGCGATTTTTCTGGCAGTCGAAGACCCCCGTTATGGTTCGTTGCTCACGGCGGGGTTGCTGTATTTTCTGCCAATCTGTGTCATGGGGATGGTTTCGCCTTATTCGGTGCGGTTGCTGGTGTCCACCCAGGAACACAGTGGTGGTATCGCGGGCCTGCTGTATTTTGTGTCGACACTGGGAAGTGCACTGGGGACACTGGGCACTTCGTTCTATTTTGTGATGTGGTTCGAGATCAATCAGGTGATGTGGGGATGCATGGCCGCGCTTTTATGCTGCGCGGCATTGGTTGTATTTTCCTTCCGTCAGGCAGGTCCGGAGGTGAAGCAATGAGAATGCCGGGAGTTTTGATAGGTGCGCTGGCCACTGTATTGTTCAGTACGCAGGTCGTGGCGCAACGTACTGTTATTCATGAAGAGCGTTCGCAGTACCGCAACGTCGTGGTTACCGAGTTTAATGGCCAGCGGTGCATGTTGTTCAATGTTCACCGGGGCGACATGAATCAGACCTGCATCGATCTGCGGGATCCCCAGCGTCTGGTATTCAATTACACAAAAATGAGTTTTGCCGGTTTACTGCTGAATCCCGACCCCCGAAGGATTCTGGTGGCAGGGTTGGGCGGTGGCACCATACCCATGGTCATGCGTGAGCTCTATCCTGATGCGGTGATTGATGTGCTGGAGGTTGATCAGGCTGTGGTTAATGTTGCCAAAGAATTTTTTGGTTACCGTGAGGATGAGCGCCATGCTGTGCATGTGGTTGATGCCCGCGTGTTTATCAAACGTGCCGGACTGCGTGGCGAGCAGTATGACTATATTGTCCTGGATGCCTTCTCCGGGGAATACATTCCGGAACATCTGCTGACCCGGGAGTTTCTGCAGGAGGTCGCTGATATTCTTGCTGATGACGGGGTTGTGGTGGCGAATACGTTCGCATCCAGTCAGCTGTATGATTATGAATCGGTTACATACCAGGCAGTGTTTGGTGAGTTCTATAATTTCAAACAGGCGGGCAGTGGCAACCGGATTATTCTTGCCATGAAGCAGCCGCTACCGGAGCCGGGATTGCTGCGGCAGCCAGCCCGGGACCTGTTTGAGCGCCTGCGGCCCTACGGTATCAATTTTCTGGAGTATCCTGCCCAGCTCAGCACCCGGCCCGATTGGGATGAGTCCACCCGGGTGCTGACGGATCAGTATTCACCGGCCAATCTGCTTAATTAGCGACGGGCTTGGGGCGGCGTTCCAGGATCTCGAACAATCCCATGCCTGCCAGCATGGCAACGACAAACACGATTGCCTTTATTTCGCCGGCTCCAAACGCTACCAGTGCGGGACCGGGACAGAACCCTGCAAGGCCCCAGCCGACACCAAATCCCAGGCTGCCCAGCACCAGTCTGCTGTCCAGTTCCGTTTTGGTTGGCAATCGCAGTGGCTCCCCCAGAAATGAATGGGTACGACCCTTGATCACAAAGCTGAAAGCGATAATGCCGACAGCGATGGCACCGCCCATGACCAGCGCCAGAGAGGGATCCCAGGCGCCAGCCAGATCCAGAAACGACAGGACTTTATCAGGGTTCGCCATGCCGGAAACGAGCAGGCCGATTCCAAAGATGAGCCCGGTGACAAATGCCGAAATGAAGTGCTTGTTCATGATGTTCTCCTCGGTGTCAGTTCAGGCGCCGATAACGTGGCGGATGATGTAAACAGTGATAAAACCGGTCGCCATAAAGGCGATGGTTGCGGTGATTGAGCGTGGGGACAATCTGGATATGCCGCACACGCCGTGCCCGCTGGTGCACCCTGCGCCATACCGGGTACTGAGGCCAACCAGCAGGCCGGCTATAATCAGCATTGGGTAGCCGGCATCAATCTGTATTGGTGGCAGCGCTGCAAAAATAAGCCAGACTGCCGGTGCCAGCACCATACCGCCGACAAACAGAACCCGCCACAGGATGTCGCCCGATGCCGGTTTCAGCAGGCCTCCGACGATGCCGGATATACCTGCGATACGGCCGTTGAGGAGGATGAACATCGCGGCGGCAAGGCCGATCAGTGCGCCACCTGCCAGCGCGGTCCAGGGAGTGAAAGATGCCCAGTCGATAACCATTAGTTGTCTCCTTTGTCAGTTTTTTATTTGCCACAATACAGTGAATGAAGTGCGTTCAGCAGTTCGAGTGCGGGACCCTGCTTGACGCGATAATAAATATGTTTGCCTTCACGCCGGGTCAATACCAGCCCTTCCCGGCGCAACACGCCAAGTTGCTGTGACAGGCTGGGTTGGCGGATATCCAGTTGCTGCTCCAGTTCGCTGACACACATTTCATGCCCGGTCAGCTGGCACAGCAGGATCAGGCGGTCTTCATGGGCCATCGTGCGCAATAGCGTGACAGCTTTATCAGCATTATTGCGCATGTCATTCAGATTGATCTGATTCATTCTCGGGCCAGGCTCCAGTCTACTTTATGATTACGATAAATATATTATATTTACAAATATATTATTTTCAAGTATTTTATTTGCAATGAAGCTGATGCTGCACTCAGGCAGCCAGAAAGGAGGATTCCATGAGTACTCACGATAACGTTGTCAAACCTGTTGTTGAGGCTTTTCTCGACACTGACTCGGAAACGTTCAGTTACGTTGTCTATGATCATGTGGGTGGCCATGCGGCCATTATTGATCCGGTGCTGGATTATGATCCCAAGTCAGGCCGCACGCGCACTGACAGCGCCCGGCGATTGATTGATTACGTCAGGGAGAAGAAACTGACTGTCGACTGGATTCTTGAGACCCACGCGCATGCGGACCATTTATCAGCCGCGCCGTTTGTTCGGGATAATGTAGGCGGTAAGACTGCGATTGGTGAAAAAATCGTAGACGTGCAGAAGATCTTCCGCGACGTGTTCAATCTTGAGAAACAATTCCTGGTTGATGGCAGTCAGTTTGACAAACTTTTTGCGGAAGGTGAGAAGTTCTACGTTGGTGACATGGAAGGGGAGGTGATCTATACCCCGGGTCATACACCGGCTGACATGTCCTGGCGGATAGGTGATGCGGTGTTTGTCGGTGATACCCTGTTTATGCCCGATGTGGGCACTGCACGCTGTGACTTCCCCGGTGGTAATGCCAAAACCCTGTACAGGTCAATTCAGCGATTATTGACGCTGCCGGATGAAACACGGCTGTTCATGTGCCACGATTACCCGGGGGATAAACGCGAACACCAGTATGAAACGACCGTTGCGGCGCAGAAAAAGCACAATATTCATGTGCATGAAGGCGTCACTGAAGAGGCGTTTGTAGCGATGCGTGAAGCGCGAGATGCGACCCTTGAGATGCCCCGGCTGATTCTGCCGTCAATTCAGCTGAACATCCGGGCGGGTGAAATGCCGCCGGCAGAGGACAATGGCACGGTGTATTTCAAGATCCCGGTGAACAAGCTGTGAGGTAAGGGGGGCGCGGCAACGCTTGCGCGGTTGTGTATAGACCTAATCGGCTCTTTACGGGCTTACTCGCCCAGGATAGCGCGCAGGCGTTGCATGTCGCGGATTTCGATTTCGCGATTCTTGACGCTGATGATCTCTTTCTTCTGCAGAGCGGAAAACACCCGGCTGACCGTTTCCAGTGTCAATCCCAGATATTCGCCGATGTCGCTGCGTGTCATGTGCAGCAAAAACCGCTCGGGTGACAGCTGGCAGCGTGCATAGCGGCTGGACAGGCTCAGCAGGAACGAGGCCAGGCGCTGCTCGGCAGTGTAGCTGCTCAGCAGTGTGTGAATCTGCTGATCCTTGACGATTTCATTGCCCATGATGGAAAAAAAGCGGCTTTGCAGATTGGGTAACTGGTGGCTGAGTTTCTCTAGTTGCGAGAAAGGGATTTCGCAGATAGATGAATGTTCCAGCGCCGTGGTGGAAACGCCGTGACGCCGGGTGGCAATGCCGTCCATGCCAATGATTTCACCGGGCATGTAAAAGCTGGTCACACGACTTTGCCCGTCTGGCCCTAGCACATAGGACTTGAAACTGCCGCTGCGCACAGCAAAAACAGAACGAAATTCGTCAAGCTGGCGGTACAGATGTTCGCCTTTGCGCAGGGGGCGGTTGCGCTCGATGATTTCATCAAGCTGCACTATTTCGCTCTTGTTCAGCGAAATGGGTAAACACAGATCGCTGAGGCGGCAGCTGCTGCAGCTGACTGCGGGGTTATGCGGGCACGGCCGGGATCGCACCGGGGCGGCGGTGGTTGAAGCTGCTATTGTTGTGTTTGTGGCATCGTTCAACGTGACATGTCCGTTCATAGAGTGTTCTAGATCATGAGTAATGGGGTGTGAGTGCTTAAATGGCGCTTTATTTACCTACTTACCTACTTACCTACTTACCTACTTACCTACTTGCTTACCTACTTGCCCACGCGCACCGTCATAATATCGCAACTTGCGCCATGCAGTACCTTGTTGGCTGTTGAGCCCAGCAGGAGCTTCCAGCCCGACGTGCCGTGGCTGCCGATTACAATAAGGTCGGCACCCAGTTCCTCGGCTTTACTGCGAATTTCGGTTGCCGCAGCGCCTGCCAGTACCAGCTGACGGTCAGAACTTATACCGTGTTTGTCCGCAATTCCCGCCAGACGCTGCGCGGAAATAGCCATGGCTTCTTCCTGCAGTTTGGTCATGTTGATAGCATAGGCATCAATCGGATAGGCCGCAGCGACCGGCTCAACCACATGCGTAAGGTATAGACGCGAGACATCACCGTCGGCAAACTCGACCGCTCTCTCGATGACCTTTTCTGACTCATTGGATAAATCGACTGCTACCAGAATTGTTTTGTAGCTCATGTGTGTCTTCTCCCGTCGATTGGCGTACATCTGCGATATCGCAGTGTAACCGAGCCTTGCCCAAATGAGAAGTCAGCGTCTGTAGGCCAGCGCTGATTGATTCGTGGTCTGGATTATCTTAATCTGCTGTAAATGCTCATCAGGGCTGCACAGGACGGGAGAACACCATGCAAAGCATAAAAAAGATAATGGTTGTCATTGAGCCGGATCAGGATAAACAGCTGGCTCTGGACAAGGCGGTGCGACTTGCCCGGGTATCCGGCGCAGAGCTGGAATTGCTGGTCTGTGATCACAGTCCGTACCTGGAGGACGGCTATTACTTTGATCCGCTGCAGGCGGCCAGGCTGCGTGAGGAACACGTTGCCAACAATCGCCGACTGCTGGAGGACATGGCGGCCGTCATCCGCGGGCAGGGCTTTCACGTGAGTGTTGATGCGCTGTGGGGTAATCCCCCCTATCGTGCCATCGTCAAAAAGGTGCTGGACAGCAAACCTGACCTGCTGGTGCAAAGTAGCCGTCATCACGAGAAAATTGCCCGCTTGCTGCTATCCCACCAGGACTGGCAGCTGTTGCGCTATTGTCCCTGTCCGTTATTGCTGGTGAAGGATCAGAGCTGGCCGGATCACCCGGTGTTTGTGGTCGCCGTTGACCCTACCCACGTCAATGACAAACCTGCCGAGCTGGACACACAACTCACCGCCGCTGCTGTCAGGCTGGCAGAGATCACTGAGGGATCAGTCCATGTTTACCACTCATGTTACCAGCCGCCGGTGTCGGGTATGTATCCGGTGAAGGTTGATCTTGATCTGTACAAACAGAAAACTGCGGATTTGCTCAGTGCGTTTTCACTGAAGGATGAGCAACTGCATGTGGTTGATGAGGAGGTGAAAAAATCACTTCCCGCACTGTTGAAAGATCTGCATGCCAATGTATTGGTGATGGGGGCTGTGTCCCGCTCTGCCGTTGACCGCTTTCTGGTGGGGAGCACCGCCGAACGCCTGCTTGACCGGGTCAGTCAGGACGTGTTGATACTGAAACCTGACGGTTTTACAGATAAGGTGAAAAAAGCCACGCCAGAGCATCTCTGAGCTTGACCGGTAGTGATCTGTTATTGATGTGTGCAAGTGTCACGGGTGTTGCGGTTTGCGACATGGCATTGACGTAATTGCTCAGGCGTGTGTTAACGTCATGCGAGAACAGCTCAACGCCCAGTTCGTAGTTCAGCCGCAAACTTCGCGGGTCGATGTTGGCTGACCCGATCATGGCGTAGTAGTCATCGATCAGAAACAGTTTACTGTGTACAAACGGTGCCGGCAGGTAGCGGATATCTATATCCGCTTCAAGTAATTGGCGGATCGAATTCTGCGCTGCCCAGTGTGCCGGTTTAATATTGTTGTGGCCGGGCAACAGGATTCGCACTGTCAGCCCGCGCATGCGGGCGGCAATCAATGCGCCGATCAGATCAAATGTTGGCAGAAAGTACGGTGTCATGATCAGTATCTGGTGATTGGCGGCAGAAACAACACCGTTAATCAGGTGGCTCAACTTGTCCAGATCCTTGTTGGGGCCATCCAGAATCAGGCGACTCCATATTGGAGAGTCCGGTTTATTGATATTGGTGCCGCGAAACTGGTGAACATCCCTGTCCTGGCTGCAGAAATGCCAGTCCTGCCAAAAGGCCCATTCCAGCTCATCGACAATTTTTCCCTGCAAAGCAAAATGAATATCAAGCACCCGGTGCGGATTGTCGAGTCTGCTGGCAAGGTGTCGGTTGCCAATATTCTGCCCACCGGTAAACGCCAGCAGGCCGTCCGCTATCATCAGCTTGCGATGGTTACGCATATTGATGTTGAGTGATGGCGGAATTATATGCAGAGGGTTGAAGCGATGGAACTCAATTCCCAGTTTCCTGAGTTTGCCGCCGATGCGGGGAAAACTCATCAATTCGCCCATGCCGTCAAGGATCACCTTGACCTGAACGCCGCGTGCTTTGGCGGCTGCCAGCGCATGTGCTATCTCAAGTCCGGTCGCATCATTGTCAAAAATATAGGAGGCAAGCAGTACCCGGTCACGCGCATTGCCGATGGCTTCCAGCATGGCAGGATAAAGTGTCTCGCCATTTTCATAAACCTGAAGGTCAGAGCACGCACTCAGACCCTTGCGAGTCAGCACTTCGCCGATGTTTGACAGTGGGCGAAAGGACGTGCCTTCGGGATCCGGTATGGTTTGCAGGGATTCACGGCTGATCTTGGCATGATAGTCCCGCTGGGCACGGGCACGCACTCGATTGATGCCAAACAGCAGATAGAGAATGGGGCCACCTACCGGCAGGATGATACACATTGCTATCCAGCCGAACGCTGCCTTGGGGTCGCGCTTGTTCAGTAGCGCGTGACCGGCTGTCCATAGCCCCATGGTCAGGACAATCAGCGGAATCAGCCAGATATAGATGCCAGATGTCACTTGATCCCACATGATGTCAGCCTGAGGTGCGCTTGATATCCGCAATCAATGCACAATGGTCGGAGAATTCACGCCAGTTGTCACCTGAAATTCGTTCGCAGCCGCTGACGTCAAAGCCGCGAAGGTAAATCCGATCCATGGACAGCAATGGGAAGAAAGCGGGGAAAGTGTCGGCACAAGCACCGCTATGTGATTCAAAAACCTCCGTCAGCCCCAGGCTGGTTTTCAGATTTCGATGGGTGGTCTTGCGCCAGTCATTAAGGTCGCCGGCAATGATCAGCGGCGCATCATCAGGCACAGTCCGCCGGATATAGTCAATCAGCTGAAAGGTCTGCAGTTTTCGTTCGCGTTCAAACAGACCCAGATGAATGCATATCAGATGAACGTCGCCGGCAATGGTGCCGTGCAGGAAGCCACGTTGTGAAAAATTGACAAATGAGGCATCGATATTGTCCCAGCTGACAAAGGGCAGTTCGCTGAGAATGGCATTCCCGTGATGTCCGTGCTGATAAATGGCATTCTTGCCATAGGCATGATGAGTCCATACCGTGTCAGCCAGGTATTCAAGCTGGGTTGCATCGGGCCATTGCTGCAGGCGTTTGCGATGCCGGGTGTTGTCGCCAACCACCTCCTGCAGAAATACCAGGTCAGCCTTGCTGGCGCGCAAATGCTCGCGGATATGTGAGAGCACCAGTCGTTGCGGTCCGAATGCAAACCCCTTATGGATGTTCAGCGTCAGGACACGAAAGCTGTCACGTGGCATGTGGACTCACTGTGCGCTGGTGTTTCATGACAAGTACATCGCAGGTCGTGTCATAGAGAATCTTTTCAGCAGTGCTGCCAACAATGGCCTGTTCGACCACATTGCGCGACAGCGCACCCAGCACCAGAATATTGCCTTTCTCGCGTTTGATTACCTGGCTCAGGGTTTTGGCAACATCGCCCCGTACCATAATGACATCATCTTCCGCGATATTATGCTCGGCAATTAATTGGCTGATTTTTTCCCAGTGCGTCTCGCGGACTTTTTTGATGTAGCTGTCTGCGCCGGTCACTTTCGGGAACATGGTGCTCAGATCCGGAAAATAACAGTGGTAAACCCGGGTGTTGAGTTGCATGGATTTGGCAAGGCTCGCCGCCGTATCCAGCAGCAGGTGATCAAGTTCATTCTGTTGCGCTTTGGCATGCATGGGGTCCACAGATGCTATGACACAGCCATCTTCAGCCCAGCGTTGCGCCTTTACCAGCAGCAACGGCGACGGGCAGTTTTTAATCAGACGCCAGTCGGTATTGGTGATCAGGATACGTGCGAGCCGGCCTTGATGTTCGACACTTTTCAGTGTCATATCCGGCTGGTATTCGCGAATTTTTCGCAGCAGCATTGAAGCACTGTTCCTGTCAGCACTGAACAGGGTGTCGGTGGGGATGCCCTGAGCTTCAAAACGCGCCTTGAGTGCGTCCAGTTTAGCCTGATAGTGCTGGGTAAAATGCTTTTTTTGAGAATGGAAAAATCGACTGGCCAGGCTGCCGGAGTCAGCGTCCTTCTGTGGCAGAACATTTGGCTTGTTCATCAGCAGCAGGACGTGAGAGCGGTAGTTGAATGCCAGCAAAATGGCGCGATCGATTACAAAGTCTTTTTCGTTGTCCGGATCAACGATGACCAGAATCTTTTTCAGCTGTTCCAATGTAGTGTCCCCATACCGCCTGTGTATTATTATCTGCGGTCATATTGGGTAAACAGGTGACAGGTTGTCAAGGCTGTTGAGCAGAGGATATGGCCTGGATCAAGTACTGAGGCAGGGCGAAAGCAGCTTTGTGCAACTCAGGTGTATAGTAACGGGTGCTGATGGCGGCAGCTGTCCATCGCTGCCGGAGTGTGCTCAGCTCAATCTGGCGATGTGCTGCTGTGTCACTGGCCCAGGCAAACGCCATGATACCGCCGACATAGGTCGGGACAGCCGCACTGTAGAAGTGCCAGTCGCTGAAAAGGCGGCTGAGGCGGCTGGCAGTATTGCTGACCTCACTTGTCTGCATAAAGGCGACGCCATTCTGGGTAACCAGAATGCCGCCCGGATTCAGGCAGCGCTGGCAGCCGGCGTAAAAATCTTTGGTAAACAGAACTTCGCCCGGGCCGAGCGGGTCAGTTGAGTCGGAGATGATGACGTCAAAGCGCTCCTCAGTGGTCTGGACGAAGTCGAATCCGTCGCCAATAATGATATTGGCGCGCGGATCATCATAGGCACCGGCGCTGTGATTTGGCAGGTAGCGCCGTGCCATGTCGATGACGGACTGGTCTATCTCGACCTGCGTGACATGTTCTATTGATGTGTGACGACAGACTTCTCGTAAAATGCCTCCATCACCGCCACCGATGATCAGTACGCGTTTCACATTGCCGTGCGCCATGACGGGTACGTGCGTCAGCATTTCGTGGTAGATGAACTCGTCCCGTTCGGTCGTTTGCACAACCCCGTCCAGAGTCATGACACGACCAAATTGCTGGTTCTGAAAAATCATCAGGTGCTGGTGATCGGTTTTGTGCTCGAACAAAACTTCATCAACACTGAACGATTGGCCGTAGCCGTTGTAAAGGCTTTCGGTCCACTGGCGCTGTGTCATGGGCGTTCTCTGGTTTATTCTTCGGTGGCAGGCTGAGTCAGGCCACGCAACTGTTCACCAACGGTGACGCGAGTTGGTTTGAATGCCGCCTTGAGGATGGGCACAGCTTTCTCTGGCTGGGCATCACCACACATGAAAATGTCGAATGCGGCGTAACCACGTTCTGGCCATGTGTGAACACTGATATGGGATTCAGCCAGCACTGCGACACCGGAAATCCCACCGTTGGGTGTGAAGTGGTGCATGTGAATATGCAGGAGCGTGGCACCGCAGTCTTCAACGCATTTGCGGAAGGCGGTTTCCATGATGTCCAGTTCAGTGAGGTTTTCTGCGCCCCAGAAGTCAATCAGAAGGTGTGTTCCCGCAAATTCCAGGCCGTTTCTGTGGATGAAATGATCCTGGGCCTCTGCTGCCGGCTCGCCGGTAAAGGTCGGCCATTCACTCTCATTCGCACTGGTGTCGGTAGGTTTGAGAGACTCTTTAATGGAGGAGATTGTGCTCATAATCCTTGCCCCAAAAAAAGATGGCGGTGAACTCATAGACCGTCTGTTTTGCTGTGATTAAGCAGTTGCCGTCTGGACTATAAGCCTCCACACCATGCGTGGTTGATAAGATGATTTGTCTGATGCTGGTCTGCTGATGACTGCAAGAAGCGACAGAGGGGGAGCAGTTTATTGATTTTTTGCGGAATTACAAGTGGTTTGGGGACTTTTTTTGCGAGTCGTTGCTGGTTGGGGGCGGTCAGGACACCGGTGGGCAGGATGATGACTGGCCACCTCCTGCTGCCTGTTGCCCGGCGCTGCGCAACTCAACCTCGCGGCTGCGCCGCTCGGGATTCGTGCAATGCTCGCACTTTTCGGGCAACAGGCAGCAGGAGAAGCGTGGCCTGATTATTCATCATCCTGCCCACCGGTGTCCTGACCGCCCCCAACCAGCAACGACGCAGGGGCGTGGAGCGGGCCGGGTGGCGGGTCGCAGATTACGCCCGGCCGCATCCTTTTGCAGCTCAGCCGGCGGGGGGGAACTCAACCTCGCAGCAAGCTGCTCGGGATTCGGACAGTCCCGCCCGCTGATCGGCTGAGCTGCAAAAGGATAAACGCGGCCTGAACGGGCGCAATTCTGCGACCCGTCACCCGGCCCTTGTGCCGCCCGGGATTCGTGCAATTCTCGCACTTTTCGGGCTACAGGCAGCAGGAGAAACGTGCCCCTATTGGTCATCGTTCTGCCCGCCGGAATACTGATCCTGCCGCAATCGTCAAGGTCAGGGCGTCAGCGGCCGCAGCGCGGATCAGTCAGGCCATGTATTCTCCCGGTCCCGTCCGCCCGAAAAAGCGTGAGGATTGTTTGAATCCGGAGCGGCGCAGCCGCGACGTTGAGTTCCGCAACGCCGGGCGGGCGGGGCCGGGAGATGGCCGATCCGCGTTGCGGCCGCTGACGCCCTGGCCGGTGCCAATTACGAAGCTCCGGATCTGTCAGCTCGCCTCGCGGATCATGTTGCGAGCGATGATGATCTGCTGGATCTGGGACGTACCCTCATACAGACGGAACAGACGCACATCACGGTAAAAGCGCTCAACCGCATATTCCGAGATATAACCGGCACCACCATGTATCTGCACCGCGCGGTCCGCCACTCGACCCACCATCTCTGTCGCAAACAGTTTGCAGGCAGCGGATTCCGTGCTCACGTTCTGACCGTCATCACGCATTCGGGCAGCATCCAGCACCATGCATCTGGCTGCATAGGCTTCAGTTTTTGAATCTGCCAGCATCGCCTGGATCAGCTGGTGCTCGGCGATCGGTTTGCCAAACTGCTTGCGCTCGATGGCATAGTGCAGTGCGTCATCGATCAGGCGTCCGGCAATGCCGACGCTGAAACCGGCAATATGCAGGCGGCCACGATCCAGAACTTTCATGGCAGTGATGAAGCCCTGGCCTTCTTCACCGATCAGGTTGGCTGCGGGGACGCGGCAGTCTTCAAAAATGACATCGCAGGTCAGTGAACCAGCCTGACCCATTTTTTTATCGATTGCGCCCAGCGTGAGACCAGGGGTGCCTTTTTCCACAATGAACGCTGAAATGCCGCGGGCACCTTTTATATCCGGGTTGGTGCGTGCCATGACATTAAAGGTATCGGCAACCGGGCCATTGGTAATGTAGCGCTTGGTGCCATTGAGGATGTAGTGATCACCATCGCGCACAGCAGATGTTTTCAGGGAGGCAGCATCGGATCCGGCATCAGGCTCGGTCAGGCAAAAGCAGCCGACCCACTCACCGCTGGCGTATTTTGGCAGGAACTTCTGTTTCTGCTCTTCGGTGCCATCAAACACCACCGCGGCTGAACCGATACCATTGTTGGTGCCCAGGATGGAGCGGAATGCAGGGGAAGTTCGTCCCAGTGCCATGGCCACATGAATCTCTTCTTCCATGGTCAATCCCAGCCCGCCGTACTCTTCGGGGATGGTCATTCCAAACAGGCCAAGCTCTTTCATCTCCTGGATGATTTCATCGGGAACCTTGTAGTTCTCGGCCACTTCGTGCTCTGCCGGGATCAGTCTTTCCCGCACAAAACGATCAACCATATCAATGAGTTGATTCAGTAATTCCTGGTCTCGGATCATGCTTAATCTCCATCGAACGAAAGTTCGACATAATACTCTGAACGAACGCTCGGAGTCTAATTCCACGCTCTGGTAGCTTGTGCTACCATTGCGGCCCTGACAAAGTCTGTATGTTATGGGGAACAAGAGAATATTTCTATGAATCAATTACACGAAGCCTTTATTTACGACGGTGCGCGCACGGCATTCGGTCGCCATGGTGGTGCTCTTTCACCGGTGCGGCCTGATGATCTGCTGGCCCATGTGATCCGGAATGTGGTGGGGCGCAATGCGTTCAGTCCGGATGCCTATGAAGATGTGATCATGGGTAATACCAATCAGGCTGGTGAAGATTGTCGTAATGTGGGTCGGTTCGCTGCACTGCTGGCAGGCATGCCTACATCTGTGGGCGGGCTGACAGTCAACAGGCTTTGTGGATCCGGTCTGGCGGCAGTGCTTGATGCCAGTCGTGGCGTAAAAACCGGCGAAGGCGCACTGTTTCTGGCGGGTGGCGTTGAGTCAATGAGCCGTGCTCCGCTGATTCTCTCCAAAGCGCAGACAGCATTCGACCGCGGTCAGCAGATTGCTGACAGCACCCTCGGAGCACGGTTTACCAATCCGTTGATTGCCAAAGGGTTTGGTGAAGATACTATGCCTCAGACCGCAGACAATATCGCCAGTGACCTTGGTATCAGTCGTGACGACAGTGACAGATTTGCTGCCGCATCGCAGGCGAAGTACGAGGCCGCGCGAGTGGCAGGTTTCTTCAAGGATGAAATTATCCCGGTTGAGGTGTCTCAGGGACGCAAAAAGCCGCCACGTATAGTGGATGCCGATGAACATCCGCGTGCCGATTCGACGGTTGAGACGCTGGGTGGTCTGCGACCGTTGTTTGAAGGCGGCGTTGTGACTGCCGGTAACGCATCCGGCATTAATGATGGTGCTGCAGCATTAGTTATCGGTAATGCCGCCATTGGTGATGAATATGGCGTAAAACCGCGGGCACGGATAATTGCCGGTGCAGTTGCGGGTGTTGATCCACGGGTAATGGGGCTTGGGCCGGTGTTTGCCATTCGCAAGGCGCTTGCGCGGGCGGGCCTGACGCTGAAAGACATGGATTTCATTGAGATTAATGAGGCGTTTGCAACCCAGGTGCTGGGTTGTCTGAAAATGCTGGAAGTGGACTTCAGCGATCCGCGGGTGAACCCCAATGGTGGCGCGATTGCTGTTGGTCATCCGCTGGGGGCGTCAGGTGCCAGAATTGCGCTGTCCACAGTGCGACAGCTGGAGCGCACCGGTGGCCGTTACGCAGCTGTCAGCCTGTGCATAGGCATCGGTCAGGGTGTTGCTGCCATTATTGAAAGACTCGACTGAAATATTTAAATTTACGTTCTGAAAATCAAGTAAGGGATTAATTTATGACTAGTGTCGTCAGTTACGAAATTGTCAGTAATGTTGGTGTGATCAAGGTCAACAGCCCGCCCGTCAACGCACTGTCACAGGCAGTCCGTGAAGGCATTCTGAATGCCGTTCAGGCAGCCCAGAATGATGCATCGGAAGCGATTGTGCTGATGTGTGAGGGCCGCACGTTCATTGCCGGTGCGGATATTACCGAATTTGGCAAACCACCGATGGAACCGTCGTTGCCAGCAGTGCTTGGCGCGCTTGAAAACTCTTCCAAACTGGTGATTGCCGCCATTCACGGCACGGCGCTGGGCGGCGGGTTTGAAACAGCACTGGCGTGTCATTATCGCTGTGCGATTCCGTCAGCAAAAGTAGGTCTGCCGGAAGTGAAGCTGGGTCTGCTGCCGGGCGCCGGCGGCACTCAGCGTGTGCCGCGTATCGCTGGTGTAAAAGCCGCCCTGGACATGATTACAGCAGGCGACCCGATTGCGGCAGCCAAAGCGTGTGACATGGGTCTGATCGACGAAGTATTGACCGGCGACGACCTGCAGGCAGCTGCTGTCGCCTATGCTCAGGACCTGCTGGAGTCAGGTGCTCTGCTCAAGCGCGTGCGTGATATCACCATAGATCCTGCCAGCATTGAGCCGGGATTTTTTGACGCCTACCGTAAACAGGTGGCAAAGCGTGCCCGCGGCCAGATTGCCCAGGATCGTATCATTTCCTGTGTGGAAGCGGCTGCGACTCTGCCAATGGATGAGGGCCTGGAGGTTGAGCGTAAACTGTTTACCGAACTGGTGACCTCGCCGCAATCCAAAGCCATGCGGCATGCTTTTTTCGCCGAGCGCGAAGCTGCCAAAATCAAGGGGCTGCCCAAAGACACGACGGTGCGTGACATCAAAAAAGTGGCCATTATTGGTGGTGGCACCATGGGTGGCGGCATCGCGATGTGTTTTGCCAATGTCGGTATTCCGGTGGTGATGGTTGAAATCAATGACGAGGCGCTGGAACGTGGCCTTGGCATCATCCGCAAGAACTACAGTATTACCGTGAAGAAAGGCCGCATGACTGAGGCCGATATGGACAAGCGGATGGCGCTGATCTCTGGCACGACTGACTATGCCACGCTGGGGGATGTTGATCTGGCAATCGAAGCGGTATTCGAGAATCCCGATATCAAGAAGGAAGTGTTTGCCAAACTGGATGCGGCCTGCAAACCCGGCGCGATTCTGGCGACCAACACGTCCTATCAGGATGTCAACATGATCGCCGAAGCTACCAAACGTCCACAGGACGTAGTGGGTATGCATTTCTTCAGCCCGGCCAATGTCATGAAGTTGCTGGAAGTGGTCCGTGGTGAAAAGACTGCAGACGATGTGCTGGCAACAGTCATGCAGCTCGGCAAAAAGATTGGCAAGGTGTGTGCGCTTTCCCGCGTCTGTTACGGCTTTATCGGTAACCGCATGCTGACAGGTTACGGTCGTCAGGCTCACATGCTGCTGCTGGACGGTGCGACGCCAACGCAGGTCGACGCGGCTGCCGAGAAATTCGGCATGGCCATGGGGCCGCTGGCGGTCGGTGATCTGGCCGGCCTGGATATTGGCTACAAGGCGCGCCAGGCTCGTACAGATGTAGTACACGACCCCAGGACGCATTGCATTGCCACCGCACTGGTGGAAATGGGTCGCATGGGTCAGAAAACAGGTGCCGGGTATTACAAATATGATGCAGCAACCCGTGCCCGTCAGGCGGATCCGGAAGTGGAAGCGCTGATTAAACAGAAAGCTGAAGAGCTGGGGATCAAGCAGCGCGAGATCAGTGAAGAAGAAATTGTTGATCGTCTGTTCTTCCCGTTGATCAACGAAGGTGCGTTGATTCTGGAAGAAGGTATAGCGCAGCGTCCCGGCGATATTGATGTGGTTTACCTCTATGGCTACGGATTTCCGGTGGCCAAGGGTGGCCCGATGTTCTATGCCGACCAGGTGGGCCTGAAAAAGGTTTACGATCGCATCTGTGAGTTCCGTGATACCCAGGGCGCCGATTTCTGGCAGCCGGCTCCGTTGCTTGAGAAGTTGGCCAAAGAAGGCAAAACGTTTGCTGAATGGGCCAGAGAGAGCGCCTGATCCGGTGTTCTTTGACCACAATTAAGGAGAATGCATGATTTCTTATCAGACTGCGGCGCCCGGTGCGCCGCTGCAACGCATGGAAGCCGATACCCCGGTGCCGCAAGGCACCGAGGTGCTGGTGAAGATGGTCGCCTGTGGTGTCTGTCATTCCGATATTCATCTGCACGACGGTGAGTTTAATCTGGGCAATGACAAGAAGCTGGAAGTGGGGAGACCTGGCGCAGTGCTGGGTCATGAGATTTTTGGCGAAGTGGTTGCTGTTGGCCCTGATGCGCAGGGCGTGAGTGTCGGCGACCGGCGTGTAGTGTATCCGTGGATTGGCTGTGGGGACTGTCCCAGCTGTCGGCGCGGTGAGGAGCACCTGTGCACACCCGGTCGTGGTTTGGGCACTGTGGCACCGGGTGGTTTTGCTGATCATGTTATGGTACCGCATCCGCGCTATCTGTTTGACAAAGGTGATGTGTCCGATTCGCTGGCATCCACCTATGCCTGCTCCGGATTGACAGCCTACAGTGCATTAAAAAAAGTCGGCCCGCTGACCGAAGGTGATGAAGTGGTGTTGATTGGTGCCGGTGGCGTTGGCATGATGGCTCTGCAGATTGCGCTGGCGCAGGGTATACAGCCGATCGTGGTTGATATCGATGAAAACAAGCTGGCAACCGCCAAAGAGCTGGGTGCCAAAGCGGTGTTTAATTCCGGCGACAAAACAACGGTCAAACAGATCAAGCAACTCACGGGCGGTGGCGCCTATGCGGCGATTGATTTTGTAGGGGCCGAGGCGTCAGTCAACTATGGTATGGCCTGCCTGCGCAAAGGCGGCAAGATCATCATTGTAGGTCTGTATGGTGGTGCTCTGAATATACCGTTGCCGTTTATTCCGATGAGTGCGCGTATCATTCAGGGAACCTACGTGGGCAGTCTGCAGGAGATGGGTGAGCTGATGGAGCTGGTGCGGGCGGGCAAGATTGCGCCGATTCGTATTGAAGAGCGGCCGCTGGATCAGGTGACGCAGGCGTTGGCGGATCTCAAGGCGGGCAGGGTTCAGGGTCGGGTTGTACTCCGGGGCTGAGCTTGCAGCCGCAGCGGGCGGGTAACACCGGGCCGGACCGGCCGCATCTTCTGACCGGACGACCGGCGCTGCGGAACTCGCCTTCGCAGCTGCGCTGCTCAGAGCTCAGACAATCCTCGCGCTTTTCGGTCGGTCGGGCGGAACACAGCCAATTTTGTCAGAGGGCAGTCGCAGCGGGCGGGTAACACCGGGCCGGACCGGCCGCATCTTCTGACCGGGCGACCGGCGCTGCGGAACTCGCCTTCGCAGCTGCGCTGCTCAGAGCTCAGACAATCCTCGCGCTTTTCGGTCGGTCGGGCGGAACACAGCCAATTTTGTCAGAGGGCAGTCGCAGCGGGCGGGTAACACCGGGCCGGACCGGCCGCATCTTCTGACCGGGCGACCGGCGCTGCGGAACTCGCCTTCGCAGCTGTGCTGCTCAGAGCTCAAACAGTCCTCGCACTTTTCGGTCGACCGGTCAGAAGATAGGCGCGGCCTGACTGGTCCGGTCCGGTGTTACCCGCCCGCTGCTCACTCCGTAGTGGAGAGTGGCGCTGGCGTAGCTGTGGTTTGTCTGGTGAGTGATTCTGGCCTACACTGGTGGGCCGGTAACTGAACAATAATAACTGGAGGCTGCAATGTCCCTGATTCACCGATGCTTGTTGCTCGTGACGTGTCTGTCGTTCTCTGCTTTGACTGTTGCCCAGACGCCTGCGTCAGGCCTGCCCATGGCGGCGCCTGAGAGTGTGGGTATGTCCGCAGAGCGATTGAAGCGGATTGATGCGTTTACGCAGCGTTACATTGATGATGAGATGGTTGCCGGTACGGTCACTCTGGTGGCACGCAAAGGCAAGGTAGTGCATTTCAGCGCACAGGGTATGAAGGATGTCGAACGCAATATGCCGATGACAACCGATACCATATTTCGCATGGCTTCGATGACCAAGCCCATCGCATCGGTGGCGCTGATGATGCTGTACGAAGAAGGCTGGTTTCAGCTGGATGACCCGATCTCTGACTGGCTACCAGAGTTCAGCAATATGATGATCGAGATTGAAAATCCGGATGGCAGCACACGTCTGGAGCCCGCGCAAACGCCCATTTCTTTCACACACATCCTGACGCATACGGCAGGATTGATGAACAGTTATCGCGGTGATATTGCGCGCTATAGCGAGGTTTCACGTGTGATGGGCAGTGAAGATCTGGCCAGCTGGACCGAGCGTCTGGCGACCTTGCCACTGCGTTATGAGCCGGGCACGCGCTGGGAGTATTCTGCGGCAACCAGTGTAGTAGGTCGTCTGGTTGAGGTCATATCAGGCAAGGATCTGGATACCTATCTGCGTGATCACATATTTGAACCTCTGCAAATGAACGATACCTACTTCTATCTGCCTGCCGACAAGGTAAACCGGTTTGCAACGCTCTATGGCCCCAATCCTGATGATGGCAATCGTATGGCGCTGACTGAAGTGGGTGACAGTAACAGCCGGTATGTTGCCGAGCCGCGCACGTTCTTTTCCGGTGCCGGTGGTCTGGTGTCCACGGCGCATGATTATGTGCGCTTTCAGCAAATGATGTTGAATGGTGGGGAACTGGACGGTGTGCGTATTCTTGGCAATAAAACGGTAGAGCTTATATTTGCCAATCACACGGGTGATCTGCCGCTCTGGCTGAGTGGCCCCGGCATGGGGTTTGGTCTGGGTTATTCAGTGGTGCTTGACCGGGCAGTGGCGCATACCTCGGACAGCGAGGGTGCAGTCTCCTGGGGCGGTGCATTTGGCACACTGTTCTGGGTGGATCCCGAGGAAGAGCTGGTCGCGATCATCCTGACGCAGATTCGACCCTACAGCCATATCAGGATCCGGGAAGGATTCCACAATGTAGTGAATCAGGCGATTATTGACTGACGCAGGGCGTGTTTTCGGGCAAGAAGATGTGGGCAGAATCGGACTGCATGAGCTATAACTAATCTGAAGGCGATGGGCATTTATTGTAGGAGCCGATCGACTTTAGGATGATAGTTAAACGACCTAATAGACTAAAAAGGAGTTTGGTTATGAGAGAGTTAAATTCATCGGAAATTGATGAGGTCAGTGGAGGCATTGTCCCGCTGTTGGGTCTTGCAGTAGCAGCATACTCACAATTCACAGCAACGAGCTTTGTTGGCGCGATGGTCGCACGCGCTGGCTTGGGTTTGGCTGTGTACAGCGCGGGTGAGTATTTGTCCGACAGCTAAGCTTGTCTGTTCAGTTTGCCCTTGACGACAATGTTTTCAGGGGCAAACTTTATGTGGAGGAACTATGCTTGGTCTCGCATTGGTAGGAGTGCTCTCAATTCTTGCGTACGCAGCAGGTGTGCCGTTATTGCCCTTACTGGCAGCAATCATTATTGGTACCTGGATTGAATATCGCTGGATTCGTAAACGTAGCGAAGATACATCCGGTTCCTAGCGGCGTGTGACTCGTGGTCAGTCACGCCTATGCTTACAGCTACTGGAAACCCACCACAATCGGGCGCATAATGCGCCCGATTTTCTTTTCCAGAGACCTGTGAGATGACGGCGCGTGAATGGTTCTGGATTGTGTTCCTCGGCACAGTCTGGGGCGGATCCTTTATTTTTAATGCCTTGCTGATACGCGAGCTTGGCCCGTTGTGGGTGACGGCACTGCGGGTGAGCATTGGTGCCCTGGGCTGCTGGCTGTTCCTGTTGGCCATGCGCAAATCCATTCCTCGTGATCCGGTGCTCTGGTTCAAGCTGGGGCTGCTGGGGGTGCTGAACTACGCCATTCCGTTTGCCCTGTTTCCTCTGGCACAGGCCAATCTGGCCAGTGGTGTGGCGGCAATTGTTAATGCGCTGACGCCCATCATGACCGTGA
The DNA here is from genome assembly GCA_963974875.1 of uncultured Pseudohongiella sp. Classification (GTDB taxonomy): domain Bacteria; phylum Pseudomonadota; class Gammaproteobacteria; order Pseudomonadales; family Pseudohongiellaceae; genus Pseudohongiella. The sequence continues at coordinate 127,998 of CAXBER010000009.1, read as the reverse complement.
TTGTTGCGCACTTCTGGGTCAATGGTGAGCGTATGACGCCAACCAAAACTATTGGTGTGGTGGCAGGTTTTGCGGGTGTCGCCATCCTGGCTTTGCCAGCATTAAAAGGCGGTGGTGATTCGCGGTTGTGGGCTGTGGGTGCCTGTCTGCTGGCTACACTGTGTTATGCCCTGGCGCTCAATGTGGCGCGCAGTTTTCGCAATGTGGAGCCTACCGCATTGACCTCGATAGCATTGACCGGAGCAGCGATTGTTGCCCTGCCGGTCGCCTTTCTGAGTGAGGGTATTCCTGTCATGACCTTGCCCGGCACCTGGCTGGCGGCATTGGCCATTGGTCTGATATCCACAGCATTTACCTTCCAGATCATGTATCGCCTGTTGCCGTTGGTAGGGGCAACCAATTTCTCGACAACAACGCTGATCGCACCGGTGTCGGCCATTGTGCTGGGGACGGTTTTCCTGCAGGAAGTGATACTGCTATCCCATCTGACCGGTATGCTGGTGATTTTCCTGGGTCTGACTTTTATTGACGGGCGTTTGCCGAGATTATTGCGCAGCAGACTGCGTTAATGTTCGAAACGGGCTGGCACTGGCCGATGGCACGCCAGCCCTCTCTCAATCATCAGGCTTTCGGTAAGGTAATTATTACCTGAACATTATCGGGATAGTTGAGTATCCAGATTACTCACCTGAACCGCCTGATATGAAACGGAAGCCCCTCCAACGCCTGAAAATCAGCACACACAAGTTTGGTCAATTCGGCATTCATCGGTAACAGACTCAGGCGCAGACCAAACACACTGAATGCCGCATTCAAGGTCGCTGATGTAGATGGTCCTCGGTCGTTTTCGATATCTGACAGTGAACGGCGGCTGATGCCTGCGAGTTTGCAAAATTCTGACTGGCTCATGCCGAGCAGGCCCTTACGCAGGCGTTTCAGCAACTCACCTTCCGGAATTTCTCCCGCCAGATTCAACAACAATTGCTCGCGCAAAAAATCCTCGCGGCCGGTCGGTGACAAGTCGGTTTTTTTCATGGTAACAGTTCCATTCTTAGTTTGAGCGTCATAGTGCTCATATTAGGTGAGTCTTTCAATAAATGAGCAAGATATCACTCGTTAAATAAGAAATGTGTTATTTATGAGCGCTATACTGCTCATTTAAGATTGTCGCTATACAATTTCAGTTATGAATCTTGACTTATCTAAACATAGATACTGCTGATTTAACCGAATCGACTTGCTACACTCTCAGCACTAAAAAGGATTCATTTTACGGAGGTGCCACTTGCAAGACCTGGAAATATTCCGCGCAGATACTCGCGCCTGGCTGGAAGAGAACTGTCCGGCATCGATGCGAACCCCGATGCCGGAGAACGAAACAGTTTGGGGTGGTCGCAGGGCGACTTTTGCCAATCCTGACAGCAAGATCTGGCTCGATCGCATGGCGGACAAAGGCTGGACCACGCCCACCTGGCCGGCCGAGTATGGCGGAGGCGGACTGAGCAAGGCAGAAAATCAGATTCTGGCCGAGGAAATGCAGAGAATCGGTGCCCGGCCACCTCTGGTCAGTTTTGGCATCAGTATGCTGGGGCCGGTCCTGCTGGAAATGGCAACTCACGAACAAAAACTCGAACATATCCCGAAAATCGTCCGCGGTGAAATTCGCTGGTGTCAGGGCTACAGTGAACCGGGTGCCGGCTCAGATCTGGCCGGACTGGGCACCAAGGCAATACTTGACGGCGACGAGTACATCATCAATGGATCCAAGATCTGGACATCCTATGCTGACAAAGCCGACTGGATCTTCTGTCTGGTAAGGACAGATTTTGAGGCGCCCAAGCACAGCGGCATCAGTTTTATACTGTTTGATATGGCCAGTGAGGGCGTGACCACCAAGCCGATCAAGCTGATCAGTGGCAATTCGGTATTCTGCGAAACCTTCTTTGATGATGTGCGGGTACCTGCTGGTAACCTGGTAGGCCGTTTGAATGACGGCTGGACGATAGCCAAACGGCTGTTACAGCATGAACGGACCATGATTTCCGGGTTTGGTTTGAGTAGCGGGCGCAATAATCGCGGCGGTCTTGCTGGTAATCTGGAATTGACGGCCATGCATTACCGTGGTGATACCGACAGGTTGTCTGACCCTGTGTTGCGGGACCAGATTGCCCAGTTCAGGATTGACAGTGAGGCCTTCACCCTGACTTCCCAGCGCTCGGCGCAGGAAGCCAAACAAAGCCGGGGACCGAATGCAACATCCTCCATGCTCAAGAACTACGGCTGTGAATTGAACAAGCGCCGCTATGAACTGGCATTGCAGGCAGCGGGGACGCAGGCACTGGGCTGGGAGTCACTGACAGAAGACAGCAGCGATTTTTCTGCCCAGGAGCTTGATGCAACCCGGCAGTGGCTGCGCTCCAAGGGAAACTCCATCGAGGGCGGAACCTACGAGGTGCAGTTGAATGTAATTGCCAAGCGCGTGCTCGGACTGCCCGACATGACGTCCATGATTGCCAGTTCGGTCGGCAAAAAACAGGTGGGGAGCTGAAGCATGTCAATGGTACTGAATGAAGATCAGACAATGTTGCAGACTTCTGCGCGAGACTTCTGCCGCGAGCAGGCGCCAGTCGCGGTGCTGCGCAGAATGCGGGATTCCGCAGATCCACAGGGATACCCACAGGACTTGTGGCAGTCCATGGTAGCGCTGGGTTGGGCGGGCATGGCTATTCCGGAAGCCTATGGTGGGTTTGAGTTTGGGTACTCGGGCCTGGGCATTGTGCTGGAGGAAACCGGTCGCACGCTGGTGCCAACGCCACTGGTGTCGACAGTGTTGCTGAGTGCAAGTGCAATCAACCTGGCAGGCAGCGAGTCACAGAAGTCGGATCTGCTGCCTGCTGTGGCGGCCGGTGACATGGTGATAGCGTTCGCGCTGGAAGAATCAGCATTGCACAATCCTGACCATATCGGCATGAAGGCAGTGAGAACGGCATCCGGCTACACGCTGACCGGGAGCAAGAAGTTTGTGCTGGATGCCAATGTGGCTGACCGGTTCCTGGTTGTGGCGCGGACATCTGGTGCGGATACCGATCAGGAGGGTATCAGTTTGTTTCTGGTTGATGCAGGCACGCCCGGTGTCAGCGTTCAGAACCTGCGTATGGTGGACAGTCGGAATGCGGGCAATGTTGATTTTGTCAATGTTGAGGTGCCGACTGACGCATTGCTCGGAACGGAGGGTGATGCTCGCGATGCGCTGGAGCGGACGCTGGATATCGGACGAATTGGTCTGGCAGCGGAGATGCTGGGCAGTATCGAGGAAGTCTTTGCCCGTATCGTCGAGTACCTGCAGCAGCGGACGCAGTTTGGTGTGCAGATTGGCGCCTTTCAGGCACTGCAGCATCGCGCCGCGATCATGTATTCTGAAATTGAGCTGTGTAAATCACTGGTTCGCAAAGCGCTGTTCGAGCTTGATCGTGCTGATGAGGCGGAGGATATTCCGGCACTGGCAAGCATGTGTAAAGCCAAACTGTCAGAGGTCGCCATGCTGGTGAGCAATGAAGGTGTGCAGATGCATGGCGGTATCGGCATGACCGACGAGTTTGATCTCGGATTTTTTCTCAAACGCGCGCGGGTAGCGCAGCAGACGCTTGGTGATGCTGCGTTTCACCGCGATCGTTACGCCAGTATCAGAGGCTTCTGAGCATGCGGGCCGGACAGGCTCAGTCGTCAGACTGGGTCGGTCCGGTTTCCTGCTCGCGCGCCTGTCGCTCCCGCAACTTCTGGCGACAGGTCAGCAGGAGCAGTTTGCGAAACAGCGCATGAATATCTTCTGCCGATTTGTCATCACTTTCGCCTGATGAGGAAAATTCCCAGTTCAGGCAGGTTCGACGGGAATCGGCGTCAACAATCTGCAATGATGGTCTGCCTTGATGTAAGCTGGCGTATATATTGTAGCTGGACATAGGTCACCTCCTTTTAGTTAATGATAATCATTATCATTTGAATAGTAAACACGTTCCTTGTCATGATTTTATTGATTGCCGGATTGTTATTGACTGCGCTGGTGTTTTTTCCACAGCTGTGGGTGCGCCACGTGATGAAACGTCATCACCGTGAGGTGGCGGATATGCCTGGAACCGGGGGGGAACTGGCGCATCATCTGGTCAAGCGCTTCAAACTTGATGGTATTGGCGTAGAGGAAACTGACGAGGGACGAGACCATTTTGACCCTCAGGCGCAGATGGTAAGACTGAGCCCCAGCAACTATCACGGCCGCTCAGTCACCGCCGTGGCGGTTGCGGCGCACGAAGTGGGCCATGCCATTCAGTTTCACCGCAACGAAGCCATTTTTGAGTTACGTAAGAAATACCTGCCGCTGGCCGCCAGACTGAGCCGTTTTGGCATTGCCCTGATGTGGTCAATTCCGATCGCGGCGGTGGTGCTGCGCTCACCCATTGCCGTGGGCATCGTGATTGGGCTGAGTGTGTTGCTGCAACTGGCGGGCGCTATGGCGTATCTGATTGTATTGCCCGAGGAGTGGGATGCGAGTTTCAACAAGGCATTGCCGATTCTGGTGGAGGGCGAATATCTGCAGGAGGATCAGATCCGAAGCGCGCGGCAGGTGCTGAAGGCGGCGGCACTGACGTATTTTGCGGGGGCGCTGGCGAGTGTCGTCAACATTGGTCGCTGGCTGATGGTCCTGCGCCGCTGAGAGTGCCCTGATTACGACCTGCGGGGCGGGGTGGTCACCCTTGGGAGACGCCCGTGAACCCGCGCCATCTGACCGCCATGGATGGCGGGAATGTCGGTGTGGCAGGAGCATTCACCGACCCTGGCGCTCGACGCTCCGAAGGTTGCTCACCCCGCCCCGCAGCTCTTGTTCAGTGGTACGCGATGCTTCGCGGAACCATGACAGTTCGGGTGTTGGGAATTACCACAGCACAAGAGTGCCGGGTTGGGGAGTGACTTAAGAGGAGCGTCGCCAGCCATGGATGGCTGGCGCCGAGCCCCCCAGGGATGGGTTCACGGGCGTCTCCGATTGAGTCACCCCCATCCCGGCACTCGAACTACGGAGTGCATGAGCAAAGTTCGCGGTTTACTTGTTGGACTCAGTAATCGCAGAGTAAACCAGCCGCTTGCTGATGCCCTGCAACTGCCGCGCATACATCAGATTACGATTCTGGATCATACCAATAAACACCAGATCCTCAACCGGATCAATCCAGAACCACGTGCCACCGATCCCCCACCACCAGTAACTGCCCTCACTCATACCATCATTGCGTGAAGGATCCGCAACAATCGCAAAGTCGACGCCGAACTGGTTGCCAGGATAACCCGGAATTTCAGCCATACCCGCAGGCAGCTGGTTGGTGCGCATCATCGTGACCGATTCCGGAGACAGAATGCGCACACCGTTCAGCTCACCACCATTGGCCAGCATCTGGGTGAATTTCATATAGTCACCGATAGTTGACACAAGTCCGCCACCGCCGCCAAAGAAGCTGGCAGGGTGTCCGTAGTCACCGCCCAGATTGTCTGCTGGCGCTGTCAGGCCGCCCTGGCCGGACTGGTAAACTTTGGAGAAACGATCACGCTTGTCATCCGGTACCGAGAAGCCGGTGTCGGTCATGCCCAGCGGATTGAACAGCCGTTCCTGGAGGAATTGTTCAAAGGTCTGCCCGGACAACACCTCTACCAGATAACCCTGGACGTCTACCGATACACTGTAGTGCCACAGCGAGCCCGGCTGCTGACGCAGCGGAATGCGGGAGAGCTTGGTAATCATGTCTTCAAGCGTGCCGGTGTCGTCCAGAATATTGGCTGACACGTACTGGGAGTCGACCTGCGAGCGGGAGAACATGCCATAGGTGAGGCCGCCGGTATGGGACATCAGTTCACGAATGGTCATCTCGTGGTGTGCCGGTTCTGTTACCGGGAAACCACCGGGACCGTCTTCGATGGCGACTTCAAGGTTCGCCAATTGCGGAATATGGCGTGACACTGCATCATCCAGACTGAATTTCCCTTCTTCGTGCAGCATCATCAGGGCAACGCCAGTGACGGGTTTGGTCATTGAAAAGATGCGGAAAATGGTGTCTTCGGTTATCGGCACTGCATTCTCTATATCCTGATAACCATAAGCGTCCATATGCACTACCTTGCCGTTACGCATCAGTGTACTGACGATGCCGGCCAGGTTGCCGTCGTCAACAGCTTTACGCATGCCGTCAGCAAGGTCCTGAACGCCGGCCTCACTCAGGCCAACGCTGGAGGGGGTGGCGCGACTGAGGTCACGTTCCTGGGCATACAGCGGGGTCGCAAGGACCAGCACAAAACCCAACAGCAGACTGGTCAGATAAGTGGGCAATCTCAAGTTTTTCATATTCATCCTTAATCACCGATTCGGGTAAGAACTACGGCTGGACAGTGTATAACAGTCATGGGGAGCAAGTCACACGCACTGATCACCGGTACGACAGAGACACCGGTGGTAGCGATGACCTGACAGACAGAGGGCTTCGTGGTAGCTTACGGGTCTTTGTTTGCAGGAGCGGAGATAATGGCAGTCTATTTGATTACGGGTACCAATCGGGGAATTGGCGTTGAGCTGGTCAGACAGGCACTGGCTCAGGGTCATGAAGTAATAGCCACGGCGAGGGAGCCGCAGTCGGTAACTGTTTTGACGGATCTGGCGGGCCAGCATGAGGCCCTGACACTGCTGCCGCTGGATCTGGGCAGCGAAAGCTCCATAACCGCTCTGGCGGCGCAACTGAACGACCGTCCGGTTGATGTGCTGATCAACAACGCAGGTGTGTATGGCCCAAGGGATGCCGATTTCGGTAACTTGCGAACAGACGACTGGCTGCAGGTGCTGAATATCAATCTGGTAGCGCCAGTACTGCTGACTCAGGCTCTGATGCCGAACCTGCTGCTTGGAACGGAGAGACGCATTGCGTTCATGAGCTCAAAAATGGGTTCCATCGGAGACAATGGCAGCGGTGGTTCCTATATCTACCGGACTGCAAAGTCCGCCCTGAACCAGGCCGTGAAGTCGCTGGCAGTCGACCTGCAGCCCGAGCAGTTTATTGTGCTCAGTCTGCATCCGGGCTGGGTCCGTACTGACATGGGTGGGCCAAATGGATTGATTGATACAGAAACGAGTGCAAACGGATTGTTGTCTGTGATACAACAGGCAAGACCCGTTGACAGTGGCGCATTTATTGCCTATGACAACACGCGGATACCCTGGTAAAAACCGGAGAAAATCATGAATGGTTTATTGAGCAGGCGCAAAGCGTTATTCGGAGGTGCAGCTTTTCTGGGGGCCGGAATGCTCAAAGGTATTCCGGCTACATCATTGACTCCATCCATCAACTGGATGAACAGTGCGCTGGCCGATATCGCCAGACCTGATTACATCATCCGGGCCAGCAGTAACGAAAACCCCTACGGTCCTTCACCGGTTGCCGTAAAGGCAATCAATGATTCGTTGGTGGATGCCAATAAATACATGAACATGACGGCCGATCTGCTGTCACTGTTGTCGGAGCAGGAGCAGGTGGCGCCGGAATCCATTGCCATCGGTTCCGGTTCCGGTGAAATACTCAAGGTGGGCGGTTTACTGGCCAGCCTGCAGGGCAAGTCCGTCGTGTGCCCGGATCCGACTTTTGGTGGTCTGATCAGCTATGTGGAAGACATGGGGACGGAGTTGATCCGGGTGCCTGTGAACAGTGCCATGGAAACGGATCTGGCGGCCATAAAGGCGGCGATCAGGCCTGACACGGGAATGGTCTACCTGTGCAATCCCAACAACCCCATCCCCAACCTGATCGAAAAAAACGCGCTGCGCGAGTTTGTGCTCGAGGTCTCACAGGACAGACTGGTGTTTGTTGATGAGGCCTACCATGAGTTTGTTGATGATCCCGCCTATGAATCCATGATGGATCTGGTTCGCAGCGGTCACAGGAATATCATTGTTTCGCGCACCGCTTCAAAAATTCATGGCCTGGCAGCGTTGCGGGTCGGTTTTGCCTATGCACATCCTGATCTGATCAGGGACCTTAATCAGAAAATGACCGGTCAACTGAATATCCTGGGCGTGCGAGCCGCGCATGCCAGCTATATGGATAAGGATTTTCAGAACTACACGTTGATGCAGAATCGTAAATCCATGGCCATCATGGATGCGATGTGTGATGAGATGGGGATTCCCTATATCAAGTCACAGGCTAATTTCACCTTTATCCATACCGGGCGTGACATAGATGTTGTCAGTGCCGCCATGCGGGATGCAGGCGTGCTGATAGGGCGACCATTTCCGCCGTTCAGGGACTGGGCGCGTATCAGCATGGCAAGGCCGGAGGAAATGCAGTACGTGGCTCAGGTGTACAAAGGACTGTATGGCTGATGGCCACAAGCACGGCTTGACAGCAGGCTGTGGGTAAGCGCATCATTCGCGCCATGAACTTTCAAGCGATTTATTTCTGGTGGTTTAGCTGTTCGGGCTGCCAGAAAACCTTAAATTAATGTGTTTTCAGGCTGCCCCCGAAAGGAAGGCGGCCTGAATCATGCTTGAAATACCGATCTGATCTCCCCGATTAAATCTCACTGAAGCAACGGTCCAAGCCAGTCTCCTTACGGTGGCAGCCTCTTGATATCCAAAGAGGAAATGACTGTGAATATCAATCATGCACGCTATTCCACTCAGGGCGGTGTTGTTGTTGTCAGACAATCCCAGGCCTGTGATGGCAATGCCGAGTTGTTGCGGCGCACAATGCTTCTGGACACCCAGCCTGGTGCGTTATATAGCTGCGGAGTCAACTACCCCGGGCGCTATCGGCGCAAGGATCTGGTGTTTGTTAATCCACCGATAAGGATTACTGCCTGTGCCAGCCGGATTGGAATCGAGTCCCTGAATGCCCGTGGCCGGATCCTGATGCCGGAGTTTGTCAGAGCACTTGATGGGATGTCCGGGTTGCTCACGATCATTGAGTCCGGTGAGTCGGGGTTTGCATGTGCCGTTGGCAACGATGCTCATGCCGAACCTGCGACGGAAGAGCAGCGCACCAGAACACCCGGCGTGATGACAGTCATTCGCGCCCTGTTGGCGCATTTTGAATGCGACGACGATGATAGCCCGGGGCTCTATGGCGCATTCGGCTACGATCTTGCCTTTCAGTTTGAGCAAATAGAGCAGAAATTGCACAGGGACTCGCAGCAGCGGGATCTGGTGCTTTACCTTCCCGATGAGATCCTCACCGTTGATCCGGAAACCGGTGCCGGCACGCTTGTGCGTTACGATTTTGTCTGTCGTGATGCGCTGAATCAGATACAGACCACCGGCGGTCTGAAGCGTGAGGTGCGGACCAGCAGCCCTGAGCCTGTTAACAGCCCTGAGCCGGAAAACACCCCGTTCCGCTCAGACCACGCCGACGGCGAATACGCCGCCATCGTGCAGCAGGCCAGAAACCATTTTGCCCGCGGTGACCTGTTTGAAGTTGTGCCGGGTCAGACATTTTCCGGTGCCTGCAGCGAGCCGGCCAGTTCAATCTATGTGAGACTCAAACAGACAAATCCGGCCCCGTATGCTGCGTTGATGAATCTTGGCAATGGTGAGCACCTGATTTCTGCCTCACCGGAAATGTACGTCCGTGTGCATCAACGTCGTGTTGAAACCTGTCCCATATCGGGAACGATCCGGCGTGGTGCCAATGCGCTGGAGGACGCCGATCGCATCCGGGAGTTGCTCAACTCGGAAAAGGATGAGGCCGAGCTTTCCATGTGCACTGACGTTGACCGCAATGACAAGAGCCGGGTCTGTGTGCCCGGCAGTGTCAAGGTCATTGGAAGGCGCCAGATAGAACTGTATTCGAGACTGATACATACCGTGGACCATGTTGAGGGGAAGTTGCTGCCCGGATTCGACGCCCTGGATGCTTTTTTGTCGCACACCTGGGCTGTCACGGTTACCGGCGCGCCAAAACAGTCGGCCATGCAATTCATTGAAAATCATGAAAAATCTCCTCGTCAATGGTATGGCGGTGCGTTCGGCAAACTCGGGTTTGACGGAAGCATGGATACAGGACTGACGCTGCGGACCATACACTTGCTTGATGGCGTCGCCAGAGTGCGGGTCGGCGCTACGTTACTGCACGATTCGGATCCGGTGGCGGAAGAAGCTGAAACGAGATTGAAGGCATCGGCGCTGCTGGATGTGCTGCGTCCCCGCCCGCAGGCCATGGCATCAAACGCGGCCCCGGTAGATTTGAGGCGTTTGCCATCGGGACATCTGAAAGCGTTGATGGTTGATCATCGGGATTCGTTTGTTCATACACTGGCGGCTGCGTTTCGTGCGCATGGCGTCAGTCTGGAGACGATGCGTCCGGTGTCAGCCCGTCAGGCTTTGCAGAGCCGTGACTTCGATCTGGTGATCATGTCGCCCGGGCCGGGTCGACCGCAGGATCATGACTGTGCGGCAACACTGGCATTGTGTGAGCAGCGCGGCATACCGGTGTTCGGCGTCTGCCTGGGATTGCAGGCCATGGTAGAGTACTTTGGAGGCTCGCTTGGGACATTGGCGACGCCGGTGCATGGCAAGGCGTCTCTGGTTGATCATCGCGGCGACGGCCTGTTCAAGGGGATTCGTTCGGGGTTCAGGGCCGGGCGTTATCACTCCCTGTTTGCAGCAACGTTGCCAGCCTGTCTGAAGGTCACCTCAACCACTGCCGCTGGTGCCGGGCCGGAGGTTGGCAGCACCGTGATGAGTGTGGCTCACAGGACACTGCCCTGGGCGGCAGTGCAGTTTCATCCGGAATCCATTATGTCTCAGGACATTGGTGACAACGGCCGGGCGGCAGGGGATTCGCTGATTGCCAATGTCGTGCAATCAGCCCGTGAAGCGTCTGTTGCTGAAATGCAATGGTGCAATGCGCGGGCGGCCTGCGTAAAATAGGGGGCAACGACTTACCCCAGAGGATTTTCATGTCTATATTGGATACCTGCCAGCGATTTCTTTTCACCCGGGCGGATGTGCGCGGTGAGATTGTGCGTCTGGGCAAAAGTTACACTGATACCGTCAATAACCACGCCTACCCATTGGCAGTCAGCCAGTTGCTGGGCGAGTTTCTGGCCGCCGGCGTCCTGCTGGGTTCTGCCATCAAATACGAAGGACGACTGGTGCTGCAGGTACGTGGCGACGGCGAACTCAATCTGATCATGTCTGAATGTACCAGTGACGGCGCAATACGGGGTATCGCCCGCTTTGACGAACCTCCGGTCAGTCACGACTTTGACAGTCTGACAGGATCCGGTGTGCTGGTCATTACGGTTGATTCCCGTCACGCTGAACCCTATCAGGGTATCGTTTCACTGCAGGGCGGATCACTGGCTGCCTCATTGCAAAGCTATTTTACCCAGTCTGAGCAGCTGGAAAGCTGGTTCTTTTTTGCCGTGGACGAGCATCAGGCCTGCGGGTTCATGCTGCAGCAACTGCCTGGTGGAAAATCAGCTGATGCTGAGGACAGGGAAGAAACCTGGCAGCATCTGATGCTGCTGGCGCAGACGCTGCGGGCAGACGAGTTCCTGTCGCTGGACAATGAAGAGTTGCTGCACCGGCTTTATCATCAGGAGCAGGTCGAACTCTTTACGCCCAGAGAGTTTCATTACCGGTGCAGCTGTTCACGCGAGCGAACGGCCCGCGCACTGATCTCAATAGGCAAACAGGAAGTTGACAGCATTGTGGCGGAGCACGGCGCTGTCAACATTGCCTGCGAGTTCTGCGGTACCGAATATCAGTTCGACGCCTCCGAAGTTGCTCTGTTGCTGCAGGAGCGCAGTGACGTTCTACACTAGCGCCATTTCACGGCGCAGCCAGATCCTGCATGACCGCCGCCAGAAAGCGGGCGGCCTCCCCACCACTGACTGCCCTGTGATCAAAGCTGAGTGACAGGGGCAGCATCCTGTGCGCAGCAAATTCCGATCCGTTTGCCACCACTTCATGACGGATACGGCCGGCACCCATGATGGCAACCATGGGGGGAACAATCACCGGATTGGCATACCGTCCTGCCATGGTGCCGAAGTTGGAAAGCGTGATGGTAGCTCCGCGCATTTCTTCCGGTGGAATTTTGCGTGTACTGACTGCTTCCCGCAAGGCGTTGAGACCGCTTCGAAGATCTGCTGCACTACGGTCAGAAATATTTCTCAGTACCGGCACAAACAATCCGTCCGGGGTGTCAACGGCGATGCCCAGATCAATGGTTTCCAGAACCTTGATGGATAACCGGCGACCATCAAACCAGGCATTCAGGTGTGGCTCAGCTGCACAGCCAGCGGCTATGGCGCGGACCAGGCGCATGGTGGGATCCTCACCTTTTTTCCAGGCATGGATATCCACATCATCATGAATTGAGACACTGACAACTTCGGCGTGTGCCCTGGACATGTTGTTGGCCATCACACGTTGCACACCTTTCAGCGCAACCCCATCGGAGAACGCCGCGCTGTCGCGTACCGGTCTGGCGGGTGTGGTATCCGTATCCGGACTGCCAATGATAAATTCCTCGACTTCCACCTCACTGTCCTTGGCGGAACTGGTCATTTCTCCAACAACAGTGCCGCTGTCATCGCTCTCTGCATCGTATTCCAGCAAAGGATCACCCACGTGCACCAGATCACCCGGTTTGCCGAACAGTTTGATGACCTTGCCCGTTTGCGGTGAAGGCAGTTCAACAATGGCTTTTGCGGTTTCCACAGACAGTATGTGCTGATCTTCCGTGACATCGTCTCCCGCGCTGATGTGCCATTCCACAATCTCCGCTTCCTGCAGTCCTTCACCCAGATCCGGCAGTTTAAAATATTTCATAGTCCCTCCAGCGTTTTGCGCACGGCCTGAATAATGTCTTCGGTGCGCGGCAGATACAGATGTTCATTGCGAGGATAAGGCATCGTTGCATCGTACCCTGTGACGCGCTGCACCGGCGCGCGCAGATACACAAGTGATTCTTCTGCCAGGCGCGCGCTGATTTCCGAGGCGATGCCGCCACTGCGCGCGGCCTCCTGAATGATGACGCAACGGCCGGTGCGCTCAACCGAGCGCCGTATGGTGTCCATGTCCAGCGGGCTGATGGTGGCGACGTCAATGACGTCGGCATCAATGTCGAGTTTTTCCAGCTGTTTTGCTGCCTGCATGGTTTCGTGAATCATGGCCCCCCATGACACCAGAGTGACGTCCTGTCCCTGGCGCAGGGTAAAACAGGTATCCAGCGGCAGACCTTTACCCGAATCTGTAATGCGCTGGCGCACCATGCGATAAATGCGTTTGGGTTCCAGAAACAGCACCGGGTCCGGACTTTCAATGGCTGACAGCAAAAGACCGTAGGCACGGGTAGGAGATGAGGGGATGACCACACGCAGACCCGGAATGTGGGCGAACAGAGCCTCAGTGCTTTCCGAGTGGTGCTCCGGCGCCTGAATACCGCCGCCAAAGGGTGCGCGGATTACCAGCGGGCAATGTAGCCGGCCCCGGGTACGGTTGCGCATGCGCGCGGCATGAGCCACGATCTGTTCAAAGGCTGCAAAGATGAATCCCATGAACTGAATCTCGGCGACCGGGCGCATGCCCTGTGTGGCCATGCCGACGCTCATGCCGGCAATCATGGATTCTGCCAGCGGCGTGTCCATCACCCGTTTGTAACCAAAGGTCTGTTTGAGGCCTTCAGTGGCGCGGAATACACCGCCGTTGGTGCCAATGTCCTCTCCCAGCAACACCACGTCAGGGTTGTCCTGCATGGCCCGGCGTAAAGCCAGATTGACAGCTTCGACCATGGTCAGGTCGTGGGTTTCCACGTTAGTGCTCATCCTGATCACCTCCGGATTCATTGTGCAGGGGACGGTGGCGTTGCAACAAAAGTGTCTGCTGTGCAAGCAGCGGTTTTGTCATCTGCGCAAACTGATGGGTCAGAAACTCATCGGTAGGTTGCGGTGATACATTCAAATAGTCAGCGACGGCACGTTCAATTTCCGATTGCACCTCAATGATCAACTGTTGTTCCTGCCCGGGGCTCCAGATTTTGTTGGCATGCATCCAGGTCTGAAGGCGCTTGATCGGTTCATTTTCCCAGGCGTTGCTGACTTCATCTGCGCTACGGTAACGCGTTGCATCATCCGCCGTGGTGTGGTCACTTAGCCTGTAACAAATGGCTTCAATCAACGTTGGCCCTTTGCCGCTGTAGGCTTTCTGCAATGCAGTATGTACAGCGTGGTAGACTGCCACGACATCATTGCCATCAACCTGAATCCCTTCAATGCCAGCGGCAACGGCCTTCTGTGCCAGTGTAGGTGCGCCGGTCTGCATATGCCGTGGTACGGAAATGGCCCACTGATTGTTATTGATGACGGTGACTACCGGCAGTTGCCAGAGTCCGGCCAGATTCAGCGCCTCATAAAAGTCACCGCGCGAGGTGGCGCCGTCTCCGCAGGAGGTAACAACGGCCTGGCGTTGGCCACGACTTTTGAGTGCGACACCAACGCCGGCCGCCTGCGTTAACTGCGTTGCAATTGGCACACATATGGGCAGATCACGGCTGGCGTTACCTTCAAACAGATGACCGCGCTCGTCGCCTCCCCAGAGCTGCAGTATCTGGCTGAGTTTAACGCCGCGCATATACATGGTCGCCTGGTCGCGATAGTACGGCACGTACACATCATCGGCCTGCATGGCCAGGCCGACACCGATACCAACGGCCTCCTGGCCAAGACTGGATGGGTAGGTACGCATCTGTCCGGTACGCTGCAGGGCAACTGCCTTTTTATCCAGCGCCCGGATCAGTACCATGTGGCGATACGCGGCACGCAACCAGTCGTGATCAATGCCTGACGGCAGGTCCGCACTGGCAGCGCCCTGTGCATTAATAAAGCACAGAGGCCCGGGCTGAGGCTGGTCTGTTGTTGTGTTCTGATAGAGCAGTGTTGCAGTCATGGCGTCAATCTCCTCTGTCAGTTATATAAAATGTCCTCGGCCATCCGGTCAGCAATGACGTCAGGCGGACAATCCTCTGCATGGCTGCGGGCGAACAGATCCAGCAGCGTCTCTTCAAGACCGAGCGTACGTTTGCGGATGGTTTGAATGTCCTGCTTCAGATAACCCAGTGATACGGTGATCAGGCCGCCGGCATTGATGACGTAATCGGGTGCATACAGAATGCCCCGCTGGTGCAGCATCAGACCGTGTTTGTCGAGCTGCAACTGATTATTGGCGGCGCCGGCGACGATACTGCAGCGCAGACTTGCAATAGTCTGATCGTTGAGTATGCCCCCAAGGCCACAGGGTGCGAATATGTCGCACTCGATGGCAAAAATCTCCTGGGTCGCCACCACGGTGGCAGCAAACTCCTGTTTGCATCGCGCCGTTTTGGCCGAATCTGTGTCACTGACAGTCAGCCTGACACCTTCCTGATGCAGCAGTCTTGCCAGTGCATAACCAACATTGCCCAGACCCTGTATGGCAACATGCAGGCCCTTCAGGGTGTCGCGTCCCAGGCGGTGTCTGACTGCGGCCCGGATACCGGCAAATACGCCCAGTGCGGTCAGTGGCGAGGGATTGAATCCATCATGGGAGGTGCCGGAGACATACCGGGTGACCTGAGCCACCTCGTCCAGATCTGTCAACTGGGTGCCGCTGTCTGCCGCTGTAATGTAGCGTCCGCCCAGGCTTTCCACAAAGCGCCCGAACGCACGATAAAGTGCCTTTCGATCAAGGTTTTCCGCAGCGGGCATCAGAATGACAGCCTTGCCGCCGCCCTGTGGTACGTTGGCCAGCGCCGCCTTGTAACTCATGCCGCGTGCCAGACGTATGGCGTCATCGATAGCGTCATTGTCGCTGACATAGGGGATACAGCGGCAACCGCCCAGAGCTGGGCCTATGCGGGTGTTGTGAATGGCGATAATGGCGTTGAGGTGAGACTCGGGGTCGTGCCGGAAATGTATTTCCTCGAGACGCGCGCGCTCGATTTTGTCGAACATAATGGTTCTCCACCGCTTTTTGACCGGGTAGGTCGTCTGCAAGAAACGCTGGCGTCGGGGTGATGAGGCCAGTGTTCTGCGGTTAATATCAGGTCGCTTCGGATAAGAAGTACCTTGTTGCCGAGCTTAACGTAAAAGCCGCTGCCGGGCAAAAGAAAACAGCATCGGTAAAACACTGTCTGTTTTTTGATCATGAAGTGTGTAACGATATCCGCAGTACCTGTTCCGGGTACCTGTCAGAAGTACCTGTTAATCGCGTCATGGAGAAAATAATAATGAACTTCCTGCGCCAAATTGTGCTTTTTCTTATCACCGGTGTGTTGATCAGCCCCGCGTTGCTTGCAGCAGAGCGTGTCGGTGATTTTTCGCTGCTTGATCACAACGGATACTTCCATTCCATGAGCTGGTACTCGGATGTGCCGGTTATCGCGTTGCTGGTACAGGGAACTGACAGCAGCACAGATCCGCTGGCCGTGCCTGAATTTGAGCGGCTGAAGCAACGTTATTCCCCGCTTGGTATCGAATTCTTCATGATCAATCCGATGGGGCTGAAGGACCGGGATGTTGTTGGTGACCACATGTCCGCTTTTGGTACCGACATTCCGGTGCTGATGGATGATGCCCAGCTGATTTCGGAGGCCCTGGATATTACTGTGACAGGTGAAGTGCTGCTCTACGATCCGCGCACATTCAGCGTGGTTTTTCGTGGGCCGGCAGGCACTGAGCTGGAAAATGCGCTGGCGGCTGTCAGTGCGGGGCGTGCTGTTGACCTTGCCCGGGTGGCGGTCAGCGGTGATCAGGTCGTCTATCCTGCGCGGCTTGCACATCAGGCTGAGTTGCCGTCCTATGAAAAGGATATTGCACCCATCATTGCCGAAAATTGCGCCGGTTGTCATCGTGAGAGCGGCATTGCGCCGTTTGCACTGGACAGCCACACCATGGTGCGGGGTTGGTCCCCCATGATTCGGGAAGTGGTGATGACCAAGCGGATGCCGCCCGGACAGATTGACCCACACGTCGGTGATTTCAGTAACAGTATGGTTCTGCCAGACCTGCAGGCACAGCAGTTGCTGCACTGGATAGCGGCCGGAGCACCCAAAAACTCGCTGCCCGATCCCCTGATTGAACTTGAATGGCCTGAGACACGATGGGCGTTCGGGGAACCTGATTACATCATCAAAATACCGCCGCAAGAGGTCCCGGCAACCGGGGTGCTGGACTATTACAACGTGGTGGTGCCTATCGAACTGGAAACTGACCGCTGGGTCCGCGCCAGTCAGTATATTCCGGGTGACCGTACTGTACTGCATCACACATTGCACAGCATTATTCCGCCGGGGGCGGAAAGAGGTGGATCCCTGCTTGGCGGTGATGATCCGGATCGACCGGATATTGCGCCTTACATTCCTGGCCAGGCGCCGCGCATGGAGCCGCCGGATACCGGTGGACTGTTAAAGGCGGGAACCAGAATCGCCATGCAATTGCATTACACAACCACCGGGCGGGCAACCGTGGACGAGAGTGAGATTGGTGTGTGGTTCTATCCGCAGGATGAGGTGCCATCGCAGCGTATGTCAGGCGCGTGCGCCTGCGTATTCACCCCCACATGGACCGAGATTCCACCGCATGATCCGGATTTCGAGATGAGCGCGTCGATCACCATTGCTGACGATGCCGAACTGTTCAGTTTGACGCCGCATATGCATTTCAGGGGCAAGCGCATGCGTTTTACTGCCACCTACCCTGACGGTAAGACAGAGGAACTGATCAATATCGCCAACTATAACTATAACTGGCAGTTGGCATATACTCTGAGGCAACCCAAGTTTATGCCGGCGGGGACAGTCATTACCGCAGTTGGTGCGTTCGATAATTCTGCCCGCAATAAAAGTAACCCCGATCCGGACCGGTCGGTGCCGTGGGGATTGCAGAGCTGGGACGAAATGTTCTTTGGCGCAGCAGACTGGAAAGTGCTGAATCAGGAGGCGCAGTAGATGGCGGGAAACTACCCAAACCGATTTCGCGAACTCCCGGTTTATGATGGGCGATTTGACGCCTTTAAACTGGCTGCCGAAGGCGCTGATGTCCTGTTTGCCTCCTATGAGCCGGGTACGCTTATCCCCGAACATCAACATGATACCGATAACTATGGCGTCATTATTCGTGGCGAGTTGTTGTTGACCATGGATGGGAAGACCACCCGGTATGGCGTGGGTGACTGGTATCACGTACCGGCCCACGCACCGCACTCGGCGCAGTTCCGGGAAGCGACTGACGAGATAGAGTTCTGGTTTATCGAAGAAAAATGAACCTCTAAAGGAAATGCTACGTTACTGTTTTTGAATCAGATCACAAAAATATTTTGAATAATTTTGTGATCTGCCCCGCCACGGTTACCCGTAATTACCTGCGCAAGACAAATACTCATTTGTTTTAATTTGTTCAGATTTCAGGAGTGTTACCGTGATCGCATTAAATCGTAAGGTTTTATCCTCTGTACTGCTTGCTGCCAGTCTTGGTTTCAGCGCTGTTGCCGCCAAAGCGGCTGACATCGTTGACACAGCTGTTGCTGCAGGACAGTTCAACACACTGGTCGCCGCTGTACAGGCTGCCGGGCTGGTAGAGACTCTGAAAGGTGAAGGTCCATTCACCGTGTTTGCACCGAATGATGCCGCATTTGCTAAACTGCCAGCGGGTACGGTTGAAAGTCTGCTGTTGCCGGAAAATCGCGACACCCTGATTGCTGTACTGACTTATCACGTCGTACCTGGCAAGATCATGTCGGGTGATATCGCCGGCGCGACTACCAGTGTTGCATCAGTACAGGGTGGAATGCTGGCTGTCAATGCGACAGACGGCGTGAAGATCAATGACTCCACTGTTATCGCTGCTGACATTGACACCGACAACGGTGTCATTCATGTGATCGACACAGTCATGCTGCCGCAGTAACTGTGACACCTGCCGGGGACTTCCCTGGTTGTGAGTAAGATGATAAAAAAGGCATGCTCAGCAATGGGCATGCCTCTTTTTTTGTCGGGCTTTTTATCGGGCTGATGGCGTTCCTGGCTCAGCGTTTATCCACGGTATCAAAAAAGTTCATCACCCTGCGCATGTTGTTGCGATCACTGGCAATAAAATTGGTGTGATCGGCTCCTTCAAGTTCCACGTAAATATGCGGCATTCCCAGTGACCGCATGCCCGCGACCCAGAGTCTGGTCAGCTCGACCGGCACCAGTTCATCTTCCGTGCCCTGTAGCACCAGAATTGGCGTGTCGCGAATTTCCGCCAGAACGGTTGGTGACAGATCCTGTCTTGGTGCGGGAGCTGCGACCGCCAGTGCTGCAAACATGTCCGGATTCTTGACGGCGATGTGGTAAGTGCCGGCACCACCCATGGAATGTCCCCACAGATAGAGTCGTTGCGTATCAATATTCAGTTCGCTGGTGACAAGATCGATCACTGCCATAACATCCGCTTCACTGTATTCTGCCACTGCAGGATCTTCAGTTGGACGAGATCCGTACCAGCCGCGCCGGATATAACCGAGTGGCGTCACAACGACAAATCCGTAAGCTTCGGCATAATCCAGAAAACCCTCATAACCCATCAGCCAGTCGTAAGTGCGACCCAGGCCATGCAGGGAAACGAGCAGCGGGCTGGACGAAGATGCATCATAGGTGTCTGGAATGAACAGTGCATATGGCAGCGATTCCCCCGTTGGAGAAAACACATACTCGCGATGCTGGACACGCGGATCAGTGATCAGACTTTCATCGTCTGCTGGTTCACGCGCGGCGTAAGCGCAGGCGCTGGAGAGGATGCATAGCAGCAATAGAGCTGAAATTCCTGTTGTTCGCATGGGGTGTTCCTTTTTGCGGGTTTGCGGGCGATTGATTTACAAACGATGAGCGCGCATAAATGCCGTAAAAACCTCGCCGGCACGTGTTATGTCGGCGTCGTCAATATCCAGATGGGTTACCAGGCGGATACTGTCGCGACCCAGACAGTCCGCTTTAATCCCATGCTGATCCAGCCACTGGGCCAGTGCCTGACGCGGTAGCTGACTGGAGTCGACAAACAGCATATTGGTCTGTGGCGCTTCAAGTACGTAACCGGCCCTTAACAGATGATCATAGAGCTTGCTGGCACGGCGGTGATCTTCTGCAAGTCGCTGCACATTATTGTCCAGCGCATATAGCCCTGCAGCGGCCACAATGCCCGCCTGCCGCATGCCTCCGCCGGTGACTTTGCGCCAGCGCCGCGCCTCTCTGATAAATTGCGCAGACCCCAGCAGCACGGACCCGATGGGCGCTCCCAGACCTTTGGACAGGCAGATGGACACGGTATCTACACAGCTGGTGACTTCCTGCAGGGAGCAATCCAGAGCAACGACAGCATTAAACAGCCGCGCGCCGTCCAGATGCAGTTTCAGGTTGAATTCCCGCGTCAGGTCCCGGGCCTGATGGATATAGTCCAGAGGCAGCACTTTACCGTGGACGGTGTTTTCAAGGCAGAGCAGTCGGGTGCGGGCAAAATGACAGTCATCCGGTTTAATGGCATGCTCCACGTCATCGAGATCGAGTCCGCCAAAAGGGGTCATATTCAGTGGTTGTGGCTGAATTCCGCCCAGCGCGGCGGCACCGCCTCCCTCATACTTGTAGGTGTGTGCCTGCTGACCGACAATATACTCGTCTCCTCTGGCACAGTGGGTAAGCAGTGCCACAAGGTTGGATTGGGTTCCCGATGGCATGAACAGCCCGGCCTGCATGCCTGCGCGCTCAGCCAGTGTCTGTTCAAGTTTTTGCACGGTGGGGTCTTCGCCCCACACGTCGTCACCCACCTCAGCGCTCATCATGGCCTGGCGCATGGCGGGTGTGGGCTTGGTGACGGTGTCACTGCGAAAATCTATCCAGTTATCAGTAGTCCGGTTCATGGCAGTAGTCAGGTTCATGGCGCTCTGGTGGTTGATAATCAGTTACTATGGTCAGGTACTATAGTCAGGTACGATGGAAAACCCTCAGTGTAATGCGATGAACGCCTTGTGACCATCCTTGAAAATAAATCCCTGCCAGAGCCCGATTTACATCCACTGTTATTGCTGGGTGCAGGCCATGCGCACCTTGTTGCACTTAAACTCTGGACACAGTGCGGTTACCGGGCACCAAAGGGAAGCATGCTGGTGTCGCCGGGCAGCCGGGCCTGGTATTCAGGCATGATGCCGGGGCTGATCGCCGGCCGTTTTGATGCCGCCGATTGTGCGATTGATCTGCAGCCCTTGTGTAAAGCAACCGGGCTGCAGCTGATTGAGTCGCCTGTTGCTGCAGTGAGCGCTGCCGCCAGGCAGGTGATACTGATGTCTGGCCAGCGACTGGCGTATCAGGTGCTGTCGGTCAACACTGGTTCGCAGCCGCCCGCACCCCTGTCGGATGGAAGTATCGATATGGTGCCCGCCAAACCCTTTCCGGTTTTTCATGCCCGGTGGCAGGCCTGGCAACAGAATCCGCCGCGTCGGCTGGTAGTGCTGGGTGGCGGTGCGGCGGCGTTTGAACTGTCACTTGCGCTAAAAAAGTCCTTGTCCGGAACGGAAGTGCTGCTGATTTGTGCGGTGGATCTGTTGAGCGGTTACGCACGGGGTTTGCAGAAGCGGGCGCAATCCCTGTTGCAACAGCGCGGTATTGGGTTACAACAGAATATCCGGGTGTCGTCCCTTGCCAGTGGGTTCATCTGCGATGGTGAGAGGCGCGTCTGTGAGGCTGATGCACTGGTATTGGCGACCGGCGCGGCGCCGCTGCCCTGGTACGGTGATAGCGGGTTGAGCCTGAACAGGCAGGGTTTTTTGCGAGTAACGAATGCGCTGCACAGTATTGATGATCCGTCGGTCTACGTCAGTGGAGATGCCTGCTCGCTGGCGGGCAATCAGCGCTCGGGTGTGTTTGCGGTGCGACATGGGCCGATTCTGGCGCATAATCTGCCGGCCGCGCTGTCCGGAGCCTCCCTGGTTGACTATGTGCCCCAAAAACAGGCGCTGGCATTGCTGGCGACTGCTGATGGTGGGGCGCTGATGGGTTATGGCAGGTTTAGCGCAGGTAGTGCACTGGCAAGACCGCTGCTTGGTCGCTGGAAAGACAGTCTGGATCTGGATTTTATGCGTCGGCATCGCTTGCCAGCATAAAGCTGCCAAGCGGAAATGTATGTCCGTTGACCAGCAGGTCAAGGCGATGTATTCCCGGGTAGTGCCTGCGGGTTGTCATCGGTTTCAGGGAGATTTTTTTACGTAGTGTGAGTCTGTCGTTACCGTCAAGCAGGATTCGGGTCAGTTTAAATACCTTGGCCCGGCTGGCGCCATTGCCTTTGATATAGTGCACAACAAAATCAACCAGCAAAGCCTGTTCTTGGGTGGCAGTGCTCTTGAGCGTCACTGTGAGGTTCACCGTATCGCCTTCTGTCACACGGGACGGGGTGATACTTACATTCTCCAGATCCACCGCAGGTTTGTTGCCAAACCCCATCAGCGTCAGTGCCCTGGGTTCTGCATTTTTGACCGCTACCCTCAGGGCATGCGCGACAATCCATTTTCTCTCGGTTGACGCGTCTTTAAGCCAGCGTTCCGCAGTATCGAACAGCACCTTTGGATTATCCTTTCCAATGTCATTCAGATTGTTGGCTACCGAACGGCGCACATACAGCGAGTTATCGTCTTTCAGTTGTTCAAGCAGTTCTATCACAGGCGATGGGTCAGTCTGAAATGCAGGTAAACGTGAAGCCCACGGCAGACGGGGGCGGGTGCCTTCTGAAACAAGCCGGCGCACATGTTCACTGGGATCATCTACCCAGCCTTGCAGTGTCTGCAGGGTGGCCTGCTGATGTTGTTGCAGAAAGGGTCTGATGCTGAATTCGGCGGTGAAACGTTTAGTCAGTTCGTATTGCGCACGCATGGAAGCGGCAAAATGACCAAGCCCGTAGCGTGCAACAAAAAACGTATGCGGCATAAAAATAAACGGTGCAAGGGTATTGCCTTCGCGGTCCTGGGTGGCAGAGTTTACCGCAACATCCGGGCGGGCCGACGGCAGAGAGGCAAGCAGCATATCGATGGCCTGCTCATAATCATCGGGCAGCGCGTGTCTGAGGCCATCCGCCATGTGCCAGCCGCGTGGCATCAATTCCAGCGAGTCGTAGTCGGGCAGTACAAAATCCAGAAATCGCCGGGAATCGAATGCCGGACAGGCATTGCTGATCATGTCTGCAATGCGGACCGGGATGTCTTTTCCATACTGGTTTTTCAGCGGCTCAGCCATCAGGGCCTCATTACAGTCCGTTTGCTTTCCATAAAGGACCAGATAAAACCGACACCCAGTCCGGCCGTAAAGTTATCTTCAAACAGCGGGCTGGCGCGATTGGCTGCGCCACTGTGGAAAGTAGTTTGCAGGCTCAGAAATATGCGGGCCTGGTCATTAAGGTGCCAGGTGCCAGAGAAATTTACACCGGTGCCGAAGTAGCCACTGGTGGCCTGGTATTCACGGCGATTAAGGTCGGCGTATTGCGGGGTAACATCAAAAAAGTAGGCATGAAGGTCACGGGTGGCCCACACGGGTCGAACTGAGATTGTACCGTCAAACTCAGGTGCGAACAGACCGTAGTGCTTATAGCGTAACATTGGTTCGAATACATATCCCCGGTGGTCTATGCTGCCGAAATCGGTTGAAAATGCTGCCCGGGTCTGCAGTAAAAGCTGCAGCTCACTGCGACTGTTGTCACTGAAAGCATAGTTACCGAGTTTAAACATCACCTGCGGTCCGATTTCGAACACGAAGTCCAGATCCGGCATGCCCTGTCGGCGCTGGTTGCCTTCACTGTCAGAGTCAAAGGCAGCGTTAAAGGACAGGGATATTTCGTACAGACTGTTCTCGGCTGCAACAGCCCGTGCTGACTGACCATCACCAATGCGCAAGACATCACCGCGATAAACCACGTATGGCAATCCGAGTCCCCGCGTCTGGGTTTCGGATGATGAGGGGTACTGCGGTTGTAACAGAGCGCCGGCGCCCAGGCCCAGTTCCCACAATGGTTTCTCCTCCATCACTGGGTCAGTTTCGGCGGCATGCGCCGGACTGGTGAGTAGGGGCAGCAGACAGATGAGCAGGCAGGCGGTTGGAGTTATGCGTTTTATGGACTTCATGGGCTCACTTGTAATAAATGGGTACGCTGCCTTTTACGAGGCAGAACGCTGGATGGTTTTCAATTCTGCCTGACAGCGTTACTCGGGCGACAATGACTGTAATGTATGTGTGATGCGCACGCCTGCCTGGGCAATGCGTTGCAATGCGATTGCGCGCATTTCACGCCTGTAATCGTCGCCCAGAGTGACATCTTCCGGACTTGTCCCTGTGTTCTCGCTGCGCTGAACGTTGGCAATGACTGCCGCTGGATATACGGAGGAATGCAGTATCTGGCGGCTTTCCAGCAGCCACAGACCCGGGCCGGACTCATCACGGGTCCCTGCTAGACTGCGGAGGATATCGTTCAGCTCCCTCAGGTTTGCGCTTATCGATGGTCCGCGCAGGGCCTGGTCCCAGACGGCATGCAGGTTGCTGCCATCCACCCGGGTGCTGTTACCTCCGCGATCGCCATCGGCAAATAATCGTGGCGTGACCAGTGCGCCGGTGTGCAATGGCTGATGAATGTCGCCGATCAGGTGCAATAACCAGCTGAGCGCCACGGCGCGTTCGGCTGCATCGGGATTGTTCTGAAGTACCCAGCGCGCGTATACCAGTCCGGTAAGTACATTGTCTGCCTGACTCTGGCGATTGATTTCGGAATCGGCAGGGCCATGAATATCAGGCCAGGGAGGGGTGTTCAGATAAATGTTCCCATGCAGCGGAACATCGG
The DNA here is from genome assembly GCA_963974875.1 of uncultured Pseudohongiella sp. Classification (GTDB taxonomy): domain Bacteria; phylum Pseudomonadota; class Gammaproteobacteria; order Pseudomonadales; family Pseudohongiellaceae; genus Pseudohongiella. The sequence goes on along the minus strand of CAXBER010000009.1, from coordinate 103,089 downwards.
CTCGAACCCATGCGCCGTTAATCCAGTGCCGGTCAGGAAAATGAAAGCGCTGCTCGTCAAAACCGTCAAAGCCCCGTGCTATATCGGGCCAGATGGCCGCCTGGCCGAACTGCCAGCGATCGCGATCGCCAATGCTCTGCGCAGTAATGTCCGCTGGCATGGCATCCACAAAATCCTCCTGAAACCGGGGATGCGCGCGCAGCGTTTCCATCCAGAAAGCTTTTTGCTGATCGTTCAACTGGTCATACGCCAGGTAACCGGTCAGGCGATGGCCAAGTGCGTCCCAGGCCAGTGCGGTTGAACTTGCAAGGATGCAAGCAAGGCCAATGAACAATTTGCGGATTGCGTGGTGACGGACAAGGGAAAGAACAGGGAGTTTGAACGTCATGGAGGATGACCTGTGTGGATGAGTGCAAAGTTTAACAGAGACGTAAAAAAAAGCCCACGTGATGCCGGAGCATTCACGTGGGCGAGATCACCCATCAATGGAAAAGGGGAGAGTCAGTTCCATTAAAGCTCGCGGCAGGGGAATGCTGCGGCTTATAAGCCATCAGCAGGGGAATGCTGATGCTTGATCTGTATAATGCATCTGGCGTGCCAGCTTTTAGGGCTGTATTGTAACGTGCTGAATTATATTGATAAAAAAAATCGGTTTGGCTTTGTCAGGTTGAGCGGCTATCGTAGATGTCAGAATTGCGCCAAAAAGCTGTATTGTTTTGGTTCTGATTTCGAAAACTTGCACCAAATCAGAGCGGAAATTTTGGGGGCACCATGTCAGTTATTATTAATGACCAGGAAGTTGAACTGACGGCGATCCGGGCGCAAGGTGCGGGCGGTCAGAACGTGAACAAGGTGTCATCGGCGATACATCTGCGATTTGATATCGTCAAGTCTTCTCTGCCGGATAACGTGAAACAGGCATTGCTGGGTCAGCGCGACCGTCGCATGACAAGTGATGGTGTATTGATCATCAAGGCGCAGCGCTATCGTACCCAGGAGAAAAACCGGGAGGATGCGATGGCGCGACTGCAGGCTTTGGTGGACAAGGCGGCCGAGCCTGCTGTCCCCAGAGTGCCCACACGTATACCGCGGTCGGCCAAACGTAAACGACTGGATACCAAACGCAAGATTGCCACGGTAAAATCAATGCGCGGTAAACCTTCACTTGAATGATTTTTAATGCAGTTGCTGATTTTTTAGTAATGACCGGGAGTCAACATGCTCAGACCTTTCCATCTGGCAATACAGGTTCGCAACCTGGAAGAAGCACGCGAGTTTTATGGCAGCAAACTGGGTTTGCCACAGGGGCGCAGTTCCGAACAGTGGATCGACTACAATCTGTTTGGACACCAGCTGGTGGTTCACGTGAATCCGTCAATCGGCGACCAGGGGCAGGTCAATCAGAGCAGTAATCATGTGGATGGTCACGGTGTGCCGGTACCACATTTTGGTGTGGTGTTGTCGATGGAGGAGTGGGGAGTGCTGGCGGACAAGCTGAGGGCGATGGGTACGCAGTTTATTATCGAACCGTACATTCGTTTCAAAGGACAGCCGGGGGAGCAGGCGACACTGTTTTTTCTGGATCCATCCGGCAATGCTCTCGAGTTCAAGGCTTTCAGGGACATAGACGCACAACTGTTTGCGGTCTGACCCCGGACAGTTGATTCTGACATCAAGAGCGATAATTTATGCAATTCAGATATCTGGCTGCTGCAGCGATGCTTTGCGCTGGCAGCGCATGGGCAAATGACAATGATCCACGGGCGCGCGAGGTCGGGCTGGCACCCGGCATCTACGAACCGGGAACGTATAACGCCATCACGGATGTGGCGGGCGTGCTGGTGGGGCATGTGTCCATCATTGCTGATGATGCGGTGCGCACCGGCGTGACCGCCATTCTGCCGCATGGCGGAAATCTCTATCAGAACAAGGTCCCGGCAGGGTTTTCACAGGGCAATGGTTACGGAAAGATGATGGGTACAACCCAGATCATTGAGCTGGGTGAGGTGGAGACGCCAATCCTGCTGACTAATACCCTGTCGGTGCCTGAGGCGGCCGCTGGTGTGATTGACTGGACGCTGGCGCAGGACGGCAATGAGGCGGTTCGGTCGGTAAATGCGGTGGTGGGTGAAACCAATGACGGCCGTATCAATAATATCCGCCTGCGAGCTGTGCGTCCGCAGCATGCGATTGACGCGATCAGCGCGGCGCGTTCGGGCACGGTTGCGGAAGGCAGTATCGGCGCTGGTATGGGGACGGTGAGTTTTGGCTGGAAGGGTGGAATTGGCACCAGTTCCCGTGTCCTGTCGGCAGCTGATGGCGGCTTCACGGTCGGAGTGCTGGTGCAGACCAATTATGGTGGTGAGCTGATGATTATGGGCAGGCCTGTCCGTGCGCAGGATTTGCTGCCCGCAGCAGATCAGGTGGCTTCGGCGACCAGTCCGGATGGTTCGGTGATGATCATTATCGCCACAGATGCGCCTTTGTCCGACCGCAACCTGGAGCGATTGGCAACGCGATCTTTTCTGGGTATTGCCCGCACGGGCTCGGCAATGTCGAACGGTTCAGGGGATTATGCACTGGCTTTCTCTACCTCAGAAAGTGTCAGGCGTACAACGTTGCGACGTGAGCAGTTACATACGCTGGAGGACTGGCCCAATGAGCTGATGACACCACTGTTCCAGGCTGTGGTCGAGGCTACAGAGGAGGCTGTTTACAACGCGCTGTTCAAGGCCAGCGATGTTGATGGAGTCAATGGCGGACGGTATCCGGCAATTGATGTGGAGCGGGTGCTGCGGTTGCTGGAGTGAAAGAAGGGGTAAAAAAAGGGCGGGGGAAAAAGGGGACGGGGAAAAAGGGGACGGAGGATATTTTATTTGGGCACGGGGGAGTTTTTTGCTTCGCAAAAATTACTCCTCCGGCCCAAATAAAATATCCTCCGTCCCCTTTTTCCCCGTCCCCTTTTTCCCCGTCCCCTTTTTCCCCCGCCCTTTTTTACCCTCTTACTTAATACACCTCAAACAGGCCCGCCGCACCCATGCCGCCGCCGATGCACATAGTGCATACAACAAATTTGGCACCGCGTCGCTTGCCTTCGATCAGGGCGTGACCGACCATGCGTGCACCACTCATGCCGTAGGGGTGCCCGATTGAGATGGCTCCGCCATTTACGTTCAGCAGTTCGTCTGGAATACCCAGCTTGTCGCGGCAATACAGCACCTGGACGGCAAACGCCTCATTCAGTTCCCACAGACCGATATCATCCATCTTCAGACCAAAGCGTTTCAGTAGCTTGGGAATGGCAAAAACCGGGCCGATGCCCATTTCGTCAGGTTCGCAGCCGGCCACTGCCATGCCACGGTAGGCGCCCAGTGGGGTCAGGCCACGCTGTTCAGCCAATTTGCTGTCCATCAGCACACTGGCGGAGGCGCCATCAGACAATTGGCTGGCGTTACCGGCCGTGATACAACCGCCTTCAATAACGGGCTTCAGGCTGGACAGACCTTCGATGTTGGTTTCCGGACGGTTGCCCTCATCTTTAGCCAGTGTGACGCTCTTGTAGCTGATTTCACCAGTTTCCTTGTTCATGATGCCCATGGAAGACTCCATGGGCGCCAGTTCCTGGTCAAACTTGCCGGCCGCCTGGGCCGCTGCAGTGCGTTGCTGGCTCTGCAGGCTGTATGCGTCCTGCGCTTCACGGCTGATGTTGTAGCGCTTGGCAACAACTTCTGCTGTCTGCAGCATCGGCATATAAGCGTTTTCTGAAAGTGCCAGCACGTTTGGATCGACCGTGCGGAACTTGTTGCGATGATCGTTCTGTACCAGGCTGATGGACTCCAGGCCGGCACCGATTACAACATCCATATTGTCGACAATAATCTGTTTGGCAGCGGTAGCGATAGCCATCATGCCGGAAGCACACTGACGATCCATGCTCATGCCTGAGACGGTGCTTGGCAGACCGGCAACAACGCCAGCCAGACGACCGATATTGTAACCGGTGGTGCCCTGCTGTACCGCACAGCCCATTACCACGTCATCAATTTCATCTGGCGCCACGCCGGATCGTTTAACTGCTTCCCTGATGGCGTGTCCACCCAGGGTAGGGCCTTCGGTGTTGTTGAATGCACCCCGATAGGCTTTGCCAATCGGGGTTCTGGCGGTTGCTACGATAACGGCTTCTCTCATGTTTCGTCCTTCATTCTTTATGTTGGTTAGTCACACTGAGCGGTTGTTCGGTGTCGGAGTGTACCAAAATTAATATCCTCCGTCCCCTTTTCTGATCGGGCTGCACATGCTACTGTCGCGAGGTGCAGTTCTCTGTCGGCTTCCGCTTGGATGCCCGGCCAGCAAGTGCTAGAAAAAAGTCATAAAAACAAATAGCTACACTAAATGTTTGTCGGAGGTCCAAATGAATAAAGTCCCGCTCAAGGGCGCGTTGAAGCTGTCCGCAATGCTGGTGGTTGCCACATTGCTGTCCGCGCCTGTGTCGACTGTGCTGGCGCAGTCTGCGTCAGCCGATGTATCCGCCGACGTTGGTCAGCGCGTGGGCGACTTTGCCCTGCTTGACCACAAGGGTCTGTTTCACCATATGAGCTGGTACGACAATCGCAAGGCGATTGTATTGCTGGTGCAGGCAAACGGGTCGGAGTCGTTCCGACAGGCGCTGCCTAAATTCCAGGCGCTGCATGAGGCGCACCAGGAAGACTTCAAATTTTTTATGCTCAATCCATTGGGGCAGTCTCGCGCTTCAGTGATCGATTCTGTGGCATCTGCCGGAGAAGAACTCCCGGTGCTGATAGATGACGCGCAGATTGTTGCCGAGTCGCTGGGTGTGCATTCAGCGGGTGAGGCGCTGATTTATGATCCTCGCAGCTTCCGTCTGGTGTACCGTGGGCCTGTCGCCGGGCTGGAGCAGGCGCTGGCAGAACTGGATGCAGGGCAGGCAATCAGTGCTGCGCAGATAGCATTCTCCGGAGATATGATCAGTTATCCGGGACGTGAACAGAATTTGACGCGCCAGGTTTCTTACAGCAAGGAAGTGGCACCCATTCTTGCCGAGAATTGTGCAGCCTGTCATCGCGAAGGCGGAATCGCCCCATTTGCACTGAACAGCCATGCCATGGCGCAGGGCTGGTCGCCGATGATTCGCGAAGTACTGATGACAAAACGGATGCCACCGGGGCAAATTGACCCGCATGTTGGTGATTTTGTAAACAGCTACACAATCTCCGTGGAGGATCAGCAGACTCTGCTGCACTGGATTGCACAAGGTTCACAGGTGGATGGTGTGGAAGATCCGTTGGCGCAGCTGACCTGGCCGGAAACAGAATGGGCGTTTGGTGAACCGGACCTGATTGTGAATGTTCCACCACAATCCATCCCGGCAACAGGCGTTATGGATTACATCAATGTGGTCGTGCCATTTGAGGGACTGACCGAGGATCGCTGGGTTCGTGCGAGTCAGTATGTCGCCGGTGACAGAACGGTACTGCATCACACGTTGAACAGTATCATTCCGCCGGAAGCGCAGGGCCGTCGTCGCTTCCTGGGCGGTGGCAGCCCGGATGATCCAAGCATCACGGCCTATATACCCGGAGCAGAGCCATACCATGAACCAGAGAACACGGGTGGATTGTTGCGTGCCGGGTCCCAGCTGGCACTGCAGTTGCACTACACCACAACCGGTCGTGAAACCGTAGATGCGAGTCAGATAGGAATCTGGTTCTACCCGGAAGGGTATGTGCCTGAAAAACGCATGTCGGGTCAGTGTGCCTGCATCTTTACGCCGACCTGGACTTCAATTCCGCCAAATGATCCGGATTTTGAGATGTCGGAATCAGTGACGGTATCCCGGGACGCCTATCTGCATTCATTCCTGCCGCACATGCATTTCCGCGGCAAACGCATGCGCTTTGAAGCGCAGTACCCGGACGGAACCAGTGAAGAGTTGATCAATATTGCCAATTATAACTACAACTGGCAGCTGCGTTATCAGTTGCGTGAACCGAAGCTGGTGCCAGCCGGAACCGTGATTGTTGCGACGGGCGCGTTTGACAACTCTTCGCAGAACAAGGCCAATCCGGATCCGGACCGCCTGGTTCCCTGGGGTCAGCAGAGCTGGGACGAGATGTTCTTTGGCGCGGTCAGCTGGCAGTATGTAGAGCCTGAGGCGCCAGCTGTGCAGACGGCTGCGGCGCAGTAAAAAAGGGGACGGAGTAAAAAAGGGACGGGGAAAAAAAGGGACGGGGAAAAAAGGGGACGGAGGATATTTTATTTGGGCCGGAGGAGTAATTTTTGCGAAGCAAAAAACTCCCCCGTGCCCAAATAAAATATCCTCCGTCCCCTTTTTTCCGTCCCTTTTTTCCCGTCCCTTTTTTCCCCGTCTCCTTTTTTCCTACAGCGTAAACTCAGTCCCGGCCCCAGGCCCCAGCGGCAGGCCTATCCAGATCCACAGTACCGCCATGATCAGACCGGTGATCATCATCCAGATACTGTACGGGATCATGGTTGCAGCCAGCGAGCCGAGGCCAAAATCCTTGTTCCAGCGCTGGCAGAACGCCAGAATCAGTGGAAAGTAGGGCATCAGCGGCGTAATGATATTGGTGGCGCCATCACCGACCCGGTAGGCAGCCGTGGCCATTTCAGGGCTCACGCCCAGCAACATCAGCATTGGCACCAGCACTGGTGCCAGCAATGCCCACTTGGCACTGGCAGAGCCGATAAACAGATTGATCATGCCGGTCAGCAACACAATAAAACTGATCAGCAACGGCATCGGCATATCTGTGCTCTGCACCACTGAGGCACCGTTGATGGCAAAAATCAGTCCCAGATTTGACCAGCTGAACATGGCCACAAAGTGTGCGGCGGCAAAGGCCAGTACCAGGTAGTAAGACAGATCTGCCATTGCTTCGGACATCATTCTTACAACATCGCGATGCGTTTTGACGGTACCGGCTGCACTACCGTAGGCCCAGCCACATGCCAGGAACAGAATGAAAAACGCCGCCACCAGTGACTGATAGAATGGCTGCATACGCGCGTCACCCGCTTCTTCATTGATCAGCGGGGTGCCGGGCGCAAAACACAGTAATACCCAGATGCCAATGACGACCAGTGCGGCAAGGCCGGCGCGTCGCATGCCCCGACTCTCCGCATCGGACAGTGGCTGCTCACCATTTTTGATCAACCCGGCTGTCGTGCTTTCTGCATTACCTTGCAATTTGCCGAGACGTGGTTCAATCACCCGGTCGGTGATGTACCAGATTACCGGCAGGTACAGGAAAGTCATCGCAGCGATGAAGTACCAGTTGCCCGCTATATTCATCACCCAGTCAGTGTCCAGGGTTTCCACAGCTGACTCAGTGATGCCAAACAGCAGGGCATCCAGCTGGCCGGGCATCAGATTCGCTGAAAACCCACCGGAAACACCCGCAAAACCCGCTGCGATACCGGCTATCGGATGGCGCCCGGCGGCAGCAAAGACCACCCCGGCCAGCGGGATCAACACCACATAAGCTGCATCCGCCGCCAGATTGCCGACCATTGCCAGTAATGCCACGACCGGCGTCAGCAACACAGCCGGCGCCTTTTTCACGGCACTGCTCATGACGCTGCCGAACAGCCCGCTGCGCTCAGCTACGCCTGCGCCAAGCATGACCACCAGCACGTAACCCAGCGGATGAAAGTGCGTGAACGTGGTGGGCATCTGCACCAGCAGGCGTTGAATATTGTCGGCTGATAAAAGGCTGGCGGCGGAGATGATCAGGGGACTGCCGTCCTCCAGCACCTGTGTCGGGTGTACGGCAGATACGCCGGCCAGTGAGGCGATGACGCTGACTGCCACTATGACCAGTATTAACCACAGGAATATAAAAACGGGATCCGGTAACCGGTTGCCCGTGTGTTCAATCCAGCCGAGTATGCCTGGTGGACGTGATTGTTGAGTTGAAGGCTGGGTCATGATGCGATCCTGTGACTGATGTTATTTTTGGGGATCGCGCAAGCATAATTCAGGTGGACGTCCGGGGCAAATATTGGGGAGAGCGGGATGCAGGGTGGGGAAAGGGAACGCAGTCCCCTTTCCCCTTACCCCTTATCCCTTCCCACCACCGGGTGCTTCCTGCTGGCAGAACTGTAAAAGTGGACTGAACCGCATGTGGTTCATAAATGGCAGTATAAACCATACATGGTTCACTTGCGCGCAAGATTGGCTGTATTTATCCGTGACAGGCGGGGCGATGTCCCGCAGCGGGTATTCGCCCGCAAAATCGGCGTGGCGCAGTCAACCATCATGCGTATTGAAAACCAGGATCAGAACGTCACGCTTGAGACGCTTGAGCAATTGTGCAAAGCCTTTCATCTGGATGTAGGTGACCTGTTTCCTGCGGTCAGTTCACCACTGAGCTACCGCGTCCCGGTAAGGAAGTCTCACCGGGCGCCGATGGTGCATGAAAAGGTGCATGAAAAGGTGCAGGGCAAAAAACCGCAAAAACCGGGCCCCAGCGATCCGGGTCCGGACGACGAACCGCAGACAAAACTGATTAGTCCTGCTGGTGGCTAACGAGAGATGTTTGCCTCGCCCCCTAGATGAAACTCAGTGTCGCCAGCGCGTTGGTCATATTCAGCAGCAGGAACAGCATCGCGATGCGTCCCAGTGCCTTGCCAGGGTCTTCCCCCCGGTAACCCCTGCGCACCCCCAGCAGCAGAATGAACGTCCACGTAACGCTAAGGGTCAGCAGAATGACATAGCGCGCCCAGTCACCCTCAGCTACTGCCGCGCTGCCGGCCACAAAAAAAACGACCGCTGCTACCAGATACAGAGTCCAGTAGGTCAGGGCCAGGCCATAGTCACCCTTGAACAGGCGGGCCAGTGCGTTGGGCTGTTTTACATCGCTGTTGCTCATGGGTATCTATGCTCGCTGATCCGAAAGTTATCGGCAAATAATAGCATGCGCCGTTCGCTGAATTCCCCTACAGCGTGCCTGCACAGGTATAATGATGATTCACATCAAGGTGGGAAGCTATATGTTGGAAGCGGCACGCAGTCATTTTTATGCTTATATCAGCAAGCTGCGCTGGTTGCAGCGCTGGGGCATGAAGCGAAATGTCATCAGCGAAAATGTCATGGAGCACAGTTGGGAGGTTGCCACTATCACTCATGTGTTGGCACTGACCAAAAACCGGTATTTTGGCGGCACGGTAGACGTGAACGCTGTGGTGGTTGCTGCGCTGTATCATGACTGCAGTGAGGTCATTACCGGTGATATGCCATCACCCATCAAATACCATTCGCCGGAAATTACCAAGGCCTACAAGGCCATCGAGCATCAGGCAGATCATGAGCTGCTTAATCTGCTGCCGGCGGATCTCCAGGCTGATTTCCGGCCGATGCTGGTGGAAGCCGAGATACCGCCAGAGTATCATGCGCTGATCAAGTCGGCAGACACCATCTGTGCCTATCTGAAATGCAAGGCTGAAGTCCAGGCTGGCAACCCGGAGTTTCGGCAGGCAGAAAAAGATGTCCGGGCAAGGCTTGATCATATTGCCAATCCTGAGGTGAAATATTTTCTGGATACTTTTGCACCAAGCTACGGCCTCACGCTTGACGAGTTGCTGAAGTGAACTGTCAGATAGCGAGTTGCACGTGACTTCTTACCTAAGATTTATTGGCCATCACTGGGCGTTACTTGGTTTCGGTTTTATTACTGTGTTCTGGGGCAACTTCGGGCAGTCGTTTTTCTTTGCCTGGTTTGGTGCCGACATCCAGCGCAGTCTTGGAATGACCGCCGGTACCTATGGGAGTGCTTACTCACTGGCGACGCTGGCGTCTGCGATCACCATCGTCTGGGCCGGTGGTTTGATCGACAAAATGTCTCTGCGGCGTTTTTCCATGCTGATCAGTCTGGGGCTGGCGGTTGCCATGCTTGTCATGTCGCAGGCGAGCGGTTTGCTTACCTTGCTGCTGGGTTTCTTTCTGATGCGTCTGTTTGGTCAGTCACTGCTGCCGCATACCGGCATGACCACGATGTCGCGCTATTTCGACGACGGACGCGGCAAGGCCATCAGTGTTGCCATGTCCGGCGTACCTGTTGGTGAGATCATTCTGCCGGTGATGGCAGTGATGATGATTGCCTGGGTTGGCTGGCAATTTACGTTTATGCTGCTGGCAGCAGCCGTTGTCGTGGTGCTGTTGCCGACGTTGTTATGGCTGTTGTCAGTCTCCGGGCTGACAATCGGCAGGCAGTCCACTGAAGCCCCGTCGGAAGACGAAAACCCGACGACCAGAACGCGCGACGGCGGGCGTACCGAAGTACTGACCGACTACCGGTTCTGGCTGGCACTGCCAGGTCTGCTTGCCAACCCGTTTATGATTACCGGGGTGTTCATTCATCAGAACTTCCTGCTCGACAGCAAGGGCTGGGACATGAGTTGGCTGGCCACCTGTTTTATAGTCTACGGAGCGGTGCACTGGCTCAGTTCACTGATATCCGGCGTTGTCGTAGACCGGGTCAGAAGTACAATACTGCTGCTTTTCCCCCTGTTACCCCTGCTGGCCAGCCTGCTGGTTGCTGCATTTATGCCCGGCGCAATGTCAGCGCTGTTGATGATGGCACTATTGGGTATGTCTGCGGGTAGCAGTCCGCCGGTAACCGGCTGGTTATGGCCGCAAATATACGGAACGCGTAAACTGGGATCCATTCGGTCTATGAACATGGCCGTCATGGTGCTGGGTACCTCGATATCACCGGTGCTGTTTGGCTACTTTATCGACACCGGCATCACCGAAGCGGGGCTGTTCGGCGCGTGCGCTGTCTATATTGCCGTGGCAATGTTGCTGATGATGTTCTCTTATCCGTCAAATTCTGCGCCCCGCAAAAAATTGCTTAATGAAGGTGAATTATGACCAAGGAAACCGCCAGATTATTTGAAGAACTGGTTGGCCTGAACTACCAGTTATACAGCAGCCTGTTCCTGAAGCTGCCACTGGATGCTATTGAGCAGACCGGTACTTTGCTGCCGCTATTGGCGGAAGCCTGCGGTGATGGATTGGCGGAAGGGCAGGACCCGGTGCAGATAATCAGCAATTTTTTTGCACAACATCGGGACTATTTTGACGAACAGGAACAGATGCAGTTTCTATTCAAGATTATCCAGTATGTAGAGCGCCAGGTCGTATTGATTGATGCGCTGGAGGATGCTGCTTACAGCAGGATTCATCAGACCGATTCCAATAGCGCCCTGACCAGACTGGTGGAGCGGGCCAAAGACGATGGGCGCACTGAAAAACTGGCACAGCTGCTGAAAACGTTTGGCGTGCGGGTTGTGCTGACAGCACACCCGACGCAGTTTTATCCCGGCCAGGTGCTGGCCATCATTTCCGATCTTACTGAGGCTATATCCGGCGCGAGAATCGGCGAGGTCCGGCAGTTGCTTCAGCAACTGGGCAATACGCCGTTCTTCCAGAAAAAGAAACCGTCACCCTATGACGAGGCCGTATTGTTGACCTGGTATCTTGGCAATATATTCTATCCGGCAATCGGCGAATTGGTTGAGCCATTGGCTGCCCGCTTTCCTGATGCCATCAGCGGCAACAGTGAACTGGTCAGTATCGGATTCTGGCCTGGCGGGGACCGTGATGGCAATCCGTTTGTCACAACAGAAACAACGCTGCGTGTAGCTGCCCGGTTGCGCTATACCATTTTGCAGTGCTATCACCAGGAACTGCGCACACTGAAACGTCGTCTGAGTTTCAAGGGTGTCTATGAGTTGCTGGACAAGCTGGAAAAGGGGCTACGCGATGAGCTGGTTGAAAAAGCCGGCCGCGAAGAGGTGACGCTTGCAGATATTCATTCAGCTCTCGATCAGGCAGAAAAACTGGTTGTTGAGAAGTATCAATCAATGTATGTCGGATTGCTGCAGTCGTTCCGGCGCAAACTGACATTGTTTGGTTTCCACTTCGCCAGCATAGATATCAGGCAGGACAGTCGGGTGATCGCCCGGACGCTGGATGTGATTGCGGAACAAAACCGGGAGCTGCTGCCAGCGCATTTCAAGGATATGACCGAGGCACAGCAGGTGGACGCGTTGTTCCGCTGCAACGGCGAGATTGATGCCTCGACGATTGATGATCCTGTGGTGCGTGACACGATTGAATCGTTTGCGGTGATCAGGCGCATCCAGCTCACCAATGGCGAGCGGGGTGCCCATCGGTACATCATCAGTAATTGCCGTGGCCCCGTGGATATTGCTCGCGTGCTGGCATTGTTCCGCCTGTGCGGTTGGGGCGAGCAGCCAGTGACAGTGGACGTCGTGCCACTGTTTGAAACGGTCAGTGACCTGCAACACGGTGGCGCATCCATGGCCAGCCTGTATGCCAATACTCACTACCAGATTCATCTGGCACAACGCCGTCAGCGTCAGACCGTCATGCTCGGATTCTCCGATGGCACCAAAGATGGTGGCTACATGATGGCCAACTGGGCCATCTATTCAGCCAAGGAGGATATTACGTCGGTTTCCCGCGCCAATGGTGTGGAAGTCATATTTTTTGATGGTCGCGGCGGACCGCCCGCCCGCGGTGGTGGTGACACCTATCTTTTTTATGCTGCGCTGGGAAAAACCATAGAAAGCAACCAGATTCAGATGACCGTGCAGGGGCAGACTATCAGTTCGCATTACGGTATCAAGGCTGCTGCCGGACACAATCTGAGTCAGTTGCTGACAGCGGGGCTGGAAAACAATCTGATGGATCGCGCTGATCGTGAGCTGGATGAGTTACAACGTAATCTGATCCGCGATCTGGCGGAACGCAGTTACGTCAAATATGAGGCGTTTAAACAGCACGAACTGTTCATGCCCTATCTAGAGGAAATGAGCACACTGAATTATTACGCCATGGCCAATATCGGCAGTCGGCCATCAAAGCGTGGCGGCGGTGGTGCGATGAAGTTTGAAGACCTGCGTGCCATTCCGTTTGTGGGTGCGTGGAGTCAGCTTAAACAGAATGTACCGGGCTTCTACGGATTGGGAACGGCGCTGAAAGCACAGGAGGAGTTTGGCCGTCTTGATGCCTGTCTGGATCTGTACCAGCGCTCGCGTTTTTTCCGGGCGTTGATCGCCAACAGTATGCAGAGCATGAGCAAAACCAATTTTGAACTGACCCGGTACATGGAATCGGATCCGCGTTTCGGAGAGTTCTGGAGGGATATCTATCAGGAGTATCTGCTGAGCAGGGAAATGGTGCTCAAGGTGGCCGGCCAGCAGGAGTTGCTGGAGGACAACCCGCGTAGCAGACTGAGTATCCAGCTACGCGAGCAGGTTGTGCTGCCTCTGCTGACCATTCAGCAGTACGCGTTGATACGCATCCGGGAATGTCGTGAAAAAGATGACCAGGCGCGGCTATCGGTCTATGAGAAGATGGTAGTGCGCACCCTGTTTGGCAATATCAACGCTGCGAGAAACTCTGCCTGAATCCGGTGCGGCCGGCGTGTCGTCAGATGCTTCTGCCGCGAATTACTCGAATCAGCACAACCACAATAGCAATCACCAGCAGTACGTGGATAAAACCACCGATGCTGGTGGACGAAACCATCCCCAGTGCCCACAAAATGAGCAAAATAATCGCAATTGTTTCCAGCATAATGAAAGTTCCTTTCCCGGTCTTTTAGTTGAGTGTTAACTGTATTCCTGGTCAAAATCAGCGTCTGTGCGTCAGCACACCATGCTGACAGTGGCATTCAGGATTTTTTGCGTCTTTTTTTGGCTGACCACTCCAGCAACTGACTCAACAGCAACGGGAGTACTTCGGTTGCCAGCACAATGGTAAGCGCCGGTTGTTTCGCCATCGCACGCATAATATAGCTTCGCGGATACCCGTCATCGTCTGATGGCAGCGCTATCTGAACCCGGGCTTTCAGTACTCTCCGATTTGCCTGTAGCTGAAGGCAAATCGCCTGACGAGCAACAGCGCGTTCCTGGGATCGATTCATTTTTCACGACCGTTACGCATGAGTTCCAGATCGGCAGCAAGCTCTCTGCGGGTATCAGAAAATGCCTGATCTCCGCTTGCCTGAACCTGACGAAACCGGTGCAGCGACAGCATGGCACCTATCATGTAGATTAGGGGCTGCAAGACAATAACAGGAATCAGCCAGGGCGTACCCCAACTGAGAATAATGATCAGGGTGCTAACGGACAGCAGGCTGCAGAACAGCAGCAGAAACCCGCATAACATCAGTGCCAGCTGACGAAATATCCTGTTTTTCTCTTCGGTCAGTTCAAGCCAGGCCAGCTGCCCATGCAGCACTGTCTGACTCAGTGCGGTGTCCAGCACGGAACCGAGACTGGATGTTGAACCATGCAGGCTCATCGTCGTGAGAAGAACATGCCGAGCAGAAGCCCGACTGCTGCTGCACTGCCAATGGCTGTCCACGGATCCTTGTGAATCTTGCGATTGGCTCTGGACGCACTCTTGCTTGCGCGGCGCGAAACGTCATTGCTTACATCGGTTACAGTATCCCTGGCATGAGATATCCGTTTCTGCATCTTGGTGCGCGCTTCGTCCAGTTCGTCACCCGTCAGTGCAGCTGTTTCCTGTAACAGGCTCTCTATATCGGCAACAAAATTGTGAAATTCCCGAGACAGCGCTTCGGTTTTGCGTTTGGTTTTCATATCAGTTTCCTGGTGGATTGTTGTGCAGAATACTTACGTTAAACTTTGTAGTAAAAATGGTCTGTGCGTTAGCAGACACAGCGCAGACCGGATGCTTCAATCTGGTTTATATCCAATAACGCTCGCAATACGCTGATCAGATCTTTTCTCCGGGAACTGTCTGAAATTGCCGCCTGCTTTGTGCTCCACCGCACAGAACGCGGATAGTTCAATCCTTACAATCGCACATCGCCTCAATAATAGCCTTGCATAACTCTGGGTCTGATCCTGGTGTGTTGACAGAAACAAGCTCGATGGCAGCGCTGACAAATGTTCGTGTGCCTGTCCTTCGAGGCACTGAAGATGCGAAAAATCCCACGTTAGTAGATTTTGTGAAATCGGAGAGAGAAATGAAAATACAAATACAGAAAACTGGTACGTCCGGTTCCGGCATGCCAGTCAGATTGAGTCTGCTGGCGATTGCTCTGGTCAGCTGTCAACTCGTAAACGCCGCCGAGCCTGGCTGGTATGCTGGTGCCAGCATTGGCGAATCAAAAGACGATGTAAACGGTGAGCAGATAACGGCTCGACTGTTACGTGACGGTTTTACAACGGTCAATCTGCGTGAAACTGAAAAGCAGACCGGGTTCAAGATCTTCAGTGGTTACCAGTTCAACCGTAACCTTGCGGTTGAAGGTGGCTACTTTGATCTTGGCCAGTTCAGCTACACAGCCCGAATGGAGCCCTGGGCGATCAAGACCGGTGATTCGGAGCTCAGAGGTCTGAATGTTGACCTGGTTGGCTTTCTTCCGCTGAATGATAAACTTTCTGCATTTGGCAGGGCCGGTGTGCTGCATTCACAGGTAAAGAATCGCTTTCGTGGTTACGGTTCAGTGACTATCGATCCGTTCAGTACTCGTGAAACTGAAATCAACTGGAAGTATGGAGCCGGTCTTCAGTATGATTTTACCGACAAGGTTGCACTCCGTTTTGAGGCGGAGCGGTACCTTATTGACAGTGCGCTGAGCCGCGATGGCGTCACAGAGCTTTATTCACTGGGACTGGTCTATCGATTTGGTGCGGCTGTGGCACCTGCGCCTGCGCCTGCGCCTGTACAAGCATCTGCACCTGCTGCGGTAGCGCCACGGCCAGTTGCACCGGTAGCCACTCCAGCCCCCGCACCAGTTCGTGAACCCGAGCCAGTGCGAGTGACTTTCTCAGCTGATTCACTGTTCGACTTTGACAGCTCCGTTGTAAAACCTGCAGGCCGTGCTGAGTTGGACAAACTGGTGGCTGATCTGCGGGGCGTAGACTTCGACACCATTATGGTGACCGGGCATAGTGACCGGGTTGGATCACGGGCATATAACCTCACGTTGTCCAATGAGCGAGCCGTTGCTGTGAAAGATTACCTGGTGCGCTCGGGTAATATAACAGCTTCCAGAATCAGCACCCGTGGTATCAATGGAGATGAGCCCGTCACCAGTGCTTCGCAATGCGGTAGCGAAATGAGCAGGACCCAGCGAATAGCATGTCTTGCATCTGATCGTCGGGTTGAAGTGGAGGTCTCAGGAACACGCCCCAGGTAGCAGGATTCTGAACTGACAACGTACAAGCGATAAGAAGAGGGGAGACAAATGTCTCCCCTTTTTTTTCACTGATACCCCCGCCTATTTTTTGACCTGTCTATCGCTGGCGACTTGCATCACTTCATCCATTGTGTTCATGAATTCGCTCACATTGATAGGCTTTGTGAGATATCTGAAAAATCCTGCCTGCAATCCTTTCTCGATATCTCTGCGCATAGCATTGGCACTAAGCGCTACTATGGGAATATTTGAAGTTCGCTCGTCTGCAGCCAGAATCTCGAGGGCGCGAATGCCATTGATTCCCGGCAGATTGATGTCCATAAGAATTACATCGGGCACAGTGGCGAGCGCCATCTCGACGCCGGCGATACCGTCGGTTGCGCTTGATAAAGTGATGTCAGGTCGCCGGGTGATCAGATCTTCCACCAGCATTAGATTGGCGGGATTATCTTCGATATAAAGCAATGTGTGCCGTCTAATGGCGGTCCGGTTGTCCCTGCTTAAAATCGGTATTTTCGCATGTTGAACTACAGGCGGCGCTTCACGAACATTAAATTCTACCCAAAAGCAGCTTCCCTCTCCCTCGATGCTTTCAGCGCCAACGACCCCGCCCATCATTTCAGTCAGACGCTTGGCCATCACCAGTCCTATGCCGGTACCCTCGATCGAACCAGACTCCTGTCCCAGCCGATTAAAGGGCTGAAACAGCTGTGCCAATTGACTCGGTGACAAACCTACACCGCCATCCCTGACACTGATCTTTACCCGTCCTGGTTCAACTCTATTGCAACTTACCTCAACAGCGCCGCCAGCCCGGTTGTACTTGATAGCGTTTGACAGAAAGTTGATCAGTATCTGCTTAATTCGGGTTCGATCGGCATTGATGTGATAGGGTATTATTTCTTGTGGAAACAACACGCTGATGCCGCGCTCGCGCGCCTGCGTCTCTATCATCTCGCGGCACTCATGCATGACGCTTTCCAGCGCCAGCGGTTCCAGCGACAGCGACAATTTTCCGGACTCAACCAAGGCAAGATCCAATATCTCATTGATCAATTCCAGCAGATACCAGCCGGCCTTGAGAATCTGGCTGATACTGCGTTGTTGCGCTGCACTCGGAGCCGGACTGCTTGTCTCCATAAGTTGAGCGAAGCCCAGAATCGCGCTCAAGGGGGTACGTAACTCGTGGCTCATCCCGGACAGGAATTCGGATTTTGCAACATTGGCCTTTTCTGCAGCGGCCTTGGCCAGTTGCAGTTCAATATGGACCTGTTTGCGCTCTGTTTCAATGTTCTTCCGGGCAGTGTTGTCGGTGCCAATCAACAGGTACCCGATGATTTGATTCTGAGTGTCCTGCAATGCCGTGACTGATACAATGGCAGGCAGTCGGCTGTTATCCTTGCGGATGTATGTCAGTTCGTAGATATCTTCGATACCACGTGACGCCTTGTGAATGAGTGCTTCAAACCCCGGGTTGATTACCGTGCCAAGCTCCTGACTCAAGACGTTTGCCCGCTCGACCAGCTCGCCAGGATCGGAGATGTCTGACGGGGTAAGTTTGTTTATGACATCGGCGGCGGTGTAACCCAGCATCCGCTCAGCACCGATATTAAAAATCTGGATGACGCCTTTTTCATCAGTGGCAATGCTGGAAAAACTGACACTATTAAATATCGCCGTCTGTAAGGCGCCGGCTTTTAGCAAGTCTTCCTGACGGCAGTTGTCAGTGCTAGTGGATGTTGACGTCGAATTAGTGGTGTTTTTGCAGTGACCGGCAGTATGTTTGTCAGGGTTTTTTGGGGTCATTTATATTGTTTTTCATGCCTCCCTGTCGCAACAGCACATCGTGCAGCAGTCTGGTCATTTCCTTCTTTACAACTCCGTAACATTCGCATGTGACCTTCTCCAGACCTTCACGCATCACCACAGTAACATGACCTCGGCGTGAGTTGATGTACCCTGAGCGTTGCAAATTGCCAACCGCTTCGGTAATACCTTCGCGCCGCACACCGAGCATGCTTGCCACCAGTTCCTGCGTCATTACCAGCTCGTTTGTCGCACTGCGATCGAGCGTCAGCAACAACCAACGACACAAACGCTGCTCGACTGAATGGTGTCGGTTACAGGCGGCTGATTGGCTCATTTGTGTCATCAACGCCTGCACATAGCGCAGCAACAGGCTGTGCAGAAAGCCGGCCCGGGCAAACTCCTGTTTTAGCAAATGCGCTTCAATGCGATAGGCAGAACCTGCGGTCTGGACCACTGCGGAACTGCAGGTTGATTGCCCGCCCATAAAAATGGTTACACCTACAACACCATCATTGCCGACACCAGCCGTTTCGGCAGACGCTCCTGACTCTGTGACGTAATGCAGTGAAACGATGGCAGTGGTCGGAAAGTAGGCGTAGTGAATATTCTGACCCGGCTCGTACAGCATGTCGCCCAATCGCAGATCCACCGCTTCAAGCATGGGTTTCAGGCGAACGAAATCAACTTCCGGCAACGCAGCCAAAAGATGATTAAGGTTCGGATCCGAGTGCGAAGCAGCAACACAGTTCGAACTGTTCCTGTGATGAGTGGTGGGACTCACAATACTTCTACCCCGATACCACGGTAACCTATAAAAGCGGCTCTCTCGTCGAACATGGGTTGGCCGCTGACTCTGTACGATTGTTGAGTATCATCATTGTTACGGGTCAGCGTAAAATCCAGAAACGTTTCCCTGCCAGCAATTTTTTCGAGCAATAATTCGCGTCGGGCAACGTCCCAGCCATCTGCGCTCCCGGCCTGATCTGTACCCTGGAGTGACGCTGTACGAATGCCCAGCATGTCCAGTACCGGGCCGGAGAATTTGGTAACGTTTCCATTGCCATCCTGTTCCCAGTACCAGTCTGCAGCAAGTTCTGTCAGACTCCTGAACCTTGCTTCACTCTCGCGCAGTTCAGCTGTGCGATCCTGCACAGTTTGCTCCAGTACCTTGTTGTGGTCAGCCATCATCTTGTACAGCAATTGTACCTCGAGGATATTCCTGACGCGCGTTTTGACTTCAAGCAGATCAAATGGCTTGCTGATAAAATCCCGGGCACCCGCCTGCAGCGCCCGCATCTTGTGTCCCGGCTGCGCAGTCAGCACGATTACAGGCAGATACGGATCGCGTTCATTTGTCTTCAATGCCTCCATGATCTGAAACCCGTCCATACCGGGCAGCTGCAAATCAAGCAGAATAAGATCGTACTGATGTTTACGGTGCAGCGCGCAGACCCCAAAAGGGTCCATGGTTATGCTGACCCGCCGGTAACCGGCCTCTTTCAGTAACTGTTCCAGCAGGGTGACGTTTGCCTCCTGATCATCAACGATCAGAATGCTCGCGCCCAAAATATCAATGGATTGCGGCATGATTTCCGGGGTTCTCGATTTGCAGGATTGCACTGAGTCGCGAGCGTCGCATAAGGCTGTGAATCTGGAGTCTGTAAAAACTCCAATCGCTTCATTAAACCGCAGTATCCGCATAATAGCTATGTCAATTTGGCGTAGATATTGCCTGCGCAGGATATTTAGTTCTGTGTGCTGGCGCACACAAAGAACAAATATTTGTGGAAGCATGTTTCAGCCATGCGTGCGTCAGCGAACAGAATCGACTTCGCGAACCTATCAAACTGGTGTTGTATGTTAATACACACGGCCGGATACCATTTTTGTATCTGCGTTTCTTTACAGGATGCTCAACATGAACCGATCAAGAACACCGAACAGGATCGCTTTGGTGAAAATTCAATTATTGCTGGCCGGCTCGATATTGCTGGTGCTGGCGGCCTGTCAGAGCTCGCCGCTGCCGCCTGTACAACAGATGCAGGCAGCTCAGTTTGCAATAGCCAGCGCAGAACAGGAAAGAGCCACTGACTTTGTTCCGCTTGATATGCGTCTGGCGCACGAGAAACTGACTGCCGCGCGAGTGGCGATAGAGTCGGAAGAGATGGAGCTGGCAACCCGGCTTGCAGATGAATCCCGCGTTAGTGCGGAACTGGCCAGTGCCAAAACTGCAGAGATGAAAGCCAGGGCGATGCATGACGAAATGCAACAGAGCTTCGATACGCTTCAGCGCGAAATACTTCGAAATACAGGATCACCACGATGAACACTCAGAATAGATTTATAACCCTTGCCGCAGCAGTTTTGCTGTTGGCAGCGTGTGCGAGCGCCCCGGTAGCACTTGATGGTGTTGATGATGTGCGAGCAAGACTGACTATGTTGCGTACTGATCCGGATCTGGCAAACAGAGCTGAAGTCGAAATCGAGGCGGCTGAAACTGCTGTGAGAGCGGCAGAAATACCCCGCGAAGACCGCGCGCTGGCATCTCACCTGTTGCTGATCGCCGGGCAGAAAGTAGAAATTGCCAATGCCTGGGCACAAAGCCGGCTTTACGAGGATCAGCGAGCAAGTCTGAGCGAGCGGGGCAATGCGGCGCAGTTGGCTGCGCGTACCCGAGAGGCTGATATGGCCCGCAGTGATGCTGCGGTTGCACGGACTCAGGCGACTAATGCTCAAAACGATGCTGATGTCTCGCGCAGGGCTACCGAACGTGCCCGGGATCAGGCGATTGCCGCACGTGACGATGCCAGCGCGGCACAATCAGCGGCAGATGTCGCTCAGGACAGAGCAGCCATGGCAAGATCTGACGCCAATGTGGCCAGGGCCGAGACTGAAGAATTGCAGCGCCAGATAATTGATCTCAATGCGCGAATGACAGATCGTGGTCTGGTTGTAACGTTGGGTGATGTGCTGTTTGAAACCGGCAATGCCGAACTGCGTGGTGGTACCCCCCAGAACCTGGACAGACTGGCAGTGTTCCTTAATCAATTTGAAACACGTACAGTGCAAATCGAAGGGCATACCGATAGTATCGGAAATGACAGCTACAATTTGGTATTGTCCGAACAACGGGCTGACTCTGTGCGTGACTACCTGGTTCGGAGTGGGGTAGTTGAAAGTAGAATTGTAACAACAGGTCTGGGTGAGGCATTGCCAATTGCCAGCAATGATTCGGTTACAGGTAGGCAGCAGAACCGGCGAGTTGAAGTCATAATTTCAGATTCGAATCAATAGTATCAACATGTCTACAGGCTCCCGGCTATTGCGTGGCAATCGTCTTCTTAATGAACTGCCTGTCGAGCAGTACAGTAAAATACTTGCCGGTAGCGAGCTGGTCACGCTGGCCACCAATCAGGTTCTATGTGAACAGGATGTGAACCTGACGCATGTTTATTTTCCGTTAACAGCGTCGTTGTCCATGCTGGTAAACGTCAACCAACACCCTGCTCTGGGTATGATTCTTGTTGGTAGCGAAGGCATGCTGGGTGCGAGTCTGGTACTGGGTGTGCGATCCGCTCCCTTCCGGGCCGTCGTTCAGGGTAAGGGCACGGCGTTGCGTATTACTGTTGCCGCTTTTAACACATTGCTTGAAGATAATCCGGCCGTTGGTGTGGTGCTGAGCCGCTACGTCTATGTACTGATGGAACAACTGTCGCAGACCGCAGCCTGTCACAGGTTTCATGAAGTGGAGCCACGACTCGTGCGCTGGTTGCTGCTCACGCATGACAGGGCTCATGCCGACAATTTTTATCTGACACATCTCTCGCTGGCGGAAATGCTGGGCGTACAGCGCAGTGCAATCACCATTGCGGCAGGCGTTCTGCAGCAGAAAAATCTGATCAGCTATGCACGTGGCGTCATTACAGTTGTCGACCGGGCCGGGCTGGAACGACTGAGCTGTGAGTGTTATGGATTGCTGGTGGCAGATTATCATCGTCTGATCGGTTGATGATGCCGCGCCCCTCCGGGCGAGATTATTGCAAACTGAGCTCTATGGCGCTCAACGTGGCCTGGTAATTCGCCAGATAGTCGCCGCCTAGCTCTACAGCTTGTTGTGCGTGCTTAATGGCTTGTTGAGGCTGGCCCTGTTCCAGCAGAATCTGCGCCACGTTATTGTGCGCGGGGGCATAATCGGGTTGTTGTTCCAGCAAGGCGATGAACTGACTGGCAGCCTGTTCCGGGTTGCCCTGGTTGTACAACAGATTTCCATATCCCATTCGGAGATTGATGTCGCCCGGCCATTGTTCCAGGCCGCTGACATAGGCATTGGCCACTGGTGCTGAGGGATTGGTCTGCTCAAATGCAGCAAGTGTGCTGAAATAGGTTGCAGGTTCACCCATTGCCGGCATTGTGCCCGGCGTCAGGGCCAGTATGGCCCAGTGCTGGCTGCGCGCCCAGGTGCGTTCAAACGTGGAAATTGCCAGTTCGTAGTTTTCATCCACGCCGGAGTTGAGAATTATCCTGCCACGCTGCAGATCGAAGCCCTTGACCACAGCAAAGTGCCAGCGCGGATACCACGCCAGACCCAGATTCTGCAGTATCAGGGCCGGGTGCCCGGCGGCAACCTCAGTAAACAGTGCTTCGAGGGTGGGTGTTATGCGATAGGCCAGTCTGCCCAGGCTGCGGGTAGTGGCCATCATCTCCACCTGAAATGAGCCCTCCCGCTCCGGTACATACACCAGCGGTACCAGTTCGTCCGGCGTTACGTTGACGTTGCTGGCAGTCAGAATCGTCGCCAGTGCGGCAGGTCCGCACTGGTACAATTCCTGGGCAAAAAAAGGCACCTGGCCAAGCAACACAGGTGCCGAAAGTGACGCGTCATGATACTGCCGCAACGCGGCAGTTTGAGGGGCAGAGAGACAGGCGCTCAGCAACAGGGCCAATACAAGACCTGATACCAGTTTCATATTCAAGATCATGCGCCTGTGTCTGAACTTAAATGCTTGGGAATATGTTGGTTGCGCCCAGCAGATCAAGCAGAACAAAAATCAGGATGACGCCCAGAATCAGGCCAACAGCGTTACCGCCGGCGGGCAGCATGTCCATCTGGTTCTGAATCTGCAGCAATTCACTTTCCGTCATGTTGTTGATACGCGCATCAATGTCAGCGGCGTTAACACCATAACCCAGCATTGCCTGGCGCACGTCATCACGCGCCATGAATGTGCGCACGTCGTTGCGTTGCATCTGCAGCTCGGCCTGCATGGCCAGTGCAGGCGTGCCTACCATGTCAGCCATAACAGGCGCCTGAATGCCCACAGTTGTTAATGCCAGCGCTACTGACAGGATACCGGGTGTTCTTAGCAGTTTTGTAATTTTCATATTTGAACTTCCTTTTTATATATGGGGAACAGGTCCGCATCGACGTCAAACTATCACTGCAGAGCGTGTCAAATTAGCAGATTCCCCAGTTAGTTCTGTTCGGTAGGGCACAGAGTGGCAATGTCACAATCATCCATACTCTGACGACTGAAAAATTCATTGTTCAAAAATCAATAACTGGAAGACAACAACATGCGTATGATTTCATGGTATTTCACGGGTTTGCTGACACTCTCTGCCATGGGCGCCTGTGCCCCACAGGACTCAGTGTCGGCAGCAGCAAACGGCAGTGCACCAGAACCATCGCGCAGTGAGCAGGTTGCTGTTGTGCCGCCGGTATGCAGCTGGTGCGGCGTGGTACGCTCAATCAATACAGTTACCCAGCAGGGCGACAGTACCGGTGCCGGTGCTGTCATCGGCGCCATTGTTGGTGGTGCAGCAGGCAATCAGGTTGGCGGTGGTTCTGGCCGTGACATTGCGACAGTCGCAGGTGCAGTCGGTGGGGTTCTGCTGGGCAACAACATTGAGCGTAACCGCAACGCCGTCACGTATTACGAAATTGTCATAGACATGGATGAGGGTGGTCAACAGATTGTCAATGTGCCTGATCTCGCCGGCATCGTGGTTGGAGTCCCTGTCTCCGTGCAGGGCGGCAATATTACCGTTCGCTGAAAACCAGGTTGCTGTCAGTCAGAACAGCCCGAACAGTCTGCACACTTATCACGGGGGCGACTCCGTGATTAGTTTCTTGCGTGCTGCAAACTTTATAGTGTAAAGTACTTTCAATTATTCTTGCTGTAGAAAAGGTTGTATGCAATGTCCGAATCAAAAAAACCACCTGCAGCACCTGTCAGTCTGAACGCGCGAGCTGAGGAGAATCTGCGTTTCATCCGTTCGGCCATGGAGAGCGCCAGCGTTTTTACCGGCCTGTCAGGCCTGGGTTACATGCTGGTTGGTCTGACTGCACTGGTCGCCAGCTGGCTGGCATCTAACCAGGAGGATGCTGCCGGCTGGTTTCTGGTCTGGATGGCTGAGCTGCTTCTGGCCACGGTCCTTGCCTCCAGCCTTACCTGGATCAAAACCCGACGACAGGGCACGTCTCTGCGGCAGGCGACAACAAAAAAACTGCTGGCGGCTTTCCTGCCAGCGATGACCGTTGGCGGATTACTGACCCTGGTTCTTTATCAGCAGGAACTGACAGTGCTGCTGCCGGGCATCTGGCTGAGTTTGTACGGTGCTGCCGTGATTACCGCAGGCGCCTGGTCGGTCCGGGTTTTGCCATTGATGGGGCTTGTGTTTATGGCGCTTGGTGCACTGGCATTGTTGACACCGATATCGACAGATCTGCTGATGGCGCTGGGTTTTGGGGGATTACATCTTGGATTTGGATGGGTGATCTGGAGGTACTATGGTGGCTAGGAGTCTGAAGAAGCCAAAGGCAGCGCAGCAACCAGATCCGGCGCAGAGACCGCAGCGGGGGAAACCTGTAGAGCTGGATAATCTGATCCATGAACGGGCACGGCTCGCCCTGATCAGTGCGCTGGCAGTGCATGAGCGTCTGAGTTTCAGTGAGCTGAAAGAGTTGTTGCAGATGACAGACGGGAACCTTAGCGTACAGACACGCAAGCTTGAAGAGGCGGGCTACCTGAGCTGTGATAAACGTTTTGTCGGACGCATGCCGCGCACAGAATATGCATTGACGGAAGTCGGACGTGACGCATTGCGCCGGTACGTCACCCACATGGAAGCATTGATCAAGGCCGTTAAATAACAAGTGAGGACAGGAGTTGCCCGATGAGCACTGCAGACTATACAGATCAGGTATATGCCGATATCAGCGAGCCGGAACAAACCGGGGCACATGACGCTTTGCAGTTGCTGGTGCTCGGTGGTGTCTGCGGTGTGATATTTCACTGGCTGGTGTGGGGGCAGTCAGGTGGTGGGTTGGGGCTGTTGCTTTGGGCCGGATTGAGTTGCGCGGCGGGGTTATGGCTGAACCGTCAGCAAAGTCCAGGCTGGCGGCGCGAACTGCTGTGCTGGTGCGCGGTAATATTAGCGGCTGCACTGATGACAGTCTGGCGCGATGCACTGGCTGTGCGCGCACTGATGTATGTGGTGATGCTGCTGAGTCTTGGGCTGATTTTTTTTCGTGCCGCTGGTAACTCCCTGCTGAGTGCAACCATTCCTCTGGCGCTCAGGGCGGTATTGCGTTTTCCACCGCGTGTTCTACTGGGATTCTTTCCGGCCATTGACACAGTTCTGAATGCGCGGTGGAAGAACAGTGGCCGTGTTGCAGGGGTTTTTCGCGGACTATTGCTGGCGGCACCTCTGCTGCTGGTTTTTGTGATGCTGTTTGCGTCGGCGGATGCTGTTTTCAGTCAGCAACTCGAACGGCTGGGTCAGGCGGTAGACGGACTGGCACCCCACACGCCGCTGATCAGTCTGATGCTCAGTATTATTGCAACCGGTGTGCTGAGTTGCAGCCTGTTGCAGAGGCCGGTGCCGCCGCAGACTGCCAGTGCACAGCCGCAAGGTTTGTGGCCGGGATTTAGCATCAAACTGGGTGCGGAGGAAACCGCAGTCATTCTGGGGTCACTGGTGCTGTTGTTTGCAATCTTTGTCATACTGCAGGCTTCGTATCTGTTTGGCGGCCGTGAAGTGCTGGAAGCGCGCAGTGGCCTGACACTGGCAGCTTATGCCAGGAGAGGCTTTTTTGAGTTGCTGGTGGTGGCTGCACTTACACTCGGTGTTTTGGTGGCGCTGGCGGTAACGCAGTGTCATCAGCGTCTGTTCCGGTTGCTGGGTGGTGCATTGATTGTTTTCGTACTGATCATTCTTGTATCTGCGCTTTATCGTCTGAGTCTTTATATTGAACAGTTCGGGTTAACGATGGCGCGCCTGATGGCACTTGCCCTGATGCTGTGGCTGGCAGGAGCGCTGATATGGTTTGCCGTGACAGTGCTGCGCGGCAATGTCCGGGGGTTCATGGCGGGGCTGGTCTATGCCATGCTCGCTGGCAGCCTGCTGCTGGCGCTGGGCAATCCTGCTGCGCGGGTTGCCCAGGTGAATCTGCTGCACGCCCGGACATCGGACATGCCAGTGGATATTGCCTATCTGGTAAGGCTGGGCGCTGATTCGGTGCCGGTGATTATCCGGTATCTTGATCCGGCTGGTCTGAGCCAGCCAGATCCAAACCAGTCCAGTCAGAACCAGTCAGGTCGGAGCCAACCCGGTCTGACACAGAATGAGGCAGCATCCACGGTCATGTGCCGTGCAACTCAACGATGGTTTGCACGCTGGCAGGTGGCCGACTCAGACTGGCGGAACTGGAATGCGGCCCGCGCGGCGGCTGCGCGGGATGTCTCAGGTTTGCAGCGAGGGTGCCAGGCGGATTGATGACTGAGCACAAGCATGTTCAGATCCTGGCGGTCGCTCCTTGTATAAATTATTTTGGCGAAAGCCCAGGACGCAGGCTATAACATCATAAGCGTTGGGACAAAGACATCGGGCCGCCAAATCATCCAGAAAATGTCATCCAAGAGAGGTTATACAAGAGAGGTTATACAAGAGAGGATTCCTGTTGAAAACGATTGCAAAATTCGTTCTGGGTGCCGCTGTCGCTTCTGTTGAAAAAAGGCGCCAATTAATCGGCGAGCCCCCATCAAAGCATCTCTATCGCCACAGCAACTGCCTCACCACCACCAATACACAGGCTGGCAATGCCTCTGGTTTTGCCCAGTTTCCGCAGGGCATACATCAATGTGACGATAATGCGTGTACCTGACGCACCCACCGGGTGGCCAAGGGCACAGGCGCCGCCGTGGATGTTGACCTTGCTGTGATCCAGACCCAGTTCGCGCATGGCGAGCATGGGTACCATGGCAAACGCTTCGTTGATTTCGAACAGGTCTACATCGTCGACGGACCAGCCGGTTTTGGCCAGCACTTTTTCGATGGCGCCGATCGGCGCGACCGTGAACTCGCTGGGGTGACGGGCGTGACTGGCCTGGGCGAGCAGGCGAGCCATCGGTTTCAGGCCTTTTTCCCGGGCTGTGCTTTCGCGCATCAGCACCACCGCAGCGGCGCCGTCAGAGATGGATGATGAGTTGGCTGCGGTGACGCTGCCATCGGCGGAAAAGGCCGGTCTCAGGGTAGGGATTTTTTCCGGATTTGCCTTGCCGGGTTGTTCATCATGTTGCACGGACAGCTCATTTCTGCCCGCTTTAACATCGACTGACACAGACTCTGCGTCAAACCAGCCTTCCCTGATGGCCTGTTGCGCGCGGGTCAGCGATTCGATGGCGTAATTATCCATGTCCTGGCGGGTAACCCCGTGGCTGTCTGCGGTTTCCTGGGCAAAACTGCCCATCAGACGGCCCGTGTAGGCGTCCTCAAGGCCATCCAGAAACATGTGGTCCTTGAGCTCCCCATGTCCCAGGCGCAGCCCGCCGCGCGCCTTGGGGATAAGGTAGGGCGCCATGGTCATGTTTTCGATACCGCCAGCCAGAACAGTGTCCGCATGTCCGGCCAGAATCTGATCCATGCCCATCATCACGGTTTTCATGCCCGAGCCGCACATCTTGTTAACGGTGGTGCATGGCGTGGTGACTGACAGGCCCGCGCCCAGCGCAACCTGACGTGCCGGCGCCTGAGCCAGTCCGGCCGGCAGCACACAGCCGATCAGCACATCGTCAATGCCTGCATCGTTATCGGCCGGATTCAGACCGGCGCGCTCCAGCGCGGCGCGGGCGGCCAGCACCCCGAGCGCAGGGGCGGGCGTGTTGCTGAAAACGCCCTGAAATCCACCAATAGGCGTGCGGGCACCGCCGAGTATGACTACGGAATCTTTGTTCATGTCTGGTACCTGAGTGGGTTATCTGATGGTCCTGATTGTCAGGGTTCTCTGAATTGCATCAATGATTGCTGCGCATCTGCCGCAGCCGATGCTTACACTGTGTCTCAAACTCCTTGAGTTCGTGCAGGCTGAGCTGGATATCTTCCAGTTGCTGCTTGAGTATCTGCTTGCGCGTGTCTATTTTGTCGACAACATGGCGCAACTGGGCCAGTTCGCCGGTGGATGAGTCATAGAGATCAAACATCTCACCGATTTCATCCAGGGCAAATCCCAGCCGTTTGCCGCGCAATATCAACTTGAGCCGGGTGTGATCACGCTGGCTGTAGAGCCGGTTGCGTCCCTCACGCTCCGGATTGAGCAGGCCTTCACTCTCATAAAAGCGGATGGCACGGGTGGTGATGTCAAACTCCCTGGCCAATTGCGAGATGGTGTAGGTTTTGGTGCCTGTATCGCGTGGATCGAGAGCGTTACTGCGTAAAAAGCTGTCGCTGAAAACTTGGGTAATGTCGGGCATCTTGGTTTTTCTTTTGGTTTGATTGACGTTGACGTTAACGTCAATATAATAAACGAGCCCTGCGTCGAGTTCAATTTGCGATTTCAGTCATAATTTCAGCATTTTTGCAAAAACAACACGCGCTACAAGAATAATCAAACATTGCGGTTCAATTGAGTACCGCCAGGAGCGTTCGTTTGTCATCCGCGATTGTCGAGTTTCCCCGTTTTATTACCGCTGCCAGCCTGTTTGACGGTCATGATGCCGCTATCAATATCATGCGTCGCATGTTGCAGGCCTCCGGTGCCGAAGTGATTCATCTGGCGCACAATCGCTCAGTACAGGAAGTGGTGGAAGCAGCGCTGCAGGAGGATGTTCAGGGGATTGCCATCAGCTCCTATCAGGGCGGGCACATTGAATACTTCAAATACATGGTGGACATGCTGCGTGAACGCGGGGCCGGTCATATTCAGGTCTTTGGCGGCGGCGGCGGGGTAATCATACCAAGTGAGATCAAGGAGTTGCATGCCTACGGGGTAAGCCGGATCTACTCGCCGGAAGACGGCCAGAAGATGGGGCTGCAGGGCATGATTGACGACATCATGACGCGGGTGACTGTTGATAACCCACCGGGCCCGGCCGCTGATATTGATGCGCTGGCAGGTGGTGACCGCGTGGCACTGTCGCGGGTGATCTCTGCCCTGGAAAGTGGGGGGAAGGAAGGTGGTGGTCTGGACGACTCGCACAAGGCACGCCTGCAGGCACTGGTCGATGCGGCGCCCGTTGTGCCGGTATTGGGCATCACCGGCACCGGTGGCGCCGGCAAGTCTTCGCTTACCGATGAAATCATCCTGCGCTTTCGGCAGGACAGTAACAACGCGCTGCGCATTGCCGTGCTGGCAATTGATCCGACCCGCCGCCGTACTGGCGGCGCATTGCTGGGTGACCGGGTGCGCATGAACGCCATATATCATCCGTCTATCTATATGCGATCGATTGCCACCCGCCGGTCAGAAACCGAAGTGCCGGCCTGCATGCGCGATATCATCAATGCGGTGCGGGTGTCGGGTTTTGACCTGGTGGTCGTGGAGACGCCCGGTATCGGACAGGGTGATGCCGGCATTGTGCCCTATGTAAACGCGTCGCTGTATGTGATGACACCTGAGTTTGGTGCCGCCAGCCAGCTGGAAAAGATCGACATGCTGGACTATGCAGATGTGGTTGCGATCAACAAATTTGACCGCAAGGGCGCTGATGATGCCCTGCGTGATGTCAGCAAGCAGGTGCAGCGCAACCGCACGGCATTCGACCGGGCCTACGAAGACATGCCGGTGTTCGGAACCATTGCCTCCCGGTTTAACGACGATGGTGTGACGGCGCTGTATCAGAATCTGCTACCGGTACTGCGTGAGCGGGGGCTGAAAACGTTCACCAGTTCGCTGGCGCCAGTCACGACCCGTACCTCGACCCGGCAGACGGCCATTGTGCCGCCGCAGCGACAGCGTTATCTGGCCGAGATTGCCGAAACCGTGCGAGGCTACCGGCAACATGCCGAGCAGCAGGCGGTGCTGGCACGCGAGATTCAGCAGCTGGATTCCGCCTCCCGGATGCTGACAGCGGCATCGGCGACTGATGAATCCGCGGACAATCTGCAGGCCCTGATCAAACAGCGACAGCAGCAACAGGACGGCGCATGTCAGGCGTTGCTGGATCAATGGCCAGCGATGCAGGCCGACTATGCCGCCGATGAACTGGTGACCGAGATTCGTGGCAGGGAGTTACGCAATTCGCTTACCTGGACCAGTATGTCCGGTACAACAATGCGTAAAGTGTCATTGCCCCGGTTTAATGATCATGGTGATGTGCTGCGCTGGTTGATGCTGGAGAATGTGCCCGGGCGCTTCCCTTACACGGCCGGCGTGTTTCCGTTCAAGCGTGAAGGCGAGGATCCTACGCGCATGTTTGCCGGCGAGGGCGACGCCTTTCGCACCAACCGGCGTTTCAAGTCACTGTCCGAGCATGCAGAGGCCAAGCGCCTGTCTACCGCCTTTGATTCTGTCACACTGTACGGGTTTGATCCCGATGAGCGGCCGGATATTTACGGCAAGGTTGGCAACTCAGGTGTCTCTATTGCGACACTGGATGACATGAAAGTACTGTATGACGGTTTTGATCTGTGCCACCCCTCGACATCGGTATCGATGACCATCAACGGTCCGGCACCCACCATTCTGGCAATGTTCCTGAATACGGCCATTGCACAGCAAATGGACCGGTTTGTGGCAGAGCATGGCAGAGAGCCCGGGGCTGACGAGGTTGCTGCGGTGAAGGCGCGTACGCTGGAATCGGTGCGCGGCACTGTGCAGGCCGATATTCTGAAAGAAGATCAGGGACAGAACACCTGTATTTTTTCCACTGAATTCAGCCTGAAGCTGATGGGTGATATCCAGGCCTATTTTATTCAGAACAAGGTGCGTAATTTCTACTCGGTATCGATCTCCGGCTACCACATCGCAGAAGCCGGTGCGAACCCCATCTCACAATTGGCCTTTACCCTGTCCAACGGATTTACCTTTGTTGAGGCGTGGCTGGCGCGAGGCATGCATATTGATGATTTTGCGCCCAATCTGTCATTCTTTTTCTCCAATGGCATGGATCCCGAGTACACGGTGCTGGGCCGCGTTGCGCGGCGCATCTGGTCCACGACCCTGCGGGAAAAATACGGTGCCAACGAGCGCAGTCAGAAGCTGAAATATCATATTCAGACGTCGGGTCGGTCGCTGCATGCCCAGGAAATGTCCTTCAATGATATCCGCACCACGCTGCAGGCCCTGATCGCCATCTACGATAACTGCAACAGCCTGCACACCAACGCCTACGATGAGGCAGTAACCACACCTACCGAGGAATCGGTACGTCGCGCGGTTGCCATCCAGCTGGTGATCAACAAGGAATGGGGATTGGCCAAAAATGAAAATCCCAATCAGGGGGCCTTTATCATTGATGAGCTGACTGACCTGCTGGAGGAAGCGGTGCTGCTGGAGTTCGAGCGTATTGCTGAACGTGGCGGGGTACTGGGCGCCATGGAAACGGGCTACCAGCGCGGGCGGATTCAGGATGAGTCCATGTATTATGAACACAAAAAGCATGACGGCAGCCTGCCAATTGTTGGCGTCAATACCTTTCTGAATCCCGATGGCGAGGATCAGGAAGGTGAGTTCATGGTTGAGCTGGCGCGCTCAACGGACGATGAAAAACAGAGTCAGATTCGTCGCCTGCGTGATTTTCAGCAGCGCAATGCCGCTGATGCCGGGCGTGACATCGAGCGGCTGAAACAGGCTGCCATCAACAACGAGAACGTGTTTGAGGTGTTGATGGATGCGGTACAGACCTGTTCGTTGGGGCAGATTACCAATGCCTTCTTCGAGGTAGGCGGCCAATACCGCCGGAATATGTGACCGCCATGGATGGCGGAAATGCCGGTTTTGCAGGAGCAAAAACCGGCTGACCGCCATGGCATGCAATTGCTCCTGCATTGGATGCATTCCCGCCGTCCCTGGCGGTCAGATAGCGGAAATTCTGGCGGTGCGAGAGGCGTGGAGTTAGCGTATGACGTGCTCGCCGGCGAGGCTGATCAGTGGCTCGGTTTCTTCCACCTGATAGTCCTGCTCCATGACGGTGGATACATACATAAACTGGGCGGCCACCTGTTCGCGGGTTATGTCCAGCTCAATCCAGCCTCTGCCGAGTCCGCGCATGTAGCGCATTTCCGGGCTGTTGCGCATAAATGCGCCGACCAGTTCTGCTTCGGGAAGTGGCAGGAATGTTTCGAATCCCGGTGAACTGACGCTGGGGGTGCCGAACTCGACCGCAATCGCATCACCCTCATCATCGTGAAGATCAAATGCCCATGAGCTGTGTGTGTCACCGGCCAGTACAACAGCGTTGTTGGCATGCTGGCGGAACAGATCCAGTACGCGCTCGCGATCGGCCGGATAACCATCCCAGGCGTCCAGATTCAGCGGCAGTCCCATCTGGCCGCGGCTGCGCAGCATACCGTAGCGGCTGGATGCAATGCCTGCCCGCACCGCCTCGGCAAACTCGTCATCGTCTACCAGCGGTATCTCCTTGCGTCCCATGATCACCTGCTGGCCAATCACCTGCCAGGGAATGCCAGCGGTGGCCGAGCGTTGCAGTTCATTTGCCAGAAATGTGTGTTGCGCAGTGCCAAGCAGTGTGCGGGCCGGGTCAGCAAGTCCGCTGCGCAAGATGTCAATGTTCATATCATGTGTCAGTTGTTCGTCGCGCGCCACCAGGCGGGTGTCCAGCATAATCAGCGTCGCAAGATCACCGATGTCGAAACTTCGGTAGATGATCCCGTCCTCAATGCTGCTCTGTTCGCGGATGGGCAGCCATTCATAAAAGGCCTGAATCGCGGCATGACGACGATTGCCGAATTCGCCTTCGCCCCGCTCAGGATTGTGGTTCTGGGCGCCGGTCTTGAACGTGTTGTTGGTGATCTCGTGATCATCCCAGACACAAATGAAGGGGTGCGACTGGTGAACTGCCTGCAGATCTGCATCCGACCGGTACAGTCCATAACGCATGCGATAGTCTTCCAGCGACACTATTTCGTGTTCAGGTTGAACATTGCGACCCTTTTCCAGCATCTCGGCGTTGGCATATCCGCCTTCGGCGTACTCGTAAATGTAATCACCCAGGTGCAGCACTGCATCGCAGTCGCGCGCAGCCAGTTCGCGATAGACATTGAAGTAGCCTTGCGGATAATTGGAGCAGGAAACCACGGCCAGCCGGGCCTGTGCCACACCAGCCGACGGTAATGTACGGGTGCGTCCCACAGGACTGATCACGCCTTCCACAATAAAGCGGTAGAAATAGGAAAGACCGGCCTCAAGACCGCTAGCATCAACCTTTACCGTAAAATCTCTGTCGGGACCTGTCTTGGTGTTTCCGGTCGCCAGCACGTTATCAAAGCGTTGATCACTGGCTACCTGCCACTGAACATTGACTGTTTCCGCCCGCCCGCTGCCTGGCAGTACCCGGGTCCAGAGGATGACGCGATCCTGCAGCGGATCACCACTGGCAACGCCATGGGTAAAGTGTGCTGCCGCTGCCGCATGGATAGGCAGACCGCGAACCGATAGCGCGCCTAGCGTGGCGGCAGAGATTGTCAGAAATCGACGACGACTCAGTGTATGACGGGGAGAGGACATAGCAGGGCACCCTGTTCTTGAGGCTGATTGAAGTTGCCATATAGTAATACCTGCAAACGACAAATTGGTGACATTCCTGTTCGACAGCTGCCTGAGATGTTAGACAAGCACCGGCAGGTGTGCGATGTTTGCGCCTCTGATCGTCGGCAAACCATGTGTGGGAATAACTCGTGATAATCTGGATTGGCAGTTACCTGCTGCTGGGTCTGATGACCGGATTTCTGGCTGGCCTGTTTGGTATCGGTGGTGGTGCGGTCATGGTGCCGTTGCTCACTGTCATGTTTGTGGCCCAGGGTTTTGCACCGGACTACGTTGTGCATCTGGCGCTGGGTACCTCGATGGCCGCGATTGTGCCGACGTCCATTGCCAGCATGCGAGCTCACAACAAACATGGGGCCGTCCTGTGGCCGGCAGTGCGGGGACTCGCTCCCGGTATTGTCGTTGGCACTTTCGCAGCAACCTTTCTGGCGGCCTGGCTTTCGCCGCGTCCATTGGCGATTTTCTTCTGTCTGTTCATGACCTATGTAGCTGTGCAGATGGTGCTCAATCGCAAACCGGATGCTGCGCGTGAGCTGCCGGGACTGACCGGATTGACCGGTGCGGGCATGGGTATTGGCAGTGTGTCGGCGCTGGTTGCGATTGGTGGCGGCACCATGACGGTGCCGTTTCTGGTCTGGTGCAATGTCCGTCTGCAGACGGCAATCGGCACGTCCGCAGCAGTGGGTCTGCCCATCGCACTGGCCGGTTCACTGGGTTATATTCTCAATGGCTGGGGTATCCCGGAGTTGCCTGCCTACACGCTTGGTTTTGTGTACTGGCCGGCTGTGCTGGTGATGGCCGGTGCCAGCTTTTTCTCCGCGCCGCTTGGCGCCAGGCTGGCGCACAGTCTGCCGGTGGCGACATTGAAAAAATTATTTGCCGTGCTGGTGATACTGCTCGCTCTGCAAATGCTGCGCACTGTGCTGAATTATTGAGACATGATGAAAGCTGCCAGACATTACTGACAGCCACGATGAGGACACTTCACAATGGCCAGGTGGCTGGTAAAAACCGAACCCGATGAATGCAGTATTGATGGTTTTGCCGACAATCCTGACAGAGCAATTGTCTGGGAAGGTGTGCGCAATTATCAGGCCCGCAATTTTCTGCGCGAGATGACCGTTGGTGATGAGTGTTTTATCT
Source organism: uncultured Pseudohongiella sp. (assembly GCA_963974875.1). Classification (GTDB taxonomy): domain Bacteria; phylum Pseudomonadota; class Gammaproteobacteria; order Pseudomonadales; family Pseudohongiellaceae; genus Pseudohongiella. The sequence goes on along the minus strand of CAXBER010000009.1, from coordinate 67,890 downwards.
ATCATTCAAGCTGCAAACATATTGGTATCGCGGGCATAGTCAAAGTGGTCCGCAGCGCCTATCCGGATCCTGCACAGTTTGATCCGGCATCTCCGTATCATGATGCCAGGAGTACAACGGATAATCCGCGCTGGACGGCTGTTGACATGGTATTTGTCAGCAAGCTGCCGCGGTTGATCACGCTGGATGAGCTCAGAGGGCTGTCCGGACTGGAAGGATTGTCCTTGCTGAAAAGAGGCAGTCGCCTGTCTGTTATGCCGGTCAGCGAACCAGAATGGGAAACGATTGTAGCGCTTTGCTGAGTAGTCCGGGTAAGCGGTGATGCCGTGCCAACAGTCCGGGCTGTCAGCACGGCATCGCATCATGATCCGGCAGCAGGCAGGCAGGGTCGGACTTGTGTCACGGATTTTTGTGCCCGGTGGGAATAGCGTCTGATATCAAACCCATCGTTACTGATTGCCGGACGGCGACCGTTGATGACATCTGACAGCACATGGGCTGAACCGCAGGACATGGTCCAGCCGAGCGTCCCGTGTCCGGTATTCAGATACAGGTTGTTGATGTCAGTTGCACCCACCACCGGTGTGCCATCCGGCGTCATGGGTCGCAGTCCGGTCCAGTAGTCTGCGGCCTGCATGTCGCCGCTCTCCGGAAACAGATCTTTCAGTACCATACGCAAAGTGGCCAGTGGTTTATCGCGCAGTTGCAGATTGTGTCCTGACAGTTCAGCCATGCCACCCACACGAATGCGATCATTAAAGCGGGTAATGGCCACCTTGTATGTCTCATCCATAATGGTGGATGTCGGCGCGCTGTCATTGTCTTTGACAGGGACGGTCAGGGAATATCCCTTGACCGGATACACCGGCAGATCAATGCCCAGTGGCTCAAGCAAGGCAGGCGAGTAGCTGCCCAGTGCCAGCACATAGTTGTCAGCTGTCACGGTTTCCTCGTCGCTGTTTTGCGACCCGGGTGTTTGCGACCGGGGTGTTTGCGGCCGGATTTTTACGCCGGTGATCTGCTGTCCGTCACTGACCAGGGATTCAATACTGCAGTCGTATCTGAACTGCACACCCATCGCGCGGCAACGGGCTGCCAGTGCAGTGGTGAACAGATAGCAGTCGCCGGTTTCATCCAGCGGCAGTCGCAGGCCGCCTGCAAATTTGCCGGCACTGGCAGCCAGGCCCGGTTCGGCGCGGATACAGCCAAACTGGTCCAGTAACTCAAACGGTATGCCCAATCGTTTCAGCACCACAATGTCCTGCATCGCAGCGTCAAATTGCTTCTGTGTGCGGAACAACTGAAGCGTGCCGCGTCTGCGCTGCTCATAGTCAATGCCGGTGGAATTGCGCAAATCAATCAGACAGTGCCGGCTGTGGTCAGCCAGCCGCATCATGCGTTCCTTGTTGACTTCGTAGCGGCCAGCCGTGCACTGGGTCAGCATCTGCCACATCCAGCGATACTGACTGAGATCGGCGGTCGGCCGGATAGCCAGCGGGGCATGTCTTGCGAGCAGCCACTTGATGGCTTTTAACGGCACACCGGGTGCCGCCCACGGCGCTGAATAGCCGGGTGATACCATGCCCGCGTTAGCAAAACTGGTCTCCAGCCCTGCTGAGGACTGGCGATCGATCACAGTCACCTGATGGCCGGACTGTGCCAGATACCAGGCGCTGGTGATGCCGATGACGCCGCTGCCAAGAACAATAGTGTGCATAATGAATCCTGCCAAATGACAAAAAGCCCGTATCGGGCAATGTGCCTATTGTAAGAGGCTGGCATTGCGTGTATTTTTTGAAATATTCCTGTTATATAGTGGATATTACTGTTTTTTGTCGGTTACTCGGGATTAAATTATGAAAACTCGCAGGGCCTCCAGTCGGGAGCTGGACAAGATAGATCGCCATATACTGCGGATCATCCAGCAGGAGGGGCGAATATCCTACGTTGAGCTTGGCGAGCGGGTTGGGTTGTCCACCACACCGTGCATGGAGCGGGTCCGCCGTCTGGAGCGCGACAAATTCATTCTGGGGTACGGCGCACGGCTTAATCCGCAAAAACTGCAGGCCAATCTGCTGGTGTTTGTGGAAATCAGTCTGACCTCCAAATCCAGCAGCATTTTTGATGACTTCCGGCGCGCGGCGATCAAGCTGCCGCATGTGCTGGAGTGTCATCTGGTGTCCGGTGACTTTGACTACCTGATCAAAGCCAGGATTTCCGAGATGGCTTCCTATCGCAAGCTGCTGGGCGACATTCTCCTGAAGTTGCCGGGCGTACGGGAATCCAAAAGCTACATCGTAATGGAAGAGATCAAGGAGACACTGGATATTCCTGTACCGGATGGACTGCAGGAAAACGATTGATCCTGGGCGCGGTGTTTCTGGTCGCGGCTGTTGTCATGGCTCTCGTCATGGCTCTCGTCACGGATCTGTCTGCTCTGTTACTATCGGGTATGACTAAAATTTGTCCTGATACGAGGAATCCAGAATGAGTGCCAATGCAAGCCCGTTGTTTGATCACCGCCCATCTGAAATCAGCACTGAGGAGTGGCAGGTACGTGTTGATCTGGCTGCCGCCTACCGTCTGGTTGCCCACTTTGGCTGGGATGATCTGATATTCACTCACCTGTCTGCACGAGTGCCAGGTGGAGATCACCATTTTCTTATCAATCCCTATGGCATGATGTTTCATGAAATCACTGCGTCCTCACTTGTCAAAGTTGATCATGAGGGAACGGTGGTGGCAGACAACGGCTACGGCGTCAATCCGGCGGGTTTTACCATCCACAGTGCCATACACATGGCCCGGCCCGAAGCTGGCAGCGTCATGCATTTGCACAATCATGCAGGCACAGCAGTATCGGCCCAAAAGGATGGGTTGTTGCCGATCACCCAGACGGCAATGCTGGTGCACCCGCGTATTGCCTATCATGACTACGAAGGTGTTGCCCTGAATCTGGATGAGCGTGAGCGTATCGTTAGTGATCTGGGTGACAAGGACATCATGATACTGCGCAACCACGGCACACTTACCATTGGTCGCACTGTCCCTGAGGCGTTTACCCTGATGTATTTTCTGGAAAACGCCTGTGAAAAGCAGATTCGCGCGCAGGCGGGCGGAGAATTGAACTTCCCTTCCCAGCAGGCCATTGAAACGACCCGCAAACAGTCGGAGACACTACCGAAAGTTGCGCCCCTGCTGTGGCCGGGATTGATCCGCACTCTTGATGCCAGGGATCCGGGTTACCGGTGTTGATTGCATGAGTGTGGCCCTGACCTTCTGACATACACTGCCCTCGTCAGAACCGCCCACATTGGTAATGTCAGGAGGTACAGTGATGAATAAATCAGCGTAACCTGAATTGCTATGCTGTCAACGAAGCGGGCGGACAAAGGTAGAAAAAATTGCATGATTCCGATTCTGTCGTAGAAAAGCAGGGTATTGTTTACGGATACAATAAGCTTCAGGAATAGATAAAAGAACACAAAAAAAACCGGCGCTAACTTCAGAGAAAAGGACTCAAGCAGTGTCGGTATTTGAGCAGAATTTTTTTCTGCATATAGGAGGCAGACAAGGAAAATCAGGAATACCGCTAGCGGCGCGGGTGAAAGCAGTATGGAATTGAAGCTGGAAGTGTCGACATAAATATTCAGCTCCCTGAATCCCGGGTTTGACTCACGGAAAAGTTGAAATGTGCTTACTGCATCCCACAAGTAGAGCAGGGCTGAGACTGATGTGATCAACAAGACTCTTGCGCGCATAAACTGAATTCCTGATTTTCCGGAGCTGAAAACGACACCGTGGAAACGGGTTTCCACGGCGATCTGACGTCATTGCCATAAAATGAATGTTTCTACTGCCAATCAACTCAACAATCGCTGTCCTCTTCCCGGATCATTTTGCATGCGGCAACTCCGCCTGCATAGGCGGCGGCACCTGTTACAAACGCTGCGCCTACCCATGCCATAGCTTTGACTGCGGGTACCAGAACGGCAGGCAAGATTCCGCCATTGACTTCCTTTGTCTCTGTTTCGCTGAGCTCTCTCATATCTTACTCCTTTGGATTGCGGTATATTCAAAAGACCAATTTTTCATTGATCTATACGTTTTATAGATCATCAGCGCTGGCGGGGCAGGCAATATTGATGCTGTTTTTTTATCGATCAGGTAGAATCATTCTACTGTATAAATTGGTTTGTCATTCGCATTCACGGGCAGCGGTACATGCGTTACTTTAAGCTGAGCGTTACAGAATCCGCGTCCTACCAGCCAGTTCTGCGTGCCCTTCGTGTGGATGAAACCTCACATGTAAAACGGCTGTGTGACACATTGCAGTGGCCGGCAGGTCAGAAATTCGAAGTTGCGGAACGGGCTCGCGGGCTGGTGCTGGATGTGCGCAGCAAACGCAGCAGCGGTTCCGGTGTGGACGCATTGATGCAGGAATATCAGCTGTCCAGCCAGGAAGGTGTGGTGCTGATGTGCCTGGCGGAGGCATTGCTGCGTATTCCGGATGAAGACACGGTTGACAGCCTGATTGAAGATAAACTTGGCAGCGGAAACTGGGAGAGTCATCTGGGGAAAAGTGAGTCGTTGTTTGTCAATGCCTCTACCTGGGGACTGATGTTGTCGGGAAAGCTCATCAGTCCGGGGCTGGAGGTGGATCAGGGCAAGGGCGTATTTCACCGGTTGTTGCAGCGCTGCGGCGAACCTCTGGTACGGCAGGCGGTGCGTCAGGCAATGCGCATCATGGCGCGACAATTTGTCATGGGCCGCACGATTACCGAGGCATTGAGCCGGACGGCAGACTATAAAGCCGCAGGCTACCGCTTCTCCTTTGATATGCTGGGCGAGGCGGCTCGCACGCTGGCTGACAGCAAGCGATACTTAGGCGCTTACGCTGCGTCAATTCATGCCATCGGCGAACATGCTGTTGGCTTGGGTGTCTTCAGGGCGCCAGGTATCTCAATCAAACTGTCTGCACTGCATCCCCGTTTTGAAGTGTCACAGACGGAACGGGTCATGAAGGAAATTGTGCCGCGTGTACTGGAGCTGGCGCGCCTGGCAAAAAAGTACGATATTGGTCTGACGGTGGATGCAGAAGAAGCGGATCGGCTGGATCTGACGCTGGAGATTTTTCAGGCGATTGCACTGGATGAGTCACTGGCAGGGTGGCAGGGACTGGGCATCGCCGTGCAGGCGTACCAGAAACGTGCTTTTGATCTGCTGGACTGGCTGGCGCAACTGGCGCAGCGAAGTCAGCGACGATTGATGATCAGGCTGGTCAAGGGCGCTTACTGGGACAGCGAAATAAAACACGCCCAGGAGCGCGGCCTGGCATCGTATCCGGTATTCACCCGCAAGCAGAACACCGATGTTTCCTATCTGGCCTGTGCCCGAAAGTTGCTGTCCTACAAGGCCGAGCTGTATCCTCAGTTTGCCACCCACAATGCCTACACGGTGGCCGCAGTCCTGAACATGACCGCTGGGGATTCGGATTTCGAGTTTCAACGCCTGCATGGTATGGGAGGGCCCCTGTATGACCAGTTGATGGATGCCAGTCCGCAGCTGGCATGTCGGGTGTATGCGCCTGTTGGCAGTCATGAGGATCTGCTGCCTTATCTGGTGCGTCGTCTGCTTGAGAACGGCGCGAATACATCGTTTGTCAATCGCATCATGGACGATCAGGCGCCGGTTGATGAGCTGATTACGCATCCGGTTGATGATGTGCTTGCTCTCCCGCAAATTCCCCATCCGCTGATTCCGTTACCGTCTGGGCTGTATACTGACCGGCGCAACTCTGCCGGACTTGATCTGGCGGATGCTGCTGTATTGCGGGCATTGCATTCAGACAGTCCGGCAGAGAAAGCGTCAGGTGCGCCTGCGGATGCAACGGCAGCAGACATTGAAGCCGCCCTCAGTTGCGCTTGTGCTGCGTTTGCCGGATGGGACGCAACGCCGGTTGAGCGCCGCAGCCACTGTCTGGAGAATATGGCTGACCTGCTGGAAGCGCAGATGCCGCAGCTGATCGATCTGTGCACCCGTGAGGGCGGCAAGACCATTGCCGATGGCGTGGCGGAAGTGCGGGAGGCGGTGGATTTTTGCCGATACTATGCGATGCAGGCACGTGAAGGTTTTGCACCTCGCAGCCTGACAGGTCCTACCGGCGAGCAGAATACCTGGCAATTGAGAGGCCGGGGCGTGTTTGTCTGTATAAGTCCCTGGAATTTTCCGCTGGCAATATTTCTGGGCCAGGTGAGCGCAGCGTTGGTGGCAGGCAATACGGTGATTGCCAAGCCAGCCGAACAGACACCGGCGGTGGCCGCAGCAGCGGTTGAACTATTGTATCAGGCCGGCATTCCGCGGGATGTGTTGTACCTGGTTGCGGGAGACGGTCGAACGGGAGCGACCCTGGTGAGCGACAGACGGGTTGCGGGTGTCGCGTTTACCGGGTCTACCGACACGGCGCGTGCCATTAACCAGAGTCTTGCTGCGAGAAATGCACCGATAGCCACCCTGATTGCCGAAACCGGGGGGCTCAATGCTATGCTGGTTGATTCTTCAGCATTGCTGGAGCAGGTGGTCGCAGACGTGCTGCAGTCCGGTTTTCAGAGCGCAGGGCAACGTTGTTCGGCGCTGAGGATTCTGCTGGTACAGGAGGATGTGGCACCGGCACTCATAGCATTGCTGACCGGGGCTATGGATGAACTGACTATCGGTGATCCGACAGAACTGTCGACCGATGTAGGGCCGGTGATTGATGCCGATGCGCTGGCCATGCTGAATGCTCATATCGACTATCTGCAGGGTAATGCGCGTCTGCGCAAACGCTGTGAGTTGCCGGTTAATGTGCCAGATGGATTCTATTTTCCGCCGCAGCTGTACGAGATAACCCATATCAACCAGTTGTCAGGCGAGGTGTTCGGACCAATCGTGCATCTGCTGCGTTTCCGGGCGGCGGATCTGGACAAGGTTATCGATGATATCAACCGCACCGGTTACGGGCTGACCTTTGGCATCCACAGTCGTATCGACAGTCGGGCGCGGTATGTGGCTTCACGAATCCGGGCGGGTAACGTCTATATCAACCGCAATATGATTGGGGCTGTTGTTGGTGTGCAGCCTTTCGGTGGAACCGGTCTGTCAGGTACCGGCCCAAAAGCCGGCGGACCACTTTACCTGACCCGGTTTGCTACCGAGCAATCGGTCAGCATCAACACCACAGCTGCGGGTGGCAATGCGTCATTGATGTCCATGCCCGCTGACAAATAGATTAATCATAGCGTCAGGAAAGTTATTGCTTGGGATATCTGTCTCTTTTTATTACGGGTTTTATCGCGGCAACGCTGCTGCCGGCATCGTCCGAGCTGCTGTTGCTGGCGCTGTATCAGCAGGGCGGCCTGGTCTGGGCGTTGTGGCTGTCAGCCACCCTGGGCAATACGCTGGGCTCGTGTGTCAACTGGTTCCTGGGGCGTGAGGTGCTGCGGTTTCAGCACAAACGCTGGTTTCCGGTGACGCCCGGGCAGCTGCAACGTGCGGGCGACCAGTTCAACCGTTATGGTATCTGGAGCCTGCTGTTTGCCTGGCTGCCGGTAGTAGGTGATCCATTGACCTTTGTGGCGGGTATATTACGCATCCGTTTTGGTCTGTTTCTGGCGCTGGTGCTGACGGGCAAGGGTATTCGTTACGCCGTTTTGCTGTATCTGGCCGGCCGGCTGTTCCCGAATTGATTTGATGTACACACATGGAGTAATCATGATTGACCGCAGAAGAACCGCCAGCGTTGTTGCCATGTTGCTGGGACTGGGTGCGCCGCTGGCCAGCGCGCAGAGTAGCTCAGGCTCCGTAAATGAACCGGCACCGGTGCAACAGGATCTCGCCGACGATGAGAGCGGCTCAACGGTTGTGTACGAGGCAGCCTTTTTTGCACCTTACAATCCGGTTTCTGTCAGTGACATGCTGGACCGTATTCCTGGCGTTTCTCTGGGTGGTGGCAGAGGCGGTGGGGGCCGCGGGCTGGGAACCGGCGGTGATCTGTTGATTAACGGTCAGCGAGTGGCAGGGAAAGACAACTCACCAAGAGATCAGCTTGACCGGATCGCCGCAGGTGAAGTTCAGCGGATTGAAATTATTCGCGGCACATCGGGGGAGTTGGCGGTCAGAGGCTCAGGCCAGGTAATCAATATTGTGCTGACAGAGGCCGATTCGCGCGCCAGTACCTCGGTAGAATTTGTCACCCGACTCAATCATGACGACAAGTTTGAAGCAGGCGCAACGGTTTCACACAGCCGTCAGATTGGCAATTTCCAGGCGCTGATCAGCATGCAGGCCCGGCCCAATTATGAAAACCGGGATCACCGTGAAACAAGGTATTCACCGGCACTGGAGCCCCTGGGAACCCTGTTTGAAACCACCATTCGTGATCAGGATGTGCATGAACTGCGCACCAATATGAGTTACAGCATCAACAACCACCGGATGCAGCTGAACATGCTTTACAACGACTTTGGTCATCCACGTTCTGTGCGGCGGGATTTTGTTGATTTTAGTGACAATCAGTCAGTGCCGCGTGCAGAGGAGGAAGAAGTCGTCAATGACTATGCCAACTGGGAAATGGGTGGCGACTATGAGTACAGTCTGAGCAACGGTCACCGGTTTCAGTTGCTGTTTATTGCCAATGATCAGACCCGTGATGATGTGCGTGAGCGTTTTGACATCATTGATCCGCTGCAGGATGAGACGCGCAGCAAGTCGCTGTATATTGAATCGAATCAACGTACCCGCGAACGGATTGCGCAAGGTAATTACAGCCTGCCACTGGGGGCAACCCAGGATCTGCGCGTTGGCCTGGAGCGAGCGGACACCCGGCTGGATTCCAGCCTGTTCATCGGCAGTGTGTCGGGCAGTCTGGCACCTTCGGCACAAACCGGTGGACTGCCACCACGACCGGATCTTTCCAATCCGGGCACACAGGTGCAGGAGATCCGGTACGAGGGTTTTGCATTTCATAACTGGGCGCTTAATGATCGCATGACACTGGAGAGCAGTCTGGTTTATGAGACGTCCGAGATTTCACAGGCAGGTGCCGTAAACAATACGCGCACATTTGATTTTGTTCGCCCGTCAGTTGATTACCGTTTTAATCTCACTGATTCGCTGCAGTTGCGCGCAACCATCGCCCGGGGGGTGTCTCAGCTCAGTTTCGCCAACTTTTCCGCCACTGCCAATAATGATGATCGCGAGCAGGATGCAGATGCTGGCAACCCCGAGTTGGTGCCTGAGAAAGAAATGCGCTACGAACTTGGCTTCGAGTACCGTTTGCCCGATGACAGCGGCGTGATCAATACGCGGTTATTCTATCGCGATATAGAGGACTACATCAGTGATATCAATGCCACGGTTGATCCGGCACAGCCGCTGTCTGCGGTCGGGAATATCGGGTCAGCATCGCGCTGGGGTGTCTTCAATGACGCGAGTCTGCGACTGGGTTTTCTGGGGTTGCCTGATGCGATTCTGTCTGCGGAACTGAACGTGTTTGACTCACAGGTGGTCGACCCGTTTCTGGGCACCAGGCAGCGCATCAACCGCCGCGGTGAGGCTGAAATCGGGTTTCGCCATGATGTCACGGACCTGTCCCTGAGTTATGGAATAGACTATCGCTACCCGTTTCATGGCGGTGAGTATGATATCGACATCACCACCATGACCCGCAATGACCAGCAACGGTCACTGGACCTGTTCGTATCCCGGGTGTTTTTTGATGACATCACCGTACGCCTGGAATCCGATAACACGCTGGGCGACTCAAGTTGCAGAACCAGGCGCCGGTATGATGGCACCACCATCAATGGCAATCTGCGTTTGATTGAGGACTCCTGTAGCAGCCGTTACCGGCGACTGACACTGCGGGTTCAAACTACATTCTGACGGATATCCCGCCAAACATGCCGGGCAGAACATTTCACAGGTACGCTAGTTCTGCAGGTTTTCAAGAGCCAGCTCGACTTCTCCGGAGCCAGTGGCAACGTAGGCTGAGTCACCGGCGATGGTTACAGAAATATCCATGGTGCGTGCCACATGTGAGCTCAGCTGTTTGATTGCCTCCCAGTCAAAACGGAAGACAGATACATTCAGTGCGGCAAACTCCTTCTGATGTTGTGCCCACCAGGTAGCCGATTTGCTGTTGAAACTGTAGACCCGGACTGCTTTGGCTATGCGGCTGGCCTTGCGGATGCGATCCACGGCCGGTTCCCCCACGTCTATCCAGAGTTCCAGCGTACCGTCCAGCGAGTGAGCCCACAGATCGGCCTCATCAGCATCGCTCAGACCTTTGCAGAGTACCAGTCCCTCACATGCGTTAAAACAGAACGCCAGCAGGCGCACCATCATGCGTTCTTCTGTCTCCGAAGGGTGGCGCGCTATCGTCAGGTTGAGCGTGTCGTAATAGTTGCGATCCATGTCGCTGAGCGCGATTTTGGCTTTGTAAATGGTTGGTTTTGTGGCCATGTCATTTCACGACCTCGGTGGTGCAATAGGTGCTTTCATCCAGACGCCTGGTGTAGTTGTTGAGAATTCTTGTGCCTTCAGCCGCCTTGATGATGCCGGCATTGATCTGCTTGCGGATGAGTTCGGTCATGCGGCGGTCCAGGTCATTGGGAAAGTATTGCACCTGACTCAGCATATCTTTGATGCTGATGCCTTTAAGCGTCTCTTCGATCCAGAAATTGCCTGTTTCATCCTCTTTTGCATAGACATGGACTTCATCTACCCGTCCCAGCAGATTGTGCGCATCGCCCAGAATTTCCTGGTAGGCTCCTACCAGGAAGATTCCGATGTGGTAAGGGTCGCCGTGTTTGTGTGAATGCAATGGCAACCAGCTGGTATTGGCGTGTCCACAGACGTACTGATCAATTTTTCCGTCCGAGTCACAGGTCAGGTCGACTACCTGGGCGCGGCGATCCGGGCGTTCGTCCAGCCGGTGCAGCGGCATCACCGGAAACACCTGTTGAATGGCCCAGTGGTCGATGATGGAATGGAACACGGAAAAGTCGCACAGGTACAGGTCGGTGAGCTGTTCTTCCAGCTCCAGCTGTTCGGTGGGTGGCGGCGTGAGTTCAGCGTCAGCCAGCTTTTTCAGAATTTCCCGGCAGGTACTCCAGTACAGACTGTCGGTGTGTGCCAGCTGATCAAGCGTCATATAGCCCAGTCGCATCAGCTGGTCGGCCTCTTCACGAATTTCGCGGGCATCATGATAGCACTCCAGCAGTATGCCGGTGACGTCGGTATTGCTGGCCTCTTCAAAGGCCGTTTCCATTCGTGTCACAACTGACGGCGAATCCTGTGGCGGCTCGTCATTCATGGGGGGGCTGTCAGGGCGGTGAACGCCCAGCAGCGGTATCACCAGCATGGAGTGGTGGGCAGTCAGTGCCCGGCCGCTCTCGGACAGCAGGGCAGGCACGGCAACGCCGCGCTCATCGCAGATTTCCTTGACGGCATACACAACAACATTCGCGTATTCGCGCAGCCCGTAGTTGATGGAGGAGTCAGGGTTGTCGTAGTCACCGCCATAGTTGACGCCCAGACCACCACCCACGTCCAGGAATTTGACGTTGACACCGCGCAACATCAGGTCGGCGTAAATCTGGGTGATTTCCTTGACGGCGCTGCGCAGCACCTGAATGTCAGAGATCTGACTGCCCAGGTGGAAATGCAGCAACTCCAGACTGTCACCCTGGCCGCGTTTTTCCAGCGTTTTTACCAGTCGCACCAGTTCTGGTACGGTGAGGCCAAATTTCGAGCGCGCACCGCCGGACTCATACCAGCGACCGGCGCCGCGCGTGTTGAGTTTGACGCGCACGCCCAGGCGTGGTGTCAGTTCGCGCTGATCCGCCAGAATAATCAGTTGCTCGAATTCCGAGTACTTTTCGATAATGGGGATTACCTGTTGCCCGAGTTGCTGCGCGTTCAGCATCATCGTCAACATAACGTGGTCTTTTACACCATTACAGAGCAGCAGTGTGTCAGCACCAATCAGAGGCAGGGCTGCCATCAGCTCCGCTTTGGATCCGCATTCAAGACCGATGTCAGATTCGCGGCCGGCTTCCAGAACCTCGACGACTACTTCCTGTAACTGGTTTACCTTGATCGGAAAAATGCTGCGATAGGTGTTGCCGTATTCGGCCGCTTCAATGGCGTCGCGGAATTTGCGACTCAGGCGCCTGACCCGGGAGTTGATGATGTCCTGAAACCGGATCAGCATGGGCAGTGTAGAGCCGCTCTCAAGTGCTTCGGCGATGACATCGTTGACGTCAATGCTGATGTCCTTGCCTTCGATCGGCCGGACACTGACATTGCCCTTGTCATTGATATCAAAAAAACCATCTCCCCAGACATCGACCGCATACAGGTCGTGTGAATCGGCAATGGTCCAGGCAGGCGGTTGTTGTTCTGTCATTCGGTGTTCCTCAGTGACTGTAGAAGTCAGGATTTGCAGGTGGCATACAGCGCCAGCAGTTCAATGCCGATCTGGGCGGCAGCCAGTGCTGTCAGTTCGGCGTGGTCATAGGCAGGCGCCACTTCCACCACGTCCATACCAATCAGATTGATGCCGCTCAGGCCACGAATGATGTTGAGTGCCTGAAATGAGGACAAGCCTCCGGGTACGGGTGTGCCAGTGCCGGGTGCAAACGCGGGATCAAGGCAATCGATGTCAAAGGTGATATAGGCCGGTCGGTCGCCGACACGGGCTTTGATACGCCGGATAATGGCTGCTGCGCTTTGTTCATGAACCTCAGGTGCAGAGACAATGTCATAACCCAGGGTGTCGTCATTGGTGGTGCGAATGCCAATCTGAATGGAGTGCTCCGGCAATACGATGCCTTCTTTGGCAGCTTTGTAGAACATGGTGCCGTGATTGATACCCTCGCCGGAAGAGGGCCAGGTATCAGTGTGAGCGTCAAAATGAATCAGCGCAATGGGGCCGTGTTTTTTATAGTGGGCACACAGGCTTGGGTAGGTAATGAAGTGATCACCACCCAGCAACAGAGTAGCAGTATCTGTCGCCAGAATCTGACTGATCCATGATTCGATGTGTTTGACACTCAGCAGTCCACCACCCTCATTGTTTTCGCAGTCACCATAGTCGACCACCCTGAGTGCCTCCAGCGGGTCAACCTGCCAGGGCCACGGGCGCTCCCAGGCCAGCGACATGGAAGCGTTGCGGATCGCCCGCGGACCGAGTCTGGCGCCTGAGCGATTGGTGACCGCGATATCCAGTGGTATGCCCATGACGGCGACGTCAATATCAGCGAGATCACGGCCAAAAGGCGTGCGGAAAAAACTGACAGCGCCGCCAAAGCTGTGTGAATTGACGGCGCCGGTGCCCGGTTTACCGGTAAATGCATTGTCCCAGCTGCTCATATGGACCTCGTGAAAAAAACAGTAGCTAAGGTAAACCACCCGCCTGCCAAAGCCAAGCCCGATGCAGTCACCTGAGGCTGGTGTGCTGTTGACCGTTTTATTGTACTAACATGGCAAAAACATGGCTTTTTCGGCGAAATAGACAAGATTTGTGACAACTTTCCACGAATGCGCCGATTATCGGGATGAACGCCGTGGGATAATCGCCCTGAACCCGTATTATTGAACCAGTTCCCCAGTCAGGGCGTAACCAGTGTATCAATTTTCAGAGACGTTGCCATGAAGCCAACAGTTTTCCACCTGCCCCTATTTCGCCATGCCGTGCTGGCCGCAGGTGTCATTGTGCTCGCGGCATGTGGTGGCGCGGACGACACTGCCAGCACAGGTTCTGGTGGTCCAGGTGGTTTTCGGGGTGCTGGTGGTCCCGGACAGAATGCTGTCATTCCCGCAGTGGAGGTTGTGCAGGCGCAGCGCGGCGCCCTGCCGCTGGAAGAACGTCTGACGGGGCGGGTCAGCGCCCGTAACCAGACCGATATCTATCCCGAAGTTGCAGCACCTATCACCGAAATCTATGTGGACAACGGTGACTATGTCAACGAGGGCGACCCACTGGTGCAACTGCGCGATGCGGAATATGTTGAGCGCTACGACCAGGCCGTGGCCGGGCTGGAGATTGCCAGGGCGCAAACCCGGCAGGCCGTAGCAAGTCTGGAGATGCTGGAAAACCAGCTGCGGCGCGTTGAGGAGTTGACCACCCGGCAGCTTGAAACCCAGTCTACGCTGGAAAATATTCAGGTGGAGGTTGCGGTTGCCAAGGCCAATGTTGATCTGCGTGCCGCGCAGGAAAACCAGGCTCGCTCGCAGCTGGAAGAACGCCGCCTGCAGTTGCTGAATACTACGGTTCGTGCGCCGATCAGCGGCATTGTGGGCCAGCGTGCCGCCGAGCGTGGCCAGATGGTCACCACGGGTAGCCGGCTGTTTCTGATTGGTGACATGGACGAAGTGCGCATCGAAGTATTGATTACCGAACGGCAACTTAATTTTATCCGCCAGGGGATGACCGTCAATCTGTACTCCGAAAATTGGCAGGATGTCATTCTTGAGTCTCGCATATCACGCATTTCTCCGTTTCTGGACACCAATACGCTGCGGACTCAGGCCTACATTGATATGGATAATCCCAACGGTTTGATGCGTCCGGGTATGTTTCTGAATGTGGATGTACTGTACGGCGAGACGGAGGAGGCGGTGCTGATTCCCAACAGCGCCCTGTATCGGCATCCACGTACCGGCGTTGAAGGTGTTTTTGTCATGTCACCACCCGGCTCCGAGTATCGCCCTGTAGCAGAAGTGGACGGAGCACCGGCAGTTTCCCCCCCGATGCCGGTCAGCTTTGTGCCGGTCAATGTGGTTGCCAGCGGTCGCATGGCGACCGGTGTCAGAGGATTGAACGAGGGTGACTGGGTGGTAACCGTAGGCCAGAACATGCTGATGGGTAATGTGCTGGAAGCCAGAGCCCGCCTGATGGACTGGGACCGGATGATGGAAATGCAGCGCATGCAGAGCCGCGATATCTTTGAAATTATCGACAATGCCCGCGATTCCCGTCAGTCATTGACAACCCGCCAGTCATTGACAGACAGCTGAGCGGAGAAAAATCGCCATGGCACTGACAACCCAGTCCATCAAACGTCCGATCGCCACCTCCATGATCTTTCTGATCATCATCACGCTGGGCATGCTGGGTTTTCGATTCCTGCCGGTTGACCTGCTGCCACCTATCGAGCTGCCTGAGCTGTCCGTTCAGGTCAGTTATCCCAACGTCGGGCCCGAAGATATTGAACTGCTGGTCACCGAGCCGCTGGAAAACGTGCTGGCCGTGGTACCCGATGTTGAGCAGATGACGTCCAATTCCCGTGAAGGCAACGGCTCGGTGACACTGCGTTTTGCGCAAGGCGTCAATATCGATGTGGTAACCAATGACGTGCGCGAAGCGCTGGACCGGCTGCGGCGCAGTCTGCCCGAAGATGCCGATGCACCGCGTATCAACCGTTTTAATCCGGACGATCAGGCAATTGTGGTGCTTGGTGTGCAATCGGATATGGATCTGATGGATCTGACCACCATCATGGAACGTGATCTGAGTCGCCGGTTTGAGCAGATTACAGGCGTGGGTGCCATTGATGTCTGGGGTGGTGTCGACCGGGAAATACGCGTTGAAGTGCGACGCGACCGGCTGCTGGGCAGTGGCCTGACCATGAACGACATCACACAGGCCATCGGGCGCGAGGGCAGCAATGCGCCGGGCGGCAATGTTCAGCGGGGCCTGTCTGACCTGTATGTGCGTTCCATGGGTGAATTCACGGATGTCACCGAGATCCGCAATGTCGTGATCCGCAATGTCGATGGTGTGCCGATTCGCGTGGGTGATGTGGCTGACGTGCAGTACGACCGGGCAGACATTGGCCGCTATATCGAGATTGATGACGTCCCCATGTTACGCATGGGTATCCGCAAACAGAGCGGAGCGAACACAGTTGAGGTTGCCCGGCAGATTCGCAACGAGATGGAGCGCATCAATCTGGAGCGCAGTGATCTGAACATCCTGCTGGTGACCGATCAGAGTGAATTTATTCAGGAGTCGATCGACAGCGTACGCAATTCGGCTATCTGGGGCGGAATCCTGGCGGTAATTGTGCTGATGTCATTCTTCCGCAACGGCTCCATAACCGCCATTATTTCCATTTCAATTCCGATCGCCATCATTGCTACGTTTGCCCTGCTGTTTTTTGGTGGCCTGACTCTTAATCAGATGAGTTTCGGCGGACTGGCACTGGGCGTCGGGCTGATCGTTGATAACGCCATTGTGGTGATCGAGAACATTGTCCGGCACCGGCAAAACGGCTCTTCCCTGAAACGGGCCTCACAGCGTGGCACCAAGCAGGTGACCGGTGCCATCATCGCATCCACCATTACAACATCGGTGATTTTTCTGCCGGTTGTATTCATGCAGACGCTGACCGGCACCATGTTTCAGGAACTGGCACTGGTCGTGGTATTTGCCCTGGTCTGTTCGTTGCTGGTAGCACTGACACTGGTGCCGATGCTGGCCAGTCGGTTTCTCACCATTCAGCCGGATACCGAACGTACGCATGTCACGTCCAATGAGCGTGTACTGCTTGCCGTTGAGGCGCGCTACGAAAAACTGGTGGGGTGGGCCCTGAGTCACAAGATTATGGTGGTCGGATTCACCGCAGCCCTGCTGATAGTGTCGGTGTACAGCCTGCGATTCGTTTCCTTTGAACTGACTCCGCAAACCGAGGCAGATACCATCAGCGTGAGCATGCGTATGGATGAGGGCACCAATATAGCCATCCTGCATTCGTACATGATGGAGATGGATACAATCGTCCGCAATATTGTGCCGTGGGAAAACGTGGTGCACTACACCCGCGATGTGCGCAACAGCAACGCGCAACTGGAGTTGACGCTGGTCGATCTTAATCAGCGTACCGTTAACGCCGATGAGCTGGCCGACTTTATCCGCGCCCGTGTCGAGTCCGCAATCCCTGGTATGCGGGTGTGGGTCCGGGCGCAGTCGGGGATGTGGATCATGCGCAGGATCTTCGGATCCGGCGGAGAGGATGCGATTCAGGTGGAGTTGCGGGGTTATGACCTCGATCAGGCTGAGCAGGTGGCACAGAATATTCGTGAACGGGTTGAGGTGCTGCCCGGCATCGCTGACGTCAATCTGAGTCGTCTGGAAGGTCGTCCGGAGCAGAGTGTGACCTTTGACCGTGAGCGCATGGCATCGCTGGGCATCGGTGCAGCCGATATCAGTCGTGCCATTCAGGCCAGCATCGGCGGTTCGCGTGCCGGCGTCTACCGCGATCAGGGTGACGAGATCGATATTATTGTTCGACTGCGCCCGGAAGACAGACTGAATGTGCAGGATATTGACAATATTTCGGTGCGCGCTTCGGACGGGCAGGTGGTGCCGGTCTCCTCGCTGGTGACCACCAGCTATGGCCGTGGTCCTACCGATATTCGCCGGATCAACGGACAGCGGGTCACCTACATTAACGCCAATCTGGAAAGTGGTGTTGCGCTTGGTGATGCGGTCGATCTGATTCGCAGCAACCTTGTGCAGATGCCACTGCCGGATGGTTTCTCAATCGTTTATGGTGGTGAATATGAGGAGCAGATGAAGTCGCAGCGCGACTTTGTGATGGCCATTGTGATGGCGCTGGTGCTGATCTACATGGTGATGGCGGCACAGTTTGAGCGCTTCCTTGACCCGTTGATTGTTATGGCGTCAGTGCCACTGGCGATCATCGGTGTTGTACCAACACTGATCATTACCGGAACAACGCTGAACATGCAGAGTTTCATGGGCATGGTCATGCTCATTGGTATTGTGGTCAACAATGCCATTCTGCTGGTGGACTACATCAACATCATGCGCCGTGAGGACAAACTCGATATTGCGCCGGCTGTGATGAAGGCGGGCCGCCTGCGTTTGCGGCCCATTCTGATGACCACGCTGACTACTGTGCTGGGATTGTTGCCGCTGGCGATAGGCATAGGGGCCGGCGCAGAGATGCAGGCATCGCTGGCCCGTGTGGTGGTGGGGGGGCTGATTGCCTCGACACTGATCACGCTGGTTCTGATTCCAGTGGTCTATGTCTCGGCTAACGAATTGCGCGACTGGCTTGCTGCAAAGCTGCCGACACGCAAAGCGCTGGATTCAGTGACAGTCGGCAACTAAAGCAGTTCCGGCTGAATTTCGTCGGATGCTTCTATAACGGTGGTAATGGTGTCCTGGTCATGAATCTTTTTCAGGCCACCGGAGTAGATATTGTAGTGCCAGCCGGTCAGCTTCAGCTTGCCTTCCCTGACCCGGCTTTCAATCCAGGGGAATGTCATCAGGTTGCACAGTGAGTAACCCACTGCGGCCTGCTCACATCGACTGAAGGTCTGCTGGTCGTCCAGTTTGTCCCGGTCTGCCAGTTGCGCCACGGGTGCAACTATCGACATCCAGCGGCCAATGAAGGTCGACTGGTCCAGCTTGTCTCCTTCCATGACCAGCGTACGAATACCACCGCAGCGAGAATGTCCCAGCACGATGATTTCCGGTACCTCCAGAACGGTGATGGCAAACTGCAGTGCCGCACTGGTGCCGTGATAAGTCCCCTGTTCTTCGTAGGGCGGCACCAGATTGGCAACGTTGCGAATGACAAACAGATCACCGGGTTCAGTGTCAAATATCAGTGAAGGCTCCAGTCGCGCGTCACAGCAGGTTATCAGCACGTATGACGGCGTCTGGTTCTTGGCCAGCTCGCGGATCTTTTCCTTGTTCTGGGTGTAATACCCGGCCTTGAACCGCCGGTATCCTTCCAGTAGTTTGTCACTCATTCCATGACCTCGTCAGACGTAACGCAGCAAACCAGTTTTTCCGGGTCAGATTAACAGACATATAGATTCTCCGGATGCGAGCAAGGGACACGCATTGTATCGAAGTACAAAAATTGTTTCAGCATCCATGACGATCATCCTGTGCGTCGCTGCGACAATTTGCCACACAGACCAGTGTGGTTTGTAGTTCCAGATAAGGTAGAATCTACAGTAACTCTTCTGCAAGGTAACATCATGAAAATCTTAACCGTGATTCGTCATCTGTTGTTCTCCGTCATGCTGGCTGCGTTTGCCGGACACGCTGCTGCCCATACTGCCCTGACCGCATCAGTGCCGGCTAATGGAAGCACCGTAAGCAGTGCCGAAAAGTTGACGCTGAATTTTGGCGGACCTGTGCGATTGCTCAGACTGACTCTTGTACACGGTGCCAGCCACCAGATGGATATCGGGTTCGAGGCGGTTGCCACGCAACAGACCGAGTTCAGCTATGAACTGCCTGCGCTGATGAATGGCGCGCATACCGTGAACTGGACAATCATTGGCGCAGACGGGCACACCATCAGCGAAAGCTTTGGTTTTACCGTGGATCCTGCCGCCAGTGCGGCGCATGCTGACGCCGCAGCGTCACACGCTCACCATACGCAAACCCCGCAAGCTCACGACCACTGATACAGTGTCCGTCTGGATTTACGGCAATCTGCTTGGCAAGAGCGTTATGTATCTTGCCATGCTGGCCGTAGGTGGAGCGCTGTTCGTCTCATGGTTACAGTACTCCCGCAGTAAAAATTTCTCCCCGATAAACAACCGGTTTTTGCTGATCAGCACTTGTCTGGGTATTCTGGCAGCCTGTGTTTTTTTCCTGTTGCAGATTGGCCAGATAAATCAGCAGGGGCTTGTTGGCATGCTGGACATGCAAATGGGTCTGATTCTGGCTGAAAGCACACTTGGGTCCGGATTGCAGTGGCGACTGGCCGGTTTTATGCTGGCAGCGCTGGCAGGACTTTTTTTCCTTGTATCCGGCGCCGTGCCGGGGCTGATCAATCCGGGGTTTGTGCTGGGCGCCATCGGCTGCTGCCTGTTTGCCTGGTCGTTTGCAATACTCGGGCACGTCAACGTGCACGGGATTGACATGCAGATTGCCGCCGCGCTGCATTTTCTGGCTGTGTCCGTCTGGGTCGGCGCGCTGTATCCGCTGGCGCAGCTGTGCCATGTCAGTGACCTGACAAATAACCCGATAAATGACCCGACAAATAACCCGACACATGACCAGACACATGACCGGAACCGTGAAGAGCTGACGGCTGTGATGACCAGCTTTGGTCGCGCCGGCTGGTGGTTTATTGGCGTCATGGTTGTGTCCGGGTTGTGGATGGCCTGGCAGCTGACCGGTTCATGGAATGCGCTGACAGACACCGTACACGGGCGTTTCCTGCTGCTCAAGTTGTGTCTGGTGGCCTGTCTGCTTGGGCTGGGCATGCTCAACAAGTTCCGCTGGGTAGCCCGCCTGCGTAGTGGCATCGCCTATGATGCCACTGTGATGGCGTTGCGCCGGACAATTTATCTGGAGATGGGCGTTGCCGTGTTAATTGTGCTGGCTGTTGCCCTGCTGACCACGATAAGTGGGCCACAGGTTTGATGCAGGCCAACTATTTTTGTCATCAAACTGTAAACAAATTGTAAAATCCTGCTGCGTTGTCTAGACTTCGCACCCAATGAACTACTTCGAAATTTCTTACACTGCGTTCGGCGGCCTGGCGATCTTTTTCCTGGGGCTGAAGTACCTGTCCGAGTCATTACAGTCCGGTGGACAGGAAGCGATCAAGCGCATTTTGGCTTCATTGACCCGCAACCGCGTGATGGCGGTGCTTGCGGGTATCGGTATTACTGTTTTTGTCCAATCCAGCAGTATCTCCACTGTGATGACCGTCAGCCTGGTGAATGCCGGACTGATGGAGCTCAGGCAATCCATCGGCGTCATTCTTGGTGCCAATATTGGCACCACCGTTACTGGCTGGATTATCTCCATCAAGGTTGGCAAATACGGGCTTTTTCTGATTGCGCTGGGTATGTATCCGATGTTTGCGGCCCAGCGGCATTGGCTCAGCACACTGGGTAAAACGTCTGTCGCGCTGGGTCTGGTATTTACCGGTCTCGAGTTTATGAGCGGGGCCTTTGTGCCGCTGCGTGACGATGAAAACTTTATCTCCTATCTGTATCTGTTTGATGCGGATTCGCTGTTCAGTCTGCTTGCCTGTGTGGTACTGGCCTGTTTGCTGACGGTAATTGTGCAGAGCAGTTCGGCGATGCTGGGTATTACCATCACCCTGGCGGTCACCGGCGTGATTGACTTCAATACCGCTGTCGCACTGATTATCGGTGAAAACATCGGTACGACCATCACTGCGCAACTGGCGACCATCGGCGCAAATACATCGGCAATACGTGCCGCCCGTGCGCATGCAATATTCAATATTCTTGGTGCAATTGTGCTGGTTGCGCTATTCCCCTGGTATGTGAATCTGATAGACCTGATTGTGGGTGGTGCCGCTGATGAAGTAGACGCCGAAGGCATGCGGCCGCATATCGGTTTCCATATTGCAGTAGCCCATACCATGTTCAACGTCATCAATGTGCTGATCTGGATTCCGTTTATTGGATTCCTGACCAAAACAGTCATCTGGCTGGTGCCACAGCGCGAGGAGAAGGAAAAACACAAGCTCAGGTATCTGGGCAGCCGCACAACCATGGCGCCGGAAGTTGCCCTGCAGCAGGCCGATCTTGAGATGGACAACATGGTGGAAATCACCCGCGAAATGTTCAAGACAACCCGCGAGTATGTGCTTGGTCCGGAGCACGATAAAAAGGCATTTGAACGTATCAATCACCTTGAGGATATTACGGACAATATTGAAGAAGAGATGATCAAGTTTATTACCATTCTGCTGACCGGGTCGATCAGCCAGGACCAGTCGGCGCGTTCCTACGGTCTGATGCGAATGGCGGATGAAATTGAAAGTATCGCCGATGCGCTGCAGGCATTCAGTATTTATCGCAGCCGGCTGTTCAAGCGTAATGAGGATATTGGTGCTGATGCCTGGCAGGACATCATGGTGTTTTTTAATGAAGTAGAGGCATTTTTCAATCGCCTGATGGATGCCCGTCAGCGCGATGCAGAAAGCCAGGAAATCACCGGCCTGATCAAGGAGTCAAAAAGCATCAAGAAACTGGGCAAGGAAATGCGGGACCGACACCTTGACCGATTGCGCGCAGGTGCCTACCCGGCGGTTACGGCGCAAACATTCAGTGATATGTTCATGTCACTGCAGCACATCAAGAACCACAGCGTTAACTATGTTGAGGCTTACGCCGGCCTGTAGTGCCCTGTGACATAAATGCGCCCTGCGATATCAGGGCCGCGACCAGCATCAAAATCAGCATGGGATAGACCGTGCCATTAAATATCAGCGCCACCAGTTGCGCAGCAACAGCCGACAGTCCCATTTGCAAGAAACCGGTCAGCCCCGATGCACTGCCTGCCATGGTAGGGAATTCGTTGATGGCGCCTGCCTGCGCATTGGGCAAGGTAATGCCGTTACCAAAGGTAGTCACGGCAATGGGCATAAACAGTGCCAGCGGGTGATGAAAGCCCGCCAGTTGAAGGCTCAATGCAACCACGATACCCAGTATACTGAGCTTTGAACCCAGGCCTATCATGCGATGGATGCCCTGGCTGTGACCAAACCAGCGCGTCACATAGTTACCCGCCATAAAGGCTGCCGGAATCATGATGAAATAGTACCCGTACTCATTGGGCGGGCGACCCAGCACCGACACCATGATTTCAGGCGCCGCCGAGATAAAACTGAAAAATACCACCGACACAAACGCAACATTGAATGCGTAGGCAGAGTATACTCTGGATTTCAGCAGGGTGGAAAAACCCATCAGCATGCTGCCGATACCGGTAAACGGGGTTTGAGTGTGCAGTGTCTCCGGCAGGTGTCGATACATGGCAACCAGCAAGACAAGGCTGACTGCTGCGACCAGATAGAAACCGCCGTGCCAGTCGAATCTCACCAGCAACTCGCCGCCAACCATTGGTGACAACATTGGCATGACCACCATTACCATGACCAGGGTCGCAATTATACCGGCCGCCTGATCGGCAGGGTACACGTCCCGCACTATGGCCCTGGCCAGCACCAGGCCAACGGCGCCGCCTGCAGCCTGCACGATGCGGGCGGCAATCAGCCATTCAATTGAATTGGCCAGGATACAGAGAATAGAGCCCAGTACCGTAATGGATATGCCGGCCAGCATGACAGGACGCCTGCCGAAGCGGTCCGAGAGCGGGCCATAAATCAGTGTTGCAATGGCAATGGAAAACATCGACAGACTCAGGGTCAGCTGCGCGGTACCGGTGGATACTGCGAAGGTCTCCCGGACAATCGGTATGGCGGGCAGTATGATCTGCATGGCAACCGGCCCCAGCGCGGAAGCGGCCGCCAACAGCAATATCATGCCGCGCGAAAATTCTCGCGGTAAATCGGGCATAATCAGGAACCTGTCAGTTTTTGTCCGTCAGAGCTGCAGTACCGCGTCGCGTTGCTGCTGCACACTGGAGTTGTTCTGTGAGCTGAAAATAACGCTGGTGCCAAGCAGCGCCAGACGTTGTGCACGGCTTATATCATAGGCCAGGCTAAAAGTCCCTTGCTGAAACTGTCTGGCCAGATGTTGTGCATCTGAATCAGTCTGCTCGTCAGAGATCGCCGCCAGCTGAATGCAGGACAGTGCGTCCCCCGCTGCATCGCGCAGACAGGCAGTCTGATCGGCATCGGGGAGAATCTCCAGCGGCAGGCCCCGGCCGTCAGCGCGCATGCGCGGAGAGCGGCGCAGATAGGAACCCAGTTCCGAAGAAAACTCACTGTTATTGCTGACAATATTCACGGGCAGGCGGATATTGATGCGTCGAAAAATACTGGGATCATGGCGCAATGCAAATGCATAATACTCGCGGGCATCAGCCAGCCGGTTATCGCTGGCGTCATCACTGTGCCACAGCGCATCAGCCAGCCGGGCGCTGACCCTGGCTCTTAGCATGACCTCCTGGGCGGGCAGTTGTCGCAACGCCTGGCCGGCCATTTCCATGACGCGGGCGGGCCTGTTCTGCAGAGCTGCGATTTCAGTGCGATAGGCAAAATAATAACCTTCGTTGAGCGTAAACGCACCCTGTGCGGCGGCGCTGTCCAGTACCCGCAGCATCACGCCGGGACCGATCAGGCGTATCAGTTCAGGTTCCAGCCACTCAGGAATATGTACATCCAGCGGTGCATATGGGCGCATACGGTTGATTAATGTTTCCTCATCAGCGAACAGCGACGCAGCGTGCCGGGCGGCGCGCCAGGCGCGAAACCGCGCAGCCTGCGCTTCTATCCAGAGTCTTGCGTTGCTCAGGCGGGGCCGGGTGGCCATCTCTTCCCGCAAGCGTTCGTAACGCATCTGATGGGCGAGGCTGTTAACCAGTGCCGAGTATGAATCCTTTTGTGCTTCATCGGCAGTGTAGGAGCCCGTGCGATCTGGCTGATTAAGTGCCGCCTGTGTCAGTCGTGCGGCATCATCAGCGTAACCGGAGAGCGTCAGGAACACGGCACTGACCATGAAGTGATCAGCCCGGTTCATGACGCCGACCAGAGGCGCCTGATTGTCACGCCAGACCAGCATATTGTTCAATGCTTCACGGGCCATATCAAAACGGCCCTGATTCATATAGAGGTAAAGTTTATAAATCCAGGGATTGCCAACACTGTCGGGGTCCAGTTGTCGGGAGGCGCGGTTCAGATAATCTTCTGCCTCTTCAAAACGCAGCAGGTTCAGTGACACTTCTGCAGCGTTCAGTAAGTGAACGGTATCCAGATCCTCATTGGCTTGCGCTGCTGCCAGATCAGAGTCTTCGTTCATCGCATTTTCGCAGGCGATCAGTGACTCGTTGGGTCGCAGGTCTGCCAGTTCCACCGCGCATAGCGTATTCCAGGCGCGACTGCGGTCACGCGGGTTGTCACTGACGCTCAGGACCTTCTCCGCACTGGCCCGGGCTTCATCGTAACGCTTCATTTTGATCAGTGGCCAGCCCCGGAATGACTCGGTATCCTGCCCGTATACCTGGCTGATCAGATCCAGATATTCAAGTGATCTGGCCTGGTTGCCAATCAGCTGGTGAGCATAGGACAACTGGCTGAGCGTCAGATAATGCCATTCAAGATTGCCGGACTCCAGGGCCCGGCCGAGTGAGGTGTAATTGGTGAGCGCCTCCGCCTGATTCAGGTGAAAGAGTGCGCGTGGCAGATTACCCTCCACACGGAACAATACCTCGGCCAGGGCAAACTGTGCGGCCGGCGATTCGGGCTGAGCTGCCACCCATTGCTGCGCCAGTTCGCGTGCCTTGACGTTCTGCCCCAGTGCCAGAGCATCACACACTGCCAACGCTTCGGCCTGAGAGATACCACTCATGCCGAAACACAAACGCTGGGCGCCGCGCAGCTCAACAGCATCCAGCCCGCCATCATTTTCCTGTGCATGGGTTGCGGCGCTGACCACAAGTACCAGCGCCGCCCACATCAGGCGCAGCTGCACTGGCAGCCGGCGTGTGATCTGCAGGGTGCTGCTCATGATCAGGACGAAGCTCTCAGGGTGCTGCGTGCGAGCTGCTCCATGGGCTCGCGCATGTTGTCGCGCAACACTTTACTGAAGTCGGCAATGCCTGGTGCCAGTTCCACCCGGTGTTCCAGTACATGTGGTAACAACATGTCCAGGTCATCTGCATTGACGTAATCACGGCCACGCAAGGCTGCCAGCACCTGCAGTGCGGGCAGAATCAGCACCAGGCTGCGTGTTGAGTTGCCCTGGAGCACGCGTTCGTCGGCACGCAGGGCCCGGGATATATCGACGAGCGTGGTCCTGATGCTGTCGGCGATAAAGACCTGAGAATCGATGATCTGCCGCGCAGCGAGAATTTCATTGCGACCTACCTTGCCGGGCTGCCGGAGATGGTCACGTCGCTGTTGCCATGTCTGCAACACTTCCAGTTCTGCATCACGATCGATATGCGACATGGTGATCTTGAACAAGAACCGGTCCAGCTGTGGTGTGGGCAGCGGATAGGTGCCGACCAGATCCAGTGGATTCTGGGTGGCGATAACAAAAAACAACGGATCCAGCGGATAGGTCATGTTATCAACTGTCACCTGTTTTTCGCCCATCGCTTCCAGCATGGCTGACTGCACTTTGGGGGAGGTGCGGTTAATCTCGTCAGCGAGCACAACATGGGCAAAGATGGGGCCGTAACGGAAATGAAAGGCATTGGCGGATGCATCAAATACGGCGCTACCGGTGACGTCAGAGGGCAGCAGATCGGGCGTGAACTGAATGCGCCTGAAGGAAGCAATTGGTGGCCGGTTGTTGTTGCTGTCAGCAGGTGCCATGTCATCCGTTATGGCCTCGCCCAGTGCCTTGGCCAATGTGGTTTTGCCGGAGCCGGGGAAGTCTTCCAGCAATACATGACCGTCCGCCATCAGGGCAATCAGTGTCAGGTCTATTACTTCGTCGCGGCCAATCACCTGCGCCTGGACCGCCTGTTTGAGCCGTTGCAGCACAGCGTGTGCTTGAGGCAGCTGTGACGCCTGTTGTGGCTGTGTTGGTGATTGCTGATCTTCCATCACTTGCATGTGTTGCTCCACATTCTGAATCGGACTGATGACTGTGCTGTTAGTGTGCGTGCTGCTAATAAGTGTAGAACCAGGCCAGAGGATGTGCGATGGCAACCATCCGTCGCCATCCCGGTGTACTGGTTCTGAGTTCCTCTGACAACCGGGCGCGCAGGGTCATTTCTGTTTTTACGCCCGCTATTACGCCCGGTTCTGCGCCCTGCTGCGTTTGCATGGCCAGTCCCGATCCCGCAGCAAACGCATAACCGGGTACCTGTTGCAGATGCCAATCAGTGATCGCCTGCAGCGAGGGTAGCCGGGGCGCCAGACGCCGGGCGAACGCCTCACGGCTTTCACCGCGCCGGCGCCGGATGCCATAGGCACTCAAGGTGTCCAGCGCAGCGCGATACTGCACGCGGTACTGCACATCAGCGTCAGACCATGCGGGGCAGGTGGCTCGCCACAGGCGTATCAGGTACGCCAGCATCAGCAGGATGCTGATGCTCAAGAGCAGGGTATACAGAATCTGCTGTAATGATGGCAATGCAGTCCCTGACTGTTGATTGATGAAATCCTGGAAACTGGCGTCATCTCGCAGCATGTCACCGAGCAATTGTTGCAGGGAGTCCTGCGGCTCCACTGACATGTCTACCAGTGTCTGCGCCGGTGCAGGATCGACAATTACCCAGCCCAGTTCCTCCAGATAGATCTCCGGCCAGGCATGTCCGTTGACGGCCTGAATCAGCAATGCCGATCCTCCTGCCCGATTTGCCGCCGGCACCGAATAGCCGACGGCCACGCGAGCCGGTATCCCGAGGCTGCGATACAGGTAGGTTGCGGCGTAGGCAAAGTGAATACAGTAGCCGGTCATGTCGCCAAACAAAAAGGAGGCAGCGGGGTCTGCAGCATAGGCGTGTTCATTCTTCAGGCTGTATATGCCGTTGTCGTCCAGCCAGGCTTTGACTGCCAGTGCCTTGGCGTACGGGTCGTCGGCGAATTCTTCACGCACGCCTGAAATCAGGTGCTGTGCAAACTCGCCATATCGCGGGTCATCCGGCATGGCGAGGTATTCCTGCCACTGGGCGACGGTCCAGTCAGGAGAGCCGGGCCTGCGTCCGATGAGATCATCAAAACCGAACTCCGGTACCAGCGACTCGACGCTGTAGGTCTGCCTGAATCGCAGGCTGTTGGGATTGGGGGCGGTATCAAAGCGCACCGGCGCATCCAGACCAAACGGACTGCGATGCGGAGTCAGCAGACCAATGGTTGTGGTTACGCTGCGACGCTTGTCCTGGGCCGGCACATGCTCGGAGACCGTTACCGGGCTGGAAGGGAATTCCTCGACCAGATCAGGGTCCAGGTCGTCCCGTTCGGCCGTCCACAAGATGCTGCCATTAAACTGGGAATACGCCGATTCGCGAAAATAGTAGGCACCGCTCTGAGGTTCGTAGTCGTCACGAAACAAAACAATGGCAACCGGCGCTTCACGGTCGCTGGCATCATTTTCACCATCACGGAACGGATTGTCGGACTGGGATCCTCCACCGGCCGCCGCCTGTCCGGTCAGGCCCAGATTGTCGGTCATGCTGGGTGTGGGCATACCGAAAAACTGCACATAAAACAGCAGCGAAAAGCATAACAGTGCCAGAAAGCTGAAGTGGTAGGGCAGTCGTCGCTGCTTGCCTTCCAGCATCAGCAGAGCCATGAGGGTCAGCACTGCGCCTACCCCAATGCCCATCAGGATGGTTGAGGGATCGATACCCCTGATCAGCGCAAAGTCACCAATAAAATAGGGGCGGTCGATCATGCCTCGCTGGTGGGCTGCCAGTGTGATGACAAATGCGCAGGTAACAAACAGCAGTTCGGGCAGGCTGCCCCAGCTGTAACGTCTGGCATACAGGCGCAGAACGGCACCGATACAGGCTGCCAGCATAAACCAGAAAACCACCTGGGCGGTCTGATACGCGCCTAACGCACCAAAGCCGCGGGCAAACAGGTTGGTACCCGTAAAGGCACCTGCCAGCAGGCCTGCCAGCATCACAAGGACGATGGAGGCAATAAAAAAGGCCGGCGTCCGGAGTTTCAGTACCGCAGACTGCCGGCGCTGTGAGTCCATCCAGAAGGCGGCAAGAAAACAGCCGGCAAATGCGGCGCCGGAACCGATCAGTGTCGTCAGCGGTGTGCTCAGTATCCAGCAGGCACCGGCCAGCACACTGGCACGCACGAGCCTGTGCGGCAATGAGGAGACTGATGTTGAAGCGGGACTGATGTTAGACATATTCACTCACCGACATTAAACCCTTTTCAGGCGCTGGTCAAAACACTGGCCGGATTGGCGATCAACGACCAGAACCTGTGCACCGGCCCTGACGAGATTACCTGTCAGGCTCCGCAGCTCAGACAATTGAGTGCCCTGTTTGCGCTCCTGGTCCTGCCACAACATACGTTGCCACCAGGGAGACGGTTCGCTTTGATTCATGTCATCGGTCGCCAGCACCACCGTAAAGGGGCCCGGGAACCGGTTCATGCTTGCGTAAAGTGATGTTACCCAGGCGCCGCTGCGGGCCGGTGCAAAGATGATACAGGCCGAGTGCTGGCCGCCATTATGCGCCAGGAAATCGTCCAGTCCGTAGTCCGGCTGTTTACCGGGACGCCTGGATCCGGCGATCAGTGGCAATGCAGCAATTGCTGATCTGGCGATCTGATCGCTGCCATCGGCACCAAAGATCCAGGGGGAGCCCAGCGCGCCCTGTGTTACTGCGAAGCGCGCCACGCCGGCAGCTGCTTCGTCATCGTCGCCGGCGACAAGATAGGCCAGTGTGCGTTCGGCCTGAAACATGCTTTTTTCCGGCAAACGCACGTTCAGGTGCCGGTTGCGTGCATAAACCCGCCACATGATGTTGCGCACGGAATCCCCGGGTGCATAACGGCGTATGTCCATGCGGTCACCATCGGGGTTGCCGCGCGGATTTGGGATGCCATCTTCAGCATCCATCGATTTCAGTACCGGCAGGCTGCGAAGATTGCCAGTTTTGGGCAGGACCAGTATCGTCCCCGGCTGGCTTGTGCGCCATGAGAAACGGCACAGCCCCAGCACGTCGCGCACGGTGAATATCCGCGTCAGTTCGTTTCCCAGACAGCGCAGCGGGGGCACAACAGTCTCCTCAAGGCAGTTCTCGTCAGTGTTAAACGCTACGCGTGTTTGCATAACGTCGGGTGCAACAACCCGCCATTCCAGTGTCATCAGCGGTAACCAGCTATAGGCCGGGAGCTTCAGGCCTGTGTCGTTGGGGTATGCAGCCTCAGCCTGCAGTGGGGGAAATGCGGTTTGCAACAGCGTATTGATGCGCCGCCTGAGCACCAGCCCACTGACCGTCACCATGACAACGCTGGCTGCCAGAATACTGAGCGCGCAGATTGTCAGGGCAAATACCACCAGATCCATGCGCTGGTATCCAAACCCCTGTAGCGCAAGCACTGCCAGAACCATAATCAGCAGGCCGGCAAGGCTGAGTGGAAAGTGCAGCATCAGTCGCTGTGATTGATGCAATAGTGATTGCCATCTGGTACTGATCCCGGACGCTATCATGGCTCACTCGCTGTTGTGGTTTTGCTGCGCCGGACACGATCCAGGCAGCCGGCCATGATGCGATTGTTGCGACTGTGCACCAACAGCCGGGCATTCAACAGCTGCGGGATTTCCACCAGCACCACCGCAAACAGCAGCATGGCGCCATAGGCGGTCAGGGGCGTTGTTAAAAGCAGGCCGATACCACTGCCAGTCAGAGACAGGGTGATCGCGCCGCGGATCCACCGTCCCAGATAAAAATGATGAATGCCAAGCGGAAAGACCCAGTTCAGGTGCTGATAGGTAGAAGGTCGTTTCAGATGTCGCATCTCGAGTTGCTGGTATTGCAGTTTCTGCGTTGGCGGCAAGGCGCGAACCAGCTCGCGCAGTTCATGTTCTTCCAGATTCAGCTCTTTTTCGGAAAACATTCACAGCCCCGTGCCAGTGCGTCTGGGATGAAATTTCAGTTTGCCACTACCTTATCGCCAATTTTGTCCTGATTACGTTGCCACAGGATGACGCCAAACAAAAGTGCGGCACCCACACAGTGGTGGTAAACCGTCAATGGCGCCCAAAGCAGCAATACTGCGCTGACAGCAAGCATTGACGCGGTGACCAAGTTCAGCGGGCGGTCAAGACGCCATTGCAGTAATCCCGCGGCAGCGTAGAGTCCCATACAGGACCAGAAGAACGTATAAAAACGTTCGGGCCAGGTGCCCGAGATTAACGGCGAGTAGGCAAACAGCAAAGGGACCAGATACAGTCCTTTGGCAACCTTCCAGGCGGTAATGCCGGTTGCCATGGGTCTGGTGCCGGCGATGCCGGCAGCGGCAAACGCAGCCAGGCAAACCGGCGGTGTGACATTGCTGTCCTGCGACAGCCAGAAAATAATCAGGTGCGCGCTCAACAACATGCCCGTCAGTAGTTCCGGGCTCAGCAATTCGGTGCGCAACAATTGACGCATCTCCAGTGGCATCTCGCGCAGCGCGACCAGCGGATCGCCACCAAACAGATTGATTGTTGCGACCACGCTCGCAGGCAGATCGGGTGCACTGAGCGCAGCCAGCATCTGCTCTTGGGCAATCAGGTCAAACAGTATTGGCGCGGATAAAGTTGCCAGCACAATGTAAGAGGCAGTAACCGGCAAGCCCATGCCCAGTACCAGGGAGGCTATGGCAACCAGCACCAGACTGATCAGCAGGCTGCCCTGTGCCCACTCGACAATCATCAGGGAAAACGCATTCCCGACCCCCGTTGTGGTGACCACATTAATAATCAGGCCGACCGCGACCAGCAGTAATGCGGTTGATACCATGGTGCGCACACCGTCAACGGTGGCTTCAAAGATGCCCGCCCACTTCATGGGTGTGGGTGACAGCCAGGAGGAGATGATCACCGCAATGATGGCGACGGCCGCAGCACGAATGGGCGTGTAACCGGCGACCAGCAAACCGACCAGTACGGCCAGCGGGATAATAAAGTGCCAGCCGGTACGCAGCACGCTGAGGATGCTTTCGTGATCGCCGTATTTGTCGGCGTGCAGTCCCAGGCGTTTGGCTTCAATGCGGACAAAAAACATGACCGTCAGATAGAACAGCATTGCCGGCAGGACTGACATGGCAATGATGTGCAGATAGGGGATCTGCGTATAACTGGCCATCACAAAGGCACCTGCCCCCATGATTGGCGGCATCAGGGCACCACCGGTGGATGAGGCTGCGACTACACCGGCGGAAAACTGTGAGTTGAAACCGGAGCGTTTCATCATGGGGATGGTAATTACACCGGTGGAGACTGTATTGGCGACAGCCGAGCCAGATACCGAACCCATCAGCCCTGAGCCTATGACTGCTACAAATCCGGCACCACCTGTGAAGCGACCGGCCAGACATCGGGCCAGGCTGACGATAAAGTCACCCGCGCCGGATTTGAGCAGGAATGAACCGAACAGGATAAACATGAAGACGTAGGTTGCTGAAATATTGGCTGTCATCCCGAACATGCCTTCTTCGCTGAAGTAACTGCGATAAAGCACAGTCTCCAGACTCAGGCCGGGGAACTGGAACACCCCGCTGATGTAGCGGCCCATAAACAGGATGTAACTGAGCGAGATCATGATCAGAATGGGCATGAACCAGCCGGTGGTCCGCCGGGTAAACTCGATGGCCAGCAGAACGGCCACACTGGTAATAATATAGTCGGAGAGGATGAACTCGGCCTCCCGGGCGTACAGTGCGTCCTCAAAAAAGATCAGATACGCCGTCACCAGCACCGCGAGAACGGCCAGTCCGATGTTGCTGGCGCGTATCCACAGCGCCGGCAGCGCCTGGTCTTCATGTTTCTCATTGCCGGTCAGCGCGCACAACACCACAAACCCGCCAAAGTGAATGGCGGAGAACCAGAGTTCGGGGATGGTGGCAAAAACATTGGCGTAGACATGGAACAGCGCAAACAGAAAGGCTGCCCACTTAAGGAAAGGTGTTTTCATAATGCGGGTCCGTCAACCGGCCTGTCGTCGCCCGGCAGTATCAGCCGGTCAGCAATCTGCAGGCCTTTTTCACGATAGTAACGTATGGCACCCGGGTGCAGCGGAGCGCCCAGACCCCGAACGGCGCGATCAAGTTGCATGTCCTTGGTGGCCGCATGAATATCCTGCAGGGCGCCCAGATTTTCCCAGATGGTTTTGGTGATGTGATAGACCACATCCTCGGGAACGTCATCTCGCACGGCCAGCACATTGGGGCTGGCAATGGACCGAACCGGCTCATCCTGGTTGGGATAGGTGCCGGGCGCAAAGTCGTACCAGTCCCACAGATCGTAACGCCGGTTGATGTCCGCCA
Source organism: uncultured Pseudohongiella sp. (assembly GCA_963974875.1). Classification (GTDB taxonomy): domain Bacteria; phylum Pseudomonadota; class Gammaproteobacteria; order Pseudomonadales; family Pseudohongiellaceae; genus Pseudohongiella. Next base: position 34,951 of record CAXBER010000009.1, on the reverse strand, counting down.
GATCCTGATCGGTGAAATTGAGCAGACTGATACGGTTGCCCATCTGCGCAAATGCCTGGGTGATAGCGCTGACAGGTGCGCCGGCCGGGACATTCATGCCGACGATATTTCCGTCCTGAATGGCATTGGCAGCGCCGCCGTATCCCATCCAGGCCAGATTCATTTTGTTTTCGTAGTCAATGCCCAGGGATTCCAGAATATAGCGACCGGTCTGCTCAGCGCCGGAGTTGCGGGCTCCCAGCACGAACCGGTCACCACTGAGGTTGTCCAGGTCGCGGACAGTACCGGTTTCTACCATGTCGCTCATCAGCACAAAGTGTTCAACATTCAGCCATACGGCGGCCACCGATCTCAGGCCGGTTTGTGGTCGGCTGATGGGACCTTCACCGTTCCATCCCCATGCCGCAAACGGACCCTGCAGCAATGCAAACTGTGCCTGATTGTCGCGCAGCAATTTTATGTTTTCCAGGGAGCCGGCGGAGCTGATGGCGGAGAGGGAAATGCCCTCCGTGGGGCCGAGCTGGGATTTGGTGATGGTGGCGATGGCAACGCCGATGGGATAGTAGGCCCCGCCGGTAGTTGCCGTGGTGAGAATGTAGGGTCGGTTGCCGGCGAGCTCGTCAGAACACGATACCAATGCCAGCAAGCTTGTTAGAGTTATTATCAGCAGCTTGTTCATGGGCGCTGATATAACCATATTTCCAGCAAAAGCTCAATTGTGCCGCGCCGGGCGGCACAGTTTATCGTGCAGGACGAAGCAGATTGCGCATGTCGCGCGTATAAGGGACTGCATAGTCATAAGAGCCAATAATGACATTGTCGGTTGTACGTATGAGTTTGGCGGTGACATATACGTTGTCATCGGCTGCCGCATACGTGCCAACCAGCACAACGGGTGCGTTATGCGAGTTGCTGATATCGTTGACAGCGCGCGATAGCAGGAACTCACCCTCGTTGCTGTCAATGTAGATGTTATCGCGCATCAGTACTTCCACAAAGGAGTGCCCTTCAATGACAAACTGCGAGACCAGTTGCTGTGACGCCATGCGGCCAAAAGTTGAGGATGTCGACAGGTTGTTTACATCAGCAAAGCTGGCCGCAATCATGCGACTGCCCGGTTGCAGATTTTCCCCGGCCATCTGTATCAGATATCTGGCGGCATCGTGGTGGGAGGAAATCATCCGGTTATTGGATGTCTTGATTTTGCCCATGGAGCAGGACGACAGAACCAGAGCGGCACACACAATCAGTAGCTGGAAGGAACGTGACATGATTTATTCGGCTCCTTCGCTGCTGACAACCTGGAATGCACGACCCTGGCCGTGGAAATTGTGCTGATCTTCCGAGCTGAAATAGTACACTCGCGAATCAGCGGCGACCAGCCGTGATCCATCATGGACGCGGGTATTGATAACCACTTCGGTGATGGAGCCTCTGGATCCGCGCCAGAGTCCGTTCAGCACGTCCAGGCCGATGCCGACCGGAATGAGCGCCAGTTCCTGTTGCGTCCAGTTGCGGATGTTGGCACCAAAAACACCTATTGCGAACATGGCGGACGCTGTGCCCGGACGTGGCAGCAACCATTTTCTGTCGGTATGCTGGACAACCTGTACATCATAGTCAACATGGTGCGATGCAATCTGGGGGTTCAGCGCGACCTGAACGCGGTTGCTGACCAGGTGCGATGTCAGCATGCTGTTAAATGCCTGTTCAAAGGGGCTGGCTGCAGGTCCTGCTTCCCGGATACTGATCAGGTTGTCGGCATCAAGCGCACTTTGTATGGCGGCTGCCTCGTTGGCTGCCAGCACGTCCCAATGGCCCGCAGAGCGCAGATAGGTCTGCTCGGTTGCAGGGAACATGGTTGCTCTGGGCTGGGGTGTAAATCCATTCTGGCAAGCTGAAAGCGACAGCAGTGCGATCAGTGCTAACAGGTGTCTGGTTCCCATGTCTGGTTCCTTGGTTTATCGAATTACAAAATGTTTATCGAATCACAAAATTTGCCGATTATTTTCTGACCGCAATTATAGCGGGATATGACGCCATTATGCTGTGTTTGTGACAATTTATGCCCTGAATCTTCCCTGAATTGTTATCGGTCAGTCAACGGCTTGCTTAAGCAAAAAACCAGTAACTGGCAACAATGGCAACTGTGATGCCCACAAAGTCGGCAAACAGGCCGCAGCCGATGGCATGCCGGGTCTTGCGAATACCGACGCTGCCAAAATACACCGCCAGTACATAAAAGGTGGTTTCGGTGCTGCCCTGCACGGCCGCTGCGGCGCGCGCAGCAAATGAATCAACGCCATGCGTGGCCATGGTTTCCAGCAGCATGGCACGTGCACCGCTGCCGCTCAGGGGTTTCATGAATGCCGTCGGCAGTGCGTCCACGAAGTCAGTGTTGGCACCCAGCGCCGCCACTGAATAACGTATGCCGGACAGTATCAGATCCAGACACCCGCTGGCCCGGAATACACCGATGGCGACCAGCATGGCCAGCAGAAACGGAATCAGCCGGATGGCAACATCGAACCCTTCCCGCGCCCCCTCAACAAAGATGCTGTAACAGTCGAGCCGGCGCTGGATTCCCGATATCAGAAACAGGGTCACAATGCTCAGCAGCAGCAGGTTGCCGATCAGGGCGGAACGGTCGGACAGTGACTCAGGTGGCAGGCTGACAATCCAGCTGAGAAACAGCGCCATCAGCACTGCAAAGCCTGCAAACCAGCCCAGCAGCACCGGATCTCTCAGTCTGAGTTTTTGTACCCAGGCAACACTCAGCAGACCTGCCAGTGTTGACGCACAGGTGGCCAGCAGAATAGGCAGAAACACTGCGGCCGGTTCCGGCGCACCCTGTTGTGCGCGATATAAAAACACGGTCACCGGCAGCAGAGTCACCGAGGATGTATTCAGAACCAGAAACAGGATTTGTGCGTTGGATGCTGAATCCTTGTCGGGATTGAGGCTCTGCAGGTCCTGCATGGCCTTGAGCCCCATGGGCGTGGCGGCATTGTCCAGCCCCAGCATATTGGCTGCCATATTCATGGTGATGGAGCCCATGGCCGGATGATTGGCGGGGACCTCTGGCATCAGTCTTGAGAACAGTGGCGTCACCAGTCTGGAGATGACAGCGATCAGGCCACTGTGTTCAGCAATCCGGAACAGCCCCAGCCATAAGGCCATCAACCCGATCAGTCCGATGGCAATTTCAACGGACAGAGCTGCCATGTCGAACATGCCGGTCATGACGTCGCTGAAAACCTGCGGGTTGTTGCCCGACAACCATTGCCACAGTGCTGCGGCAAAACCGAACAGGAAAAAGGCCAGCCAGATTACATTGAGCATAGGAAGAGTGCTTTGTTGAACATCTTTTTTTGGGGTTGTTGTCCTGAAGTCTACTGTAAGGGCTGCATTGATTAAATCTCTGTCGTAAAAATGGCTGGATTGCGGGAATGGTGCGGGATGGTTGTGATGGATGAATTCAAACCCAACTGAGAGTATCCTGATACTCCAAACCAATCGAATTTGCTGTGCACGACTCAAGAGGAATGCGGGTTGACGTTTGATATCGCACTGGTGCTGGTAATCCTGCTGATTGCCGTGGTGCTGTTCGCAACTGAAAAGCTGCGTATGGATGTGGTTGCACTGCTGGTGCTGTGCGCGCTTGCGGTGTCAGGTCTGGTAACGCCTGAGCAGGCGATTTCCGGCTTCAGTCATCCTGCCGTAGTCACCATCTGGGCCATGTTTATTCTCAGCGACGGACTGACGCGCGCCGGTATCGCGGACGCACTGGGGCAACGTGTCATACGCATTGCCGGTGACAATGAAATGAAGCTGGTGGCAACCTTTATGTTGCTGGCTGGGTTGCTGTCCGGTTTCATGAATAACATTGGGGTGACCGCGTTGTTGTTGCCTGTGGTGGTCAGTGTTGCCAGGCAGGTGGGTGCCATGCCTTCCCGGTTGCTGATGCCCATGGCGTTTGGCTGTCTGCTGGGCGGTGCGCTGACCATTATTGGCACACCGCCTAACCTGTTGGTCAGTACAGCGCTGCAGGAAGGCGGATTTACCGGTTTTGGGTTTTTCGATTTCGCACCTATTGCTGTTCCGGTACTATTGATTGGCACAGCATTTGTGGCGCTGATAGGCAGACACTGGCTGCCCAACCGTGATCCGGTGGCGGAGACCGGCAGCAGCCGGGATCTGCGCGAACTGTACAATCTGCAGGAGCGCATCTTTGCGGTTCAGGTGCCGGAGGAGTCAATTCTGGTCGGCAAGCGGCTGGGTGAAACCGGTATGACGGCGGCAGCAGGGTTGATGATTATAGCCCTGAGTCGCAGCGGTCATACCCAGGCTCTGCCATCTTCAGTCACCCGCCTGCAAGCAGGGGATATTCTGCTGGCACAGGGTCGGCTTGACCGGTTTAAACTGCTGCGTCAGTGGAGCGAGCTGGTCATAGAGCGGGAAGCTCCGGTACTTCATGATCGCCTGCTGGAAGATGCTGCGCTGTATGAGGCACAGTTGTCTGACAACAGTCCGCTGGTCGGCAAACAGTTGAACCCCACTGATTTTAATGATCAGACCGGTGGCTGGCTACTGGCGGTGCTGCGCGGCGAAACAGTCCGTCGCACCCATCTGCCCGACTATGAACTGAAAAAAGGCGATAAGCTGCTGATGCAGGCCGGCGACAAGGCCCGCAAGCAGATTGAGTCTCGATTCGAGTTTGACGAACTGGAAGCGCTGGACAAGGAGCAGGTGCAACAGCGTTACCAGCTGGATGAGCGTCTGCTGGTGCTGCGCGTGCCAAAAGAAGCCGCACTGACAGGCAAGAGCATCGGTGACATGCGCCTGGGCAAGGCGTTTGACCTGCGGTTGATGGCCATGTTCCGGGAGGGCGAGTTTATTCGCCCGCTGCCCGCGGAGCAGGAAGTACAGGGTGGTGATCTGCTGCTGGTCCAGGGGCGTCTGGAAGATTTTGATCTGCTCAGAGGGTTGCAGCAGCTCAGGATGCTGGATGATGCCACGCCCTACATGAAAGTATTTGAACAGGGCAAGCTGGCGATGGTTGAGGCCATCATGCATCCGCACAAATGGATTAACAACAAGACCGTTGCGGATCTGAAGCTGCGTGAGGCCTGGCAGGTCGAGGTGGCGGCGCTGTGGCGTGGCGGCAGGCCATACCGGTCGGGTCTCAAGGATCTGGAATTGCAGCGCGGTGATGCACTGTTACTGGTTGCGCCGCTGAAACAGCTGGCGGAACTGAACAATAATCGCGATCTGATAATCCTGAACCCGGTTTCCGCGCCCGAGGTGGACAAGTCGCGGGCACCGATCGCCATCGGCAGTATGCTGATGGTGGTGCTCATAGCACTGTCGGGGTGGTTGCCGATCTATATTGCAGCATTGATTGGTGCGACCACGATGGTGCTGGGGCGCTGCCTGAATATGGAACAGGCTTACAAGGCCATTCACTGGCGCTCGATAGTCCTGCTGGTCGGGATGATGCCGCTGGGCGCGGCCATGCATGGCAGTGGTGCAGCGGCATATCTGTCATCCCAGCTACTGAATCTGACGGGAGGTTACAGCCCCTGGCTGACGATTGCCGGGCTGTACTTTCTGTCAGTGATCGGTACGTTGATCATTCCGGTGGTGGTACTGGTCGTGTTGATGGCGCCGATTGCATTGTCTGTCAGCATTGGTCTGGATATACAGCCACAGGCGGCCATGATGGCGGTAGCACTGGCAGCATCAGCCAGTGTTGCCAGCCCGGTCGCCCACCCGACCAATGTGCTGGTGATGGGGCCGGGTGGCTACCGGTTTATTGATTTCCTCAAGCTCGGGCTGCCGCTGACACTGGTGGTGTTTGCGGTTGGCGCGGTACTCATGCCAATCGTCTGGCCACTGTAGCGAACCTGACGCTCAGGGCAGGTGCTACTTCATCTGGGAGAAGTCAGTCGCAGTCATGTACTTGCGCACTACACTGTCCAGAATGGCGCCATTGCGATTGGATTCTTCATTGACTCTGGCCCACTCCGGGTCTGTGGCAAATGCACGCCAGGACGCAGTTGCTGCCGCCATACTGTCGTGTTTCAACAGATAGACAAGTGTGTCTTCGGCCTCTTCGGGGTCAGTCGGCACCCAGTAACCAACGTTGGTCATGCCGTGTTTTTCAAAAATGCGCATGGTGTGGTCACGGAAACGGGCCAGCAGGTTTTCGAGATTGCCAGGCGTTGCCTTGTAGGTGCGCAGTTCAAAGACAGGCCCTTCCTGAGCATACACTGGCGTGGCGGACAGAAGGCTTCCTGCGATACTCAGGAATGAGGCGAGCACCAGGGTTCTTGTTAATATTTTCAACGTGTGATCCTCAGTAAATGATGGGTTATATGCAAGCCAGAGACTAGCAGAAAACCACGACTGGCAACAACATTACCGGGAACTGGGGTATTTGCCACAGTGTCTGATACACTCAGACAGCACTTGAATCGAACGTGATGGATGGAAAATTTATGACTCAGGACCAGCTGGTTATTGTCTCAATATTGGTGCTGAGCATGCTCATGTTCATGTGGGGCCGCTGGCGTCACGACATGGTTGCAGGTGGCGCTCTGCTTGCCTGTATTCTTACGGGGCTGGTGCCATCGGCGGATGCATTCGCCGGATTTGGTCACCCTGCCGTTGTTACAGTGGCCTGCGTGCTGGTGCTCAGCTACGGACTGCAGCTGACAGGTGCGGTTGATGCGCTCACCCAGAAAATTCTGCCTTCGTCAGCGGGGCCAACTGTCAGCATATTCGCGCTGACCGCGCTGGCAGCTGTGCTGTCCGGTTTCATGAATAATGTGGGAGCGTTGGCCCTGTTGATGCCGGTTGCCATTCAGATAGCTGCCAAACAGGGAATTCCGACCGGACGTGTATTGATGCCACTGGCGTTTGGTTCCATTCTTGGTGGCACAACCACGCTGATCGGTACACCGCCCAATCTGATCGTGTCCGGGTTCAGGGCCGAGGCAGGACTCGATCTTGGGCACTACAGCATGTTTGATTTTGCGCCTGTGGGACTTTCAATTTCGGTGGTGGGCATTCTCTTTATCGGCCTGATCGGCTGGCGGCTGGTGCCAGGCCGCAAGCAGGCAGATAGTGCCAGTTTTGAAACCGGCACCTATCTGACGGAGGTCAGGGTAGTTGCCGACAGCAAGGCGATCGGCAAGACCCTGCGCGAAGTTGAAGCCACGCTGGACAAGGAGGATGCGCAGATTGTGGGGCTGGTGCGTGGAGAGGTGCGGGTTATTGCACCGTACTCCAAGCGGATCCTGCGCGAAGGCGACATTCTGGTGATTGAGGCGGAACCGGAAACTCTGGGCAATGTATTGGGCAGCCTGGGGCTGAAGCTGGAAGAGCAGGTCATCGAGGAAAAGACGTCAGTGGACGAGGAGGAAAAGGAAAAGGAAAAGAACCAGACTGACGAGCCGGCAAAGTCTGACAGCAGTCCGGCAGACAGGTCACAGGAAAAAAACGGCCGCAAGAGTCAGTCCGGCAGGCGTGCAGACAAGGCGTCAGTCAAGACAGCAGCCGCAAAAAATGATGAAGAAGATGGGGAGAAGGAGGGGAACAAGGCTCCCAATAAATCTGATGAGCTGGTGCTTCAGGAACTGGTGGTCATGCCGGGATCTTCACTGGCTGGGCGCACTGCGTCCAACATTGAACTGCGTACCCGCTACGGGATCAATCTGCTGGCAGTCTCGCGGCAGGGACGCAGATCCATAAAGCGGCTGCGATCCACGCCACTTCGCGAGGGTGATGTATTGTTGATGCAGGGCGTACCCGAAGCAGTAGGCGGATTCGCCAGCGATTTTCGCTGTGTGCCACTGGCCGGTCGCGACATTCGTGTGCCAGTGAAGGGGCAGGCGGTGCTTGCCACCGGCATATTCCTGACTGCCATCGCAATTACCGCGCTGGGAATCCTGCCAGTGGCAATTTCGTTTTCGGCTGCCGTGCTGGCCTATATGGCACTGCGAATCGTCCCGCCACGTGCAGTCTATGAGGCCATTGACTGGCCAGTGATTGTCTTGCTGGGCGCGTTGCTGCCGGTTGCTGGCGCCATGGCAACCACCGGCACAGCAGATGTGCTGGCGAGCGCACTGCTGAACTGGCTGGCACAGGGCAACGCGGTCATCGCCCTGGCGTTGATTCTGATTGTCACGATGACTTTATCGGACTTTATGAATAACGCTGCCACGGCGGCTGTGATGTGCCCGCTGGCAATCAGTGTGGCAGCACAGCTGGGAGTCAATCCGGATTCGTTTCTGATGGCGGTAGCAATTGGCGCATCCTGCGCGTTTCTGACCCCCATCGGTCATCAGAATAATACGCTGATTCTGGGCCCCGGGGGATTCAAATTTGGTGACTACTGGCGACTGGGGTTGCCGGTGGAGATAGTGGTGGTAGCTGTCAGCCTGCCGGTTCTGTTGTGGGTATGGCCATTGGGGAGTTAGTCTGACGGCTTTTCCTGCTCGGCAGTACGCAGCAGCATCCAGGCGCCTGTGAAGATCATACTGATCATGCTGATCGCGAGCACCATGACCAGTCGGTAAGGTATGGCGATATAAACCCCACCGAAATAGTCGGCGGCCATGGCCAGTGCATTAACCACGACCAATGCTGTAAAAAACACGATCCAGATGATTTTTTTCATTGCCCAGGCTCCCTGATATTTTCCGGTCATTTGTAAGTAGTGACATATGTCACTGTTGAGACAGGAACAGTACGCCGGTAACAGCGTCGCTGCTGCGTTCCAGAAATACAAAGATATCGTCCAGTCCGTTACTGTTCAGATCACTGATCATGATATCACCGCGGGCTGCAGACACCGGCAGAGGCACAGTGGCCGCCGCAGGACGCTGACTGACTGCGATGACGTCACGGTTCACTTCAATATCAAACTGATCAATGACACGCCGGATGTCAATCTCGTAACTGTTATTGGTGCGGGTGTAATTCAGCGAAGCCAGAAAGCGGTCTTCATCGGGCGGGGACTCGCGCTCTATCGCCTGATAAAACACCTGCAGCTGATCGTTCATCAGTACCAGCAGATCCTGCATAACCGACTGTGCCTGCCCGCCGGACAGCGATTCGGCACTGACAATGGCGCGGGCCGAAGGAATGACAGCATCTGCATTGCCCGCACGTTCACGAACTTCGTTGACCGAGCCTATCATGCGAACGACTGACGGAAAACGCAGCGCCACAGTAATGCGTCTGGCAGGGCGACGCGCAAAGCTGTCCCCTTCATTATGATAGACAAAGGCTTCCATATTGATGGTGCCGGAGATGGCGAGCCAGAGGAATACATCACCCAGTGACACCTGATCCACCCGCCACAACCAGAGATCGGGGCGACTGTCTTCGTTCTCGTCGTGCATAAAAACGGACAGCACGTTGCCGCTGGAGCGCAAAATCTGATCAGGCTGTTCGAGATTGATGCCCGATGCTGAACCCAGATGCAAGGCGACACGGCCTCCCTCACGCAGCACCAGATCTGCTATGCCGTCCCCGTTCATGTCCTGCAGAATTTCTTCATGGGTCAGTGCAAGAACGCCTGTCAGGTTGGCAAAGTCCAGTTGATCGAAATCAAAATCTCCCAATCGCTCGCGAATGGCGGCCCGGTCAATCGAGTAATCCGGCTCAGCAGCAAAGTAGTTTGTACCGGCGGGCCTGGCGAGAAAAACATCCAGCCGCTCTTCAGTATCGGAAATCAGATCTGGTTTGCCATCATTATTGACATCGCGCAGCTCCATCAACGGGATCTGCAATGACTGTCCCACGTCGCGGTCCAGTTCCCGGCCGGCGTTCAGCACAGATCTCAACTGCATGTCTGAGAGCACGGTGAGCGGGGCCTGAAAACTGTTGTCGGGATTGCGAATATGCAGTGAGAGTTCACCAGCGCCGGGGATGATCAGGTCATCCAGGCCATCATCATTGATGTCACGGGAGAAATTAAGCTGGTAGACACCTTTGGCCAGAAAGCCGCTCAGACTGTCAATCAGGACAGAGGGTTCCCGGAACTGCCGCTCACTCATCTCCCAGCGCAGTACCCGTTGTCCGTCGATCAGGGCAATCAATGAAAACGCACCGCTGATATCCCAGCCAACAGCCTCGCCAGGAAACTCAATGCTGGTGCCGGGAGTGCTGAAATCGAAACTGCCGGCTGACTGAAAATAGACATTAACGGTATTGCCATTGAGTGTCAGCAGATCTTTTTGCCCGTCCTGGTCCGCATCAACAATCAGCATGCGTTCGGTATCTGCTGGCAGTGCAAACTGCAACTGCGTATAACCGGGAATTTCATTGCTGGTGACGGAGGGTGTCAGCAGCAGCCCCGGAATAAGCATCGATAAAGAGAGCCACCTGGTCATTTTCATGGTGTCGATACCAGTACAGTGGCGGTATTGGAGTGATGCAACACCAGATCAGGTTTGCCATCGCTGTTCATATCCATGACGTCGAATCCGACAACCGTGCGTTGCGGAACATAGGTCCAGAACGGTTGTGCCGAAAACTGCAGTGTTTCCGAGATGGTCCTGGCGGCCAGTGTGCCCTCTGGAGTCAGATACAGTGCATCAGCGCGACCATTACCATTGATGTCTGCCTGCAGATAGGCCGGAATGGTAAAACCAAGCACGGCGCTGGCGGAGTAGCTCTCGTCAAGCCGGAAATCCGGCCGGGCGTTGAAGAGCTGGTCACCGGAGGTATTGCTGCTGCCGTAGAGTAATTGGGTTCTTGTAATGCTGGTGTTTCGAATGGCATTCACCACCGGAATTGTATAATAGGTAACGCTAAGTTGCGGTTCACCGCTGCGCAGGATGTCAGTGACTTCAATGCGCAGGTTGTAACCCGAAAAACGCATCACCTGGTCAGGGTTGTCCAGATTGAAGCGCCCACCCTGATTCACATAAAAGTACACATCCCAGTTGTCAGAGCGTTCCACCATGCGCATTACATCGCTCAGACCATCACCGTTTACGTCCAGCAGATGGAAATCCCCCTCCATGTCCACCGGGCCTTGCCAGGTGGGTCGTGGGGAGAATTCGCCTGGCGTTTCGCCTTGAGTGCCGCGTTGCCAGATATTCAGCTGGCCGCGAATATCATTGCCTATATTCAGGAACACAATGTCCTGCGCGCCGACCGCGGTCATGTCGGCCAGCAATGCGGGGGGCATCCAGCGGGTAGTGTCCAGCAGGGTGTTGTCCTGAGCATCTCCGGCCTCGCTGAGGAAATCCGCAAATACGGATGCCGAGCGCGGATTCGCCTTTATCACCAGACCATCGCGTTCATTGAATGACACCTCAGTCGAGAACCGGCCCGCGGGCGCAGGTAAGTCTGACGGGTCGAGCTCCTGGTTGATGGTGCTGAATTGATGGCGACGTGTAAACTGCTCATCGTCAGCACCTTCAAACAGAGCGTAACCATCGGCACCCGGCACCAGCAGGTCAGGGTGGCCATTTCCAGTCAGGTCGGCCGGTGATGGCAGAAAATATATTGTCCGTTTGTCCGGAACGGCGGCTATAAAAGCCCAGTCGAACAGCCGGCGAATGTTGCCACCATAACTGGGGATGGCTGTGCTGAGACTGAACACTGTGCTGCCGGTATACAAGAGCAGTTCCTGTCCCGGATCCGCTCTCAGGTCTGCAAACGCAACCGCCACAATTTCCGGGCGGATATCCACAACGCGCGACGGTTGCATAGCGAACCGGTGATCAGAAAGTTGTTGGTGAATATGCAGTTGACGACCTGCGCCGGGTGAGTAGCGAGGAATAATTATGTCGGTCAGGCCGTCGCCATCCACATCGGCGTAACGGATTTCTGCGGGCCATTCAGGTGCAGGGGTTTCAGAGCTGACAAAACCGGGTTGCGCCAGTGCCAGCGGCGAGAAGACCAGCAAGTGCAGGGTTGCCAGAATTGCTGTTGGCGTATGCGTCATTACTCCTCCTGCAGTTCGCCAAACCCGCTGGCACCGCGGATCAGCCCCAGAATGCTGTAACGACTTTCCAGTCCCCGGCGCTGGTAGGAGAACAGTGAGAAAAGTATCAGATCACCCACTTTAACATCCGTTTGTGCCGGGTCCAGTGAAGATTCATAACTGAACAGGGGCCACACGGTCAGTTCACTCAGGCGGCGGCCGGGATGCCAGAGGTCGAGACTGGCAGTCAGCACCTGATTGCGTCTGGAATACTGTAAGGTGATCCGCTCGCCCGGTTGATAGTTGGTATTCAGCAGCGTGACAAGGCCTTGTGCGGATTCCGCTGTCAGGTTGTCGACGGAGAGGATAATGTCATCAGTGCGCAGCCCTGCTGCCGTCAGCGGGCTGCTTTCAAACAGGCGCACAATTCTGGCGCCTGACACCCGTTGCCGGTTGTCGGTCAGCAGTGACTCGGTAGTGAACCCGGCGCGCAGCAGCACCGGATCGGCACGATAAAGCTCTACCGGTGCAACCTGCTCGTCAATCACGGGCTGCACATTGACGGTGGCGACAAAAACGGTGGTGTTACGCCTTACCTCAAAAGCGAAGCTGCGTGCTTCGGCAGTTTCCAGTGCCAGCGCGTCGAGCAGGTCCGGATGATTGCTGTTCTGCTCATCTATACGCAGGATCACATCGCCGGCACGGATGCCTGCCCGGTCAGCTGCGCCACCGGGCGTAACGGTTCTGACACGGATGCCCGGCAGAATGCTGATATTGGTGAGCGAATCACTTTCGTTGACACCGCCGGTCAATCCGAAATTGACGCCAGGCCTGCGTGCTGCGCCGGTATTGTCACTGAGCAGTACATTCTCCGGCGACAGGGAGATGGACGGGATCAATTGCCTGGGCTCGGTGTTTACACACGCGCTCAGCAGGAAGGCAATCATGCCGGTCAAACAGATTTGCATTTTATTCATACAGGTTTCCGTCTTGCAAAAAACAGCGCCAATGCGACAAACAGCAGCATCTGTGGCCAGCCGACCCACTGGTTAAGCTGCAATAATGCCGGATCAATCATGACATCCGAGAAACCGCGTACCAGTCGGCTGACATCACTGAGATAGGATTCATCAAGCAGGGATGACAGATAGCTGGCGTATAGATAGTCAGATGCGTTGCCCATGACACCCTTGAAGATATCCAGCGCCAGGCTCACACCCAATGCGGCGGTAATCGCCTGGGTGCTGTTGCCGGCCAGCACCGAAATCAGCAAACCCAGGGCGATTGCTGCTGGCAGGGGTATGATGGCCAGTGTCAGTCCCAGACGCAATTCGGCAAGTATTTCTGCAGTACCAATCAGTTCGTAACCATCCTCAACAACCGGACCAAACTCCCATAGCAGATTGGCAACCAGAGTGCAGACAATCAGCATCAGCGCCAGACAGGCTACTGCAAACAGATGCACCTGTGCCAGTTTGGCCAGTACCACTGCCGGACGGCTGATCCGGCGGATAAGCAGGTGACGGAGCACACCGCTGTCCTTGTCGCCGGCAAAACTCCAGGCTGCATAGGTGATCAGAATAAGGCCCGTCAGGGTCAGTCCGGTGGAATAGGCGTCTACCAGCGCGCCCCACGCCTCAGCGCCGCTTGCCTCTGCAAAGCTGCTGCCGAAACCGCCGCTCTGCACGGCCTCGCGGGCCTGTTCGCCAGCGCTGAGCAAACTCATCAGGAGAAGCTGGGCGGCACCAGTCAATGCCGGCAGAAACAGGATCAGGCGCACCGAATTACTCCGCAGCGCTACGTAGATCTCGGCCCTGAGGGCGGTCAGGAAGCCGTCCACTATTGTGCCTCCGGACAGTCTGCCGGGACAGGCGCGTTGACGATGTCCTGAAAGATCCGGTCAAGACCGGGTTTTTCTGTACGTAACTCGTGCACAGCGATGCCGCGATTCACCAGCAGGCTGTTAAGGCTCGCAGCCGTGCCTGGCGGAACAGTCAGACTGATGCTGTTGTCACCCTCCACAATCTGGCTGGCGCCCGGGACGTCATTGATGACCTGCCGCGCACTCCCAACGTCATCACAGCCGATAAACAAACGTGACTGGTCAGCAGCAAAAAGATCCGTCAGCTGACTGCTGAGTGCGATACGTCCGTGATGCAATATCGACATATGGGTGCAGATGCTTTCCAGGTAGGCAAGCTGATGGCTGGACAATAAAAAGCTGGTGCCTTCCTCTTTATTCAGGCGGAGAATCAGAGCCAGAACATCGTCCACGCCGCCGGCATCCAGACCGTTAAAGGGTTCATCCAGAACAATAAATGCCGGCTTGCCCAGTAATGCGTGTGCGATGGAGACGCGGCGGCGGTTGCCGAGTGAGAGCTGGCGGATTTTGTATTTGCTGTACTGGCTTATGCCCAGCATCTGCTCAACCCGGGCGGGGGTTCTGTGCGGTGTTGGGCATAACAGCCTGGCGTGCTCCAGAACCTGCCGCACGGTCAGGCCACTGTGAACGCCGGGGGTATCAAAAATACCCACAACATCACCGCGGCCCTGCCAGATTCGGGCCGGCTCCCGGCCCATGACGCGTAGCTCGCCGCTGTTATACGGCTGCATTCCCAGCACACACTCCATGGTGGTTGTTTTGCCGGAGCCGTTAAGGCCAACAAGACCATGGATGGCGCCGCGTGTCACTTCCAGGTTCAGGTTGTGTAATACCTCGACAGAACCGAACTGCTTGCGCAGCGCTCTGACTGATAACACCCTGTCCGTTTGTGTCGCCACATGCACTCCGTGAAAAAATTACTCCACAAACACATCATCAACAGTCAGCTGCCGGACAGTGCCCAGTTCAGCCAGTGCTTCCAGATCTATCCGGCTGGTATCACCGACGATGGAAATAAGCTTGGGCCGACCGGCCACCTGACGCTGCTGAAACTGCAGGACATCCTCCAATGTGGCGCTCTGCAGGCGCGCAAAACGATCAGGACGCGGATCTCCCGGCAGCCCCAGTTGCTCCCAGGAGCGTACTGTGCCCGGTATCTGACGGGCACTGATGCTGGAGGTGCGATACAGATTGACTTGCGAACCCCAGGCATCAGCAAAGCGTTCGGAGGATTGGGGGATATTGTCGATCAGATCCACAAACGCCTGCAGTGCTTCGACCGCTTTGTCATTCTGCGTGCCGATCACCCCCAGCATCAGGCTTTCACTGTCCTGACGGCCGCCCTGTGCGTAGCGCGCTGCGGCGGAATAAGCCAGTGCCCGCGCTTCGCGCAACTCCTGAAACACCACACTGGACATGCCTGAGCCGAAGTAGCTGTTATACAGAGAGGATGGCACCACCATGGACTCATCATAACTGCCGTCAGGAAACTCAAGGCGTACCTGGGCCTGGGCTGTTTCACGGTGTATCACATAGATTTCATTCTCCTGAACCTGCCGTGCATACTGATAGCGATAGGGTGGCGGATCCAGCAATTCCGCGCCAGGTTGGTGATGCCTCTGCAGCAGGCTGGTAACCCGCTCCAGGGGCATGGAGCCGGTGTAGCTGATGGCGTGTTTGTATTTCAGCAATTGCGGAATCATCGACAGCAGCTCGTCCAGTTCTATGTTGCGGATCTGCTCACTAGTCAGCGCGCGCAACATGGGTGAGTCTTCACCGTAACGGTTGTAGAGGAACAGTGCCTGGCTGATGGCCTGCGGGTTTTCGCGCTGGTCGGCGCGCGCCTGCAGAATGGTATTTTTAAGTTCACGCAATGTCTCTTCATCGGTTTGTGGGTCGCCGACCAGTTCCAGCATTAATACCAGCGCCTGCTCAAATTGCGGATCCATGCCGGATATGCTGATGACGGTTTCATTGGCACCAGCGCTGAAGCCGAAGTCGCTGCCCAGCCGGTACCACTGTTTTTGCAACTCCTCAGCAGGATAGGTGGGTGTACCTGCCTTGCCCATGACGGCGGACGCCAGGCTGAGACGGTCGTTTTCTTCCGTGCCCACATCAATGCTGATGTTGAAGGTGAACAGGTCATTGAGCGGGTTGCGGGCATAATAGAGCGGGACACCCGGCGCGTAATCCACAACCTGATAATCACGCCCTGCCTCAAGAAATGTGGGTTCAATTTCCTCGTATGGCATGCTCAGGATTGCAGCGGCAAACTCCGATTGCCGACTGGGATCGATATTGACCGGATCAATCTGGGGTTTGTCGACCGGCGGAATCTCGGCAGGGCCGTCCAGACGATGCACCGCAACATAGTTGTTCGCGGCAAAATATTTGTTGGCGACGTCAACCACATCCTGCTTGGTAACCTGCTCAAGCCGGCGGATCTCATTGATATGGGTGTTCCAGTCGGCGTGGGTCAGGAACGCCTGTCGCATGGTACTGACACGAGCCGTGTTGGATTCCAGGCCGCGCTTGTCCATGCGTTTGAAGTCATTGACGATTGCAGGCAGGATCCAGTCTTCAAACTCCCCGCGCTTGACGATCTCCAGCTGTTCCAGCAGCAGCTGCTCCACTTCCTCCAGAGTCTGACCCTGTCGCGGTACACCCCACAGGCGCTGGGAGCCGTAGTCGTTATGAAACTCAGGCGAACTGCCGGCGGCCTGCACACGCTGACGCTGATTCAGGTTCAGGTTGATCAGACCGGCGGTCCGGTTGTCCAGAATCATGTCCAGCAACATCAGGGCTTCCTTGTCCGGATGACCGTTGGGAACCGTGCGGAACGCCATCTGTACTTCTTCCTGACCCGGATAGGTTACGGTGACGCGCTCAACTGCTGTAATGGGTTCTTCCTGCCAGCTGGGTGCGGCAGGCAGAGGTTTGGCCTGCCAGCCGGAGAAGGAGTCGGCGATCACCTGAATGGTCTCGTCGATGTCTATATCACCACTGATGAAAATGGCCATATTGTTGGGTACATAATAGGTGTCAAAATATTCCTGAATGTAAACCAGCGAGGGATTCTTCAGGTGTTCAGCATCGCCTATGGTTGTCTGCTGTCCGTAGGGATGCTGCTTGTACAGCAGATCCGACAGTGCGTAATTGGAAAGGCGGTCGCGATTGTCCAGAGTCCGGTTCTTTTCCTCGTAGACCACCTCGAGTTCGGTGTGGAACAGCCGGAATACCGGGTTTACAAAACGTTTGGATTCTATCTGCGCCCAGTGACGCAGGCGGTTGGAGGGCAGGCCAACCTTGTAGACCGTTTCCTCGTGCCAGGTATGGGCGTTGAGACCGGTTGCGCCCATGCTGCTGTAGATCTTGTCGAACTCGCCGGGGATGGCATATTCGGCAGCCAGCTGTGAAACCCGATTGATTTCCCCGTAGATTCTGGCGCGTTCGCCCGGATCCTTGGAATTGAAGTGTTGCTCGTATAGCGCCTCAATCTCCTCAAGATAGGGGCGTTCAGCATCAAAATCCAGCGTGCCCAGTTCCTGATTGCCCTTGAACAGCAGATGTTCAAGGTAGTGAGCCAGGCCGGTTGCGTCAGCGGGATCGTGTTTGCTGCCGGCACGCACGGCAATCTCGGCATAAAACCTGGGTTCTTCCGGATTGCGGGTCAGGTAGACGCGCAGACCATTGTTGAGCTCATAAATATGCGCATTGAGCGGATCGTCAGGATTGGGTGGGTAGATGCGTGTATAAGGCTGCGATGCAGGCATCTGCGCACTCTGGCTGGCAGCTGGTTGTTCAGAGGTCTGCTGCGGACTGCAGGCGGCGAGCAGTAACGTGCTGAAAATGCCTGCTGCAAGCAACTGAAGTTGTCGGGTCTTGGTACCTGATATAAACATCTTGATGTCTCCGGAATCGGGCCTTCACCCCTGCTAATGTATAGAAAACTGCAAATAAATCCAGCTTTCAGAGCGCTACCAATAGCTTTCAAAACTTAATTGACCTGTCTGGGTTGCAGTATTTTGCCGGAAGCCACGTGCCTGCAGTACGTCTATGGTGTCCTTGACCATGCCGGGATTGCCGCAAAGCATGATGTGCGAATTCTCCGGGCTCAGTATCATGCCCAGATGCTTCTCGAGATCGCCTGCGGCCAGCGCCGCCGGGATATGGCCATGCAGCGTGCCGGGTACCTGTTCGCGGCTGATAAACGGAATCAAGACAAACCGTCCGGGATATTGCCTTGTCAGGCGGTCAAACAGCTCCCGATAGCGCAGATCAACCAGTAGTCTGGCGGCATAGACCAGCACCACTGTTTCAAAGCGTTGCCAGACTTCGTCTGTTTGCAGCATGGAGACAAATGGTGCGACACCGGTTCCTGTTGCCATCAGGCAGAGTGTCTGTGTGTCCGGCACATTTGCCAGCGTCAGCGTGCCTTCTGGCTGCCTGCCAACCCAGACCGTATCGCCGGCGACAGTGCGCGACAGATGCCGCGACAGGTCACCTTCAAGCTGGGTATAGAAAAAGAATTCCAGCGGTGAACTGCCCGGGGCGCTCAGTATTGAGTATGGCTGACCGATGCGTTTGCCCTCAAGATCGAGCGCCAGGCTGGTGTATTGTCCGGCGACGAAAGGATCGATGTCAGCCTTAATCCTGAGGGAGAAGAGGTTGTGAGTCCAGTGAGTGTTCTCCACTACTGTGCCTGAAATCCAGTCTGTCATTGAATGCTGCCTGTCTTGAGTTGGGTGCTGCCCGGGTAAAATGCTGTCAGGGTCAAATGCTGCCGGGGCTGAGTACTGCCGGGATTGCGTGTTGCCGGGCTGAACATTGTCGCATAGCTTGAAATATATTGGCACTTGCTGCGGGAATTCTATAGTCTGTGCGCATCTATAGGCGGTCTGCATTGATTCAGATGAGGTGAGCAAGTTGGCTGAAGCATTAAAAACAAAAATGTATAAATGGTTTCATATTCCACTCTGGAAGCGAATTATTCTGGCTCTGATTCTGGGCGTTATTGTTGGGGCAATCTGGGGCGAAGGCGCACAATCGATACGCTGGATTGGCGATGTCTTCGTCAGATTGATTCAGATGGTCGTGGTGCCGCTGGTCTTTATTACCATTGTGGCCGGTATCGTGGCCATGGGTGATCCGCAAAAACTGGGATCGCTGGGCGTCAAGACACTGGCAATCTACATGCTCACCACGGCGCTGGCCATCTGTATCGGCCTGTTGCTGGCGGTCATTATTCAGCCGGGCGTCGGTGTTGATCTGTCCGGCGCAGATCCGGGCGTCATTCAGGAACCCATGCCGCTGAGTGAGCGGCTGATGACCATTATTCCCAGCAATCCAATAGCGGCGCTGGCCGATGGCAATATTCTGGCGGTGATCTTTTTTGCTGTCCTGTTTGGTGTTGGTATCCTCACTGTGGGCGAACCGGCACGGCCGATGGCACACCTGATGGATGCGGGTTCGGCCATCATGCTGAAACTGACCCACTGGGTCATGGAGGTTGCACCCTTTGGTGTATTTGCACTGATCGCCTGGGTGGCCGGGACGCAGGGGGTTGCAGCACTGCTGCAGGTTGTGGCGCTTGCCCTCACTGTGACCGCAGCCTGTGTACTGCACGTTGTCATCGTGCATGGTGGTTTGATCAAATTTGTGCTGCGCCTCAAGCCACTGGACTTTTTTCGTGGTGCCAAAAATGCCATGCTGGTGGCTTTCTCCACCTCCTCAAGTTCAGCCACGTTGCCGGTCAGCATGTCGGTGGCGGAAAGCAATCTGGGTATCAAGCCGGTGGTTGCCTCTACGGTACTGCCGCTGGGTGCCACCATCAATATGGATGGCACCGCACTGTATGTGGGTATCGTTTCAGTATTCGCGGCGCAGGCATTCGGGATTGAGCTGAGCCTGACTGACTATCTGCTGGTTGCGGCGAGCACAACCATGGTGTCGGTCGGCACGGCAGCGGTGCCGGGTGCATCGATATTCCTGATGGCTGCGGTCATGGGTACCATCGGTCTGAGCCCGGAACAGATTGCCATTGTGGTTGGCTTCATACTGCCGTTTGACCGGCCCCTGGATATGATGAGAACCAGCGTGAACGTCACCGGCGATCTGGCAGTTGCGACTGCCGTGGCGCGCTGGGAAAACGAGTTTGACGAAGATATCTTTTACGGCGAAAACGGTGTTTAAAAATATTTTACTGGAACGACCAGGTGAGGGTGATGCCAAGTCTGACATCCTGGTCCAGAAAGTAGAGTTGTGATTGCGGGTCTGCGCCGGTCATGATGAGCTGGCCGCGCAGCTCCCAGTCGTCATGCAGGCGATAGTCCGCAGACAGGTTAAGCAGGCTTGCATCACCGTCCAGCTGTGCCTGCAGCGTGGCCGACAGCGTCAGCTCCTCGTTCATCAGCCGGTTGCTGTAGCGCACCAGCAGGTCCCCCTGATTGTCTGCTCTCTGATCTGCCAGTGTGGCATCCCCGATGTCAGAATCCTGCAGTTTTTCCAGACGCACGCCCATGCTGATCTGCTGGGTCGCACTGATACCGTACTCCATGCCCGCAGAGACACCCAGCAGGTTGCCCTCGCCAAGTGTGGGAATCACAAGCACGCTGCCATCTGCCTGTGGTGTCTGTGTCAGCGTGTCAACCAGCACGCCGTTTGAATAGGCGATGTCCAGCGTCAACAATAACTTGCCGATGGCTCGATTGGCGCTGAAGCCGGCCAGCGTATAGTCATTGATATGGGCGATAGCCCGACCGCTGCCGTCAGCAGGTGGCGTATAACGCAAGGGGTTCTCGTAGAGTCTGGCGACCATCAGTGCAACATCACTGCCGGTGAATGACCTGTTCCAGCGTGTGCCGGCCTCATAGAGCGGTTTGTCACGATGGTAGTATCCCAGACGGAGCGGCGCGCCGGGAAACAGCGGGCTGTCCGTGACAGGTACCGGGTTGAACTCAGGGTAGAGGTTGACGAAACTGCTCCAGTTGCCTGAGGCAGTGAAATGATCCCAGATCACCATCCACTGGTTCAGGCGGGCATCTTCGATATCGATAATGGTCAGGTCACGATACTCGGTGGTATTGATGACATCGAGTACAGAGTTGCCGATGGTTTCGCCCCAGACTATGGTCTGTCTGCCCATTGAGTAGCTATTGCGGTCACCGCTGCGCTGCACAAACAGTTCATTCAGGCGCCACTCCCAGTCCTCGCGGTCCGGGTTGTCATATTCATAGTCGCCGGGCAAATAGGCGCGCACCTGGGCACTGCCCTGCAGCAGCCAGCCGTCGCGGAACGGGTTCTGGTAACGGATGTTCAAAGCGGTGCGGTTATTCTCCAGGCCCCTGCTACGGGTCGCCACGCTACCGTCCGGGTTTTCGCTGCGGTGCCGGCTGATGTGGGCAACGCTCTGGTGACTCAGGCGGTAACGGAAGTGCTCCGGGGCCTCTGCTGAAGCATCAAACAAGTTCTCGTTATCAAACATGCTGTCGTCAAACACGATGTCACCGTCAAACTGGGCGTGTGTGACAACCGGCATGGCACAAATCAGCCAGATGGCACGGTGTAGCAGGCGCACGGCCATGGTTACTCCAGTTGCGAGCGCAGTCGGCTCAGTTCTGCTTCACGAAACGCAACATCGGTCAGAGTGCGCGGGGTCAGAAACTGTTCGGGGATATCCAGTCCGGTATGAATTTCCAGAATTGCCATGTTGGAGAGCCGGTTGGCAACCAGGTTCATCATGGTCAGTGAGCGTGCGACCCAGATGCCGTTGACCTGTTCAACACGCGATGCCAGCAGGCGTTTGATTTCCCGGTCCTGATCATCATACATGTCGGCGCGCAGAACCACATGGCGCTCTTTGTCGACATACTGCACGGTGCGTGCATAACGGGTTTTGCGGGCGCGCTCTTCGTTGGGGATAGTCTCTATTTTCCAGACGTCGCGGCCGCTTTCAGTGGTCTCTTCCAGGATGCGGATCTCGTAGTCCTCTAGCTTGCCGGTATCCTGATCTTCAGTAGTGAATTCGGAACCGAACAGGGAGGCCGCTTCGGAGTCGTCATCGGAGTTGCCACTTGCAATACGCTTGACCTGTCCCAGCGCAGACAGGTACAGCCAGGTTTCATTGTCCTGCGAAGGGTCGTCATAGGCGTAGCTCAGCATGCCGATGCCGCGCTCTGCTGACGGCTCCAGCACGATGGAAATGCTCCGGGTGTCACGATTGTCCGGTCCGGTATTTATGCCGACAGATTCCAGTGCCTTGACGCGCGGTCGTTCGGCGCAGGTTATCTGGTTATTCTGCAGACCAAACCGGCAGCTCGATAACTGGATGCGGTTAAAGGCGGCGTCTGATATTGCACGCTGGTTATCCTCCACCTGTTCCAGAATTTCGCGCCCATTTTCCTGCGCATAATTGGTGGACGGCAGGATGGCAAACGAGAGAACAAGCGACAGCGCGGCATGTGTTATCGCAAGGGGTATGGTTCCTGGCCTGATGCTCATGTTGTCTGTTCTCCTTGTATTGCATGTGTTGCGTCAAACCCTGTGATGGGACCTTTGATGCCAAAGCGGGGTTTCAGTGTCATCATTAATGCAGGCAGTAGCAGCAGGTCGCACAATAAGGCAACAAGAATCGCCAGCGAGCCGAATACACCAATCTTGGCCATGCCCAGATATTCCGAAAAGCCCAGTATGGCAAAACCCAGGCCCAGGATCATGGTGGTAAACAGGACGGCCCGACCTACCTCGCGGATTGTGCTGTCCAGCGCGGTGCGCATATTGCGACTGCGAATCAGCTCTACCCGGTAGTGTGTCATAAAATGAATCGTATCATCCACAGCGATGCCGATAATAACCGGCGCGATCAGCAGGGTGTCGGTGTCCAGCGGCATGTCCAGCAAGCCCATCAGACCGAATGCCAGCAGGGCGGGTATCAGGTTGGGAATTATGGCAATCAATCCCGCCTGCACTGAGCTCAGCGTTATGATCATGATGACACTGATAACGCCCAGTGCCAGCAGGAAGCTGCTGTACTGTGACTGTGCAATTTCATCCATGGCGCGCATCATCAGCGGCACCGATCCGGTCACCGTCACCTGCAGGTCCGGGTATGCCGCATTCAGTGGACCAAATACCTGATCGATCTCCTGGCTCAGCTCGTCAAAAAACACCTGATACTGGTATGAGCCGGCATTGTATGCGTTCAGCGTGATATGGCTGCGGCTGAAATCATCTGATACCAGGCTGCGCCGCTCCTCGGGATTGGCGCTGTTGAACAGATACATCAGCTGTGAAACGGTGATCGCGGAATCCGGAATGCGGTGGTAGGCAGGATCGTCCCGATTCATCACCTGATTGGTATCCCTGACAATATTGGCCAGTGAGTATGTGCGTGAAATCTGGTGAGGGTAGCGCTGCATAATGCGATTCTGCAGGGTTTCCATGGCCCGCAGAACCGGTGGCTCCAGCACACCGTCACTTATGCCAGTGTCGATCATGATGGACAGATTCTGTGGTCCGGCCATGTGTTCATCCACCATGGCATAAGAAACTCTGGGTTCCGTGCCGGCTCTGGCCAGTTCTGACATATTGCTGTCTATTTTTACCTGGCTGGTGCCGTACAGGGCTCCCAGAAATATCACCGCAAACGCGGCCAGCACACTGAACCGGTGACGCGACACCAGTTGCGGGCAGGCGGCCAGAATGCGATCCTGCCAGTGCATCACTGCGAGCGTCACGACCCCGATCAGAACAAGATAGGCAGCCATGCCGGGTCCGGCTACAACAACCAGTGCTGCGGTGACCGCAGCCAACACAAGCACCTTGAGGGCAGGTGACAGATTCTGCCAGTGGCCGGTCGCTCCGCGCAGGGTCGCAGTGGGAGATTCGGGTGCCGGCTGGCGCGGGTGCCAGAGACTGAGCAGAATCGGCAACAGTACGATGGTAAAGAAAAATGCCAGAAAAACGCCCAGTGCCGACATGGCGCCAAAAACCCGTATAGGCACAAGCCCTGATGTTGTCAGTGCCAGTACGCCGGCCATGGTGGTCAGCGTGGTGACCAGAATGGCCAGGCCGGTTTTGCCGTATGCGTGAGACAGGGCAGCCTCATGCGCGGCGCCGGCGCGTCGATTAAGCAGATAGGCGCTCATGACATGGACGCAGTCTGCAATGCCAACCGCAAACACCAACAGAATGGTCAGCATGATCATGGTTGACAGTGTGATGCCCAGCCAGACTGTAATCCCCCACGTCCATATCAGGCTCAACGCGATTGTCAGAATTGACCAGACGACAGCGCTGAACGAGCGGAACAGGGAGCGTAACAGAAACACAAAAATCGCTATCATGCCTGCGGCCAGCCATAACATCTGCTGCAGCACGTCAAATACCCAGGCCATCAGCGGTGGATTGCCGGTTGGATAGAATTGCAGTTGATCCTCTACTTCTGCATACACTTCACGGACAACATCAAAAAACAGTTTGTACTCAGCCATGTCGACCGTCTGGAAGGGAATCTGGTCAATCTCGGCGGATTCATCGTAGAACAGTTCAAAACTGTCGGTGGAAGAGAAATCGCTGAAAAAATCGCCGAGTTCGACATTGTCCGCGTTGACGGCCGGCACGTATTCTTCAGTAGGCTCTGCGCCAAAGGTCGTCTGTATCAACAGCGCACCAAAACGCCCGTCCAGCGAATAAAAGGCCAGCCGATAGTCTTCTTCTGCCATGGCGGCTTCGCGTATCGCGGCCAGTTCAGCCGGATCCGTTGGAATTGTGTCCGGCACCAGACGATCCGATCGCAAGGTGTCGCCGTCCACCCGCTGAACACGCAGAGTGGTGATCGACTGCACACGCCGGATCTGGTTGAGCTCATTCAGGTCCGAATTGTACCCGGCGGGATCCAGTTCCTGCCAGTTGCGCAGTTTCCGTGTCAGCAGCTGAACAGCAGTAAGCGAGCGATGTGAAAACACATCACCATCCATAGCTTCATAGACCAGAAATACCGAATCATCACTGCCAAACTGGGTGCGGAAGGCATTGAGCGCCGTAATGGCCGGGTCACTCTGATCCAGAAAACTGTCGATGCTCATGTCTATGCGTGTGCGTGTCGCCGTGCTGAACGCTGCCAGAACAGTGATCACTGCCAGCAACAGCAACACGGGTACACGGTGTTTGACCACAATTGCCGGCGCAGCGGCAAAAAAACGGCTAAGCACCAGAAGCCTGCTATCCATACAGTCAGCTCCAGTACGTGCTGCTACCGCTCAAAAACAGGCACGACTATCAGAATAAATTATTGTTGATCTGGTCGGATCAGCAGCGGAAAACACCAAATGTCTGACGACCATCATTGATGGTTGACTCAGGGGCTACCCGATTGCCCCCCAGGGCGCCTGCCTCATTACGCGCCAGACTGACCAGTTCTTCCTGGAGTCGGCGTGCGCTGCGCTGGACGAATCCGATATTGTCTGCAGCGGATACGTTGGCTGTACCCAGTCGCGTGCAGTTTGTGACTTCTGCTGCGGTCGCCAGGCTTACCTGCTGGCCCTGCGGGCTGAGTTGCACCCAGCTACTGCTGCATGCGGACAGCGATACAGCCACTGTCAGTGCCAACATGCGTCCGGATAACAAGTGATGAAACGGCATGGTCTGCTCCCGGGCTCTTCTGATTATTTGAGAGCCTTGTCAAAACGGGTATTATCGCTGTTCCTGATGCTTATTCAACAGCCCAATTGATGTATTCGTGTGCGTTGGATCACGTTATGGCCTATGTGACCCGATTACGAGTCAATCGGTGTGTGCTACTATCGCGGCATCAGAAATTGGCGGGGCCAGACCTCGCAAGGGAGAAGCAGGTATGACAGGCACAAGCGGTGCAACGAATCAGCAGTTGATCAACAAGAATGTTGTAGTGATTGGCGGTACATCGGGCATAGGTCTGGCCACCGCCATCGCTGCCAGCGAGCAGGGGGCCCGGGTCTGGGCTGCAGGGCGCTCCGCTGAGCATATGGATAAGGCAAAACAGGCCACCGGTGGCCGGGTAGAACTGGTACAACTGGATACGCATGATGATGCCGGACTGACGCAGTTGTTTGACACTGTAGGCAGGATAGATCACCTGGTTTCTGCGGCTACCGGTGGAACACGCACACTTAAACCGTTTATCGAGCAGACAGAGGAACAGTTTCAGGCAGCCTTCGGCAAACTGTGGGGATATGCAAAGGTTGCCAGACTCGGCGCGCCTTATGTTGCCAGTGATGGATCCATTACGTTTGTCAGCGGCGCGCCGGCGCGTCGGTTCAAGCCCAATATGTCAGCGCTTAGCTGTGTCGGCGGCGCGGTTGAAAACATGGTGCGCTGCCTGGCGGTGGAACTGAGCCCTGTTCGTGTCAATGTGGTGTCCCCGGGCATCATAGATACTGCCCTCTTCGACTGGATGGGGCCGGAAAAAGCCGAGCGGGTCGCTGCCATGACACAGGGGCAACTGGTCAGGCGCATAGGTAAACCAAAGGAAGTTGCCAGTGCGCTGATTTATCTGATGCTGAATGGATATGCGACCGGCACCACGGTCGACGTGGACGGCGGACAATTACTGAGTTGATACTATGAGCAATGCTGTTGATCAGAAGAACGCGCTGGCCCTGCCGCAGATGTCTCTTGTCGATGCCATCCGCACGCGGCGGTCTGTCAGGGGCTATCTGCCGGATGCTGTACCTGACGATGTCCTGCAGCAGATCTTTGAGCTGGCGCAGTGGGCGCCGTCAAACTGCAATGTGCAGCCCTGGAAAGTCTATGTGGCAACAGGCGCACTCCGCGACCGGCTGAGCGCAGAAATGCAGCGACGGATCAGGGAGGGCGTGCCGGCCAGCCCCGATTATGAGTACCGGGGAGATTTTGCCGGCGAGTACCGCACCCGCCAGGTTGAATGTGCGGTGGCACTCTACTCCGAGATGGGTATTGAAAGAGGCGACAGAGAAGGCAGGGAACGGGCGGTATTGCGCAATTTTGAGTTCTTTGACGCGCCTTACATGGCATTTATCGGCATGAACAGGGCGTTTGGTACCACAGTGGCGATTGATGTTGGCATGTACGCACAGAATCTGATGCTGACCCTTGTCGCCCATGGCCTGCACAGTTGCCCGATGGGTACAATGCGAAATTATCCCGACCTGGTGCGTGAAGCGTTCGGGTTAAGTGAAGAAGACAGGATTCTGTTTGGTCTGGCATTTGGTTATGAAGACCCTGACGTTGCAGCAAACCGCACCCGGACCACGCGCGATCCGGTGGGTACAAGTGTGCAGATGCGCTCTGAGTAAAGCAAATAACTAAAATAACAACCGGGATGTACCAGAGGGTGAAATGCAATCGAAACCCGTAATACTCGTCTACGATATCAACAATAAGCTGGTTGATGAGGTCGCTGCTGAAATCGGTGTTACCGGCAAATTTACCAGCGTTAACACCTTCAATGAAGCCAATGCCATGGATGCCGTCAGGCAGTATGATCGTGGCTTCGGGCTACTCACCAACAAGCTGGCATGCATCATTACCGGCTGGAATAATCATAAAAAGCCGAAGGATCAGTTCCTCTACCGGCTGCGGGAGATGGAGCGCAGGAGCCCCGTGCGCAAGCCGACACCGGTGATTATTGTCACTGAGGATCACCGTGCCGACCTGAAACGGCGCGCACTGGATCCGGCCGACGGCAACGTCTGTGCCTACCTTGATGCGGATGACTTTCGCTCGTCACTGGCCCGGCTGCTGGAGCAGGTTGTTGATCAGGACAAGGTCATTGATCTGAATCGGCAGGCCATGAAGGAGTTTGTCGCGCAGCAGACAGAGGAGTAATTCAGATTGTCAAAATTTGAATTCATCATGATGTTTGTCTCCGTTGTTGTGGCGTTTGCCATGGCGGAGCTGCTGATGGGCTGGGGGAAGCTGATCCGTGCCAGGCAGCGACTGACCCGTCCCGGTCTGCTGGCGGGATGGTCAATCTGGTTGCTGTTTATCATGACCTATCATTATCTGGGGTTCTGGGAGTATCAGGCACACAACTTCACCAAAGTGTCGTCAATGATGCTGTTTCTGGCGGCGCCCATCATGATGGTGTTGCTGACGTTTGTCCTGACACCGGATTTGCGACACTTCCAGAAAATGGATCTTGAAGAGCATTACTTCCAGATAAAAAACTGGTTTTTTGTGATGGTCATTATCTTTCTGGTTCTGTCCAGGGCTTCCGATCCGCTGCTGCCCGACTACAGTGAAACCTGGTTCCAGCGCATGATCGGAACCATTGTGGTCTCACTGTCGATAATATGGCTGTTATTCACCAATAACCGCTGGCTGCATCTGGGGTTGATGATTTTTAATCTGGCCTACCTGGCACTGATATCCAGCATCATTCCGGTGATGGGGCTGACGGCGTTTTAAGCGGCCTTATTTGGCGGCCGGATAGGATCCATCAGCATCATGCACTTCACGACCAGTGATTGGCGGGTTGAACACACATGCCAGCACCATGTCTTCGCTGCCGCCAAACAGCAGGTGTTTGTCATGCTGATCGAGCACGTACAGAGTGCCGGGTACTATCTGGTGTGTCGTGCCGGTCGCCAGATCCCTGATTGAGCCGTTGCCTGACATGCAGTAAACCGACTCCAGATGATTGGTGTAATGAATGGGTGTTTCTGTGCCTGCGTAGATGGTTGTGATATGGAAAGAAAATCCCATATTGTCATCTGCCAGCAGCATGCGAACGCTCTGCCAGGTTTCTGACTTGACACAACGTTCGCTATTCTCGCAATCCTGCAACTGTCTGACTATCATTAATACGTTCCTTTGCTGTCTGTTTCCACGTGTCTGCCACGGTTTCGAATGAGCTGATTGCAGTGCCGCCTCAGGAGGCGACACTGACTTCATTCTGCAGGGTTTTGTTGACAGCTTCCTCAACAATATCCAGACCCTTGTTCAGCTCGTCCAGCGAGATTGTCAGCGGGCACAGGCATTTAACAACCTGACTGTCCGCACCACTGGTCTCGATAATCAGACCCTTGCTGAATGCGTAACGACAGATCTTGCCGGCCAGCTCACCGTCGCGACATTCAAGACCCTGCATAAAGCCACGTCCCTTCGCTTTGATAAGGCGCCTGTCATACCCATTGGCGATCTTGCGCAGACGGGTGGTCATATGATCAATTTTGGTTTTCAGTTCATTCTGAAAACTGTCGTCTGACCAGAATTTGTTCAGTGCCGCTGCGGCAGTTACAAAGGCATGGTTGTTGCCACGGAACGTACCGTTGTGCTCGCCCGGCTTCCAGGTGTCGTACTCCGGTTTAATCAGGGTGACAGCAAACGGTAGACCATAACCGCTCAGTGACTTGGACAGCGTTACCAGATCGGGTTTGATGCCCGACTCTTCAAAGCTGAAGAACTTGCCTGAACGACCACAGCCGGACTGGATATCATCAACAATCAGGATGATGTCGTGTTTACGGCACAGCTTCTCGATTGCGCGTAACCATTCATTGCTGGCGACATTCAGGCCACCTTCGCCCTGAATGGTTTCCAGAATGACAGCTGCCGGTTTGTCCAGCCCGCTGGAAGAATCCTCCAGCATGTTCTCAAGCAGTTTGACTGTATCCAGTTCGTCATCCATATAGCCGGCGTACGGTACATGTGTGACGCCGGTCAGCGGAATGCCCGAGGCATCCCTGTGATGCGAGTTACCGGTTGCCGCCATCGCGCCCAGCGACACACCATGGAAACCATTGGTGAATGCCACGATGTTGTGGCGGCCGGTGACGTTGCGCGCAATCTTCAATGCTGCTTCAACCGCATTGGTGCCGGTAGGGCCGGTGAACTGCACAACATACTCAAGGCCGCGTGGTTTGAAGATTTTTTCGTTCAGTGCTTCCAGGAATTCCTTTTTGGCAGTGGTGTGCATGTCCAGTCCGTGGGTAATGCCATCTTCATTAATGTAGTCCAGCAATGCCGCTTTCAACGTGTCATCGTTGTGACCGTAGTTCAGCGTGCCGGCACCGGCTAGGAAATCCAGATAGGCTTTGCCGTCGGTGTCGTACAGATACGAACCTTTGGCGCGCCCGAATATCACCGGGAAAGCCCTTGCGTAGCTTTGAACTTCTGACTCGATGTCATCGAATATGTTTGTCATGATGTTTCTCCCTGGTTTTTGCCCCTGGTAAACGGGCCGATTCTGAGTTTGTACTCAGTGTCGTGAAGATTAAGAAAATGTGTTTCGCGATCGAACATGACGGTTTCATCGGTCCCGCAGTCATTCCGGCGAGCCAGTGATGCAAACATGGCGCGTGAGGCGTCATTGTCGCTAGTCACCGTTGTTTCCACAAACCTGACATGGTTACAGGCAGAGCGTTCCAGTAAATGGTCCAGCATTCTGCCGGCCAGTCCCTGCTTCTGGGCAACGGTATCAACAGCGACCTGCCATACAAACAGCGTATCGGGTTGCTCCGGCGGGATGTAGGCGGTCACAACGCCCACGATGTCATCACCCATTGTGGCCACAACACTGGTCTGCGAAAAGTGAGTGCAGATGGCCAGATAACAGTACAGCGAGTTATCGTCCAGGAACGCACTTTTGCGAATCAGATTATGAACAGGCGCACCATCAGTTGATGCGGGCGGGCGGAGTTGAATGTTCAGCGTTGTATCGGGTCTTTCTTGAAGCGCTGGCGCTTCTTGAAAAGTATTCATAACAAGTCGTATCTATCTCGTTTTTGAATCTCGAATTTATCGCTCCGGACCATGCTATTGAAGGGTCGGAACGGATGGGTAGTGGTGATAGTTTTTTATTATTGATTTTTGAAACGTGATAAGTATATCAAAACGAGGCGGGAATGTCTAAGGCGTGAATGTCTGAGACGGGCGGGCTGTTTTGATGGCTGTCTTGAAGACAGGCGGCCTGCCGTGTTGCAGACCGCCTGATCAATGACAATTAACATCGTTGAGGATTAACTGCAGCTATCAGTTTGGCAATGTCAGTGCGATGATTTCTGCCGGGCCATTACCGCTGACTGCCATCACTATATATTGCTTGCCGTTTTGCACATAGGTCATGGGCAAGCCGGTTTGCGAGGCGGGCAGGGCGATCTCGGCGATAATTTCTCCGGTCATCTTGTCATGAGCACGGAACACCGGATTGCCACCCTGGCCCTCGCCGGCAAACAGCAGGCTTTTGGTAACCAGCAGTCCGGCGCGCGTAGGAATCCCGGTGCGCTCAAGTTCCACACCGCGCAGCAACGGATGGTTGCGGATTCCCGGCGGTGTGTCCGCATTGGCCATCTGCCACGCGATATCACCCTGGGTCAGATCAATAGCAGTGATGCGGCCCCATGGTGGTTGTACGATCGGTATACCTTCCACATTCGGCGAGCGCGCCGGCCCCTGGATCCAGTCGGCGGTGGAGAACTGAGCGCCGGGGACCAGCGACAGCACCGCCACATCTGTGCGGGACGCGACATACAGCATGCCGGTTTCCGGGTCGTACACACCACCTTCCCAGTTGGAGCCGCCCAGAGTGCCGGGCAGACTCAGCGTGCCGATAGTGCCGTCGTCAGCATTGGACAGTGATGGTGGTTGATACAGCGGGCCCATGCGATAGGGTTTGACTGCCTCAATGGCGCGGGCTCGAATTTCCGGCGTGAAATTGATCAGATCATCCTCAGCAACACCCTGGCGATCATACGCCGGGGGTCTGGTTGGAAATGGCTGGGTAGGTGAGGTCCATTCGCCCGGTACATCCGACTTTGGCACAGGGCGTTCTTCCATTTCCCAGATCGGTTCGCCGGTTTCGCGATCCAGTACATAGGCAAATGCCTGCTTGGTCAGCTGCACCAGGACTTTGCGACCATCAGGCAGATCCGCCAGAATCGGTACCGTCGGCGTGTCATAGTCCCAGATATCATGGCGCAGATGCTGGAAGTACCATTTGCGCTCGCCGGTGCGATAGTCGACAGCAACTACCGAGCCGGTAAACAGATTGGTACCCGGGCGCTCGCCACCAAAGCGGTCACCGGTGCCGGCCTCAACAGGCAGATACACCAGACCAAGCTCAGGGTCAGCCGACATGCCGGCCCAGACACCACCGTTGCCGCTGCGTTGTGCCGAGTCGTTCAGCCAGGTGTCATAGCCATCTTCGCCGGGCATGGGTATATTGCGATGTGTCCACAGCAGCTTGCCGGTTCTGATATCAAAACCGCGCACATCGCCTTTCACATTTTCCGCATGAGGTGGGCGCATACTAACCTGATGTGCCGCACCAACAATCAGTACGTCATCAACAACGGTCGGCGGAAATGTCAGTGTGATGTCGCGGTCCGCGCGGACATCGCTGTAGCGCATGCCATCCATCAGATCCAGGATGCCATGTTTGCCAAACGATTCCAGCGGCTGACCATTGCTGGCATCCAGTGCGGCAAGATAATAGCCGGGCGTTACGACAAAAATGACTTCCTGGCTGCCGTCAGTCCAATAGGCAACGCCTTTGCCGGAGTTCTTGCGCGGAGATTCCTCAAACCGCTCGCCCTCCTGAGGACGCCACATCCAGAGAGTCTGGCCGGATTCCGCATCAATGGCGACCACATTTCGTGTCGTGCCGGCGGTTGCATACAGCACACCGTTGACCATCAATGGTGTCGTGACGTTGAGTCCCTCAGGACGCGGGCCAAAGTTATTCGCCTTCCAGCGCCAGGCGATCTGTAAATCCTTGACGTTAGCGGCATTAATCTGCTCCAGCGGTGCATAACGATTGGCATTCAGCCCGCCACTCATGGCCGTCCAGGCATAATAGTCAGGGCCGCCATCACCGTCGCCACGCTGCTCAATGGTCAGTGCAGCCAGATCGCCTGCCGACATGCCCGCAGCCGACACCGTGGCGCCGCCCATCTCCAGCACATAGGCGGTCAGGTCCAGATACTGGTCAGGACTCAGCGAACCGGGCGTTTCCGCAGGCATCGTGGACATGATGGATTGATACAGTTCACTGGCCGGTCTGTCGATCCAGTTGTTGGTAATGCGCATTTCGATGTCTGCACGCACATGACACCGCGCGCACTCAGACTGGAACAACGTTGTGCCGCGCTCGATGGATGCTGACTGCGCATGGGCATTTATCGCAGCAAAGATGGACACTGACATGAACAGGATGACTCTGATCACGTGTTTTCTCCTCTATCGTTCTGGTTTTGTAGATGTAGCTGTCAGGTGGGTACTTATTTTTATTGATGGGTTGTTATTGCTGTGAATTTCATGGGTCGATAGTACCGCGTTTGCCATAGGCGCGGAAGCGCACAGCTGCAACAGAAAGTGACAGAACCCTGTGTGTGCTGCCGAACTATGCCGGGACACTCCATCCGGTTAAACTGCAGTCCAGACACGCGAGGTGAGCAATGAGAGAGATGATCAGATCCGGACACTGGATCAGGAAAATAGTTTTTGCAGCGGGGTTGCTAGGGCTTTTGCAGGCCTGCGCAGTCAATCCGGTGACCGGGCAACGTGAGCTCACGCTGGTGTCAGAATCGCAGGAAATCTCCCTGGGGGCACAGAACTACGGCCCTTCACAACAAAGTCAGGGCGGAAAATACAGTATTGATCCCCAGTTGTCGGCCTACGTAGACAGTGTGGGCAAGCGTGTCGCCGCCTACAGTCCACGTCAGCTGCCGTACGAATTTGTTGTCCTCAACAGCTCGGTTCCCAACGCATGGGCATTGCCCGGCGGAAAAATCGCGATAAACCGCGGTCTGCTCTACGAATTGAACAACGAAGCAGAGCTGGCCGCCGTCCTGGGTCATGAAGTGGTGCATGCGGCCGCCCGCCACGGCGCTCAATCCATGGAGCGCGGCATCCTGATGCAAGGCGCTCTGGTCGTGACCGCAATTGCGGCTCAGGATAGCGAATATGCCGGTTTTATCGTTGGTGGCGCCCAGGTTGGCGCACAGTTGATCTCCCAGCGCTATGGCCGTGATGCCGAGCGCGAGTCCGACCTTTACGGAACACGCTATCTGGCACAGGCCGGTTACGACCCGGCGGCCGCAGTCAGTCTGCAGCAGGCCTTTGTCAGACTGTCAGAAGGACGCGCTGCAGGCTGGCTTGATGGCCTGTTTGCCAGCCACCCGGCATCAACCGAGCGTGTGCAGAATAACCAGCAACTGGTCGCGCAGTTACGGGCAGAAGGCTTTACCGGCGGTGAACTGGGTGTTGAACGCTATCAGCAGATGACAGCATTTATCCGCGAGACCAAACCCGCCTATGACGCCTTTGACGAAGCATACGCGCTGCTGGCGCAGGATCAGGTAGAAGCCGCCGACAGCAAGCTGAACGAAGCCCTGCGGATACTGCCCCGCGAAGCCCGCTTTCACGGCCTGAAAGGCGATATCGCGCTGATGCAACGCCGTTACGGCGCCGCCATCGAAAGCTACAATGCAGCACTGGCGCGCGATGACAACTATTTTGACTATTATCTGGGGCGCGGCCTGAGCTACTCACGCCAGGGCAACAGGGCCCGCGCCCAGCGCGATTTGCAGGCTAGTGTAGACCTGCTGCCGACCGCATTGGCCATGAATGAACTGGGCACCATGGCACTGGCCAGCAACGACCGCACTGCAGCAAAAGGGTATTTCCAGCAGGCCGCCATGGCGCCTGGCCCTCTGGGTCAATCAGCACGTGCCGCCTTTGTGCAACTGGATATCGCTGACAATCCGTCCAACTACCTGCAAACCGCCGCTATGGTGGATGCAAACGGGCGCATTGTTATCCGCGTCGGCAACGCCTCGTCAGTTGACATTAACCGCGCTGAGCTGGAAGTACAGGCCTCGCTGGGTGGTCAGGCAGTGCGCAGCGCAGTCTCCGTGGCCAACCTGTCCCCCGGACAGATGCGCGATCACGACTCAGGCCTGCAGATACCCGCCGGCACGGCCCCCGGCTCGGTTGAGATCAGGGTGCTGATTCGCAGCGCATCTACCAACTGAGCGATCTGAACAACTCATGCGAAAAGATCTTTGAAGATGTTGAGGTTTGTACTGTATAATCGCGCCCTCTTTATGCACCCGTAGCTCAGCTGGATAGAGTAGGTGGCTTCGAACCACTTGGTCGGGAGTTCG